>CAVXMR010000036.1:0-257968 GCA_963762765.1 uncultured Actinomycetota bacterium
TGATATGTCTAATAAGCTCAAAATAACTCTCAAACTCACAAAATATGAATAGTCACTAAAATAATATGCAATAAAGTACCAAGTAACTTCAATAGTAATGCTCCAAATCACGCCTTAACCACACACCCACAACTCCTCCATAATAATGTCCTAAGTCACCACTAAATAATGTCACAATCTCAATTTCCTCATATCAACCACCAATTCCTAACAAAATCTGCATAGTTCAACCACAACAATATGCATCATTCGCCTTATAGGAAAATCTAACCTAAACTACTCCATACCAACGTCAGATGTGCACCAAAACACCTATAATGATATCAATTGGGGAGAGGCACTCCCCCACACTTCGACAAAATCACAACATCAAATAAGCTCCATAATCTCATCAAGAGCATGCAACACTCCATCCTCCTCATATAAGCTCAAGAAAAGAAAGTGAACTCATAGTTCTACACCTTATTCCTCCAAGTGAAAACCTACCCAAGACACTCCTATACACCGCACACTTATGTCTCCACGCCATAATATGGAAAAAAGAAAAAGAATATCCTAGAACACTCAATTCTTTTACACTCCAATTCTTGCTAAGGCGCTCTTTCGGGTTTTCACCTCACACTCTCTTTTCTTTTAATCTCACAATTCTCACATCACTCTTAAATCTTCTTAGATGTGGCTTGTTGATGGAGATACCGAGAGAGAATTCGTTTGATTGAGACATCCTTGAGAGTTTCCTGAGTTTCCTGTAGGATTAACACACAAATCTAGAGCCTGCGCTCTGATACCAATTGTAGGATCGTATGTGTTAGAATAAATCTAAGAAACACAACTTAAAGAAGTCCTGTTCCTTAGAAGTGCGGAATAAAACAAGCTACAGGGAACACAGTTCTTTACAGTGGGAACCTTTGATAACCAACAAGTTATCTAGGAGAAAACCCACTACCTTTCTTCTAGAAAGGATTTCAAAGCCTGTTTATATTAATTCAGAGTTACAACAGTTTAGGAGAACACACAGCTTATGTCTAGACACACTAAGACTTCCTAAACTTGTAAAACAACTAATAACAGAACACGGCTTACACTTGTTCTCTTCACAGAACACGAACGATTCCTTCTTCCTTCTCTTCTCTTTCTGTTTAGAAATCGATAAGGAATAATGGTGGAGGATGAGTTGTATTTATACGTTCAAGAAATCAACCCAGAAATCGTATAAATCAACTCCATGATTTACGTTGTCAGATTTGAATTATTTCCATAAATAACTCAAATCAAACAACGTAATCAATTACAAGGATCTGGCTAGGATAATTACAAATCAACGTTCAAATATAATCCTAAGACCTTCCTAAAATACATACACAATAAAATCCTCCGATTTCAAATGTGTAACATGATCGCTTGATTGCAGGGACCTGTTCCCTTGATCTTCGCGATCGTTCTTCACTTGTTGATGGAAAGACAATCCTTGAAATAACTCCTTGTGATCTTATGATGATGTAGGAGTTAAGACGAAAGAACTGCTTCACTTCGTTCAGCACTTGAAGACGATGTTCTGTTATTCTGGGCTCAACAGAACAGTTCTCTTGTTCTCGGCTGGCTTTGTGTTTCTCTACTGACTTTGTTCCTTTGATCTCAGATGAGGGACTTTGAGAGAGATCTTTCCTGTTCTTAATACCTGAGATAATACTTCAATGAAACATTAGAACATAACATGTTTGTCATAATCAAAACTGAGGAGAACGTAGGTGTGAAACTCGAACAGAACATAGTTCTCTAAGTTTCACAACCTAACAATTTCCCCCTTTTTGATGATGACAAACATAAGAACCTGGCATATGAAGAACAGAGATTTTATTGGCAAGGAACATGTAAAAGATTTGTAGATAGATCATTAGTGAATTGCATATTCCCCCTCAACACAAGCACGAGATTTCATTTAGAGAACTATAAATCTTCCCCCTTAATAGAACAGAGTTCTTACCGTAGATGTTCAAATATCCAGAGTTCACTTCCCCCTTTTGACATCATCGAAAAGTCCCTATAGAATTAGTATCACAAGACAAATAGCTAGAGAACAGTGATTAATCAGAACTCTAGAGAAATGGCATGTAATAAAACTCGAAAGCACATAGCAAGACTTTAGCAAGAAATCATAATATATTAATCATTTAAAAACATAATAGAGCAATAGAACAAAAAGTTTATATAGTAGCTGGGGGATAATATGGGAAAAGTCCTAAGGAATTCTAAGTTCTGTAGACAACAGAACTGGGTTCTGAGAAGATCACTCTTGATTTTCCTCAGTTTCCTCATCCTTGGCTTCTTCTTTTTGTCTGCTCATCCTTCTCCTCTTCTTCTTAGACGGGATCTTCATTATGGACTTCTTTGTCCTTGGGAGTAGGGATGGAAAATTACCCGCGGGTGACCGACTCACCCGACTCACCCGATCCAAAAATTACGGGTGAAAACCCGAAATGACCGGGTGATGGGTGGGTCGGGTGACGGGTGAAACGGGTGACGGGTCGGGTACGGGTGAAATTTTTTACCCGTTTCACCCGACCCATCACCCGATCTTCACCCATCACCCGCCACCCATCACCCGTTAATATATAATAAAAATATTCTAATTTTTCCCTACTTTCTTCTCATTTCCACGTCGTCCTTCTATCTTTCACTTTACCTGCCACTCGTGAAGCATTATGGTTTATGTTTTGGTTTGTATTTAACTTAATTTTAACGTCTTTAAAATATATTATATAACGTTAATCGTAGGTGAAAATCTAATAGTAATAGGTTTTGCGGGTGAATCGGGTCACCCGTTTCACCCATGGGTGATGGATGGACGGGTGACGGGTGTAGAGTTAAACGGGTGACGGGTCGGGTCGGGTGAGGAAAAAAAATGACGGGTCGGGTGATGGAAGTACTCCACCCATCCATCACCCGACCCATTTGCATCCCTACTTAGGAATCCCAGAGCCTCGACCATCTCCATCTTCCTAATCCTCTTTGCCTCCTTGAGCTTTGGGCTCTTCCTCCTCATCCTCTGTTATCCTCAAGGCAAGGGACTGGGCATCCCTTTTTCGGAGGAGCCCTACCACCGACTGAGAATCCCTCGCCTCATGAGGAGAACTGAGAGGAGAATTCGGATGATTAGAAGGCAGGAAAGTAGTACCAAAACATATCATCTCTTGTTTCCTTAAATACTGAGGCAACTCTTTCAAACTTGCCAAAAATCTGCCTTTAGAAGATCTCTTTCCCATAAAAATTCTGTCGTTAGGAACTTGCCTTAAATATCGGACCTAGAGCTCATCATGAGATCTCTTACCAAAAACTCAGATTTCAATCAAGGAAAATATTGAACCAAGATCTGCATTAATTCTGGAAGCAATCATCAATAACGGCCATAAACATCTCAGAGAAACCTTGGGAATCAGCGTCAGATTTTGAATTCTAGCCGTTGAACACAGAACGCTGGTCTGTTCTCAAGTGATCTCCTTAGAACCTTACTGTCTGATGTTAGTACTACAAAACTAGGATGGCATGGGTACCTTTTGTGAATAGAACAAGTTAAGCAATGCATTGCCTTGTGCCCGCCGCCCCTCGGATAGATTACCGTATTGCTCCTCCTGACCGCGTCGGCGAAACAGCGGGACAACACCGAGTCCCACGCCCACACGCTCGCGCTGCTCGGCTTGATGCACCTGCAGCGCGGCGCCCACGCGCAGGCGGCGGAGCACGCGGACGCGGCGGCCGACGAGCTGGCCGAATTCCCGCGGCTGTCCCCGCTCGGTGTCGACGCCAAGATCATCACCTGCTGGACCCGCGGCGTCGTGCGCGGCTTGATCGGCGAGCACGACGCCGCGCTGGCCTACCTGCGAACGGCCTACACCGACTGCGAGGAACTGGGCCAGCTCAGCCCCAACGACCACGTCCTCACGGCGCTGGCCCGAAGCCTGATCGCGCTCGACGCTTGCGAAGAAGCGCTCGGCCACCTCCGCCAGGCACGCGAGGTGCGACAGCGCATCGGTGACAGGGAAGGCGAAGCCGAAACCCTGGTGCTCATCGGAACAGCACAACGCTCGTCCGGACATCCTCGCGACGCCGTGGAATCAGAACGCGCCGCCGTGACCATGCTCGACGGCAACGCCCGGCTCCAAGCACACGCCCGGATCGAACTCGGCCGGACGCTCGCGGGTTTGGGAAGCAGCGCCGAGGCCATTCAGGAATTCGAACACGCGCTCACCCTCGCGGTCCAGGGTGATCACCTGCACGAAGAAGCCCAGGCGCACCAAGAACTCGCGCGCACGCTCACCAACCCCGAAGCTGCTCGGAAGCATGAGCAGGCCGCGGCGGAAATCGCCATCCGGCTCGACTTGAAATGCCCGAAATCACTCCCCCATCTACGCCCTGCCGGGTGGTAACTGGCCGTCGACCGAGCGTCCGAGATGAGCCATCAGCCGGGCCGTGGGTGTCGAGTTCTCGGGCACGGGTTGGGCCGGTCCGAACGCACCCGGCCGCCGCAGCATGTCCTCGGGCAGCGACTCCACCAGCCCGCCGCAGAACGCCAGCAGCTCCTCGGGTAGCTCCGCCAGCCGACCTTGTGAACGGTGGATATCCCAGCTGTGCAGGGCCAGATCCGAGACGGGATAGTTCAGCGCCCGGTGCAGCGGGACCTCGCCCTGCGGCGACGTCCGCAGCCCGTCGAGGTCGGCGCCGGGCAGGGCGTCTCGCAGCCGGGCGGCCAGTTCCCGAAGCGTGGCAACCGGAGCCTCGGACGTCCAGTCGGAAGGTTCGGAGCGACCCCAGAGCTGCCCGTCCTCGAGCAATGTCACGATCTTGGCCGCGCTGCCGGTGGCGTGACCCACCAGTTCACGCACGCTCCACCCTTCGAGGTTGGACGGCCGGTCCCAGTTCTCCGGCGGAGTCTGCTCCACCGCCTCGATGAGCAGGTCCATCGCCTCGGTGGCCATCGTTGGCATCTGTGCGGTCCTGACGTTCATGACCGCACCATAGGCGCCACCCCCGACAATTTTCGCCGCATGATCATCGGGACAGCGCCGCGATGAGCGGGCCAGGGTCGGGATTGTTCGAGGTGCACTGCAGGACGACCGAGGTTGCGCCCGCGTCGGCCAGTTCGGCGATCAGCTCACGGGCACGGTCACCGAGGGCGGGTACGTTCGGTTCGATCTCCGCGAAGGTGACGACCTGGGGCGCTGGCCGGCCCGCGGCCTTCGCCGCCTCAGTCGCCCGGGCAGCTTCCGACGCCACGTACGTCGGGGTGACGAGCCCGGAGTCCAGGAGCACGCCGTCGCCGATTTGGCCCGCGAGCGCGACGGTTTTCGGTCCCCGTCCACCGACGACGAGCGGCGGCACCTGCTCCGGCGGCCAGTCCAACGCGACCCCGTCGAGCTGCACATACCGCCCCGCGACGCTGACGGTTTCGCCGTGCAGCAGCCGCCGGACTGCGTCGGCATACTCCCGCAGCAACGTCATCGGCGACGCGGCACGCGCGCCGACCTGCGCCATCCACTCGAGCACGCCGTGCCCGACGGCCGGGACGAACCGGCCGGGGAACAGCCGCGCCAGCGTGGCGATCTCCATGGCGACGACCGCGGGATTGCGCAGCGGCACGGGCATCAGCCCGATCCCGACAGTCAGCCGCTCACTCCATGCCAGCGCAGCCGTGGACGTGGTCAGCCCGCCTTCGAGGAAACAGTCCTCCCACAGCCACAGCTCGTCGATGCCGGCTTTGTCAGCCGCGATGACGGTCTCCCGCAGCTCCTCCGGCGGCGACTGCGGACGGAACACCACACCCACGCGAACTTCGACCATGGTCACCACGCTAGCCCTAGACCACTGTGGACCCGGGCCCCGGAAACCGATCGGCGCTGAAGTGAACCAGGATCGCCGTCGCCGTCGCGCAGACGACCTCGCCCGCCCTGAGTGTGCCGGTCGCGTAGAGCTTGCGCCCGTCCCGGCGTACGAGCCTGCCCTCGGCGATGAGGGGTACCGCATACGGCGTGCCCTGGTGGTAGTCGATCGTCAGCGAGGCCGTCATCCCCGGGAAGCCGGCCGCGGCGGTCGCGCGGCCCAGCACGTGGTCCAGGACGGCGGCGACCCAGCCGCCGTGCACCCGCCCCGGAGGTCCCTCGTGTGCCGCGCCGAGCACGAGGTCGGCCCGCACGGACTCCGGTCCGATGTGCACCCAGGACAGTGGCGGAGCGAGTGGGTTGCCCGGCCCCTCGACGGGGTTGTTGATGCTCAGGTGGCCACCGCCCTCGAGCGCGGCCAGCAACAACGGTGCGTCGTGGCCGGCGGCGCGCAGGGTCGCGGTGACGGCTTCGATCCGATGGGCCGCGGCGACCAGGTCGGCGTCGTCGTCGCGCACGCACACGGCGGCTTCGATCAGGTCCCGGATTCGGGAGCCGAGCAGCGCCCGCCCGGGCGGCACACCGTCGACGATCGGGAACGAGCCCGGCGCGTCCCGCACACTCTCGGACATCGCCCTCCCCGGTCAAGACTAGAACACGTTTCACTTTAGCAGGTCAAGGTGGCGTCGTAGAGCCAGTCGGTGCTCGCACCGGGCAGGTACACCTCGACAGTCGCGCGCAGCTCGTAGCCGCCGTCACGGCGGGCGGCCAAGGTCATCCCCGGCTCCCCCGCCGGCACCTGCCCGCCGACTGGCCCGCGGAACCGGCCCAAGACCTCTTCCGGGTCGTCAGCACCGACCTCAACCGCGACGCGCAGGCCATGGCCGCCGAGCTCCTCGACACCATCCCCAACCCGACGCCGGACCCTCGTGCCCGGACCGGGAACTGAGCGGCTCGCGTACACCCTCTAGCGGAACAACCTTCACAGACCACACAGGATCGATCCGTCGAAGTCATTCGGTTCGCCGAGTGGGCCGGCAGTTGCTGTGGGGACGCTGTGCGTCGTGCCAAGATCTTGACGAGCGCGGGGAAGGAAGTCATTATCTGGAGCAATTTCCATCGCCCAGCGTGAGCGGGTCTGCTCACGATAAGCGGGCGGGACGGTGCCCAGGCGATGCCTGGTATCGCAATGGCGCGAAAGGAAACCGCTGTGTCAGGCACTGGTCGGCGTCGAATGTTAACGCTAACACATCGCGATAGCCGGGCCACTGGGCGCCGGATCACGGCAAGGCTGGTGGCCCTCTGCCTGCTCTTGACCGGAATGACTGCCGCGACGTTCGGGCCGCAGCCCGCGCTGGCACTGGAGAACGCGGTCGCCCGCACACCGCCGATGGGGTGGAACACCTGGAACACGTTCGGCTGCGAAATCTCCGAGACGTTGATCCGGCAGACCGTGGACGCGTTGGCCGCCAACGGAATGGCCGCACTGGGCTACAAGTACGTCGTGGTGGACGACTGCTGGTTCGATCCCAGCCGCGACGCCCAGGGCAACCTCCAGGGACATCCGACCCGGTTCCCGAGCGGGATGAAAGCGCTGGGCGACTACATCCACAGCAAGGGCTTGAAGTTCGGCATCTACCAGGTGCCGGTAGACAAGACCTGTGCGCAGTACTTCAACTCCTTCCCCGGCGCCACCGGCAGCAAGGGCCATGAGGAGCAGGATGCCCGGCAGTTCGCCGCGTGGGGAGTCGACTACCTCAAGTACGACTGGTGCTCCCCGCAAGGCACGATCGACGAGCAGGTGGCGGCGTTCGCGAAGATGCGTGACGCACTGGCGGCCACCGGTCGGCCGATCGTCTACAGCATCAACTCCAACAGCGTGCACGACAAGACCGGACCATGGCGGAACTGGAGCGACGTCGCCAACATGTGGCGGACCACCGAGGACATCACCAACCGGTGGAACACCGGCAGCGACGGCAGCACGTTCATGGGTGTGCAGAACATCGTCGACGTCAACGTGCCGCTGGCTCCCTACGCCCGCCCGGGTGCCTTCAACGACCCGGACATGCTGGAGGTCGGCAACGGCGGCATGACCGACACCGAGCAGCGCAGCCATTTCGCGCTGTGGGCGATGATGGCCGCACCACTGATCACAGGAAACGACATCCGCAACGCCTCGGCCGCCACACTCGCCATCGAGCGCAACGCCGGCCTGATCGCCCTCGACCAGGACCCGCTCGGCCTACAGGCCACCCAGGTGTCCTACGACGGCACCCGGCGGGTGATCGCCAAGCGCCTCGCCAACGGCGATGTCGCCGTCGCACTGCTCAACCAAGGCTCCAGCACCGCCACGATCGCGACCACAGCGAATGCGATCGGTAAGACCGGCAACTCCTTCATGCTGCGCGATCTCTGGACCGGAGCCACTTCCGGCACCAGCGGTACGATTTCGGCCAGCGTTCCCGCACACGGCACAGCCGTCTTCCGAGTCGCCGGTGGCGGCTTGGCCCCGGCGCCGGCACCTTTCCGGCTCCGCAGCGAGTCGGCGGGTCGCTGCCTTGACTCCCCGAAGGGCGCGACGGCAACCGGCACCCAGCCGGCGATCTGGGATTGCGGCACTGGGGCCCAGCAACTGTTCACCCGCAACGACACCACACTGCAACTTCTCGGCATGTGTCTGGAAACGCCCCCCAACGCCGCAGCCGGCACGCAGGTGCAATTGTGGTACTGCAACGGCGGCACCAACCAGCAGTGGATCCTGAACGGCGACGGCACGATCAGCAACGCGCAGACCGCGCTTTGCCTGGACGTCGACCATAACGGCACAGCCAACGGCACACCCGTGATCGTGTGGCCCTGCACCGGCGACGCCAACCAGCGCTGGAACCACACATATTGAGGGGTAGGGAAACGTGGCGGCTCTGGTTGCGCTCGGGTCGGGTTCTCGTGAGTGGTAAGTAGGGTTAGAACCCGACTTACCACTCACGAGGCCCTGCCGGTTCCGATTCCGGCGGTTCTCGGCGACGCGGCGAACGGCATGACAATGGACCTCCGTCGTCCTCCGTGGACATAGCCCGCGTCTCAAATCCTGCGTGCACCAGCGATTGCCGCGAGAACTCTGCGTGGTGCCGTGTCGCGACAATCCCTTGACGGGCGCCCGGAAGGCAGTCATTATCTGGACGATTTCACCTGCCCCAGGCGAGCGGCACGCTCGTGGGGAGCAGGAGCGACGGTGTCCAGGCTGCGGCCCGGCCTCGCAATGACGCGAAAGGAAGCACTGTGCCCAGCACTTCTCCGCCGTCGGATGTTAGCGTTAACACTACGCTGACGACGACACTGGGAGCGAGAACTACCGTCTCGGCTACGCGTCGCTGAAGAACTGACCGAACACGGCGACGGCCCCCGTTACTCCCCCGGCACGGGGCCTACAGGGCTTCGACCGGGTTGTCCAGCTGGATCGAAAGCGCTTACATCCTTGAGAAAGGCCATACCATGCGAAGACGTGCACTGACCGCTGCCCTGGCGGCGGCGCTCGCCGCGGCTGCCGTCGTAGTTCTTCCGGCGGCACCCGCGTCGGCGGTGGATTCGGGCACGTTCAACGTCCTGACCTACAACGTGGCGGGACTACCGGAAAGCATCTCCAGCGCACCGACCCCTCGCGAGTCCGCGACCAAGACGATCGGGCAACGCCTGGGGGCCTACGACATCGTCCACGTGGAAGAGGACTTCAACTACCACGCCGCCCTCTACTCGACTGACAACCACCCCCACCGCACCCCGACCAGCGGCGGCGCCGGCATCGGCAGCGGGCTCAACACCCTGTCCGGCTACGCCTACGACGAAGACGACTTCGAGCGCGTCCACTGGAGCTCCTGCCAATATGACTCCGGCGACTGCCTGACCCCCAAAGGGTTCACCTTCATGCGCGTACGCCTCGCCGAGGGCGTCTACGTCGACATGTACAACCTGCATACCAACGCCGGGACGAACGACGGCGACGAGGCCTCGCGCGCGTCGAACCTGGCGCAGCTCACCGGGTTCATCCGGGGCCATTCCGCGGGCAACGCGGTCATCGTGATGGGTGACACCAACACCCGCTACACCCGGGCGGCGGACACCATCGGCTCCTTCGTCGGGGACAACGGGCTGACCGACGCGTGGGTGAAGCTGATTCGCGGCGGCGTGGCACCGGCCGCCGGCAGCCCGACGCTGGGTTGCGACTCGGCCAACCCCACCAACGACTGCGAAGTCGTCGACAAGATCATGTACCGGAGCAGCCGGTTCGTTACGCTCGACGCGTCCTCCTACGCCAACGAACACGCGGGCTTTCTGGAAGACGGCACCGGCAAGATGCTGTCCGACCACGACCCGATCAGCGCCCGGTTCAGCTGGACGACCAACCCGGCCTACCGGCTCAGCGACCAGTACGGTGGTCCACACGGCGACTACTTCACCGACATCGACCGGGTGAGGTGGGGCGCCCAAGCCACCGCGATTTCCCTGCGAACCGGCGAACGTGTCGACCAGATGGGCGTGACACTCAGCGACGGCACCACGGTGACCCACGGCGGGACAGGCGGCGCGTACTCGTCACTCGCCCTCGGCAGCGCGGAATATGTGAGCAGCGCCTATCTCTGCCAGGCCGAGTACAAGAGTCACACGCGGATCTTCTACGCCAAGTTCACCACCAACCTCGGGCGCACCCTCGCCGGCGGCAGCACCACCTCGGACTGCGTCACCCGCACCGCGCCCGCCGGCTGGCAGATCGCCGGCTTCCACGGCCGCGCCGGCGACGAGATCGACAAGATCGGCTTCATCTACACACCGAACGACGTCACCCTGGTCAACCGGGCCACCGGCAAGTGTCTCGAAGTGAGCGACTGGTCGACAACCGACAGTGCCAACGTCCAGCAATGGACCTGCCACGGCGGAGTCAACCAGCGCTGGCGGATCGAACCACTCACCGACGGCACCGTCCGGATCGTCAACCAGGGCAGCGACAAACCCCTTGACGTCGCGAACTGCGGCACCGCCGACGGGACCGACATCCAGCAGTACACCTGGTGGGACAACCCCTGCCAACGCTGGGCGCTCCTCCCGACCGACAACGGTTGGCTACGGCTCCAGAACCCCCACAGTGGCAAGGTCGCGGACGTGGCGAATTGCGGAGACACCGATGGCACGAATGTTCGCCTCTGGAGCTGGCTCGGCAACGCCTGCCAACAGTGGCAGATCGTGTCCTGAAGCGTGGATCACGCCGGGTGACCGGCCTCGAGAACCAACGGAACAGTCAGTCTCGGTGAGAACGATCATTGCGTAAGCGTTCGGGGAACGGTCACCGTGACCGTTCCCCGAACGGAAACCGTTGAGGCTCACGTGACGCCGGTGGCACCGCTCATCAGCAGTGCCATCCAGGGGCCCGTGAAGCCCGGCAGCGTGATCGATCTGAACGTGTGGTGGTCTTCACCCTCAACCCGCCGGATATCAGGCTACCGAGCCTGCACGCCTCGGGGTTCAGAAACAGGCCCTGAACAGTCCTGGGCGAGAGGGCCGCCACTGACGTCCTCAGGGTGCCGTGTCGGAGCGGGCAGGTGGCAGACGCCGGGGCAGGGCGCCACCGCTGACAGCAACCAGCGTGCCCGGTCCCGTTTCAGAGGATCTCGGCGCTGACCGCCAACTCCGACCGCGACGAAACGTCTGGGACATGAGACACGTCCAAGCCGCATATCGGCAGCTATATGGGGGAGTTATTGAGCGGTAAGGCAAACGTGGCGTGCTGCGGCATCGAGGACTCGTGAGCGTTGCGGGCGGTTAGAACCGCCCGCAACGCTCACGAGCCCGTCGGCAGGTCCCCCTCGCTTCACCACGCCACCTTTGACCTACCCCTCAATAAGAATGGAACCGATCGTTTGGCACCGGCGTTGTCCTCTGGGAACGTGGGAGATGGTCCGGAGCCTCCCGCATCGAGCACAGCGCGAGCCCGCGCTCGTCGTCGCTCACGGTCCGGCCCACCCACACCCGGGTCAGCCGGTCGTGCTCGAAATGCCTGCGCAGCACCATGCTGCCGGTCGGCAAGGTCATCGGGGCATCGACTCCGTCCGCTCGGCGGCGATCGGGCTCTCAGCTCGATCGCCGTGGGCGAACGCGCCGACCAGCAGGGGAACCGCCATGATCGCCAGACTGGCCATGGCGACGGGCAAGGACACCCACCGGGTGAGCGTCCCGACGAACACCGGGCTCACGAGAAACGCGGTGTAGGAGACCGCGGACGCGATCGAAACCAGGTACCCGGTCGAGTCGCGCGTCCCCGCGTGGCTCAGCAGCGCGGGCACGACCGGCCCGAACGCCAGCCCGGCGATGGCGAATCCGGCCAGCGATACCGGCACGGACGGGGCAAGCGACCCGACGACGATCCCGGCGGCGCCGCCGAGCGCGGCGATCACGATCAGCAGGCGAAGACGCAGCCGCGGCATTTTGCGGACAGCGACACGGGACGCGGTCATTGCCGCCATGTACACCGCCGGCGCTGTGCTCGCCAGGGCCGGCGCAGCCCCGCGCAGGTCCTCCAGCACCAGGACCGACCACTGTTCCACCGCGTTTTCCACCACCAGCACACACCCGCCCAGCGCACCGAGCCCGGCGCCCAGCAGCCACAGCGTCCGTCGCCGCCCACCGCTCGCCCCCGGATGGCCGCCGACGGCCGTCACCGGACGGCGGCCGGTCCGCAGCAACGGCAGCCCTGCCAGGAAGAGCAGGACCGCACAGGCCACCAGGACGACATGCGTTCCGGCGCCGAGCTGCCGGGCGAGGCCCGTGATGGGGGCGGCGGCGATGACGGCGACGGGGAACGCGGCGTGCACGATCTGGAAGTGCGGTGCCGACGTTTCCCGCTCGTGCCGGGCGGTCGCCGCGTTGAGGCAGACGTCCACCGCTCCACTGGTCGCCCCGACCGCGAACAGCGTGATGGCGAGCGCGGTCAAGCCGGTCACCGAACCCAGCGCCAGGACGGCGACGGCCATCGCGGCAACGCTGCAGAACAACGCCCGGTACTCGTGGCCCACGGCGAGCCTGCCGATCAGGGCCATGGCGGGGATGGCGCCGAGGGGCACCGCCGTGAGGACGACGCCCAGCATAGCGGGCGTGGCGCTGTCCGTTTCGGCCACGGCGGGCAGCAAGGCCGACCACGTACCCCAGAAGGCTCCCCATGCCCCGCTCACGACGACGAGCATGCGGCCGGTCCCCGGACGCACCGCGGTGCCGGCGGTCACCGCGCCTCCCGGACCGCGGTCGCGGTCCCGGCCGCGACGGAGAACCGTTCGCCGTCGACGACCACGTGCGTGGGCGCGGCCGTGCCCGCCACGAGCGGAAACGCGAGCCGATCGACGCGGACCGGTCCGTCGGAGCGGACGACCACCGTGCCGTCGCGACGATGGACCTCCACTGTGGTCTCCCCGTGCTCGTCCAGGAGCCGGGCGCTTGCCGCGCCATCTCCCCACTGGACGAAGGTCGGGCCCGCAGGGCCGCCGTCCGCCATCGGGATCACCGACGCCAGCCGCACGAACAACGGGATCTGCGTCAGCGGGTTGGTCACTTCGACGTGCTGCTCGGTCAGCAGCCGCCCCGTCGAGTCGAGGAAACGTAGCTGCCACGGGTCGAGCACGATCTCCGCGACCATTTCGCTTGCCGACAGCCTGAGCCCGCCGTCGAATTCTTCGATACGGGCCTCGTCACAAGTTCCCTGCCGTACCAGCGTGGCGACCGGCGCCGACCGGCCGCGGGTGTCCCGTCCGGGAGCCAAACGCACCCGGATGACACCCTCACCGACCGCCACGACTTCGGCGAACAGGGTCTCGCCGGTCGAGGCCGAAACCGTCAGCTCGAATCCGTCCCGGCGGCGCCGCAGCACCCTCGCCGCGGTTACCTGGCACAATCCGTTTTCGCCGAACGCCCGGAGCGGCAGATCGACCGGATCCGCGACGTGAATCACCGGCGGCACCAGTGGTTGCTGGTACGGCATTCAGTCACCTTCGCTTCCCGGAAAGGCCCCGAACACGCCGGCTCGGAAGCTGGATGCCGATGAAGAGTGGCACAAGCCGTGATCGACCGTCCACCCGTTCCGGCTCTTCGATTGCCAGTTCCGTCGATTCGAATCGAATCGCAATCGAACGCACCGAAGTGTCGCCAGATTGGGCGCGAGCATCACCTGCGCCACCCCTTCCTGTGGAGAAACGCCTTGGTCACGCCTCCTGCCAGTAGCATTGCTTCAGCTCCGGCTCCGCCTCCGATATCGCCGCTCACCGTCCGGGCGGTTGCGCACGTCGAGGTGGCCGTCTCCGGACTGTTCGATCCGGCCAACACCTGCCTCGCCGACCGGCTCGGCCCGGCGCGAACGGTTGTCGTCCTCGCCGGCGAGCGTGCGGACATCACCCCTCTGCGGCGCTACCTCGATGAGCTGTGCACGCTGGACCGGCTGGCCGGCTATCAGGTGCTGCCGGTCGACCTTCCCGGTCCACGACCGACTTTGGCCCAGGTGGAACACCTTGCCACCGCTGCCGTCGCCGCGGGCCTCGGCCGGAAGGACGCGTTCGTCGTCGTCGGTCACAACGTCGCGAGCCAGGCCGGTCTCGCCGCGGCGGCCCTGCTGCGCCGGCGCACGCGCGCGGTCCAGATCGTCGACGACCTGACCGCGGCCGCCTCGGCTGTGCGGTCCGTGGAACGCCGCACCCTCGGCCAGGGCATGACGGTGCGGCGGAAGGAAGTGTCGATCCTGATCGACGCCGATCGCGTTCTCGGTGGTCCGGCCGCACCCGGCGAAGACGCGGTGCTCCGTGCGCTGGAGCTGGACGCGACCGACCTTCCGAACGCGCTATCCCGGCTCGCCGGCACCGCGGGGACGACCAGCCGCCGGCTCGTCTCCCACGTCGAATTCCTCGACGGTGTCTTCACCCGGTCAGGTGCGGGACTGTGAACGAAAGTACGAGCGCGTCGCAACAATTCTCGGAATTCCAGCAATCGTGGTGGCCGTGGTAAATCTAATATTTCCGACCGCGATCGTCGAGTGCTCGACACGCCACGATGACTCGGGTTCTCAAGGTGCCGGGTAATTCCACGGGAACTCCACAGCCTATTTCAGTACTTCCTCAGCAACTCGACATCAACGCATTCGCCGGAGGAGGTTGGCGGCGACCGCACGGACGGTCGGCGCTCGATAGAGATTCGCCAGGACGACCGGGGGCATCCCGGCTGCCGTCATGGCGGTACTGATCCGGACCGCGTACATCGAATTGCCGCCGAGCTCGAAGAAGTCGTCGTCCGGCCCCACGGCCACGCCGAGCACCTCGCTCCAGATCCGCCGCAGCCGGCTCACGAGGTCGCTCTCCCGCTGGGTGACTGGGGCCGGCCGGTAGCGGGGTTCCGGCAGTCGGGCGGTGTCCAGTTTCCCGTGGGACGTCAGCGGGAGCTGGGCCACCGGCGTGATCGTGGCGGGAACCATGTAGTCCGGAAGCAGCCGGGCGACCCGGCCGCGGATGCCCTCGGCGGTCCCGTCAGCCGAAACCACGTACGCGTCGATCCTTGCCGACGCCGGGTCCGCCGGATCGGCACCGCGTTCGTGGACACCATGCGCGCCAAGTACGCCAACAGAGGGTCCGAAGAGCCTCCGGACTAACGACCAAGGCGGCTGCGTCACGCTCGACCAGGTGCGGCGTTACGCACGGTAGGAGCTATGATCTTGCGTATGAGCTCACCATTTGCGGGATCCTTCACGTGGTTCGTCAGACTAAGCAAGCGCTTAGTCAGCCTCGGGGACTCGTTCACCGAGGGTGTCGGCGACGAAGATCCCGCTGCCCCCAACGGCGTCCGCGGCTGGGCCGACCGGACCGCCGCCGAGCTGGCCACCCGCGACCCGGGTTTCCGCTACGCCAACCTCGCCATCCGCGGCAAGCTGCTGGGCCAGGTGCTCGCCGAGCAGCTCCAGCCCGCGCTCGACCTGGGACCCGACCTCGTCACGCTGTACGCCGGCGGCAACGACCTGATGCGCCCGAAGGTGGACATCGACGCGCTCATGATCGGGTACGAGGACGCTGTCGCCCGGATCCGCGCGACCGGGGCCGACCTGGTGTTGTTCACCGGAGTCGACGGCGTCGAGGACGCGCTGTTCCGCCGGATCCGCGGCCGCGTGGCCATCTACAACGAGCACGTCCGCGGGATCGCCGCGCGGCACGGCGCGCTGCTGGTGGACATGTGGGCGATGCGCCGGCTGCGCGACCGCCGCCTCTGGTCGGCCGACCGGCTGCACCTCAACGCCGACGGCCACACCGACGTCGCCATCGCGGTGCTCGACGTCCTGGGTGCGCCGCACGCGCTCAAGCCGGCCGAACTGGGCGCGCGGGTGGAGCTGAGCCCGCGTGAGCGGCGCAGCGAGAACCTGCGCTGGGGCAAGGAACACGCCCTGCCGTGGCTGCAGCGGCGGTTCAAGGGTGAGTCGTCGGGCGACACCTTGAAGCCGAAGCGGCCGACGCTCGAGCCGGTCGACTCAGCCGCGCGCGCCTGAGCCCGGCGGGCGCAGGCCGTCGAACAGGATCGAGATCGCGTGGTCGCGCAGGCGCGCGTCCCCGCCGGCGTGTTCGGCGGCCTTCGCGACGCCGATGATCACCGTGATCAGCTCGTTGGGCACCAGGTCCTTGCGGACCGCGCCGGCGTCCTGCGCCCGGCTCAGCAGCACCCCGAGCGCCTCGATCAGCCGGACGCCGATCACCGACCTGGTCTGCGGCACGGTGACCCCGGCCGCAGTGAGCGCCTCGAAGTAGGCGTTCTTCGCGCTCGACATCTCGATCCAGCTGGTCAGGAACGAGAAGAAGGCCTCGCCGGGGTCGGCGGAGTCCTGCGCGACGACGGCCTCGGCCTCGTCGACGAACCGGTGCAGCCGTGCGAAGAGCACGGCCTCGAGCAGCGCTTCCTTGGTCGGGAAGTGCCGGAACACGGTGCCGATCCCGACCCCGGCCGCGCGCGCGACCTCCTCGGTGGGCGCGCCCGTGCCCTTAGCCGCGAACACACTCTCCGCCGCCTCGAGGACCCGGGCCCGGTTGCGCCGCGCGTCCGCGCGCAGAGGCTTGGCTTCCGTCACGACCATTGATGGTAGCCCCGCTCAGTCGGGCAGGGTTTCCAGCACACGGGCCAGTGCGCGCGGGACGTGCGAACGCCATCCGCCGCCCATGATCCGGCGCGAGATCCGCTGGAACTCGTCGTCCGGGTCGAAGCCCTCATGACTGAGGAACAGCCGGGTCCCGCGGCCCTCCGGGACCAGCCGCCACGTCACCGTCCACTGTGGACCCCAGGCGATGCTCAGCAGCCGTTCCGGCTCCACCTCGAGGACCTCGCAGGCAACCGGGCCGCCGGCGAACCCGGCCGCGGGCACCGGCTCGGCGAGCAGCTCGAACCGGTGTCCTACCACGGGTTTGATGTCGTTGGGCATGCTGATCCAGCGTTCCAGCAGGTCCGGTTCGGTCAGCGCCCGCCACACCTTGCGCGCCGGATGGGCGAGGAACTGGTCGACGTGCACGGCCGTCGGGTCGTCGGTCACAGGTCCTCCTGGTCGAGCAGGTCACGCAGGTTGGCCAGCTTCGTGCGCCAGAAGCGCTCGTACGGGGTGAGCCAGGTGGCCACCTCTTCCAGTGGCTCCGCGTCCAGCGTGTAGACGCGGTTACGGCCTTGGCGCTGCTCGGTGACCAGGCCGGCCTCCCGCAGCACGCGCAGATGCTCGGACAGGCTCGGCCGCCGCATGTCGAACCGCTCCGCGATGTCGCCGGCGGCCATCGGCCCGTCGAGGAGCAGCCGCAGCACCTCCCGGCGGGCCGGATTCGCCAGCGCGGCGAACACGTCGTCGTTGACCGGCACTAGTTCGGCACGTTCCCGAACGGCGAGGGCTCCAGCAGGCCGATCCCGTTCCCGTCGGGGTCCCGGAACGACGTCGCGCGCCCCCACGGCATCCGCTCGGGATCGGCCACCTCAACCCCGGCCGACCGCAGCTCGGCGACATCGGCGTCGACGTCCTCGGTCTGCAGCTGGAAGTGCAGCGGCCCAGCGAGCTCGACGCCGCCGACCGGGTAGTCGACGAGCACCAGGCCGGTGTTGGCGCCCTTCGGCCCGACCATCACGAACGGGCCGCTCGGGCCACGGCGCTCGACGATCAACTCGAAGCCGAGCTTCTCGACGTAGAAGTCCCGGGCGCGAGCGTGATCGGCGACGGGCACGGTCAGGAACTGCACATGGCTGATCTGCATGCCCGTCACCATACGTAGGAATTATCCTACGCGTCAACCGGGGCGCCGAACCACCACTCCAGCGCCGCGCGCAACGCCTTCCGCTCCCCCTCGTCCGGTTCGGGCGAGCTGGTCGCCCAGGCGACGTAGCAGTCGGGACGCACAAGCATCGCCGTGGCCGGTCCGCCGCCGTCGGGCGTGACGACGTCGACGCGATCGCGCCACCCGGCGACCTCCTCGGCAAGCGAACCGGTGAAGTCCAGCAGTACCGGACGAGCGTCCGTGAACCGCACGCCGGGCACGTCGGGTGCCCAGCGGCCGATGAGCGGGTGCGGGTCGTCGACGCCCATGTCGTAGCGGATGTCCGCGCCCGACATGAGATCCGCGATGTGCTGCACCGTGCCCGGCAGCCGCAGCAGCTCGCCGAACAGCTCGCGCAGCGCGGTGACGTCGCCGCCCGGCGCGATCAGCGCGGACTGCGCCTGCGTGTGCATAACGACCCGCTCGGCGACCGGCCGCCGTTCAGCTTCGTAGGTGTCGAGCAAGCCGGCGGGCGCCCAGCCGTGCAGCTCGGCCGCGAGCTTCCAACCGAGCCCGATCGCGTCCTGCAGCCCGAGGTTGAGCCCCGGCCCGCCAATGGCCGAATGCACGTGGGCGGCGTCGCCGACCAGCAGCACCCGGCGATCGCGGAACGTCGAGGCGATGCGGGTGTTGCCGCCGTGCAGCCGCCGCATGAGGTGCGGTCCGTCGCCGGCGGGCGGGCCCAGCGGGACGTCCGCGCCGAGCACGCGCCGGATGCTCTCCGCCAGTTCCTCGAAGGTCAGCGGCGACTCGTCGTCTGGGTCGCCCGCGTCCCATTCCATGGTGGTCACGAGGGTTCCGGTGGGCAGCGGTGCGTAGACGAACAGGCCGTTTTCGGTGCGATAGTGGAAGAACGGCGGGATCACGCCGCGACCCGGCACCTTCAGCCCGCCGGTCACGGGGTCGATCGACGCCGGTGGCACCGAAGCGTGCGCAGTCCTCGAGACGCCGTTGTCCTTGGTGACACCGGGAAAGTCGATGCCGGACAGCTTGCGCGCGGCGCTGCGCCCACCGTCCGCGCCGACGAGATACCCGGCTCGAAGCGGATAAACCCCGTCCGGACCGGTGACTTCGAGCGTGACGCCGTCGTCGTCCTGCGTCAGGCCGGAAAGCTCGTGGCCGTACCGGATTTCGACGCCGAGCTCGAGCGCGCGGTCGGCCAGCATCGCGGTGAGCTGCCGCTGCGGCACCGGCAGGATGTAGAGCGGATTTTCTTGCGCCAGCGTGAGATCCAGTGGCATGGCGGCGAAGACGAATCCCGGGGCGGGAGCGCCGATCTCACCGGCGAGCCGCTGGTACAGGCCGCGGCGGTCCAACATCCGGACCACCTGGCCGACCAGCCCATTGGCGCGGTGTTCGGTGGTGCGTTCCGGGAGCCGTTCGAGCACGATCGGCTGAATTCCGGCCAGTTTCAGTTCACAGGCGAGCATCAGGCCGTTCGGGCCGGCGCCGGCGATGACGACAGACATGGTGGTTCCCCTCAGTATCCGGGCATGACGAAGCACCCCGGGGTTGCCGTTGGTTCGTGGAAAATCAGCGGGTGGGTACGGGCAGTCCGGCGGCGAACTGCGCGAACGCGTACCGCAGAATCGGCCCCATCTGAACCGGTGGATCGGTGGCCAGCCACTGCTGGGTGGCCAGGTTGATGGCGACGCCGACCGCGCCCGCCATGAGCCGCGGGTAGAGGTCCTTGACGACATCGGTGCCGGTGCGCTCGGCGATCACCTCAGCGAACTCGGCTTCGATCACCGCGCCGACCCGGAGGAACTCCCCCTGTAGGGCCGGTTCGGCGACCATGAGCCGAATGCCGGCCACCCACTGCTCATCGGGCACGCGGTGGGCGTCGACATCCTGGCCGAGCGCGAACCGGGCCAGGACGGCGTGGGTGATCGCGTCCCAGATCGGCTCGTCCGCCGGTCGCGCCCGCAGTTCGGCCGAGATCGCCCGGGCGCGGTCGACATGCCGGGCCGCGATCGCCTCGGCCTTGGTGGTGAAGTAGTTGCTGAAGGTGCGGGTCGAGACACCGACCTCGGCCGCGATGTCCTCGACACGGACGTTGTCCAGCCCGCGCTCCACGGTCAGGCGGATGGCGGCCCAGCTCAGCGCGATGCGCGTCTCCTGCTTCTTGCGCTCCCTGAGTCCGTCCACGACTCCACCGTACAGATTTCTGCAGATTCTGCAAAGATGCGGATTCAGAAAGTTTTGGCGATCCCGTCGAGCACGTGGGCGAGGCCCGCCTCGAACACCGCGTCGGCGTCGCGATGCGTGACCTCGCGGAGGATCTTGCCGATCGTCGGGTACTTCCCCGTCGCCAGCATCCGCTTCAGGTAAGCGCCGTTGGTGGCCTGCCACTGACGCTCGTCCAAGCCGGTCGCGCGCTCGGCACGCCGGTCGGAGAGCTCGATCTGCAGCGCGCCGAGGACGTAAGCACCGACGGTGCCGACGATCGCGAACAGGACGTCCAGGTCGTCGAGAGCGTTGTCGAGGGCGGAGTACGTCGCTTCCATGTACGCCAAGGCATTAGGGCCGAACTGCGGGCGGCCGCCGAGGAGGCCGGGGAACCACTCGTGGCGATGCGCCGCTTCGCGCATGCCGTACGCGCGGGCTCGCAGCGGCATACGCCAGTCGTCGGACGCCTCCGGCAGCGGGAGCTCGCCGTAGACCGCGTCCACCATGAGGTCGAGGAGCTCTTCCTTGGTGGACAGGTAGCCGTACAACCGCATCGGGCCGGCGTCGAGCGCGGCCGCGACCTTCCGCAGCGACACGGCTTCGAGGCCGTCGGCGTCGGCGAGGTCGATCGCCGCGCGGACGATGAGCTCGCGGCTCAACGGGCTCGGGGCGGGCCGGCTCGGCGGCTCGGGCCGCTCCCAGATGACCCCGCCGTCGTCCTGCCGTGCCGCCATCGGTCCTCTTCCGCCCGGTTCCGAAATCGGGGCAACGATACAGCGTATTGCCCAGCCGAAACCGCCGGTACCCGCCGGACGACTTTCGCGGCAGCGATCGCCAAACCGGGCGAACCGCCGCACACTGTGGTGTGACAGCAGTCACCGGAGGTGGTGCAAAGTGGTCCTGGGCGACAACGACGTCACTCATCAGCAGGACGGCTCACAACGGGTGCAGGTCCGGCGCGCGGCGTTGGCGAGTGCGGTCGGTACGACGATCGAGTGGTACGACTTCTTCCTCTACAACACCGCGGCGGCACTGGTTTTCCCGCATCTGTTCTTCCCCGCGTCGAGCGCCTACGCGGGCGCCATGGCGTCCTTCGCCACATACGCGGTGGGGTTCGCCGCCCGGCCGGTCGGGGCGGCGATCTTCGGGCACTGGGGCGACCGGATCGGGCGCAAGGCCACGCTGATCGTCACGTTGCTGCTGATGGGAATCTCGTCCGGCATCGTCGGCATGCTGCCGGGGACGACGTCGATCGGGTTCGCCGCGCCGCTGATCCTGGTGCTGCTGCGGCTGATCCAGGGCATCGCGATCGGCGGCGAGTGGAGTGGCTCGGTGCTGCTCGCGATGGAATGGGGTGACCAGCGCAAACGCGGGCTGCTGGGCAGTTTCGCGCAGATCGGCGTCCCGGTCGGGCTGGTGCTGGGCACCGGCGGGATGACGCTGCTCTCCGCGACGCTCACGCCCGCCGCGTTCGACTCGTGGGGCTGGCGGCTGCCGTTCCTGGCGAGCCTGATCCTGGTCGCGGTCGGCCTGGTGATCCGGCTGAAGATCCTCGAGACGCCGATGTTCGCGAAACTGGTGGCTGCCAAGCGGACCGCACAGACCCCGGTGCTCGACGCGATCCGGCACCACTGGCGGGAGATCCTGCTCTCGGCCGGCCTGCGGTTCAGCGAGCAGATGCCGTTCTACCTGTTCACCAGCTACGTCCTGATCTACGTGGTGTCGCGAGGGGACTTCAGCAAGACGTTCGTGCTCAACGCCGTGCTGGTCGGCGCGGCGTGCGAACTGGCGATGATCCCGTGGTTCTCGCAGCTGTCGGATCGCTTCGGCCGCAAGCGGATCTACCTGATCGGCGCGGTGGTGACCGCGCTCATCGCGTTCCCGTACTTCGCGGTGCTGACCAACGGCGGGCACGCACTGGTGTTCATCGCGGTGGTCCTGGCCTTCGTGCCGCACGCGCTGCAGTACGGGCCGCAGGCGGCGTTGATCGGCGAGAGCTTCCCGACGCACCTGCGCTACGGCGGCGCGGGCCTGGGCTACCAGCTGGCGTCGGTGTTCGCGGGCGGCCCGGCGCCGCTCCTGGCGACCTGGCTGCTCCACGAAACCGGGACGCCGTATGCGATCTCGGGCTACATCGTGCTGGCGGCCGTGATCACGATCCTCTGCGTCATCGCCCTGCCGGACCGCTCCCGCTCCGACATCGACGACGTCTCCGTGTATCAGCGTGCTCGGCCCTCGTGAGTGGCGGCCGGTTAATAGAACCAAGGGTCTTTTGAGTACCTACGGTGGGCCTGGCGTCCTGGGACGTGGGGCGGGTGTGACTCCAGGTGCTGCTGGGGTCGGTGGTGCGAGCGGCAAGGCGACCGCAGGTCACCAAACACGGCTGGCCAGCGCCGGCCGCCTCACGAACTCCAGCCCGGCGCCCATAAGCCGTGAAGGCCCGCTTACCGGCTCTCACGACCGGTAAGCGGGCCTTCACGGCTCAAGAAATCAGCGGCGCGGACCCTGGGGGCCACCGAACGGCGGCTGCTGCGGGAACGGGCCGGTGCCCGGGCCGCCCTGCTGCGGGCCGCCGTACTGGCCCGGCGGCGGCGACTGCGGGTACTGGCCGGGCTGCTGGTGCGGCTGCGGCAGCGACTGCTGCGCGGGCGGCTGCTGCGGCGGAGCCGGCGTGACCTCGGTGCCGCGCTCCTCGTCTTCCTCCGACGCCGGAGCCGGAGGAGCCGCGGGAGTGACCGGACGAGCGATCGCCGGGCGGGCTCCAGGCGCGGCAGGAGCCGCCGGGGTGATCGTGCCGAGCGCCGGGACTTCCTGGCGCGCAACGGCTTCCGCCGCCGCCACCGCCTCGGCGACCTTCGGGTCGCTGGACGTGTCGAACCAGCCGGCGACCTCTTCGTCGTCGTCGAGGACCGGCTTCGCGGCGTCCTCCTTCGGCGGCTCGTAGCGGAAGACGCCGTCGTCGCCGGGGGCGCCGAGCGCGCGGGCGAAGCCTTCGAGGGCCTTGCCGTAGTCGCTCGGGATCATCCAGACCTTGTTCGCGTCGCCCTGCGCCATCTGCGGCAGCGTCTGCAGGTACTGGTACGCCAGGACTTCCGGGGTCGGGCGGCCCGCCTTGATCGCGGCGAACACCTTCTCGATCGCCTTCGCCTGGCCCTGCGCCTGCAGGTACCGCGCGGCCCGCTCACCCTGGGCCCGCAGGATCCGGGACTGCCGGTCGGCCTCCGCGGCGAGGATGGTCGCCTGGCGAGCACCTTCGGCCGAGAGGATCTGGCTCTGCTTCTGGCCTTCCGCGGTCTTGATCGCGGATTCCCGCTGACCTTCCGCGGTCAGGATCATCGCGCGCTTCTCACGGTCGGCACGCATCTGCTTCTCCATCGAGTCCTGAATGGAGGGCGGCGGGTCGATCGCCTTCAGCTCGACGCGGCCGACGCGGATGCCCCAGCGTCCGGTCGCCTCGTCGAGCACGCCGCGCAGCTGGGTGTTGATCGAGTCACGCGAGGTCAGCGTCTGCTCAAGGCTCATGCCACCGACGACGTTACGCAGCGTCGTGGTGGTCAGCTGCTCGACACCGACGATGTAGTTCGAGATCTCGTACACCGCGGCGCGCGAGTCGGTCACCTGGAAGTACACGACCGTGTCGATCGACACCGTCAGGTTGTCCTCGGTGATCACTGGCTGCGGCGGGAATGAGACGACCTGCTCGCGCAGGTCGATCCGGGCGCGCACTTTGTCCAGGAAGGGCACCAGGAACGTCAGGCCGGGTGAGGCCACCGTCCGGAACCGGCCGAGCCGCTCGATCACGGCCGACTGTGCCTGCGGCACGACCATGATCGCCTTGGCCACCACGATGATCACGAGCAGGACCAGTGCGATCACCACGACGGCTAATACTGTGCCGTTCAAAGGTTCTTCCCCTTACCTAGTACCATTCTTGCGCGGTTGACGGCGTTTCGGGCGCGGCCGCCGGACTCATCGTGAGTTCCAGTTCGACGGTTTCCACGCCCCAGCGCGGGGTGGTGTCGTGCAGCACCGTCCACACGGAACGGTGCAGGTCGCCGGACGAGCCGAGCGCGTGGTCCGCGCTCAGCAGGCCGGCTTCCTGGCGTAGTGCGGTGATCGTCAGCTGTTCGACCGCGATCGCCGGGTTCTTGATCTCATAGCTCGCCGCCCGCGGGTCGACCACCCGGAAGTGCACGGCGGCCAGCGCCTGCACCTCGGTCCCGTCGGCGGCTCGCAACGCCTGCGGCGGGAACGACAGGATCTGCGGCCCGAGGTCGAACCGGGCGCGCACCTTGTCCGCGAACGGCAGCACGAAGTGCCGCCCGGCACCGAGGACGGCCCGGAACTTCCCGCCGCGTTCGAGCACGACCGCCGTGCCCTCGGGAACCACGATCAGTCCGGTCATGCGATTCCGCTCACGGCTCGGCCGAGACGACCGCGGTCGCCCCGGAGATCTCGACCACGGTCACCGAGGTGCCCGGGGCGATCGGCGGGTGGTCCTGGGACATGCTGCGCGCCGTCCAGACGTCCCCGGCGATCTTCACCTGCCCGTTCTCGAAGTCTACAGTGGACAGAACGACCGCACGGGCGCCGATCAGCGCGTCCGTGTGCATCCGGATGTTCGGCCCGGCCAGGAATCTCCGCTTGAGCGCGGGCCGGGCCAGCACGAGCATGCCGATCGAAGTGATGGCGAAGACCGCGACGTCGACGATGGGGTTCCCGGTCAGCGCGGCCGACCCGGCGCCGAAGAGCGCGCCGATGCCGAGCATGATCAGGACGAAGTCCCCGGAGATGACTTCGGCGATGATCAGCACGATTCCCGCGATCAACCAGAACAGAGCCGCTGTCATGGCTTCATGCTCTCAGATCGCTTCGGAAAGTACCGGCGGAGTGATCCACCGTGACCCATGCGTGACCTGGACAATCCGGACATTCATCCTTCTTCCGCAGGCTCGGTGACGAAGTCGATGAGCCGCTCCACGGCCCCGATCAACGGGGTCTCGAGGTCGCGGAAACTGCTCACCGCAGCCAGAACACGTTGCCAGCCTTCGAAAGGTTGCCCCCAACCGAGGGCGTCGCAGATGCCGGTTTTCCAGTCGATCCCGCGCGGGATTTCCGGCCAGGCCTCGATGCCGACCGCCGCCGGGCGCACGGCCTGCCAGATGTCGATGTAGGGATGCCCGGTGACCAGCACGTTCCCGTCACGGATCCGCTCGACCAGCCGTGACTCCTTGCTGCCGGTGACCAGGTGGTCGACCAGCACGCCGAGCCGTCGTCCCGGCCCGGTGCCGAACTCCTCGATCCGCTCGGCGAGCACGTCGACGCCCTCCAGCGGTTCGACCACCACACCCTCGACCCGCAGGTCATGGCCCCAGACCCGCTCGACGAGCTCGGCGTCGTGCTTGCCCTCCACCCAGATCCGCGAGTCGCGCGCGACCCGGGCCTGCAGCCCCTGGACGCGCACCGAGCCCGACGCCGAGACCTGCTTCACCGGAGCTTTCGGCGCCTTGAAGGGCACCAGCGTGACCGGCTTGCCCTCCAGCAGGAACGCCGCCGGGTCAAGCGGGAACACACGGTGGCGGCCGCGGGCATCCTCGAGGACGACGTTGCCGTACTCGATCTTCACCACCGCGCCGCAGAAGCCGCTGACCGGGTCCTCGACCACGAGCCCGGGCTCGGCCGGGACCTCCGGCACCTTCTTCTTCCGCCGGCCGGCCAGCACGTCGTCATACGAATGGGAACGCACGGCGCCCGACGCTAGTGGCCGAGCCGCCCCGGCCGGGTGACGCCACGCCGGTCAGCGCGCCAACTCCAGCACGGCGTCGGTGAACGGCGTCGCCTCACCCCGGCGCAACGGCCCCATCGCCACGAGGGGAGCCAGCGCGACACACCACGCCCGGACCCGCTCGGCGTCGAGATCCGGCACGTGCGGGCGCAGCGCCTCGATGCCGTCTTCGAGGGTGCCGCCCGCGGCCATCGGGATGAACACCCAGTCCACGGCGTCGAACGACGGATCGCCGAGGCACGGCCGCGGGTCGATCGCCACGGCGCCGCGGGCGGGTCCGGCGTCGAGGACGTTGCCGGGATGGAGGTCGCTGTGCACGAGCGTGACCGGCCCGCCGACGGCCAGTTCGTGCGCGCGGTCGCGGGCTTTGTACAGGATCTCGACCGGGAGGACGTCGTCCAGACGCCGCTCCGCGAGTTCGTACATTAAGGTGACGCGCTCGGTCATCGACGGGAACGGGCCCAGCGCCGGAACGCCGTGGATCTGCGTGAGCAGTTCGCCGATCTGCGCCCAGGGGACCTCTCGGCCGACGAGCGTCGTCCCGGGTTCGAGGCCTTCCAGCAGGATCGCGCCCGCCTCGAAGTCGACCTCCATCACCTGCACGACGCGGGAGCAGCCCGCCCAGGTCTGCAGCGCGGTCGCTTCCCCGGCGGCGATCTCCTGGTCCGGCGTCAGCTTCAGCACGCGCGGCCCGTCCGGGCTGGTGCACATCAGGGTGCGGCCGGTGTTGCCCGGCCGGGAGCCGACGACGGTGAGGTTCCAGCGGGCGGCCAGCTTCGCGACCAGGCCGGGCAGCTCGTCGCACCACGGCTCGACGCTGGGCCCGAACCGGTCGAGAAGCCGCGCGCGGGCGGCGTCGTCCATGATCATCAGAACAGCGGCCAGGGGATCGCGCGCCAGTCGTCGCCAGGCTCGGGGAAGATGCCCTCGGCGAGCAGCAGGTCGGTGCGCTCGGCCAGCGCCCGGACCTCGAACTTGGTCAGGTGCCCAGCGAGGTCGGTGCCGAGCTGGCCGTCGAGCTGCGCCCGCAGCTTGCGCAGCTTCTCGACGGATTCGTCGGGCAGGCGCTCGCCGACCCAGCCCCACAGCACGGTCCGCAGCTTCGGGTCGGTGTGCAGGCAGATGCCGTGGTCAACGCCGTAGACGCGGCCGTCGAGCCCGGCGAGCAGGTGCCCGCCCTTGCGGTCGGTGTTGTTGACGATCACGTCGAGCACGGCCAGGTCGCGCAGGCCCGGGTGGTCCGCGTGCGCCAGCACCGCGGGTTCGCCGGCGCGGTCGTGCGCGTGCAGCACGATCCGCCAGCCTTCGGGCAGGTCGTCGGGCGCGCGGACGTCGACGAGCTCGTCCTCGGTCGTCTCGATCCAGAGCTGGACCATGCCCGGCCCGAACGGCCCGTCACGCAGCACCGTCGGCGGGATCGCGCCGATGCCGGACGCCTCGGCGACCAGCGCGGTGGCGACCTCACGCCCGGCGAGCGTGCCGTCGGGGAAGTCCCACAGCGGCCGCTCCCCCGACACCGGCTTGTACACCACGGTCCCGGTCACGCCGTCGAGCTCGATGTTGCAGAAGAGGGTCACGTTGGAGGCGTCGACGAGCCTGCCCTCGACATCGATGCGGCCGTGGGTGACCAGCTCGCGGGCCGCCGGGTCCTGCGGGGACGGGGTGCTGGCCATCTGCTCAGTCTTCGCCGGAGTCGGTTTCGCGGCGGTAGCCGTTCTGCCGCGGGCAGATGTGCCCGTTCGGGTCGAGCGGCTCACCGCACAGCGGGCACGGCTTGCGGCCGGCGTTGACGACCCGGTCGGCCCGCTCGGCGAAGGCGCGCGCGGCGACCGGGGTGAGGAACACGCGGACCGCGTCCGGGCCCTCCTCGGTGTCGTCGAGCACGACCGTTTCGTCGACCTCGCCCTCGGTGATGGCGAGGAGCTCGATCACGACGGCGCTGCTGTCGGCGTCCCAGCCGAGCCCCATCGTGCCGACGCGGAACTCCTCCTCGAGCGGCACGGCGAGCGGGTCGACGTCGACGAGGTCGTCCGGCACGTCGTCGGGGACGTCGGCGCCGAAGCGGCTCGCGACCTCCTCCAGCAACGAGCTGAGCCGCTCGGCGAGGACCACTACCTGCTGCTTTTCGATGGAGACGCTGATCGTGCGCACCTCCTCGGAAGCCTGGAGGTAGAACGTGCGATCGCCGGGCTCGCCGACGGTGCCGGCGACGAAGCGGTCAGGCCGGCGGAAGACGTGGATTACGCGAGACATAACACCTCCGACCCTAGGCCACGCCCGCATGATCGGCATCCGCCGCCCCTGATTCGCCACCACCTTTCGGCGGGGCGCGGCCCGCGCAGGTCGCCGCTAACCTCGGGGGGTGTCACGGACGATCTCCGCATACGGAACCTGGGTCTCGCCGATCAGTGCCGCCGACGCGGCCGCCGCCGGGGGCGGGCCGCAATGGCTCGACGCCGTCGGGGACGAGTTGTGGTGGGCCGAAGCCCGCCCTGACGAGGAAGGACGCGTCGCGCTGGTGCGCGCGCTGCCCGGCGGCGGGACCGAGGACGTGCTCGCGGCGCCGTGGAACGTCCGCAACCGGCTGCACGAGTACGGGGGCCGCCCGTGGGCCGTCGTCGGCGACGCCGTGGTGTTCACGCACTGGGCGGATCAACGCGTTTACGCCCGCCTCGACGGCTCGGTGATTCCGCTAACAGCTGAACCGCCTACGTCACAGTCGGTGCGCTACGGCGACCTCCGGCCCGGTCGGCCGGGCGAGGTCTGGGCGGTGCGGGAGCGCGCCATCGGCGACCGGCCCACCGACATCGCCCGCGAACTGGTCGCGATCGGGCTGGACGGCGGCGAGCGCGTCCTCGCCGACACGCACCACTTCATGACCGCTCCCCAGCTTTCCCCGGATGGACGGCACGCGGCGTGGCTCGGCTGGGACCACCCGGCGATGCCGTGGGACGGCACGGAACTCTGCCTCGCGCCGGTGTCCGGCGACGGGACGTTCGGGCCGCACCGGGTGCTGGCCGGCGGCCCGGAGGTCTCGGTGTGCCAGATCGAATGGGAGGACTCGGACACGCTGCTGGCAGTGCTCGACCCGGACGGCTGGTGGAATCTGCACCGGATCGGGCTCGACGGTGCGCTGACGAATCTGGCGCCGGTCGAGCAGGAGCTCGGCGGTCCGGTGTGGAAGCCCGGCGCGCGGTGGTTCGCGCAGCTCGGCGGCGGCCGGTTCGCGGTGATCTCCAGCGGACGGCTCGCGATGCTGGACGACTCCGGCGTGTCGCCGGTGTCCGTGGTGTCGGATCTGTCGGAGTGGTCGTCGAACGCCTTCGCCGCCTACCGCGACGGCGTCGCCGGGGTCGCGGCCGGGGCGGTCCGGGAGTCGACGGTCGTCTACGTCGACCTGCGGGCCGGGATGCGGACCGAGCTGACGCCGCAGCCCGCGCACGTCCCGGCTGCGGAGTTCCTTCCGGTGGCGGAGGAACGGCTGTTCTCGACGGCGGACGGCGAGGCCGTGCCGGCGTGCGTCTACTACCCGACCAACCCGGACTACGCGGCGCCGGAGGGCGAGCTGCCGCCGTTCGTGGTGCAAGTCCACGGTGGGCCGACCGGACAGCACTTCCCGTCCTACGACTCGGAGATCGCCTACCTCACCAGCCGCGGGATCGGCGTCGTCGGGGTGAACTACGGTGGCTCGACCGGATTCGGGCGCCGGTATCGGGAGCGGCTGCGTGGTCAGTGGGGTGTGGTCGACGTCGCCGACTGCATGGCGGTGGCCGAAGCGCTGGTGGCGGCCGGGATCGCGGACGGCGAGCGGCTCGGGATCCGCGGCGGCAGCGCGGGCGGGTTCACTTCCGCCGCGTCGATGACGTCCACGAAGGCCTACCGTGCGGGCACGGTGAAGTTCCCGGTGCTGGACCTGCTGGGCTGGGTCGGCGAGACGCACGACTTCGAGTCCCAGTACCTGACCGGTCTGATCGGCCCGCTGCCGGAGGCCTCGCAGCTCTACCGTGACCGGTCGCCGGGCCTCAACGCCGGGTCGCTGGCCGGGCCGGTCCTGCTGCTGCAGGGCCTGGAGGACCAGATCTGCCCGCCGGAGCAGGCCGACCGGTTCGTCGCCGGGCTCACCGGACGCGGGATTCCGCACGCTTACTTACGCTTCGAAGGCGAGCAGCACGGGTTCCGCCGGGCGGAGACCATCATCGCCGCGCTGGAGGCCGAACTTTCCTTCTACGGTCAGGTGTTCGGCTTCGAAGCGCCGGACGTGCCGCGGCTGGAGCTCTCGCGGTGAGGCCACCTCGGCTGCGCGAAGGCGACACGATCGCGCTCGTGGCCCCGGCGAGCCCGGTTCCGCCGGACCTGCTGGAGAAGGCGCTCCCGGTGATCGAGAGCTGGGGTGTCTCCGTTGACGTCGGCGCGTGTGTGCGTGCGGCGCCTTCGCGGTATCTGTCCAGTTCGGACGAGGAACGGGCGGCGGAGTTCACCGCGGCGTGGCTGAATCCCGACGTCACCTGTGTACTCGCCGCGCGGGGCGGGTACGGCTCCCAGCGGATGCTGGACCTGGTCGACTGGGCGGCGCTGCGGTCCGCCGGGCCGAAGGTGTTCGCGGGCTCCAGCGACGTCACCGCGATACACCGCGCGGTGGACGTCCACCTGGGACTGGACAGCCTGTTCTCGCCGATGCCCGCGAGCGTGCTGTTCGACGACGTCGCGGCCGAACACCTTCGGCAGACGCTGTTCGAACCCGAGCGCGCGCAGGTGATCCGAACGGCTTCAGCGGAAGCGCTCGTACCGGGCCGGGCCTCGGGGCGGCTGGTCGGCGGGAACCTGTCGCTGCTGGCGGCTTCGATCGGCACGCCGGAACACGGGTCGGCGAAGGACGGCATCGCGTTGCTGGAGGACGTCACCGAAAGCGTCTACCGGCTGGACCGGATGGTGACGCAGCTGCTGCGGGCCGGCTGGTTCGACGGGGTCCGCGGGATCGTGCTGGGTTCGTGGGCCGCCTGCGGCGACCCCGCCGAAATCCGCGCCTTGTTCGAGGAACGCTTGGGCCCATTGGGAGTCCCGGTCCTGGCGGAGTTCGGCTTCGGCCACGTGGCCTCCTCGCCGACGCTGCCCCTCGGCGCCGACGCCACCCTCGACGCCGACCTCGCGACCCTGACCTTCGCTTCCCCGGCCCTGGAGTAAGGACTCGTGAGCGTTCCGGGCGGTTCTAACCGCCCGGAACGCTCACGAGTCCTTCAGCCCTCCATGGCCTCGATGAGGGACTTCGGGCGCATGTCCGTCCAGGTCGCCTCGATGTGGTCGAGGCAGTCCTGGCGCGGGGCCGGGCCGAACGTGGTCGTCCAGCCGGCCGGGACCTCGATGTGCTCGGGCCAGAGGCTGTGCTGGTTCTCGGCGTTGACCAGGACCAGGTACGTGCCGTCGGCGTCTTCGAAGGGGTTCGTCATCGGTCTCCTCAGGCCACGATGTCGGTGCGGGCGTTCTTGACGGCTTCGGTCAGCTTGCGGATCACCGGGGTCGCCAGCTGGTGGTTGAAGCGGGGCTCGGCGGACCAGTCGCCGAGCTGGTTCGCCTTCACCGCGGGCAGCTGGGCCCAGGTCGGGAACTTCGCCATCTCCGCGCGCGGGAGCGCGAAGGTGCGGACGTCGGTGAGGATGAGGTCGGCCGGATACTTGCCGGCCTGCTCCCAGCTCAGCGTCTCCCAGTAGTCGGTGGGGCCGCCGGCGCCGGACACGATGTCCAGGCCCAGCTCGCGGTAGTAGGCGAGGTCGGCGAAGAACTCCGGGCGGGCGATGTAGAAGTTGTCCTTGTCGCCGTAGACGACCAGGACCTTCAGCCCGGCCTTCTCCTTCGCCGCGGCGCGCAGCTCCTCGGACGCCTTGTCGAAGTCGGCCTTCGCGGCCTTCTGCGCGTCGGTGTTGACGTCGGCGCCGAGCGAGGTGGCCAGCTGCGCGTAGCGCTCGATGACCTTCGGCAGGGTCTGCTTGTACTCCGAGAGAGCCACGACCGGCGCGAGCGCCTGGACCTTCGGGCCGAGCTCGTCGGTCAGCACCCACAGGTCGGTGGGCTTGGCGCCGGTCAGGCCGGTGATCACCAGATCCGGCTGCAGCGCGGCGAACTTCTCCATGCTGAAGTCGTCCCAGGCGTTGCCGATCGAGGTGACCGCGCCGAGGTCGATGTTGCCCGCCTGCAGCTCCTTGCCGCCGTTGGCGGTCTTCTGCGGGCCGAACACGCCGATCGGCTTGATGCCGTAGTCCCACAGCGCGGCCGCGGAGCTGACGTAGGCGACGACCTTCGCCGGACGCTGCGGGCGCGTGATCTTCTCGCCGCGGTCGTCGGTGAACTCCCACGGGCCACTCGGCGCGGCCGCGGCGGGCTGGTCACCGCTGCCGCAGGCGGTCAGCGCCGCCATCGCGGCGGCGCCACCGGCGCCGATCAGGAAACCGCGGCGGCTCAGGCCGGCTTGAAACACGGACATCGACAACCCCTCGTCGAACATTAGGATAGGCACACCTTATTTACCGGCGGGCGGGAAAATCAAGCACCCCCGCCTGTGGCCGCGCCCACCGCCGGGGCCCGGTTACCTGGTGTGGCGGCCACGCCGTCTCAGTCGCCCCATCGACCACCTGTAACGGTCGTGAGTGGTAAATAGGGTTATTTTGAGGGGTAAGGCAAATGTGTCGTGCTGCGGCATTGAGGACTCGTGAGCGTTGCGGGCGGTTAGAACCGCCGCAACGCTCACGAGCACGGCCTCACTCTTTGCGCGCCAAGGACTCGTGAGTGGCGCGGCCGGTTCTAACCGGCCGCAACACTCACGAGCCCGTCGGCAGGTCCCCCTCGCTTCACCACGCCACGTTTGCCTTACCCCTCAAATAGAACCCGACTTACCACTCACGAGGGCCGGGGATCAGCGGCGGCCGGTCAGCTGGGCTTCGGCACCGGGCACCGGCTCGGCCGGGTCGTGTCCGATGTGGACCTGCCGGTTGTCCGTGTCCACGTGCACCACCGTTGGCCGGTGCGCGGCCAGCTCGGCCTGCTGGACCTGGGCGTAGGTGATGATGATGACCAGATCACCAGGGTGCACCAGGTGCGCGGCGGCGCCGTTGATACCGATCACGCCGGAGCCCGGCTCGCCGGTGATGGCGTAGGTCTCCAGCCGGGCGCCGTTGGTGATGTCGACGACCTGGACCTTCTCGCCCTCGACGATGTCCGCGGCCTTCATCAGCTCGGCGTCGATCGTCAGCGAGCCGACGTAGTGCAGGTCGGCCTGCGTCACGGTGGCGCGGTGGATCTTGGCGTTCATCAGGGTGCGTTCCATGGACGTCCTCAGTTTCGGGTCAGCAGGGCGGAAAGCCCGGCCACGGTGGGGGTACGGAAGAACTCGGCGATCGGGAGCTCGGTACCGAGCCGCTCGGCGATCCGCGTGCGCAGGACCACCAGCAGCATCGAGTGCCCGCCGAGGGTGAACAGGTCGTCGTCCAAGCCGACCTCGGCCACTTCGAGCACCTCCGCGAACACCTCGCAGAGGGCTCTTTCCACGGCCGTGGAAGGCTGTCGGCCGCCGACGATGAACTCCGGCACCGGCAGCGCGGCCCGGTCGAGCTTCCCGTTGGGCGTCACCGGGAACCTCTCCAGCACGACGATCGCGGCCGGGACCATGTAGGACGGCAACGTCCGTCCGGCGAACTCCCGCACCGAAGCGGGATCCGCCGAGCCGACCACATACCCGACGAGCCGTTTGTCCCCCGGCCGATCCTCGCGCACCACGACCAGCGCCTCGGCGACGTCGTCGTGACGCGACAGCACAGCCTCGATCTCACCGGGCTCGATGCGGAACCCGCGGATCTTGACCTGGTCGTCGGTCCGGCCCAGGTACTCGAGCTGCCCGTCCGGCCGCCAGCGCACCAGGTCGCCGGTGCGGTACATCCGCCCGCCGAACGGGCTCGCCACGAACCGCTCCGCCGTCAGCCCGGGCTGTCCCAGGTAACCCCGCGCCAGCCCGGCCCCGGCCAGGTAGAGCTCACCGGGGACCCCGACCGGCACCGGCTGAAGCCCGCCGTCGAGGACGTACGCGCTGGCGTTGTGCACCGGACGCCCGACCACCGGCCGCTCGGCGTCGCGCACCCGCCCGACCAGTGAGTCCACAGTGGCCTCGGTCGGGCCGTAGAGGTTGTACGCCTCCGTGCCCGGCAACGACCGCAGCGTCTCCCACAGGTTCTGCGAGACGGCCTCGCCGCCGACTCCCACGACCGCCAGGGCACAGGAACCGTCCTCGATCACTCCGGCGGCCGCGAGCTGCTGGAAGTGCGACGGCGTCAGTTCGAGGAAGTCGAGCCCGCGCGCCACTTCGGCAAGCCGCGCCGGGTCACGACGGGTGTCGTCGTCGACGACGTGCACCTCGTGCCCGTCCAGCATCCACAGCTGCGGCTGCCAGGACGCGTCGAAGGCAAACGCCCACGCGTGCCCGACCCGCAGCGAACGACCGGCTGGGCGGTAGAGCGTTTCGCGGTGGCTGTGGAACAGGTTGACCAGCCCCGAATGCGGGATGACCACGCCCTTCGGCTTGCCGGTCGAGCCCGATGTGTAGAGCACATACGCCGGGTTGCCCGGCGCAGGCGGCGTCAACTCCACTTCAACGTCGCGAACGTCCTCCAGCCGCAGAACCCGCTCCCCCGACGCGAGCGAGCCGGTGGTCAGCACCAGCGACGCGCCCGAGTCGGCCAGCACCCCGGCGATGCGGTCCGCCGGCTGATCCGGATCGATCGGCAGGTAGGCCGCGCCCGCCTTGAACACGCCGAAGATCGCTTCCACGACGTCGGCCGAGCGCGGAAGTACCAGCGCGACGATCCGCTCCGGGCCCGCACCCGCCGCCGTCAGCCACCGCGCGATCCGGTCGGTGCGCGCGTCGAACTCGGCGAACGTGACGCTGCGGGACGCATCGCTCAACGCCACCGCCGACGGCGTGGCCGCGACCTGCACCGCCAGCTGATCGACCACGGTCGCGGTGCCGAGCGCCAGCCGCTCCCCCGCGCTCCAGTCCAAGATCTGCTTGCGCTCCACCTGAGAAAGGACATCGAGGCTGCTCAATGGCGCGTCCGGCGAAGCGACGACCGCGGTCATCAACCGGACCAGCCGCTCGGTGAGCGTGCGCGCGGTGGCCTCGTCGAACAGGTCGACGCTGTACTCGAGGTCGGCCTCGATCCCGTCCGGGGTTTCGACAAGGTCGAAGGACAGGTCGAACTTCGCCTGCCGCAACCCGGTGTCCACATAGGACGATTCGAGCCCGAGCAGCCGCTCCGGGCCGCCCGTCGAGTGGTAGACAGCGAGCATGACCTGGAACAGCGGGTGCCGCGACAGCGACCGGGCCGGGTTGAGTAGCTCGACGAGGTGCTCGAACGGCAGATCCTGATGCGCGTACGCCGCGAGGCTCGCCTCGCGCACCCGTGCCAGCAGCTCGCGGAACGTCGGGTCGCCGCCGGTGTCGGTCCGCAGGACCAGCGTGTTGACGAAGAACCCGGCGAGCTCGTCGAGCGCGTGATCGGTCCGGCCCGCGACCGGCGTGCCAAGCGGGATGTCGGTCCCGGCGCCGAGCCTGGTCAGCAGCGCGGCCAAAGAAGCCTGCAGCACCATGAACGTGCTCGCGTCGCTGCCGTGCGCCAGCTCGCGGAGGCCGCGTTGGACGTCGCCGGGCACGGTGAACGAAACCGCGCCGCCGCGGTTGGTCGACTGCGCCGGTCTCGGCCGGTCCGTCGGCAGCGTCAGCTCGTCCGGGATCCCGGCGAGAGTCTTCCGCCAGAACGCGGTCTGCGGTTCGAGGATGCTGTCGAACATCTCCCGCTGCCACAGCGTGTAGTCCGCGTACTGCACCGGCAGCGGAGTCCACTGTGGAGCTTCATCTCGGCAGCGGGCCGCGTACGCCGTGTCCAGATCGCGCTTGACCGGCGGCAAGGACCAGCCGTCGCCCGCGATGTGGTGCACGAGCAGCAGGAGCACGTGCTCGTCAGGCCCGGTCGGGAGCAGCGAAGCCCGTAGCGGGATCTCGCGATCGAGCGTGAAGCAGTACCTGGCCGCCTCCGCGAGATCTCCGGTCAGCTCGAGCGCCGGCGAGACGTCCTCGAGCACGACCTGGCGCGGAACTCCCCCGTCCTCGACGATGACCGTCCGCAGGATTTCGTGCCGCGCGACGACGTCGCCGAGCGCCGCGCGCAGGGCTTCGACGTCGATCCTGCCGGTCAGCCGCCACGCCCACGGGACGTTGTAGGTCGGGCTCGGGCCGGTCAGCCGGTCCAGGAACCACAGCCGCTGCTGCGCGTACGACAGCGGCAACACCTCGGGCCGAACAGCCGGGACCAGCGCGGGGCGGCTCGCGCGGCCATTGTCCAGCAGCTCCGCGAGACGCCCGGGGGTCGGCGCGTCGAACACCGCGCGGATCGGCACTTCGACGCCGAGCAGCTTGCGAATCCGGCTGACCAGCCGGGTCGCCAGCAGCGAATGCCCGCCGAGCGCGAAGAACCCGTCGTCCGGACCGACGCCCGGCACGCCGAGGACGTCGGCGAACAGCTCGCACAGCGCCTGTTCCTCCGGCGTCCGTGGCGCGCGGCTCGTCGTGGTCACTTCCGGCGCCGGAAGTGCCCGGCGGTCGAGCTTGCCGTTGGCGTTCAGTGGCAGTTCGGGCAGGCCGACGAAAGCCGAGGGCACCAGATACTCCGGCAACACATGCGCCCGGAGCCGTGCCGCGTCGACGTCACCCACGACATAGGCGACGAGCCGGTCGTCCCGGGCGATCACGACCGCGCGGGTCACTGCCGGGTCGGCCAACAGCACCGCTTCGACCTCGCCGGGTTCGATACGGAACCCGCGGATCTTGACCTGCTGGTCGGCCCGGCCGAGGAACTCGATGGTCCCGTCCGCGCGGCGGCGGACCAGGTCGCCGGTGCGGTACATCCGGCCGCCGTTCGGGTCCGCGACAAACCGTTCCGCCGTCCGCCCCGGCTGCCCGAGGTAGCCACGAGCGAGCCCAGCCCCGGCGAGGTACAACTCGCCGCGCACACCCGGCGGCACCGGACGCAGGCCCGCGTCCAGCACGTACGCGCGGGTGTTCGCGATCGGCTTGCCGATGGGCACCTGGCCGGTCGAGCCCGGGACGCAGCGGTGGATCAGGCTGTCGCCCGCCGCTTCCGAGCAGCCGTACAGGTTGATCACGCGAGCCCCAGGCCAGCGCTGGGACACCGCGTCGGCCAGCGTCGAGGACAACGCCTCCCCGCTGGTGATCCACGTCGTGACCGTGTCGAACGCGCCATCGGGCGCATCGTCCACAAAGGACGCCAGCAGACTCGGGACGACGGTCAGTGTCCGCGCCCCGGTCCGGCTCACCAGCTCGGCGAGAGCCAGCGGGTCGGTGGCGGTGGCGTCGTCGGCCAGCAGGACGGTGTCCCCCGCGATCAGCCCGCCGAGCAGCTCGGTCGAGCCGTCGATGAACGTGAGTGCGCTCTTGGCGACCCGGATGCCGGGGCCGGTCAGGTTCCGGCCCCAGTGCAGCCGGTTCGCGAGCGCGCGCTGGGTGCCCGCGACCGCCTTCGGCCGTCCGGTGGAACCCGACGTGAAGATCACGTACGCCGGGTTGTCCGGATGGATCTCCGGCCAGGTCACCGGTTCCTCAGCGGCCTGGAAATCCTCGTCGATCACCAGGTGCGGAGCGGCGTCGGCGAGCATCAGCTCGATACGTTCGGCGGGGTGGTTGAGGTCGAGCGGCAGGTAGGCCGCGCCCGACTTGAGCACCGCCAGGATCGCCACGACCAGGTCGACCGACCGCGGCAGCGCGAGCGCGACCACCTTCTCCGGGCCGGCCCCTCGGGCGATCAACGTCCGTGCGAGCGCGGTCGCGGCAGCATCCAGCTCGGCATACGTCCGTGCCGAGTCGCCGAAGACCAGCGCGGTCGCCTCAGGGGTGCGGGCGACCTGAGCCGCGAACAACTCGGCGACGGAATCTGCCGGGACGGGCGTCTCGACCCATTCGGCGTGCAGGCGATCGTGCTCGGCCTCGGTCAGCAGGTCGACCGCGCCGATCGGACGGTCCGGGTCGGCGACCACGGCCCGCAGCAACGTCTGCAGCCGCGCCAGAATCGCGTCGACGCCGGAGCGATCGAAGACGTCGCTGTTGTATTCGGCCAGGCCGCGGATGCCCGCGCCGGGCTGTTCGCCGACGAAGAACACCAGGTCCGCCCGCGCGGTCCCGGTCCGGATCGGCTCCTCCTCGACGGTCAAGCCGGGCAGCTCCAGCTCGGCGACGGCGTTGTTCTGCCAGGCCAGCATGGTCTGGAACAGCGGGTGGTACGCCAGCGAACGCGCCGGGTTCAGCGCTTCCACGAGCCGTTCGAACGGGACGTCTTGGTGCGCGTAGGCGTCCAGGCTGCGTTCGCGGACGCGGGAGACGAGGTCGCGGAACGTGGGCTCGCCGCCGGTGTCGACCCGCAGGACCAGGGTGTTGACGAAGAACCCGACGAGATCGTCGAGTGCCTGGTCGGTGCGGCCGGCGATCGAGGTGCCGATCGGGATGTCGGTGCCCGCGCCGAGCCGGGTCAGCACCGCCGTCAGGCCCGCGTGCACGACCATGAACACACTCGCGCCGCACGAGCGCGCGAGGTCCACGAGTCCACTGTGGAGGTCGGCGTCCCAGGCGAACCGGAACTGTTCGCCCTGGTAGGACGCCTGCGCCGGATGCGGCCGGTCGGTGGGCAGCTCGATCCGCTCGGGCAGGTCGGCCAGGGTCCGGCGCCAGTAGTCGAGCTGCGGCTCGATGACCTGCTCGCCGAGGACGTCCCGCTGCCAGAGCGTGTAGTCCGCGTACTGCACCGGCAGTGGGGTCCACTGTGGAGCCTCGCCGGACCGTCGTGCGGTGTAGGCAGTGGCGAGGTCACGCCACAGCGGCGCGGTCGACCAGCCGTCCGAGGCGATGTGGTGGAACACCAGCACCAGGACGTGCTCACGCGCGCCCAGGGACAGCAGTTCCGCGCGCAGCGGGATCTCCGACTCGAGTTCGAAGACGGTGCGAGCCACCTCGGACACCGCGTCCGCCAACGAAGCTTCGGTGACGGCTCGCGGGTGGAGCGGGATCTCGACGTCCTCGAGGACCAGCTGCGATTCCTCGGGGAACACCGTCCGCAGCGCCTCGTGTCGGCCGACCACATCGGACAGTGCCACCCGCAGCGCGTCGACGTCGAGCGTGCCGGTCAGCCGGACGGCCGAGGGCATGTTGTACGTGGGCGACGGGCCCTCGAACCGGTGCAGGAACCACAGCCGCTGCTGAGCGAACGAGAGCGGCAGGACCTCGGGCCGCTCCATCCGTTCCAGGGCGGGGCGGGCGGCGCCGGCATCCATCGTGGACAGCAGCGCGGCGAGCCCGGCCACCGTCGGCGTCTCGAAGACCGACCGCACCTGCAACTCGACACCGAACACCGCGCGCAGCCGAGCGACCAGCCGGGTCGCCATCAGTGAGTGGCCGCCGAGGGCGAAGAAGTCGTCGTCGACCCCGATGGCCGGGGCGTCGAGCACCTCGGCGAAGAGTCCACAGAGGACTTCCTCGACCGGCGTGCGCGGGGCGCGGCCCGGTCCGGCGGTGAACCGCTCCGGGCTGGGCAGCGCCTTGCGGTCCAGCTTGCCGGACGCGAGCAGCGGCAGTTTGTCCAGCACGACGAACGCCGACGGCACCATGTACTGCGGCAGCCGATCCCGCACGTGCGCCCGCAACGCCGTGACCAGCGCATTCGTCTCTCGCTGCCCAGCGGGGTTGTTGCCCAGTGCAGCTAATGCCGTGCGCAGTGGCTGCGCCCGGTAGATCCGGGTCGGCTCGCCGGTGGTGAAAACGACGTCGAGCACGCTCTCGTGCGCGGCGAGGGTGGCGGCCACGCGGTAGCCGTGCCGGGCACCGAGTTCGTGCAGGGTCTCCGGGTCGACGCCCTCTGCGATGTCCAAAGCGGACAGCGCGGGCAGGCCGTCGGCCAGCGCCTGAACGGCCGCGAGCTCACCAGACAACCGGGCGTTGGGCACACCGGTGACGCGCAGCCGGGCGGGCTTCTCCAGCAGCAGGTTCTCCAGCGCGGCGAGGTCCTCGAAAGCCACGACCTGCTCGGTCGGCTGCGCCGGCCGGGCTGCCTTGCGAAGGACGACGTCGTAGCGGTGCCGGGTCAACTCGTTGTGCGCGTGACCTCGCTTCACCCACAGGTCGACGTCCTCGAAGCCGTCCAGCGTGGCCGCGATCGCCGGGAAGAAGTCCGGGTCGAGGACGAGTTCGCCCTCGCGCGCGATCGCCTGGTCCACCGCGGCCGCGTCGAGACGGCCGTGGCGCAGCTCGGTCGCGGTCCGGAACGCCCTGAGCGAGCGGAGGTTCCGGATGTCGCCGAGGAACAGCGTCCCGCCCGGGCACAGGTGCTCGGCCGCGGTCCGGATCACCGACGCCAGGTAGTCGACGCTCGGGAAGTACTGCGCAACCGAGTTGATGATCACCGTGTCGAACTCGGGCAACTCGCCGAGGTCGTGGGCCGGACGGACCTGGACGTGGACCTTGCCATCCAACGACGTCCCAGCGATCTCCCGCCGCAGGTTCGCGATGGCGCCTTCGGAAAGGTCGACGCCCCAGTACGTCTCGGCGACCGGCGCGACCCGGGACAGGATCAATCCACTGCCGACGCCGATCTCCAGGACCCGCTTGGGCTGCAGCGCGAGGATGCGGTCGATCGTGGCCGCGTGCCACTCCCGCATCTCTTCCAGGGGGATGTCGGAGCCGTCGTAGCTGGAGTTCCAGCCGGTGAAGTTCTCCTCCAGACCGCCGGAAGCAGCGTCGGTGAAGACGTTCTCGTGCAGCTCACGCCACTCGCCGACGTGGTCAAGCTCGGCGGCTTCGTCGCGCGCGGCGGCCGGGACGGCGTAGGCGATGAGCTGCCCGTCCTGCGCGACCACGACCGACTGGCCGACCGCCGGATGGTCGGTCAGCACGGACTCGATTTCGCCGAGTTCGATGCGGTAGCCACGGATCTTGACCTGGTCGTCGGCACGGCCCATGAAGACCAGACGGCCGTCCGGCAGCCACCGGACGAGGTCACCGGTGCGGTACATCCGGCCGCCGAACGGACTGGCCACGAACCGTTCAGCCGTCAGCGACGGACGTCCCAGATAGCCACGCGCCAGGCCGGAACCTTCGAGGTACAGCTCCCCCACCACGCCGGGCGGGACCGGCCGCAGCCCGGCGTCGAGCACGTACGCCCGGGTGCCGGGGTCGGGGATGCCGATGGGCACGACCGACGCGCCCGCGAGTTCGAGGGGGTCGCTCTCACCGAGGGTCGAGTTGGTCGTGGCCTCGGTCGGGCCGTAGGCGTTGAACATCCGGCGGCCCGGCGCCCATCGCCGGATCAGCTCCGGCGAAACCCGCTCGGTCCCGGCCAACAGGACGCTGTCGCGCGGCAGGTCGCAATCCGCCGGCATCGCGTCGAGCAGCGCGGGCGGCAGGATCATGAAGTTCACGTCGTGCGCGAAGGCGTACTCGCTGAGCGCCGGGCCCGCGACCCGCCGCTCAGCCGGGACGACGACCAGCCGTCCACCCGAGAGCAGGCCGAGGCACAGGTCCCAGAAGGCGACGTCGAAACTCGGCGACGCGAACTGCAGCACCCGGCTCTGCGGACCGACGCCGAACCGCTCGACCTGCGTGGCGACGAGCTTCTCGATCCCCGAGTGCTGCAGCACGACGCCCTTGGGACGGCCGGACGAACCCGATGTGTAGATGACGTAGGCGGCGTTCTCCGGGGTGAGCGCGACCACCGGGTCCACAGTGGACATCGTGGGCAGCGCCGGGTCGTCGAGCAGGATCCGCGGAACGTCCGGCAGCTTCGGCGCCATCTCGGCGGTGGTGACCACGCAGACCGGGGCGGCGTCGGCGAACATGAACGCGATCCGGTCGCCCGGGTAGTCGACGTCGACCGGCAGGTACGCCGTTCCCGCCTTGAGCACCGCCAGCTCGGCGATGATCATCTCCGGCGACCGCGGCACGGCCAGCGCGACCACCCGCTCCGGCCCGGCCCCACGCTCGATCAGCAGATGCGCCAGCTGGTTCGCGCGGGCGTTGAGCTCGGCATACGTCAGCTCGATGTCCTCGAAAACCAGTGCGACCGACTCAGGCGCCTCGGCGACGCGGGCCGCGAACAGCTCCGGGAACGTCTTGGTACCCGTGGGTTCGACGGACCCGGCCCAGGTGTCGAGCACGCGACCGCGCTCGTCCTCGGCGAGGAGGTCCAGCGCACCGATCGGGCGGTCGGGATCAGCCAGAGCGGCCCTGAGCAGGACTTCGAGCCGCCGCAGGATCGCGTCGGCTCCCGCGTGGTCGAAGACGTCGCCGTTGAACTCCAGCACGCCCGCGATCCCGGCGTCCTGCTCGGTGAGCGAGATCGACAGGTCGAACTTCGCCGTCCCGGTGGTCACCGGGATCTCGGAGACGGTCAGGCCCGGCAGCGTGACGTCGGCACGGGCGTTGTTCTGCCCGGCGATCATCACCTGGAACAGCGGGTGGTACGACAGCGACCGCGCCGGGTTGAGCATCTCGACCAGCCGCTCGAACGGGACGTCCTGGTGGGCGTACGCATCGAGGTTGCGCTCGCGCACCCGGCCGACCAGCTCCCGGAACGTCGGCTCACCGCCGGTGTCGACCCGCAGGACCAGGGTGTTGACGAAGAAGCCGACCAGGTCGTCCAACGCCGGGTCGGTGCGGCCCGCGATCGGCGAGCCGATCGGGATGTCGGTGCCGGTGCCGAGCCGGGTCAGCAGCGCGGCGAGCCCGGCGTGGACGACCATGAACACGCTGGCGCCGCACTCGCGCGCCACCGTGGACAGTCGCGTGTGGAGGTCGGCGTCCCAGCCGAAGGTATGGAGCTCGCCGCGGAACGTCGCAACGGCGGGGTGCGGACGGTCCAGCGGAAGCTCGATCCGGTCCGGCAGCCCCTCCAGAGTGGACTGCCAGTAGTCGAGCTGAGTTTCCTCCTCGGCGGCCAGGACGTCACGCTGCCAGAGCGTGTAGTCCGCGTACTGGACCGGAAGCGGAGTCCACTGTGGATCCTCGCCGGAGCGGCGGGCCGCGTAGGCCGTGGCGATGTCCCGCCAGAGCGGTGCCATGGACCAGCCGTCGGAGGCGATGTGGTGGAAGATCAGCGCGAGCACATGCTCCCGAGGGCTCACCTGCAGTAGCTCGGCCCGCATCGGCACGTGGTGCTCGAGGTCGAACGAGCCGCGCACCAGCCCGGTCAGCGCCTCGTCGAGGTCGTCGACCGCGCGGACGGCCAGCTCGACTTCGGTCACCGGCAGGACTTCCTGGTACGGCACGCCATCGCGCTGCGGGAACCGCGTACGCAGGGCTTCGTGCCGTTCGGCGACATCGGCGAGCGCGGCCCGCAGCGCGTCGACATCGACGTCTCCGGACAGGCGCATGACCAGCGGGACGTTGTAGGTCGCGGACGGTCCCTCGAAGTCCTGCAGGAACCACAGTCGTCGCTGGGCCGGGGAGAGCGGCACCAGCTCCGGCCGATCCACCCTGGTCAGCGGCGGCCGCGTGCTCTCGACGGTGAGAAGCCCGGCCAGGCCCGCCGGGGTCGGCGTCTCGAACACCGACCGGATCTCCAGCTCCGCGCCCATCGCGTTACGGACGCGGGCGATGAGCTTGGTGGCAAGCAGCGAATGCCCGCCCAGGTCGAAGAAGCTATCGTCCGGGCCGACCCGCGGCAGGCCGAGGACCTCGGCGAACATCTCGCACAGCTGACGTTCGGCGGGCGTCCGGGGCTCCCGGGAAGACGTGGTGAAGTCGGGCGCGGGCAGCGCGCGGCGGTCGAGCTTGCCGTTGGCTGTCACCGGCAGGGCGTCGAGCGCGACGAACGCCGAAGGCACCATGTACTCGGGCAGCCGCTGCGCCGCGAACGCCCGGACGTCAGCGAGGTCGGCGTCCTTCAGCACGACGTATCCGACGAGACGGTCTTCACGCGCGATGACGACGGCGTGCGCGACACCCTCGTGCTCGGCCAGGGTCGCGGTGATCTCGCCGGGCTCGATCCGGAAGCCGCGGATCTTGACCTGCTCGTCGCCGCGGCCGAGAAACTCCAGCGCACCATCAGCCCGGAACCGCACCATGTCCCCGGTGCGATACATCCGCCCGCCGAACGGACTCGCCACGAACCGCTCGGCGGTCAAGCCGGGACGTCCCAGGTAACCGCGCGCGAGCTGGACGCCGGCGAGGTAGAGCTCGCCCGGCGTACCCGGCGGGACCGGGCGCAGGTTCCCGTCCAGGACGTAAGTGCTGGTGTTCCACACCGGACGTCCGATGGGGACGGTCGGATCCGCGGTTGATGTCCGCCAGGACGTGACGTCGACCGAGGCTTCGGTCGGGCCGTACAGGTTGTGCAGTCCAGCGTCGAGGTTGAAGTGGGTGACGGCCTCGAGCGGCAGGGCCTCACCGCTGCATAGCACCCGGCGCAGGCTCGTGCACTGCGAAACCGTGGGCTCCTGCAGGAAGACCTGCAGCATCGACGGGACGAAGTGGACGGTCGTGACTTCGCGCTCGCGAATCAGCCGGGCGAGGTAGGCGGGGTCCTTGTGGCCGTCCGGACGGGCCACGACCTCCGTGGCGCCGGTGATCAGCGGCCAGAGGAACTCCCACACCGAGACGTCGAAACTGGACGGCGTCTTCTGCAGCACGCGGTCCTCAGCGGTGAGGCCGTACTCGTCCTGCATCCAGAGCAGCCGGTTGACGATCCCCTCGTGCGGCACGACGACACCCTTGGGGCGTCCGGTCGAGCCGGAGGTGTAGATGACGTACGCGGGGTTCTGCGGGGCGACGTCGACGTTCAGCGGCGCGTCGGAATACCCGTCGAGCGGTTCCTCGCCGTCGATGACCACCGCGGGAGCGGCGTCTTCGAGCATGAACGCGAGGCGCTCGGCCGGGTAGCCGGGGTCGAGCGGCAGGTAAGCCGCGCCCGACTTGAGCACCGCGAGAATCGCCGTGACCAGGTACGTCGAGCGGGGCAGCACGAGCGCGACGACGCGCTCCGGCCCAGCGCCGCGTTCAACGAGCAGCCTGGCCAGGCGGTTCGACGCCGCGTCCAGCTCGGCGTAGGTGAGCTCCTGGTCTTCGAAGATCAGCGCGGTCGCCTCGGGGGTCCGGGCGACCTGGGCGGCGAACAACTCCGGCACGGTGACGGCCGGGACGTCGATGGTCGCGCCGCTCCAGTCCGCGGGCAGCCGGTCGCGCTCGGCCGCGGTGAGGACGTCGATCGCGCCGAGGCGCAGGCCCGGGTCGGCCGCCACGGTCCGGAGGAGGTTCTCCAGACGTTCCAAGATCGAGTCCACTGTGGACCGATCGAAGACGTCCACGTTGTACTCGGCCAGACCGCGAATACCCTCGGGCACCTCGGTGAGGTCGAACCAGAGGTCGAACTTCGCGGTGCCGGTGCCCAGCTTCTGCTCGGCGACGGTCAGCCCGGGCAGCTCGACCCCGGCCCCCGGGGTGTTCTGCCAGGCCAGCATGGTCTGGAACAGCGGGTGGTAAGCCAGCGAACGCGCCGGGTTCAGTGCCTCGACCAGGCGCTCGAACGGCACGTCTTGGTGGGCGTAGGCATCCAGGCTCGCGTCGCGGGCGCGGGCGACGAGGTCGCGGAACGTCGGATCGCCGGAAGTGTCCAGCCGCAGGACGAGGGTGTTGGCGAAGAAGCCGACGAGCTCGTCGAGCGCGGGGTCGATCCGGCCCGCGATGGGGGTGCCGATCGGGATGTCCGTGCCGCCGCCGAGCCGCGACAGCACCGCCGTCAGCGCCGCGTGCACCACCATGAACGAGCTGGCACCGCACGCGCGGGCCAGGTCGGCGAGCTGCGCCTGCAGATCGGCGTCCCAGTCGAACTGCAGGAACCCGCCGCGGTGGGAGGCGACGGCCAGGTGCGGCCGGTCGGCCGGGAGGGCGATCCGGTCCGGCAGTCCTTCGAGCGCGGTTCGCCAGTAGTCGAGCTGGGCGGCTTCCTCAACCGAGAGGAGGTGGCGCTGCCAGAGCGTGTAGTCGGCGTACTGCACCGGCAGCGGGGTCCACTGTGGAGCATCACCGGCGCGGCGGGCGGTGTAGGCGGCGGCGATGTCGCGCCAGAGCGGGGTGAGGGACCAGCCGTCGGCCGCGATGTGGTGGATCACGAGCGCGAAGATGTGGCTGCGCTCGCCGGTCGTGAGCAGGGCGGCCCGCACCGGGATCCGGGTCTGCAGGTCGAACTCCGCGCGCACGATCTCGTCGACCGTGCTGTCCAGTGCCGTTGAGGCCACCTCGTGCACGGCCAGCTCGATCTCCGCTTTCGGGAGGATCCGCTGGTGCGGTTCGCCGTCCACGGTCGGGAAGATCGTCCGCAACGTCTCGTGCCGGTCGAGAACGTCCGCCAGCGCCGCCTGGAGCGCGTCGACGTCCAGCTCGCCGGAGAGCCGCACGACCAGCGGGACGTTGTAGGTCGCGCCGCCTTCGAGCCGGTGCAGGAACCACAGCCGCTGCTGGGCGAACGACAGCGGCAGCGGCTCGGGCCGCACCGCCCGGACGAGCGGCGGGCGGGCCACCTCGGTGCGGGCGCCGGCGACCAGGTCGGCGAGGCCGGCCGGGGTCGGCGCGTCGAACACCGCCCGGATCGCGACCTCGACGCCGAGGGCCGCGCGGATCCGCTGGATCAGCCGGGTGGCGAGCAGCGAATGCCCGCCCAGCGCGAAGAAGTCGTCTTCCGGCCCGACCCGCGGTAGGCCCAGGACCTCGGCGAACATCTCGCACAACAGCTGCTCGACAGGGTTGCGCGGCGCCCGGCCGGGCCCGGCGGCGAACCGCTCGGGCGCGGGCAGCGCCTTGCGGTCGAGCTTGCCCGAGGCGAGCACCGGCAGCTTGTCCAGCACGACGAATGCCGACGGCACCATGTACTGCGGCAGCCGATCCCGCACGTGCGCCCGCAGCGCCGAGACCAGCGCGCTCGTCTCACGCCGTGCCGCGGGGTTGTTCGCGTACGACGCCAGCGCGGCGGTCAGCGCCCGAACCGGGCGGTAGTGCGGCCGGTCGTCTTCGCCCCTCGAGAAGACGACCTCCAGCTCACCGCCGCGCGCGGCGAGCGTGACCGCGACCCGGTAGCCGAGCCGCGTGCCCAGCTCGTGCAGCTCCTCGGGATCGATGCCGGTCACGGTGTCCAAAACGGACAGTGCGTCGCCCCCGCTTTCGAGGGCCGCGACTGCGGCGAGCTCGCCGGATAGCCGAGCGTCCGGCACGCCGGTGACCCGCAGGCGCTCCGGTTTTTCGGCGGTTATGAACTGCGCCAACCCGCCGTCGTAGGCCACGACCTGCTCTTCCGGCGGCGCCGGCCGGGGTGCCTTGCGGAGGACGACGTCGTAGCGGTGCCGGGTCAGCTCGTTGTGCGCATGACCTCGCTTCACCCACAGGTCGACATCACCCAAGTCGAGAGTCTTCGCGAGCGCCGGAAAGAAGTCCGGGTCGAGGACGAGTTCCCCCTCGCGAGCGATGGCCTGGTCGACGGCGGCGACGTCGAGACGGCCGTGCCGCAGCTCCACCGCGGTCCGGAACGCCCTGAGCGAACGCAGGTTCCGGATGTCGCCGAGGAACAGCGTCCCGCCCGGGCTCAGGTGCTCGGCCGCGGTCCGGATGACCTCGACGAGGTAGTCGGCACTCGGGAAGTACTGCGCGACGGAGTTGATGATCACCGTGTCGAACTCGGGCAGCTCACCGAGGTCGTGGGCCGGGCGGGCCTCGAGGTGGACCTTGTCCGCGAGCTCGGGGATCGCGGCGACCTCACGCTGGACGTTCGCGACCGCGCTCTCGGAAAGGTCGACGCCCCAATAGGTCTCGGCAACCGGGGCCACCCGCGAGAGGATCAGGCCGCTGCCGACGCCGATCTCCAGGACCCGCTTCGGCTTCAGTGCGAGGATGCGGTCGATCGTAGCCGCATGCCACTCGCGCATTTCTTCGAGCGGGATTTCCGAGCCGTCGTAGCTGGAGTTCCAGCCCGCGAAGTTCTCCTCGATGCCGCTCGAATCGGCGAGCATCTCCTCGTGGACGTCGTGCCACTCGTCGACATGACCCTGCTCGGAATCCTTGTCCCGGTCCGGCAGCGGGACCGCGTACGCGATGAGCTGGCCGTCCTGGGCGACGACGACCGACTGGCCAACGCGCGGGTGTTCGGCGAGGACGGACTCGATCTCACCAAGTTCGATCCGGTAGCCGCGGATCTTGACCTGGTCGTCCGCCCGGCCCATGAACACCAGACGGCCGTCCGGCAGCCAGCGCACAAGGTCACCGGTGCGGTACATCCGGCCACCGAACGGGCTCGCGACGAACCGCTCCGCTGTCAGCGAAGGACGTCCCAGATATCCTCGCGCCAGACCGGAACCCTCGAGGTAGAGCTCCCCCACGGCACCCACCGGGACCGGCGCGAGGAACGCGTCGAGCACGTAGGCCCGGGTGCCGGGGTCGGGGATGCCGATCGGAACCGCCGAACCGGTCGGGATGTCCGGGTCACAGAGACCGAGGGTCGAGTTCGTGGTCGCCTCGGTCGGGCCGTAGGCGTTGAACATCCGGCGGCCCGGCGCCCAGCGGCGCACGAGCTCCGGCGAGACCCGCTCGGTCCCGGCGAGCAGCACGGAGTCACGCGGGAGGTCGCAGTCCGCCGGGAATTCCGCCAGCAGCGCGGGCGGCAGGATCATGAAGTCGACGCCGTGGGCATGTGCGTACTCGGCGAGTTCGGGGCCTGGCACCCGGCGCTCCGCGGGCGTGATCACCAGACGTCCACCCGAAAGCAGACCCAGGCACAGATCCCAGAAGGCGACGTCGAAACTCGGCGACGCGAACTGCAGGACCCGGCTGTGCGGGCCAACGCCGAACCGCTGCGACTGCGTCGCCACCAGCTTCGCGACCCCGGCGTGCGTGACGACGACGCCCTTGGGACGGCCGGTCGAGCCGGAGGTGTAGATGACGTAGGCGGCGTTCGCCGGGCCGATCCCCGGCTCCGGTGCGGTCGCCGGGCCCGCCTCGATTTCGTCCAGCAGCAGCACTTCGCCGTCGAACCGGTCGGCCAGCTCGCTGGTGGTGACCACGCAGACCGGTTTCGCGTCGGACACCATGAAGGCGATCCGGTCGGCCGGGTAGTCCTGGTCCAGCGGCAGGTACGCGGCCCCGGCCTTGAGCACCGCCAGCTCGGCGACGATCATCTCGATCGACCGGGGCACGGCGAGCGCGACGACTCGCTCCGCCCCGGCGCCGCGCGCGATCAGGACGTTCGCGAGGCGATTGGCTGCGTCATCCAGCTGGGCGTAAGTGAGCTGCTCGTCCTCGAAGACCAGCGCGATGGCGTCCGGCGCTTCCGCGACGCGGGCCGCGAACAGCTCCGGCAGGGTCGCAAGCGGGGTGTCGAGGTCGGTGTCGTTCCAGTCGACGAGCATCCGGTGAAGTTCTTCCGAGGACAGCAGGTCCAGCCGCGCGACCGGGCACTGTGGACGCTTCAGACCGTTCGCGAGCAGGTTTTCCAGGTGGTTCAGCATCCGGTCCACAGTGGACTCGTCGAAGACGTCGGCGCGGTAGCGGACCTCACCGGGGTTGAGGATCAGGTCGAGGCCTTCGGTGTCGGTGCCGAACCCGACGTTCGCCAGCATCGAGCCGCCGCGCGCGCGTTCGGGCTGCAGCTCGCCGACGAGGTCGTCGAACGGCACCTGCTGCGCCATGGCTTCCGCGTACGCCTCACGCACGCGGGTCACGACCTCGGCGAAGCCCGGCGCGCCACTGAGGTCGAGCCGGACCGGAACCTGCGGCCCGCAGGCGATCACGAGGTCAGTGCTGTTCACGGTGTTCGCGTACCGGTGCAGCAGCACGGCGAACGCCGCCAGCAGCGTCGGCTCATCCGCGTCGAACCGGCGGATGAGCACGCCGTCGGCAGGGGCCGGCTTGGGTGGGTAGGGCCGGTCGACCGGCAGCAGGAGCTCCTTCGGCGCCGAGGCGAGCCGGGTACGCCAGAACCCGAGATCTGCCACCTGTCGCACAGCGTCACCGTTGCTCACCGGTTGACCAGCCTCCCACTTCGCGCCGAAACTTAGGCGACCCTAACAAACAAACCGTCGTGTGATCGGTTAGCCTTACCTAAGAGATAGCAGCCGGAGGTGCGGTGCGAACAGACCCCGGGGAGATCGCTCTCAAGCGACGCCCGCCACATACGCGTCGAGCGATCGGTCTGGTAGCCGCCCTCGCAGTGCTCGCCTTCCTGTGCCTGCTGAGCATCTGGCTCGGCTCGAAGGAGATTTCGTTCGGCGCCGTCTGGCAGGTGCTGTGGCACAACGACGGCACGGCCGACGCCGTGATCATCCACAGCGTCCGGATCCCGCGGACGGTGCTGGCGCTCCTGGTCGGCGCCGCACTCGGGCTCGCGGGGACGGTGATGCAGGCGCTGACCCGCAATCCGCTCGCCGATCCGGGCCTGCTGGGGATCAGCGCGGGCGCCGCGTTCGCCATCGTGTTTTCGATCACCGTGCTCGGCGTCAGCTCGCTCTACGGCTACATCTGGTTCGCCTTCGCCGGCGCGATGGCCGCGACCGCGGTCGTCTACTTCCTCGGCACGCAGGGGCGCAGCGGCTCCAGCCCGGTGAAGCTCGCGCTCGCCGGCGCGGCCGTGACGGCGCTGCTCAGTTCGTTCACCAGCGCGATGGTGCTGGCGGACCCGATCGCGCTGAACCGCTACCGCTTCTGGTCCGCCGGCTCACTGTCCGGACAGGACTCCGGCGCGCTGCTGCGGATCCTGCCGTTCCTCATCGTCGGCGGCGTGCTCGCGCTGGCCAGCGGACCGGCGCTGAACAGCCTCGCGCTCGGCGACGACGTCGCGATCTCGCTCGGCCGCCGGCTCGGCCCGCTGCGGCTGCGTGGCGCGCTCGCGATCACGCTGCTGACCGGTGCCGCGGTCGCGGTCGCCGGGCCGATCGTGTTCATCGGGCTGGTGATCCCGCACGCGGTGCGGTTCCTGATCGGCCCGGACTACCGATGGCTACTCCCCTACACCGCCGTCCTCGCGCCGTGCCTGCTGCTCGCCGCGGACATCCTCGGCCGCGTCATGGCGCGGCCCGCCGAGGTGCGGGCGGGGGTGATCGTCGCGTTCATCGGCGCGCCGTTCTTCATCTATCTGGTCCGCCGACGTCGTCTTGTGGAGTCCTGATGCTGCGAGAGCGCGTGACGTTCCGGCTCGCGAAGCCACCGGTCTCCGGGATGCTGCGGCCGCGGCTGATGATCGTGTCGGCAGTGCTGGCTCTGGTCGCGTTCGTGGTGTTCTGCGCGGGCATGACGATCGGGGACTTCCCGCTCAGCGTGTCCGATGTGGTGCCCGCGCTGTTCGGCTCCGGGAATCCGGGCGCGACCTACATCGTCCAGGAGCTGCGGCTGCCGCGCGCGCTGGTCGGGCTGCTGGCCGGGCTCGCTTTCGGCGCGTCCGGGGCGATTTTCCAGACCATCACCCGGAACCCGCTGGCCAGCCCGGACATGATCGGGATCAACGCCGGTGCCGCGACCGCCGTCGTCGCCGGGATCTCCTTCGGGTTCGGTTCGGGGCTCGGGACGACGACGCTGGGGCTGCTCGGCGGACTGCTGACCGCGGTGCTCGTGTACGCGCTGGCGTGGCGGCGCGGCACCACCGGGTACCGGATCCTGCTGGTGGGCATCGGAATCTACGCGGTGTGCACGAGCCTGACCGACTACCTGCTCGCCAAGGCCGACATCACCGACGCGCAGGCCTCGATCGGCTGGCTGGTGGGCAACCTGAACAACCGCGGCTGGGAACACGTGCGGCCGCTCGCTCTCTCGTTGGCCGTGCTGCTGCCGTTGATCCTGCTGACGGGCCGGTGGACGCGCACCCTGCAACTCGGCGACGAGGTCGCGGCTGGGCTCGGCACGCCGGTGCAGACCGTCCGGCTGACCCTGCTGCTCGCGGGGGCCGCGCTGGTCGCGTTCGCCACGGCGTCCGCCGGGCCGGTCGCCTTCGTCGCACTGGCCGCGCCGCAGGTCGCGCAGCGGTCTGTCCGGTCTGGCCTGGCCGCCGGTCTTGGGTTCGGCGTTGATGGGCTCGGTCATGGTGCTGACCAGCGACCTGCTCGCCCGGTCACTCTTCCCGTCGTCGAGTCTGCCGGTCGGGATCGTCACCGGCGTGCTCGGCGCCCCGCTCTTGCTCTGGCTGCTGGCCAGGGCGAACCGATCCGGCTCCGGAGGCTGACCGATGACGTCCGACGCACCCCTGCTGACGGTGCAGCAGCTCCGGGTCGGCTACCACGACCGGGTCATCATCGACGGCCTCGACCTCGAGATCCCGCCCGGCAAGATCACCGCGATCGTCGGCGCCAACGCGTGCGGGAAGTCGACGCTGCTGCGCACCCTCGCGCGGCTGCTGGCACCGCGCTCCGGCGGCGTGTACCTCGACGGCCGCTCGATCCACGACCTGCCGACACGGACCGTCGCCCAGCAGCTGGGCATCCTGCCGCAGTCGCCCGTGGCGCCGGAAGGAATGACGGTCGCGGATCTCGTCGGCCGCGGCCGGGCTCCGCACCAGAGCTGGTGGCGTCAGTGGTCCACTTCGGACGAAGGCGCGGTCGCTTCCGCTTTGGAAGCAACGGAAATGACGGATTTGGCCGATCGGCCGGTCGACGAGCTGTCCGGCGGTCAGCGTCAACGCGCGTGGATCGCGATGGCGGTGGCGCAGTCCACCCCGGTGCTCCTGCTCGACGAGCCGACGACGTATCTCGACCTGGCACACCAGATCGACGTGCTGGACCTGGTCGTCGACCTCAACCGCACCGAGGGCCGGACGGTGGTGATGGTGCTGCACGACCTCCCGCAGGCGTGCCGCTACGCCGACCACATGATCGCGATGAAGGACGGCACGATCGTGGCTTCGGGCGCGCCGTCCGAGGTGATCACGGAGGAACTGGTGGCGAAGGTCTTCGACATCCAGTGCCGGATCTCCCCGGACCCCGTGAGCGGCACCCCGATGGTGATCCCCATCAGCAGGCATCACCCGGCACCCGCGCACGTCGACTCCTGAGGTGGCCGGGCCTCGTGAGTGGTAAGTAGGGTTATTTTGAGGGGTAAGGCAAATGTGTCGTGCTGCGGCATTGAGGACTCGTGAGCGTTGCGGGCGGTTAGAACCGCCCGCAACGCTCACGAGCACGGCCTCACTCTTTGCGCGCCAAGGACTCGTGAGTGTTGCGGCCGGTTCTAACCGGCCGCAACATCACGAGCCCGTCGGCAGGTCCCCCTCGCTTCACCACGCCACGTTTGCCTTACCGCTCAAATAGAACCCTACTTACCACTCACGAGAACCCCACCCCCGCTCAGTGCACGCTGACCGCGTACTCGGCCTCCACCGGCACCACGGCCGCCTTCCGGTCCACAATGGACTGAAGGATCTCGCCCACCCGCACTGCGGTGTTCGACAGCAGCGACGACGTGATGCCGTGCGTGTGCTCGGTGCCGCCCTGCAGGTAGATCCCGCCGCGTACCACCGCGTCCGTGCTGATCCGGTAGTCGCGCTCCACCCGCAGCCGGCCCGCCGCGTCCCGCAGGCACGCCGACGCGAGCGAGCCAAGGACCGGCGTCGGGTCTGCGGGTAGATACCCGGTCGAGTAGACGACGGCGTCGGCCTCCAGGACGGTGCGTGTGCCCGTGGTCAGCGACTCGATCGTGGCGGACACCGTGGTCCCCGTGTCGGTCACCTCCACCGGGCGCGACACGTTGATCAGCCGCAGCCGCTCGACGCCCTGGACCTTCTCGCGGTACATCCGGCGGTACAGCTCGTCGATCAGGTCGACGTCGACCGCCGAGTAGTTCGTGGCGCCGTGGTAGCGCATCAGGCGTTCCTTGACCGGCTCACCCGCGCCGTAGAAGTGGTCCACGGCCTCGGGATCGAAGATCCGGTTCGCGAACGAACTGTCGTCGGCCGGGCTGTAGCCGTAGCGCGCGAACACCGCGCAGACCTCGGCGCGGGGGAACTCGTCATGCAGCAGCGCCGCGACCTCCGCCGCGCTCTGCCCCGCGCCCACGACCACAAACCTCCGAGGGTCAGCCGAGCGGAGCCCCTCGACCCGGTGCAGCAGCTCGGAGTTGTGCCAGATCCGGTCGCTCGCCACGACACCCTCGGGCAGCTGTGGACGCAAACCCGTACCCATCACCAGATTCCGCGCACGCAGAGACGAACCATCGCTGGCTTCGACGTCGAAGTAGGCGATCTCCTCGCCGTCGTAGACCGGCCGGACCGAGGTGACCTCGGTGCCGTAGGACACGACGTCGTCGACCTTCGCCGCGGCCCACTCGAAGTAGTCGTGGAACTCGATGCGCAGCGGGAAGAGGTTCTTGTGGTTGATGAAGTCGACCAGCCGCCCGGCGCCGTGCAGATAGTTGAGGAAGCTGAACTCGCTGGTCGGGTTCCGCATGGTGACCAGGTCCTTGAGGAAGGAGACCTGCATGGTCGCGGTGTCGATCAGCATCCCGCGGTGCCACCCGAACCGGGCTTGACGCTCCAGGAAGTGCGCCGTCACCGGCTCCGCCCGGCCCGCGTTGTGCTCGGCCAGCGCGATCGCCAGCGCCAGGTTCGACGGCCCGAAACCCACCCCTACCACGTCGTAGACCGGCACCCGCTCGCCCGACGCTGCTCCTGCCATGTTCGGTCCCCTAGCGCGGCCGTGCCGCATCTTGATCCGGTCAGCTAATCTCAGGGAACCCTAACCTAACTTAGGCGAGCCTCGCCTAGTACGTTCGTGGTGATGTTGATCCCCCCGGAAGAAAGGCACTTTCGAATGCGCGTCGCGATGTTCGGCTACCAGACCTGGGGGCACCGCACCCTCCAGGCGCTCATCGATGCCGGCCACGACGTCGCGCTGGTGGTGACGCACCCGAAGAGCGACCACGCCTACGAGAAGATCTGGGCCGACTCGGTGGCCGACCTGGCCGAGGCCAACGACATCCGCGTCCTGTTGCGCAACCGTCCCGACGACGCCGAGCTCCTCGCCGAGCTGAAGGCCGCCGACCTCGACCTCATCGTGGCGAACAACTGGCGCACCTGGCTGCCGCCGGAGATCTTCGACCTCCCCCACCACGGCACGCTCAACATCCACGACTCGCTGCTGCCCGCCTACGCCGGGTTCTCCCCGCTGATCTGGGCACTCATCAACGGCGAGCCCGAGGTCGGCCTGACCGCCCACATGATGGACGGCGAACTCGACGCCGGCGCCGTCGTGCTGCAGCGCTCGGTCCCGGTAGGCCCCAAGGACACCACCACCGACCTCTTCCACCGCACGGTCGACCTCATCGCGCCGGTCACCGCCGAGGCGATCAAGCTCATCCAGGACGGCTACACACCCGTCCCGCAGGACCGCTCGAAGGCCAGCTTCTTCCACAAGCGCGCCGCGCGCGACAGCCTCATCGACTGGACCCGGCCGGTCGATGAAATCGAGCGTCTCGTCCGCGCCCAGTCCGACCCGTACCCCAACGCGTTCACCTACCACCGCGGCCAGGAGTTGCGCCTGGTCAAGGCATCGGTGTCGCAGGGCCACTACGGCGGCACACCCGGACGGATCTTCATCAAGGAGGGCGATGGCGTGGTGATCGTCGCCGGGCCCGAGGCGCGGACCGGCCGGGCTCCCGGCCTGGTGATCGAGCGCGTCCGGACCGCCGACGGCACCGAGCTCGCCGCGCACGACTACTTCACCACGATGGGCGGCTACCTGACCGAGCGTCCCTGATCCGGCGAATCGGCCCCGGATCCGGGCGCTCCACGGCAGACTCGGGACGGAGACCTGTTCCGACCCGATCTGGGAGGCCGAATGCCTGAGCCGATGACGCCCGAACGCGGACGCGAGTTCCTCGCCGAGGGACAGCGCAGCGCCGTGCTCGCCACCGTCCGGCCGGACGGCCGTCCGCACGCGGTGCCGCTCTGGTTCGCGGTGGACGGCGAAGACGTGCTCATCAACGTCAGCGCGGACAGCGTGAAGGGGCGCGCGATCGCCGCGGAACCGCGCGTGGCGCTGAGCATCCACGAGGACGTTCCGCCCTACTCGTTCGTCATGGTCGAGGGCACCGCGGAGGTCGTCACCGATCCGGACGAAATCCGGCGCGGCGCCACCGAGATCGCCCGCCGGTACCTGCCGGCCGAGGCGGTCGACGGGTTCGTCGGCTACGGGACGGCGGAGGGCAAGGTCGGGGTGCGCATCCGCGTCGACCGGATCACCGGCGTGGACCGCGTAGCGGGCTGACCGTTCAGCGGGATTCCCGCTTGGCGTGGCCGTCGCCGTGACAGCAGGATGGCGCGCATGTCCGCGATCACGTTCCTCGAGGAGCTCCGTACCTTCGTCCTGAAGGCCGGGTGGAGCACGTACGCCTTCCGGCTCGACGAGGACGACGCGCCCCGGCACGTGTTCTGGGGGCCGGGGATCTCCCCGGCGGACATCGCCGAGCTGGGCGCGGCGAACCAGGACTGGTGGGACGGCTTCAACGACCCGAACGAAGGCCTCGACGAACTCGCGGCCGACGGCGGCACGAGGTTCTGGACGCCCGCGCTGCAGGTCCGCTTCGCCGACGGCACCCGCGCGGTCGAGTGGCGCTACACCGGGCACGAGATCGACGAAGACCACCTGCGCGTCGACTTCGAGGACCGGCACTATCCGCTGCGGATCGCGCTGCACTACCGGCTGCCGCGGGAGTTCGACATCGTCGAGCGCTGGGTCGAGCTCGAGGGGGACGCCGAGGTCGTGCGCGTGGACTCGGCGACGTGGTCGCTGCCGGTGCTCGACGACTACCGGGTCAGCCACGTCACCGGCCGCTGGGCCGCCGAGACACAGCTGGAGCGCGTCCCGGTGGCGCACGGCGAGACCGTGTTCGCCAGCCGGCGCGGAATCACCAGCCACCACGCCAATCCCTGGGTGATGGTCGACGACGGCACCGCGACCGAGAACCACGGTGAGGTCTTCGGTTTCGCGCTGGCGTGGAGCGGGTCGTGGCGGATCACCACGACCCGCTCCAGCACCGGGCGGCTCACCGTCAGCGGCGGCTTCGGGCAGGACGGCGTCGTCCACCGGCTCACCCCGGGGCAGCCACTCACGACGCCGGTGGTCGCCGGGCTCTACGCGCGCGGCGGGTTCGGCGCGGCGAGCCGGGCCTGGCACGGCTACGTCCTCCACCATGTCCTCCCGCATCCCGACGAGCTCCGCCCGGTGCTCTACAACTCTTGGGAGGCAACCGGTTTCGACGTCACCGAGGCCGGGCAGCGCGCGCTCGCCGAGCGGGCCGCCGCCCTCGGTGTCGAGCTGTTCGTGATGGACGACGGCTGGTTCGGCGCCCGCACCGGGGATCACGCCGGCCTCGGCGACTGGCACGTCAACGAGGAGCGCTTCCCGGACGGGCTCAAGCCGCTGGTCGACGCGGTGCACGGGCAGGGCATGAAGTTCGGCATCTGGGTCGAGCCCGAGATGGTCAACCCGGACAGCGACCTCTACCGCGCGCACCCGGACTGGGTGTTGCATCATCCGCACCGGCAGCGCTCGGAACTGCGCCGCCAGCTCGTTCTCAACTTCGCGCGCCCGGACGTCGCCGAATGGGCGCACGGCTGGCTCGACGCTCTGGTCGGCGAGCACGGCATCGATTTCCTCAAGTGGGACATGAACCGGCCGTTCAGCGAGGCGGGCTGGCCGGGTGAGCCGGACCAGGACCGGCTGTGGGTCGAGCACACCCGCGCGGTGTACGCACTGCTCGACCGGCTGCGCGCGGATCATCCGGGTCTGCGGATCGAGTCGTGCGGTGGCGGCGGCGGACGGATCGACCTCGGCATCTTGGCCCGCACCGATCAGGTCTGGACCTCCGACAACACCGACGCGCTCGACCGCCTGCGCATCCAGCACGGCTACGGCCAGATCTATCCGGCGCGTGCGATGTCGGCGTGGGTGACCGACAACCCGAACTTCGTCACGCGGCGCTCGATCCCACTGCGGTTCCGCTTCCACGTCGCCATGACCGGCGTGCTCGGGATCGGCGGGAACATCCTCGAGTGGTCCGAAGAGGACCTAGAGCTGGCGCGGGAGCAGATCGCGATCTACCAGGACATCCGCCCAGTCGTCCAGCATGGCCGGCTGCACCGGCTGCGGTCCGGGGCCCTCACGGTGCTCCAGTACCGGCACCGCGAGCAGACGGTGGTGTTCGCGTTCCGGCACGCCACCCACTTCGACGCGCCCGAACGCCCGGTGCGGCTGGTGGACCTGGACCCGTACGCGCGCTACCAGGACGTGGACTCCGGACGCACGTATCCCGGCGGCCTGCTGCAGGCCCACGGCCTGCCGCTGAATCTTCCGAAGGGCGACTTCGCCAGCGTGGTGCTCAGACTAAATCGTCTCGCGACCACCTAAAGATCAGATGTATTGAGCCAAATTCGCGGGATTCGATGCCGTTTCGCGCTTGACAGCGCATGATACGTCCGATCGAATGCGTCATACATTACATACCAAGGTCCGGAAGGTGGCGGGTCATGAGAAGGTCCCTGGCGCTGGGAGCAGCGATGCTCCTGGCCTTGAGCGCGTGCTCGGTCGGGTCGAACAGCGGCAGCGGCACGGGCGGCGACAAGGAGATCACCTTCCTGACGTTCGAGACGCCGAACCTCACGCCGGCCTACTGGGACGCGGCGATCAAGCGCGTCACGGACAAGAACCCGGGCATCAAGGTCAACAAGCTGGTCGCCCCCACCGCGGACGGCCGCACGTCCTATGCCAAGCAGTTACTGCAGTCCGGCCAGTTCCCGGACGTGATGATCGCGGTCGACCCGACCGGTTTCGCCGAGGCCGGCAACCTCTACGCGTGGCAGCCGGACGAGCTCAAGGACTTCCAGTTCCCGACGGCCAACCCGATCAAGGGCCAGTACTACCAGCTGCCTGCCAACACCCAGACCATCCCGCCGATCTACTACAACAAGAAGATGTTCGCCGACGCCGGCATCACGGCGATGCCGAAGACGTGGGACGAGCTGGTCGCCGACTCCGAGAAGCTGAAGGCCAAGGGCTTCACGCCGTTCACCATCGGCGGCGGCAAGGACGGCTTTCCGTCGTCGATGATCCTCACCGGACTGGTCAGCACCGAGGTCTACAACACCGCGCCGGACTGGCTGACGCAGCGCCGCGCGGACAAGGTGAAGTTCGCCGATCCGGGATTCCAGAAAGCGTTCTCCAAGCTCGCGGATCTCGCGGCCAAGGGCTACATCGACAAGACCCAGGTCTCGCGGGACTACGCCGCCACCGAGCAGGCGTTCCTCGACGGCAAGAGCGCGATGTACCCGATGGGCAACTGGTTCGCCGCCAACGCGGACAGCAAGAAGCACGACTTCGACATCGGCGTGTTCAACTTCCCCACCGAGGACGGCAAACTCGTCGTGCCCGCCTACACCGGCGGCGGCATGATCGTCAGCTCGAAGGCCGCGAACCTCGACGCGGCCAAGAAGTTCGCGCTCGGCTTCCAGCTCGACAAGGACCAGCTCGACGCCTCGGTGAAGGCCGACGGCCTGTTCCCGGCGATCAAGGGCTACACCCCGCCGGCCGACGTCGGTCCGGTGTTCAAGGCCGGCTACGACCTCTACACCGAAGCCGTCGAGAAGAACGCCGTCGTGCACTCGTTCCGCTGGGAGACCGCGGACGACGGGCTGCTCTCGGGCCTCAAGGACAAGGTCGACCAGGCCGCGCAGGACGTGATCACCGGGCGCAAGTCGGTGGCCGACGCGAGCGCGTTCCTGGACACCGAGTGGGCGAAGGCGGGCTGAGCAGACCCGATGGCCGCCGACGTCGCCACCGCACCCGCTCCGCCTCGCTCCGAACGCGACCGGCCCGCCCGCGGCAGGAATCGCAAGCCGATCCTGCCGCGGGTGTGGCACTTCGCCTCGTTCGGCGCTCCGGGTGTGCTGATCTACCTGTGTTTCGTGATGGCACCGATCCTGATCAGCTTCTGGTACAGCCTCACGAACTACAACCCGTTCAACCCGCCGATCAAGTTCGTCGGCTTCGAGAACTACGTCCTGCTCTTCTCCGACGACCAGTTCCTCACCGCGCTGAAGGTCACCACGATCCTGACGCTGATCGTGGTGATCGTGCCGAACGTGCTGGGCCTGGGCGTCGCGCTGCTGCTGGACCGCAAAGGCTGGCTGTACAACGCTTTGCGCAGCGTGTTCTTCACCCCGGTGATCCTCAGCTCGGTGGTGGTCTCGATCGTCTGGTCGCGGCTGCTGGACGACCAGGGGCCGCTCAACGAGCTGTTGCGCGCCTTGGGCGTCGCCACTCCCCCGGGCTGGCTGTCCGATCCGGACCTCGCGATCTACTCGGTCGCGTCGATCGTGTGCTGGCAACAGCTGGGGTTCTGCGTCGTGGTCTACCTGGCCGGGCTGCAGGGCATTCCCACCGAACTGCTGGAGGCCGCGGAGATCGACGGCGCCGGCCCGTGGCGGCGGTTCCGCGCGGTCACCTGGCCGCTGCTGGCGCCGTCACTGACGATCAACACCGTGGTGCTGCTGATCTCGGCGTTCAAGACCTACGACTACGTCAAGGTGATCACCAACGGCGGGCCGGGTTCCGGGGCCACCGCGACGATCGCGTTCGACGTGCTGCAGACCGGCTTCGACTCCAACCACGTCGGGTACGCCTCGGCGATGGCCGTGCTGATGCTGGTGATCGTGGCCGTGGTGACAACCGTCGTGCTCAACTTCCTCCGCCGCCGGGAGGTAGACCTGTGAGGACGTCGTGGGTCCGGCCCCTGGTCGCGCTCGTGGTGAGCGCGCTGTTCTTCGTGCCGCTGTATCTGGTGCTGGCCAACGTGTTCAAGCAGGGCGACCAGATCGCGAAGTCGCCGGCCTCGCTGCCGCTGCCGCCGACGATCTCGAACATCCATGCCGTCCTCACGCGGCCGGACGGGTTGTTCTGGGTCTCGCTCACCAACAGCATGGTCGTGACGCTGTTGTCGATCCTCGTCCTCACCGTGCTTTCGGCGATGCTGGGCCATTATCTGGCGCGGTCGGCGAAGCGGTGGACGAAGGTGCTGACGCTGGTTCTGCTGGCGGGCTTGATGATCCCGCCGCAGGTGATCCTGATCCCGATCACCGACGTCCTGCGGATCACCGGCACGATGGCGACGCTGCAGGGCCTGATCCTGTTCAACGTCGGCTACTACGTGCCGTTCGGGGTGTTCGTGTTCACCGGGTTCATCCGCTCGGTGCCGGTGGAGTTGGAAGAAGCGGCGCTGCTGGACGGCGCGAGCCGGATGCAGGTGTTCTGGCGGGTGGTGTTCCCGCTGCTGCGGCCGGCGACGGCGTCCGTGCTGATCTTCCTCGGGGTGTGGATCTGGAACGACTTCATCGACCCGCTGATCATCCTCGGGCCGAGCCAGGGCACCACGATCACGACCGGCATCTACCGCTCGATCGGCCAGTACCAGGCGGATCTCGGCAGCGTGTTCGCGCTGATGTTCCTGGCGACGCTCCCGGTGCTGATCTTTTACCTGGCCCTGCAGAAGCAGTTCGTGAAGGGGCTCACCGGGGGTGCGACGAAGGGCTGAGCTGAAGGGGACTTTCCTCTCATCTCACGTGAGGAAAGTCCCCTTCATCCCGTCGGACGAGACGAACGTCCCCTTCAGCTCTCTTTGACCTTGCCCGCGGCGACCTCAAGCCGCCGGGTGACGTGCACCGCGTCGAGCATGCGGCGGTCGTGGGTCACCAGCAGCAGGGTCCCCGGGTAACGGTCCAAAGCGGACTCGAGCTGCTCGATCGCAGGTAGGTCCAGGTGGTTGGTCGGCTCGTCGAGCACCAGCAGGTTCACCCCGCGCGCCTGCAGCAAAGCCAGCGCCGCCCGCGTCCGCTCGCCCGGGGACAACGTCGCCGCCGAACGCAGCACGTGCACCGCCTTCAGCCCGAACTTCGCCAGCAACGTCCGGACCTCCGCGTCGGGCAGCTCCGGCACCTCACGCGCGAAGGCGTCCGCCAGCGGGACGTCGTCGAGGAACAACCGCCGGGCCTGGTCGACTTCGCCCACGACCACACCGGGTCCCAGCGCGGCGGAACCGTCGTCCAGGGTGACCCGGCCGAGCAACGCCGCCAGCAGCGTCGACTTCCCGGCGCCGTTCGCCCCGGTGATCGCGACCTTGTCCGCCCAGTCGATCTGCAGGTCGACCGGCCCGAGCGTGAACTCGCCGCGGCGGACGACCGCGCCGCGCAGGGTCGCGACGACCGCGCCCGCCCGTGGGGCCGGGGTGATCTCCATCCGCAGTTCCCACTCCTTGCGCGGCTCCTCGACGACGTCCAGCCGCTCGATCATCCGGTCGGTCTGCCGGGCTTTCGACGCCTGCTTCTCGGTGGCCTCACTGCGGAACTTCCGCGCGGACTTGTCGTTGTCCGGCGCCTTCCGACGGGCGTTCTTGACGCCCTTCTCCATCCACGCGCGCTGCATCCGCCCACGCGCTTCCAGCGCCGACCGCGTGCCCGCGTACTCCTCGTAGTCCTCGCGCGCGTGCCGCCGCGCGACCTCGCGCTCCTCGAGGTAGGCCTCGTACCCACCGCCGTACAGCCGGACCTGCTGCTGCGCGAGGTCGAGTTCGAGCACCTTGTCGACGGTCCGGGCGAGGAATTCGCGGTCGTGGCTGACCAGCACGGTCGCCGACCGCAGCCCGGTGACGAACCGCTCCAGCCGGGCCAGGCCGTCCAGGTCGAGGTCATTGGTCGGCTCGTCGAGCAGGAAGACGTCGTAGCGGCTCAGCAGCAGCGACGCCAGCCCGGCCCGCGCGGCCTGCCCGCCGGAGAGCGCGGTCATCGGCTGGTCGAGGTCGACGGCCAGACCCAGCTCCGCGGCCACCTCGCCCGCGCGGTCGTCCAGGTCCGCGCCACCCAGCGCCAGCCAGTGGTCCAACGCCGTCGCGTAGGCGTCGTCAGCGCCGTCCTCGCCCGCGGTCAGTGCCTCGGTGGCGGCGTCGAGCGCGGCCTGCGCGGCGGCGACCCCGGTGCGGCGGGCCAGGAACGCGCGCACCGACTCGCCTTCCCGCCGTTCGGGCTCCTGGGGCAGATGGCCGACGGTCGCGGTCGGCGGGTTCAGCCGGACCTCGCCGGACTCCGGCTTGGCCAGCCCGGCCAGGGTCCGCAGCAGGGTGGACTTCCCCGCGCCGTTGACCCCGACCAGCCCGACGACGTCGCCGGGTGCGACGACGAGATCGAGGCCGGAGAAGAGGGTGCGTTCGCCGTGTGCGGCGGCGAGGTCCTTCGCGACGAGTGTTGCGCTCATGAGGGTCCAGAGTCTACGGAAGGCCGTGAATGTGGCATTCCCAGACTCCCGGCTCAGGCGGCGGGCCGGACGGGGGTACCCATGATCTCTGTCGCGTGGCACCTTGATCACTCGGTGTATGTAGCCTGTCTGGTTCAAGGAGTGTCAGTGAGGTCGGTGACGAAGATGGCGGAACCCGCTCCCCCGGTCGAGGTCGGCCGCCGGCCGAAGCCGAGGGCGACGTCGGCCGCGCCCCGGCCGACGGTCAGCAGGCGCCGCGAGGTCAGCCACGCCAGCGCACGGTCGCTGCTGATGACCGTGCTCGGCGAGTACGCGCTGCCGCGTGACCAGCCGGTCTGGACGTCGATGCTGGTCGAGGTGCTGGGCATCCTCGACATCGAGGAGAAGTCCGCCCGCCAGGCGCTGGCCCGGTCCGCGGCCGAGGGCTGGGTCGTCTCCGAGCGCGTCGGCCGTCGTGTGCGGTGGTCGCTCACGCCGCCTGGGCGCCGCCTGCTCACCGAGGGCGCCGACCGGATCTATGCGTTCGGCCGCGAGGAGCGCAGCTGGGACGGTCGCTGGCTGATGCTGATCGTGTCGGTCCCCGAATCCAAGCGCGACCTGCGCCATCGCCTGCGCACCCGGCTCACCTGGGCGGGCTTCGGCTCGCCGGTCGCCGGCGTCTGGGTCAGCCCGGACCTGAGCCGCCAGCGCGAGGCCCAGCAGATCGTCAACGACCTCGAGCTGGACGCCCAGGCCATGTCGTTCACCTCGGCGTACGGCGAGATCGGCGAGCAGGAGACCATGGTCGCCCGCTCATGGGATCTCTCCGAGCTCAAGGACCGCTACGAGGACTTCATCGACCGCTTCACCGGCCTGCGCCCCACCGGCGGTCGCGCGGTGCTGCGCGCGCAGACCGAGCTCGTCCACGAGTGGCGGCGCTTCCCCTTCCTCGACCCGCAGCTGCCCGCCGAGCTCCTTCCCACCAAGTGGAGCGGGACGAAGGCCGGCGAGCTGTTTCATCACAAACACGTCGACTGGCGTCCCGAGGCCCAGCAGTATTGGGACGACCTCCTGAAAGCCGACGAAGCGGATTGATCCATGGGTGAACTGGTCCGGCTCGACCGTGACGGCGGGCTGGCCGTCCTCACCATCGACGCGCCGCCGTTGAATCTCTACACGGCGGAGCTGCAGCGGCAGCTGGGCGCGGTGATCGGCGAGCTCGAAGCCGAGCCCGCGCGGGCGCTGCTGATCCGCGCCGAGGGCAAGATCGTCAGCGGCGGCGTCGACGTCTCCCTCTTCGACGCCCAGGGTTCGCCGGCCGAGGCCAAGGTCCTCTTCGACGAGATGCTCGCGATCCCCGAGCGCCTCGCGGCGCTGACGTTCCCGATCGTCTTCGCCGCCCACGCCCTGTGCCTGACCTGGGCGTTCGAGGTCGCTGTGGCCTGCGACCTCATCCTCGCGGCGGAACGCGCGAAATTCGGCCTGGTCGAGAAGGTCGTCGGACTCACCCCGACCATGGGCGGCACCCAGCGTCTCGCCGCGCGGGCGGGTGTCGGCCGCGCCAAGGAGTTCGTCATGACCGGCGCCACCTACGACGCGGCCACCCTCGAACGCTGGAACGTCGTCAACCGAGTGCTCCCGAACGAGGGCTTCGACGACGCCGCCCGCGCGTTCGCCCGCGGCCTGGCCGAGGGCCCGACCCGCGCGCACGCCGCGACCAAGCAGGTCGTACGGCACTTCGAGCACGGTGGCGTGCCCGAGGCGACGGCCCACATCACGACCATCGCCGCGGAGCTCTTCGACACCGAAGACCTCCGCGGCGCGGTCAAGTCGTTCCTCACCGACGGCCCGGGCAAGGCCACCTTCACCGGCCGCTAAGAGGTTGCCATCGGAAGTCCCCCGGAGGACTTCCGATGGTGACCACTAAGGCCGCTGGCCCACCTGGTCGACGAACGTCTTCGTGGTGATGGCACTGGTGTCCGTACCGAGGAACGCGTAGGTGGTGGCGTCGAAGACGAGCACGATCGGCTTCGACTCCTTCGGGGAGTCCGGCGGGTTCGGCCAGGTGATCCCGACGCCGGGACGGCCGGCCCCGTCGGTCACGTGGTCGAGGGCCTGCAACCCGGGGACCTTCGCCGCCGCCTGGAACAGCGCCGCGTAAGACGCCGGCGAAAGATACTGCTCGGCGGCGAGGCCGAAGATGTTCTTGCCATAGATGCTGACGTCCTGGCGCTCGCTCTTCTTGTTCTCGTTTTTCAGGTAGGCGAGCATCGCGTCGGCCGTCGTCGGCAGGTCGGTCCGGTAGGCGGGACTGGGCGTGCACGGCCACGGCTCGATTTTGCCCTCCAGCTTCGGGTCGTTCCCGCCGTAGTACCGCGAGTGGCCCTCGAAGCAGCCGGAGATCTTGGTGCTCGTCGATCAGGCCGTCGCGGGTGCCGTCGACCGAGTACCAGACCTCACGAACGCCGTGGCCCGGCACCGTGGTCTTCACGTAGAGGAACTGATCCGGCCGCGGTGCCGCGGTGGGGTCCTTGAGCGCCGCGGCCGCGGCCTCGCTGAGCACCCGGACCGGGTCCGCGTGGGCGACGGGCGCGCCGACCTGGTCGGCCGGGCCGAGGCTGATGACGGCCGTGGCCGCCGCGGCCAGCCCGACCGTGACGCCGGTGGCCCAGAACCAGCGCTTGGCGCGACTCGGGCGTTCGGCCCGGGCCGCGGCCAGCAGTTTCTGCCGCGCAGAGGCGAGGTCTTCCAGGGGCACCAGCCCCACGGTTTCCGCGCGGTCGCGGATCAGCTGCAGTTCATCCATGTGCGGAAGCCTCCTTGGCAGTCGTGGTGGCGCCGAGTTCGGCGCGGACGCGTCCCCGCGCGCGATTGAGCCGGGAGCGAACGGTCCCGACCGGGATGTTCAGGGCGTCGGCGACCTCCTGGTACGCGAGCCCTTCGGCGGCGATGAGCAGCAGGACGTCCCGGTCGCCGGGGCTGAGCTCGGCCAGCGCCGTGTCGAGCTGCTTGCCCAGCGCCTGGGCGCTGACCTGCTCGGCGACGCGGTCGGCGTGCCCGTCCACCGGGGCCGGTGGGCCGACGGCCAGTCGTAGCTTCAGCTCCTTGACCTCGGCGCGACGATGCCGGGACACCATGTTGGTGGCGATGCCGTACAGCCACGGCCGCGCGTCGGACCGGTCGCCGTCGTACTTCGCGCGCTTGTCGAACGCGGTCAGGAACGTCTCGGCCAGCACGTCGTCGGCGACCGTGTCGCCGAGCCGCCGGGCGAGATACCGGTGAATGTGCCGGGCGTGGCGGTCGAAGATGACCGCGAACAGGCTCGGCTCGTGTTTCGACCGCGCGATCACGCTCGCGTCGTCTTCGGTGTCTTCCTGCATGGACCGCCTTCCGCTGGTACCAGTCTCACTCCCTATTCGCAGCTGCCGCCGATCGGGTTCACGGACCACCGGGCCATCCGGTTTGTCTTGATCGATGTGGTCTGGACCCGTTGCGATCAGCGGGGCTACATTCGCCTGGTGGTCTAGACCACAAAACCGCCATTTCCCGTGCCGTCTGGAGAACCGCCATCATGAGACGCGCTCCTGCACGACTACGCACAGTCCTCGCCACACTACTTCTCGCAGTGGGCGGCCTGGCCGCCCTCGCCCAGCCTGCCGCCGCCGCGGGATCGCTGACCGCGACCCTGAGCATGAGCGGCACGACCGGGACCTACACCGTGGCCTGCTGGGCGTGATGGCCTGGGAGATGTCGGGCGACAGCGGCACCCTGATGTCCGCGGTCTCCGCCGGACTCGGGTGAGTTAAGGAGATCGGGGGTGTGACAGCGCGGCTACACCTCCGATCTCTTTCCCGATTATCGGGAATTCCTCGGGCAATTCTCCAGCCTGCCGCTCTTTACATCGGATGTCTGTGCGGCATACGGTCGATCGCGTGACGATTCAGCGCAGGCAGTTCCTGATCGGTGGCGCCGCGCTGGCCGCGGCCGGGTTCACCGGAGGAGTCGCGGCGGCCGACCAGTTGGCTTCGCCGCTGTGGCAGGAGTTCCTGGCCAATCCCTACAACCATCCGCAGATCCCCAACGTCGCCTACGCCGGCTACCGCACCGGCGAGCGGCCGCCGCGGCTTCCGGTGCGGGCGAATGTGCTGCACTACGGCGCCAAACCGAACGGTTCGGCCGACGCGGCGCCCGCGATCAACCGGGCGATCACCGATGTCGGCCGCCGGGGTGGCGGCACGGTGTTCCTGCCCGCGGGCACCTACCGCATCGACGACATCGTGCAGATCGGCTACGACAACGTCGTCCTGCGCGGCGAAGGATCGGGCAAGACGACGCTGTTCGCCACCCGGTCGCTCGAAGAGATCGTCGGCATCAACCGCAGCCGCTACGGCAGCGAGAACTCCGCGTGGAGCTGGTCCGGCGGACTGGTCTGGGTGTGCCATCGCGACCGCTACCGCCCGCTCGTCGACGCGATCAAGGCACACGACTGGCCGCTGGAGGGCTGGATCGGCAACGAAGGCGACGCCACGAAACCCCTGGCGACGGTCACCGCTCCCGCGTCACGCGGCGCGTTCACCCTCACCGTCGACGACCCACGCGGCCTCTGCGCAGGCCGTCGCGTGCTGTTGCAGGTCGACGACGACACCTCGTACGGCCTGCTCCGGCACATGGCGGGCGACGGACCGGGCACGGCGACGTACACCTGGTCCGACAAGGACAAACTGTTGTCCTACATCCCGTTCCAGTGGCCGGTGCGGATCGCGTCGGTGCGCGGCCGGCAGGTCCGGCTCGAGCAGCCGTTGCCGGTCGACGCGCGCTTGATCTGGAAGCCGCGGCTGACCACGCTCGCGCCCGCCGTGCTCGGCTCCGGCGTCGAGGGGCTGACGATCCGGATGGTCAAGACCGTGCGGCCGAAGCACTTGCAGGACAAGGGATACAACGGCATGGTGTTCCAGTGCGCATGGGACTGCTGGGCCGACGACGTGTCCGTTGTGGACAGCGACAACGGGATCCTGCTGGTGTCGGCGAAGAACGTCACGCTGAATAGCACACGTGTGGACGGGCGCGGCCAGCACCATTCCTATGCGTGCCGCGAACAATCGCACGACAACCTCTACAGCGGGTTCGCGATCGGCAAGTTCACCGAGCCGCCGACGCCGGGCTCGGCGCACCACGGCATCAACGTCGAAGGCCTGTCGTCGGGCAACGTGTGGTCCCAGGGCGTGATGGACGCGGGCACGTTCGACAGTCACCGCGGGCTGCCATTCGCCAACGTACGCACCGATATCGTGATCAACAACGACGGCGCACACGGCGGGAGTGCCAACGCCGGCCCCCTGTACGGCGCGCGGTTCACACACTGGAACGTGACGGTGACCAACGAGCGCGCCGGCTGCGTGCGGATCGATCAGGTGGCGCCGTCGAGCGCGACGGTCGGGATCTCGACCGTGCGCGACTTCGGCCAGATCGACAAGCCGGACTTCGCCGGGCCGTTGAACTCGCGGCTGGAGAGCTACGGCAACCCGGCGGTCACGCCGTCTAATCTGTACCAGGCACAACGCCGTCTGCGGCATTGATATTCAGCCCGCTGAACGTTCTGTTCAGCGGGCTGAATACCGGTACATCCTTTTCTTCGAATCCCGAAAAAAGAGGCAGCCGCGGTCTTGACGAGCAATGGTCTGGACCAGACACTGTTGCGACAGCACTCACCCAGACAACGCCGTCTCGAGGAGAGCCATGTCAGCTCGAGGTCCCCGCCTGCGCAAAATTCTCGTCCTCGCCGCACTCGTCCCCGTCACTTTGGGACTGTGCACCACCCCGGCGCCCGCCGCGCCGGCGACGTTCACCCATCCCGGTGTGCTGGTCAGCCGCCCACAGCTGGACTTCGTGAAAGCGAAGGTCAAAGCCGGTGCCCAGCCTTGGAAAGCCGCCTACGACCAGATGATGGGTTCGGCGTACGCATCGCTTTCGCGCACACCGAAGCCGCGTTCGGTGGTCGAATGCGGGCCCTATTCGAACCCGAACTACGGTTGCACCGACGAACGTGAAGACGCGCTCGCGGCCTACACCGACGCACTGGCCTGGTACATCACCGGCGACGCGCGCTACGCGCAGAAGTCGATCGCGCTGATGGACGCCTGGTCCGCGGTGATCACCAATCACACCAACAGCAACGCGCCCCTGCAGACCGGCTGGTCCGGCTCGTCCTGGCCGCGCGCCGCGGAGATCATCAAGTACACGTACACGAGCTGGCCCAACTCCGGCCGCTTCGGCACAATGCTGCGCAACGTGTACCTGAACAAAATCATCAACGGCAGCAACAGCAACGGTAACTGGGAACTGTCCATGATGGAGGCCGCGGTCGGGATCACGGTCTTCCTGGAGGACAAGACGAACTTCGACAAGGCCGTCACCCGCTACCGCAACCGCACGGCCGCGTACATCTACATCGCCGGCGACGGCTCGCAGCCGAAGACCGTCCCGGGCAGCGGCCTGGACACCCGCGCGAAGATCGTCAGCTACTGGCAGGGCCAAGGCACCTTCGTCGACGGCCTGACCCAGGAGACCTGCCGCGACTTCACCCACACCGGCTACGGCATCGCGGCGATCGCCGACGTGGCCGAGACCCTGCGCATCCAGGGCCAGGACGTCTACGGCACCGACGTGGGCGAGCGCCTGCGCCAAGCCCTGGGCTTCCAGTCGAAGTACCAGCTGGGCACGGCGGCGCCGTCGTGGCTGTGCGGCGGCACGCTGCACCTGGGCCTCGGCCCGGTGACCGAGGTCGGCTTCAACGCTCTCCACACGCGCCTCGGCATCGCGATGGCCAACACCCAGACCCTCACCGAACGCCAGCGCCCGGCAGGCTCGAACAACCTGTTCCTGGCCTGGCAAACCCTCACCCACGCCGGCAACACGGCGTAGCTGCGGTTGTCCGTGAAGGCCACCTTGAGGGACTTCGGTTCCCTCAAGGTGGCCTTCACGGACTTGGTTCACCGCGTCCGGTAGGTCGCCATGATCACGCCGGTGGTGGTGGGCGTCGCGTCGACGAGCCTGAAGCGGTGCGGTACTTGGCCGTCCGCGAACAGCCGCCTCCCCGCGCCCAGCACGATGGGGTGAATCAGGAGGAGCATCTCGTCGATGAGCCCGTGCGGCAGCAGCGCCTCGATCAACTGCCCGCTACCCATGACGAGCAGGTCCTCCTGCTCCCTGAGTCGCTTGACCTCCCCCACGACGTCGCCGCGGATGGCGGTGGAGTTCACCCACGTGAGCGGGTCGGTCTCGGTGACCACGTACTTCTGCCGCGCGTTGAGGGAGTCGGTGTAGGGATTGCTCGGCTGCTTCGGCCAGAACTCGGCCAGCGCCTGGTAAGTCCGTCGCCCCATCAGCAATGCTCCCCCGTGCCCCATCCCCTCGGCCATCCGCCCGAACATCACGTCGTCGTTCCCGGCCTGCGCCCATCCACCGCTCGCGAACCCGCCCCGCAAGTCCTCATCCGCCCGCCCCGGCGCCTGCATCACGCCGTCCAGCGTCAGATGGTTGATCACCCGGATCTCACCCATGTCGTCCTCCCGTTCGGGTTGCTTCACCTCCCATACGAACGGTCACCGGCCGATTCGACACCTGCGTGCTCGCGGTCATGTTTTCGCAGGTCAACCACGGAGTGTGACCTGCCTGCACGGGGGTATCCGGGGCACGCTAAAGTACTCACACGCACTCAGCGAGTGCGGGTCCGGGCTGTGGCGCAGTTTGGTAGCGCACTTGACTGGGGGTCAAGGGGTCGCAGGTTCAAATCCTGTCAGCCCGACGGACAGAAGCCACGTCTACGCAGGTAGACGTGGCTTTCTTCATTCCCGGGGTCCAGCTGAAACGCCAGATGCCCCGGGCCGTGCAACATATGTGCAACACGGGCTCCGGGGCATCCAGGTCAGGCCGCCATGCTCGCCAGAGCTTCAGTCCGGCGCAGGTCGAGGACGTCCGCGACCTCGTCCAGCCGGTCAGGCCACAGGTGACCGTAGATGTTGAGGGTCATCGCGGCGTCGGTGTGCCCGAGCATCTGCTGAACGACCTTCACGTCTGCACCGGCTGCGATCGCCAGCGAGGCGGCGGTGTGCCGAAGCTTGTGCGGGGTGAGCCCGGGCACCTTCAGCCCGGACGCCGCGACCGCCGCGTTGAACTCCCGCACTCGCCAGTTGTTCGCCCGCAGCGACTGGCCGCGTGCCGTGGTGAACATCAGGTCGTCATCCGCCCGGGCGTCGATGAGCGGACGCAGTACCGGCACGAGCGAGGCCGGGAACGAGACGGTCCGTTTCTTGCCGGTCTTGGGCAGGCCCTCGTGCTGCACTCCCCCGAGCTCATAGAAGGTCGCAGCGACCCGGATGCGGCGCTTGTCCAGGTCGACCCGGCCCACCCGTAGCGCGGCTGCCTCGCCCCAGCGAATCCCGGTGTAGGCCAGCAGCAAGATCAGAGCCTTGTTCGCTGCCGCGCCCGCAGTCGGACGGTTGTACTTCGTCCGGAGCTTCCCGGCCGCATCCGCCAGCCGCTCGATCTGCGCGCACCTCAGGTAGACGTGCTCTGCCTCCGGCGGAATCGGGAGCTTGACCCCGCGCGCCGGGTTCGTGAGCAACCGTGTCGGCACGCACCACTCCAGGACCATCGCCAGCACCCGGTAGGCGTGCCGGGTCTGGGAGGCTCCAAGTCCCGTGCCGTCGTCGTCCTTGGCTCGGATCAGCTTGGCCACCCACACAGCGACGTCTTCCCGGTCGACTGCGCTCAGGCTCTTCTCTCCCCACTCGGGCAGCACGTGGTTGTCCAGTAGCGCGCGGTACTTCCACCAACTGGAGGGCTTCAGATCATGCCGGGCGGACAACCACTTCTCAGCCACATCGGACACGGCCACTTTGGACAGTGCCGGGTCTCGGTACGTCCCTGCTGCGAGCGATTCGGCGAGCGTGTCCCGGCGAGCTTCCGCTTTGGCCTTGTTCGCTGCGACTTCACTGCGCAGCTTCCCGGACTGGTCGTAGTACTGGACCAACCAGCGGCCCGGCGGTTTGCGCCCGGCTGCCTTGGCTTTCTTGACCTTCTCAGCGAAGTCCTTTGTGGTCGCCCGGGTTCGGGACGTGTACCGCGTCTTCGGCGGCGCATGCGCCATTGCGTCACTCTCGTTAACACCCGCGTCAGATGACGAAACGCTGTATAGCATGCAGAACTACGACCGAAGTAGGGGTTTGAATGCACCATGAGGACCGGTTTTCAGTGCTGCTGATCGGTGGCCGGTCCGGCGTCGGCAAGTCGGCTGTCGCCTGGGAAATCTCGACGCAGTTGCAGAAAGCATCCGTGGCCCATTGTTTCATCGAGGGCGACTTCCTCGACCAGGCCCACCCGGCACCACGGGACGATCCGAGCCGCACGGAGATGACCAGGAGGAACCTGGCAGCCCTCTGGCGGAACTACGCGGAGCTCGGCTACCGGCGGCTCATCTACACGAACACGGTCAGCGTCCTGGAACGCGACCTGGTCGTCGACGCGATGGGCGGAAACGCCGACGTGACTGGCGTTCTGCTGACCGCCGCGGACACCATCGCGAACCGGCGGCTGAGCCTGCGGGAGACAGGCAGCCAGTACGAGGCGCACGTGACACGCGGGACCGCCGCCGCCCAGTACCTGGAGGCGAACACACCTTGCTGGGTAGTTCGCATGCCGACCGACGGCAAGGACGTCACGGAGGTGGCGAATGAGGTCATCGCGCTCACCCACTGGCGTTCGGACACACCCGTGTTCAGGGGCTGAAGCCGAGTGCACTCGGCGGCGTCGGCGAGCACGCCGGCGCTTTCTACCTCGGCATCGACGGCCCTGACCCCGGAAGAGGCAGTCGACCGCACGGCCCCCGGCCACGCCCACTGCGACTGCCAGTTCGACCGGCCCACCATCACCCTCGACGGCCTGCCCTTCGGCGACAACCGTAGCCGCCCGGCGCGTGTTCGGTCCCGCGCCACAGTCATGGCCCGGGACAGAGCTGCCTGTCGGCTCGGAGCCCTCGGATCGTCGAGCGCGTCCCGGGTCGACGCGATAACCGGTGGACCGGCACGTGCGGCCCACCTAGCCTTCCGTCGAACGGTATGACCTTACGTCCGAAGAGGTGCATTTCATGACTGTCCGGGTAGCCCGGCCGTCCACGGCCGACTCAGCGCTGGCCACTGTGAACCACCCCTCGGACGTGAGGAATCCCCGAAGTGGATCTACCCCGTAGTTTCACCATCCGCGAGAGCAGCCACCGCATCCACAACCCGCTCACCAGCCGGAAACTGGCCGACCTGGGCGAGGCGGTGAACCCGGCCCCCGGCACCCGGGTGCTCGACCTGGCCTGTGGCTCGGGCGAGCTGCTGTGCACCTGGGCCCGCGATCACCGCATCACCGGAACCGGCGTCGACATCAGCACCGTGTTCCTGGCCAAGGCCCGGGCGCGAGCGAACGAACTGGAGGTCGCCAAACAGGTCACGTTCACCCATGGTGACGCGTCGAACCACGTAGCAGCCGAACCGGTCGACATCGGGGCGTGCGTCGGCGCAACCTGGATCGGCGGTGGCGTTCCCGGCACAGTGGACCTGCTCCGACGCAGCCTGCGCCCCGGCGGCATGATGCTGATCGGCGAGCCGTATTGGCGCAGGCAACCCCCGGACCAGGCCACGGTCGAAGGCTGTCACGCCACCAGTGAGGACGACTTCCGCGGCCTCCCGGAACTGCTGGAACAGTTCGGGGAGCTGGGTTGTGACGTCGTGCAGATGGTCCTGGCCGACCAGGAGAGCTGGGACAGCTACGTAGCGGCGCAATGGCTCAACACCCGCCGCTGGCTGGACGCCCACCCCGACGACGAGCTGGCCGGGCAGATGCGCGCGGAACTCACCGCCGCTCCCGTACTCCACGCCCGATACCAACGCGAATATCTCGGATGGGGCGTGTTCGTGCTGATGGACCGCTGACACCAGCGGCCGAGTGAGTCCCGGTGATCCGACACCGGGACTCACTCACATCGGCATGACAGGGCGGGCAGAGGGCGGCAACGTGGTAGCCGACGCGTCCATGACGACGGGTCGGCGGTCGGCCGCGGTGAGGGCTGGGCCGCTCGGCGCCAGGCCGCCCGGAGACCTTCCAGTTCGTGTCGGGGGAACGGACGGCCCACCAGGTCTGGTAGCCGGCCTCGCCCAGGTCGGCGGCGACGGTGTCGAGTGCGCTGAGCACGGTTCTGGCGAGCGTGGTCGTTGGCTGCTCGCTCTGCCAGAGCAGGCTTCCTTCGTGTTCAGGTGTCTTCCACTCGGCCGCTTCGACAAAGCGGATCGTGACCGTGTTCGCGCGCGCATGCTCTCCGGAGGCGCCAATGCCTCGGCCACACCGCACGACCACCCGGTAGCGTCCGGAACGGAGGCGATCGCAGCCGCGTGCCGCGTTTCGGTCGCCTGGGCGGCCGTTCGTCCACATAGGAGCTTGCCGGACCGTTCGCGAGCTTACGCAGGGCCATTTCCGGGGAAGACCGGACCGTTCACGGAGACGGTGAACGAGCCTGCACTCGCCGATACGCAACCGGTGCACTCGTAGACCGTAATCCCGTCACTGAACGACCCGAATGTTCTGCACCACCACGCCCGCCCGCGCCACCGGCGGGATAGCCGGGGATACACCGCTCCCGCGCCCGGCTCGCCCGCGGGGTGCCGTGTTCATGATCCGACGGTAATCGAGACGCGACCGGCGGCACCATCCCGCAGCCACCCGGATCGGTGCGGTAGCAGGCACCACCACGAAGTCGGAACCACGGGCTACTGATCTTGGCCGGTTCCGGCGGCAAGGTTTCGCCGCAGGGCTGCCCGACACCTGCGTCGGCGGCATCACCACGATGCTCGGTGGAGGAGTTTCATGACCGTTCAGAGGATGCCCTGGCCGCCACGCACGGCGATGTCGCCAGGTGCTCGGGCGCGACCGCCAATCAAGTGGGCGCCTGGCGTCCTGGGCGCGGTGGCGGTGGGCATGGTGCCGTGGGTGTTCGTGCTGGGCCGAACCCTGCCCGGGACCACCCAGGTACGGCACTGGCCGGCCGTGTGGATCGGACTCGACCTGGCCGTGGCGCTCGGCTGCGCGGCCACCGCGCGGTGGTATCACCGGGGCGATGTCCGCGCCCGCCTGTCGGCATCGGCGGTCGCGGCACTCATGGGGATGGACGCCTGGTTCGACGTCCTCACCGCCCGGCCCGGCACTGAATTCACCCAGGCCGTCGTCTGCGCGGTTCCTGAACTGACCCTGGCCGGGCTGTGCACTTGGCTCGCCCTGCGCGAAACGGAAAGGCTGTCATGAACAGCCGAAGTCATTGTCGGTGGCGAACAAGCCGGTCAGCCGTACCCGGTCGGCACGTGTGGCGTGTGGATCCACGATGCGTGGCATGTCGCGACCAACGCGCACTGTGTGACGAACATGCCGGCGTCCGGCGCTCGATCCCCGTCGGCACGCAGTGCCGACGGGGAGTGGGCAGCTCGGGTGGCGAGCCGGTCGACCACAGCGATCCGTCCATCTACCACATCCGCGTCGGTTCGCTGAGCCGTACGAGCGGCGGGCAGGTCTATCACCTCCGGGCAATCGCGGTATCGGATTCGTGGGCATGGGGCGTGCAGGATGCCGAAGGCCGGTTCGGTGACGTCGCCCTGCTGACGCTCGACCGGCCGGTGCGCGGCCTCGATCCGGCCGCGATACCAGCCAAGTCGGCCGCGCAGGTGTCGACCGGTCCGTGCCTTGTTCGCAGTCGCCCGCCATCTATACGAACCTGGCCTGCTACGCCACCTGGCTCTGGCAGCACCAGCAGATCCTTCAGTAGCGCTGAGGGTGATCCACGAAGAGCGTCGCGACTTCGCGCCGGTGATCTTGCCGATTGAGTAGCGCCCAGGTTCGGCCGCGGTCCGGTCGATGAGCCCGACCACGGACTGCGCCAGATGTTCGAGACGAGCGCGGCGCAGTCCTCTCACCAATTTCACTGGGCACAGCTGGGGCACCCCCTCCCGCCACAACGGCACTCGACGACACACAGTTGCAAGCAGCTGCGCCGAAGAGCATCTACGGATGGGTAGGTCAAGCCCGGGACGCTCCGAGGAACCGCAGCACGGCCAGGACGCGGCGGTGGTCCGCGTCGACCACGGGCAGGTCAAGCTTGGCGAAGATGTTGTTGATGTGCTTCGCCACGGCGCTCTCGCTGACCACCAGCGCCTGCGCGATGCCGGCATTGGAGCGCCCCTCGGCCATCAGGCCGAGCACCTCCCGTTCGCGGGGTGTCAGCCGCGCGAGCGGGTCACTGTCGCGCCGCAGCAGCAACTGGGCGACGACCTGCGGGTCCAGGGCCGTGCCCCCGTCCGCCACTCGCCGGACCGCCGCCACGAAGTCGGCGACATCGGCAACCCGCTGCTTGAGCAGGTAGCCCACACCGCTGGTGTTCGCAGACAGCAGGTCAGCCGCGTACCGCTCCTCCACGTACTGCGAAAGCAGCACCACCGGTGTCCCCGGCCAGCGCCGACGGATCTCCATCGCCGCCCGTACCCCCTCGTCGGTGAAGCCGGGCGGCATCCGGACGTCGATCAAGGCAAGTTCGGGCCGGTGCTCCGCCACTGCCGCCAACAGCTCCTCCGCGTCGCCGGCTTCCGCGGCGACCTGGAACCCGCCCATCTCCAGCACCTTGATCAGGCCGACCCGCAACAACACCGAATCCTCGGCGATCACCGCGCGCACGGCAGCTCCGCGGTGATGGTGGTGGGCCCGCCAACGGGGCTGCTGACGTGGAAGGCCCCGTCGAGGGAGCCGACCCGCTTGGCCAGCCCGGTCAGCCCCGTGCCGGCGGCGGCGTCGGCACCGCCCAGCCCGTCGTCGGTAACGCGCACTCGCAGCACCTCGCCGACCTGACGGACTATCACCTCTGCACGCATCGCGTTGGCGTGCTTCGTTGCATTGGTCAGCGCCTCAGAGATCACGAAGTACGCGACTGACTCCACGTTGGGCGCCACCCGCTCCTCCAGATCGACCCGCAACCGCACCGGCAGGGGCGTGCGGGCAGCCAGCCCGGACAACGCCGCGTCCAGACCTCGGTCTTCGAGCACGGCCGGGTGCAGCCCCCGCACCAGGTCATTGAGTTCGGCGATCGCCTCCTTCGCCTCCAGGTGCGCTCTCGCGATCACCTCGCGGGCATCACTCGGCAGGTCCGGGCGGGTGGCAATGGCCAGACCCAGGTTGACCGCGAGAGACACCAACCGCTGCTGGGTGCCGTCGTGCAGGTCGCGCTCGATCCGGCGGCGTTCCGCGTCGACGGCCTCGATCAGGTCGGTCCGGCTCACGGCCAGCTGATCGACCCGCTCCTGGAGCCGCTGCGCCCGGCTGGGCCCGAGCAGGCTCAACGCCAGCCGCGCCTCGGCCCGGGCTACTGCCCGCGCTGTCCAGGGCAGGGCGCACAGGAGGAGGAGTCCAGCCGCTGTGTAAGCCGGCAGCTGGCTCAGGTAGCCGAACCAGTCCTGGCGGATTCCGGTTGGCAGCGCCCATGACCAGGCGTAGGCGCTGACGCCCGCCAGGCACGCCGCTGCCACCGCGAGCACCAGCAGCTCCAGCAGCGCAAGCAGCGGGGCCAGCAGGAGGTGGTAGCCGATCTTGCGCCAAGGCCGCGTCGCCGCGAGCCACCGGGCGGTCGAGGCCCACGTCCATTGTTCCGGCGCGGTGGGGGTGAGCCGGGGGACGTCCACACCGATGAGTACCCGGTAGCGAGCCCGCTGAACGGCCGTCAGCACCGGGGTGCCGAGCAGGACCAGGGCGGCCGACATGGTAACCGTAACGAGCCAGTCCCCCGTCCTGGCGGTAGTCGTCGCCGCCCAGGCCCACACGGGCACCAGCGCCAGGTGCGGCAGCACACCAGCGGCAAGAAAGCCGGTGTCCCGCCGCGCCCGGAGGACTGTGCGTCTCAGTCCAGCTGGAATCGTCATGGCACGACGCTAGGGCACCGCAGGAGGACGGTGCCATGAAACCTGTACCCGATCTCATGGTGAACCTAGTACCAGCTGTAGATCTTGATCTTGATCTGTGGGCGGGCAGCATCTCGGGTCGGCAGGTCGCCTTCTGCTGGCCGCTGCCAGTTCTTCGTGGCACCGGACGCCGAAGCTGCCGCTGCTGCCGCGACGCAACCGGCGCACCGGCGCCGCCGGACGGTGGAGGCGATCACCACGCGCGGGCGACAACCCGAGGCCGGAATTCGGTCAGCGCGGTGGTGAGCATCGTCAGCGCGAGCTTCGACTGCACATAGGCGGCGCCCCGATTGTAGCGGCGCTTCCAGCTCAGGTCGTTCCTCGGCGATCGCGGTCGCCATTTCGGCGACCTGGCGCAGGTCGGCGAAATCCGCGACGGCGGACTGCAGCCGTCGTTCGTCCACGCCGGAGCCGATCAGTCGCCCGTAGGATTCTTCGCCTTCCTCGCTGGTGCGGGCGTGCACGACAGAGTTTTCGGACATGGCCCATCCACAAAGGAATGATGGGCGCACACAAGGGCACCCGATGGCAGGATCCAGTGGCCGGTCGTCGTGGCGCACGCCCCAGGCGTGCCCGCGAGCACCACCTCTGCCCATGCTTCGATGAAGTCCCGCCCGGGCCACCCGCACAATCGCCCCGGCATCGAACTTACGGATTCCTTGCGACGCCCCGCGCCGTGTCAGGCTGATGTCAGGGCGGTGTCAGGCCGGCCGCCGACAGTGGCCGCATGACCAAGAACAGCACTTCCCCCGCGCAGTGGACCGGCATGCTGCCGGTCGAAGACACGGCCCTGGCCGTCACCGACACCGGCGGCCCCGGCATTCCCGTCATCTACCTCAACGGCCAGTTCGCCACCCAGGGATACTGGCGGCGCGTCATCGCCGAACTCGGGACCGGGTATCGCCACATCACTTTTGACGAGCGGGCTCGCGGTAAGTCGCGCCGTTCGGCGGATTACTCGTTCGAGGCCGCCGTCCGGGATGTCGACGCCGTACTCACGGCCCGCGGCGTCGACCGGGCGCTGGCGGTCGGCTGGTCCTACGGCGCCAACGTCGCGGCGCACTGGGCGAGCCGGAACCCGGACCGTGCCCTCGGCGCGGTCATGGTCGACGGCGCGTTCCCGTACGACTGGCTCGACGACGCCATGGAGCAGCGGATCCGGAAGCTGTTCAAGCGGCTGAACTGGGTCATGCCGCTGCTGCGCCCGACCGGCCTCACCCCGCGGATGTCCGCCGCCCAGCAGGCCGAAAGCAACATCGAACTCGGCAAGCTCTCCCGCGAGCGCGAGCTGGGCCCGGTGCTCGACGCCATCGCCGTTCCCGCCCGGTATGTCGTCGCTTCGGGGACGTCCTTCGGCAGCAAGGGTGACGAGCAGGAGCGGATCCGCGCCGGCCTCGACGCCGTGACCACTCGCAACCCGAACATCCGGATCAGCGCGAAGGTCACCAGCAACCACGGCGCCATCTTGCGCAAGGACTTCCGCGCCGTCGCCGAGGCCACCCGCGAGGTCGACGCCCTCGACCGCTGAGGGTACCGTCTTGCGCGGCAGCTATTCAGTGTTACTATCTACTGGTACTCAGCAATACCAAGTAGCCGGAGGGCAGTCCATGGGCAAGCAGGTGACGGAGATGCTCAAGGGCACGCTGGAGGGCATCGTCCTGGCGATCCTGTCCGGCCGGCCCACGTACGGCTACGAGATCACGGCGTGGCTGCGGGACCAGGGTTTCTCGGACATCGCCGAGGGGACGATCTACGCGCTGCTGGTCCGGATCGAGCAGCGCGGCCTGGTCGACGTAGAGAAGGTCCCGTCCGAGAAGGGGCCGCCGCGCAAGGTGTACTCGCTCAACGCGAAGGGGCGGGAGTATCTCAAAGAGTTCTGGAGGACGTGGAGCTTCCTCGCCGAACGGCTCGAACAGCTCCGCGAAGGAGGGAAATAGTCATGGCGCCCAAGTGGATCGAGCTGGTCACCGGGTCTCTCGAACAGAAAAAGCGTTACCGGCACTACAAAGCGCGCACCCGGGAGCTTCCGCCGAACTATCTCGGGGCGATCGAGGCGCTGGAGCGGTACTTGATGTACTACGGGGCCATCACCAACGGCGACGCCCTGGTGTCGATGCACGAGGACCTGCTCGACCTGTTCGAGCAGAGCGCGGCGGACCAGACCCCGATCCGCACCGTCGTCGGGGAGGATCCGGTGGAGTTCGTCGAGACCTTCGTCCGGAACTACTCCGAGGGCCAGTGGATCAACAAGGAGCGGGAACGGCTGATCAAGGCCATCGACCGCGCCGCCGGAGAGGGGACCGGCCGATGACGACGCAGGACGCGATCCAGGTGCATGACCTGGAAAAGTCGTACAAGGACCTGCATGTCCTGCGCGGCGTGGACTTCGACGTCGCCCGCGGCAGCATCTTCGCACTGCTCGGCTCCAACGGAGCGGGCAAGACCACGGTCATCAGGATCCTGTCCACCCTGCTCAAAGCCGACGCCGGGACGGCGACGGTCAACGGCTTCGACGTCACCACCGAACCGGAGCGGGTACGCGAGTCTTTCAGCCTCACCGGTCAGTTCACCGCCGTCGACGAAATCCTCAGCGGCCGGGAAAACCTCGTACTGGTCGCCAAACTGCGTCATCTCAAGAACGCCGGGGCGATCGCCGACGACCTGCTCGCCCGCTTCTCGCTCACCGACGCAGGCGGCCGGAAGGCATCGACGTACTCCGGCGGCATGCGCCGCCGGCTGGACATCGCGATGAGCCTCATCGGAGATCCGCCGGTCATCTTCCTCGACGAGCCGACGGCCGGGCTCGACCCGCAGGCCCGCATCGAGGTATGGCAGGCCGTCAAGGACCTCGCCGAGCGCGGCACGACGGTGCTGCTGACGACGCAGTATCTGGAGGAGGCCGAGCAACTCGCCGACCGGATCGCGATCCTGCACAAGGGCCGGATCATCGTGAACGGCACCCTCGCCGAGCTCAAGCAGCTGCTCCCGCCCGCCAAGGTCGAATACGTCGAGAAGCAGCCGACCCTCGAAGAAATCTTCCTCTCCCTCGTCGGCGATGACGACCCAACAGCGGCGGCACGGACGAGTAAGGAACAGCCATGACCACGCACACCTTCGGCGACACCGCCGTCCTGTTGGGACGGTCCCTTCGCCACATCACGCGCAGCCTGGACACCATCATCACGACCGCGATCATGCCGATCGCCTTCATGCTGCTGTTCGTCTACGTGTTCGGCGGCGCGATCAACACCGGGCCGGGTTCCGGTTCCTATGTGAACTACCTGCTGCCCGGCATCCTGCTGATCACGATCGCCTCAGGCATCTCCTACACCGCGTTCCGGCTCTTCACGGACATGAAGAGCGGCATCTTCGAGCGATTCCAATCCATGCCGATCGCCCGCTCGTCCGTCCTGTGGGCCCACGTGCTGACCTCACTGGTCGCCAACCTGATCTCCCTGGTGGTCGTCGTGCTCGTCGCTCTGGTCATGGGCTTCCGCTCGGGAGCGGGAGTGCTGCCATGGCTCGCGGTAGCCGGCATCCTGATCCTGTTCACCCTGGCGTTGACCTGGATCGCGGTGATCCCCGGCCTCACGGCGAAGACCATCGACGGCGCGAGCGCGTTCGCCTACCCGCTCATCTTCCTGCCGTTCCTCAGCTCCGCGTTCGTGCCCACCGGCACCATGCCCGGCCCGGTACGCGCCTTCGCCGAACACCAGCCGGTGACATCCATCGTCAACGCCATCCGTGCCCTCCTGACCGAACAGCCGGTCGGCACCGACATCTGGATAGCGCTTGCCTGGTGCGTCGGCATCCTCATCGCCGCCTACGTCTTCGCGATGGCGATCTACCGGCGCAAGATCAGCTAGTCGTCGCCAAGGCCGGCGTGTTCCAGGTCGAGGATGCGCTGGATCCGGCGCCGGGTGGCGTCGGTGATCACGTCCGACTCGAACAGCCGGGTCAGCTCGGCCGCCTCGACGTCCAGGATTTCCCGCCGCAGCGCGCGATAAACGCTGAAGCGGGACATCTCACTCTCCTCGACGTCGTCGTCGAGGCGGATGCGGTCGATCCGGGCCTGCCAGCTGCTGCGGAGCTGGTCCACCACGAACCCGGGCGCCGATTCGGTTTCGGCGATGTGCTCGAGGTGGCTCAGCCCGGCCTCCGCGATCGCGAGCCGGGCCCGGCTCTGTTCCTGCCGGATGTCGGCCGGGTCGAGCGCGATCCCAGCCCGGCGCACGAGCGGCGCGAGTGTGAAACCCTGCACCACCAACGTAATCACGATGACCGCGGTGGTCAGCAGCAGCACCAGGTCACGTGCGGGCAGCGCCGAGCCGTCCAGTGCGGCCACCGGCAGGGACAACGCCGCGGCCAGCGGCACCACACCGCGGGCGCCGGCCCAGGACACCACCGCGGGCACCTGCCACGACGGCCGCTGCCCGCCCCGGCGCTGCCGGATCGCCGAAAGCACGAACACCAGCAACAACCGGACCAGCATCAACGTCGCCGCGAGCGCCACCGCCTGCAGCAGCCACCACGCGCCGGTCCCCGCCAGCCGCCGCACCAACGTGGGCAGCTGCAGCCCAATCAGACCGAAGACCACACTCTCCAGCAGGAACACGACCGTCTGGTAGACCGCACCGACCTGCAGCCGGATCCGGGCCGTGGTCAGCCGCTCGGCCTGGGTCCCGAGCAACACGCTCGCGATCACCACCGCGGTCACCCCCGACCCACCGAACGACTCCGCCAGCACGTACCCGGCATACGGCGTAACCAGCGCGACCACGGTCTCCAGCACCGGGTCCTCGGTCCGCCGCCGGATCAGGAACGCCCCGCCCGCCGTCAGCACCCCGATCACCAGACCACCGCCCGCCAGGACGGCGAACTCCGAGAGCGTCTTCCCCCACGACGCCGCACCGCCGGCCACAGCCATGAACAGCGCCACGCGGAAGAGCAGCAGGCTGGTCGCGTCGTTGAACAAACTCTCGGCCTGGATCAACGCCTGCACCCGCGGCGGCAACGCCAACCGCCGGGCCAGCGCGGTCACCGCGACCGGGTCGGTACTGGCGAGCAGCGCGCCGAGCACGAACGCCATCCCGACCGGCATCGGCGTCACGGCGACTGCGACCCCGACCACCGCAGCGGCCGAAATCAGCACGAGCCCGACCGACAGCGCGGCGACCGGCCGCCCGACCGCGCGCAGATCCCGCCACGGCAGCTCCTCCCCCGCCGCGAACAACAGCGGCGGGAGCACGATCAGGCTGATGATGTCCGGCGTGATCTGGATGGCCGGGACGCCGGGCAGCAGTCCGACCACGATCCCGGCGACCACGAGCAGCGAAGGCGCGGGCACCCGCAACCGGTTGGCGAAGGTCGCCACCACAGTCGCGACGACAACCAGGAACAGCACCGTTTCGACCCCGCGCATGACCGGCTCCCTCCACCGTCCATTGAGGATGCCGACCAGACTTCCCGGCGCGCCGGGACCAACCCTACGTCAAGAACCCGTCAACGACCCGCGGTGGTCGAGCCTCGACCGGGTCGTCATCACCTTCTGAAGCGGACCGCGTGGACGTTCACGGTCGCGGGAGTCGAAGTGCGGCGCCGGACCATGGCGACGACAACCAGCGCGGAGGCGCTGGGCCTCGGCGAGACGACCGGGACGTTGGCCGCCGGCTTCTCGGGGCAGGCACCACGCCCGGACGCCACCCGGACCCTCGGACTGCGCCCAGCATGGGCAAAACGGACACGACGCGGCTACGCCGAGGCCCGGGAGGTTGCTGTACTCCTCTGCCGTACCGTCACCGCCTGGCCCTCGAAGAGGGCGAAGTTGCCGGACGTGGCCTGCGCTCGCTGCCTCAAACTTAGGCGACCCGCGCGGTCACCAGGGTCTCGAAGGTGTAGGGCCGCAGGCCATCGGTACGGCAGGCGAAGTACCGCTGCTGGAGGTCTGCACGTGCGGGGTGGTCCACGACCTTGAGCCCGCACCGGCTGATCAGCCTCTCGATCTCGGATACCGGCCAGCCGGGCTGAAGAGGCTCGCCGACAGAAGCCGCGATCGGTGTGTAGATACGGGCGTATTCCGTCCCCGCGTCGTCGAGCGCACAGTTCTCGGCCAGGTAGGAGAACACCACCTCAGACCCGGGAGCAGCCGCCGCGATCGTGCGCAACGTCGACTCGATCGCCGGTGCCGTCAGATAGGGGGCGACGCCCGTCCAGCAGAACATCGCCGGTTGCGCCCAGTCGAACCCGGCCGCGCCCAGAGCATCCTGAACCGGTTCGGCCTCGAAATCAACCGGTACGAATACCTGCGAGGCGCTGAGCGGCAGGCCGAGCTCCCTGACCCGCTCGAGCTTCCAGGCCTGGGAGGCAGGGTGATCAACCTCGAACACCGTCAGCGAGCCGAGCAGATCCGGCCGCCGCCACGCGAACGAGTCAAGCCCCGCGCCAAGAATCACGTACTGCGTGAAGGCGCCAGCAGCCAGCCGGTCCTCGGCGTACCGGCTGCGGGTGCAGACAGCCGCGCGGGCCTCGCGACGGACCGGGCCGGGGAACAGCGGATCGAACTGGTCTCGCAGCTGCTGCCATACCGGGCCGACAAGCACCAGGGCCAGCACATCGTCCAGTACCCACGGCGACGCCGTCTCCAGGCGAAACAATCCACGCGACACGGCCGCAAACATCGCCGTCCTGCTCGGCGCGCTTTCCATGCATTCCTCCCCGTCGGCCAGAACCCGGCATGCTGGCCACCCTCGCCCACTCCGCGCACTTCACAGGATGCGCCTGAAGCGCCCTGACGGCCAGGCGCTGCTCGACCGAGGTCCGGCTGATCAAGCCGCCGAGTGGCGTCGACCGGCTGACAATCCATGCTTGATGTAACTACCTGCGCAGCGCCGGTTCGACGCCGGTATCGCGTGCCACGGTCGTGACGTCGTAGTCCGGTGCGCGGTGCCGCAGCCACGCCTCGGCTCCGGGACCGTAGGCGAAAGCCGCTGTGGCGTAGACATCGGCCCACAGCAGGGAAGGTCCGCTCACGGTGACGGCGAGCAGCGCTGCTCGCCGGGACGCCGCGACGGGGGTCGACGATGTGCGCGCCGCGGGCCGCGGTGCCCGATGTCGCGATCGCGCCGGCTCGGGCCAGCTGGACGCCGAGCAGGCTCCGGCGGTCGCGAGGGTCCTCGATGCCGATCCGCCATGCGGGCCGCGCCGGCGACGCGACGTGGAGGGCGATGTCGCCACCCGCGTTGAGGCAGTGATCGACGTCGCCGAGCGCGGTCAGAGTGGCCGCGGCGCGCTCAACCGCCCAGCCCTTCACCAATCCCGAAGGGTCGAACCCGCCGGGCAGCCAGGCGTCGAACCAGCCGTCGGTGCGGTCCCGCGCCTCGCGGCAGAGCCCGAGCACCTCACGGACCGGCGGCGCACAGTCGGCTTCGGCGAGTTCGCCCCGGCGGATCGCGCTCACCTGGCTGTCCGCGCGGTAGGTGCTGAAGAGCCGGTCGGTTTCGCGCAGGGTTTCGAAGACGCCGGCCGCGGCGGCGACGGCGCGCGGGTCGTCGCGGACGCCGGGGCCGCGCAGGTGCAGGCTGACCGGCATGCCCATCACGTGTTCGACCCAGGCGCGGCGGCCCTCGCCCGTCACTGGTGGGCCGCGTCGATCGCCGACTGCAGCGACTCGGTGTAGCCCTCCGAGGTGTAGGTGGCGCCGCTGACGCTGTCGATCTGCGCGCTCTGCGCCTGCAGCGTCTCCTGGACCAGAACGGGGACGGCCGAGGAGTTGATCTCGCGGTCCCGGCCGCTCTCGTCCGGGACCTGCAGCACCTGGGCGTCGGTGATCTTCCCGGCGGACAGTGTGATCCGCACCTGCACCGGTCCGTAGCGCGTGTCGACCGCGCCTCCGTCGAAGGTCCCGCTCGCCGCTCGCGCCCGGGGTCGCGGGGACGCCACTCGTGGTCGGGACGGCGGTGCCCACCGGCCGCTGCGCCCGCGGTCCGGTGCTGCCGGCCGCGTCCGGGTTGGTGCTGGTGCGGTAGCTGAACAACAGCACCAGCACCGAGACGGTGGCCGCGAACACCACGGCGATTCTGCGCATGTCGAGCTCCTACCAGGCGAAACTCTCGGTATGGATGCGGTGCGGCGGTACCCCGGCGGCCTGGACCCCGGCCACCACCGCGGCCGTCCAGCCGTCCGGCCCGCAGATGTAGACGTCGTGTTCGGCGATGTCGGGGACGACGCGCCCGGGCGTCTGCGCGTGCCGGGCCGGAAGCCAGGAGAACCTGTCGGGCTGGCGGGGTCCCTCCAGATAGGCCACGCGCACGCCGCGGCTGCGCGGCGAGCGCGTCCAGCTCCTCGCGGAACAGCAGATCCGCCGGCGGTGCGAGCGCGGTAGAGCAGCACGGCGTCGCCGGGCCGGTACGGCAGGGCTTCGAGCATCGCCCGCAACGGCGTGATCCCCACCCCGGCCGCGATCATGGTGACCTTCGGCGAGGAACGAACGGTGCCGAGCCTGCCGTACGGGCCTTCGAAGAACGCGCGGGTGCCCGGACGAAGCCGGGCGAGGCGGGCGCTGCCGTCGCCGAGGTCCTTGGCGGTGATCCGCAGCCGGCGTGCCGTCCGGGGCGGCGGACAGCGAGAACGGATGCCCGCGGCTCCAGCCCGGGCCGTCGAGGAACCGCCACACGAAGAACTGCCCGGCGCGCACCGGAAGGCGAGCGAGATCCCGGCCGCGCAGGTGCACCGACACCACGCCAGGCCCTTCGCGGACGACGTGGTCGACGACCAGCCGATGCCGCAGATTGCGCACGACCGGCACGGCGACCCGGAAGACCAGCAGTGCGCCGGCAGCCGCGGCGTAGGCCGTCCACCAGAAGACGGTCGCCGGCGTTGAGGACGTGAAGTCCGCGCCGGTCCAGAGCTGGTGCGGCAGCGCCAGTCCGACACCCAGATACGCGTAGAGGTGCAGCAGGTGCCACGACTCGTACCGCAGTTTCCGCCGCGCGGCCCGCATCGAGGTCACCGCGACCAGGATCAGCGCCAGCGTCCCGGCGGTGGCCAGCAGCATGCCCGGGTAGGTGGTGACCAGGCTCCAGACCTCGCCGATCAGTCCACTGTGGTCGGTCGCGGCGTAGCCGAGGCTGATCAGCAGGACGTGCGCGAGCATCAGCGTCACCGAGCCGAAGCCGACCAGGCGGTGGCGGCGCGCGAGCTCGTCCTGGCCGTAACCGCGCTCGGCCCACGGGATCCGCGCCATCAGCAACACCTGCAGCAGCAACAGGTCCGCCGAGACCAGCCCGGTGAGCCGGCCCAGCGAGGTCAGCGCGTCCCCGGACAGGCTCTGCACGCCCCGCCCGGACACCCACAACGCGACCACGAACAGCACACTCATCCAGGCCGTCAGGCCCGCAGATGTCGCGCCACCACGCGCGGAACGGCACGCGACCGCACCGGCGCTTGCGGGCGAAGGGTGGTGGTCATGGTCTGCCACCTTGCCTTCACAGGGTGTGGAAGGAGCTTGGCGCCGTTAAGAGTCCGGTAAGAGCTCGACGGTAAACCCGACCACGGCACCACCGCCTGGGCGCGCCGTCGCGGTCACCGTGCCGCCGTGCGCCAGCGCGACCTGGCGGACGATCGCCAGCCCGAGCCCGGATCCGGGCAGGCCACGGGCGGTGTCGGCGCGGTAGAACCGGTCGAACACCCGCACCCTGTCCTCGTCGCCGATTCCCGGACCGCGGTCGAGCACCTCGATGCGCCCGCCGCGCTGCACCACCTCCACGGGGCCTGTCGCGTCGAACTTGACGGCGTTCTCCAGCAGGTTCGTCACCGCGCGCTCGAGCCCCTTGGCTCGGCCCAGCACCCGCACCGGCTCGGTGACGGCGCTGATCTCGCGACCGGACCGACGCCCGACCCGCTCCGCCGCACGGCCCACGACCTCGTCGAGGTCCACCGGCTCCGCCGGTTCCTCCTCGTAGCGCCGGGTGGCGAGCTCGACCAGCTCGTCGACGAGGTGGGTCAGCTCGCGGCTTTCGCCGTCGACGTCGTCGAGCAGCCGCGCCCGCGCGTCCGGCCCGAGCTCGCCGAACCGGCGCAGCACGCTGGCGTTCGTGCGCAGGCTGGTCAACGGCGTCCGCAGCTCGTGGGCGGCGTCCTGCACCAGTCGTTCCTGGTCCTCGCGCGAGCGCGGCGAGCCGGCCGAGCATGGCGTCGAAGGACGCGGCGAGCCGGCCGACCTCGTCCCGGCCACCGGCGGGCACGGCGACGTCCAGCCGTCCGCTGGCGCTGACCTGCTCGGCCAGCCCGGTGAGCCGGACCAGCCTGCGGGTGATCCGGCGAGCCAGAAGCCAGCCCGCCGCGGCCGCGACGAGGAGCACGAGCGCGCTGATCACGGTGATCCGGGTGGCGAGGTCCGCGAGCACATGGCCGGTTTCGTCGACGTCGATGGCCAGCTGCAGCGCGCCCCCGGACTGCTGGGCCACCGTCAGCACCCGGTAGTCGTCGTGGCCGACCGTGAGGTCGCGGTAGCAGGTGGTCACCGGGGTGGCGGCAGCGCCCGCTCGGCAGGGTCGATCGGCAGGGCGACCGGGCGCCCGCCGACCCGGTGGACGCTCCCGTCCGGCGCGATCCGCTGCGCCACCATCGGCTGGGCCTCGTCGTGGTCGTTGTCCGGGCCCTTGATGGCCGGATTGGGCGCCAGCACGGCCGTCGCGCCCGCGGAGATCTCCACCGAGGTCGACCATCAGCGACCGGTCCAGCTCCTCGTGGACGCGGTCGGACGCGGTCCGGTAGCTGAACACGCCGACGAGGAGCGCCACCACCGCGGCGACCGCGGCGAAGGCGAGCGCGAGCCTGCTGCGTCAGGTTCATGCCGGCCGCACCGAATACCCCACCCCGCGCACGGTGTGGATCAGCTCCGCCGCACCCGCGTCCTCCAGCTTCCGCCGCAGGTATCCGATGTAGACCGCGAGGTTCTTCGAGTCGGGGCCGAACTCGTAACCCCAGATCCGCTGGTAGATCGTCGCCCGGTCGAGCACGATCCCGGCGTTGCGGACCAGCAGTTCGAGCAGGTCGAATTCGGTCTTCGACAGGGTGATCTCGGCGTCGCGCCACCACACGCGCCGCGCACCGGGGTCGACGGTCAGGTCGTCCAGCCGCAGCCGCTGAGCCGGCGCGTCCGGCGCGGCCCGCCGCAGCAGCGCCCGCAGCCGGGCCAGCAGCTCTTCCAGTTCGAACGGCTTGGGCAGGTAATCGTCGGCGCCCGCGTCCAGCCCGGCGACCCGGTCGGAAGTCTCCACCCGTGCGGTGAGCATCAGGATCGGCGTCCCGTCGCCGTCCGCGCGCAGCACCCGGCACACCCCCAGCCCGTCCACCATCGGCATCATCACGTCCAGGATCAGCACGTCGAACCGCTCCCGGCGAGCCGTCGCCAGCGCCCCGACGCCGTCGGCCACCTCGACGACCTCGTAGCCCTCGAGATCGAGGGCACGCTGCAGCGACTCACGGATGGCACGGTCGTCATCGGCGACCAGGACGCGGTAGGGCACCGCACTATCATGCAGCCGCCTCCCCGCGGACCGCCCGCCATGACGATCTCTTACCGGATTCTCACCCGGATCACGTCGGACGTTCACCCGGCTCCGGAATGGTGATCACCGCCGACCGACCACTAAGGACCTCATGACCACCATCAACGGCTTGCCCGCCCACGTCTTGCTCGTGCACGCCATCGTCGTCCTCCTGCCGCTGAGCTCGCTCCTGCTGGTCCTCAGCGGACTCTGGCCGGCGGCCCGCCGCAAGCTCGCCGCGCCGAACGCGATCCTCGCCGTGCTGGTGGTGATCCTCGTGCCGATCACCACCGACGCCGGCGAATGGCTGGAACGACGCATCGCGAGCACCCCGCTGGTGCGCACCCACACCGAACTCGGCGACACCGCCCTGTGGGTCGCGATTCCCGTCGCGCTACTGGCCCTGGTCGTGTGGTGGCGCCAGCGCGAGAGCACGACCGCCGTGCCGGAACCGGAAGGCAGCGGCGGGACCGCCGTCGCGACACGCCGCAAGACCTTCCTCGCCCCCACGTCCACGACTGTGACGACCGTGATCGCGGTGCTGACCGTCCTCGCCGCAGGCGCGGCCTGCTACGACATCTACCGCATCGGCGACTCCGGCGCGCAAGCCAGCTGGCAAGGCCAATTCACGACCAACCCCACCCCACCCGCCGGGCGTTGACAAACGGGAATTGACGGTTCGCCGGGTCAGGCATCACGCGGCCGTGGTCGCAGGACGAGCGGCGTGCCCTGCCGCAGGTGCGCGGCGAAGCCTTCCAGCTGGTAGGCGTAGGACGACCGCTTCCCGAGCCGTTCAACGCGAGTTCCGGCCGGCGTGATGACGGTGACCTCGTCGCTCACGTGCGGCTCGACGAAGTTGGCCGCCGTCGCTTCACCGCGTGTGCCGACGACGCGGCAGGTGTACCGGCGGACATCGGCCGCCATGTCGCAGCGGGCTCGCCCGGTGGCGCCGCCCGGGAATTCGAGATCGGCCTCCAGCCACACGTCCACCCGGGGTTGCCCGGCCGGGTTTCTGACGCTTAGTGAGAACTCGAGGTTGGTCAGAGCTTGTTGAGGGCGTCACGGATGCGGTGACAACGCCGTCAGCGTTCGCCAACGTGCTGCCAACACGTGCCCTGGCCGTGCTGATGCTAGTCAAGACAACGCAAAGACCGGATCAGTTCCGAGCGGGTGACGAGCGGCAGGTCGCTGAAGACGCCCAGCTCGCCCGCGGCGGACTCGAAGGTGATCTCGGTGATCGTCTGCTCGGGCTCCGCTTTCGGGTCCGCGACCGCCGACGTTCCCGGGTCGGTGGTCAGCGTCACGCGCCCTTCCGGGCCGAAGGGCCGGAAGAGCTGATGCCGCAGGGCTTTGTGGCCGCTCGGTGCCCACTGCCAGCCTCGCCGGACAAGACCGGACAGCTTGGCGGCCGCGACCGTCCGCTGCCAGTAGACAGACGGGTCCTCGGCGGCGAACACCTCGCGCCCGGCCTGAACGAACGGCTGCTCACCACGCCGAGCAAGCCAGGCGGCCCACGGCGTGAGGTCGTCGACCGCGGGGTGGGCGAGCCGAACCCACGTGCCGTCGCCGATCAGCCCGCCATCCGGGTCGACCAGATCGCCAAGGGCGTCGATGGCGGCGGTCCGATCGTCGAGTGCCCACACCAACCCGCGCGCGAACCGGCCCAGCAGCGGATGCGCCACGATCCGCGACCGGAAGTCGCCGCCGGGCCATCGGCGCTGCACGACCATCGCTTCCTCCAGGCGCGCGACCTGGTCGGCGATCATCGGCTTTGCCTTACGGCGCAAGCTGTTCCACGCCGATGTCGCCGCCTTCTCCTCGTCGTTCGCCGCCTTGGGCAGCGCGTTGAGCCTGGCTCCGGACGGATCCCTCAGCACGAGTTCGCGTGTGTCGCTGAGGTCGACGGCATACGACACGGTCCGGTACTCGACCTGATCACGGTCCAGCCCGAGATCCGGCGCCAGCAGGTCGTCGAGCTGTTCGGGCAGCAGCCCGTAGCCCGCGGCAACGCGGTCGAGCGCGGCAACGGCGTGGCTGCGCAGGGGCCCGGACTTGGCATTGCGCGCCAGTGCGGACAGGTGGCCGAGAGCTCGGTCGCTGTCCATCACGGCCAGCACGTCGGCGCCGCGCTTCGCCCGTGGCGCCGCGCCTTCCGACGGCCACGCCCGGATGCCCGGTGCCAGCCGGTCTGCGACGGTGTCGTCACCGAAGTAGCCGAGGGCGTTCATGGCCCACACGTCCTTCGACGGCCTGTCCTCGGCCTCCCAGAGCCGGTACAGCGACCAGACGAACGCCGAGAGGCTCGCCGGGTCACATTGTCCGGCGATCACCCGCAGGCCCTCGTAGGGCGCGTCGAGCTGGGACATCGCGATCATGCGCAGGAGCGCGGCGGTCGGCTCGGCCGGCAACGCGTATTCGCCACCGGCCAGCAGAACCTGCGGTAGATGAGCGGGGTCCGCCCACTTCGGCACGGCCGGGATCTTCGCGGGCACGAAGTCGAGCGGATCGCGGCTGAGCAACGTCTCCACGGCCTCGACGCAGCCGAGGTCTTTCGCTGCGGCCCGTACGTCGTCCGCGTCCAGGCGGCTGAGGGCTAGCGCGGCGGTCGCCGCCTCCGCGCGCGCCGCGCCGAGAGCGGCCGGGATGAGCAGTGCGGCGGCGTCGGCGCCATGGCGGGTGAACCATTCCTGCGCGACCGGGCGGAACTGGCGCGACCGAGTCAGCCAGCCCGCCATCGACTCGGCGACCTCAACGGCGAGATAAGGCATCAGCAGCGGGGCACCGACAACCGGTTTCTTGCGTGCCAGCCGCAAGAACGGTGCCAGCGCGGCAAGTTCGTACTTGGCGACCACCACTTGCGGCTTCTCAAGGTAGAACGAGGCCGATTCGGCCTGCCATCGAGCGAGCAGCGGACGGACGATGCCGCCCGGCGCTCTGATATAGAACTCCGGCGGAGCGATGCCTTTCTCGGCGAGCGGGAGATGCACGCGCATTTCCTCGGACCGGAACGCTCGCCAGTCGTACGCCCAGCGTTCCTGTTCACCGTCCTGCCAGACGATTCGAGGCTCGTCCGGGACCGGGGCGACCGTGACCTTGGCCGGCGGTTTACGACCCCACGGCGGGGACGCGAGCAGCTTCGGGACGGCCTCGGGCGGCGCCTCCGGCCGGCGGGTGAACAGCTTGGCCTCAGGGACTTCCGGGTGCCTGCGCACCTGACGTAGCAACAACACGTCGATGAAGTCACCGTCCCGATGCGTGCCGAGCAGCCGCGCCGCGCGTTCAGGGAACCTGTCGGCCGCGGCGCGCACCCCACCCGGCACAGCCGGGAGATCCATTCGGTGCAGCAGTCCGGCGAACGCCGCGTCCGTCGGGATACGCGTCAGCACCTCAAGGACGTCGCGCCGGACCTCCGGCTCCCAGCGTGTCCGGTCGAGCCGACGGATCAGCAGTGGCACGACGTCCTCGCCGACCGCGTCGAACGCCGTGACGAACTGGTCCAGCGAGGTCACGTGCCATCGGGACAACTGCTCGACGGTCGCCATGCTGTAGAAGAGCAGTTCGGGCGATCCCCGGTAGTCGCCGGGGAGATCGTCGAGATCCGCGGCTGCCCACTCCGGCCGGGTGGGGACGAGATAGGACGTGACAATGCGCTGGCGCAGCAGTCCGCCGCGAAGCGCGGCCAACCGGGCGACCGCGTCGTCGTACACGTCCTGCTGCGCGACGGCCAGCATTGACCGCAGCTGCCTGGCTGCGTCGGTCCACACGGAGTGCACGGCGTCCGTTGCGTCGCTGTGGCGCAGCAGCGGCACGATGTCGCTCGCGCTGAAACGATCGACGATGTAGTACGCGCAGCTCGCCACGAACGCGGCAGCGGCATGGGCAAGCCCGCGGACGGCGACGAGATCGTCGATCGGCGCCATCGAGAAGCTGTGTGCGATGGCGCCGCCTCTTGGGTTCGGTGCGAGCGCCAGTCGAACGCCATCGGCCTCGACGCTCGGCTCCGCTGAGAGCGCCAACGCGCGAAGCGCGGGATCGGTCTCAGCGTGGTGAAGAATTCCCTCCCGCCTGCCGTCCAGGTCCACGCCACGAGCGGCATGCCATGCGGTGAGCTCCGCGAGGCTTTCGTGCTTGACGTCGAGTGGTTCGAGCGCGGCCATCCCGCCACGGCGGGGATGCACGGCATGACGCCACGTATCGGGGATGTCGATCTGGTGCTCACCAGGCATGACGCCATCATCCACGAGCGGTCCGGGTCTGGCGCGGGATGTCACAGGGCGGCGTGGTCGAAGTGGTGGCGCACCCCGACATCGGCGCCGAACTGAGCGGTCCCGGCCGATAGCGGAACTACGGCATCCCCAGGCGACCTGCTGTTACATTGACGGCAGGAGATGTCACTCGCAAAGGGTGGCCGGCGGGGAGGCAATCCGGTGGGTTTCGAAGTCGACGTCGCGGACATCGGCAACGCGGCAGCCAAGCTCGGCGAGGGGAAGCCGCCGACGCTTTCCGCGGAAGGGTCGCCGAACGTCGGGAGCACGGCCAGGGCCGGCGGCTTCGCCGGTGACTACGACGTCTGGCTGGCGACCCGGAAGGACGACCTGGAAGCCGCCCAGCAACAGGTCGAGAGCTTGGTCGAACGCATCCAAACCGCCGCGAAGAGCTACCACGGCACCGATTCCGAAGCCCGTGACGTCTTCCTGAAAGGCCTGGACAGCGGCTTCGAACGGATCGACCGGTGAGCGTCTTCGACAAGATCTACGCGCTCGCCGACCAGGTGGAGAAGGGCAACACCACCGAGCTGGACGACCGCGCCCGGGCCTGCCGTGCCACCAAGGAAATGGTCATGGACACCAAGGCCCTGCTGGAGAACGTGCGCGTCCAGCTGAGCGAGGGCTGGCATGGCGGAGCCGGCGAAGCGGCGCTGAACTCGCTGGATGCGTTCAAGAAGAACCGCGACGACCAGGCCCAGGACCTCGAGGAGTCGGCCAAGTCGTTCGAGACGATCCGCGACGCGCTGGCGAAGGCCCAGCAGGATGCCCGGAGCAAGCGCGCGGACGCTCAGGCCCTCCAGAAGAAGCTCGACCACGGGTGGCACGGCTTCGGGATCCGCCAGGTCGATCTCGCCGTCGCCTGGGCGCAGGACAAGGCCGTCAAGGCCCAGGCCCTCGTCCTGCTGGCCGACCTGGAGCGGGTGACCACCACCTACGACGCGATCCTGCTCATCGAGGGCCAGAAGCTCCGGTTCAAGACCGGTCAGGTGTGGGAGCTCGCGGGCTCCGAAAAGCGGAACCTCGCCGAGATCGGCGCGATCATGCTCCGCGAAATACCCGGTCTCGCCGCGCTGGTCGCGAAGAACCCGGAGCTGAGGAACGCCCTGCTCCACGGCGAGTGGGACAAGCTCATGCAGAACCCCGAAGTCGCCCAGAAGATCTACGACTACCTCGGCTTCAAGTACGTCAAGGACGGCGACTTCTACACCACCGGCGAGCATTCGATGCAGAGCTACATGGGCTGGCGCGACCTCTACGACAAGCTCGGGCGCGTCCTCGGGATGAAGCTCGACGAAACCGGCACCGACGGCGACAACATGGAGTTCACCGACCCCAAGACCGGGAAGACCTACCGGCTGGAACTGTGGAAGGGCAAGTACGGGAGCCAGGCGTTCGGCGGTGAGGTCGGGTTCTACAGCAGCGACTCGCCGAACAACAACGGGCACTTCAACGCGGCCCAGGGTGACGACCAGATCAAGGTGACCCAGACGATCTACAACAAGGAAAACGGCGAGGTCTACTACACCAACGACGGCCAGGGCGCCGACGGGACCGACAAGAAGCACTTCTGGAACCTGGCGATCCGCACCGACCCGAACGTGAACCCCGAACAGCTGGGCCAGCGATCCACGATCGAGGTGCGGGACGTCGAGATGCGCGACCGGATGTACAACGAGATGACCCGGTACGCCGCCGCGCACCCCGACGACCACCTCACCGTCACGAAGGGTTCCGACCACCCGCCCACGCTCAGCTACGACTGGCGGAAGTGACCGCTACATCGAGGTCACCGGCCTGAACTCGTACGGCTCGTCGTCGTCCTCGTCGCGGCGGCGGACGGGGGCAGGCTTCTCGGTCAGGCCGGCGAACACCCGGTCGACGTCGACCAAGGCCGCGACCTCACCGGCGACGCGCTGGCCGTGCCGGTCTTCGATGTCCTCCAGGCCGGCGCGCAATGCCATGGTGGCAGCGCTCCTGGCCTGGTCCTGCAACGCGCTTGCCAGCTCCTCCGGCGTTTCGCCGGAACCCCGCCTCGAGTGGGTCATACCCCCCAGCCTAGTGTCGCGTGATTCCGCTGCCTTGCGTCCGCTGTGGATCCACGTGGTTCCTGGCAAGGCGGAGGAAAGCCCTCGTACTGGACGTACTTGGGCTTTTCTCCAACGCAGCCAGGGACCGCGTGGGCCGCAGCGGCGTAAGGCAAGTGGGATCACGCGACACTAGGCGGGACGGGCCAGGTTTCAGTCCATTTTGGGCAGACCGTCGAGAATGCGGTGGATCAGCCGAGGCGCCTCCGCTCGCCACCGGGGAGAAGCTCGGCCTTTGGCTCGCCGGGCGCCGCTGACCTGGGTTCCCCCAAGCCAGCGGGCCTCGGGGTCAGCGTGCGCGAACAGTGCCACCCGACGCGAGCAAAGAGCCGGTGTGGCTGCTGAATTGGTAGGACGAGGCGACGAAGGTGTACCCCGTGGAATTGCCGTTCAGGTTCGCGGTCCAGCAGCGTCGCTGTCCCGGCTTCACGTGCTCGTTTCCGCCGGGGCTGTCGCAGGAAACCTCGCCGACCCAGTTCCCGTTGCTGTACCGGTCGAGGTAGCCATGGGCGTACTGGCTGGCGGTCATGGCCTGGTTGTAGATCACGAACCCGAAGTACAGACTGCCTTCCCTGCAGAGTTCGACAGTGCCAACCCGGGCGCCGGTGCCGTCGGTGGCTGTCACCGGCGCCGTCTTCACGATCGTCTGGAAGCCGTTGGCGTTCTGGCAGTCCGGGCTTGCGAGCACGTCCGCCGAGGCCGGCAGCGCGTGCCCCAGCACGGCCGCACTCGCCACCGCGAGCACCGCAATGACCTTTTTGATCATGTCCCCTCCAATTCGTGTCCACGGCGATTGCCGTGTGAACACGACTCAACCGCGCGGCAACCGGTAACCGGAAAGCATTTGAGACAGTTCGAATCCACCGCGACGGCTGCTACCGTCGGCCGGTGTTCACGCTGAGGGTCGACGCCGAGACGGTGTCCAGGACGCGCTGGTCGCCCTCCCCGGCGTCGGAGGCCATGGCATGGCTGAAGCTCACCGCCGCCTCGGGCAGGCACCCGGTGTTCGGCGATCCAGGAGCATTCGCTCGCACGGCTCTTGCCCATCGGGACGTCGCGCTGCTCGTCGATCTGTTGCCGCAAGGCGGCGACACCTACCTGCCCGACCTGCTCACCCCGCAACCGGGAACGGACACCCGGCGCCGCGACCTGCTCGAGGAGCAGATCGCGCGGATCGAGACCACACCGCAGGACGTCCTCGCGAACCAGGTGTTCACCTACACCCGGATCCACTGGAGCAGGCCGCTGGCGACCGCTACCCGCCGCGTCGCGGAGTCGGGGCGGATGCAACGACGCCTGGCCAACGGTCTAGCCCACTTCTGGCGAGCCGCCTTGTCCGACGGCTGGCCCGAACTCGCCTCGATCATCGACCAGGACATCGCATATCGCGCGAAGTCCGTCATCGGCCACGGCGTCGGCCGGGCGCTCGGAGAACTTCATCCCGACATCGAATGGGCAGGTGACGCGGTCACCCTCGCCAAGCCGTGGGACGGCGATCTCGACATCGCCGGCCGGGAACTGGTCCTCGTGCCCGGCGTGCTCAGCTGGCCCCAGGTCATCGTCCAGGTCGATGTACCCGGGGAAGCCGTCCTCTACTATCCCGCCCACCGGATCGGCACCGGCCGGCGCCACAAGCCGGGCAGGATCGCGCAGGTGGTCGGCGCCGCCCGCGCGGCCCTGCTGGCAGACCTCGAAACCGCCCGATCGACCGCAGAGCTCGCCACCCGGATCGGATACACCGCGGGCACCGTCTCCTACCACCTCAGCGCACTCCTCCGCGCAGGCCTCGTCAGCAAAGCCAGATATGGACGCTACGTGTTGTACCAACGGACATCCCAGGCGGTAGTCCTGATGGAAGATGCCCGCGACTGACCGCGCGATCCGACTGATCGGCCCGTCGGGTCCGCGACGAAATGGCCAGCAGTGGTCTAGACCTGGGCGTGCTGGATACGTCATAGTGTGCGACGCCTGCCAAAACGGCGGTCTCGCGCGCCAACAGACCACAGTGGATATCGATGTCCCCAGCGTGGTTACCCCGGCTGGGCGGGGTGGCGACCGGTTGGCCGCACACAGAACTCGTTGCCGTCCGGATCCGCCAGCACGACGGTGCCGTCGGCGCGGACGTCGAGCCGAGCGGCACCGAGGGAGATCAGCTCGTCGACCGCCGCCCGCTGGTCGCCGTCCGCCGGGAGCAGCTCGAAGCGCTGCCGGTTCGGCTCCGCTTTCGGCACCACGGGCGTGCCCTCCCATGTGTCCCATGCGACTTTCGTGCCGCCGCGCGGTGACTGGATCGCGGTCTGCTCGCCCCGGTCCCACACCAGGGGCCAGCCCAGCGCCATGCTCCAGAACGGACCGACCTGCCGAGTACCGGCACAGGTGAGCTCGCCCAGCGGGCCGCACCCGGCGAGGTAGTCATTGCCGGGCTCGATCACGCAGAACTCGTAGCCTGCCGGGTCCGACAGGACCACGTGCCCCTCCTCGGGTCGCTGCCCGACGTCGACGTGGCGGCCACCGAGCCCGACCGCCGTGGCCACCGTGTGCCGCTGGTCGTCGAGGTCGGCGCTGGTCAGGTGCAGGTGCATCCGGTTCGCGCCGAGCTGGCCGGCGCGGCCCGGCACGAACCGCAGGCCGAGCTGGGCGTCCCCGCCCCGTAGCAGCACACCGCCGACATCCTCGACGACCTCCCGACCGAGCAGGCCGGCCCAGAAACGTGCCGCTCCAGCCGGGTCGTCCGCCTCGAACGTCACCGCCAACAGTCGCGAACGCATAACCGGAACGTAGACACCACCGCCCGTAGGGCTGCAACGCAATATCGAACGGCAGCGCCGCCAATTGTGCACAGCTCTCCAGAGTCGACCCGCCAAGCCGCCGGAGCGGCGACCAAGCGGTGCTGCCGCCGACCATGCCGTCCGTCGGGCTGGGCAGCCGCGTCCAACTCATCGAGCGAGATCTTTGACCTTTGTTCTCAACGCGAGGAATTCTCGTCCAGCCGCCTGAATGTGGACGTGAAGGCGCAGATCATCCCCTTTCCCGGGGAGACTGTCAATGTCGTCGATGTGAACATATCCCAGATTCAACAGGTGTCCGAGCTCACGCATAAGACCATGACTCCTTGACGTACTTGAAGTCTTCGTTGCGCGAAGCCAACTTGGTAAGATTGAGGAGCATGGACTCCGGCATCGACAACGCCAGAAGGCTCGTCAATTGGCGATTTATTTGATGTATCTCACCTTCTTGCTCTTTGATCGCTTCGGACTGCTCGCGGACTCTTTGCTGAAGGTCGACCACTGCACCTTTGTGAGATGCGGAAAGATGCGTGATATCGAAAATTCTGGGAATTACGAGCATGGCGAGAGTGATAACCGTGACCGCGACCAGCGTTTCTACATTCGGGTGCTGATACTCTCTGATCACCAGGGAGCCCAGAATCAGCACCATCACGACGAATATTGCGACTGACCAAGCGAGGCTGTGCGGGCTCTTCCCATGGTCTTCCATTCGGTCATCAGACATCCAGGCCTCCTAGAAAGTCCGTCCCGATCACGCAAGCCACCGAATCAGCCGCTCCGCCCAGAACGTCGACGGTGCCTGGGTAATCGTTACGATGGAAGGCGTCGGTGGAATCGACCTCAAGTGGCGCAGAGCGCCAAGGTCAAGCAACCGCGCCTGCCGCCTCAGTACTGTGGTGTCGTATGGCCGACACCGAGATCGAGATCACCGGAGACCTGGTCCGCGACCTGCTGCGGGAGCAACATCCAGATCTGGCAGGGCTGACCATCCGCGAGGTGGCGGGCGGCTGGGGCAACCACATGTGGCGCCTCGGGGAGGAGTTGGCCGTGCGCATGCAACGCATGGACCCCACCCCGGAGCGCCAGCTCAAGGAGCGGCGATGGCTACCTGTGCTGGCCCCGCTTCTGCCGCTCCCGGTGCCGACCCCGGTGCGGTTCGGCGAACCGTCCGAGCGCTTCCCCAAGCATTGGACGGTGATGACGTGGGTTCCCGGCGAGCCGCTGGACCACGGCATCGATCAGTCGCGGCGCCCACGCGGCCGACACTCTGGCGGGTTTCCTCCGGGCGCTCCACGTCGAGGCGCCCGCCGAGGCACCGATCGCTACGGACCGCGGTGCCCATCCCCGGAACTGCACGGACGGCTTCGAGAACTTCTTCCGGGCCGTTGCCCCTGACGACATCGCTGCCGACGTCCGGGCCGTCTGGGACGACGCCGTTGCGGCCGCGGCGTGGGAGGGCCCGCCGGTGTGGGTGCATGGCGACCTCCATCCCGCGAACGTTGTCGTGTCGGACGGAACGCTCTCGGGCATCGTCGACTTCGGTGACATGTTCGCCGGCGATCCTGCGTGGGACCTCGCCGCCGCATGGGTGCTGTTACCCGCGGGCACCGCCGCACGGTTCTTTGACACGTACGGGCATGCGGACAAGGCGGCGATCCGGCGCGCCCGCGGGCTGGCCGCCGTGAAGAGCCTCTTCCTGATGCTCATGGGGCAGAACGGAGATCGGGGTCTTCCCGGCGGCAAGCCGCACTGGGGACCTGTGGGTCGAGCAGCACTTGATCGTGTTCTGAAGGGTGTTTGAGGCACGCTTCGTCAAACCTGTTGTCGAGCTTCGGCCAGGTGTTCCTCTCCCCCGGCGGCTTCACCTTGTTCAGCCTCAACGTGAGGGGGCGCAGTTCTGCCGAGGAACGGACGGCAGGGAATGGTCCTGTTCACGAAACTGCGACATCGCGTCGCATTTCACCCAGCCAAGGCCGAGTGGAGCGGCCGGCTCGTCCGCATGGCGGATTTACGCCGCGCGGGTCGAGTGGCTGGATCGGTACGTCATGGCCCGCAGCCGATCGCTGCCTGCCTTTGCCTCACCTCGACGAAGAAGGTGTTGCGCCATGCACGTCCCCCGCAAGGTATTCACCGCCACCCTGCTGCCCGCCGTGGTCGTCGGCGGACTGCTCGTCGCCGCGACCCCGGCGGCCGCGAACGTCGCGGTCACCCAGGTCAGCGCCGACCCCTACACCGACGCTCAGGCCCAGCACCGGACCGAGGTGGAGCCGGACACCTTCGCGTTCGGCACCACGATCGTCTCGGCCTTCCAGGTCGGGCGGGTCTCCGGCGGCGGTTCGTCCAACATCGGCTTCGCCACCTCGACCAACGGCGGCGCCACCTGGACCCAGGGCTTCCTGCCCGGCACCACCGCCAACACCGGCGGCCCCTGCGGCCAGATCAGCGACGCCGCCGTCGCCTTCGACGCCAAGCACAACGTGTGGCTGATCTCCTCCCTCGGCGTCAACTGCCCCGGCACCCCGGTGCTCACCAGCCGCTCGACCAACGGCGGACTGACCTGGAGCAACCCCGTCACCACCGCCACCGGCTCGCTCGACAAGAACTGGATCGTCTGCGACAACACCGCGACCAGCCCGTTCTTCGGCAACTGCTACACCGAATACGACATCACCAGCTCCGGCGATGCCCTGCGGATGAAAACCTCGAGCGACGGCGGACTGACCTGGGGACCGGCCCGTGCCACCGGCGACAACGCCACCGGCCTCGGCGGGCAGCCCATCGTGCGGCCCAACGGCACCGTGCTCGTGCCCTATCTGTCGCTCAACGACCAGATCCGCTCGTTCCGGTCCATCGACGGCGGCGCCAGCTGGCGCTCGACAGTCCTCGTGTCGAGCATCAGCCACCACGAAGCCGCCGGCGGCCTGCGCGAGGAAGCATTGCCCACCGCGGAGATCGACAGCGCCGGCACCGCCTACGTCGCCTGGTCGGACTGCCGGTTCCGGTCCGGGTGCCCGCGTAACGACATCGTGCTGGCCAAGTCCACCAGCGAAACCACCTGGGCCGCCCCGGCTCGCGTCCCCATCGACGCCACCACCAGCACCGTCGACCACTTCGTGCCCGGCATCGGCGTCGACCCCTCGCACCTCCGGCACCACGGCCCGGATCGGACTCACCTACTACTTCTACCCAGCCTCCAACTGCACCGCGGCGACCTGCCAGCTCGACGTCGGGTTCATCTCCTCGACCAACAGCGGCACGAGCTGGAGTACCGCCACCCAGGTCGCCGGGCCGATGAGCCTGTCCTGGATCCCCAACACCTCACAGGGCCGCATGTTCGGCGACTACATCTCCACCTCGGTCCGCCCCGGCGGCAACGCCTTCCCGATCGTCCCGATCGCGACCGCACCCACCGGAACAACGTTCAACCAAGCCATGTTCGCCCCCACCGGCGGCCTCGCCGTCACCGGCGGCACCAACCGCACCACGACGCCGGTCGAAGCTCCGGCCGTGAGCAACGCAGCACGCGCAGCCACGGCGTTCTGACCCACGCCACCCGTATGTGCCGATACCGGGTAGGTCTCCGCCGAACCGGCGAAGACCTACCCGGTGGGGTCACCGGATTCCGACGGCCTGAATCGCCCGCGATCGTTGTTTCTTTATGGCTGGGGTGACCGACCGGACTCGCACCGGCTAATGCCCGGAGCCACAATCCGGGGCCTCGGCTACTTCGGCTTCGGTCACAGTGGTGGAGGAGGGAGTCGAACCCTCTGTGTCCGAAGACGTCCGGGTTACAGCCGGCTGAGGCTCCCCAGCCCCGTCTCCACCAGGAAATGCGAAAGCCGCCCGGATCGGATTTCCGATGGGCGGCTCCTCGGCGGCGTGACGCGTGCACTACGTCATGGCCGGAGCCCACGATAATGGTGATAGTGCCGGGTGACCATCATCGCTCCCTCGCCTCTCGTCGGTGTGCGTCCAGCATCTCCCGGACGACGAACCGGCGTCAACGCAATTACGGTCCACAGCTCCGCCACGACCCGCTCGAGATCCACGTAACGCGGGGGCCTGCCACCCCGACCTACGACGCGAGGTATTCGGCAATTCGAGGTGAATCATGTTCGACGTCCGATTCATGACCGGTGAAACGGTTTCCGACACACCGGCGCCACTGACGATTATCGGCACACACGGGCGCGAAACGGAGTTTCCGCCCGGCACCGCCCTCACGCGCGGCGAGCTGGATTCCCTGCCGGACGTCGCGAATCGGCTGTGGCCGGGCGCCGACGTCTCGTCAGAACTGCTGCGGCACGTCGTTCGCGAGGCACAGCAGTCGGATCTCATCCTCGGAGACGCACCCGAGAGGTACAGCCCGCTGGGTGACGTGCGCCCGGACAGCGCCGGCCGGTGGATGGCCGACGACGCCTTGGCGGATGTCACCGGTCCGCTTCCCACCCGGGTGCAGACCAGTCGGTTCACCAGCACCGGATCGCCGGTGCTCGAATTCGTCATCGACGACGAAGTGGTGTCCGCGCTCGCCTTCGGTCCCGACGCGGTGGTGATCCCGATCCGGCCGGGCATCGACTCGGTCGAGCTCGTCGAGCGGCTGCCGGGCTTCCTCGACGACGCGGACGACGTGCTCGGCGCGGCGGTTTCCGGCGCCGATCTCGACGAACTGATGGTGTGGAGGCTCTACACCGGCGACAATTCCTTGGTGCGGGACGCGGTCAGCCGGGCCGTCCGCGGCGTCCACCGGCTGAGCCTGCGCGGGATCAAGCGCGTCGGCATCCTGGTCGGCCGGACCATCAAGGTCGCCGCCCGGCTGCTGACCAAGAACCGAACCGACCCTTTCGCTGCTCGACGGCTCCGGAAGGACGAGCTGCGCATGTCTGGCGTTGCCGATTCCTGCCCCCGGCTCGACCAGCTGGCCACGCAGCCCGAAGCCGCGGTGGTCGTACACGGCACCATGTCCACCGGACTGGCGCTCGCCGCGGCGATCCAGGCGTCCGGCAAGCTCCTGCCCGTCATCACGCGGTTCGAACACGACACCTGGCTGCCGATCGAGTGCAACGCGCAAGCACTCGCCGACCTCGTCGAGGCCCGCATCTCGAAGGACGTGGTGTTCGTGGCTCATTCGCGAGGCGGGCTCGTCGCGCGGCACGCGGCGGACATCCTCCGCAGCCGAACCGATCGCAAGATCGAGCTCATCACGCTGGGCACGCCGTTCCTGGGCACCCCGACCGCCGACGTCGCCACCGTCGGCTTCCGCGGGGTGCAAGCCCTGATGGGCGGGCTGCGCTGGGCCGATCTGCCGGTCGTGAACCCGTTGACCCGGCTTGCGGGGCTGGCCATCAAGAGCGCTCCGCCGCAGGGCATCACCGACATGGCAGCCCGGCCGGGATACCTGTCGGGGTTCATGCTGAATCCGCCGACGTCGACCCGGACGTTCGCAGGCCAGGCGCGGGAAAGCGGCCCGGATTCCCATGGTTTCCTGCACGGCTTTTCCCAGGGGCTCATGGACGACGTTCCCAACGATCTCGTGGTTTCGGTGGAATCGGCCAAGGGTGGTGTCGCCGACGCCGTGACCCTCGAATGCGACCATTTCTCCTATCTCGAACGGCCCGAGGTCCGCGAGGCCATCGGCCGATCCGTGGGACGTTTGCCCCGCGTTCTCTTCGCACGTCGGCAAGAAGAGCTGAGGCGCCAAGCCAAAACAATGACGTTGTGACGGAAGGGTGCTCCGGAGCGAACTTCGGAAGCCGTCAGTGCCCCGCGGCGACCGCCAGCGCCGCGTGGCCGAACCCTTGAGCAGGGTCGTGGCCAGGTAAGCGGCCGACTTCTACCTTCGAGTAGTATTTCTACACACACGTAGTAAGTCGACCTGGAAGGCCACCGTGCTGGACTACTTCGAAGCGATCGTCGTCGGCGCCTTCCAGGGTGTCACCGAGCTGTTCCCGGTCTCCAGCCTCGGGCACTCCGTGCTGATCCCCGCGGTCGTGGGTGGTCAGTGGGCGCGGGATCTCGACGTCTCGGCGCCCGAGTCGCCGTACCTGGCCTTCATCGTCGGCCTGCACGTGGCGACGGCCGCCGCGTTGCTGGTGTTCTTCCGCCGGGACTGGGTCCGGATCATCGGTGGATTCTTCAGTTCGATCCGGCACCGCCGCGTGCGGACCTCCGCCGAGCGGCTCGCCTGGCTGATCGTCCTCGCGACCATCCCCGTCGGGATCAGCGGGCTGTTGCTCGAGCATCTCTTCCGCACGACGCTCGGCAAGCCGATCCCGGCCGCGGCCTTCCTCATCGCCAACGGCGTCGTGCTCTACGGCGGCGAACTCCTTCGCCGCCGGGCGAACGCCACCGCGCACCCGGTCCCGGCCGACGCGCCCGGCGCCGCCGAAGACGGAGACGCCGCGGCCGACGAACGACTGTCCCGCATGTCCTTCGGCCGCGGCACGCTCATCGGCAGCGCGCAGGTGCTGGCGCTGCTGCCGGGGATCAGCCGATCCGGCGTCACGATGGTCGCCGGGCTGCTGCGCGGGCTGTCCCACGAGGACGCCGCCCGGTTCTCCTTCCTGCTGGCGACGCCGGTGATCCTGGCCGCCGGGATGCTGAAGATCCCCGACCTGTTCGGCCCGCTCGGCGCCGGGATCCACGGCCAGGTGCTGGTCGGGAGCATCGCCTCGTTCGTGAGCGCCTACCTCGCAGTGCGGTTCCTGACGCGCTACTTCCACACCCGGACGCTCACGCCGTTCGCGCTCTACTGCGTGCTCGCCGGCGCGGGCGCGCTGGCTGTGCTCACCCTTCGCTGATACGACAGCCGTGTAGATTCGAGGCATGCGGAATCGAAGGCGGCCAGCGGCACGGCGAGCACCCGGTGCCCTCGAAGCGGAAGTGCTGACCGTGCTGTGGAGCGCGGACCAGCCGCTGACCCCCGCCGACGTCCAAGCTCGCCTCGAGGACAACCTCGCCTACACGACCGTCGTGACGATCCTGACGCGGCTGCACGACAAGGGCGTCGCGACGCGCGAGAAGCACGGGCGTTCCTTCCGCTATCACACCGTCGACGACGAAGCCGGCCTCGCCGCCCGCAAGATGACGAAGGTGCTCGACGCCGAGCCCGACCGCGACAGCGTCCTGGCCCGCTTCGTGACCCAGCTCTCCGAATCGGACGAAGCAGTCCTGCGCGCGCTGCTGCGCGACGAAGGATGACGGCGATGGACACCGACGTCCTGGCCCCGCTGCTGCTACCGCTGGCGGCCTGGCCGGTGTCACGGTTCATCGCGCCACGACTCCCGCCGCGGGCGGCAAGCTGGATCCTCACCGGCACCTGCCTGGTTCTCGCGGCGGGCAGCACCATCGCCCTGATGCTCGCTGGCCGGTGCCGGGCTCTCGCTGGTGCCCGCCGTCGCCCGCTTCGGGAACTGGTCGCCGGACGCTCTCCGCACCCAGGATGCCGTGAACATCCCGCTGTCCATCGCGGCCGGAGTGCTGCTGATGACCGTACTGACGCTGATGGCCGGCACGGTCGTCCGGTACGTGCGCTGGGCGCGGCAGCTGGCGCGCGAGCTGGACGAGCACGGCGGCGACGGTGTGGTCATCCTGCCCGGCGACGAGCCGCTCGCGTTCTCCGCGCCGGGCCGCGGCGGCCGCATCGCCATCTCCAGCGGCATGCTGGCCGCCCTGAACCCGAAGGAACGCTGCGCGCTGCTCGCCCACGAGCGTGCCCACCTTGCGTTGCGGCACCACCTGTTCCTGGTCACGCTGACGCTGTCCTCGACACTGAATCCGTTGCTCCGACCGCTCACCTCCGCCGCCGGATTCGCGCTCGAGCGGTGGGCCGACGAGACCGCGGCACGCCACCTGGGAGACCGCAAACTGGTCGCACGGGCGGTCGCCAAGGCCGCGCTCGCCGGTCGGCCACCCCGCGGATTCGCCATGGCCGCCACCGGCGGGCCGGTTCCGCAGCGCGTCTCGGCCCTGCTCGCGCAGCCGGCCGCGAGCCGGGTTCCGGCCGCCCTGCTGGGCGCACTCGTCCTCGGCATCGCGGCGCTGTCGGCCGAAAGCGCCGCGGACAGCGCCGTGGACCTGCACGACGGGATCGAAATCGCGCAGGCCGCGACACCAGCTCCGCTACACCACCACCGCCACCTCGCGGAGACTAGCGGCCACTAAGTGGTTGCCATCGGAAGTCCTTCGGGGGTATTCGGCGGATCCAGGTTTCTGCTGGGCGTGACCACTAAGTGGTTGCCCCGCCAGCTCAGCCGTGGTCGATTCCGTGGTGCTCGAGCCCGTCGTCGGCGAACCCGTGGAACGCCGCCACGAGCGCGGACACCATGAACAACGCCAGGATCGAGGCGATCACCAGCCTGCGTCGCGTGGTCATCTCCGCGCCCCGCCCCAGCAACGCGGCCACATCGGCGTTGAGCTGCCGCCACGCCGACAGCGCGATGGCCTGCCAGCCCGTGGCCGGTTCGTCCGCGGCGGGCAGGTCAGCGGTCAGGGCGTCGAGTTCGTGGCGATAGCGCGCGGAATAGACCTCCGCGATCCGCTCCTCCACCTCCGTCAACGACAGGCGCCCCTCCCCCGCGGCGACATGGAGTGCGGAGCACGTTCGCTCACGCTCGTCGTCGGAACATCGCACGGGAGCGATGACGTCATCGGGCAACACGGTTTCGGTCATGGTGATCCTCGGTCGTCGTGGACTCCTACAGGTCGGTCATCCCCTTAATTTCTACACGACTGTAGATATGACTCGGGTGAAACCGCACCCTCGTCACACGTTAATCTACGAGCGTGTAGAACTTCTACCGAACTGTCGTAGAACGGAGTGGTCATGACGCGCATCGTGATCGTCTCGGCGCGCGTCGGCGCCGGGCACGACGGAGCGGCTCACGCCCTGGCTGCCCGGCTGAACGGCCACGACGTCGAGGTCCTGGACTTCCTCGACCTGCTGCCACGATCGCTCGGCCGCCGGCTGTGCGGCTTCTACCACCGCCAGCTCGAGGTGGCGCCGCGCAGCTGGGATTGGACGCTCAGTGCGCTCGAGACTCGGTGGGCCAGGCGGCTGGCCGCCCGATTCGCCACGCTCGCGTGCGACCGCCTGCTCACCGCGCTCGGCGACGACACCGGCCTGACGATCTCGACCTACCCGCTCGCCAGCCACGCGCTCGCCGGCCTGCGCGCCCGAGACTCGCTCGCCGCCCCGTTCGCGGTGTACCTCACCGATCCCGCCGTACATCCGCTGTGCGTGACCGGCGCGGCGGACCTGCACCTCGCCCCGAACCGCCACGCGGAGGCGCAGGCCCACGCACTCGGCGCCGACGAGGTGGCGGTCGCCGCGCCCGTCGTCGGCACCCGATTCCGGCCGCCGCTCGGCACCGAACGCGCCGAAGCTCGCCAGGCCCTCGGCCTGCCGGCGACCGGCAGGCTGGCGCTCGTGGTCGCCGGCTCGTGGGGTGTCGGGCAGGTCCGCGAAACCGCCGCCGACGTGGCCGCGTCCGGCGTGGCGATCCCGGTCGTGGTCTGCGGCCGCAACGCCGCGCTGCGGGACCAGCTGTCCGGGTACCCGCACGTGTTCGGCTGGGTGGAGGACATGCCGCGGCTGATGCACGCCGTCGACACCGTGGTCCAGAATGCTGGTGGCCTGACCACGTCGGAAGCGCTCGCGGTCGGCCTGCCGGTGTTCACGTACCGCTGTCTGCCCGGCCACGGCCGAGCCAACGCCGCGGTCCTCGACCGGATCGGGCTGGTGCCCTGGATCCGCGACCGCGATGAGCTCACCGCCGCTTTGCTCGCCGGACCTCCGGCCGACGTGGGGCTGCCCACCGAGGATCCCGTGCCCCTGCTGGAAAAACTCCTGGAGACCGCATGAAGGCCGTCGCGGCGCTCACCGCTGTCGCGCTCGCCCACGCCGCTCCGGCGGCGGCGTTCCTCCCCGGCCCCCGCCGCGCGTTCATGCCACGACTGGCCGGGCTGACGACGCCGGGGCACATCGCGCTGACCTTCGACGACGGCCCTGCTCCCGCATCGACCCCGCAGTTCCTGCGTGTCCTGGCCGCACACGACGTGCGTGCCACTTTCTTCGTACTAGGCGAACAAGCGCGCCGCTCCCCGTCGCTGATCACCGAGATCACTGAAGCCGGCCACGACCTCGGCGTCCACGGCTGGGATCACCGCTGCCTGCTACGTAAAACTCCGCGCCGCACCTACCGCGAGCTGCGCGACACCCGCGACCTGCTGCACCGGCTCACCGGCGCTCCCCCACGCTGGTTCCGGGCGCCCTACGGTGTCTTCAGCACGGCCTCCCTCGTCGCCGCGCACCGGCTGGGCCTGGCCCCGATCCTGTGGAGCACCTGGGGTTTCGACTGGACCACCGGGTGCACCCCGGATTCCATCCGGCGCCGCGTCGGCAGCAACCTCGGCGACGGCGGCACCATCCTCCTCCACGACAGCGACGTCACCACCGGAAACGGTGCGTGGCGCGCCACCCTCGGTGCGCTGCCAGGCATCCTCGCCGACTGCCGCCGGCGGGGACTCACCATCGGCCCGCTCCCGTGATGGCCGCGCTTAGGCTCTGACGAGCCCAGCCTGGTAGGCCATGATCACGAGGTGGATGCGGTCGCGCGCGGCCAGTTTGAGCATGAGGTGCCCGACGTGGGTCTTCGCCGTTCCCGTGGTGATGTGCAGGCGATGCCCGATCTCCGCGTTCGAAAGCCCCTCCGCGACCAAGGTGAGCACTTCGTGTTCCCGCGCGGTGATCACAGCCGGCAATCCCGTGCGTGGCCGCGGCTGATCCGGGCGGGCGACGAACTCGGCGACCAGCCTGCGCGTGACGCTCGGTGCCAGCAGGGCATCGCCGGCGGCGACCACCCGGATCGCTGCGAGCAGTTCGGCCGACGGGGTGTCCTTGAGCAGGAACCCGGCGGCTCCGGCACGCAAGGCGGCGAAGACGTATTCGTCGAGATCGAATGTCGTGAGCACCAAAATCCGGCAGTCCGGCAGCAGACCGGTGATCCGGCGGGTCGCCTCGATACCGTCCATCTCGGGCATCCGGATGTCCATCACGACGACGTCCGGCCGTCGCTCCACCGCGAACCGGACCGCCTCCGCGCCGTTTTCGGCCTCGCCGATGACCCGGAGGTCCTCGGCCGAGCCGAGGATCTCCCGGAAGCCGGCCCGCACCAGCGCCTGGTCGTCGGCGATCAGCACGCTGATCATCGGGCCGCCTCGTCCGGCAACCGGGCGGTGACCTCGAATCCGCCGTCCGGCGAGGGACCGGCCAGCAGTTCACCACCGCACAGGCGGGCGCGTTCCCGCATGCCGACCAGGCCATGTCCGGCGGCCTTCGCCGGCCCGCCGCGGCCGTCATCGGTGATGCTCAGCCGCACCGCGCCGGCCTCGTAGGAGATCCCGACCCGGCAATGGCGCGCTCCCGCGTGCTTGACGACGTTCGTCAGGGCTTCCTGAACGATCCGGTACGCCGACAGGTCGACGCCGGCGGGCAGTGGACGCGGCGCGCCCCGCACGCTGACCTCCAGTTCGATCCCGGCTGCCGTGGTGCGGGCGAGGAGGCCGTCGAGACCGTCCAGGCCCGGCGCCGGCGGAACCACTCCGTCGGCCGCGCCGTCCTGGCGCAGCACTCCGAGCATCCTGCGCAGTTCGGTCAGGGTCTCCCGGCCGGTGGTCTCGATGACGCCGAGCGCGGTGCCCGCGACGTCGGGTTTGCGGTCGAGCACGAGCCTGCCCATGTCGGCCTGGACGGTGATCACGCTCATGCCGTGCGCGACGACGTCATGCAACTCCCGCGCGATCCGCAGCCGCTCCTCGGTGACCGTGCGCTGAACCAGGTCGCCGGTCTCCCTTTCCTGATGCGTCCGCAGCGCTCGCGCGTAGGCGCGGTGCTGGGCGGCCAACGCCCCGACCACCCAGCCGATCACCACCACCGCCCCCGGGAGCAACACCGTCACCTGCGGCCACGCCCACGCTCCGCTCCACACACTCGTCGCCGTCATGACGACCACCACGACCGTGCCGAGCGCGCAGGCCGCCACACGACGGGATTCCTGGACCGCCAACGAATACGCGATCAAGGCCATCGGCACGGACGCGAGCGGGACCACCGGGACCACCGAAGTGGCCAGCGTCAGCCCGAACGCCGGCAGCGCCAGCGCGAACGTCCACACTGGACGGAATCGGCGCAACGCCAGCGGAACGCCCAGCAGCGTCGCCCCCAGCAGACCAAGGAACGCGCCGTACTGGGCATCCGGCGGCCCGTCTCCCCGCCCAGTCAGCAACGGCGCCGACCAGACGGCCACGACGACGAGCCCGGCGGCACAGTCCAGCGCGACCCACTGCCAGGGCCGCACCCGGCCGAGCAGGGGCGGGTGCGCATCGACGCTCATCGCCCGACCGTAGCCGGGCTCCACGGCGACGCACATCGGTCATGAGGTCTATGCCCACGGGCATACGCCGCGCGACCCATGCCCGTGCGGCGACGACGGCGACCGCCCCGGCGCGGCACGGTGAGCCACGACCACCGGAAACGAGGAGCACGATGATCGAAGCCGAGAACCTGACCAAAACCTACGGCCGGCGGACGGCCGTGGCGCAGCTGTCCTTCCGGATCCGTCCCGGCCTGGTGACCGGATTCCTCGGCCCCAACGGGGCGGGCAAGTCGACCACCATCCGGCTCATCCTCGGCCTGGACAGCCCGACCTCGGGCCGCGTCCTCGTCGACGGCCGGCCGTACCGCGGGCTGGAGCGGCCGCTGCGGCAGGTCGGCGCTCTGCTCGACGCGACCGCCGTCCACGGCGGCCGTCGCGCCCGCGACCATCTCCGCTGGCTCGCTCAGACGAACGACATCCCCCGCGGGCGGGTCACCGAAGTCCTGCGGCGGACGGGACTGGCCGACGTCGCGCATCGACGCATCGGCGGCTACTCCCTCGGCATGAAGCAGCGGCTCGGCATCGCCGCGGCCCTGCTCGGCGACCCGGGGATTCTCATCTTCGACGAACCGGTCAACGGCCTCGACCCGGACGGGGTGCACTGGGTCCGCGGGCTGATCCGCTCGCTGGCCGCCGAAGGCCGCACGGTGCTGATCTCGAGCCACCTGATGAGCGAAATGCAGCTGACCGCCGACCACGTCCTGATCCTGGGCCGAGGCCGGCTCCTTGCCGACTCCGGCATGGCCGAGCTGGTCCGTTCCGGCGGCGGCGACGTGCTGGTCCGCACCACCGGCGACACCCCACTGGGGGCGGCCCTCACCGCTCGCGGCGCCCACGTCGTCCCCGAACCCGGCAACGGTCTCGCGGTCGCCGGGCTCGGGCCGGCCGAGATCGCCGCCATCGCCGCTGCCCACGGCATTCCGCTGGTCGAACTGACTCCACGGCCACCCTCGCTCGAAGACGTGTTCCGCCGGGTCACCGACGCCGGCCTGCAGTACCGCGCCGAACCCGCCCCGAAGGAGACCCGATGAACCTGCTGCCGCCCGGCCTGCTGGCCGCCGAGTGGACCAAGCTCCGCTCGGTACGTTCGACCCCGCTGATCCTGGCCGTCGCGACGATCGCGCCGTTGTCCCTCGCCGTCTTCCAAGCCCGCTCCGCGGTCAACGCCTGGGACAGCTGGGGAGCACGGGCGCGCGCCGAGTTCGACCCCGTGTTCGGGACCTTCACCGGCTTCCAGCTCGCCCAGTTCGCCTTCGCACTCCTGGGCGTCCTCGCGGTCACCTCCGAATACGGCAGCGGCACCATCCGGGCCACCTTCGCCGCCACCGCGAAACGCGGCCAGGTCCTGACCGCCAAACTGGCCGTCGTCGGCGGGATCGCGCTCATCGTCGGCGAACTGCTCGCGTTCCTGACCTTCTTCACCGGGCAAGCCGTGCTCGCGGGCAAGCACCTCGACATCGCCTTCAGTGACCCGAACGTCCTGCGAGCCGTCACCGGCCAAGGGTTCTACCTCGGCACGGTCGCCCTCCTCGGCGTCGCGATCGGCGCCGTCATCAGGCACACCGCGGGAGCGACCGCGCTCATGACGGGACTGCTCTTCCTCGCGGTCATGGTGTTCAAAGGCATCTCCGACTCGGCCACCCTGACCCACTGGGCGCTCGGCGTCGCCTCCGAAGGCCTGACCTGGACCACCTTCCACGACCCCGAATGGCCATCCGCGACGACAGGCGCGCTGGTTTGCGCGACCTACCTCGCCGCCACCATCACGGCCGCGGCCGTCTCCGTCACCCGTCGCGATGTCTGACGATGGTCACCGCCTAGCCATGCAAGGTCCCCTCACTCCACTTCCGTCCACATAGGACGACTACGGCACCGACCCGACACCGCAGGCGTGATCCTGCTGCACGGCCTCGCCGCGCTTCCCACGAACGCCCGCGACGGTCTGCCGATCCAGCCGCATGTGGCCGCGACAGACAGTTTCGCACCACCCGCCGAAGTCACGGTCTGGCTCGACGAGGCAACCTCCGCGGCGCCGGAGCGCAGGTGTTCACCTACCAGCACGGGGGTCACTTCCACACCGACACCAGCCTGCCCGATCACGACGAGGAGGCGAGCACCCTTACCTGGCAACGCATACTGGACTTCCTGCGGGCACTTTCACCAGGAAATCCCTAAGGCAGCGAGACCTCACCCGAGCCGGCCGTGATGATCATCTGGCCGAGGAAGGGACTGCCGACGGTGCAGCCGGCTTTCGCGTCCACCTCGGCGATCGTGACCGTGAGCGTGAACGTCCCGGCTATCCCGCGGTAGGCGCGGGTACCCGAGCCCGCCACGATCGGCACGGCGCCGCTCGCGGTGACCGTGCCGGAGCAGGAGGCCTTGTCCGGCGGGAAGGTACTCATCACCTCCGCTATTTTCTTGTCGAGCGCCGCGACGTCGATCCGGAACGTACCTTGCGACAGCGCCAGTTCCAGCTCCCCGCCGTGGCCCGCCGAGATCGCGCCGTTCGCATCGACGCTCACCGCCGTCCCGAGATCACCGATGCCGCCGGTGAGGACCAGACTCGACACGGCGCCGTCGTTGTCCGTGTAGTCCATGAAGTTCACCCTGCCACCGGCCGCGGGCGGCCGGGCGCTCCCGGCCGGAGCCGCGGACGAAACACAGGCACCCAGCACCAAGACACCGGCCGCCACGACGACAGGAACGAAAAGCTTGCTGCGCATGAGAAATCTCCCTGACCGAGTTCGAATCGGCCACCGGCACGGCCTGCCCCCAGGCACGGTGTCCACCGAACCTAGTCTCCGACCATCAGGTACGCGAAGACATCAGGGATTCCCCTGAGATCGCGTTTCGGCGAACCGGCCTTCCGGCAGCAGGAATTCCGCGCCCGGATTCGACGACGTGCGGTTGCCCGTGGAAGGTGGTTCGCCACCGGTTGATCTGGTAACCGGTGGTGGCGTCGAGGGACTTGATGGTGACGCCCGTCGGGACCTGGGCCGATTTCCCGCCCGCGCCCCCACACGCTCCCGGACATTACGGTCACGCAACGAGGTCGCACCAAACAGAAACCCGAAGTTCGGCTGAACGCACCACGTTCACCGTCTCCCCGGCGGGGAGTGCCGTGGCCTGGGGCGGCTGCTACCGTCGTCAGCAGTGCGGTTGAGACGCCAGCCGTGGTCCCTGTCCGCGCGCGGATCCGGAGGAACACTCCCGTGACGATCCCACTCAACTTCGCGATCACGATCATCTCCACTGACGAAGAAACCCTCGTCCAGGTGGTCGGAGAGATCGACTCGGCCGTCTCCGCGAAGCTCCAGGAAAGGCTGGCGACGGCCGCCGGCGGCGGCCTGCCGGTGATCGTCGACCTGTCCGAGGTGACCTTTTGCGACTCGAGCGGGTTGACCGCTTTGATCCAGGGGCGCACGGCCGCCGAAACCGCCGGGACACAGTTCGTGGTCGTCACCGAACAGCGTGCCGTCGTCAGGCCCATCGCGTTGCTGGGGCTCACGGCCCTGCTGCGGGTCCAGCCCGACCTGGCGGCGGCGAGAGCGGTCATCAGCTCGAGCGGACAAGCGTGACACGCGAGGAGGAATCGTGCCCGTGACGTGGGACCGAGACGACCGAGCGGGCTGGCAGGTCCTGGACCTCACCGGCAGCACCCCGCCCCGGTCGACCTCGGCCCGCCACTGGGCCGAGGCCAGGCTCACCGGGCTCGGTGAATCCCATCGGGTCGACACCGTGCTGGTGGTCGGCGAACTGCTGGACAATGCCTACCGGCACGCCGGCGGTGCGGTCCAGCTACGCCTGCACCAGCACCTCGACCCGTGCGAGATCACGGTGGCGGTCGCCGATCTCGGCAATGGCACACCGCGGCTGCGCGTGCCCGGCCACGACGGCGGGCGCGGTCTGCTCCTCGTCGATCAGGCCTGCCTGACCTGGGGCGTGAGCTACCACGACGACGGCAAAGTCGTGTGGGCCCGGCTCGGCTGCGCGGACGCGGAACTCGCGTGCCCGCCGGCGCCCAGCACCACCACCGGCTCGAATTGACGGTCTCAGGGCGGCGGTGACGGCCACGCCGCCGTGGCCTGCTCAGCGCTGGGGTGGGTGGGGAAGATGTCCGCGAGGCCGATCAGCCCGAGCGCGCGGCTGAGCTGTCCGGGGACGGCGGCCAGTGCGATGCCCGCGTGCGCGGTCTGCGCGACGTTGCGGGCGGCGATCAGGGCCGAAATGCCGCTGGAGTCGCAGAAACTCACCGCGGCCAGGTCCACGACCAGCAGTTGCCCGCCAGCCACGGTCAGGCCCTCGATCTCGTCGAGGACCGTCGGCGCGGTGGCGGCGTCGAGTTCACCCCGGATCGTGAGCACCGGCCCGGTGGGTGTGACCCGGGTGGTGGCGGAGAACCCCTTGATCACGACTTTCCCCTTCCGGCAAGGGGAATGCTGAGAGCGAGCAAGGCGGTGTCGTCCTCGACACCCTCCCCGAAACCCGCGAGCAGCTCCGTCAAGGCGGCGATCAGCACCGGCGCGGTGGAGGGTCCGGATCTCGTGAGGAAGTCCTGGAGCTCCTCTTCGCTGTAGCGGGCGTGGCCTTGCGAACGGGTGCGGGCCTCGATGAGCCCGTCGGTGTACAGCAGCAGCGTGTCCCCCGGCCTCATCTGCACCTCGACACTGACGAACGCCGCGTCCGGCAGCGCACCGACCAGCAGCCCACCGGGCGTTTCCAGGACCTCGAGGGTTCCGTCGGCGCGGATCAGCAGCGCCGGCGGGTGGCCGCCGCTGGCGAGCGTGACCGTGCAGCCGTCGCCGTGCGGAACGAGGTTGCCGTGGATCACCGTGCAGTAGCGCGGATCGGTGCCGTTGTATTCGTGGTTGAGCACCGTGTTGAGCGTGCTCAGCGCCGCGGCTGGGCCTGGGTCGTACACCGCGGCGGCGCGCAGCGTGTAACGGGCCAGGGACGTGACCACGGCCGCCTTGGCGCCTTTGCCCGACACGTCGCCCAGGAAAAACCCCCAGGTCCGGCCGGTGAGCGGGAACAGATCGTAGAAGTCACCGCCGACCTGGTCGCTGGACGCGGGATGGTAATAGGCGGCGACCTCCATCCCCGGCACCGCGGCCAGGGCCGGCGGTACGAGGGTCTGCTGCAAGGTCCGGGCGAGCTGCTGAGCCCGGTCCCGTTCACGCTCGGCGACCTCGCGGGCCCGCACCAGCTCCTGCTCGTAGGTACGCCGGTCGCGAGCGTCGAAGATCGTGGTCCGGATCAGCAGCGCCTGCCCGTCGGTGCCCGTTTTGACCGTCGAGGTGACCAGCACCGGCAACCGGGTTCCGTCGGCGGCCTTGAGTTCGAGGGCGATGCCGCCGATCTCGCCCTGCATCCGAAGCAGGGGCGCGAAATGCGTCTCGTGGTAGATCCGGGCGCCGACGGTGAGCAGGTCGGCGAACCGCCGATGGCCGACCAGCTCGTCGCGCTGATAGCCGAGCCAGCCGAGCAAGGTCTGGTTGATCTTGGCGATCGTGCCGTCCAGCAACGTCGACAGGTAGCCGCAGGGCGCGTGGTCGTAGAGGTCCTCGGCGCTGTCCTCGAGCAGCGCCGCGAACTCGGCGGGATCCTGGTCGGCGTCACACATCATCAAGCCGCCACGAACTCGGCGATCGCGGCGGCAGTCGCCTCCGGAGCGCTCAGCTGCGGACAGTGTCCGATCGCGTCCAGCGTCACCAGCCGGCTGCCCGGGATCTGCTCATGGGTGAACCGGCCGACCTCGCGCGGGGCGATGGCGTCCTGCGCGGACTCGATCACCAGCGTCGGCACCGTCACCTTCGGCAGGTCGGCCCGATTGTCGGACAGGAACGTCGCACGGGCGAACACCCGCGCGATCGCCGGATCGGTGCGGCAGAAGCTGTTCGTCAGCTCCTCCCCCAGCTCGGGCCGCTCGGGATTGCCCATGATCACCGGCGCCATGGCCGCCGACCAGCCCAGGTAGTTCGACTCGAGCGAGGCGAGCAGCTCGTCGATGTCGGCCCGGCTGAACCCGCCGCGGTAGTCGCCGTCATCGAGGTAACACGGTGACGGAGTCAGCAGCACCAGCTTCGCGAACCGCCCGGGTTCGCGATTGGCGGCCAGCACCGCGATCATCGCGCTCACCGAGTGCCCCACCAGCACCACCTCGCGCAGGTCCAGCTCCCGGCAGATCTCCAGCACGTCATCGGCGTAGCCGTCGAGGCTGCTGTAGCGCTGCGCGTTCCAGGCCGAGTGGTCGGACCGGCCGGCCCCGGTGTGATCGAACAGGACGACCCGGAACCGCTCCGCCAGCACCGGGGTGACCAGCCGCCACAGATTCTGGTCACACCCGAACCCGTGGGCCAGCAGCACGGTCGGCCCGTCCTCGCGGCCGGTCACGACCACGTTGTTCCTGCTGCGCATGTTCACCCGCGACATCCTGCCACCACCACGACCTCGATCATCTCGAGCGATGAGTTTTCGCGAGGGGCGCGGTCTACCTTCCCGAAACGACCGAGAGGAGCGGTTCGAGTGGATTTGTACAGCGTGATCGGAGTCAGCGACCGAACGAAGGCACTGGAGTGGTTCGGGGGGTTCTTCGGGCGCCCAGCTGACGAGGTCATCGGCGAGGAGTACCTCTGGCGAGTCGGAGAAAACGCCTGGGTCGTCATCGACGACCGCGATGTGAGGCGAGGCGTCGTTCGGGGTGACGACCGCGAATCTGGCCCGTGGCCGCGCACGGCATCGACCACGAGCGCGTCGAGACCTACGGCAACGGCGTCCGCCACGTCGACATCCTGGACCCGGACGGCAACCGCCTCTCCCTCGCCCAGGCACCCACCCACTGACTCGGTCGTGCCGGTCGGCGGGCCGGATCACCGGCCCTGCGGAGTCCGTCGTGGACAGAATCGTCGTCAGCCCGGCAGGTACATCGACTGCACCGCTTGGTAGGCGGCCTGCCCTTCGGGACCGAGCTCGCGCCCCAGTCCCGAGTCACGGCGGCAGGGTGGGCCGCCTCTACCACGAGGGCGCGTGAGAGTGAGCCAGACCGGGCCGTTCGTTGTCTCGGCCCGGATCCGGCGTCACGCTTCGTCAGTGGCCACCCGGACCTGGCTTCGGCACGTCGCCGATGTAGGGACCGCCGCCCATCCCGCCGACTGGTGACGGGCCGGTCGAGGGGCCGCTCGCCGCGGACGCCACCGGGGCGACCATGGCAAGCGCGGCCACGGTGAGCACCATGGCTGCTACAGCACGCTTCATCATTCAGCTCCTTCAGGTTCCCCCGCATTCTGCCCGTCCTGACTTCCAAACCGCTTCCGCCCGCACGGAAAGCCACGGTCCAATCTCGACTCCGGACCGTTCAGTCGCTGAGCAGCAGCTGGTCGGCCATGATGTGTCCCCATGCGCCGGTCGCCTGGTCGATGACCTGTACCTGGGCGCTCTGGCCCTGCAGGGCGCTGACGTCCCAGTCGATCGGTTTGAGGACGCCGGTGTCGTCTCCGGTTGCCGTGCGCACGACCTGGCCGTTCACGAGCAGGGCGATCGAGGTTTGGCCGGGTGAGCCGGGTGGGTGGTTGCCGCCGGCGAGGAGGAAGTGCAGGTGGTTGCGGTCGAGGGTGAACGCCGGTGAAGTGATCGTGCCGGTGGCGGGGTCGCCGCCGCCGGCGAAGGTGTCCAGGACCGCGTTGCCGACCATGCCGGGAAGGTATTCGAAGGACGGGCCGGTGCCGGTGAAGCTGCCGGTGGTGGTCCAGCCGGGGTCGTAGGCGCTGCTTTCGAATCCGGAGACCACGTGTGCCGGGCGCTGGGCCAGGTCGGGGAATTCGGTGATCGTCGTGTTGGCGAAGGTGGCGCTGCCGCCGGTGGCGTAGAGGTTGATGCCGGTGTCGGCGGGGTCGGCGAACACCTCGCTGGAGTGCACGTACCGGCCGTCGTCGACGAACATCTCGATCGTGGTCCGGTCGACCAGGATCCGCAGGTGCGCGCTGGTCTTCGCCGGGTTCCACGGCGCGTGGCTCTCGCCCCGCGCCCCGGTGGTGTCGGGTTGCCCGGTCTGGCGGCGGTTGAGGTAGCTGTAGTCGTGGTAGATCCCGGCGTCCGCGTGCCGGGTCCCGTCGGCCGACGCCCGCAGCTGCAGCCCGATGTTGTCCAGCTGGGTCCAGCTGACGTCGGTGTCCAGCTGGTAGGCCGTTCCGTGGTAAGCCAGCGGCACCAGGCCGTCGTTGACCCCGATGGTGCCGAGATTCGTCACCGACGTGGCGTGCGAAGCCAGCGCCGGTGTCGGCTGCGAAGCCAGGGCATAGCCGTCCGCGTAGTGCTTGAGAGTGATCTGGCGGACGATCGAGTCGGTGCCGTTGAAGCCGTCCGCGGCCCGGGTGGGTGTGGTGTCGGCGTAGGCCCAGTTGTTCATCCAGGCGAGGCCGAATCGCCGGTCCGTGGGGGCGGCGGGATCTTCCCAGGTGACTCCGGCGTACCAGTCGAAGCCGTGATCGAGCCACTGCGGCGTGGCCGCGTCGGCGGTGAACCCGGTCCCGTCGAAAGCCCCGGTCCAGTACGCGTAGGTGCCGGGCGTCCCGCCGGCGCTGACGCCCAGCACCCAGTGCGTGGTGCCGTCGTCGGCGCGGATTCCGAACAGGTCCGGGCACTCGAGGGTGCCGTAGGTGCTCACGAAGTCCGATTGCCACGTCCAGGTCTTCAGGTCCGGTGAGGTGAAGAACCCGATCCGGTCGCCTTCGGTGATCGCCGCGACCCACCGGCCGCGCGCGGCGTCCCAGATCACCTTCGGATCCCGGAAATCGCGGCGGCCGCCGTTCGGGATCACGGGTGTGTCGCCATAGGGCCGGAAGGTCCGGCCGCCGTCGATCGAGTACCAGAGGAACTGCGCCTGCGGCCCGGAGGCGTTGACCGGGTGATCCATCTGCGTGACCAGCTGGACCACCGCGCCGGCACCGAAGCCGGCCGTGTTCGCGGTGTCGACGACCGCGGAACCGGACCACAGGTCGTAGTTCGCGTTGGTTTTCTTCGGTGCGGCGATGCCTTGGTCGGCGAAGGCGACGCCGTCGGTGGTGGTCGCCAGCCGCCACGCGGTGCCGACCTCGGTCGGATAGTCAGCGTTGTAGAGGTAGTAGTAGTTGAACTTGCCGTTGACGTACACCGGCCGCTGGGGGTCGTTCTTCCAGTGGTCGGGCACCGTGAAGTGGTACTGCGCGCGGTAGGTGGCCGCCGCCGACCCGGGGGTGGCGGGGGCCAACCCCACGGCCGCCGTCGCCGCCACGAGGGCGGCGGCGGACAGCAGGCGAAGGACGCTCGTCGTTGAGCGCATGGGACCTCCAGGGATTCAGGAACCGAGAATGCCGAGACGTTTTCCGTCCCACGCCACCGGCATGGGATCGCTGATGGCACCGACGAAACCGGACTCGCCGCGGTGGTGGAACGCGAGCAGCACCCAGGCCTTGTCGGACCGGCGGCGGATCAGGCGGCCGCTGTAGAAGCGGTCGTCGGTGACGGGTTCGGCGGCCGCGATGTCGAACGGCCCGAGCAGGCCGCCGGCGGGCGCGGCCCAGATCCCGCCGGTCGTGCCGGTGGCCCGGCGGTCGCCCGAGGCGTGTTCGGCCAGGCAGGAGAACAGCAGCACCGGGCGGCCGTCCACCTCCTCGACCTGGAGCACCTCGAGCTGCCCGAACCCGCGCGGCCCGGGCGCCGTCAGCGGCGGGCGCAGCTGCCAGTGCCGCAGATCCGCGGAGACCGCGTGGCCGACGACGCCGCGTTCGAACAGCTCGCCGCCGGCGGCGCGTGCGGTGATGAGCATGTGCCAGCCGTCCCCGCCCGGGTCGGCGAACACCCACGGATCGCGGAACGCCTCGTCGTGCCAGCCGGCGTTCAACGTCTCGTAGCAGCGGGGGTCGGCAGTCAGGATCGGGTTCTCCGGAGCCCGTTGCCAGGTCACGAGGTCGGGTGAGGTGGCGAGGCCGATCCGTTGGACGTTCTTGCCCCCGGGAGCTCGGGTGGCGCCGGTGTAGAACAGGAACCACGTGCCGTCCGGGTGCCGCACCACCGAACCCGTCCAGGTCGCCAGGTCGTCGAACGCCGGGGCGTCCGCGCGGACCAGCGCGTCCTCGATCCGGGTCCAGTGCACCAGGTCGGCCGAGACGGCGTGGCCGATCGAGGCGCGGTAGTGGCGGGCTTCGGGGTCGTGCAGGGCGCGGGAGGCGTAGAGGAAGAACAGGTGGTAGCGGTCGCCGTCGTCGGCGAACCAGAAGTCCCAGACCCAGGAGTCGGGCAGCGAAAACATACGAGCCTTTCGAAAGGTCGGGGAGGCGTCATTCCTTGACGCCGCTGGCCGCGACGCTGCTGACGAACGCGCGCTGGAAGGCGAGGAACACCACCAGCACGGGCAGGGTGATCATCGAGGTGTAGGCCATGACCTCGCCCCAGGCGGTGTTGTCCTGGAAGAAGTACTGCATGCCGACCATGACCGGCCGCAGCTTCTCGTCCTGGACGACCATGCTCGGCCACAGGTACTGGTTCCAGGCCGGCAGGAACGTCAGGATCGCGACGGTCGCGAACGCCGGCCCCGACAGCGGCACGGCGATCTTGCGGTAGATGGTGAACCAGCCCGCGCCGTCGATCCGAGCCGCCTCGTCGAGTGCGGTGGGGATGGTCGAGAAGTACTGGGTGAACAGGAAGATCGAGAAGCCGTTGGCGATGAACGGGATGATCTGCACCTGGTAGGTGTCCAGCCAGCCGAAGTCGTACACGATCTGTCCGTTTTGGACCAGCAGGGTCGGTAGCTGCGAGACCCAGTAGACCATCGGCACCGCGATGGTCTCGAACGGCACGATCAGCGTGGCGATGATGACGCTGAGCACCACCCCGCGGCCGGTCCAGCGCAGCCGGGAGATCGCGAACCCTGCCATCGAGTTCACCACCAGCCCCGCGCCCACGATCACCATCGTGACCAGCACCGAGTTGAGCAGGAACCGCCCGACCGGCACCCGGTCGAACACCGCGGAATAGTTGTCGAAGCCGATATCGCCCAGCGGCAGGAACGCCCGCCAGCCACCGACGTCGGACAGGATCTGCCCGTCGGGTTTCAGGCTGGAGACGAACATGAACACGAGCGGGAACAGGAAGAAGACGGCGAGTCCGATCAGGACCAGGTAGGTCCAGACCCGGCGACGCCTGCGCAGCACGCGCTCGTCGGCGTGTCCTTTGTGGATAGTCATGGTTCAGTCCTTGTCCCGGGTCAGGAAGCGCTGGACCAGCGCGACGATGAGCACCAGCACGAAGAACACCAGCGACAGGGCCGAGCCGTAGCCGATCTGCTGCTGGTGGTAGCCCATCCGGACGGCGTGGTAGACCAGCGTCGAGGTGGAGTCCACCGGGCCGCCCTGGGTCATCACGTCGATCTGCACGAACAACCCCAGCGCGGCGATGGTGATGGTGATCAGCACGAACACCCGGGTCGGGCGCAGGCAGGGCCAGGTCACGTTGCGGAACTGCTGCCACGTGCCCGCGCCGTCGATCCGCGCCGCCTCGTACAGCTCCTGCGGGATGGTCTGCAGGCCGGACAGCCAGATCAGCATGTGGAAGCCGACCGCCTGCCAGATCGACAGCACGATGATCGCGGTCAGTGCGGTGCTCGGATTGTTCAGCCACGCGGTGCCCTGCCAGGCGCCGAAGGTGATCGAATCGATGAAGGAGTTGATCAGCCCGTCCGGCTGGTACATGAACTTCCACAGGATCGACACCACGACGATCGAGGTCACGACCGGGATGAAGAAGATGACCCGGAACGCCACCGCGCCGCGGATCTTCTGGTTCACCAGGACGGCCAGCAGCAGCCCGAAACCGGCCTGCACCGGCACGACGACGGCGGCGAAACAGAAGGTGTTCACCAATGAATGGAAGAACGTCGGGTCCGCGGTGAAGGCCCGGACGAAGTTGTCGAGACCGGTGAAGGTGGTCGGCTCGGGCGAGACGAGCCGGGCGTTGGTGAACGACAGGACGAACCCGAGGATCACCGGGACGATCAGGAACGCCAGCAGCAGCACCACGGCCGGGGCGGCCATGGCCCAGCCGGCTCGGCGCGCCGAGCGGCGTTCGTGGTGGACCTTCGGCCGGGTAACGGGTTTCGGGACCGCGCTCGCGGCGCGGGTGTCCGGCGGGGAGATCGCCGTCATGGGGAGAGCCTTCCCGGTCGGCCCGCCCGGCGCCGGCGCCGGGCGGGGAGCGACGAGCTAGAAGCCGTAGCCGTTCTGGGACTTGATGTCGGTGTCGATCGCCTGCACGGCCGTGTCCAGCGCCGGCTTCACCTCGGCGCCGCTCATGATGTCCTTCGCCGCCTTCTCGAAAGTCGAGGAGATCACCGGGTAGCCGGGGGTGGCCGGCCGGGCCAGGGCGAACTTCTGCGACAGCACGGCGAACGGGTGCAGGGGCGCGGTGTCACCGAAGTACTTCGACGCCGCCGCGGCCGCCGTGGTGCTCGGGATGACCACCTGGCTGTCGGCGAAGGCGGTGAGGTACTTGTCCTGGAAGCTGAACTTCAGGTACGCGCGGGCGCCGTCGGTGTTCTTGCAGCCCGCGGAAATGCCCCACTGCCAGGACCCGCCGCCGATCTTCGGGCCCTTGCCGAAGTCGACCGGCGGCAGGATCAGCAGGTCGTTGCCGACGCTTTCGAGCGCGTCCTTGGCATTCCACACGCCGGTGTAGCTGAGGGCGACCTTGTTGTCGATGAACCGCTGATTGCCGACCGGGCCGGCGTTGTCCGCCCAGCCGTTCTTGAACGCCTGCTGGAACCAGGTGAAGAACTTGACCGCGTCGGGGCTGTTCAGGGCGCCGTCGGCAGATTTCATGGTGGCACGGTTGATCAGGTCGCCGCCGGCGCTCTGCAGCATCGGCGAGTACGCGTATGACCACCACTCCCCCTTGTCAGCGGCGCCCAGGTCCAGCGGCGTGGCGTAGCCGTTCGCCTTCAGCTTGGTGACGACCGCGTCGAACTCCTCGAGCGTCCACGGCTTTTCGGCGGTCGGGATCCTGATGGCGTTCTTGTCCAGCACGGACTTCCGCGCGAAGATCGACAGCGCGGCGTCCCAGTAGCCGGCCGAGTAGACGGTGTCCTTGTAGCGGCCGACGGTCGTGGGCAGCAGCGTCTTGATCAGGTCGTCCGGCAGCCCCAGCGGCTGGAGGTAACCGGCCCAGGCCCAGTTCGGCATCACCGGGCCGTCCATGTCCAGCAGGCAGGGCAGCTTCCGCGAGGCGGCGGCCGCGGTGATCGCGTCGTTGTAGGAACCCTGCGGGAAGTTCTGCTCGACGATCTTGTACTGGTTCTGGGACGCGTTGAAGTCGGCGATGATCCGCTGGTAGACCGCCAGCTCGCCGGGGTTGCCCGCCGAGTGCGTCCACATGGTGATTTCACCGGGTCCGCCAGAGGCCGAAGAATCCTGGCTCGCGCGGGCGCAGCCGCCCAGTGCGAGTAGTGCCGCTACCATGACGAGGAGGGATTTGCGTTTCACCGTGGAATCTCTTTCTCTGTAGCGGAGCGCGACCGGCCGTCGCCTCCGTGCCGAATGGCAGCGCCAACTGCCATGTGGAATGCAGTGAGAAGTGCGGTCCGCCGTCAGCCGCCGAACGCGGCGGGCGGCGGGCCCACCGAAGCCCGGCGGATGACCGGGCACGGCATGAGGTACGGGGCCGCCGGGTCCGCTTCCCGCAGCCCGAGCGCCACCTCCATCGCCCACCGGCCCATTTCGTAGTGCGGGAGCGCGATCGTCGTCAACGGCGGATCGAGCTCGGCCGCGACCAGTTGCTGGTCGTCGTAGCCGACGACGGACAGATCCCCTGGCACGGAAAGACCCCGGTGGTGTGCGGCCGCGTAGGCGCCCATCGCCATGCGGTCGTTGAAGCAGAACATCGCGGTGGGCCGCTCGGCCGGCCGGCAGGTCCAGCAACCGCCGGGCCGCGTCCCGGCCGCCGCCGGCCACCGGTTCGGCGCGGGCGTGCAAGGCGGGATCCGGCTCGATCCCCGCCTCCGCCAGCACCTGCCGGTAGCCGTCGTACCGCAGCGGCGACGCGACGAGCCCGAACCGCTCCTCGGCGTCCAGAAAGGCGATCCGGCGGTGCCCGGCGGCCACCAGCTCCCGTACCGCGGCAACCCCACCGGCCCGCTCGTCCGGGACGACCGCGGACCGGCCGCCCTCGGCTGGGGCGCAGTCGAGGAGAACAGCGTCCACGGGCAGGCCGTCGGGCACCTCGACCACGCGATGCCACATGCTCGCGTAGATCATCGCGTCGACCTGCTGGCCGCTCAAGGCGTTCAGCGCCTGGCACTCGGCGTCGGCATCGCCCTCGGTGTCGACGAGGACGACGAGATGTCCGTGCTCCCGCGCAACGTCGTTGGCCCCGGCCAGCATCCGCCCGGCGAACGGCGTGCTGGCGATCGTGTCCGAGATCAGGCCGACCATGCGGGTCTGCTGCGTCCGCAGGCTGCGCGCCACCGAGTTCGGCTTGTACCCAACCGCCTCGGCCGCCTCACGCACCCGTTGCTGCGTTTGCGGCGACACGCGCGCCGCGTCCCTTCCGCTGAGCACCATCGACACGGTCGCCGTGGACACCCCCGCGCGGGCAGCCACGTCGGACATCCGGACCTTGGCCATCGCGGCGCCCTCCTTCCCGTCTCCACGTCGTTAATCGATTAACGCGAGGTTACGGGAGTATGCAGCGCCACCGTTCAGCCGTCAAGAGCCCGTGCCGGGCACCGGTGGGCCTCGGGAGCGGGTGCCCAAATTCCGTGAAGGGCGGCTAGCGGGCGGCGCTCACCGCGTGCAGGTACCACGTCGCGTGCGGCAGCCACTGCTCGAGCCAGCGCCAGTCGGTGTTCGGCCCGGACTGCGCCCGCCCGGGGTCCCACAGCAGGCCGCGACCGTCGTCGCCCTTGCCGGTGATGCCGTTGACGATCCCGCCCGCCGAGCGCAGCCAGCGCCACGACCCGGCCGCGTCGCCCTCGGCGTATTCCAGGTACAGCGGCGCGGACCGGCCCGGGCCTTCCATCATGCACACGCCGAACGGGTTCACCCCGAGGATCCAGTTCAGCTGGTCGGCCGCGTAGCCGCGCAGCCGCGCCGCGAAAGCGGGATCGTCGGCGAACACGCGCGCCGCGTGGCGGGCCGCCGAGGCGAGTGAGGCTATCCGCGCGTTCTCGCCCTGCCACCAGACGTCGTCGGCGCGCGGAGCGATGTCGTGCGGCATGAAGAACCCGGTGTAGCGGGCGCCGCCGGCGCCTTGGATGAGCTGGCGCGCGTACCCGAACGGGTTCGGCACCTCGCGGGTGACGGCCAGTTCGAACTCCAGCGACCGCCGGACGGCGGCGAGGACCTGTGCCCGGGCCTGGTCGGGTGCGATGTCGAGATAGGCGAGCAGCGCGACGACCGGGAGTCCGGCGTCGGACGGGTGGAAGAACGGCCGGTCGACATCGTCGGCGCGCCAGTAGCCGTGATAGCTCTGCCAGGACACCAGCCGCGCGAGCAGCCGGGCGGCGCGGTCGTCGGCGGCTTGCCGGTACCGCGGGTCGTGCGTGGCCTTGGCCAGTTCGGTCGCGGCGAGCAGCGCGTTGTAGTCGTCCTGGATGTTCTCCTTCTTGTCGTTGGTGAGCACGGGATTGTTGAGCAGCAGGTAGTCGAACGCGTCCGTCGCCGCCGCGAGGTAGTCGGCCGCCCGGTACTCCCCCGACACCGGATAGGTGCTCGCCCGCGCCAGCGCCGCGATGGCCAGTCCCCCGCCTTCGCGGAAGTTCACGAGATGACGGCTCAGTGTGCGCTGCGCCGGGTCGATCCCGAGGTCGTCTCCCTCGGGCTGGGAAACCGAGCCGTAGAACGAGTTCCCGCGCACGTGCACCCGGACGAGGAAGTCCGCGCCGTAGAGCCCCTCGTCCAGCAGCCAGGAGAGCACCGCGGTGAGGTTCTGGTCGGCGCGCGCCCGCAGGTTGTCGTGCGCGGCGAGCAGAGCCCATGCGGTGAGAGGAATCGAGAGCGTGTTGAAGTAGGACAGGTTCGACAGCTGGGTGAAGTGCTTGCCCCAGTCGGCGGCCGCGTCGTACCAGCCGCCGTGCGCGTCGTGCCGTTCGCCGCCGGTGCCCAGCGGCAACGCGCGGTCGGCCTTGTCGAACTGGCCGTCCGAGCGCGAGTCGCGGAAGTAGTGCGCGACCTGCCCGAGGGTGAACCGCTCGAGGGCGTCCGCCTCGATCCGGAACGGCCAGGACGTGGCGCCGCCCGCGGTCAGGGTGTACTCGCCGGTCCTGGTGAGCACCGAGAAGTCGGCCACCCAGTAGCGGTCCGGGCCGGCGGGGAAGCGGTCGTGGCGCCAGTCGTCGACCGTTCCGGCGCTCGTGGCCTGTCCGCGGAAGGCGACCACTCCGTCGCGTCCGACGATCGTGAACGGCACAGTGGGCAGCGCCTGGGTGCCGGCGATGACCGCCCGCTTGGGGCCGCCGGTGTCGTAGCCGACGTTGTTGGCGTAGACCTCGTACCCGCCCTGCTGCGAACCGGCCGCCGCGGTGCCCGGCAGGACGGTGGCGCCGGCGAGACCCGCCGTCCCGAGCAGGAAACCTCGCCGTGCTAACGGATGTGCCTGCGGGCTCATGGTGGGCTCCTCCACGGGATCGACGATCCCCCGAGTTAAGAAGGCATCTTAACTAATGTCAACAGCCCGGCGGCGTTCTCTCTGGGAGAGATCGAGTAGTCCTACTCATGGTGCCCCGGGCCGGAGACGGCCTACCGTGCTCGACGTGAACGATCACGAGGCCGGACCGGCAGGGCTGGCCCACCGATGTGGGACGGCCGCGGCTGTCGGCGGCGGGCTGGGCCTGCTCTGGCTGGCGGTGATGCACACGCCGTCCCTGGACTCGGCACTCTCACGCGCCGAACTGGGCGCCTTGGGCATCGTGGTCTTCGGGTTGCCGGCCGGCGCGTTGCTGGCCTGGCCGCTGCTGTGGGCGGCAGGGGTACGGCGGGCCGGGCGGATCGCCCTGGTCGCCCCCGTCCCGGTGGTGGCGATGTGGCATCTGCTGGATCTGGTCTGGCTTGAGGCCAACAGGCCCGGCGGATGGCTCAACGCCTTGCCGCTGCCGGCCTTGACGGCAGCGGGGTACGCGGCCGCCGCCCTGGTGACCGCGCCCGGCGTCCGGCTCCGGTGGTGGCGCCCGGTGGTCTCGGTCGCGATGGCGGCCATGGTCGTGCTGGGTGTCGCGGTGAGCGGGCCATGACGGTCCCGGCAAGCGAACAACCGGCTTCGGCGATGGCCGGACGTCAACTCACCCTGGGGAGCCAATCGTCCGTTTCGCGGTGACGGCCGAGCCCGACCGCGTCGAACTCGTCGAAGTCGTGGTCGCCCTTGACGACACCGAGCTGCCGAAGCGCCTGGGAAATCGGGCTGCCGGCCTCGGGAGCAGGGTCGTCCTCGTCCTGATGCAGCGGTCCGAAGACCACCTCCCCGCCTTGCCAGACCTGCGCCGACTGCGTCCCGAGGCCGCCGAACAATTCCGCCTCGACGTAGGCCACGGGACCGTTCGCCGAGCACGCGGCGAGCAGGCTGTCGAAGCCGGCGCGCGCCTTCAAGAATCCGTCGAGCCGCGGAGTCCCGGCACCTGTTAGCGCGTCGAAGAGCGCTTCGGTCATCGGGAGGAGCGAGAGGTTCTGACCGAGGTCGATGAAGTGGGTCTCCCCAGCCGGACCGGCCAGCTCACGGAGCACGGATTCGCCGCCTATAACGGCTTCCAGGCAATACATGGGCTCAGCTTGGCGCAAGTACCCGGCCGACGCACGCGAATTTCGGCCCGGGTCGGTACACCGTGTCCGGCCGACCGGCAAATTGCCTCCGCGCCGACGCGGCACCGGTATTCGAAGGTGAGGTCCGCCGGCATCTGGCGGTTCGCCGCGGGCGTCGGCGGGGTGGTCCTCGGCGGTCCGCTGGTGGCGCTGCCGATGGTCCTGATCCCGGCCTGCACGGCTCTGATACTCGCGATCGTGCCGCCGACCGCTCACTGGTGCGGGCGCCGATCGTGAGGTAGCTCGACCCGTCTCACCCTTTCGGGCAGCAACCAGGAAGCGGCGACGACGTCTCCAATCGGGGAGCAAGGGAGGCTTGTTCCCCGAAGCAGGGGGAGACTGCCAGGCACTGGGCTTCCATTGGCAGGTAAGGCAAACTGGCATAGTCGTCCTCTGTGGACACCATCTCACGGCGGGTTGCGCGCTGTGGCAGATGGGGTCAGAGGTGCTGCTGAGCCGGGTGAGGCGAGTCCCAAGTCCGAGGGACCAGCGGAGCCGTGGAGCCGCGTTAGCCCTACCCCTCACCTACGAGATCATCGGCGCTCCTTTTTGTCCTTTTTGCCGCCCTTGCCGGCGACCCAAGAGATCAGTTCGCCGGCCGCGCCATCGGTCGCGGAGGTCCCCCGCTTTGTCGAATCCTTGCCCGCCACCCAGGAAAGCAGGCCGCCGACCGCGGAATCGACAGCCGACTCGCCACGGCCATCGTCCTTCTTCTTGCTCATCGAGTCCTCCGTGTCGGTAGGTCCCACGTGATCCACCGTAGGTCGCCCGGCGCCCGCTGAGCAGTGAGCGATGTCAGCCTCCAGGGGTTACGAATGTCACCGCTCGCGCTCCGACGACGGCCGGTGTGCCGGGCAGTCCACGCTGCCCGGCACACCGGCCGTCCTCCCTTAGTGGATCACCACGGAATCAGGCTTAGTCGCCGGCCTTCGGACGCCGTCGAAGCGACATCGCGACGGCACCGGCGGACAGGGCCAGCGCAACCACGCTCACGGCGAAGGTCCACCACAGGACCGGGGAACGGGGTTCCTCGGCCGCCGCGGTGTGGCCTGTGGTCGCGACCGCGGCATCGACGGTCAGGATCGGAGCGGGGTGCTCGGGTTCGGGTCCACCCGCCGTGGCCGTGTCGATCCACCGGACGATCTGCCCGTCGGAGTAGGTCTGGACCGCCTTGAAGACCATCGTGCCGGTCTGCGGCAGGGGTCCCACGTCGACGAGGAATTCGTCGTATTCGCCGGGCTTGATCGCCGTGTCGGCGCCGGCCGCGGTCCACTCGATCGACCCGACCGCCTCGGTGAGCTGCTTGCCGTCGTCATCGACGATCGGTGTCGCCAGTGGCCGCCGGGTGACCCGGTAGGTCCAGCCCGGGTGCGGCCGCACCGCGGTGAAGGCGAGCGGCTGCCCGGCCGGGAACTCCACCTGCACCTTGGTGGTGGCGGCGGCACTCTCGGCCGGCACCCGGAAGGCCAGCTGGCCGAAGCCACCCGGAGCCGCGTCGTCGCATCCGACGGTGACGTGCGCGGCGGCCGGGACGGCAGTGCCCAGCAGGAGGGCGAAACCGGTCGTCACCACGACGCAGAGGCGCCGAGCCGGTCGGGAGATCGTCATCTGCTCTCCTTTCCTAGAGTGCGGCGATGCCGGTGGCCGAGGCGGGAAGCACCCGGAAGATGCCCCACATCCCGGCTTCGGTCAGCTGCTGGCGGGTGTCGCCGTAGAGGTAGTCGCCGCTGTAGTGCTGCGGGCCGCCGGCGCCGCCGACGAGCTCGGCGTCGAGCGACTCACCCGCGGTCAGGGACCGGGCGATGAGCAGCTGTGAGCGACGGTCGGTCGTCCCGTTCCACATCTGCGGTTCCTGCGGGAATTCGTGCCCGCCGAGCGCGAAGGTCGAGAACTGGTCGGACGCGCCGACACCCACCCGGAACACCACCGGATCTCCGGCCCGGGCGCCGAACACCGGGGTCGACGGATCGCCGTACCGGGCCGAACTGAACGCAGTGGCGTAGTTCGCCGAAGGATTCGGCGGGGTGCTCGTCAGCCCGAGCCGAGTCGTCAACGGCGCGCTGGCATAGCTGACGTTGCTGAACCCGGCCGAAGCCACCGGCGCGTTCCCGGCGAACACGCTGTTCACCCCGGCGCCGGCCACGACGTCCTGGTACGGCACGATGCTGCGCGCGTACTGCTGGTCCGTGGTGCCCATGGTCAGCGCGAACTCCCGGAAGTTCCCGCCCGGAGACCGGATGATCGCCTGGGAACTGGTGAACGTGGCGGTCAACGGCCGGTTGTCCGCGCTGTTCGACCACGTCGAGCCGGCCGGTTCGACGACCAGCAGGCCGTAGGCGCCGTGGCGGATCGAGGCCACACTGCCGAGGTTCTGGAAGATCGACGTCCCGACCTGCTTGTCCGCGAAGAACCGGACGGTCGCGATCTGTCCACTCGCGACGGTCGTGTCCGGGTTCAGCCCGACCACCGTGCCGGCCTGATCCTGCGGGTTGTACAACAGCTTCCCGAGGTCGAACCCGGCGCGAGTACCGCCGTAGCGAGAACCGGCGGGTATCTGGTTGCGCAGGGTGATGTGCACGCAGTCACCCTGGTTGGCCCGGATCACCAGTGGTTCCACCCGTTTCGTGCCCGCCTTGATCGCCGCCACGTCCGACGTCAGCGCGTAGATCACGCCGTCGGCGTCCTTGGTCGGCGCGGTCGGCAGCGTGATGGGGAACACCGACACGTCGTAGTCGTGCGCCGGTGAACCCTGCACGCAGGGACTCTTGTTCGTGGTGACCACGCCGGGCTGGCTGCTCGGCGGCGGGTTCGGTCCGGGGTTCGCCTGGGTGTTGCCGGTGGCAGCCCTCAGCAGCGGGAACCCCGCGCCCGACGCCGGAGCGGCGCGGTCGGGCAGCGGCTTGAGATCGGCCTGCGCCCGGTCGTGCACCCGGAAGATGCCCCACGCTCCGCTTTCGAAGGCGAAGTTGCGGGTGCTGTAGTAGAGATAGTCGCCCGCCATGCCCGCCGGACCGCCCGCGCCGCCGTCGAGGACGTAGTCGAAGCGTTCCGAAATGCCGGTCGTCGCCGCGTCGACCAGTTCGCCGTCGGCGTTGAACCGTTCCTTGCGGAACCGGGATCCCTGAATACGCAAAGCTTCGTTACGTTCGTTGACCCCGACCGCCCGGACGACGACCGGGTCGCCGACATAGGCACGCAGCAACGGGGTGGCGGGATCGCCGTACTTCACCGACGAGAAGGCGTACGGGTCCACCGTGGTGACCGTGGCAGCGGCGGTGTTGTCGCCCGTTCCGTCGTTGACGTTGCTGTAGCCGTTCCGGCACACGCCACCGTTGAACTCCTGGCGCTGCTGGGTGGTGGCCGGATCCTCCGGCGTGTCGCCGGGTGGGGTGCGTTCGCCCAGCGGTGCCGCTCTCAGGTTGATCGAGCCTTCCTCACACTCCTGTCCGACGTCGCGGCTCTGTGGTCCCGGAAGGTCGGCATTGGCCAGTTCCGGCCTGCCCTGCCTGCCGTTGCCGAGGAAGACGGCGAACTCCCGGAAGGCCGCGCGGACGCCGGTGCCGACGGGGCTCGTCGTGTGGATGTCGGCGATGGTGCCGCTCTGGATGAGCGCGCCGGTCCTCGGGTCGTGGTAGGTCGAGCCCGCGGGTTCGATGATGTGGGCGCCGAACAGGCCGTGCGCCCACGACTTGATGCCGTTGACGTGGTCGTGCCAGAACACCGTGCCACTGTCCACATCGGAGTACCAGCGGTACTGGACGAACTCGACGGACACCGGCTCCCCCGCGGCGTGCGCCACGGCCAGCGGCCGGTCGAACGTCAGCGACGTCGCGGTCAGCGCGGTGATCTTGCGGATCTCGATGTCGGTCCGGCCGACGCCGATCCCGATGAAGATCCCGGTGCGCAGGCTGGTCGTGTTGGTGACCGCCAGTTTGGTCGTCCCGGCCCCGGCTGCGGCGGTCGAAGTCCGGTTCTCGGCCTGGTCGGCGCGGCCGCGGTCGTCGTGCTGGCGAGTGGCGCGGCGCTCGCCCTCACCTGGAGCGGGGCCGGGCACGCGAGCGTCGGCGCGACCGCACCGCTCACGACCGCGGCCGACACCGTCCACCTGGTGGCGATGGCCGTGTGGCTCGGCGGTTTGGCCATGCTCGGCGGATGCGTACTCGCGGGTGGCCGGCTCACGACGTCGGACGCGACCGCTGTCGCCGAGCGATTCTCGCGGACCGCGATGGTCGCCGTCGTGGCGCTGGCAGGGTCCGGCGTGGTGGTGGCGGCGAAGGAACTGCTCGGCTCGCCGAACCTGGCCGGTTCGCGCTACGCCGAACTCCTCCTGTTCAAGCTTGCCGCTTTCGGGCTGCTGCTCTGCGTGGCGGCACTGTCCAGATCGGTCGTCCGAAGTCGACTGACGGAGCCGCGAAACCGGGCCGCGCGCAAGAACCGTGACAATGCGCTCCGCCGGCTGCGGCGCACGGTCGGCGGCGAGGCGGCGATCGCCGCCGTAGTGCTCGGGATCGCGGCGCTCCTCGTGGCGACACCGCCGGCCGAGCGCGCGACCGAACCGGCGCCGGTGGCGGCGCGGTCGGGCCCCTACCTCGACGCGCTGGCGTTGCCGTCATCCGGCGACGTCCAGATCTGGGTGGAACCGGCCACCGCGGGCGACAACCAGGTGGCGATCAACGTCCGCGACGGCCGTGGCGTGAACCAGGACGTCCCCGAGGTCTCCGCCCGGCTGAGCCTCTCCGCGCGGGGCATCGGTCCCCTCCCGGTGCCGCTGGTCCGCACCGCGACTGGCCAGTTCGTCGCCGACCGGGTGGCGATCCCGATCCCCGGTGACTGGCACCTGGAGATCAGCGTCCGGACCGGCACCTTCGACCAGTCCACAGTGGACACGGAGGTGCCGGTCGCCTCGGTAGGCCCGTAGCGGCTTCCGTCAGCGCTCGGCCAGGCGGGGCTCGGGTTCTCGTGAGTGGTAAGTCGGGTTCTATTTGAGGGGTAAGGCAAATGTGTCGTGCTGCGGCATTGAGGACTCGTGAGCGTTGCGGGCGGTTAGAACCGCCCGCAACGCTCACGAGCACGGCCTCACTCTTTGCGCGCCAAGGACTCGTGAGTGGCGCGGCCGGTTCTAACCGGCCGCAACACTCACGAGCCCGTCGGCAGGTCCCCCTCGCTTCACCACGCCACGTTTGCCTTACCCCTCAAAATAACCCTACTTACCACTCACGAGAGCTGTCCGAAGAAGTCGAGCAGTGCCGCGTTCACCTCGGCGGGACGTTCCATCTGGACCCAGTGCCCTGCCTCGGGGACGTCGATGACGCCGCGAAGGTCCGTGGCGGCAGCGTCGATGCCGTCGGTGTCGGTGAACGCCCGGGTGAGATCCGCCTCGCCGCAGAGGTAGAGGGCGGGTGCGGTGATCGCCCGGCCCTTCCACGGCGCGAGCAGCGCCCAGTTGCGGTCGATGTTGCGGTACCAGTTCAGCCCGCCGCTGAACCCGGAACGGCCGAACGCCTCCACCGCACCGTCGATGTCCTCGTCCTCCAGCCAGTCCGGCAGCGTCTCCTGGCTGCCGAACAGATCGAGGAAACCCCCACCGTCCCGGACGATCGGCGCCCCGGTGGACTCGCCTCCGAGCAGCTTCCGGAAGGTGGTGCGCAGATCGGCCGCGAACTCGGCTTCGGCCACTCCTTGCTGCTGGAAGTAGATCTGATAGAAGCCGTCACCGAAGTGTTTACGCAGCAGGCTGAGCGGCGGCGCCGACGCACGCGAAGTCGGCGGCACGCTGATCCCCGCCACACCACGGACCAGATCCGGCCGCAGCAACGCCGTGTGCCACGCGACCGGCGCACCCCAGTCGTGACCCACGACAATGGCTTCCTGCTCGCCGAGCGCGTCGATCAATCCGACGACGTCGCCGACGAGGTGCAGCATCGTGTACTGCTCGATTTCGGGCGGGCAGTCGCTCCGGCCGTAACCACGCTGGTCGGGTGCCACCACGTGGTATCCGGCATCGGCGAGCGGCCGCATCTGATGCCGCCACGAGTGCGACGTCTCCGGCCAGCCGTGCAGGAGCAGCACCAGTGGCCCTTCGCCCTGCTCGGCGAGGTGGATCGAGACGCCGTCCACCGTGACGGTCCGGTGCGTGAGCATGAGTTCCTCTTCCCTGTGGTCAGCTGCGCGGCTTCGCGGCCGCGAGGGAGACGACCGCCAACACGGTGTTGACCGCGGAGATCGCGACGGTGAGCTTCGCCGCCTTACCCCGAAGCTCACCTCGCCTGCCCGCGTACACCGCGGCGGCCGTGTCCGTCGCATGGATCAACACAGCCTGTCGCAGCACACGCTGAGCCGAGGCGTCGTCCGCCTTCAGCATCAGCAGATCCACCCCGAGGACCAGCGTCCGGATCCCGAACATGCGGGCCGGGTAGACGAACCGCTTGTCCTCCCCCAGCTCCCCGCCCAGGCTCTCCGCCATCTTCCCGGCCGCGAACAACCCCATCGCGCCGTTGAAGATCCGCACGCAGGCCAGCGTCGTCCGCGCGACGTCCCCTGAACTCATCGACCCACCCTTGCTTCGACATCCCCGACGGCGTCCGCGATCACGGCCATGAGGATGCCACAGACCGTCCCGACGCACCGGCGCCGCACGGCCGCTTCCGCGAAATGCGGAGAACGGGCCGGGTGCGTCCGTCCTCTGTGGAGTGGTTCTCGCCTCTTTCGCATTCCGCTGATGGACTTGTGATCATCACCCGGCATACGGTCCTGTGGGGACGTCTCGTTCGAGGGACCGAGGAGTGGTGATGGCGGCATCCGGGGAACCGGACGTGATCGTCGTGGGAGCCGGGCTGGCCGGGCTCGTCGCGACCTACGAGCTGGCCAAAGCGGGCAAACGGGTCCTGGTGCTCGACCAGGAGAACCGGAACAACCTGGGCGGCCAGGCGTTCTGGTCCTTCGGCGGGCTGTTCTTCGTCAACAGCCCGGAGCAGCGGCGGCTGGGCGTGCACGACTCCTACGAGCTCGCCTTGCGCGACTGGCTCGGATCCGCGGGCTTCGACCGCGACGACGAAGATCACTGGGCCCGCCAGTGGGCCCAGGCCTACGTCTCCTTCGCGGCCACCGAAAAGTACTCCTACCTGCATGAGCTGGGGCTGCGCCTGACCCCCGTCGTGGGCTGGGCCGAGCGTGGTGACGGCACCGCGACCGGGCACGGCAACTCGGTCCCGCGGTTCCACGTGACCTGGGGCACCGGGCCGGAGGTCGTGCGGGTGTTCGCCGAGCCCGTGCTCGACGCCGAACGCCGCGGCCTGGTGGAATTCGCCTTCCGCCATCGGGTCGACGAACTCCTCACCGACGACGAGGGCGCGCACGGCGTGCGCGGGACGATCCTCACCCCGACCGACGCCGGCCGGGGCATCGCGACCTCCCGCGAGCCCGCCGGGACCTTCGAGTTCCGCGCCAAGGCGGTACTCGTGGCCTCCGGTGGGATCGGGCACAACCACGACATCGTGCGCGCGAACTGGCCCACCGACCGGCTCGGTCCCTGCCCGGAAACCATGATCCGCGGCGTGCCGGCCTATGTGGACGGACGGATGCTCGGGATCACCGAGCAGGCGGGCGCCCGCCTGGTCAACCGGGACCGGATGTGGCACTACACCGAAGGCATCCACAACTGGGACCCGATCTGGCCGGATCACGCCATCCGCATCCTCCCCGGCCCGTCGTCGATGTGGTTCGACGCTACCGGCCACCGCCTGCCCGCACCGAACTTCCCCGGGTTCGACACGAACTCCTCACTCAAGGCGATCCTCGCCACCGGGTACGACTACTCGTGGTTCGTGCTCACGCAGTCCATCATCGAGAAGGAGTTCGCGCTCTCCGGCTCCGAGCAGAACCCGGACATCACGGGCAAGTCCACCAAGGAGATGCTGCTCAGCCGGGTCAGCAAAGGAGCACCGGGTCCGGTCGAGGCGTTCAAGGCGCACGGAGCCGATTTCGTCGTCGCCGGCACCCTGCCCGAGCTGGTCGAGGGGATGAACAAGATCGCGCGCGGCCCCCAGCTCGACCCCGCGGAGCTGGAACGCCAGATCGTCGCCCGCGACAGCCAGGTCGGCGGCCGGTACACCAAGGACTTCCAGATCATGGCCATCGCGAACGCGCGCCGCTACGTCGGTGACAAGCTGATCCGCGTGGCCAAGCCGCACCGGATCCTCGACCCGGCCCACGGCCCGCTCATCGCGGTCCGGCTGAACATCCTCACCCGCAAGACACTCGGTGGCATCCAGACCACCTTGGACTCCCAGGCTGTGCGGCCGGACGGTTCGCCGATGCCTGGCTTGTACGCCGCCGGTGAAGTGGCCGGGTTCGGCGGTGGCGGAGTGCACGGCTACAACGCGCTGGAGGGAACGTTCCTCGGCGGCTGTGTGTTCTCCGGCCGGGCCGCGGGCCGGGCCATCGCCCGCCTCTGAGCTCCGGACCAGACCGCGACTCGACAGGTTCGTGAGCGTTCCGGGCGCTGCGAAGCGCCCGGAACGCTCACGAGTCACGGCCGCCAGCGGGGCGAGTACACCGGCCGGACCGGGACGCCGCCCCTGGCCGACCCCAGGTCGGTGAGCGCGACCTGCTCCAAGCCGTTGCCCGGGCCGCCGTCGCTGGTCACGGCCAGTGCCAGGGTGTTGCGGCCGTGCGGGTCCAGGATCCCGGTGGGCAGGGCGAAGGTGTGCTGCGGGCCGACATCCGCGACGTACTGCCCGAGATTCCAGCCGTTGAGGAAGATCAGGACCCGGTAACGGCCGCCGGACCGCGGCTTCGCCGGATCGCCGATGGTCAGCCCGACCGAGGTGTCCTGCCCGGACGGAATGCGCAGGTCGAACGTCGTGCGGTACCACGTCGTCCCCGGCGACGCCGTCGCTGCAGGCACTGCTGCCGTGGGCCACGACCGGTCCGGGAAACCCGCCAGGCTCTTGCCCGTGAGCTCGCCGTCGAGCCCGCCGTTGTTCAGCGGGCCGCGGACCGGGTCCGCCGTCCCACCCTGGATCTTCCACGTCAGACCGGTCAGCGACGACGAGATCAGGCCGCGGCCTTCCTTGTGGGCGTCGTTGACGCCGCCGTCCTCGTTGTGGCCGTTGTTCCGCACCATCACCGAAAGCACGTGCGGGCCGTCGCCGCGCAGGCTCTCGGGCACGGTGAACGTCGCGGTGCCGGTAGTCGGTGGCGAAGCCAGGGCACTCGGCAGGACGTGCTGGCCGAGGTACTGCCCGTCCAGCCACGCCTGGAGCATCCCGGCGCCGCCACCGCCGTACCGCAGGCTGACCGTCTCCCCCGTCGCGCCGGCGAAACGCCCGCGGTACCACACATCCCCGACGCCGAAGCCGTAGTCGTCGGCGGTGAGCACCGGCTGGCCCTCGGGCGGTTTGCTGGTGCTGTTGGTCGTGGTGTGGTCCGCCGCGACCCACGCGGAATCGTCGTAGCCGGGCGCGGACTCCGGCGATCCGGGCGCGGACCGCCAGCCGGTCAGCGCGGGCAGCCGCGGATCCGCGGGCCCCGGCAGCTGCCGTCGCGCGACGACGCTGCCCGACTCCGTCGGCCGCATCGGCACGGCGGCCCCGTTCCACCACACCACCGGAGTACGAGCACCCCACACCTCGAGGTCCCTGTCCCCCTTCGTGTCCCCGGTCAGCGCGACCGCCGGCCCGGTCCGCGCGGTCCGCACCAGGTCCGGCCCGCGCACGAGCAGCGGACCCGACGCCGTGTCGAGGCGCCAGAACGTGTCAGCGGTGGCGTCGTCGGCGAGGAGCAGCGTGACAGCCGGGCGGCCGCCGCCGCTGATCCGAACCCGGGCAAGCCCCTCGTGCCGGTAGTTCAGCCGCAGGTCGGCACCGGTCCAGGTGGCCGTGACGGCGCCGTCGAGCACATCCACCCGCGGCTGCCGCGCATACCGCAGCACGGTCTCGCCGTCCTCGCCCGGCCTGCCGTGCAGGAGCACGGTCCCGGCAGCCTGGGCCATCAGCTCCGAAGTCGAGTACACCAGATGCTGGCCCGCCACGTCGAAGTCCGCCACCAGCTGCTTCGCGTCCTGGCCGTGGAGCCGCAGGACCCCGGACTGCGGCACGGTGTAGGAGCCGTCCGATGTGGACACCCCGAAGGTGAAGGTGTCGTCAGTGGTCAGATTGGACGGTGAGTGCGTTGGCACGTACAGGTGAACCCCGGTGTCCGGGTTGACGTTGTGATAGATCTTCACCGCGGCCGACGACGGCGTCACCGGCGCCCCTTTGTCCATTTTGGACACGTCGGGCACCGTCGCGAGAAAGTAGCCCAGCTCCTTCATGGTGAGGGCCTTGGGCCGCAGCTGACGCCCTTCGTCGATCGCCGATCCGTAGTCGTAGGACGAGTAGACGACCGGTGCGGGCAGCCAGCCCCAGGACGTGCCGCCGAAGGTCATGTAGAAGTTCTGGATCGTCAGGCCGTTCGCCAGGTTCGTCCCGTAGAACACCCGCTCGTAGCCCGGCCCCTGCCGGACCGCGGTGCACGGGTAGGTGCCGTTGCTGCCCCAGTAGTCGAACCAGCCGCCGCCGAACTCCGCGACGAAGCCGGGGGTGTTCGGCGACGCGCTCGCACCGCCTTTCGCCCCGCCCGGCCCGTACGTCCCCCAATCCGGCGCGACGTTCGGGTTTCCCGGCGTCGCGTCGGTCCGGCAGGTGCCGCCCGGGTAGCCGTCGAAGGCGTAGAGGTCCACCTTTCCCGGCACGGTGCCGGGCACGCCGGAATCGGGCGGCACCCAGATCCCGTTGCGGCCCTTGTCGTTGTGGAAGATCGGGACGTCAATGCCGTCGGCGCGCACCTTGTCGTTCAGGTGCGCGACGTAGTTCCGCTGCGCGGTCCCGGTGGCGGAAAGCTCGTTCTCGATCTGGTACAGGATCACCGGGCCGCGGCCGTCGGTGTATTGGTGCCGCGCGAGGATCCGGTCGATGTGGGTCAGCCAGTCATCCGCGGCGGCGAGATAGTCCGGCGCGTCGCTGCGGGCTCGCCCGGCCTGCGTGCTCAGCCAGGCGGGGAACCCGCCCCCGGTGACTTCGGCGTTGATGTAGGGCCCGGGCCGGGCGATCACGTAGAGCCCGGCCTCCGCGGCGAGGTCGAGCACCCGGTCCATGTCGCGGACGCCGGTGAAGTCGTACACGCCGGGTGCCGGCGAGTGGTAGTTCCAGTCGAAGTAGATCGACACCGCGGTGTACCCGGTGGCCTTCATCTTCTGCAGCACGTCACGCCAGAGATCCGGGCTGGGCAGCCGGAATGGATGGAACTCGCCGGACCAGAGCACCTGGCGGTGCCCGTCCAACATCAGCGAGTACTTGTCGAAGCTGATCTGGTGCTTCGCGACGGGCCTGGCGACCGCGGCGGACGGCGCGGCGCAGAGGGCCACCGTCGTCAGCAATGCGAGCGCCAAACCCAGGAATCGGCTGCGATGCATCGAGAACCTCTCTGGGTCAGTACACTTCTGGGAAAGCGCTTTCGGGCCCAGCCGCTCTGTCCGGCCCGGGCTTTCGACGATTTCAGTAGACGTAGGGCCAGCCTGCGCTGTCGTAACCGATGAGATTGATGCCGAGCTTGCCGGTCAACGGCGTCGCGTCCGAGTAGTAATAGTGATAGACGAGCACGTCGGCGTCCGCGTCGTGCAGCACGGCCACATGGCCGGGGCCGTGGACATCGCCGTGACTCGCCAGGATCTGCGTGCCACCACCGTCGGTCATGCGGACACCGTTGCGATCGACGTAGGGCCCGGTGATCGACGTCGACCGGCCGACCATCACGCGGTACGTGCTCTTGGTGCCCTGGCAGCACAAATCCCACGAGACGTACAGGTAGTAGTAGCTGCCGTGCTGGACGATGTAGGGCGCTTCCTCGGCGGCTGTGCTGCCGGGGCGCTGGGCGATGCCGCGCAGTGCCGTGTCGGTGGTGCCGCGCTTTCCGGTGGCCGGATCGAGCCGGTACATCTTGATGCCGGTCCACCAGGAACCGAAGCTGAGCCACCACCGGCCGGCGGTGTCGACGAACAGGTTGGGGTCGATCGCGTTGTAGTTGTCGCCCTCGCTCGTCTGCACCACGATGCCGTGGTTGGTCCAGCTGCCCGGCAGCCCGGTGGGACTGGTGGCGAGGAAGATCGCCGAGTGCCGTGAGCCCAGCGTCGAAGCGGCGTAGTACAGGTAGTACTTGCCGTTGTGGAAGGAAATGTCCGGCGCCCACAGGTAGCCCGGCTTGGCCGGGTCGGTGAACGGCGCCGTCCACGGTGCGCCGTTCGGCCACACCGAGCCGATCTTCGTGAAGTGGATCCGGTCGGTGGACCGGCGGATCTGCAGATACTGGTCCGTGGAGAACAGCAGGTAGCTGCCGTCGGCGGCCCGGATCATCGACGGGTCGTGCACCGCCTCGATGTCTCCGGTCACGCGGCCAGGATTCGGATAGCCGGCGGCCTGGGCGAGGGGAACGCCCAGCAGGGCTGCGATCGCCACGAGGACGATCGGTAGCCGACAGAGTTTCATGGGCATGTCCTCGGTTCGACGCTGATCCTGGACGACGTTCACGAATAGCAAATGTTAGCGCTAACAGTTCGGGCCGACTGTTTAACGGCGCGAAGCGTGGTAACGGTGAAATGTTCGACGTTCACCTGCGTGACGTCAAGAGCCGACGGTAGGTTTTTCCCGGATTCAGGGACTTACCCGGTACGCACTGAGTGACCCCGGTGAATTCGTCGAATTCTTGCCAAAGTCCCCCGCTGTGGCATTCACGGATGTGGACGCCGGCCGGTCACGCCTCGTCCGAGTTGGCACGCAGGGATCCCGCGTGTGCCTTGGCATCGGGGTCGCGACGGGTCTTGATCAGGCTCGCGACGGTCACCACGGCGAGGATGCCGAGGATCACCGCCAGGCTCACCGGCGTCGTGATCTCCGGCACGCGCGGGTCGAGGTCGACATGCGCCCAGTGCAGGATCAGCTTCACCCCGATGAACCCGAGGATCACCGCCAGCCCCGCCGAAAGGTAGACGAGCCGGTCGAGCAGGCCCTTGACAAGGAAGTACAGCGCCCGCAACCCGAGCAGCGCGAAGGCGTTCGCCGCGAACACCAGGTAAGGCTCGTCGGTGATGCCGAAGACCGCCGGGATCGAGTCGAGCGCGAAGAGCAGGTCGACACCACCGATCGCCACCAGCACGACGACCAGCGGCGTGACCACCCGGCGTCCGGACACCGTCGTGGTGAGCCTGCCACCGTCGTAGGCATCCGAGAGCGGCAGCACCCGCCGCGCGGTCCGCACCACGAGGTTGTTCTCGATGTCCGGGTCCTCGTTTCGATGCCTGAACAGCTGTACGCCGGTGTAGATCAGCAGCAGACCGAACAGCACGAAAACGAAGGAGAACAACGCCAGCAGCGTCGCCCCGAGCGCGATGAAGATCGCCCGCATGATCAGCGCCAGCACGATCCCGAAGGTCAGGACCTTGTGCTGATGCTCCTCCGGCACGGCGAAGGTGGTCATGATGATCACGAAGACGAACAGGTTGTCGACCGACAGGCTCTTCTCCACGATGTAGCCCGCGAAGTACTCCGTGCCGAACTCGCCGCCATGCGCCAGCCACACCCAGACGCCGAAGGCCACCGCGACCAGGATGTAGCCCACCGACCACGCGACCGCCTCACCGAACCCCACCCGGTGCGGCCGCACCGCGGCCAGCACCAGGTCCAGCGCCAGCAACGCCAGCACCAGCCCGATGGTGACGATCCAGGTCACGCCGTCGATGTGCATCCACCCTCCAAGATCCACCGCGATCGTAGGGAGAACCGGCGCGCCCCGCACTCCGCAATACGGTGAAGCCGCTCACCCGCTGGGTCATCCGTTAGCGGACCTCACCGGCAAGATCACCGCTGATGCGTGTTCCGGGCTGTGATGGACTTCCTGGTCCGCGGCCCGGAGCGTGGTCGCGGTGGCGTGGGGTTCGCCGGTGCCGGGGTTGCGGGCGAAGCGAGGGAACGCGCCGCTGGAGACCTGCACCCGGATGCGGTGGCCGCGCTTGAACCGATGGGCCGTCGGCCACATGCGGATGGTGACGCCGGAGAGTTCGTCCGCTGTGGTCAGCCTGGTGAGCCCGTCGCAGACGTTGACCGAGCGGCCGTCCGGCGCGACGTCGCAGAGGCGGACGAAGATGTCAGCGTGGGGCAGGCTGGAGCGGAACCAGATTTCCGCGCTCACCTCGCCGACGACCTCGACGTCCTGCTCGAGCACGGTGGTGGTGTAGGTGAGCACGTCCTCGCGCGCTTCCAGGGCGGCGTTGTCGACGCGGCCCGCGTCGGCGGCCAGGCGCACGCCGCCGGTCGCGGGCGTGGGATCCGCCGGGTCGTAGCGGTAGCGGTCGGGCGCCGAACCAGCGGGAACGCCGGTGGCCAACGCCTCGCCGGGTTGCAGGTGAAACCGTTGCGGGGCATAGCCTTCCGGCGGCCACGAGGCGAAGTCGCGCCACGCTTCCTCGCCCATGACGAACAGCCGCACGGGTGCGCGTTCGGGTGGCTGCTCGCCGCGTGCGTGCGCAAGCCCGAACTCCAGGGCTTCCCGGATGGCGACGCCGGTGCTCTGGACGATGTCGCCGCCGTGGGTCCAGGGCCCGATCGTCAGCCGCGGACGGCGTCCGGCGTCCTGCAAGGTCCGGAAGTCGCGGAGCTGGCCCGGCAGGAAGATGTCGTACCAGCCACCGATCGAGCTGACCGGCACGGTCACGTCCATGACCCGCTTCCGGTGGTCGACATCGGCCCAGCGCGGGTCGCTCTCGTCATGGGTGAGGATGTCCTGGATGTAGTCCGAGCGGTGACCGATCGCGGCGACGTCGGCGTTGCCCAGCGGCAGCGTGGCCAGCGCCCGCGCTGTCTTCTTCGCCTGCGACCGTTGCCGCAGCAGCGCGAAACGGCGTTCCTGGACCGCGACCTGCACGCCCCACCCGAACGGAGTCTCCAGCGAGAGGCCGTCCTGGCGCAGGAACTCCAAGGTCAGCCCGGATTCGGCGACCTGCGGGATCATCGCCTTGACCTGCGGTGGCAGCCGATCGGCCACCGCCCACTGCACGTAGCCCAGATAGCTCGGGCCGAGGAGCACGATGGCGTCGCCGAACCACGGCTGCTTCACCACCCAGTCCAGGGTCGCGAGTCCGTCTTCGCGTTCCTGCCGCAGCGGGTCGAAGCCGCCGCCGGAGCCGAATCCGCCGCGGGTGCTCTGGATCAGCACCTGGAACCCGCGTTCGGCCAGTGGCCGGGCGATGGCCCCGCCGAACACGCCGCTGCGCCCGTACGGACTGCGCACCAGCGCGGTCGGCAGTCCCTCACCGCCGTCGCGCGGTGCCCAGCGGTTCGCCAGCAGGTCGGCCCCGTCGGGCATCGGCACCCGCAGATCCCGCTGGACGACGAGGTCCCTCGTCCCGGGTGCGGGAAGTTTCAGCAGTCGCTGACTGAGCTGGCTGATCAGGTTCATTGGCTCTCCATCTCCGCTGCGATGACCGATCGCAGCCGCATCAGCCGGTCGGCGAACTGCTCGGGGTCGAGGGGGTCCGGCCCGTCCACCACCCAGGTGTTGACCACGACGGCCGCGCCGCCGGTCACGAAGGTGGCCAGGTCGTCAGCGGCCTGCTGATCGTGCCGCACACCGCGCAGCCGGCCGATGCTCTGCCGGTTGAAGGGCAGGAACACGCCGGTCAGCGCCTGGTTCAGCGCGAACGCGCACGAGCCGGTCAGCAATGCCCGGTAGAACCGCCGGTGGCAGGCGAAATGCTGCGCCATGGCCAGGACCGAGGCCCGCTCGCCGTCGGCCTCCGCGAACCCGTCCAGGAGCTCTCGCCGGACGAGGTCGAGCGCGGCCTCCAGCAGCAGGGTGTCGCGGTCTCCGAACTGCTGGTACAGGACTTGCCTGCTCACGTCCGCGGCCTCGGCGATGTCCGAGACCGGGACGGCCGCCGAGTCCCGTTCGGCGACCAGGTCGATCGCGGCCCGCATCAAGGCGGACCGCGTACGGCGTACCCGCCGGTCCTTGGCCGGAGCCGTCGTGGCCCAGTCGACGTCCATGACACGATGATGGACACATGTCAATAAAAAAGCAAGTGTCCAGTATCCAGAGTCGGCTACGGCGGGCGTCGCACGGCACCCGGCTGCTCCGGACGGCGGCGCCATGAGGTCACCGCGATCTCCGTGTGCAATGAAAACAAACCTGAAAACGCAAGCTATTGACTCTGAGAAAGCGCTTTCAATACGCTGAGGTTTCGGAGATGTTTCGCTCCTGCCCCGCTCAAGGGACACGGGACATCAGGCCCTTCGCGGCGTTCGGCAGCGGGGCACTCGCCCGCGCCGCGCTCCCCCCTTTGGAGATTGCTGATGGGATTCAAGCCTCTCATCGCCGGCAGCGCTCTGCTGGCCGGAACGTTCGGCGTATCCGCCCCTGCCGCGACCACCCTCTATGAGGCCGAGAGCGCGCCGGCGGTCTGCGCCGGCACCATCGACACCAACTGGTCCGGGTACTCCGGTTCCGGTTTCTGCAACGGCGACAACACAACGAGCGGATACTTACAGTTCACCGTGAACGCCGCGGCGGCGGGTACGGCCACGCTGGAGGTGCGGTTCGCCAATGGCACCACCGGCAGCCGTCCGGCGGACCTGGTCGTGAACTGCTCGACCGTTCAGTCGGTGTCGTTCGAGGGCACCGGCGCGTGGAACACGTGGGCCACCAAGACGGTGACGGTCACCGTGAAGGCGGGCAGCAACACGATCCGGCTCAACCCCACCAGCTCGGCCGGCCTGCCGAACATCGACTACCTGAACGTCACGTCCGCTGGTACACCACCGCCGTCGGGGGGCGCGCTGTACGTGGCGCCGAACGGCAAGGACGGCGCTGCCGGAACGGTGTCCGACCCGACGACGCTTCCTTCGGCGATCACGCGCACCGCGGCCGGCGGAACGATCTACATGCGCGGTGGGACGTACGACTTCTCGCAGACGGTCACCATCGCGCCGGGCAACAACGGCACCTCGAGCGCCCGCAAGAACCTGTCCGCCTACCCTGGCGAGACTCCGGTGCTGAACTTCTCGGCCATGCAAGAGGACCCGGCGAACCGCGGGCTTGCCGTGAACGGATCGTACTGGCACATCTCCGGCCTCGTCGTCCAGCGCGCCGGTGACAACGGGATCTTCGTCGGTGGCAGCAACAACATCATCGAGCGCACGGTGACGCGGTTCAACCGTGACTCGGGTCTGCAGATCTCGCGGATCGCTTCCGACACCCCCAGCGCCCAATGGCCGTCCAACAACCTGGTCGTGAGCTCGGAGTCGCACGACAACGCCGACTCCGACGGTGAGGACGCCGACGGCTTCGCCGCGAAGCTCACCGCCGGCCCCGGCAACGTCTTCCGCTACGACGTGTCCCACAACAACATCGACGACGGCTGGGACCTCTACACCAAGACCGACACCGGGCCGATCGGCCCGGTGACCATCGAGGACTCCCTGTCCTACGACAACGGCACCCTGACCGACGGCACCGTGAACGCCAACGGAGACCGCAACGGCTACAAGCTCGGCGGCGACAAGATCGCGGTCAACCACGTCGTCCGGCGCAGCATCGCCTACCACAACGGCCACCACGGCTTCACCTACAACAGCAACCCCGGCACGATGTCGATCTCGGACAACGTCAGCATCGACAACGCCGAGCGCAACTTCTCCTTCGACGTCGGCACCTCGGTGTTCCGCAACGACACCTCGTGTCGCAGCGGCAGCGGGTCGAACGACAAGATCGTCGGCGATGCCGACAGCTCGAACCAGTTCTGGTCCGGCACGAACGGATCCCGGTGCTCGGCCTACACCGGCGCCCTGAACTGGTCCTTCGCCGCGGATGGCCACCTCGTGGTCACTTTCGGCGGCAACGGCTAGACCTGCGCGGCACTCACTTAGCGCGACGAAGGGGACTTTCCTCGCGTCCGACGCAAGGAAAGTCCCCTTCACCATTCACGGACGACCTCACTTGTAGACGATGCTCGACGCCGAGTAGAGACAGTTGGTGGAGTCGGGACCGCTGCCGATCGGGTCGGGTTCGCCGCTCGTCACACCCTTGTACTTCTGGCAGGGCACGATCTTCTTCTTCGTGTCGCCGACGATGGTGATGTTGGTCAGCTTCGCGGTGTCGCCGTAGTTGGTGTTGATGCCGACGAGCGCCTTGCCGGGCGCGGTGGCGGTGACCTTGTCGACCACGACGTGGCGCGCGTACTGCTTCGAGCAGTTCCCGCAGGACCGGTACAGCTTCCCGAAGTTGTCGACCTGGAAGTTCCGGATGTACATCGTGCCCGGGCCGTTGTGCTGGAAGACCTTGTCCGACGCCTTGCGCGCGCCACCGCCGTCGATGGTCATGGTCTGCGAGGCCGAGGTGCCCTTGAAGGTCGCCGCGTCCTCGCCGACGTCCTCCCACCAGACGTTATCAGCGTGCAGCGTGCCCTTGCAGTGGATGCCGTCGGCGGCCGGGCTGCCGAGGATCACGTTCTTCAGCACCGCCCTGTCCGCCAGCTCGAAGATCGGCGTACTGGTCTTCGTCCTGGCCGCCGGTGCCGAGGTCACCGACGCCGTAGTAGCGCTTGAGGTGCTCGTCGGTGGTTCCGCTGAGCTTGATGGTCGCACCGACCGGCACCTGCGCGGTCGGCGTCGGCCAGCTCGCCGTCACCGCCGCGCCGGCCGGGGCACCCGGTGCCACGATGCCCACGGTCAGCGCGAACACCGCGACGCCGGCGAGCCGGCCCAGACTCATTCGTGTCATTCTTGTTCTCCATTTCCGTCGACGTTGACGAAACAAAACTGAGAAAGCGCTTTCTCGCAGCGCTCAGGAAATGCAGTGTCCAGGGCCCGAGTTGCCCAGCACGATGGCCGGGACGGTCCGCGTCGGATCGAGACCCGAGACCAGCGTCGGTGTCCAGCCGACATCCGGGCCCAGATCGGGGTCGAACGCCGCGTTGTATTCGGCCAGGAGGTCGACGGGCCGGGCCGGGCCCCCCGTGCTCACCAAGGTGCCGGTGGCGTGCAGCACCGTGCCCTTCCAGTACTTCACGATCGTGCCGAGCGGAACGCTGGGCGGAAGCCGGAAGAAGTTGTTCTCCGCATAGATCCGCGACTCGACCCCGACCCCCAGCGAGTAGAGGTACTCCGCCGGATCCGGTACCACGTACAGGTTGTCGTAGACGTGGACCTGCCCGTAGCGCACGCGCGGGGCGCGCTGGCCGAGGTTCGAGAACAGGTTGTGGTGCAGGGTGACGTGGAGCTTGCCCACGTCGTAGGTCGGCTTGTCGGTGTTGCCGATCAGCATCGACTTGTCGTGGTCGTGGAACCGGTTGTACGAGATCGTCAGCAGATCGGACCCGGCAACGGGATCCAGCAGCCCGTCGTGGACCTCGTACTTCAGGCCGAAGTAGGTCGGCAGGTGGGTGTTGCCGCCGTCGCTGAAGTCGTTGTGGTCGACCCAGACATGGGTGGCGCCGCTCAGCTCGACGTTGTCGTACTCGGAGTTCCAGTTGCCCAGCGCGCCGTCGTTCGGATCCCACTGCGGGAAGCAGTCGTGCGCGTCCTCGAAGCGGAGGTTCCGCAGGATGACGTTGTCGCTGCCCTGGACGCGCAGGGTGAGGCCGTGCAGCGTGGCGTTGTCGCCGAGGCCGACCACCGTGGTGTTGGCCCCGACGTGGAGGACGACCTGGGCTTCCTGGTTCTTCTGAGACCGAGCCCGCGCCTCCTCCAGCGGCCCGGTGACCGGAGCCTTTCCCCACACGGCCGGGTCGTACTGGGCGAGGTAGGCGGGCAGGCTGTATCCGGGATCGGCGAAGTCCGCGCAGCTCAGCGGACGGTTTCGGGCGTCGACGTTGCCCTCGATCTTCCCGCGCACGTAGACGATCTTCGGAGCGCCGGGATGGCTGCCCAGTGCGGCCGCGAGTTCGGAGCGGGTGGACACGACGTAGACGTCGCCGGGCGCGGCATGGGCGCCGCCGGTCGTGCCGGTGGTGGCCGCGGCCCAGCCGTCCTTCGCCCCGAGCACGGCCCGGCCGAGGCCGCCGGGACCATCACGACCGTGCGCCGAGGCGGGGACGACGGGCAGCACCAGTCCCAGCACGACCAGGGCGCAGGCGAAGACCTTCCGACGCATTTCCGCTCCTTCACTCGTTTTCCGTACCGGCCAGCGCGGCCGCGTACGCACCGAGCTCGTCGACGCCGGGCACGCCGTCGATGAGGACGATGTGGTGGGTAAGTGCGAGTTCCTCTTCGGGCGCCAGCAGCCGTTCCCGGTGGTAGGTGGCGGCGAAACTCACCACCGGGAACGGCTCGGCGCGGACGTACCAGGGCGTCGGATGGCCCTGGTTCGCCAGACTGTCGACGAAAAGCAGCGTCGAGCTGCCCAGGCTTTCGTCATGCCTGCCGGTGAAGGCCAGCCAGGGCGCGCGGTGGCCCATGGCCTCCCTCGCGCCGTCCGGGGTCCGGACCACGCCGCCGGTGAAGGACCGCGGACCACGCCAGAACAGCCCGCCGTACCCCGCCGTCGGGCGGCCCTCGGTCACCGGGCTCCCCCAGCGCAGTTTCCGGCCGCTGGTGTTCCGTATCCGGCTGGTCCAGCTCAGCGTCCAGCACCCCCGGTCGTGGTCGACGCCGCCGATGCCGATCGTGCGCCGCTCCGACATCCACTTCTCCCCGGACGCGGTCAGCCAGGCCAGTTCGTGGGTCAGCACCGCGCGATCGCCGGAGCAGTCGAGCCGCTCCCAGCGCAGGTGGCTGACGGTCCCGTTGTTGTCCAGGGGCACGTAGCCGCGGTCACGGACGTAGGTCCGGCCACCCCAGAAGTTCTCGCCGGACAGCAGGGCCATCGTGAACTGCAGGCCGTTGTGCCAGCTGTGGTCGTGCGGCCGGACCGCGGTCACCACCTGCCCGCCGGTGGTCCGCAGGGGATGCAGGTACGGCTTGGGCGAGTCCGACTCGGGCATCCGCGGCTCGACGACGTACTCGGCGAGCACGATCTCGTCCGAACGAATCCGGACCAGGCAGCGGTTCTCCTCGATGCTCACCGTCACGACGGTGCTCCCAGCTCGGCCAGCAGATCACCCACGGACACGGGCTCACCGGTCTCGATCGACCGGTTCGCCGCCAGGCCGACCACCAGCGACCACATCCCGGCCAGGTGATCGGTGTCGCCGCCGGTCCCGGTCAGCAGATCGGCGAGCATCCGCTCGTCGCCGCCGCCGTGGCCCGCGCCGACCGGGCCGTCGAAGATCGTCTCGATCGGCTCCCAGTGCCGCTGCAAAGTCAGCCTCGCCCGGTCTCCGGTGTCCTGGTCGACACCCGGCGGACGGCTCACCGGGACCTTCCCTGGCGTGGCCGGGCGGGCGTGGTCGTTGGTGTGCACCTCGAGTTCGAGCCTGCCCTCGCTCCCGGTGAACGCGACGCGATAGCCCTCGCGCGGCGAGTAGGCGACCAGGTGATAGCTCAGCTGCGGGCCGCCCTCGTACCGGGCGAGCACGGTCATGTCGTCCTCGATGGTGATGCCGCCGCCGAACACGTTCAGGTCTCGCAGGTAGCGGTCTTCCCTCTCCGCGTCGCGATACAGCGCGCTCAGCCGGGGGAAAACCTGAGGTCCAGCGCGAACGGGTCGCCGCGAGCCACGCGGTCGCCGGTCGCTCGCTCGTACTCCCGGCGACGGCCGTGCCGACGGCCGTTGTCTTCGCCGTAGAAGAACAGCCGCCCCATCGCGAAGACCGTCTCGGGCCTGCGGTCCAGCCACCAGTTGACCAGGTCGAAGTGGTGGCTCGCCTTGTGCACGAGCAGCCCGCCGGAGGCGGCCTTCTCGCGGTGCCACCGGCGGAAGTAGTCGGCGCCGTGCTGGGTGTCCAGCAACCATTCGAAGTGGACCGAGCCGACCTCGCCGACGGCCCCGTCCGCCAGCAGGTCACGCACCCGGCGATGGACCGGGTGGTAGCGGTAGTTGAAGCCGACGGTCACCGCGCCTCCGGTCCGCCGCTGTGCCTCGAGGACCCGGCGGCACCCCGGCGCGTCGATCGCCATCGGCTTTTCGGTGAGCACGTCGCAACCCGCTTCGAGCGCGTCGGCGATGAGGCCGGCGTGCGTGTGGTCGGGGGTGCACACCACGACCACGTCGACGCGTTCCTTCGCCAGCATGGCGAGGAAGTCCTCGGCCGGATAGCACGGGACCGGCTCCCGGCCCGACGTCCCGGCGAGCCAGCGGTTGTGCACGGCCATCCGGGTCCGGTTGCGGTCGCAGAACGCCACCAGTTCGGCGTGCTCGGCCAACGACCGGACGAACAGCTCGGCGCGCGAGCCGAGCCCGACGATCGCGTACCGGCGCGGTGGTGCGGCCATGTCGATCCCCTTCCGTTCGAAAGCCTCAGCCGCAGGCGCGGAACCCGGCGCCGGTCCAGGGCAGGCCGAGTTCGGAGAACAGGGCCATCCGATCGGCGGCGGTGTCGGTGTTCCGGTCGATCCCCGGCACGACGAACCGGCGTTCGGGCCCGTGGCCGAGCGTTCTGACCCAGTCGGCGGGGATGGCCTTCGGTTCCGGCGCGTCCCGGACAGCCTCGACCAGCGCGGTGAAACACCGGGTCGCGCCGAGCGGTGCCAGGAGCGAAGTCCCCGCGCCCAGATGCTCGACGAGGTTGTGCAGCAGATCCGCGGGCGGTGCCAGCCGGACGCTGACGCCGTTGACCACGACTTCGTCGGTCTTGTAGTGCCAGCGAGCCTTTCCGCGCGAGCCGTGGAGCAGGACGTAGGGTTCGTTGTTTCGCTCCGCGCACAACGTGGCGGCGACCACCACGTCCGGCGCGGCGGCGAAGCTCAGGCGTGCACACGCGGTGTCGTCGGATTCGATGTCGCGCGCGCGGTAGAGCTCGACGGCGATGTGGTCGGGGACGGTGGCCGCGGTCCCGTTCAGCAGCAACGCCGTGGCGGCCGCGTGGGCGAAGGGGTTGGTCAGCGAGCCGTCGACCACGGCTTGGCCGTCGACCTGGCGGCGGCCCGCCCAGCCGGTCCGCCGGAAGTACCGGTCGGGCCGCACCCAGGCACCCGCCGCGGCGACACCGACGACTTCCCCGATCTCCCCGCTCTCGATGACCTCGCGCAGCAGCGGGACCGCGGCCGAGCCGAAGCTCTGGAAGCCGGTCTGGCAGACCCTCCCCTGCCGGTCGGCCAAATCGGCCAGCTCGTCGAAGCCCGCGAGATCGAGTACCGGCGGCTTCTCCACCAGCAGATGGCAGCCGTGCTCCAGAGCGATCCGTCCCAACGGCAGATGGGCGTGCGGCGGGGTCGCGATCACGGCGATCTCGGCCCGCAGCAAGGAAAAGAGCTCCGTTGCGTCGGACGCGACGACTGCGTCGGCGGGAATCAGGAGGCGGGCCTCTGGCGCCGGTTCCCTGACGTCGCACACCCCGGCGAGCACGATCAGGCCCCGGTCGTGCATGTCCCTGGCCCGCGCCAGATGTGTGCTCGCATGACCGGACGTGCCGAACAGGACGACCGAGGGCACCTCGCGCGTCATCGGCGTGGCCCGGTCGCCACGGCGGCCAGCGCCAGCGGGCCGCCGACCACCAGCACGAGCACCGGCTGCATCCACACCAGAACACCGGCGACGGTGATCGCGGCCGCGAGCAAGAGGCCATCGAAGGGCCAGGCCACCGTCGCCCGGACGGCGTCGAGGAAGGCCCGCCGCCAGATGCCTTCGCGTTCGGCGATCACCGCACAGGTCCGCAGCGCGACCACCGCGGTGAACGCCACCAGGCCCCCGAGCGCGGGTACGACGATCTTCGTGCCCGGCACGGCGGGAGCCAAGACCAGCTCGAACGCGAACAGGATCACCAGACCCAGCACCACGGCGGTGAACCCGATTCCACCGCGGGCCATCCGCCGGAAGTCCGTCCAAAAGCTCGTCCACAGTGGACGGTAGCTGCCCTCCGCCGAACGGCGAAGCACGCGACAGCCCGCCGTGAACGCCGGCGCCGCCGTGAACAGCGGCACCGACGCCAGCGCGATCAGCAGGCCGACGAGCAGGCATTCGGCGAATTCCTCGAGCCCTCTTCTGGCCATCCGGCTCACCCCTTCAGCCCGCTGGTACTGACGCCTTCGACCAGCAACCGCTGGAAGGCGAGGAAGAAGAGCACGATCGGGACGAGCGCCAGCGCGGACATGGCGAACATCGCGCCGAAGTTCGACTGGCTGCTGGTGTCCACGAACAGCCGCAGTCCCAAGGGGACGGTGAACTTGTCCGCGTCGTTGAGGTAGACCATCTGCGTGAAGAAGTCGTTCCAGGTCCAGATGAAGGTGAAGATCGACGTCGTGACGAGCGCGGGTTTGGACAGCGGCAGCACCACGTGCCAGAACGTCCGGTAGACGCTGCACCCGTCGATCGTCGCCGCCTCGTCGAGCTCGCGGGGAATTCCGCGCATGAACTGGACGATCAGGAACACGAAGAACGCCTCCGTCGCCAGCAGCTTCGGCAGGATCAGCGGCACGAAGGTGTTGACCAGCCCGGCCTGCTGGAAGATCACGTACTGCGGAATCAGCGTCACGTGGTAAGGCAGCATCAACGTCGTGATCATGAACGCGAACAGCGCGCCCCGGAACCGGAACCTCAGCCTGGCGAACGCGAACGCGGTCAACGAGCACGACAGCACGTTCGCCACGACCGAACCGCCGGCCACCAGGAACGAGTTGAGGAAGAACCGGCCGAACCCGACGCCGGCGGCGCCCTCCCAGCCCTTCGAGTAGCCGTCGAAGACGAACCTGCTCGGCAGCAGGGCGAGGCTGGAGAGAATCTCGTCCGGTGGCTTCATCGACGCGAAAGCCAGCCACGCCAGCGGATACAGCACGATGCCGACACCGGCCAGGCAGACCAGGTGCCAGACGGCCGAGCGCAGCGACCGGGGAACCAGCGCCGCGGTCATGACGGCCGTCCTCCGTCCTCATAGAAGACCCACAGCTTCGCGGTGCGGAACACGATCGCGGTCACGATCGCGATCACGGCCAGCAGGACCCAGGCCATCGCCGAGGCGTAGCCCATCCGGAAGTCCTGGAACCCGACCTCGAAGAGGTAGAGGGTGTAGAACAGGTCGGCGTCGGCGGGCCCGCCGCGGCCGCCGCCGATGACGAATGCCGGGGTGAACGCCTGGAACGCGTGGATGGCCTCCATCACCAGGTTGAAGAAGATCACCGGCGAGAGCATCGGCAGGGTGATGTGCCGGAACCGGCGCAGTGGCCCGGCGCCGTCGATGCTCGCGGCCTCGTGCAACTCGGCCGGGATCTGCTTCAGCCCGGCCAGGAAGATCACCATCGGGGCGCCGAACTGCCACACCCCCAGGAGGATGATCGACCACAGGCTGAACGCCGGATCGTCGATCCAGCTCGGGGTGCGCCACCCGAGGCCCGCCAGGACTTCGTTGACCGGGCCGCCCCCGGTGAACAAGGCCCGCCACACCAACGCGGCCGCGACACTGGCACCGAGCAGGGACGGCGCGTAGAACGCGGCGCGGTAGAAGCCGTGCGAACCGCGGCGGGTGTTCAACAACAGCGCGAACAGCAACGACACGGCCAGCTTCAGGGGTACCGAGACCAGGACGTAGAGCAGGGTCACCTTCACCGACTGCAGGTAGCGCCCGTCATCGGTGAACATGCGGGCGAAGTTGCCGAAGCCGACCCAGTGCGGCGCGGTGAACATGTCGTAGTCGGTGAACGACAGGTAGAGCGAGACGACCATCGGGCCGACAGTCAGCGCCAGCGCGCCGATGATCCACGGGGTGAGGAAAACGTAGGCCTGCGGCTGGTTCCCGCCGCCGCGACGGCCGGGCGACCGTCGCGGCGGCGGGGTCTCTCGCGGCGCCGCGGGCACGCTCGCGGCCGGGGTGCGAAGGACGGTCATCGCTTACCGCAGTCCCTTTTCCGCCTCGGACAGGAACTTCGCCACCGCGGCGCCGACGTCCAGCCGGCCGAAGGCGACCTCCTCGTAGGTCCGCTGCAACAGCTTCTGGATCGCGCCCGCCCCCTTGGGCGGCACCGGCGGGGCGGTGCCGAGACGCGGTTCCATCCCGGCTTCGTAGTCGAAGATCACCTTGTTCGTGCCGGTCGCGGCCCCCGCGAGCTGGGCCCGCACCTTGAGGTTCGGCGGCAGGCCGCGGTCGGCGCCGAGGATCTTGCCCGCGTCCGGGTCGTTGATCAGGAAGTCGACCAGCTTCGCCGACGCCTCCTGGGCGGCGCTGCGCGCGGAAATCGACAGGAACATCGACGGCCGCCGGTACTGCCCGGTGTTCCCGGGTACGTCCGCGGGGTAGGGCGCCACGCCGAGCTTGTTCCCGTTGGCCTTCTGGTAGGCGGGGTAGATGTTGTCGTAGGCGAACTCCCCGCTGGTCAGCTTCTTGCCCAGGGGCGACTGCTCCGGAGAAGTGTTGTAGGAAGCCGTGACGTCGGCGCTGGTGACCGCGCGGGCATCGCGGAACCGGCCGGCGAGCTCCCAGAACCGGCGCAGCTCGTCGGCCCCGAAGCCGAGCTTGCCGTCCGGGGTGTAAAGCTGCTTTCCCTGCTGGCGCAACCAGATCTCGAGTGCACTGTCGAGCATCCCGAAATCGGTCAGGCCGCGGGTGGTGAACCCCTTGGCCGCGCTGACTTTCTCCGCCGCGTCGGCGAGCTGGGCCCAGGTCATCGGCTTTGCCGGATCCGCACCGGCCGCGGTGAAGACCGCGGGATCGTAGATCAGCGAGGACGTGTTCTGCGCCCACGGAACCGCGAACCGCTTGCCACCGAGCACCCCCGTCGCCGCCAGCTCGGGGTTGACGTCGGCGAGCGAGACGCCCTTTCCGGCGCCCTGCCCCAGATCGAGCAGTACGTTCCGGCCGCCGTACTCGGCGAGGTAGCGCGAATCCATGTTCAGCACGTCCGGCGGCTTTCCCCCGGCGGTCTGGGTCGCCAGCTTCTCCCAGTACGCGGCGTAGGCGGAGAAAGAGGTCTGCACCTTGATTTTCGGGTTGCGCTGCTGGAACAGGTCGACGGCCTTCTTCGTGAGGTCCGCCCGGCCGTCGCTGCCCCACCAGACGAAGCTGATCGTGACGTCCCCGTTCGCCGCGGCGCCCGAGCCCGAGCCGCACCCCGCCGCCGCCAGCAGCGGGACCACCGCCAGCGCCGCGACCAGGCCGCGCAGTCCTCTTCCGCTCAGCAGTGCTCTGCTCCGCATCGAACTCTCCATCCTCGCCGACGGCTCGTCCCGCGCGACGTACCGAACGTCAGAGTCGGTCATCATTTTCTGCAAACCGCGAGATGCGAGTCACGCTAGGCGCGTCGCGAGGGTGCTGTCAACAGCCAAAAGCAGGCAGACAGCGTTGCCACCAGGGGATTTATCGCGATATGAGCGCGCGGCAAAGCCGAGCTCGCCCTACGCAGAATTTTCAGAACCGGTCAAGCCGGCAGTCACACGTCTCCGCCGGAAGCAGCGGACCGCGCTCGCTCGTCTCTCGTCCAGCGGGTCCGCCACCATCGGCCGGGACTCGCCCACGGGACGCCGATCTCGGAGAACAGGGCCAGCCGTTCGGCGGCCACCGCGACCTCTTCGCCGATCCCCCGGACGACCGGATGCCTGCCCTGCCCCTCGCCCACGGTCCGGATCCAGCCTTCCGGGATCTGCGCGGGCGAGGGCGCGTCCCGCACCGATTCGATGACGGACGCGAACGCGCGGGTCCGGCTCAGCGGCGCGAGCAGCGGAACGTTCCCGGGATCGGTGTGCCGGGCGATCAGGTTGCGCAGGAGATCCGCCGGCGCGCCGACCGGGATCCGCTCGTCATTGATCTCGAGGCGATGGCTCTTGTACCAGAACTTCGCGCGTCCCTGGGAACCGTGCACGACCACATAGGGCTCGTGATCCTGCTCGGCGCACAGGGACGCGGCCGCCACGACCTCCGGGCCGTCGTCGAACAGGACACGCAGGGACGCGGTGTCGTCGGCCTCGATGTCGCGAGTGCCGTACAACTCGAGCACGACCTCCGCCGGGTCCCGTTCGGCGACCCCGGCCACCAGCAGCGCGGTGGCAACGGCGTGCGAGAACGGGTTGGTGAGCGCGCCGTCCACCACCGCCTTGCCGTCCAGCCACCGGCGCCCCGCCCACGGGTTGCGCGCGTAATAGCCGTCGGTCCGGATCCAGGCCCCGGCCGCGCCCACGCCGATCACCTCGCCCAGCTTCCCCGCGCGGATGGCGTCGGCCAGCACCGGGAGCGCCGCGGAGCCGAAGCTCTGGAACCCGGTCTGGCAGGAGAGGCCGTTCTGCTCGGCCAGCGCGCTCAACCTGGCGAAGCCGTCGAGGTCGAGCACGGGCGGGGTTTCGAGCAGCAGGTCGCTGCCCGCGGCGAGGACCGCGCTGCCGACCTGGACGTGGGCGTGCGGAGGCACCGCCACCACGGTGATGTCTGGCTGGCATTCCTGGAGCATGGCCTCGACACCGACGGTGGCCCTGGCACCCGGAGGCAGCAACGCCGTCGCCGCTGGCGCGGGCTCGGCGACGTCACAGATCCCGACGAAGCGGACGAGCCCTTCGTCGTGCAGGCTGCGGGCTCGACGCAGGTAGCTGAGCGCGTAGCCGGACGTCCCGGCGACAGCCAGCCCAGGCGGTCCCGCGACGGTGCGGCGCCTGCTACCCAGCATCGGTTCTCCGATCGGCGGCGCGCGGTCCGGCCGCGCAAACCCGGCTGTTTCCAGAACACCTGGAAGCGCTCTCGGCGCAATTACGGTAGAGCCTGATCCGGCAGGGTGTCAACATGGTCAACGGGCATCGAATGCGTCGAATTCCGCACTCTTCCTCGGCCATACTCGACAGATATCCGCGCGCTGGCAACCGATCCACTGCTCCATCCGGCAGACACGGACTGATCGTCGCCGTCACCACGACGCCGATAGCCGGATTGAGGAAATTGCCCGTAACCATTTCTTGCCGGAATTCGGGCACTTCTTTCGAAGATATATTTCGACGCTCATCAGCCTGCGGAAGTGGTTCCCGGAGCTCTTGACCGGGCCGGCTGCCCGGGGACTTTGCCAAGCCAGGTCAGGCAACGACGGGCCTGGGAGGCGCGGCCACCACGTTCGAGCTGAGTTGTTTGACAAACCGCACCGCAATTTACAGAATGTTGCACAAGTCGGCTGAGGAGTGACGGTGACCGTGACCATCCATGACGTTGCCCAGCGGGCGAACGTTTCGATCTCGACGGTGTCCCGCGCCTTCACCTCGCCGGATCTGGTCAAGGCCCAGACCCGCGACCGGGTGCTGGCGGCGGCCACCGCGCTCGGCTACCAGTCCAGCGGCCCCGCGCACCGGCCGGCCGCCGAACGGACGGGCCAGGTCGGGATCGTGGTCTCGGAGCTGGGCAACCCGTTCTTCACCGGCGTACTCAACGGGGTCCAGGCCCGCGCGCGCCAGGACGACGTCGCCGTCCTCTTCGCCAACAGCGACGAGGACCCCGCCACCGAGCAGGCCCTGGTCCGGAAGATGGGCAAGCAGGTCGACGGCATCGTGCTGTGCAGCCCGAGCATGTCCGACGAGCAGCTGCTGGCGCTCGCCGAGCAGACGACGCTCGTCCTGCTCAACCGCGAGGTCGAGTCGATCCCGTCGATCGTGATGGACGCCGCCGACGGCATGCGCCAGGTGATCGAGCACCTCGCGGCACTCGGGCACCGTCGCTGCGCCTATCTCGGCGGCCCTCGCGCGTCCTGGTCGAACGAGGCCCGCCGGCACGGCCTCCACGAGGCGGCCGCGAGCCACGACATCGAGGTGGTCGAGTTCGGCCCCTTCCCCCCGGTTTTCGAGGGCGGCCTGCAAGGCGCCGACCTCGCCCTCGCGGCGAACGCGACGGCCATCGTCGCCTACAACGACCTGGTCGCCTTCGGCGCGTTGGCCCGGCTCAACGCCCGCGGTGTGCCGGTACCGGCAGAGGTGAGCCTCGTCGGCTTCGACGATCTCGTCTTCGCGGCGATCTCCGCGCCACCGTTGACCAGCATCGCCATGCCGACCGAGGCCGCCGGCCGCGCCGCGGTCACGATGCTGCTCGGCCTGCTCGACGGGGAGGCAGGCGAGCCGGTCAACCGGACTCTCGACACCCACCTGATCGTCCGCGCCACCACCGCTCCGCCGCCGGAGCCGCGAAAGCCGTGATGCGGCCGATCGGGCGGAGCTTCCGTGAACATCGTTGACGCGACTTGCTGAAAATTGTAGGAACTAGGCACGGCCACCTCCATGGTTGAGGTCCCGGCGACCGCCGGCGCCGACGTCGGCAAGCTCTGACCGACGGGCCGGGCTGCGTTGCGCCGCCCGGCTGTCCACGCTCGCAGGGAGGCGTTATTCCGTGCTACGCAAGATCTTCACCATCGCGACAAGCTTCGCAGCCGTCACTCTGGCCTGCCCGGCCGTCAGCGCCGCGGCGCCGGTGCTCGTCGTCGCCCAGGACGGCAGCGGCGGCTACCGCACGGTCCAGTCCGCGATCAACGCGGCGCCCGCGGGCGGCGTGATCACGATCAAGCCGGGCCGGTACCACGAGGTGATCTCGGTCCCCGCGGCCAAGACCGGACTCACCATGCGGGGGACGACCGGAAAGGCGGCCGACGTCGTCATCGACTTCGACAATGCCAGTGGCACCAAGAAGCCGGACGGCTCGACGTACGGCACCACCGGAAGTGCCACCGCCACGATCGCGGCGAACAACTTCAGCGCGTCCGCCCTGACCTTCCGGAACTCCTTCGACCGCAAGGCCCATCCCGAGATCACCGCGACCCAGGCGGTCGCCGTGAAGACGACAGCCGACCGGATGATCTTCGACAACGTCGCCTTCGCCGGGCATCAGGACACCCTGTACGCCGACACCGCGGCCGTCGGCACCACCGGACGTCAGTACTTCCGCCACTGCACGATCAGCGGGGACGTGGACTTCCTCTTCGGCCGCGCCACGGCCGTTTTCGACGACACCACGATCGTCGCGCTCGACCGCGGGTCGAATCCGAACGGCTACCTGACCGCGGCCAGCACCCGCAGAACCAACCCCTACGGATTCCTGATCGTCAACAGCCGGATCGTCAGCACCGCGGCGATCGCCACGTTCTACCTTGGCAGGCCGTGGCACCCCGGCGGCGACGTGGACGCGATCGCCCAAGTGGTCGTCCGGGACTCGGTTCTCCCCGCCGCGATCAAACCGGCCCCGTGGACGGACATGTCCGGCTTCTCCTGGCGGGACGCCCGCTTCTCCGAGTACCACAACACCGGCCCGGGCGCGGGAACCGGAACCGACCGCCCGCAGCTGTCCAGCAGCCAAGCCGCCGCCTACACGGCCAGGAAGTACCTGGCGGGAAGCGACGGCTGGAACCCCGCGGGCTGACCGGTCACGACCGCCTTGACCCCGCTACCTACGGGCAAGTAACCTCGGGGAATCATCAGCATGTTAACGTAAACATGCGCGGTAAGGGCGGTGTCGACGATGAAGTCCCCGATTCACGGCACCGCCAGGCCCCGCCCGTGGTGACCATCATCGACGTCGCCAACGCGGCAGGGGTCGCGCCGAGCACGGTGTCCTACGTGATCAGCGGCAAACGGGCGATCTCACCGCAGACCCGGCGGCTGGTCGAGGCGGCCATCCGGGAGACGGGGTACCGCCGCCGCGCGGCCGGTGCCCCGGCCGCCGCGGGACGCCGGACCGGCGTGCTGGGCCTGGTCGCGCCGCTCGGCGCCGCCTGCACGCCGCCGCTGCTGAAGATCGTCGCCGGGGCCGCCGAAGCCAGCCGGGCGCACAACCTCGACCTGCTCCTGGTCACCCACGACCAGGGACCGATGGGGCTGCGCCGGGTCATCTCCGCCGCGCTGGCCGACGCGCTGGTCGTCCTGGACGTCGAGCAGAGCGATCCGCGGCTGCCCGTCCTGCTGGCCTGGGGCCGTCCCGCGGTGGTCGTCGGAGCTCCCGGCCACGCGCCGGGACTCACGTGCGTGGCGCCGGACTTCGCCGCGGCCGGGTCCGCGTGCCTGGCGCATCTGGCCGGCCTCGGCCACCGTTCGATCGCCCACCTCGGCCTGGTCGACGCGAAAACCGCCGGCGCGGCCGAGAAATTCGCCGAAGGCTTGCACGACAACGGGAAGCGTCTCGGGGTCCGAACGATCTCCACCGAGTGCGTGGCTTCGGCCGAAGCGGTGACCCGGCGGATGACCGAGCTGTTCACCGGCGACCGCCCCACCGCGCTCGTGGTCCACGAGGCCTTGGCCGCGCTCGCCCTTTCCGCGGCGGAGTGGCTGCGGCTCCGGATTCCCGAGGATCTCTCGGTGATCGCGGCGGGTTTGACCTCGACCGGCCCGCCCACCGAGCTCACCAGGATCGCGGTGTCGCCTCGGGAGCTGGGCACCCGCGCGGTGGAGCTCGCCGTGCGGCAGCTCGACGACGGCGTGGCCGCGGGCGACGACCGGATTCACCCACGGCTGACCATCCGGACCAGCACCGGCCCCGCGCGGACCTGAACCCTGCTTCGTTTCCGGCCGGTCACCCGGCCTTGACGCGCACCTCGACCACCGGGGTGTAGTGCAGCCGGCCGTGCGCGGCGACGCGCACCAGCACCCACCAGTGCGCGCCGGCCCTGGCGGTGTGCGCCGCGCAAAGCGCGATCGGCACCGTGACGCTCTCGTCCGCGCGCACCCGGAACGGCTGTGTTCTCGGCCCGATCGTGACGTCACCGTCCCAGGTGCCGAACGGGCTGATCACCGTCAGCTCCCCCCGGATCTCGTCGCGTGCCAGCGCGGTGAGAGTCACCGGCAGCACGGCGTGCGCTCCCGGTTCGAGTTCGATGACGTCCGCGGCGATCGCGACGTCGACCAGGTCTTCGTGCGGCGGTGCGTCGCCGACCAGGATTTCGGCGACGTCTTCGAGGACCTGGCCGAGGTGGTCGGCGATCCGGACGGCGACGAAGTACCGGCCGGGCGCCGAGGTGCCGCGCACCACCACCTCGAACCGGGCGTGCCCACCCGGCGCGAGGTCGTAGTCCAATTCGGCCGGTGACTCCACTCGCCAGCCGCCGGGCAGGCGCACGTCGACACGGCCGCTCGCTCCGCGGCCGCTGCAGCTCACCGTGACATCGAGCCGGGCCCGGCCGTCCGCGCCGAGCCGCTGCCGCACCGGCCGCACGTGCACGGCGACCGGCAGGTTGCCCAGCGGCGCGGGTCCCGCGTTGTGCAACCAGTACCGGGTGAACACCGGCTGCACCGGCTCCACGGCCCGGATCAGCTCCCGCCCGGGCTCGCGGGCGGCGGACTCCAGCCGGAGCGTCGCGACGTCCGCGGCGCCGAGCTCGACCCGCGCGCTGTCGCCGTCCACCGGCAATTGGTCCCCGTCGCGTTCTTCGAGCAGGTCCGTGCGGCATGCGCGGCGCACGCCGCCGTGCAGCCTCACCGTGGCCGTCACCGGGGTCCCCGCCGACTCGTAGACCCGCACAGCGATCGCCTCCGACGGCGCGACCTCCGAGTTCGAAGCGAGCGGGTTGCCCGCCGGTTTCACCGTCGTCAGCAGCACTTCCGGCGGTTCGACCGCGAGCAGGCTCAGCGCGCACGGCAGTGCGCCGGGAGCCGAACGTACCTGCCCGGTCCGCAGAGGATGGACCGCTTCCTGTGCCTTGCGAGGAAAATCGGCGTCGCGCCAGTCGCCCTGGCCGGCGACCAGGCTGAAATCGAAAGTGTGTGTCCAATGCTGCCAAGCGAAACTCGACCCGTCAGGCGCGGTCCGGCGCTCTCCGTCGATCCAGACGCCGCTGGGCCAGCCGCTGCACGACCGCATGAGGGACAGGTGGAACGTGCCGGCGGAGTCCACCACGAACCCGGGCGTCCCGTGGTTGACGACCGCCACCGAATAGTCGTCGGCGGGCTCCGCGGTGCCCTCCAGCCCTTCGGGCCAGTGCACCACGATGGTGCCGCGGCCCAGCTCGCCGATTACCGTCTCCAGGTCGTCCTCGACGATCAGCACCGGCAGGTCGCGCGCCCCGCGAAGATCGGCGTCCGGCTGCCAGGCCTCGCGCCGGGTCCGGAGGGCGGGGACGAACACCCGGCCGTGCCGGGTCAAAGCGTCCCGATAGGACGGTCCGGCCGACTCGATGACTTCGGTCGCGAACGCGTTGTCGCCGCCCAGCACGATACGGACGTCCGGCAGGTTGGAGTCGGCGTCGAGAGCTCCGTAGCGAGGGCCGTCCGGACGGCTGCAGGTGGCCGTCACCCCCTTCGCGGCCAGGGCCGCCATCAGCGTCCGGACCCCCTCGGCCTGCGCCGGATCTCCGGACGCGATCAGCTCCGCGACGCCGATGGCGTGCGCGAGCCAGGTCCCGTCCTCCCGCGTGAGCGCGATCAACGCGGTGGCCGACAACCCGGCCCAGTTCTGGGCCGGGCTGTCCAGCGTCCACAGGTGTTCGGCCGCGTCGACGTCCGGGAAGCCGAACGACCGGCCGACGACCCCGAAGCCGACCTCGGCCACCGGCAGCGCGCCGGGCACGTCGAAGGCGAACCGGGCGCGCAGGAGACGGTCGCGGCCGAGCGCGCCGTCGACGTGAGTCCGGACGTCGACCCGGTCGATCCCTTGCCACACCACGGTTTTCTGAGTGATCTTCAGGCCCTCCAGGGTGGTGAAGGCGACGAACCGCTCGCCGAGCGGGCTGGTCTCGACGATCACGTCCGCTTCGCCGCCACCGCGGCCGGGTCCCTTCGGCAGCAGGTGCCAAGGGCCTTCACCCCACACCGGATGCTCCGCGTGCTCGTCCTGGATCACCAGCTCCGCCGCGAGGCCGCCGTCCCGCAGGAGTTCGCGGCCCGCGCGCAGGTCGTGGATCCGCCGGATCGCCCCGCTCCGGGCGGGATCGGCTTCGACGACGAAGGCGTCGTTCCGGATCACCGGTGGCCCCGGCTTCGGCAGCCATCCCGGCGGGACCGTGATCGCGTCGACGACGCGGTAGACCCGGTAGCCCATCGCCGGCACCGCCTCGGCGATAAAGCTCAGCGTGATCTCGGAGATGGTGCCGTCGGGACGGCGCGCCACCGCCTCGGTCACCGCGGGCACCGGCCGCCCATCCGGGTCGACGACGCGTGCGCCGTGCAGGCCGGGCTCGGAAACCGTCACCGTGGTCACCGCGTCCCGCGGCCATGAGAGCGTGTTGAGGACGAAGATCGCGATGCCTTCGCCGGTGGTGTCGGCGTGCCGGGCCAGTTCCCCGATCGCGGCGCGCAGCACGTCGCCGCCGAGTTCCCCCGCTTCGCGCCAGCCGGTGAGCAGGTCCAGGTAGACCTGGTCGGACTCGGTGCCGGTGATGGCGTCGTGGTGCGCGCCGTAGAGCAGCTGCCGCCACGCCTTGTCCAGGGCTTCGTGCGGGAACCGAGCGCCGAGCAGCGTAGCCAGGGTGGCCGCCCGCTCGCCGTCGAGCACCGCCAGCTCCGCGGCGCGTTGTGCCTGCTTGGTGTCGATGTAGGAGACGTCCTTGCCGGTGTAGACCGGGTTCATGTCCCGCGTCTGCGGGGTGATGACCGTGCCGCGCGCGCGGGCGTCCGCCCGTACCGCGGCGAAGAAGTCCCTCGGTAGCCCGACGACGAACCGCGGCCAGACGTACCGGGCGTTCCAGGCCCGGTGGATCTCGGTGCAGAACCGCGACGGGATGTTGTGGTCGTGCCCGACCGGCAGCAGCACGTTCCGCGTCGCGGCGACCTGGCGCAGGGTGCTGAACTGCCGGTAAGCCTCCTCCATCGCCTCGGTCAGGTTCTCCTGCCGTTCGATGCCCCAGCCCGCGACGTAATGGTCGGCCATGTAAGCGGTCAGCAGGCCGCGTCCGCTCGGGGAGATCCATTCGAACTCCGACGGGAACTGCATCCGGCCGATGTCCCCGGTGTGCCGTTTGGCCCCGACGTGATGCCAGGGCCCGCGGGCCCACGCGCTGGAATCCAGTCCGGCGTCGGCCATCAGCCCGGGATAGGCCGGGTCGTGGCCGAACACGTCGAGCATCCACGCCGAACGCGGATCCGCGCCCAGCACGTCGCGCTGGTAGCCGATGCCGTAGACGGCGTTGCGGATCGTCGACTCGGGGTGGGTCAGGTTGGTGTTGGCCTCGTTGTAGTTGCCGCCGACCAGTTCGATCCGGCCCTCCCCGATGAACCGGCTCAGGTCCCGGCGATCCTCGGGGAAGGTGTCCCAATGCGGCTTGAGGTAGTCGACCTCGGCGAGGACGAAGCGGTAGTCCTCGTCGTCGCGCGCCGCCTCGAGGTGAGCGCGGACGAGGTCGAACGCCGAACGCTGGAACTGCATCCGCTTTTCCTGCGCCAGCGGCAGATCCAGCCAGGTGTCGGTGAACCCGGCCTGGGTGTTCCACCAGACCGGGTCGTAGTGGAAGTGCGAGACCATCCACATCGTCCAGCCGGTTTCCGCCATCACGAGGTCGGCCTCGGCCGTGACGCGCTCGCCGCCGGACTCCGCGATCGCCGTCACGCGGTAGGTCGTGCCTTCCCGGGCCGGCGCGGCGAAGACCACGCCGACCTCCACCGTCACACCGTCCGGCCGGAGGTCGGCGTCGACCGCCTCGGGCGTGCGCACCAGCTTGCCGTCCACCCGGACCCGGACCGATCCCCGCGGCCCGCTCACGGTGACCCGCACGACCTGGCGGAACGCCGAGGCGGAGCCGATGAACAGGTCGGTGCCCCGCACGGCGGTGATGCGCACGCTGCTCCTACTTCGCGTTGGCGAGCGCCGTCTTGGCGTCGCTGAAGAACTGGGTGACACCCGCACTGATCGACAGCTTGCCGAAAGCGATCTGCTTGGCCGCCGAGTCGAGTGCGGTCTTGACGTCGCCGTAGCCCGGCGGCGCGGTCGGCGCCGCGGGCAGGGCGTCCTTGGCGACCTCCGCGGCGACGTATTCGCCGTAGTCCATGTCGGCCTTCTCAGTGGCGGACGCCCCGGGAGCCAGCAGGTCCTTCGCCTTGTCCGAGGGCGGGAGGCCACGCTGGAGCTTCATCGTGTTGATCGCGTCCGCGTCGTTGAGGAAGAAGTCGATCAGCTTCGCCGCGCCCGCCGCGTTCTGGCTCTTCACCGGGATGCACAGCAGCACACCGCCACTGAGCGCCTGCCCGGTCTTGCCGTTCTCGCCCCGGGGCACGACGACGAGCTTGAGCTGGTGCTGGGTCAGCGGCTGCATCTGGGCCAGGCCCCAGCCGGTTGTCATCGCGATCTGCCCGGTGATCAGCGGGTGGTTGCCGGTCGCGGCGTCGGTGCTGCTCAGCAGGGTCGGCGGGCAGATCGCGCCCGACTTGCGCAGGCCGTCCCAGAAGGTGAACCACTCGGTCAGGTCCTCCGGGCCGAACCCGAGCGTCAGGTCGGCGGTGTAGAGGTCCTTCCCGCGCTGGCGCAGCCACGGCTGGAACGCGCCGGAGTCGTCCTTCGACGCGTCGAGCGCGCCGTACTTGTCCGGCCCCCACGCCTTCGAGATCTCGCCACTGATCGTCGCGAAGTCCTTCCACGTCCAGCCGTCGGACGGCGGCGTGATCTTGAGCTGGTCGAGCACCGTCTTGTCGTAGAGCACCGGGGCGAAGCCGGAACCCGATGGCACGCCGTAGTTCTTTCCCTTCACCGTGGCCGCCGTCCGCAATGGCGCGTACAGCGTGTCGAGCCCGATCGTGCCGGGGATGTAGGTGGCGAGGTCGGTGAGCACGCCGCGCGCGGCGTAGGTGCTGACGAGCGCGGTGTCCATCTGGAAGATGTCGGGCGGGTTGCCACCGGCGAATTCGGTGTTCAGCTTGTCGAAGTAGCCGTCGTAGCCGGAATACTGCGTGGTGACCGTGATTCCGGTCTTCTGCGTGAAGATCTTCACGGCCTTCTGGTACGCGTCGTTGCGCGCGTTGCCACCCCACCAACGGAAGGTCAGCGACTTGCCCGCGGCGCCGGAATCGGAGCTCGGCTGGGTGAACCCGCAGCCCGCGAGCGCGGCCGAGGCGACACCGGCCCCGGCGATCCCGAGAAATCCTCTTCTGGACAGGTTGTTCGTCATGCGAGCCCGCTTTCTTGTGCGACGAGTGGAGGTTCAGCCTTTGATGCCGGTGTTGGCCACGCCGTCGACCAGCCGCTTCTGGCAGATCAGGAAGACGACGACCGTCGGCACGAGAGTCACCACCGACATCGCGAGCATTCCGCCGTAGCTGGAACCACTCGCCCGGTCGATAAAGGAGTTGAGGCCCAGCGGGACCGTGTATCTCGTCTTGTCGGACAGATAGACCAGCTGGCGCAGGAAGTCGTTGAACGTCCAGATGAACGTCAGCACTCCGGTGGTGAGCAACGCGGGCCGCAGCAACGGCAGGATCACCGAGCCGAAGACGCGCAGGTGGCCGGCGCCGTCGATGGCCGCGGCCTCGTCCAGCTCCCGCGGAATCCCCCGGATGAACTGCACGAGCAGGAAGATGAAGAAGGCGTCGCACGCGAGCAGCTGCGGCACGACCAGCGGCAGGAACGTGTTGATCCAGTTCAGTTTGTAGAAGATCGTGTACTGCGGGATCATCGTGGCCTGGAAGGGCAGCATCAGCGTGCCGAGCATCAGCCCGAACCACAGCTTGCGGAACGCGAAGTCCAGGCGCGCGAACGCGTAGGCGGCCAGCGAGCACGAGACGATGTTGCCGATCACCACGCAGATCGCGATGGTCGCGGAATTGGCCAGGTAGACGGTGAACGACGTGCCGGTCGCCGTCCAGCCGCTGACGTAGTTGCCGAGGGTGAACTGCCACGGGATCGGGTCGAGCGTGCTGAAGATCCGGTTCTCCGGCTTGAACGACGCGCCGACCAGCCACACCAGCGGGTAGATCATCACGACGACCCCGGCCAGCAGCACCACATGGGCGCGCCAGTGGGACTTCACCGGCGTCCGCCCGATCTTGAGCGCCATGTCGCTCCTTTCAGCTCTGGATCAGGGACGTGCTCAGTCGGCGTAGGTGACCCAGCGCCGTGACGAGGCGAAGTAGAGCGCGGTGAACACCCCGATCACGGCGAACAGCACCCACGCCATCGCGGAGGCATAGCCCATCTGCAGGCTGCTGAATCCCTTGCGGTACAGGTAAAGCGTGTAGAGCATCGTCGAATCGATCGGACCGCCGAGACCGCCGCTGACCACATAGGCCGGGGTGAAGGTCTGGAAGGCGTTGATCGTCTCGAGGACCAGGTTGAAGAAGATCACCGGCGACAGCATCGGCACGGTGATCCGGAAGAACATCCGGATCCGGCCGGCCCCGTCCAGCGCCGCCGCCTCGTAGAGGTCCTTCGGAATCTGCTTCAGGCCGGCGAGGAAGATCAGCATCGGCGTGCCGAATTGCCAGGCGGACAACAGAACCAGCGTCCACAGCGCGAACCGGGGATCGCCGATCCAGTCCGCGCCGCGGATGCCGAAGATGCCGAGCACCTGGTTCACCAGTCCCTGCTGGGAGAAGATCTGGCGCCACATCACCGAAACCGCCACGCTCGCACCCAGCAGGGAGGGCAGGTAGAAGACCGAGCGGTAGAACCCGAGCGCACGCAGGCCCCGGTTCAGCGCGGCGGCGACCACGAGTGCGGCGGCGAGCTTGAGCGGTACCGAGAAGACGACGTAGGTGAGCGTGACCTTGACCGAATGGAGGAACTTCTCGTCCTGCCACATCGACAGGTAGTTGCCGAAGCCGATCCAGTGCGGCGCGCTCAGCAGGTCGAACTTGGTCAGCGACAGGTACAGCGAGTAGCCCATCGGGATGACGACGAAGCCGAACATCCCGAGGAACCACGGCGACAGGAAGGCGTAGGCCGCCAGGTTGTCCTTGTGCCGGCGACGGCGGCGAGGACGCACGGCCGGACGCGTGATCACGTCGGCGCGTGGCCGCGTGGCCTGCTCGGTTGACGACATCGGCTGCTCCCCGGGACTGGGTGGTCCGACCTGGCCGCGGCCGATGCCGGACCTGTGGTCGATGTGCTGCACACCGCGCGCCCAGTGGTTCCGTCCCAGGGAGCTGGAAGCGCTTTCCGGGTACTGTAGGAAGACCGTGGCACACTGTCAACGCCTCGTTCACCCGCCGGTGGCCACCGCGCGGATCCCCTTCTCCCGCGCCAGATGCTCCGCGCCGAGGACGGTGGCCCGCTCCCCCAGCTCGCTCACGACCACCTCGGTCGGCCAGCTCAGCCGGTCCACAGTGGCCACGACGCCCGGCAGGAGCAACCTGTTCCGGCCGACGCCGCCGCCGAGGACCACCAGCCCGGGGTCGAGGACCGCGCCGATCGACGCGGCCAGCTTGCCGACCTCCACGGCGTGTTCGTCGACGATTTCGAGAGCCACCGGATTTCCTTGCGCCGCCGAGGAGAACAACCCGGCGGCCGTTCCCGGCATCCGCCCATGCCCGCCGTCCCAGCGGGCACGCGCCCTGCGCAGGAGCTCGCGTGAGCCCAGCCGCGTTTCGAGCGCTTCCCTCGTGGCAGCCCGGTCGTCCGCCCACGGATACACCAGGCGCGCCACTTCCCCGGCCGCGCCGTTCGTCCCGCGGACGAGCCGGCCGCCGAGCACGACTCCCGCACCGACCGCGACCCCGATCTGGAGGTAGACGAAGGTGTCGCGGGTGACGCCCGCCCCGGCGGACAGCTCGGCGATCGCCGCGCAGTTGACGTTGTTCTCGGCGGTGACGACCGGGCATTCCGGCAGCCCGAGCGAAGCGACCGTGCGCCGTACTCGCGCCACCGTCGCCGGGTCGCCGCGCCCCGGCGGGGAGACCACATCGGACACGGCCACGACGATCGCGCGAAGCGGGCCCGCTCCCCTGCTCGCGATGGCCCTGATCATCGCCTTCGCCGTGGTGGGGCGGGATGTGCTGTCCTCGTCGAGGAGTTCTCCGCCGAGTCCCGCCGCCCGCACCGCCACCTGCGTGGATCCGCGGTCCACCGCGAGCACGTACCCCGCCGCGGGTCCGAGCCGGTAGACGGCCGCGGATCTTCCGGTGCTCCCCGACGACGTGCCACTTCGTTCGGTGAGTCCCGCGGCTTCGAGTTCCGCCATCGCGAGTGAGACAGTCGGCTTCGACAGCCCGCACGCCAGCGCGAGCTGCGGCCGGGTGAGCCGCCCGGAGACCGCCAGTGCCCGGAAGACCTCACCCGCGCTGTCACTCAGGCTCATGGACACCTCCTCTCCCATCGAAACCGTCGATTGACATCAGGGCCGGTTAGTTTGTTTACTCCCTAACTAAGTGCGGGTCCCAGCCGCATCCTGGCTTTCGAATCGATTGAGCGCAAGCACGAGAAAGCGCTTCCTAGAAGGGGGAGATACTTGCCGGAACGAGCACCCGGCTTGGTCATCGGGATGGACATCGGTGCCACGAAGACACATCTGCGCGCCGCCCGAAGCGGTCACGTGGTCGCCGATCGGGTGCTTCCCAGCGAAAACTGGACCACCGCGGATCGCGGTGCGGCCATTTCCCGCATGGTCGAATTCGTCGAATTCGTACGGCCACGCGAAAGCGAATTGACCGCGATCGCGGTCGGCGCACACGGCTGCGACAGCGCGTCCACATGCGACGAACTGCGTAGCGGCCTGATCGCCTCGGTGGGGGTGCCCTGTGTCGTCCTGAACGACGCCGAGCTCCTCGTCCCGGCGGCCGGGCTGGCGACCGGCATCGGCCTGGTGGCCGGGACCGGTTCGGTCGCCGTCGGCCGGGACACCCAGGGCAGCGCCGTCTACGTGGGCGGCTGGGGCTGGCTCCTCGGCGACGAAGGGGGCGCAGCGGGGCTGGTCCGCGAGGCGGTCAAAGCCGGCCTGGCCGCCCGGGACCGTGGTGAGCCACCGGACCTGCTCGCCAGGCTGCTGTTGCGGTCCTTCGGTGCCGCCGAGGTCGCCGATCTGCCCGACCGGATGATCATCGACGGCGGCGCGAGCACCTGGGGCCGCCGGGCGGTACTCGTATTCGACGCGCTGAGCGGCGGCTCCACGCTCGCCGCCACCGTCGTACGGAACGCGGCCACCGCGCTCGCCCGGCTCGTCGCCGCGGTGCATGCCCGTGTTCCCGAGACCGACGACGTGGTCGTCGCCGGCAGTGTGATCCTCGAGCAGCGGACCCTGTTCGCGGCGTTCGAAGAGGAACTGGCGAGCCTGTTGCCCGCGTGCCGGGTGCGGCGGCTCACCGCCCCGCCCGTGCACGGCGCGGTCCGGGTCGCCGAGAGCATGGTGGCGGTGGGCTGATGACCGTGTTCCTCCCCAGCCAGCACGCCGGCCTGCACGACCTGCCCGACGACCGCGCACATCTCGACGTCGTCCTCGCCGAGGCGGTCCAGGCCGTGCTGGCGGCGCAGCAGCCCGACGGCAACTTCGAGGATCCCGCCGCCGATGACGACCTCGGCGACATGGGCCTCGGCGTGGTCTCGCTGCTCTGCCTGGCCTGGCAGCGGCTGGCACCCCCGGACCCGGGATTCGCCACCGCCGTGCGCCGCGGCGTCGACTTCTTCCTGGCGCACCGGGTGTTCCGTGAGGACAATCCCGGCGAACCGTTTTACCGCATCCGGAACAGCGGCCTGCCGTACGCGCGGTACATGCCCGGCGACGGCGAACACCCCTTCGGCGACTGGCCGAGCACGGTGTGGGCCATGCTGCACGCCACCAACATCCTCGAACTCGGCGAAGGCCTGCTCACCGGCGACCAGTACGCCGAGGTGACCGAACTGGCGCTCGGATACTGGCGGTGGCTGACCGAAGCGAGCATCTTCAACCCCCAGCGGACAGCCAACCAGGCGATCGGCGCGGTCGTCGCGGGGCTGATGCTCGGCCGTCACCTCGGGCGGGAAGGCAAGCAGGTCACCGAGTCGGCGATGCGGTGGTACACCGACGTCATCCGGCCGGCGCGGGTCACCGACCGCGGCTTCGCGCTGCCGGTCGAGCACGGTGCCGGCCACGATCAGACCTATCTGCCGATCTCCCTGTCCTTCCTGGCGCAGGCCCACCTGGTCACCGCCGAACCGATGTTCCTCGACGATGGCGCGGAGATCGCCCGCTACCTCGACAGCCGCCTCTCCGTACGCGGCTTCGACTACGGCGGTCCCCGCTACAGCGAGCAGCACGTCGGCGCCGAAGGCATGCTCGGCCTCCGGTTCTTCAGCGGTCACCTCCGGGCCGACCTGGGCCGCTATCTGGGCGACCGGCGCGTCGCCTACTACCCGATGGCCACGACCGGCGGGCCGAGCGGGCACTTCGCGTTCATGACGGTCTGGCTGTACCAGGACGACAGCGAGTGGTACCGCGCTCCCGGCACCCCGGTCTCGACGGCGTATTCGATGCGCAACGGAACCACTTCGGTCTCCTTGAGCGGCAACCACACCCCGTACCTGATCGACGCGGCGGGCACCTCGGTGATCGAGTCCGTTGTGGACGGTCAACACGGCATCGGGCCACTCCTGTGCCACGCCGACGGCCACCGCAGCCTGCTCACCCGCCCACTCGGCCCGGTCCGCGTCCGGGAGGTACGAGACCACGGCGTCACCGCCCACCTGGTGACCAAGGCGGTGGTCACCAAGGATCAGGTCATGCTGAGCGTCCAGCAGCTGGCGGTCTCGGACGGCCGTCGGATCATGCTGTTCGGCATCGTCCCCCGGACCGCCCTGCCACCCGATGCCAGGCTGGAGTTCCTCGCCGGACTCCCCTACGTCGAAGCGACCGGCGAGGGCCAGCGCAAGATCCTGACCGTGGCCGAACCCGGGGGAACGGCCTTCGATCTCGGCTCCCCCGAGGCCCGGCTGGACACCGGCGGATCCATCGTCGCCGGCGGCATGAGGATCGCTTCGGGAGCGAGCCTGCGGGTGGTCAACCCGCCACCGGGCCGCGCCCGGTTCAACAGCCCGGAAACGATCCGGCTCACCCAGGAGCAGCTGGCGTTCTCCCTGGCCGACGATCCCCGTGGGTACGGCGACCCCGACTCCGGCTGGCGCCGGGTCACCGATACCAACCACGTCCTCGCCGGCCCGCTGCCCGATTCCCCGGCCGGGCACGCGGTCTTCGCCGTGCGGTACGGCCTGTCCGACGACGGACCCTTCGAGGTGCGGGTCCGTCCGGCACCGACCGGGCTGCTCATCGACGCACCGGCGGTCTCAGTCTTCGTCGGCGACCCCGCCGGGGACGCCCACGGCGAGCCGATCCTCCGGGTGACGACGGACGTGAGTCCGTGAATGGCAAATCGAGGGGCCTTATTGGGAGGAGCTTCTTTTCCTTCTTCACGGACCTCGGTCGCGCCTCACCCGACTCAGCAGCACCTGAGACCCCATCTGTCACACCACCACCGCCGCGGCGAGGTGGAGCATCCCGGCCGGTGTGATGTCCCCAATGCGGCATTCGGTGCGTCCAGCGCACCCAATGCCGCATTGGGTGCGCGGAGTCCACAAAGGACACACCGCCGACCGACCAGCCTGACCGGCCGGAGCGCCACCTTTGCCCTACCTGTCAACAACACCGTTATCCACTCACGACCCGATGCTTGTTTGACTGCCGGGCCCGGTGGTGCGCTGCGGCCGTTCGCGTCCGCTGCCGAGACTCGCCACGTTTGCGCTATCCATCAATAAGAGCCGTGAATGCGAGCCGCCCCGTTACGCGCTCAGCGCTAGAGGCACGAGGAATTGGTCTGGGTCACCAGGCCGAGCTTCCACGGCAGGAGGTTGTAGGGGTCGGTGGAGTTGGGATCCTTGCCCTGGTACAGGTAGCGCAGGTGGCACGGGTCGATGGTGAGGGTCTGGTCGACGCCCTTGCGGATCATCTCGCCGTGGCTGATGTCCTGGGTCCAGGCCGTGCCGTCGAATGTCACGTTGCTCGCGCCCGCGAACGGCGCGGCTTCGGTGGTGGCGAGCGGATTCCATGGCCCGGTGATGGCCGGCGCGGTCCAGGACCGGAAGTAGCGACGGCCTCCCGAGCCGATCGCCTCGACCACGAGCAGGTAGCTGGAACGGCCCGCGACCTTGTACACGTTCGAGGCTTCCCACAGCGGGTACCGGGCGGCGTCGGACATCGCGATCACCGTGTTGGTGAAGCCGTTCGGAAAGTTGGCCACCGTCGTCTCCGAGCGGTAAAGGTGGCCGTTGTCGTCGGAAGAGAACAAATAGCACTTCGCGCTGTCACAGATGGTCCAGAAGTCGACCCAGTATCCCTTGCCGATGTTGTCTCGGATGATCTGCGGCATGCCACCGGCGTAGAAGGGCTTCGGGGCTGTCCACGACTGAGGGTCGGCGATAGTGCTGGTCGTGGAGTACGCGGCGTTGTCCCCGGTCTGGTAGACCAGGTACCAGAGCTTCTTCGGCGCGAAGTAGAACACCTGTGGCGCCGCCTTGTACCCGGCGCCGATCGGGGTCTGGTCCAGGTAGTACTGCCGCGCGGTACTCGCCTGCGACCAGTCGGTGAAGTTCAGGTAGACCATGCTGTACGCGCCGCTGCTGTTCGTGGTGCTGGCGAAGACGTGCCACCGGCCGCCGGCATAAACGACGGACGGGTCCTTCACCGCCCGGATCGCATGCGTCGCGTCGGACTTGGGCCCGATCAACGGTCCGCTGGAATGCCACTGGAAGCTCGCCGGCAGCCCGGATTCCGCCGGCGCGGCCCCGGCAGGCGGACCGGCGATCATGGCGGCCACCACCATGCCCACGCACGCCGTCAGCAACCTGGGTCGGATCATTTCTCCTCCATGACGGCTAAGTGGTCACCACTAAGTGGTTGCCATCGGAAGTCCTTCGGGGGTATTCGGCGGATCCGGGTTTCTGCTGGGCGTGCGGCCGCGAGGTCCTCGTACCGGGGTTGTACTCGGGCCTTGCGGCCGTGCGTCCAGCGGGAAGCTGGGCCGTCGAGACCCCCGGAGGACTTCCGATGGTGACCACTAAGGGTTGATGCGGGTGTAGGCGGGCTTGGGTTTCAGGTTCGTGTCGAACAGGCATGCCGCGCCCTCGCCGGGGAAGGTGCCGGACACCCACGAATGCCGGTCGGTGAAGCCCCAGGTGGTGAATTCGACGCAGCGGGATACGGCTTGGCAGGCGTCCCATGCCTGCTTGAAATAGCTCGCCTGCGTGGCCAGCTTGGCGCTGTCCGCGGGAAGCGGGATCCGGACGTCGGCCTCGGTGATCGCGACGTCGACACCCAGGGCCGCGAACCGGGCCAGATTCGCCCGCATGCCGTCCGGGAAGCCGTACTGGATGGACAGGTGAGTCTGGAACCCGACGCCGTCGATCGGCACACCTTGCCGCTTCAGCGTGCGGACTAGATTGTACAGGGCATCGCTCTTGGCGTTCAGGCCTTCGGTGTTGTAGTCGTTGATGTACAGCTTCGCCGTGGAATCGGCCGCGCGTGCCGAGCGGAACGCGTCGGCGATATAGCCGTCACCGAGTTTTTGCTGGAACACCGAAGCCCGGCGGGTTCCGTCGTCGTTGAACGCTTCGTTCACCACGTCCCAGGCCCGGATCTTGCCGCGGTAGCGGGTCATCTCCGTCGCGATGTGCTGCCGCACCGCCGTCCGCAGATCCGCCGCCGAAAGGCCGCCGACCCAATCCGGCAACTGGCTGTGCCACACCAGCGTATGGCCGCGGACCGTCTTTCCGTGCTGTCGGGCGTAACCGACGATGGCGTCCGCGCCCGACCAGTCGTACTGGCCGCGGGCCGGTTCGACGACGCCCCACTTCATTTCGTTCTCGGGGGTGAAATTGTCGAATTCACGGGTGAGGACCGCGCGGTAGTCCGGCTCGTTCGCCAGGGCGGACGCCGGAACCGCGCTACCGACATAGCGGTTCGTGATGTCCTTCAATCCTCCGGCCGCCTCGGCGGACGTGGCCACGGTGAGCAGGCCGGTCGCGACCAGGGTGGCGATCACCGCGGCCGCGCACCGCCGGGTGGGCGAAGAGTTCATCGTCGATCTCCTCGAAAGGGAATACTTGCGGTACGCCGACGGAAAACGTTTCCGCCGGACTCCTCGGTGGCACAGTATGTGAGCGCGGACTTCGGCGGCGCAAGAGCCTGAGTTACGAAGAAAGTATCGAAACAAAGTTTCGCACTCGTGAGTCCACTTGACTCCTCTTCCGGTCCGACTCTACAGTCGGAACGATTTCGGCGCGTTACGCACGCACACCTTTCACATCCGTGAATGCCCTGGATTTCCGGCTCCTCTCTCGACGCGGCCCGCGTCCAGTCGTGGAGGTTCGACATGCGATCGGTAAAGCGCTCGAAGCTGGGATTCTGGATCATCGCGCTGCTGGTGGCGACGTCTCTGGTATCTCCCACGAGGCAGGCCCAGGCACGGGAAACCGCCGACGACTATGTCAGCTTCACGCCGGTGTCGGACGGATTCACGCTCGCGGCGGGCGGGCACGCGGCGCCGCTGGTGGTCAGCGGTGGCGACTATCCCGGGGTGATCCGGGTGGTGAACGACCTGCGCGACGACGTCGGGCGGGTCACCGGTGCCACGCCCGCCGTTGCGGTCGACCAAGTTCCCCGCCAGAGCCAGGTCGTCCTGATCGGCACGCTCGGCCACAGCCCGCTGATCGACACCCTGGTAGCCGCGGGAAAACTGGACGTGTCCGGAATCGCCGGGAAATGGGAAACCTCCCTGCAGCAGGTGGTCGTCAACCCGATGGCCGGTGTGGACACGGCGCTGGTGATCGCGGGCAGCGACCAGCGCGGCACCATCTACGGCGCCTACGACCTTTCCCGCCGGATCGGGGTATCGCCCTGGTACTGGTGGGACGACGTCGCCGGCGCGGCACCACGACGCGCTGTATGTGCTGCCGGGGCGGCACACCCAGGGCACGCCCGCGGTGCGCTACCGCGGCTTCTTCATCAACGACGAGAACCCGCAGACCGGGACCTGGGCACCAGGCCTCTTCGGCCAGGGGAAGGCCTCCGGCTATCCGGCCGGGCTCAACCACCTGTACTACGAAAAGGTCTTCGAGGTCATGCTGCGGCTCAAGGCCAACTACCTGTGGCCCGCGGTGTGGGGCCGGGCGTTCGCCGAGGACGACCCGGACAACCACGCCACGGCGAAACGGTACGGCGTGGTCATGGGCACCTCGCACGAGGCGCCGATGATGCGCGGCATCGAGGAGTGGAACCGCCACCCGAAAGCCTACGGTGGCACCGGCGAGTGGAGCTTCGTCCGCAACGCCGACGCGATCAAGGCGTATTGGCGCGACGGCATCCGCCGGATGCGGCAACAGGACTTCGAGGGCGTGGTCACCCTCGGCATGCGCGGCAACGGTGACACCAGCCTGCCCGACGGCGGCGGCATCGATCTCATGCGGCAGATCATCGCCTCCCAGCGGCAGATCCTGACCGAGGAAGCCGGCCGCCCGGTCACCCAGGTGCCACAGGTGTGGACCCTCTACAAGGAAGTCCAGCGTTACTGGGACCAAGGCCTGCGCCCGCCGGACGACGTCACGGTGCTGTTCACCGACGACAACTGGGGCAACATGCGCAAGCTGCCCGATCAGAGCCTGCCGGTTCGTGCCGGTGGATACGGCATGTACTACCACTTCGACTACGTCGGCGGCAGCCGCAGCTACAAGTGGGCCGACACCATCAGCCTGGCCAACACCTGGGAACAGCTGCACACCTCCTACGCCTACGGCGTCGACCGGCTCTGGGTCGCCAACGTCGGCGACCTGAAGAACATGGAGCGGCCGACGCAGTTCTTCCTCGACTACGCCTGGAACCCCGCCGCCCTGACCGCCGACCGCATCGGCGACTGGGAACGCCAGTACGCCGCCCAGAACTTCGGGACCACCGCCGCACCCGCCGTCGCCGACGTGCTGCACACCTACGGCCAGCTGCAAGCCCGCCGCAAACCCGAATCGACCAACCGCAAGATGACCCGCGGCTCCACCGGCACGGTCACCACGGACGACACCACCACCCCGTTCAGCATCGAGAACTACGACGAGCTCGACCGGGTCACCACCGATTGGCAAGCACTCGCCACCCGGGCCGACGCCGTCCGGGCCACCCTGCCCCCGGCCGACCAGGACGCCTACTACCAGCTCGTGCTGTATCCGGTGAAGGCGACCGCGAACCTCTACGCACTACGCCGAGCCCAGTTCCTCAACCGCCGATACTGGAACCAGGGCCGCGCGGCGACCAACGACCTCGCGACCACCGCCGAAGCGCGGCTGGCCGACGACCAGGCGATGTCGAACTACTACAACACCACGCTCACGGGCGGAAAGTGGCGCGGCTGGCAGACCGAGACCAAGATCGGCTACGGCGACAAGGACCGCTACGGCTCCAACGCCAGCTGGTCTCCCCCACCACAGCCGGACCAGATCTACCCGCAGGTGCACCGGATCACCGTGCCGGGCGCGGCCGAGATGGGCGTCGGCGATCTCCGGCTCACGAGACTGGTGGCCGGCCTCGACCGCGTCGGCGACGCTGCCGACGTTCTCCCCCTACCAAACCCAACCGGCGCAGTACATCGAGGTGTTCAACCGCGGTGCCACCGCCTTCGCCTACAGCATCAGCACGGCGGCACCATGGCTGACGGTCACGCCCGCCACCGGCTCCGTCGGGAAGCAGGTGCGTGCGACGGTGCGCGTCGACTGGACGAGGGCGCCGCGCGGCACGACGAAGGTTCCGATCACCGTGACCGGCGCCGGGCGGACCGTCACGGTCGACGCCGTGGTGGACAATCCGGCGAACCCGCCCTCGCCGCTGTCCGGCTTCGTCGAAGCGAACGGCTATGTGTCGATGGAAGCCGACCATTACACCACCGCCGTCTCGGGCAACGGCGTCACCTGGCAACGGATTCCCGACATCGGCCGCACCGGCTCCGGCATGACGCCGGCTCCGCCGACCGCGGCCGCGCAAACCCCCGGCGGCACCGGACCACGGCTGGAATACCGGATGAACCTCACCACCGCGGGGCCGGTCACCGTCTGGACCTACCTTGCTCCGCGCAACAACGTCCGTTACGGCGACGGCATCCGCTACGCGGTCTCGATCGACAATCAGTCCCCGACAACCGTGAACGCCACGGCGGGCGTAGACGACACCGCCATGAACGCTCTCTGGGGCATGTACACCGCCGACGCCGCCAATCGCACCGCCACGACCTTCACCGTGTCCACGCCCGGCGTGCACACGCTGAAGCTCTGGATGGTGGACCCGACCACGGTCGTGCAGAAACTGGTCGTCGACACCGGCGGACTCGCCGACAGCTACCTCGGGCCACCGGAGAGCTACCGCGCCGTCCCATGACAGTGGTGCCCCCTCGACACGCCGGGTGCCGGTAAGGCCTCGTGAGTGGTAAGTGTCGTTCTAACGACACTTACCACTCACGACGACCCCGGCCTCAGAACCGCAGGCTCTCCGGCGGCCCCAGATAGCTCGGCCGCAGCCCGCCGGTGTCGATGACCACCTTCTGCACCACCACCGTGGGATCCACCATCCAGAGCTTGAGCACGTGCGGCCCCGGTGCGGCGATCGGGTGCCGGGTCGCGATCCGGTGGACGTTGTCCGAAGTGGACGTCTCCCACTGCCTGTTCATGGTCATGTCGTCGGCACCGGTGGCCTTCGTGATGTTCACGACCTGCGGGGTCTCGTCATCGAACGAAACCGCATACCGCACACCGTCGCCCTGCAGGACGTTCGGCCGCGGAGACAGGTATGCCCAGACGCGCACGGTTCCCGGCGTGAACAGGGTCATCCGGTATTCGAGTCGCGGTCCGGTGCCCGGCGCCCGGCTCGCCGCGGTGACCGGGAGCGGGGTCATCGCCGCGCCCGTACGGCCGAGGTCCGGGATCCGCCGCCACGACACTCCCCCGGCGCCGACGTTCGCCGTGCAGTGCTCCGCTTCGATCGAGACGTACCCGTTCGCTTCGACGAAACCGCGTCGCCACGGCGCGGGCAGCTCCGGGTTTCGGACCACGGCGTCGACCTGCACGTGCGCTCCCGCGCCCGAAACCGTGATCGGCACGGTGGTGGTTCCCTTCGGCGCGCGGGTCCAGTCGACGCGCACGGTCAGCCGGAGATTCTCCGCCACCCTTCCGCCCCGTGGCTCGGTCAGGATCCATGGTGCTCCGGTGCGGACACTGCAGCGGAAGGGGGTGCGGCCACGATTGAACACGTCGATGTACTGCGCGGGAGCGGTTTGGAAGGGACTGAACTCCGGGAGGACGGGCGTGCCGCCCGCGGCGGGCCACCACTGCTCGGAGCCGTCGACCGCGATCCCCAGCTCGGCCGGCGCCGGCAGGTCCACCCGTCTGACGGCCGGGAAGATGACATCGGGAAGTGCCACGTTGTCGAGTTCTGGTTGCTGCCACGGTGCGTTGGGTCCGTACCGGGCGACGTCGCCGTAGTCGATGTGCGGCTGGGTCTGGAAGCCGCGCCATTTCCCACCGGCGATCGCGGTGTTGTACTTGTCCGCGAGCGCCAGGTCGTCGGCGAACCGTGCCTCGGTCTCGGCCGCGAGCGTGTTCGCCGACGCCCGGCCCTGCGCGGCGTGCAGGAGGTTCGTGAATTCGGCCCGCCGGAGCGCGTACAGATTCGCCGACGCCTGAATCGCGTAGCCGGCCAGTTCGAAGAAGGCGTCCTGTGTGGACGCGGGCAGCCTTGACGCGATTTTCGCGCACCTCGCGGCGAGCGCCTGCCATTCCTCGGTGACACTGTCGAGCTCGCGGTAGTTCACCCGGCTGAACGGCGTCATCTGGTCGTCGTAGGTGATCGCCGAGGGCTGCTCGGGATCGACCGTGATCCGGCGGTTGAGCAGTTCGGGCTTGCGCCGCGACTGCAGCCGCCCGTAGGTGTGCAGGACCTCCCCGAGTGCGGGTTCACCGAGGTTCTCGGCCGCGAATCCCGCCTCCCATGTGGACAGTTCCTCCGCCGGGAGCGCGCCGGGGTCCCAGGCGTAGTCGAGGAAGAACTGCAGCGGCAGCTCGTTGCCCTTCATGTCCCCGACGTTCGCGACCCACAGCTTGTCGGTGCCGTACTCGACGGCCTGGTGCAGCTGCTCCCACGCGTTCGCGATGAGGGTGGTGTCGACCCACTTGTAGTTGCGGCCACCGCCGACATAGTCGAAGTGGTAGTACAGGCCGTAGCCGCCGGGGTGCGATGGCAGGGCGAGGTCACGGTGCTTGCGGATGTTGCCCCAGTTGTCGTCGGTGAACACGACGATGACGTCGTCCGGCGGGCGCAGGCCGCGCTGCCAGTAGCGCAGCACCTCCTTGTACAGGGTCCAGACCTGCGGCACGGTCGTGACGTCCCGGCCGGTTTCGCGCGCAATGATCTCCCGCTCGGCGGCGATGATCTCGCCCATCAGCTCGATGCCGTCACCGTCGGGCAGGCTGGTGTCACCGTTACCGCGCATGCCGAGCGTGATCACGCCCTCGAAGTCCTCGCGGACCATCCGGCGGATGCCGTCGGTCCAGTACGCCTTGATCGCGTCGGCGTTGCGGCGGAAACTCCACTCCCCGGTGCCGCCGTAGGCTTTCGGGTGGCGGTTCCACTCCTCGATGCCTCGCATCATGGGAGCCTCGTGGGAGGTGCCCATGACGACGCCGTACTCCTTGGCGGTGGCGTGGTTGAGCGGGTCGTCCTCGGCGAAGGCGCGGCCCCACACCGCGGGCCACAGGTAGTTTCCCTTGAGCCGCAGCAGAGTTTCGAACATCTTCGCGTAGAACTCGTGATTGAAGCCGTTCGGGAACCCCGGCGCCTTGCCCGGCCCGAAGAAGGCGGGCGCCCAGGTACCGAGCGCCGGGTTCTCGTCGTTGATGAAGAACCCTCGGTACTTCACGTGCGGTGTGCCCAGGCTGAACCGCCGTCCCGGAACGTGCAGCTCGCGGCACTGCCGCGGCGGGACGTCTGCCCACCAGTACCACGGCGAGACGCCGATGTGCCGTGACAGGTCGTAGACGCCGTAGATCACGCCGCGCTGGTCGCTGCCGGTGAGCACGAGCCGCCCGTCCACCACTTGGCGCAGCGAGGTCTCCCATTTGCCCTCGATACCGGTGACGTCCAGGCGTCCGGCGGCAACGAGGTCGTCGACCAGCGGGCTGTGGCCGAGCGTGCCGATCAGCACCACCGGCCCGTGCGCCGGAACGCTGTCGACCGACACGGCCGGGCGGATCCCGGTGACCCGCTCGACATCGGCGGCGAGGTCGCCGACGACCCTTCGGGCGCCTGGCAGATCTGCCGAGCTCACGACCAGAGTCGCCGCTTTTCCGCCCGCCACCAACGGAAATCCCGGGTCCGCTTCGGCAGTCCCGGTGACGATCCCGGACGCCGCGGCTCCGGCGCCGGTCGCCGCCATCAACCGGAGGAAGTCGCGGCGGTGCACGTCGGACATGCTCATGGTCACCTCGCCCCGCCGGCGATCCGGCGTTCGCTGCGCACGAACGGGACGGTGACCGGGAAAACGATGAGAGCGCCAACACGACGGATCGAAGGCATGGCTGGTCCACTCCTGACGACGTCGGCCGAGATGGACAGGGCGACACTGCGCCCAGGCTGGCGCTGAGTTTGCGACAGTCGCCGGGCTATGTCAATCGTTGTCGATAACGTTTTACATTGCTAGCCTGAGCGGATGCGAGCCTCGGTCCACGATCATGACCGGGCCACGTCGTGAAGTCGGTTTCGAGCGCGTGTACACACCGAATTTCGGAGGTGCAGCCGAATGAAACGCGTCTGGCTGATCGCGGCGGTGGCCGCGGTCGCCGTCACCGCACCCGCCACGGCACAACCGGCCGACCGGGCCGCCCAGCACTGGGTGGCGACGTGGACGGCCATGCCCCAGCTGACCGAACCGGGCAACATGCCACCCGCACAGTTCATCCGCGACGGCGTCGTGTTGCCTGATACGACACTCCGGCAGACCGCGCACTTCTCCCTCGGCGGTGACCGGATCCGGCTACGGTTCTCCAACGCCTTCGGTGGCGCGAAGCTGCCGATCACCTCGGTCACCGTCGCCTCCCCCGCCGCCGGCCGGGCCGGTGTCAGCGCGATCCGGCCCGGCAGCACGCGCCAGGTGACGTTCCACGGCAAGGCCTCCACGGTGATTCCGATGGGCGCACAGGTCGTTTCGGACCCGATCGACTTCCCGGTGCGGCCCCAGGAGAACGTGACCGTGACGACCTACCTCGCGCAGGGGCAGGCCTCGACGTCGATCACTTCGCACCCGGGGTCGCGGACCACGTCGTACCTGCTTGCCGGCAGCCACGGCGCGGACACCGACCTGCCCGGCGCGACGCCGGTCGATCACTGGTACTTCCTCAGCGGGGCCGAAGTGCTCGCCGCGCCCGCGGCGGCCGGTGTCGTGATGATCGGCGACTCGATCACCGACGGCAGGGGCTCGACGACCAACGCCAACGACCGCTGGCCGGACCAGCTGCTGGCCCGCCTGCAGACCCGGTTGCCCCAGGTGGCCGTGCTCAACCAGGCGGCGGGAGGCAACCGCATCCTCGCCGACGGGCTCGGCCCCAACGTCATGGCCCGGCTGGACCGCGATCTCCTGGCGACCACCGGGGTTTCCTGGACGATCGTGTTCGAAGGCGTCAACGACATCGGCGGGTCCGCGGCGACACCTGCCGCGCAACAGCAGATGATCGCCGACCTCACCGACGCCTACGCCCAGATCGCCGTCCGCGCCCGCGCCCAGGACATCCGGGTCTACGGAGCCACGATCACGCCGTTCGGCGGCAACGGCTACGACGATCCGGCGGGCCTGCACGAGGCCACCCGGCAGGCGGTGAACACCTGGATCCGTACCAGCGGCACGTTCGACGCGGTGGTGGACCTCGACCGGGCCGTCCGTGATCCGCAGGCGCCCAGGCGTCTGTTAGCCGCCTACGACGTCGGCGACCACCTGCACCTCAGCCCGACGGGCTACCGGGCACTCGCCGATGCCGTGCCGGACCGGCTGTTCACCGACCCGCAGCGGTAAGCGGAGCGGAGTGGTTTCGCCTGCACTCGTGCGCAGGCCGCTACGCTTGCCGATCATGGGTACTCTCTCCACGGTCGCCGAAGATCTGGCACCCACCGGCGTCCTGCGTGTTTCGATCAATCTGGGCAATCCGGTCCTGGCGTCCGGCACGCCGTCGGAGCCGAGCGGTGTCACGGTCGACATCGCGGCCGAAGTGGCCGCACGGCTGGCCGTTCCGGTGGAGTTCACCTGCGTCGACGCGGCGCGGAAGTCGTTCGAGGCGACGGCTTCCGGTACGGCGGATCTCTGTTTCCTGGCCATCGAGCCCGCCCGCGCGACCGAAATCGCCTTCACCGAGCCGTATGTCCTCATCGAGGGCGTGTTCGCCGTGCCGCTCGATTCGCCGCTCGCCACCCCTGCCGACGTCGACCGGGCGGGCGTGCGGATCGGGGTGAAGCAAGGATCCGCCTACGACCTCTACCTTTCCCGCACGCTCGAGCACGCGGCCGTGGTCCGTGGCGCGGATGGAGTGGTGGCGTTCGAGGAGGAGGGGCTCGAGGCGGCGGCCGGGATCAGGCAGCCGCTGGCCTCCTACGCCGCCGGGCGCGCCGGGGTCCGGCTGATCGACGAGCCCTTCATGCAGATCCGCCAGGCAGTCGGCACAAGTATCGCGCGTCGCCCGGAAACCGTCGGGTTCCTGCGCGACCTCGTCGAAGAGCTGAAGGCGAACGGATTCGTAGCCGGCTCGTTGCGCCGCGCCGGGCAATCGGGCGTGACTGTCGCGCCGCCGTTGCACGGAGGCGAGTGAGCCGGCCGCGCTCCTCCGGTCAGCCGGTGACGCAGGTGTTTCCGTTGAGGGTGAACGAGGTCGGCGGCGGGTTGGCCCCGTTGTAGGTGCCGTTGAAGCCGATACCGGTCGAGGCGTTCGGTGCCAGCGTCCCGTTCCAGGGCAGGTTGGTGGCGGTGACGCCGCCGCCGGACTGTGCCCAGGTGGCGCTCCAGCCGGGCAGCGTCACCCGCTGGCCCGAGGGGTAGGTGAAGGCCAGGGTCCAGCCGTTGATCGTGCTCGTCCCGGTGTTGGTGATCGACAGGCCCGCGGTGAACCCGCCACCGCCGCCCCAGTTCGACGCGGAATACGCGACCTTGCATGTCCCGGTTCCCCCGCCCGCGCTGGTCGTCACCGTCACGGTCCCTGAACTGGCGGAGACGTTCCCTGCCGCGTCACGAGCCCGCACCTGGTACCGGTAGGTGGTCGCCGCGCTCAGCCCGCTGTCGGTGAACGTGGTCGTCGCGGCCGAACCTGCCAGGCTGAACGTGCCGCCGCCGGCGCCGGGAGCGCGGTACACGTCGTATCCCGTCACGCCGACATCGTCGGTCGAGGCCGCCCACGTCAGGGTCGCACTGCCCGACGTCACGGCCGAGGCGACCGGGGTGTCCGGTGTGGACGGTGGCTGGGTGTCGCCGCCACCACCGCCGAGGTAGACGGTGGCCTCCTTCGACGTCTGCCGGATCCCGTTGACGCCGTTGAGGATTCGGTCTCCCCACGGAGTGAGGCTGGCCGGGTCGAACCCGGTGGTCATGTCGAGGTACGCGACGTCGCTGCTGTTGCCGCTCCACGACCAGCCCAGGTAGCCGAGGCCACGGGCCTGCGCCTGAGCCATGATCGTGTCCTCGTCCGGGTTGCCGTCGGTGTGCATGTTCCCGAATTCGCCGACCACCAGGGGCAGCCCCGCGGTCCGGAAGGCGTCGAAGTACGCGTTGATCTCGGCAGCGGTGTCGTAGACGCCGTACATGTGAATCGAGAACACCGTGTTGTGCTGCGGGTCGGCGCTCAGCACCGAGGCGGCGCCGTCCCGCATGATGTTCTGCCAGTCCTGACCCCACATCGGCGCGTCGGCCATCAGCAGGTGCTGCAGCCCGGCGCCGCGCAGCCGGGTGATCGCGCCGGACGTCGCGGCCGCCCAGGTCGCGCTGACCTGCTGGTTGTTGCCGAACGGCTCGTTGCCCAGGTTGATCACGACGTAGTTTTCCTGGCCCTTGAGCGCACTGGCCATGCTGATCCAATAGCTCGCCGCCTGGTCCAGGCTCGCGGCCCCGCTCTGCTCACCGAATCCCGTCGTGTCGTGCGCCTCCAGCACGCAGATCAGCCGGTTCTGCTTGCACAGGGCGACGATGCTGGTGACCTCGGCGAGCGACGTCGGCCCCCACCGTTGCCCGCTGCCGAGCACGACCCGCACCGTGTTGGTACCGAAGGACTTGATGTCCGCGAACGCGCGGTTCTGGCCCGGGTACCACACATACGCGTGACTCACTCCGCGCATCACGAACGGAGCGCCGTTCGCCTCGACGACCTGGGTGCCGCTGACGTGCAGTCCCGTCGCGGAGGGCGTGCCTGGAGGCAGGGCGGCGACCAGCGCGGGGAACCATCGTGCTTCCATCTTCTGGATTCCGGTGGTGCTGTTCGGGTGCACGCCGTCGGCGGTGTCCGCCGCGGTGTCGAACCCGGTCCACTGGTCGACGACGGTGATCGGCGATGCCGCGGTGCTGTGCGCCTGCACCCAGCCGGGAATCGCGTTGTTCAAGTCGACCACACGCTGCCCGCACGCCGCGCAGTTGCTCGGGTTCATCGGGATGATCTTGGCGACGATCACCTTCATCGCCGGGTTGCTCGCCCGCATCTGCCCGAGGAGCGTGGTGTAGGCGTCCAGGATCGTGGCCGCCGGGATGTTGCTCCACACGTCGTTGGTGCCCAGGTGCATCAGCACGATGTCCGGCCGGGTCGCCGAAAGCCAGCCGGGCAACTGGCCGTCCCGCACGATCCCGGTCGCGAGGAACCCGCCGTGGCCCTCGTTCTCCCCGTCGTAGGTGAATCCGCAGCCCGGCGCGGGGAGCGTCCCGACGAAGTCCACGTCGGTGTGCCCGGTGTCCTGCAGGTGCTTCCACAGCAGCGCCCGCCAGCAGCCGGGCGACCCGGTGATGGAGTCACCCAAGGCCATGATCCTCGTGGGCCCGGCGGCCGCCCCGGCCTGAATCGGAGCCGCGACGGCACAGGCGGCCACCAGCAACGCGACCAGCACGGTCCGGAGAAGACGCCAGGTCATACCGACCTCCTGAAGCCTCGGCGAGGACAGCGCGATCTGGGAGCGCTCCCGGAGCCTGAGTGTATTCATTCGGTCACGCGGACACACCGCCGATCGGCCCAGCCGTGACTACCCGGCTGGCAAGCCCGTGAATGGCACATTCACGGCCTTGGAGGCTCTCAATGTGCCATTCACGGACTTATTGGCAGGGCAATCCGGGCGTGTCGACCGGGCCTGGTGGTGCGTCGCGGCGTGGTTCGGTCCCGCTGGTCGTCCCGGCAGACATTCTCCGGGGATTGCGTCCTCTGTGGACGCCGGGATCAGCCGGCGGCGACGATCCGCCACCGCTGGTTCGTGCTGCTGCTGCTGCTGTACTGGCCCAGGTCGGCGCCGTTGCCGGTGCGGCCCATGCCGTCGAGGTACTCGCCGGTGGCGGCGTTCTTGATGCGCACGTTGTCGGCGTCGGTCACCACCGTCCACTTCTGGTTGGCGCTGCCGCTGTCGGCGTACTGGCTCGACCGCGGCGCCGTTGGCGGTGCGGCCCGCGCCGTCGAGGTAGAGGCCGGTGGCGCGGTTCTTGATGCGCACGTAGTTCCCTGAGTTCTCGACGATCCACTGCTGCTCGGCGCCGCCGCTGCCGCTCGACCTGGCCCGCCGGCGGAGCCGCTGGCCGTGCGGCCCTCGCCGTCGATGTACAGGCCGGTGGCGGCGTTGACGATCTTGACGTAGGTGCCGCCGCCGTTGCCCGATGCCCCACGCGTACCGCAGCCGGGTCAGCCCGGACGGGTTCACCAGCGAAAGCTTGGTGCCGGAGCCGGTTCCGCTCTTGGTGGTCATGCTGTACCAGTCGCCGTCACGCAGGCCCGGCCAGTAGACGCTGCCCATGCCGAGGCTCGCGCAGTTTCGCGCTGACGCCCCGGACGTAGTCGGCGAAGAACGACCCGCTCGGGATGCTGTAGTCGATGGTGTTGTAGTGGACGCCGTTCTTGGTGCCGGGGCCCATCGGGGCGCCCCACTCGGTGGCGATGGTGCGGTCGGCGTACGCGCCGATGTAGCCGCCGATGTGGTTGGCCCACTCGGTTTCGCTCTCGTAGCCGGCGAAGAACGAGTAGTCGTGCACCGCCAGGAACGTGCCGTCGAGACGGCTGTCGCCGCCGACCGCGGACGACGTTCTGGGCGTAGCCCGGCGCCGTCGAGGATCACCCGGTCGCGCGGCACGCCGGGGTACCTGGCCAGCCAGTCGCGGTAGAAGTTGTTCAGGTCGCCGGTGCTGTAGCCGTACGGCTCGTTGATGACCTCGAAGTAGGCGTTCGGATTGTTGCCGTACTTCGCGACGACCTTGTCCCACATCTGCTGGAACCCGGCCACGCTCGCGGGCTTGCCGCCGGCTGTACGCCCAGTAGGCCAGGATCACCTTGCCCTTGCTCAGCGCCGTGTCGATGGCGCCGGTGTAGGTGCCCCAGTAGCCCGAGACGGTCGGCTCGTTGATCGGCATCCGGACGGTGTTGGCGCCGGTGATCGAGTACAGCTGGCCGACCACCTGGTTCGCGGTGGCGGCGGCCGACGAGTACGTGTCCGAGGCACCGAGCCCGGACACGTAGAGCACGCCGTTGACGAAGTTGTCCCGCTGGTCGGCCCAGTTGACGCCCCTGAACCCGGCGGTGGAAGCCCCGGCCGGAGCCGGGACCGGCGGCCAGCATCCCGCCGGCGAGAACGAGCAATGCCAGCAGCCTGAACACCTGGGAAAGCGTTCCGCGCGGCGCGGTGAGGTTCGGCGATCTCATCGAGTCATCCCTTCCCGGCCATCACCGACTCTGCTGATGGCACCTGACTGGTACTCGTAACAGAACCGCTTGCGGCATACCAGAAAAGCGAAGCGAAACGGTCAGAATCGCTCAGAGACGAACACCGAGTCCACCGCACGATTCCCGCACCACGAGGGTCGGCCACAGCTGCACCCGGTGCACCGGCCGGTCGGCGTTGTCGGCCAGCCTCGCCAGCGCGAGTTCCGCGGCCAGGGCGCCGAGCCGGTGCTTCTGCGGGCGGACCGCGGTCAGCGGCGGATCGGACACCGCCGCGACCTCGTCGTCGTAGGACACCACCGCCAGTTCGCCGGGCACGGCGATACCGCCGTCACGGGCCCGCTCGATCAAGCCGATGGCCTCCCGGTCGGAATGCACCAGCAGCGCGTGGATTTCCTCACGACGACAGCGATCGAGGACGCCGGTCATACACCCTGCGCCCAGTCCGGTGAGCCATAGGCCGGGACATCGAAATCCGGTGCCGTACCAGCATCCTGGCCCAGCGACTCGGTCGTCTCGCGCCAACCGGCCCACAGTGCACGACTGGTCGGACTGGACCGGGACGGTCACCAGGCCCACCCGGCGATGCCCGAGCGACACCAGGTGCCGGACAGCCAGCCCCGCACCGAGGCCGTGAGCCGTCGTCACGGCGTCCAAGGCCAGCGTCGGCAGTTCTGGCGGTGGCACGCGTTCCACCAGGATCACCGGCACCGCGAGGGAGCCCAGCCAGCGCAGCAGTTCCAGCGCACCGCGCCCGCCGGTGGCCGGGGCGACGAGCACCGTCTGCACACCGCGCTCGATGAGCATGCCGACCTGGCGGCGGTCCTCCGCGGCGTCGTAACGCGACGCGCGCAGGACCAGGCGCCCGCCCGCACCGGCCACTGTGGACTGTGCGCCCTGGATCACCTGCGGCCAGTAGTAGTCCACCGACGGCGCGACCATGCCGACCAGCGCGCCCGGCGAACCACGCTCGGGCTGCGAGCTGCGCGGACGCACCAGCGTGACACCGCCGTGGACCCGCGCCAGCAGGCCGCGGTCGGCCAGCTCGGTGACGTCGCGCCGCACCGTCACCGAGCTGACTCCGAGCCGGCTCCACGAGCTCGGCCAGCCGGACCGTGCCGTGCTGGCGCAGCAGGGAAAGGATGATTTCGTGCCGTTCCGAAGCCAGCATCATCGGGAGCCGCTCCAGCCGCACCCGGACCGGCCCGGCCGGCACCACCAGCGTCAACCTGCCCAGCTGCTCGCCCCAGGAGGCCCGCAGGAGCGGGTCGTCCAGTTCCCGCCGCTCGAATTCCGGCGTCGCGGCGAGCGGATCCCAGCTCAAGCGCAACACCGGCGCACCACCGTGGGACACGGTCGCGGCACCGGCAGCCACCTCGACGTCCCCGGCCAGCACGTACCGGAGCAGCCCGGCGCCCTCGTCCTCCACCTCGACGCAGGCACTCGCCCGGATCAGCCGGACGGTCCGGATCCACCTCGGCACCAGGCCATCCGGGTACGCACCGGCGAGATCGGCGGAAAGCTCGGCAGCGGCCGCGGTGAGGTCCACCCGGACGTCCCGCGCGCCGTGGTGTTCCCCCGGCTGCTGCGGTGCTCCCGGTTCCGGCACGTTGTGCCATTCGCCGCGCAACGGCCACGCCCGGTATCGCTCCGGCCCGAAGCTCGCGGCGGTGTAGGTCGGCTGGCCGACGTCGGCCACCACCGGCACGCCGTCGACCGCGACCCAGAACGAACCGACGTCGAGGTGGTTGTGCCGCTCACCGTTGTGCCCCGCCTTGACGGCCATCGTCAGCCCGTCCGACGTCCCGGCAGTCTCTCTCGCGACCAGGAGCTGCACGCGCGGCAGCCATTCCTCGCGGGCGAACCAGGTTCCGGCAGGTTCCTCCGCGAGCGCCCGGCGCCATCGTGGGTCCGTCAGTCCGGCGAGGGCGCGGCCGAGCCCGGCCTCCGGCCACACGAGCCGGCCGCCCGCTCGCCCGCGGCTCGCCGCGTGGGCGCGGACGTCGGCGTCGCCGAGCAGCTCACCCCACCGGTGGAGCACGTGCCACGGTTGCGCGATCGGCAAGCGGGCCGGCGCGTCACCGGCGTTGACGTAGGCGTCGCCGCCCAGGTGCATGCGGTGCGGGAAGCGGATCAGCGGGGCCAGCACCGGAAGATCCCTGGCGTCGAGCCCGCTCGACTCGGCGAGGAGATCGAGTGCTTCCAGCAACCGGCAGGCGCCGTGCCACCAGTACGCGACCCCTTCGTCGATCCCGCCGTCGTCGGGCAGCACGGCGACGTAGTGGTCGAGCCCTTCGACGACCAGCCGCACGAGCCGCAGGCGCCGCTCCTCGTCGGGTTCGAGCAGGAGCGCGGCGGTGAGGACGGCGCTGTGGATCCACGGGTTCCAGTTGTGCGCGTCGCCGTCCAGGCCCAGCCAGTGCCAGTCGCGGACGCGCTCGAACGGCGTCAGGACCCGGAGGTCCACCTCGCGCTGTAAGCGCTTTCTCAACCCCGGCGCGCGGACGTCGAAGCGCGGACCGAGGACGTGGCCGGCCCAGGCGAACAACGACGCGACCTCGGCGGCGCCCAGGTCGAGGAACGGGTCGTCCGGGTCGGCCAGCACCTCGCCCCGCCCGGCCGCGTGCCGGTCGTGCGGCGCCCAGCACCAGGTGGTCGCCTCGGCCAGCGCGACCAGGCCGTCGATCGCGCCGTCCAGGAAGCGCACCTCGTCCGCCAGTACCGCGGCCAGCACCAGCAGCGTCACGCGTTCACGCAGCTCACGGGCGACGTCCTCGTAGTCGGTCCGCACGCCGTCGCGGAACGTCCGGGCCCACGCCGTGGCCGTCAGGACCGGCGCCGGGCGCGCGAGCACGGCCGTGGCCTCGGCCAGCAGGACGGCACCGTCCACCGCGTCCCAGACCGCCCGGTCGCGCACGTCCGGGACCGGCTCCGGGACCCGCAGCACCACCGGGGAACCGTCGAAGAGCGCGCCCAAGCGCTGACGCAGCGACACGGCTAGCCTTCGATTCTGATCGTTTCTGATCGATAGTGACGGAATTTGTTGACTCGCACTATGCCACAGGGTGGGGTGACTGCCATCACTTCCACGGAGGGAAGCAATGACGCTTCGGGGTTCGGCGGGCCTGTCCCGCAGGGGATTTCTGGCCGGCTCGGCCGGGCTGGCGGCCGCCGGCCTGCTGGGCGGCTGCGGGTCGCCGACGACGGCGTCCGGCGCCACCCGCGTCCGGATCTGGTCCTGGCTGACCGGGATGGACAAGTACATCGCCGCGTTCAACGCCGCACAACACGACATCTCGGTCGAGCTCAACGTCATCGCGTCCGGCCTCAAGGGCGGCTACGCCCAGCAGACGAACGCGCTGCGGGCGCACAACGCCCCGGACATCCTGCACGCCGAGTACCAGGGCCTGCCGCAACTGCTCACCACCGGCGGGCTGCGGGACCTCACCGCGGACCTGGCCGACCTCGAGCCGGGCTACTCGCCCGCGGCCTGGCAGGGCGTCCGCCCGGGCGGACGCACCTGGGCGGTGCCGATGGACCTCGCGCCGATGGTGCTCTACTACCGCAAGGATCTCTTCGACCAGCACGGCATCGCGGTCCCGCGCACCTGGGAGGAGTTCCGCAGCGCGGCCCAGGCGGTACGCACGGCCGACGCGGCGGCGCGGATCACGACGTTCCCCCTCAACGACGGCTCCTTCTTCGCCGGGATGTGCTGGCAGTCGGGCGATCCGTGGTGGCGGGCCGACGGCGAGGCCTGGCGGGTGAACGTCGACGGCGAAGGCACACTGCGCACCGCGGACTACTGGCAACGGATGATCGCCGACGACCTGGTCGCCGCGGTGCCCACCGGTGACCAGGGCTGGATCGGCGCGATGCACCAGGGCAGGCTGTGGTGCCTGCTCGGCGCCGCCTGGAGCGTCGGCACCCTCGGCAAGTCCGTGCCCCAGGACAAGAACCGCTGGGCCGTCACCACGATGCCCACCTGGGACGGCAAGCCCGCGACCGGCGTCCAGGGCGGCAGCGCCTTCGCCGTGCTCGGCCGAGAGCAAGGTGCCGGGACGCGGCGGTGAAGTTCCTGCGCTGGCTGAGCACCGACCCCGCCGTGGCGAAGATCGGCACCACCTTCACCACCCCGTTCCCCGGCTACCTGCCGAGCCGGGACGTGGCCAAGAAGGCCTACAAGGGCGGCTACTTCGTCGGCGACCCCGGTCTACGACGTCCTGGACGAGGCCGCCCGCCGCGTCCCGGACTGGACGTGGGGGCCGAACGCGCTGGGCATCTTCTCCACCGTCGTCGACCACATGGGCGGCGTGAAGACCGGGAGCACCACCCTGGCCGCCGCGGTCCGGCAGACGCAGGCGGACGCCGTCGCGAACCTCCGGTCGCGCGGGCTGACCGTGCTGGAAGGGAAAGCGTGATGACCGTCCTCACCCCCGAACGGGCCACGAGCGTCCCCGCCACCTCCGCGGAGCGCCGGACCGGCCCCGGCGCCGCCGTGGCCGCGCCGGGCCTCACGCTGGTAGCGCCGTTCGCGCTCCTGCTGACCGTCACCGTGCTCGTGCCGATCGGCTACGCGCTCTACCTCAGCCTGTTCACGGACCGGTTGTCGGGCTTGGGTTTCTCCGGTCCGCACCAGGTGTTCGTCGCGCTCGGCAACTACCTCGACGTGCTCACGGACAGCGCTTTCCAGACCAGCGTCGGCAACGTGGCACTGTTCGTGCTGATCCACATCCCGATCATGCTCGGCCTGGCGCTGGTCCTGGCCCTGCTGCTGGACTCGGCCGTCGTCCGGCTGCGGCGGGTGTGGTCGCTGGCGGTCTTCCTGCCCTACGCCGTGCCGGCGGTGATCACCGGGCTCATCTGGGCCTACCTCTACAGCCCGGACTCCGGGCTGTCCGCGCTGCTGCCGTTCGACCCGCTGGGCAAAACGGGCATCCTGCCCTCGATCGTGAACATCGCGACCTGGCAGTGGGTCGGCTACAACATGATCATCTTCTATACGGCGCTGCAGGCGGTGCCGCGGGACGTGCTCGAGGCCGCTCGCGCCGACGGCGCCGGGCAGGTCCGCACGGCGTGGTCGATCAAGATCCCGATGGTGCGCCCGTCGCTGTTCGTCGCGCTGGTGTTCACCGTCATCGGCTCGCTGCAGCTGTTCACCGAACCCCTGGTGCTGCGCGGTTTCACCGGCTCGGTGACGAGTACCTGGTCCCCGAGTCTCTACGTGTACGAAGCCGCGTTCATCTCGGGCGACTACGGCCGGGCCGCCGCCGCGTCCGTGCTGCTCGCCGTCGTCTCTGCCCTGCTCTCGGCGCTGGTCATGCGCCTGTCCGCCCGGAGGTCCCGGTGACCCTGTCCCCCGCCACTGCGACATCCGAGGCTTCGCCTCGGGCCGGGGGCTCCGCCACCCGGAACCCCCGGAAAGCAGCTTCGAGGTGGACGTCGCGCACGGTCGTGCACGTCCTGCTCGTCCTGGCCGCGCTGTACGCGGTGCTGCCGCTGATCTGGCTCGTCACCTCGGCCACCAAGTCCGTCGGCGACTTCTCCACCACCAGCGCGTTCGAGTTCGGCCAGTGGAATCTCGGCGCCAACCTCAGCACGCTGTTCACCCAGGACGGCGGCGTCTTCCTCAACTGGATCGGCAACTCGCTGCTCTACGCCGGGCTCGGCGCGGTGCTCGGCACGTTGATCTGCGCGGCGTGCGGGTACGCGATCGCGAAGCTGGACTTCCCCGGCAGGCGCACGCTGTTCGCGGTGACGCTGGCCGGTGTCCTCGTCCCCACCACGGCGCTGGCCCTGCCGCTGTACCTGCTGGCCTCCCAGCTGCACGTGGTCGGGACGTTCTGGGCGGTGTTCATCCCCTTTCTCACCAACCCGTTCGGCGTCTACCTCGCCAGGGTGTACGCCGACGCGGCGGTCCCCGGCGAGGTTCTCGAAGCCGCCCGCACGGACGGCGCGAGCGAGCTCCGGACGTTCTTCACCATCGCGCTGCCGATGATGCGGCCCGGGCTCGTCACGATCTTCCTGTTCCAGTTCGTGGGCATCTGGAACAACTTCTTCCTGCCGCTCGTCATGCTCACCGACCCGAAGCTGTTCCCGATGAGCCTCGGCCTCTACCAGTGGAGCACCCGCGTGACCCAGTTCCCGCAGTACACCCCGCTCGTCATCACCGGTTCGCTGCTGGCCGTGGTGCCGCTGGTGGTCGCATTCGTCGTGCTGCACCGGCAATGGCGCTCGGGACTGGCGGCGGGCAGCGTCAAGTGACCCGGAGGCCCGAAACCTTGCTGGTGATGGCCCGGGACACGATGCGGCTGCAGTTCGGCGACGCGGAACTGCGGCGGCTGCGGGCGACCGCCCGGCTCGGCGAGCCGCTCTTCACCGACGAGCTGAGTTCGGCGGCGGTCCGGGCTCGGCTGGCGGAGACCGAGGTGCTGCTCACGTCGTGGGGTTGTCCCCCGCTCGAGGAGGCCGTGCTGCGGGACGCGCCGAACCTGCGTGCCGTGCTACACGCCGCCGGCAGCATCCGTGACCACGTCGGCGCCGCCGTCTTCGACCGTGGCCTGCTGGTGACCACCGCCGCCGGGGCCAACGCCGAACCGGTCGCCCAGTACACCCTGGGCGCGATCCTGTGGGCGTTCAAGAAGGTGCCGTTCCTCGCCGCCGACGCCCGCACGTTCCGCGACGACTGGAGCTACCGCGAGCGGCACGGCGAGCTGACCGGCCGGGACCGCACGATCGTGCTCGTCGGGTTCTCGCGCGTCGGGCGCCGGGTCACCGAACTGCTGCGGCAGCTGGACCTGGCGCGGGTCCTCGTCGTCGACCCGGTGGTGGACCCCGCGCGGATCCGCGCCGCCGGCGCCGAGCCCGCGACGCTCGCCGAGGCGCTGCCGCGGGCCGACGTGCTGAGCCTGCACGCGCCGTCCCTGCCCGAAACCCGGCACATGATCGGCGCGGCCGAGCTGGCGGCGCTCCCGCCCGGCGCGGTGGTGGTCAACACCGCGCGAGGCGCGCTCGTGGACACCGCGGCGCTGGAACACGCCTGCGCCGCCGGGCTGCACGCTGTCCTCGACGTCACCGAGCCCGAGCCGCTGCCCGCGGATTCGCCGCTCTACGACCTGCCGAACGTGGTGCTGACGCCGCACGTCGCCGGTTCGCTCGGCTCGGAAACCCGGCGCATGACCGCGGAGGCGCTCGACGAGCTCGAGCGGTACGCCGCGGGCTCGCCACCGCGGGCGCCGGTGACCCGCCAGGCGCTGGCCGTGCAGGCATGAACGCGCTTTCGCCGTACACCGGCTGGACGCGGCAGCACTGGACCGGGCTCGCCGACCGGATGCTCGCGGCGCTGGACCCGTACCGCTCCCCCGGCGGCGCCCGGATCGACCTGCCAGGCCCCGCCAGCCGCAACGGCCGCGTGTCCGACGGGCTGGAAGGGTTCGCGCGCACGTTCCTGCTCGCCGGGTTCCGCGTCGCCGGCGAAGGCGGCAAGGACCCGGACAACCTGCTGGAGCGCTACGCGGAAGGCTTGGCCGCGGGAACCGATCCCGGCTCACCCGAGGCCTGGCCGCGGCCCGACGAGCTCGATCAGTCCAAAGTGGAGGCCGCGTCCATCGCGCTGATCCTCCAGCTGACCCGCCCGTGGCTGTGGGACCGGCTCGACGACCGGGTACGCGAACGGACCCTCACCTGGCTGGCCACCGTGGTCGGGCAGCCGTATCCGCCGATCAACTGGGTGTGGTTCCGGATCGTCGTCGAGTCGTTCCTGCGGGAGGCGGGCGGTCCGTGGTCGGCCGCCGACATCGAGCAGGACCTGGCCGTGCACGCGTCCCTGCGGCGGCCCGGCGGCTGGCTCAGCGACGGCGAGGAACGCGCCTACGACCACTACACCGGCTGGGCCCTGCACGTGTATCCGCTGCTGTGGACACACCTGTTCGACGTCACCGGCACGCTGTGCCCCGTTCCTGTGCGAGACCGGTGGGCCGCCGATCTCCGGGAGTACCTCGAGGACGCGGTGCGCCTGGTCGGCACGGACGGCTCGCCCTTGTTGCAGGGCCGCAGCCTGACCTACCGGTTCGCCGCGGCGGCACCGTTCTGGACCGGCGCGTTGACCGGCGCGGGCCTGAAACCGGGGCTCACCCGGCGCGTGGCCAGCGGCATGGTGCGGCACTTCGCCGACCGGCGCGCGCTCGGGCCGGACGGGCTGCTCGGTCTCGGCTGGCATCACGACTGGCCCGTGCTGCGCCAGTCCTACTCCGGCCCCGGATCTCCGTACTGGGCCGCCAAGGGCATGCTGGGCCTGGCCCTGCCCGCCGACCATCCAGTGTGGACGGACGTCGAGGAGCCGCTGCCGGTCGAGACCGGCGACGTCGCCCGCGTCGTGGCCGCGCCCGGCTGGCTGGTTTCGGCACGTCGGCGCGACGGCATCGCCATGGTGTTCAACCACGGCACGGACCATGCCGCGCCGGGCGATCGCAGGTCGGACTCGCCGCTCTATGCCCGGCTCGGCTATTCGACGGCCACCGTCCCGCCGCTGACCGGGTCCACCGTGGCCAGCCCGATCGACAACTCCGTCGTGCTGCTCGACGAACTCGGACGCGCCAGCCACCGCGCGGGATTCGAGACCTGTTACGCGGCCGAGCTGCCCGGCGGGGTCGCTCGCCGCCGCGTCGCGGGGCGAGGTGCGGTGGGTCGACACAACCGAAGACAGCTCACCGGACCACGGCTCGGGCCGCTCCGGTCCGGTCGTGGCCGGACCCGTCGTCACCGTCGTTTCGGTCGTCCGCCACGGAGTCGAGATCAGGCTCGTCCGCCTCGAGGCCGCCGATGAGCCCTTCCACCGTGGCCGGCGGCTCCGGCTCGGTGGCTGGCCGGTCGCCGCCGACGTCCAGCCCTCGGTCCGGATCGGCCCCGACGTGTCCGCGACCGCGCGCACCGCGGAGCTGCGATCCGCGCTGCGCGGGCTGCGCGGCTTCGCCACCGCGAACGTCACGGTCCAGCACGACACCTCACCGCTGGGCACGTGGACGGCGATCCCGTCCCTGTCCACTTCGGACATTCCCCCGTTCGGCACGGTGTTCGCCGCCGCGGTGGTCCTCGACCGGGGTGAGCCGGAGGTGCCGGAGGTCGCGGTCGACCACGACGGCGACGACGACGTCACCCTGACTTGGCCGGACGGAGCCACGACGACAGTGGGACTCGTGCACCCGCACCCCTGGCGGACGTCCTGATGTCGCCCCGGATCGGGCTCTGCTCCGTGACGTACCGCGCGCTGCCGCCCGGCGAGGTGCTCGCCGGGGCGGCGGCGGCCGGGCTGCGGCTGGTCGAATGGGGCGCGGACGTCCACGCCCCACCCGGCGATCCGGCCGCGCTGCGTCAGCTGCGTCAGCGCACGTCGGACGCCGGCTTGACCGTTTCGTCCTACGGCTCCTACTGGCGGGCCGGGCAGGACGACCTTCCGGCGTTCACCGGCCTCGTCGAAAGCGCGCTTGCGCTCGGCGCCCCGCGCATCCGGGTCTGGGCGGGCGGTGAAGGATCGGCCACGGTGACGGCCGGAACGAGGAAGCGGGTGACAGACGCACTGCGTGACGCTGCGACGGCCGCCGCCGAGCGTGGGGTCACGGTGGCGACGGAATTCCATCCGGGGACGCTCACCGACACCGCCGCGTCGACGGCGCGGCTGCTCGAGGACGTGGCACACCCGGCGCTGTCCACCTACTGGCAGCCACCGCCCGGAGAACCGGACGACCAGGCCGTCGACGGCCTGCGTGCCGTGCTCGACCAGGTGAGCGCGGTCCATGTCTTCTCGTGGTGGCCGGACCGGCACCGGCTCCCCCTCAGCGCCCGCGAAAGCCTGTGGCGGCGGGTGATCGACCTCGTCCCGCCGGTCGACCTGCTCCTCGAATTCGTTCCGGACGACGACGCCGGAGTGCTGGCCAGGGAGGCCCGGACCCTGCGGTCCTGGGTGCCGGACCTGCCCACCTGAAATCCTGACTCAGCCGGTGCTCACCCGCAGCCCGCGGCGCAGCGCGTCGATCTCGTCGGCGAACATCCGGCGCGAGATCTCCGCCGTCTCCACCATCCCCGACCCGTGGAACGTGCCCGGGTAGTGCCGCAGCTCGGTCGCCACGCCCGCGTGCGCGAGGCGCTGCGCGTACTGGATCCCCTCGTCCCGCAACGGATCGAACTGGCACGTCGTCACAAAGGCGGGCGGCAAGCCTGCCAGATCGGCTGCCCGGGCCGGCGCGGCGTACGGCGAAACGTCGTCGCCGCCGGGTTCCGCGCCGAGGTAGCTGGTCCAGCTGTACACCGCGTTCGGCCGGTTCCACAATGGCGTGTCGGTGTACGCGCGCATCGACGGCGTGTCCAGCCGATCGTCCAGCTCCGGGATGCCGAGGTACTGGAAGCACAGCGCCGGGCCGCCGCGGTCGCGGGCCAGCAGCGCCACCGCCGCCGAGAGGCCGCCACCCGCGCTTTCGCCGGCCACGCCGAGCCGGGCCGGGTCGATGCCCAGCTCGGCCGCCTTCGCTTCGACCCACTGCAGGGCCGCGTAGCAGTCCTCGACGGGTGCTGGGAAGGGCTGCTCGGGCGCCAGCCGGTAGTCGACCGACACGATCACGATCCCCAGCTCGTCGACCAGCCGGAGCAGCGGTGCGTGGAACATGTCCAGGTCGCCGAGGACGAACCCGCCCCCGTGGATGTACAGCAGACCGGGCACCACGCCGGTGCGGTTCGCCGGGGCGTACACGCGCACCGGGACGTCCGGCGCGTCCGACGGCCCGGGCACGGACGTGTTCCGCACGTCGACGGGGTTCACCGGCTCATAGGCCGGCAGGACCTCGCCCAGCTGCCCCATCGCGGAGCGCGCGGCGACCAGGGCTTCGTAGTCGGTCAGGGTCACCGCGGGCAGCATGTCCAGCCAAGGCAGCAGCTCGGGATCGATCGCGTAGGTCATGCCCTGATCTTCGGCCGCGGGACGCGCCCCGGCCACCGCCACGCGGCGGGCGTTGCGGCGCCGCGGCTCGCCATCCGGCGGCGGGCGCGCCTATCGTGACGGCATGAAGGGGCTGCTGCTGCGGCTGTCCGGGCTCGACGCCGACGCCGAGAACGCCGTGCGGGTGATCGGGTTCTTCGATCGCCTGATCACCGGGCGCGCCGGTTTGGACGCGCTGGTCCGCAGCACGGCCGAGCTCGCAGGCTGCCGGGTCGGCGTGCACGCCCCTGGCCAGGGGGTGTCACTGCGCGCGGACCCAGGTGAGGATGTCGCAACGCCGGGAACGGCGCCCGCTGGAGCGGCCGTCCGACGGCTCGAAGGCGGCGTCGAGGTGTGGGTGGCCCGCAGCGGCGCGCCGGTCCCGCTCGACGACATGCTGCTGGAACGGTTCGCGATCGCCACCGCGATCCTGATGGAGCAAGGTGGGGTGCCGCGGCCGGAGCTCGGCGACCCGGCACTGGTCGAGGTGGTGCTGTCCGAGGGTGGCGGTACGGCCGAGCGGTCACGGGCCCTGCACCTGCTGGGGATCGCCCCGGCGGCCCGGCTGCGCGTGCTGGCGGGCACCGGCCTCGACGGGCTGGCCGGGCGGTCGGCACAGCTGGGCGGGGTGCGCGCGGTGCTGGTGGACGCCGTGCCCGATCCGCTTCCGGACGGCGGCCGGGCGGGCATCGGCCCCGAGCTGCCGGCCATCGACGCGGCCCGCTCCTGGGCGAGCGCCAGGACGGCGCTGCGGTTCACCTCGGAAACCGAGCCGGTGGTGTGGTGGGAACGCCTCGGCGGCCTCGCCGCCGTCGCCGGGAAGCTCCATGGGTCGGACCTCGCCGAACTGCCCGACGTCCGCGCGCTCGACCGGCTCGCGGCCGAAGCCCACGGCGAAGACACCCTGGCGGCACTCGACGCGCTGTGCGCGACCGGCTCGGCTCGCAAAGCCGCGGCGGTGCTGCACCGCCACCACAGCACCATGCCCGCCCGCCTCGCCCGCGCCGAAGCCGTCCTCGGCTTCGAGGTCGACTCCCCCGCGGGCCGGTTCCGGCTGCACCTCGCGCTGATGCTGAGACGACTGCGGGACAACAGCGATCTCACCTGACCGTCCTCAGTGGACACCCCGTCCCGCGATCCGCCCGCGCGGCGCTCGCCCGGATCCGGGGCACCGGCGCCGTCCTCTACTGCCAGGCGCCGATCATCCGCCACGTCAACGACGACGCGGACACCCTCGCCGCGCTGTCGCGCCGAAGTCGCCGCCGGAGCCGTGCCGTACTACGCGTTCGTCGCCCGCGACATCGGCCCGCGCCACTACTTCGAGGTCTCGCTCGACCGGGCCGTCCGCCTCTTCGGCGACGCCGGGCAAGGTGCTCGTCGACGGCGTCGAGGACACCGCCGACGGCCGCTTCTTCCGCCTCCGCTTCCTGCAGGCCCGTGATCCCGGCCTGGTCGGGCGGCCGTTTCGCGCCCGCTGGTCGGCGGACGCGGCGTGGCTGGACGACCTCGAACCGGACGCACCGCCGGATATCAAGGCGGTCCTCAGCTGAGGTAGAGCTTTTCGTCGTCGAATTCGACGAATTGAGGGAGGTGCCGGGGCCCCATCATTCGGCACGCCCGCGAACGGCCCAGCGCCGCTCATGCCGATGCCGCTACCAACGGCCGTCCTCACGCGATAAATTGACCCGCGCCCGAAACATGAACAACTTTCATTCGGTTGGACGATGAGGAGCTCCGCATGCCCCGCCTCCGCGCCCTTGTCCCGCTCACCGTGGCCGGCACGGTTCTCGCCGGACTGTTAGCCCTGCCGGCACAGGCCACCGCGGCCACTTCGCAAGCCGCCGCGGCTCTTCCGCCTTACGCGACCTGGATCGCCGATGTCACCGCGGTCGCCGACCAGGCCTCCGCCTACCTGCGCGACCGCCTGCCCGGCTCGGGCCGCCCCGCGATCGTGCTGGACATCGACAACACGTCGCTCGAAAGCAACTATCACCCGTCGCTGGGCGACGTCCCCGCCGTGGCGCCGATCCTGCAGGTCGCCCAGTATGCCGCCCAGCACGGCGCTTCGGTGTTCTTCGTGACGGGCCGGCTGAAGTTCGAGGACCAGCTGACCCGATCCAACCTGACCAAGGTCGGATACCAGTACGCCGGGGTCTACGAAACCGACTTCTTCGACCTGTTCAACCTCCAGAAGTACAAGACCGTCTCGCGGACGGACATCGAGGCCAAGGGCTACACGATCGTCGCCAACATCGGCAACAACGACTCCGACCTGGCGGGCGGACACGCCGAGCGCACGTTCAAGCTGCCCGACTACGGCGGCCAGCTGCCCTGAGGGGCGAAATGGCACCACCATCACCAATTGACCTTGTGATCTTGGGCGGAGTGAAGGCTTCCTTCACTCCGCCCCATCCTTGGACGACGATCGCCACCGGGGATTTCAGCCCCACTGCTGACGGGCAGCGCTGGTACAGCCCGCCGCCGCCGGGGTCCACCGGTTCCCGTCGTCGATGCAGCGGCTGGTGGCCTGGTTACGGAACACGACGTTCGCGCCGACGTGCGTCACGTGGAAGCTTTGGTACACCGACCGCGAATCGGAACCGGGCCAGCAGGTGCCGAGTGTGCGCAGCCCGTAAGTCCCGCTGTCGTCGATGCACCCGCCGGTCGCGTAGTTGCGAAGCTGGACAGTGCCGTCGTTCCAGTGGTGCACGTACCACCGCTCGCTCGGGTAGTTGACCGGATGGCACGGCGCGTCGTTGTCCATCAGCACATTTCCCGGTGCGTCGGAAAGACAGTCCGCGAACTGGGCGTTCTGGAACGACTGGACCGGATCGGCCAGGGTCGTGGCCGACGTCTTCGGGACGAACGGTTTCACATCGGACGCGTCCGCCGACGACGTCATGACGACGGGAAGCACGGCTGTACAACAGAAAACGAAGAACGCACTGATGATTTTCATGAATCCTCCCCAGGAATTACCGGACCGCACCACGCTATCGAGTCATCGGCCAGAATCGCGCCACGCGCGGACCCGGCTGAACAGCGCCGATACCCCAGGGGCGGCGGCAAAAGTGCCGCCGCCCCGCGGTCAGAAGGTGGCGATCGGGTTGACCGGGCTGCCGGACGTACCGGCGAAGCGGACCGGCGCGACCGCGAGGTGGAAATCCCACTGGCCCAGCTCGGCCGCCGTCGTCGCGCACTCCTCCAGGTCGCAGTTGTCGAGCAGCCACAGACCCATCGCGACGAGGCTCACGGCGTGAACCGGCATCAACACGTCGGCGTACCCCGACGGCTGAACGTCCTGAGGGGTGTCCGCGCCGATCAGCGCGACCTCCCGCTCGCGCAGCCACGGCAGGCAGGAGGCGTGCCAGCCGGCCTGCGTGAAACCGCCGTCCGCGCCGGCCTCGTGCCGGGCGCGGCCATAGCCGGTCCGCAGGAGCACCGCGTCGCCGGAGCGCACCCGCACGCCCTGGCGACGCTCGGCCTCCTCGAGATCCTCGGGAAACACACCCTGGCCCGGTTCCAGCCACGGCACGTCGCGGACGCTCGCGATGTCCAGCAGGACTCCACGGGTGACGATCCCGTTCGCCGCCGCCGTGACGGCCGCCCACGCCGATCCCGTCTCGGCGTCGACCAGCGAGTGCGACCGCCCGTTGTACATCGTGCCGTCCCAGAAGATGTGGCACGGCGAGTCGACGTGGGTGATCGTGTTGCCGTGGAACAAGATGCCGAGCCGCTCGTTCGAAAAGCCCCAGTGCCGGTCGTTGCGGAAGCCGGGCACCGGCATGTGCTCGGCACCCGGCATGTCGGCGGCGCACGGGCACGCCGTCGTCGACCGCTCCATTTCTTCCGGGACCGCGATCTCCCACGCACACGACACACTCCTGCCGTGACGCACGGCCCGCGCCGCCGCCAGCCGGACGTCGTCGGTGATGTGGTTCAGCGTGCCGAGCTCGTCGTCGTCGCCCCAGCGTCCCCAGTTCGACAGCGTGTCGAAGTACCCGAGCACATCGTCCTGTGTGGGCATCGATCGCTCTGCCGTCATCCCAGCATCGACTCCTCCGTCAGGCGCTTCGAGGCACCACAGCTGTGGCGCTCTCCTTGATTAAATCAGGGGGCCGTGCCGCGGCCGGTACGGCTAGCATGGCCCGATGCGTTCCGTCACCGTCTATCCGACCTTGGACCAGGCGAAAACCGTTGCGGTGCTTGACGAACTGTCGAGCCAGCCACCCAAGCCCTACTACGTCCACGGATGCTTGTACGTGGACGTAGTCGACGACAACGCGGAGCTTCTGCTGTTCCTCGGCTGGGAACAGGAGGAGATCGAGGCGGTGGAACGCGTAGTGGGACATCGACCGGCCTGGTGCGTACTGATGGATCTGCCGTGGATCGTGGAGGCTCCCGACGCGGCCCGGCGGCTCACTCTCACGCTCCTGCAAGGCGGTGGCGCGGCCCGGGACGACTACTCGTCCCACCCGTGGACCGCCGCGGAGATCGGCGAGAACCGCAGGGTGGAAGGCCGCCGATTCGGCTACCCGGACTGAGTGCCTCAGCCCAAGGGCGTCGAGCAGGGATGGACACTGACGTCCACATCGGACCCCAGCCCGGCGACCATACCCGATTTATCCCTCTTTGCCCGAATGGATAAGTCCGTGCCGTCCCGTTGCCAGGCTCGGCGCTGCCGATGTTGCGGAACCGGACGACCACGACGGTCACCCGGCTCATCAGCTCCCCCATCTGCGGCACCGGCGGATCCGCTGGCTGATCGTCCCGCCGTTCCAGCCCGGCACCCAGCCCATCGCCGCCCTCGCGGAGACGCTCGCCGAACTGCCACCGCGGGTCGACGCCCTTGAACTCGAACGCAAGATCCGGGCCGACCCGGCCACACTGGTCGAGCGGATGCGGGCAGTGTCCGGACGGCACCGGCACCTGCTGGTCGTCGACCAGTTCGAGGAACTGTCCACCATGGCCGGGGAAGACGAGGCCACGCAGTTCCTCGGCCTGCTGCGGGAAGCGTTGATGCGCGACGCCGATCTCTGGGTCATCGCCACGCTGCGTTCGGAATTCCTGACGAGCCTGCTGAGCTCCCGGTTCGCCGAGCTGGCGCGACTGCCGGTCACGGTGGGCGCGCTCGACGACGACGCGCTCAGCGAAGTCATCGAAGGCCCGGCCGAACTCGCCGGGGTGCGGTTCGGCCCGGGCCTGGTGAGTCGCATGGTCACCGACACCGGCGGCGGGGATTCGTTGCCGCTGCTGGCTTACGTCCTGCAGCGGTCCCGATGTGCCCGACCTGGGAGAAGCCGGACATGCTGGTGTTCTATCGCGAGCATCGCTCGACCCAGCTGATCCGCTGGCACGTCGTGAACGGCAGGCTTGATCACTTCGATCTGCCCGCGATCGCCGGCTACCGGCCGTTCGTCATCCAGCCGAGGCTGATCTGATGTCGAGAACCGCCCGCCGGCTCCGTCCCAGGATCACCACCGACCACACCGGAAAGGACCGCCATCATGGCCGTCGCCGCTGACCTCGACCGCGCCACCGACACGACCGACCCGAACTGGACCTGGGTCGCCGAGCACACCCGGAAGTACTTGGCCTCGGGCGGCACCGAGGGACACGAGTCGAACGGCGTGCACACGCTCGTGCTCGTCACGACCGGCCGCAAGACCGACGAGCCCCGCCGCACCACCCTGATCTACGGCACCTCCGGCGAGGATTTCGTCGTCGTCGCGTCCAAGGGCGGCGACGACGACGATCCCGCGTGGTTCAAGAACCTCCTGGAGGAGCCGAGCGTCGGGGTCCAGGTCGGCACCCGCCGGTTCACCGCGCGCGCCCGCGTCGCGACCGACGCCGAGCGCGCGCCCCTCTGGGCCCAGATGGCGAAGATTTTCCCGCTGTACGACGAGTACACGCGGAAGACCGACCGCGTGATCCCGGTCGTCGTGCTCACCCCGCAGGACTAGCTCAGCCCTGTTCGGCGGCCCAGATCAGTTCCCAGTGGTGGCCGTCGAGGTCGGTGAACGAGCGCACGTACATGAACCCGTGGTCCTGCGGCGGCTTCGGCTCGGAGCCGCCGGCGGCCAGGGCCTTGTCGGCCAGTTCGTCGGCCGCTTCCCGGGTTTCGGCGGTCAGCGCGATGATCACCTCGGTGGTCTTCGACGCGTCCGCGACCTCCTTGGTGGTGAAGTCCTTGAAGTGCGCCACCGACATCAGCATCGCGGTGATGTGCTCGCTGATCACGATGCAGGCGGAGTCCTCCCCGGTGAACTGCGGATTGATCGCGTAGCCGAGCCCGGTGTAGAAGCGCTGCGCTGCGGCGACGTCGGTGACCGGCAGGTTCAGGAAGATCTTGGTGGACATCGGAGGCCTTCTCTCTGTCGTCAGGTGCCTGGCTTACACCACCTCGTCGACCGAGCGATGTGACAGGGAATGCACCTCCGGGAGTTCCCGCACGATGGCCGCGTTCACCGTGCGGGACCACCGCTCGTGCAGCGGCCGATGCTCGCGCCAGACCGCCACCGGGGTCGGGACCAGCACGAACAGCACCGACGCCGCCACCGCGAGCAGGAGCAGCAGCCGTTCGGGATGCTCCGCGAGACTGCCCAGGCCGAGGTCCACCGTCAGCCAGGTCAGCCACAGCGGCGAGAGCAGCACGCCGTAGCGGATGAGCAGGGAGAACGGTCCGGCTCGCCGGCCATTGGCGCGGGTGACGCGCAGCAGCATCGCGCGCTTGCCCAGGGTCGAGCCGGTGACGGTCGGGACCACGACGAACCACAGCAGCGCAAGGATTCCGACGGCGACATCGCCGTGGCGCAGGTCCTCGCCGAACAGCGTGAGCAGGCCGGCGCCGAACCCGATCAGCATCGCGAAGCCGAGCAGATCCGTGATCAGCGCGAACAGCCGCCGGGTGAACGTGACTTTCGCGGCGTAGCGGCGGTGGTCGTGGCCGGGCTCGAGCGCCGGGAGCACCCGGATGAGCGGGCCGGCGATCAGCCAGCCCAGCACCACGCCCGCGGTGTTCAGGATGAGGTCGTCGACGCTGAAGAGCCGGTACGGGCACGGGTAGACGAACCAGAGCCCGGTCAGCTGGGTGAGCTCGAAGAACAGCGACAGGCCGAACCCGACCAGGGTCGTGGTGAGGAAGCGCATTCCCCGCAGGTACCGGAGAAACAGGCCCAGCGGCGCCAGCATCACGACGTTGAGCGCGGTGGTCCAGATCACCGGGTTGTGCAGGATCGCGCCCGGACTCCAGTGCCCGCGCGCCCGCTGCTCGATGACTTCGACGAAGTAGAACGGGCGTAGCTGCGGCGAACTGGCGTAGGTGTGCCCGGCGCAGTAGCTCGCGTCGGCGGGCAGCGGCACGATCGTCTGCAGCGCGATCGCGAGCAGGTAGAACAGAAACGAGTAGAAGACGACGGTCGTCCAGCCGCCCGCACGCCCCCGGCGCCGGTAGCTGGCGAACGCGACCGGCAGCATCACGAGCAGGACGAGAAGCGGGAAGACGATGAGCGCGGACGTGACCGGGACGAGGTAGGTGGCGACCACGGACGCTCTGGTACCCAGTCCGTTGCGAAGCGAAGCGGCTTGCCTCCGCACGGTCCCGGCGGGCTGAGCTGATCAGCCCAATTCTCCCCAAGATCGAGAACGGTCTCAACGCCCGGGCTGTCTGGGACGTCCCATGTGGTGATCACTCACCACATGGAGGTGTCAGTGCGAAAAACATTCTCCCTGATCGGCGTCGTGCTCGCGGGTCAGGCGGGGCTGGCAGGCCTCGTCTCACCGCCCGCGAGCGCGGCGACGGCCGAGGTGCACTCGGCCGTGCTGATCACGGGTGACCGGGTGACCGTCCGGACCACCCCGGACGGTCGCGACACGTTCGACATCCAGCCGGCCGCCGCCAAGGGCGTGGCGCGTTCGCTGGTCCACCTGCGGCTCGGTGGCCAGGACTACGAGGTCCCCGGCACCGCGCTGCCCTATCTGGGGCGCGGGCTCGACCTGAGCCTGTTCGACGTCAAGGCATTGCTCGCCGGCCGAACCCGACGGGCGGGTCCCCGTCGAAACCACCGGCTTGGGGGCCGGGAAGCGCTCGCTGGACGCTGGGGGCACGAAGGATTTCGGCGCCGCGCTGGCGCAAGCAGTTCACCGAGGACAACGCGCGTGGCCACTTCGGCGGCCAGGGCCTGTTCGCGGGCGGAACCACATTTCGGACTCGCTGGGGCGAAGCAGCCGAAGGCGGTGCAACCGCGTTCGGTGATGCGCACGGTGTCCGTCGACGCCAAGGACATCGCGGGCAAGCCCGCCGACACCGGCGTCGCGTTCCTGTACAACACCGACGACGGCGACCTGCTCGACCCGAACGAGAACCTCAACTACTTCTCCGGCGGCACGGCGAAGTTCAGCGCGCCGGAGGGCAACTACAGCGCGCTCGGGCCTGTTCTGGACCGTCGACGCCGACGACAACCTCACCGAGGTGCGGCTCAGCGCGCAGCCCGAGTTCCCGGTGCAGCGCGGACATCTCGGTCCGCGTCGACGCGCAGCGCGCGAACAGCCAGGTCACCTGGGTGACGCCGCGTCCGGCGTTGCTCGACGACAACGGGTTCTTCTTCCGGCGTGCGGCGAAGACCGGGCCGGCGTTCACGCTCGACTTCGACGCGGGCCCGGGCGTGCCGATCTGGGTCTCGCCCACCACGAAGCCGGTGCGCACCGGGGCGCTGCAGACGTACCCGTACAGCAGGCTGATCTCACCGCCCGGCCCGGGCACGCCGTACGAGTACCAGCTGCAGAAGGCGGCCACGGGCACGATCCCGAAGCAGCAGTACGTGATCACGGCGAAGGACGTCGCCACGGTCGACGCGACCTACTACAGCGAGCTGAGCACGATCGGGCTGGCGGCAGCGCAGCGGCATGTTCACCTTCGAGGACTCCGGCGGACGGGCGTCGCACCCGATCGACGCTGCCGCGGCAGCAGACCGAGTACGTGTCGGCGGCGCCGGACCTCACCTGGTTCGGCGGGTTCTCGAAGTACATCCAGCCCGGCCCGTTCAAGAGCCTGGGCAGGGCGGCCAGTACGAGGCGTTCCACCGCTATCAGCCCGGCTAGACCCTGACCGAGGGCTGGAACCGGTTCCCGCTGCACCCGGCCGGACAGGTCGCGCTGCTGCCGGTCGACGACGGCACCCTGCCCGCGATTCCGGCCGCGACGCGGTCCGGTGACCGCGTGACGTTCTCGATCAAGCCGTTCAGCGACAACGAACCCGGGCACACCGGATTCGGTTACTACGGCGAATCGCGCGACACGATCACCGGGCACTACAAGATCACCCAGGACGGAACGGTGCTCGCCGAGGGCGATCCGGTCGCGGCTCATCTCGACGACTTCTCGATGGACCAGGAAGTCGGTGCGGGCCCGTCGACGCTGGGGCTGACCCTCGATGCCGGCCGGGTCGGGCCGATGTACCTGCAGTCCACCGCCACGCACACCGAATGGACGTGGAAGTCGCGGGCACGTCGAGGGTGCGACGCTGCCCGCGTCGCTGGCCTGCGCGCTGGTCAAGGGCGGTCCGCCGATCCGGGACTGCGCGGTCGAGCCGCTGCTGACGCTGGGCTACGCGGTCGGCGCGCTGCGCCCGGACGGCTCGACCGTCGTCGGGCCGCAGAGCCTGGACCTCACCGTCGGGCACCTGCAGCAGACCGCCGCGAGCGCCATCACCGGCGCGACCATCCGGTTCTCCACCGACGACGGCGTGACCTGGCAAGACGCGGCCGTCACGGCCAAGGGCAACGGGGTCTTCCACACCGACTTCACCGCCACCACGGCCGATTTCCGCGGCGGGAACGTCTCGCTGCAGGTCACCGCGTCCGACGCCGCCGGGGCGACGATTTCGGAGACGATCACCCGCGCCTACCACGTCTCGGCCTTCTGAGGGGGATGTCCACTGTGAACAGGAAACTCGTAGTGGCCGTGTGCGCGGTCGTGGTGTCGGTGGGCGGCCTCGCTCCCCCGGCCGACGCCGCGCCCGTGTCCCGTGCCGCGTGCCCGGACCAGGGACCTGCGGTCCTGCACTGCCTGAGCACCTACACCGTCTCGCACGGCTTCACCCCCGGGCTGCCGGGCTGGGGCGCGGACGACCTGGCGTCGGCCTACCGGCTGCCCGCCGAGGCCGGTCCGGACACTGTCGTCGGGATCTCGATCGCCTACGACGCGCCGAACCTCGAGGCGGATCTCAACGCCTACCGGGCGCAGTTCGGGTTGCCGGCCTGCACGTCGGCGAGCGGGTGCTTCCGGAAGGTCAACCAGCACGGCGAAGCCGCGCCGCTGCCGCCTGCCGACTTCGGCTGGGCGATTGAGTCCACTTTGGACGTCTCGATGGTCTCGGCGGGGTGCCCGTCGTGCCGGATCGTCGTGGTCGAAGGGAACACTCCGGCGTTCGCCGACCTCGCCGAAACCGAGGACACCGCGGTGCGGCTCGGGGCGAAGGTGGTGTCGAACAGCTACGGCGCGCGGGAAAGCGGCGCGGCGCTGGCGTTCGCGAGTCACTACCAGCATCCCGGGCGTGACGGTCGTGGCGTCCTCGGGCGACTTCGGGTTCACCGCGGCGAGCTACCCGGCTGTGCTGGCGACGACGGTCGCGGTCGGCGGGACGTCGCTGGGGAACGATCCGGACTCGCCGCGAGGCTGGTTCGGAGTCGGCCTGGGCGTTCGGCGGGAGCGGCTGCTCGGCGTACATCGCCAAACCGAAGTGGCAGAAGGACACCCACTGCGGCAAGCGCACGGTCGCGGACGTCTCGGCGGTCGGCGACGGCCTCGCGATCCACAACACCGACGCGGGCGGCTGGATTTCGGTGAGCGGCACGAGCGCGTCGGCGCCGTTCATCGCCGGCCTGTACGGCCGGTCGGGACGCGCGGGGATCGCGCAGCCGAGCGACCTCTACGCGCAGGCGTCGCAGTTCGTGGACGTCACCACCGGCAGCAACGACTACGCCGGCGGTGGGAAGAAGTGCGGCAACGACTACCTGTGCGTGGCTGGGCCTGGGTACGACGCTCCGACCGGCGTCGGGGTGCCGAACGGAGTGGGCGGGTTCTAAGGCTCGTGAGCGTTCCGGGCGGTTAGAACCGCCCGGAACGCTCACGAGTCCTTACTCGGTGATGAGGCCCGGGTCGCTCGTGCTCGGCCGCCCCGTCTCGACGTGCCCGGCCAGCCGCCGCACGTACTTCGGGTCGCGGTCGGAGGTCACCGCGAGGTCGTACCAGTTGCCGTTCTTGCGTGTCTGAACGCAGTCCACGATCCGCGCTCCCGGCCGGAGCACGTGCGTCACCGGGTGCCGCGTGTCGTGAGCGTCGGTCACGGTCAGCCGGACGACGGTCTTACCCGGGTTGGTGAGGATCAGCTCGACGTCGTCGCCGTCGTGGCGAAGGCTCACCTCAGCCCCATCCCCCGCACTCCCGCTGTACTGCCGGAAGAAGCCATTCGGCCCGTGGACGGAGAAGTCGTAAGCACCGCTACCACCGAGCTCACCGGACAGGCTCCGCCCAGCCCCCACGGTGTACGTCCACGGACCACCCGAGTGTGTACGAGACGTGACGAGGAACGACGCGCCCGCGCGACCGCGGTTGGTGAAGGTCAGGTGCCCCTTCGCCGTGGCGTCGACGCTCAGGTCGTACGGCAGCGGACGCGCCGGGCGCAGGCCGCGTTCCTGCTTCGGCAACACCTGGTTGACCGGCACCGCGGGCACGTAGTCCGGGTGACGGACGCGGTCCGGCGGGGCGTAACCGTCGGTCGGGGGCAGCGCCGGGACCGAGCTCTGGATGCGGGAGAAGTCGAACGCCGAGGTCAGGTCACCGCAGACCGAACGGCGCCAAGCCGAGATGTTCGGCTCGCGCACGCCGAAGCGGCGCTCCATGAACCGGATGATCGAGGTGTGGTCGAAGACCTCCGAGCACACCCAGCCGCCCTTGCTCCACGGCGAGACCACGAGCATCGGGACGCGCTGGCCGAGGCCGTAGGGTCCGGCCGGGCGTGAGGACGAGCCCGCGTAGATCTCGCCGGTGACGTCCACAGTGGACTTTCCCGGCGTCGCGTACGGCGGCACGACGTGGTCGAAGAAGCCGTCGTTCTCGTCGTAGGTGATGAACAGCGCGGTCTTGCTCCACACCTCGGGGTTCGAGGTCAACGCGTCGAGGACGCGGGCGATGTACCAGGCGCCGTAGTTGACCGGCCAGTTCGGGTGCTCGGTGAACGCTTCCGGCGCCGCGATCCACGAGACCTGCGGCAGCCGCCCGCTCTTGACGTCGGCCTCGAGGATGTCGAAGAACCCGTCGCCCTGCTTGGCGTTCGTCCCGGTCCTCGCCTTCTCGAAGAGCGGGTCGCCGGGCTTGGCGTCGCGATAGGAATTGAAGTACAGCAACGAATTGTCGCCGTAGTTGCCGCGGTAGGCGTCGTCGATCCAGCCCCACCCGCCGGCGGCGTCCAGGCCGTCGCCGATGTCCTGGTAGATCTTCCACGACACCCCGGCCTTCTCCAGCCGCTCCGGGTAGGTCGTCCAGCCGTAGCCCGCCTCGTCGTTGCCGAGGACCGGGCCGCCGCCGGTGCCGTCGTTGCCGGTGTAGCCCGTCCACATGTAGTAGCGGTTCGGGTCGGTCGAGCCCATGAACGAACAGTGGTAGGCGTCGCACACGGTGAAGGCGTCGGCCAGCGCGTAGTGGAACGGGATGTCCTCGCGGGTCAGGTACGCCATCGTGGTCGAGCCCTTGGCGGGCACCCACTTGTCGTAGGCGCCCTGGTTCCAGGCGGCGTGGGTGTCGTTCCAGCCGTGCGGGAGGTCCTGGATGAACTGCAGGCCCAGGTCGTTGGCGTCGGGGCGGAACGGGAGGATGTCGCGGGTGCCGTCCGACTGGGCCCAGACCGGCTTGCCGCCGGGCAGGGTGACCGGGTGCGGGTCGCCGAATCCGCGGACCCCGCGCGCGGCGCCGAAGTAGTGGTCGAACGAGCGGTTCTCCTGCATCAGGACCACGATGTGCTCGACGTCGCGCAGCGTGCCGGTCCGGCGGGCGGGGGCGATCTCGGCGGCGCGGGCGATGCTGGTCGAGAGCATGGACAGCGCGGCGGTACCGCCCGCCAGCTGCAGGAACCGTCTGCGATCAACGTGTGTCATCGGGTAAGCCTCCGGGTCGGGGTCGCGCGCCAGTATCGACGCCGCATCGCGAACACACGGCCAGGCCCGCGGCGAACTCCCGGCGAAAGCCTGGTTAACGCCCGATGCCCGCGTACCCCTCGACGGCCAGGCGCTTGCCGATCTGGTCGTAGACCGCCTGCTCGTCGGGCGCGATCGTGGCCAGGCCGTCGACGTAGCGGTTGAACAGGCAGAACGAGGCCGCGATCAGCACCGTGTCGTGCAGTTCGACGTCGGTGGCGCCCTCGGCGCGCGCGGCCGCCACCAGCTCCTCGGTCACCGCGCGGCCGGTCTCACGGACCGCGAGCGCAATACGTAACAGCGCCTTGATCTTGTCCGTGACCGGGGCGTCGTCGATGCTCGCGCAGGCCGCGTCGACCACCGGGCGGCCGCCCTCGTGCGTCGCCGCGGCCGCGGCGGCGTGACTTCCGGTGCAGAAGCGGCATTCGTTGCCATGGGACACGACGGTCGCGATCAGCTCGCGATCCCCGACGCTCAGGCTGCTCGGCCCGCGCAGCAGGACCTCGGCGAGCTGCCCGAGCGGCGCGGCCGTCTCCGGGCGGAAGGCGAACAGGCCGGAGATGCCGGGCAGGGCGGGGTCGAGCGGGATGTGCGGCACGAAGTCCTCCTCGCGAGACGGTCTCCGCAGTCTTCCCAGCCCGCCCTGCCCGGCCAACCTCCAAGTTGCGTAATACCCCGGCTCTCGTGAGTGGTAAGTAGGGTCAGAACCCGACTTACCACTCACGAGGCCTTAGCCGAGGGTGAAGTCGTCCGCGTACACGGTGCCCTGGGCGTACCAGCCGTGGACGTACACCGTGACCGCGCCCGAGGCGCCGGTCGTGAACGGCACCGACAGCTGGGTCCAGCCGCTGCTGGAGGTCCAGGTGCTCGCGTTCGCGCCGCCGCGGACGCCGAGGTAGGCGAAGTTGCCCTGCACCCAAGCCTTGAGCGTGTAGGCGTGGTTCGGCTGCAGGGTCACGTTCTGCGCCGCCTCACCGGTCGACGACCCGGTCGCCGCGACCTGCAGCGAGTGCGTCCCGGAGTGCGCCGGCGAGCCGGCCACCGCGTCGCCGGGGGCGCTCCACGGGCTCAGCGCGCCCGTCTCGAACCCCGGGTTGACGATCACGCCGGTCGGTGTCGTGCCGTTGACGGTCAGCGTGTACGTCGTGCTGTGACTGCCCGACGCCGCGGAGCCGGTGATCGTCAGCGGATAGGTTCCCGGCGTCGCCGAAGACGTCGTCGAGACGCTCAGCGTCGCGGTTCCGCCCGCGGTCACCGAGCCGGGGCTGACCGAGGCGGAAACGCCGGAAGGCGCGCCGCTGACCGACAGCGTGACCTGCTGCGCGGACCCCGACGTGACAGCTGTGCTCACCGTGGCGGTGGCCGACGCGCCCGGGTTCACCGCGGCCGAGGACGGGTTCGCGGCGAGGGAGAAGTCGTTGCCGGGAACCGTGGTGCCGCTGGTGAACGGTTCGAAGGTGTGGCTGAACTGCCACTGCGACTGCGAGATGCCGGAGCAGTTGTCCGCCGCGGCGCCGCCCGGGCAGTTGCCGTTGTCGCGCTGCAGCGCCCAGAACGACAGCGTGCTGATCCCCTTCGAGACCGCCCAGTTGTAGACCGTGGTGGCGTCGGCGGTGGTGAACGTCTCGGCCGGGCCGAAGTCGTCGACACCGATCATCTCGGTGATCCCGACCATCGCCCACAGCTGTGCCTGGCTCTTCCCCGGATACAGCGACCCGAGCTGGGAGACCAGCCCGTTGGCCGAAGTCTGGGTGTCGGTGGCCATCTGGTGCGCGGCGTTGTCGTAGTAGTCGAAGGTCATCATGTTGACGACGTCGACGCGGGTGCCGTTGGCGACCGCGTTCTGCAGCACCGCCAGGCCGCTGGACTCCAGGCCGTGGGTGGTGGTCGGCAAGGTGTAGGAAATCTGCAGGCTCCGCCCGGAACCGGCGGCCCAGTCCTGGACCTTCTTGATCGCCTTGTTGCGGCGGTCGATGCCGGCGGTGTTGGTCAGCGAGTTGTCCTCGATGTCCATGTCGAGGCGCGGCACGTCGTAGGTGGTGATCACCGATTCGTAGGCGGCGGCGATCTGGTCGACGCTGGTGCAGCTGTCGGCGATTTCGGTGGCGGTGTTGTCGGCGGTGTAGCCGCCGAACGACGGGATGACGTCCCCGCCGCGTGAACGGATCGTGGCGATGTCGGCACCGAACGTGCTGTTCGCGATGGGCATGCCGGTGGTGCCGTTCCAGTACACCGTGCAAGAACCGTGCGTAGCGGCCTGGATGAAGGCCATGGTCAGGTGCTTGGCACCGGCCTGCTGCGCGACCGCGGCCGGGCTCTCCCCCGTCCACGCCTCGAAATAAGGCGCGAAGACATGGGCGGGCAACGCGGTCGCGGCCTGCGCGGGTGCGGCGCCGGCGACCAGCGAACCAGCCGAAAGCGCCGCAATGGCAACGGAAACGGACAAACGGGTACTGAATCTGGGTCTACGCATCTTCGCTCCAGGACCGGCGGGATGCCGTACCGCGGCGTAGCACGGCGGGATCCCGTCCAGAATTGGACTGGACCAGTAACGCCGTCAAGGTCTAGACCACCAATGGAGCCGGATGGAGTCGTCCGATCGTCGGGAGCTGACCGGATTTTTCCGGTGGCGAACACAGTGCGTGAGCAACGATCCCGACAAAAACGTTCTCACGTTCCGGTTCTCCCGGTAGCGTGCGCCCCCATGCGGGTGATCTGGGGGAGAATTGGGCAACCGAGAGTGACCATGGCGTGGCGCGCCGCGCCGCGAGCCGCCCTGACCAGCCCGCTCACCCTGATCGTGGCCGCCGCGACCGCGCTGCTCGCCTGTTTTCTCGGCACCGCGGCGATGCTGCAGGCCTCCGCAGCGGGCGGTGCCGCCATGACCTACCAGACCGGGATCACCTGTCCCGACAGCTACGGCCCGGTCTTCGGCAAAGGCCACATCCCGACCTCGGACATCCCCGCGGTGACCTCGGCGGTGCAGCGACACGCCGCCGCGCACGGCTTCGGCGCCCCCGTCGTCGCCCAGTACACGCCGGTGCTCTACGGCACCAACTTCAACGGCGACCCGAACTACAAGATCCGCCTCGCCTACCGCGACCAGGCCGGCCTGGACAACCTCGCGCTGCAGCAGGGCGCGCGCAAGCCGGGGCTGTGGCTGGGCAACGTCGTCGCCGACGCCGAGCACATCGGGGTCGGCACCCGGCCGAGCGTGCAGGGCGTCACGCTGCCGCCGGTCACCGGGATCTATTCCGACCTGCTCGACCCGCCGCCGCGGTGGTGGTGCTCGCAGCAGACCGGCGCCGTCGTCGACCGCCTGGCCAACGACCCGATCGACTCCATCGTCTTCGCCACCGACCAGAAGACCTTCGACGACACGGTCAAGTCGCTGGGTGTGCCGTGGCTGCAGATCCTGCACATCTCGTTCTACGAGCCGCCGCCGACCACGGTCAGCGGCGCCGAGGACCTGCTGAAGCGATCCCATGAGCTCGTCGCCGACGTCCGCGCCGACCTGACCGCGCAGGGCCTGGGCAACGCCATCGCCGCCGACGTCCCGACGTTCGAGCGGTCGGTCCAGATCAGCAACCAGGTCCAGTCCAACGTCTTCGTCTCGATCCTGCCGCTGGCCCTGATCAGCGTGCTGGTCGGCTGCGCCGGGATCGGCACCGTCGCCCTGCAGTGGTACCAGCGCCGGCACGCCCAGCTGCGGCTGCTCTCGGCCCGCGGCGCCGGTCCGGGTGCTCTCGGCGGCCTCGCCGTCGCCGAGCTCGGCCTGCCGGTGCTACTCGGCGGCGCGGCGGGGGCGGTGCTCGCCCGGCTGCTGCTCGGCGTCTACGGACCCGGCGGCGAGCCCGATCCCCCGGACGAGCTGCTGGCCGGCGGAGTGGCCGCCGCGGTGCTGGCGATTTCCCTCGCGCTGCTGGCGCTGGTCGTGGCCGTGCGAGTCCATCGCGAGTTCGAGCTGGGCCGGGTCCGTCGCAAGGGCAACCGGATGCGGCTGCTCGCGTACGCCCCGTGGGAGCTGCTCAGCGCCGGGATGGCGCTGCTCGGCTGGAACCGGCTCGCCCACTACAGCAGCGCGTCCCGGCTCGGAAATCCATTACCCCAGATCGACCCGCTGGCCCTGACCTATCCGGTGTTCGTGGTGCTGACCGTCGGGCTGCTCACCGCCCGGCTGGCCTGGCTCGCCCTGCGCGCGTCCCACCGGGCCCGGTTCTGGTCGCGCCCGGCCCTGCAGCTGGCGATCCGGCGGCTGGCCGGCGCGCGCGCCCCGGTGACCGGCGTGCTCGTCATCGGCACCCTTGCCATCGGCACCCTCGCCACCGGCATCGGCATCGCCAACGGCCAGGAGGACGCGCTGCAGACGAAGTCGGCCATCTTCGTCGGCAGCAACGCCCGCATCGACACCGACAGCCCGATCGGCGTGGGCAAGGTCGCGATGCCCGCTTCGCTGCGCGGCAACAGCACCGTCGTCGGCGAACTCACCGGCACCGGCAGTGTGGTTCTGGTCGTCGACCCGGCCACGTTCCGCGACGCCGCCGCGCTCGACGCCGTCCCCGCCGACGAGCTGGATGCCTTGCTGCGCAAGATTTCCCAGCCCAGCGCGGCCGGCACGCCGGCGATCCGGGTGGGGCACACGGCCAAGCAGAAGGCCGACTTGCCCGGCGGGCTCCCGGCCGCGCAGGTCGCCGGCGACCTGCCGCTGTTCCCCATGATCGGGACCTCGCCCGGCTACGTCGTCTCGCGGACCTCGCTCACTCCCGCGCAGCTGAACCAGGTGCCGAAGTGGAGCGTGCTGACCAACGCGCCGCTGGCCCAGGCCACCGTCGCGCTGCACGACGCCGGGGTCTACATCCCCAACCGGATCAGCCGCGACGTCGCTCTCGACGGCCTGCCGTTCATGGTGGTGTCGTGGACGTTCTCCTTCGTCGCGCTGCTGGGCGCGGTCCTCGGCGCGGTCGCGATCCTCGCGCTGCTGGTCGCGGTGGAAGTCCGGCGGCGGCAGAACGCCCTGGCCGGCGCACTCGTGCTGCGGATGGGGATGCGGCCGCGGACGTTGCTGGCGAGTCACCTGATGGAACTGGGCACGCTGAGCGGGGTCGCGATCGTGGTCGGGGTGGTGTGCGGGATCTCGGTCGCGGGGCTGTCGGTGCCGCGGTTCGACCCGGCGACGTTCCTCGCGCCACGCTCCGAACTGCCCGATCCGGCGCCGTTCGTGTTCACCGTGCTGGCCGTGGGCGTACTCGTGGTCGCCCTGGCCGGCTGGATCGCGGTGCGCTCGGTGCGCACCGCCCGGACCGCGGAGCTGATCCGTGCCTAAACCGATCTTTCAGCTGCGCGGTATCGGCGTGGACTACCAGACCCCGGCCGGGGTGGTCCCCGGCGTCGACGACATCAGCATCGACGTCCCCGCGCGCGGGATGACCGTGCTGGCCGGGCCGTCCGGCTCCGGGAAGTCGACGCTGCTGCGAGTGCTCGGCCTGTTCGAGCAGCCCGCGCGCGGTTCGCTGACGTTCCAGGGCGCCGACGTCCGCAAGCTGCGCCACCGCGAGCGGCGCGCCCTGCGCCGTCACCACCTCGGGCTGGTGTTCCAGAACCCGTCGGACAATCTGCTCGGGTATCTCTCGGTCGCGGACAACCTGCGTGCGGCGGCCGAGTCGGCCGGGACCGAGTGCCGTCCGGAGGAGATCCTCGACCAGCTCGGCTTGCAGGGCACCGGTTCCTGGAAGATCTCGGCCCTTTCGGGCGGGCAGCAGCAGCGGCTCGCGTTCGGATGCGTGCTGGCCGCGCGCTCGACGGTGATCCTGGCCGACGAGCCGACGTCGCAGCTGGACGAGGCCTCGGCCGACCTGGTGCTCGACACGTTGCAGTTCCTGATCGACCAGGACTTCGCGGTGCTGGTCGCCTCGCACGACGAACGGCTGATCGACCTGGGCGCGCGGGTGGCGCGGCTGCACAAGGGACACCTGCAGGGCGTCGAAGAACGGGGTGAGAGCCGATGACCATCGAGGCCGTGGGGCTGCGCCGCAGTTTCGCCCACCCCAGCGGGGACATCGAGGTGCTGCGCGGCCTGGAACTGCGCGTCGCCGCGGGCGAGCTGGTGACGGTGTCCGGGCGATCGGGGTCGGGCAAGAGCGCGCTGTTGGCGCTGCTGTGCGGGTTCGACTCCCCCGACTCGGGCTGCGTGCTGCTGGACGGCGTGCCGATAAGCGGTGCGCCGCCGTGGCACACGTGCGCCGTACTCCCCCAGGCTTTGGGCCTGGCCAACGAACTCACGATCGCCGAGAACGTCGCGCTGCCGCTGCGGCTGCGGTCCGACATCCCCCGGCCCTCCGCCGCGTCGATCCACGCGCGGGTGAGTTCGCTGCTGGAGGAGCTCGGCATCGGCGACCTCGGCGACCGGTACCCGCTGGAGGTCTCTTTCGGTCAGCAGCAACGGGTCGCGCTGGCGCGCGCGGTCGCCGGACGTCCGCGGGTGCTGCTCACCGACGAGCCGACCGCGCACCTGGACGCGGGCAGCACGCCGCGGGTGCTGCGCCTGCTGCGGCGCTGTGCCGCCGAAGGCGCGGCGGTGATCGTGGCGACCCATGACGAGGAGGTGCACCGGATCGCGGACCGCCGCGTGCGGCTGCTCGACGGGATCCTCACCGCGCTGCTGGACTGATCTATTGGCCTGGGCGATCGACTTGATCAGAAATCATCGCTTTTCGCGATGCCCTGACGGCTCTAGCGTTCCAGACATGAAACTTCGAGGAATGACGATCGCGACCAACGGCGTCGAACTCGCCGCCACGACGGCGGGCGACCCGGCCGATCCGGCAGTGCTGCTCCTGCACGGAGCGGGCCAGTCCTCGGTCGCGTGGGAGGACGAGTTCGTCGCCCGCCTGGTGGCCGGACGGCGGCTCGTGATCCGGTACGACAGCAGGGACGCTGGCGGCTCGACCAGCTCCTCGGTCGGCTCGCCGGAGTACGGCCTGCCCGATCTGGCCGCCGACGCGGCCGGCGTGCTCGGCGAACTCGGGATCGACTGCGCCGCCGTCGTCGGGATGTCGCAGGGCGCTGCGGTCGCCCAACTCCTCGCACTCCACCACCCCGACCGGGTCGCGTCGCTGACGCTTGTTTCGTCGACGCCGGGCGGCCCCGGCCATCAGCACTCGGACCTGCCCGGGGTCACCGGCGAGATCCGGGCCCTGTTCGAGACGGAAGCACCGGGGCCGGACTGGACGGACCGCGCCGCGGTGGTCGAGTACCTGGTCGAGGCCGAGCGTCCGTTCGCGGCCGCGTCCCGCCGGTTCGACGAGGACGGCGTGCGCGCCGCCGCCGAGCGGGCCGTGGACCGTGCCGGGTCGACGATCGCGGCGCAGCTGACCAATCCCTACCTGATCGACGCGGGCCCGGCGTGGCGGTCGCGGCTCGGTGAGATCACCGCGCCGACGCTCGTCCTGCACGGCACCGAGGACCCCCTCTTCCCCTACGGCCACGGTGTCGCGCTGGCGAAGGAGATCCCCGGCGCCCGCCTGATCGCGCTCGAGCAGGTCGGCCACGAACTGTTCCCCACCCACACCTGGGATCTCGTGGTCCCCGCCATCCTCGAGCACACCGCAGGAGCACGCGCATGAAGTCAGCACTCTGGCTGCCGCTGTTCGACGACCTCGCCGACCCGCGCGAAGTCGCGCGCCTCGCCGCCGACGCAGAAGAAGCCGGGTGGGACGGCTGCTTCGTGTGGGATCACCTGAACTGGCACGCGCCGGTCCAGCAGGTCGCCGATCCGTGGATCGCATTGACGGCGATCGCCACGGCGACCGAACGGCTGCGGATCGGCCCGATGGTGTCGGCCCTGGCCCGACGGCGGCCGACCAAAGTCGCGCGGGAGACCGCGACGCTGGACCGGCTCAGCGACGGCCGGCTCACCCTCGGCGTCGGCATCGGCAGCGACCGGTTCGGCGGCGAGCTGTCCAAGACCGGGGAGGAGCTCGACGACCGGCGGCGCGGGCAGATGCTCGACGAGTCCCTGGCGATCCTGGCCGCGGCCTGGTCCGGCGAGCCGGTGCGCCATCACGGCGAGCACTACGTCGTCGACGACCTCACGTTCCTGCCGCGGCCGTTGCAGCGACCCGGCGTCCCGGTGTGGGCCGCCGGATTCCCGGGCCGTCCCAAGCCGATCCGCCGCGCCGCCCGGCTCGACGGCTTCTTCCCGGTCAACCTCGAGCACCCGGACCAGCTCGCCGAGGTCGTCACGACCCTCACCGAACTGCGCGACGGCGACATGGATGCGTACGACATCGCCATCGCGCTGCCACCCGGCGTCGACCCCGAGCCGTACGCGAAGGCCGGGGCGACGTGGTGGCTGCCGGAGATCGATCCGGGTGCCACACTCGACACCGTGCGCGGCGTACTCCGCGACGGCCCGGTCAGTCCAGCGCGGTCGAGCGGCTGAGCTTCTTCCAGGCCGTTAGTTCGCTCGCCAGCGTGTCGTGCTTGGCGCGGATCGCGTCCACCGCGTCCCTGCCCAGGGCCAGGCGCAACGGCGGGGCGTCGCTGCCGATCGCCTCGACGATCGCGGCGTGATCTGTTTGCCGCTGGCCGGCGACGTCGCGCGGACCGACCTGGCGTGGTTGCCCGGCAACGAAAATCCCGCGCTCGCGCGGATCGTCGCGGTCGTCACCGAGCTGGCCGCTTCCGCAGACCTTACGCAAGCCGGTTAGAAGTTCTTGGCGACGTCCCGGGCGTCCTCGTGCGCGATCCGCCGTGCCTCGGCCGCATCGCCGGTCAGCGTCGGGTGGAAGCGGATCGCGGTGACGTCGTCGATGCCCGCCCAGTTGAGCCAGCTCGTGAAGAACGTCGACTGGAAGTCGGTGCCGAACTCCGGGCCGAGCCCCGGCCCCCACACCGCGCTGGTGTAGATCACCGCGACCCGCTTACCGTGGACGAGACCCTGGTAGCCGGTCGCCGGGTCGACGCCGAAGACCAGGCCGGGCTGGGATACGACGTCGATGAACTGCTTGAGGATGTAGGGCACGCCGGTGTTCCACATGGGCACGCTGAAGAGCACGCGGTCGGCGGCGTCCCACCGGGCGAAGGCCGCGCGCGCCGCGTCCCAGGCGACGGCCTGCTCGCCCTGCGGGGTGCCGCCGCCGAAGACGGTCATCTTGGCGCGGGCGGCGGCCGGGCCGAATTCGGGCAGCGTGCCGTCCCAGAGGTCCCACTCCTCGATGTCGGCGCCGGGGTGGCTGGCGCGGTAGGTGTCGAGGAAGGTGCCCGCGAGCTTCAGGGACTCGGAGTCGGTACCGCGCGGGGACGCGGAAATGTGCAGGAGTTCAGACATGGTGACGCTCCAGTAGCGAAGGGAAGGTAATCGGACTAGAGTCCGCTTCATGTCCCACGACCGTAGCGGACCGCAGTCCGTTTCGTCAACGGAGCTGCCCGTGGTCGGCGCGCCCGTCCGCGAACGCGCCGACGCGGCCCGCAACCGCCTGCGCGTCCTGGCCGCCGCCGAGACGCTGTTCGCCGAACGCGGCGTCGCCGCGGTGACCATGGACGACGTTGCCGCGGCCGCCGGCGTCGGCAAGGGCACCCTCTACCGCCGGTTCGGCGACAAGGGCGGCCTCGCGATGGCCCTGCTCGACGAACGCGAACGCGAGCTGCAGGAATGCCTGCTCACCGGCCCGCCCCCACTCGGCCCCGGCGCACCGGCACCACGCCGGCTGGGCGCGTTCGTCTCGGCCTACCTGGAGTTTCTCGACCGCCAGCTCGACCTGGTCCTGCTCTCGGAAACCTCGACGTCCGGCGCGCGCTTCCGAACCGGGGCGTACGCGCTGTGGCGCCAGCACTGCCGCCATCTCCTGACGGAGGCAGGCGCGCCCGACCCGTCGATCAGCGCGGACGTCCTGCTCGCCGCGCTGTCGGCTGAGCAGGTCCGGCACTGGCTGCGCGACCGTGAGCTGCTGCTGCCCGACCTCACGGCGTCGCTGGTCGGGCTGGCCGAGCGGCTGGCCAAGGACTCGTGAGCGTTCCGGGCGGTTCTAACCGCCCGGAACGCTCACGAGTCCTTCTCTCCATGCGAAGATCCGCGGGATGTTCGCGAAATCCCTGGGTGACGACGGCGCCGAGTTGCGGCCGCTCGAGCCGTGGCAGGCCGAGGAGTTCCTGGCCCACATCGACCGCGGCCGCGAGTTCATCGGGCAGTACGTCGCCCTGCCCGACGTCGTCACCGACCTGGCCTCGAGCCGCGCGTACCTGCAGTCCTACGCCGACAAGGCCGCCGCTGACACCGGCCGGATCTACGGCATCTGGGACGACGGCAAGCTCGTCGGCGGCGTGCTCTTCCGGGTCATGGACGTCCAGATCGGCACTGCCGAAGCGGGCTGCTGGCTCGAGCCCGCGGCCGCGGGCCGAGGACTGGTCACCAGGGCCGTGCGCGTGATCATCGACTGGGCCATCGGGGAACGCGGCCTGCATCGGATCGAATGGCAGGTCGCCTCGGGCAACGCCGCCAGCATCGCGGTGGCCCGGCGCCTGGGCATGCGCAAGGACGGCGTGCTGCGGGAGAGCTACCCCTATCACGGAAAGCGGCACGACATCCAGGTCTGGTCGGTCCTGGCCCCTGAATGGCGAGCGGACCGCCGAGATGATCTCCAGGGTCCGTAGACTCGGTGGGGATGCGACGTAATCGGTGGTGGTGGGGCGCTGGCGCGCTCGCCTTCGTGGCCGTCCTGGCCGGATTGTTCGTCTTCTTCGGCTCCGAAAGCCGCCAGGGACAACCGTTCCCCCGCAAAGGCCCGCCCGGCACCGGCCCGCTCACCGTCGTCTCGCTCGGGGACAGCACCGCGTCCGGCGAAGGCGCGGGCGCCTACACGATGCCCACCGACGGCCGCGACGGGAACTGGTGTCACCGCTCCCCCAACGCCTTCGTCGAGAAGGTCACCATCCCGGGCGTCACCGCGCACGTCAACCTCGCCTGCTCCGGCGCGCCCGCCGCGCAGGTCGCGCTCGGCGACGTCAAGCAGTGGACCGAAGGCTCGCAGGCCGCGCAGCTCGCGAACCTGATCAAGGACCATCGAGTCGCGGCCGTCGTGATCGCCGTCGGCGCCAACGACGACCCGCATTTCTCCGCGCAGGTCACCGAATGCTTCAAATCCTGGTTCTCCGCCGCGAATCCGCCGTGCAGCGAGGCGCTGCAGCGAACCTGGAAGTCCCAAGTGGACGCGATGGTGCCGAAGGTGGCCAACGCCGTCGCCGACGTCAAGAAAGTGCTGGCGCAGGCGGGCTACGTGCCCGCGGACTACCAGCTGGTGCTCCAGTCCTACGCCGCCCCGATCGGGCCGGACGTGCCGGAGTACCTGCGCAACCTCAACGGCTGCCCGTTTCGCGTGGAGGATCTGCGGTGGATCTCCCAGACCGGGATCGGGACGCTCTCGGCCGGGCTGAAGCTGGCCGCGCAGCAGACCGGGGCGCGGTTCCTCGACCTGGCGAAGTCGGGCGCGAAACACGAAGCGTGCAGCGGCGGGCAGAATCCCAACGCCGAGTGGTTCACCCGGCTGACCTTGCAGCTGCAGGACCTCACCCAGGTCGAACGCGCGACGCACGCGCTGCAGGAATCCTTCCACCCCAACGCCGCCGGGCACGCCGCAGTCGCGGGCTGCCTGACCGAGTTCTTCGCCCTCGGCGACGGGAACGCGACCTGCCTGGCCGGTGCGGACGGAAAGCTGCACGCCGTGCCGGAAGTGGTCGCGCGTTAGAGATCGAGCGCGGCGCGCAACGCGATGTCGATGCGCTCCTGGACCTCCAGGTCGATCTCCGCGATCCGCTCGTCGAACCACGGCCGGTACAGCCGGGTCAGGTTCAGCGTCGACACCCAGTAGCGCGCGTCGACGGCCACGCCCAGGATGTCCTGCGGATCACGGTCGAGCAGTTCGGTGCCGAGCAGCCACGGCCGCTCGGATTCGTTCACCCCGTCCGAGGAGAGCAGCACCACCGTGCGTGCCCTGGCCGGTTCGGTCGGGGGGTGGTACGTCCAGACTTCACCCCTGCGCACGCAGATCCTTTTCCGCCGCGCTTCGTTCGGCCTCGTCCGACTCGGCCGAAGGCTGCGCAGGCACCGACTTCTGCGGGGTGTAACCGGTTCGAACCGCCTCGCGCCGGGCCGCCTTCGACAGCCAGGACGAGACCGAAATGCCGTGGGCCTTGGCGGCGCGCTCGGCGAAGTCGAGGGCACCGCTGTCCAGTGAGAGAGTCACCTTACGTGTTGCCATACCTTTTATCGTACCAGCGTTCCCGGGGTCGAGCGGTTTTCCTTCGTCACAGCGTCGGCGACCGACCCTCGAACGGCGTCGAGAGCACCACCGTCGTCCGGGTGGACACCTTCGCGGCTTCCCGGATCCGGCGCAGCAGATCCTCCAGCCCCAGCGGCGAAGCGACCCTGACCAGCAGGATGTAGGACTCGTCGCCGGCGACCGAGTAGCAGGACTCGATCTGCTTGATGTGCTGGATGCGCTGCGGGTAGTCGTCCGGCGCGGCGGGATCGTTCGGCGTCAACGAGATCAGCGCCGTCAGCGGCAGCCCGATCTGCTCGCCGTCCAGGCGCGCGGTGTAACCGAGAATCACCCCGCGCTGCTCCAGGCGGCGCACGCGCTGGTGCACCGCCGAAACCGACAGCCCGACCCGCTCGGCGAGGTCGGTGAAGCTGCGCCTGCCGTCGGCGGCCAGCTCCTGCACGATCGCCTGATCCAGCGGCTCCAGTCCGGACACGGCGGTCATGCGTCCAGCACGACGAGGTCGTGCGGGCGCGAGTTGAGCGCCTCCACCCCGGTCTCGGTGACCACGACGATGTCCTCGATCCGCGCGCCCCAGCGGCCCGGCTGGTAGATGCCCGGCTCGACGCTGAAGGCCATGCCCGGCTCGAGCGGCAGCGTGTTGCCCGCGATGATGTAGGGCTCCTCGTGGACGTCCAGGCCGATGCCGTGGCCGGTGCGGTGGATGAAGAACTCGCCGAACCCGGCCGCGGCGATGATGTCGCGTGCCGCCGCGTCCACCGACTCGGCGGTGACGCCGGGGCGGACCGACTCGACCGAAGCCTGCTGGGCGCGCTGCAGCACCGCGTAGGTCTCGGCGACGTCGGCGTCGCGCGGCGCGCCGACCGCGTAGGTGCGGGTGGAGTCGGAGTTGTAGCCCTCGGCGATCGGGCCGCCGATGTCGACCACGACGACGTCGCCGCGCTCGATCACCCGCTCGGAGACGTCGTGGTGCGGGCTGGCGCCGTTCGGGCCGGAGCCGACGATGACGAACTCGGCGGTGACGTGGCCTTCCTCGACGATCGCGGCGGCGATGTCGGCGCCGACCTCGGCCTCGGTGCGGCCCGGGCGCAGCCATTCGTGGACGCGGGCGTGCACCCGGTCGATGGCCGCGCCGGCCTGGCGCAGCGCCGCGATCTCCGTGGCGTCCTTGCGCATCCGCAGCTCGCGGACCACCGGCCCGGCCAGCGTCTGCTCGGCCTCGCCGAGCGCCGAGCGCAGCGCCAGGACGTGCAGCGCGGGGGTGAAGTCGCTGACCGCGACCCGGCCGGGCTTGCCGAGCCGGTCGGCCACCAGCTTGTACGGGTCGTCGCCGTCGACCCAGGTCAGCAGCTCGATGCCGAGTTCGTCGGCCGGGACGTCGGCGTAGCCCGGCGCCTCCAGCTTGGGCACGACCAGCGCCGGGGTGCCCTCGGCGGGGACGACCAGGGTGGTCAGCCGCTCGAACGAACCACCCGCCTGGCCGAGCAGGTAGCGCAGGTCGGAGCCGGGCGCGATGAGCAGGGCGTCGGTGTCGGCGGCGGACGCGGCCGCACGGGCCCGGTCGAGGCGGGCGCGCAGAGCGGCGGGGTCGGGGGCCGGAGTGTGGAGGGAGCGACGCGACATGGGGCTGAGCCTAGTACTGCCGAGCTGCCGCGCCGATCACCCGGGCGGCGGCGCGCCCAGGGGACGTCCGGGCGCAGTCGTGGCAGGCTGTGCGGGGTGACCGGACCTCTTGCCCTGCTCGACTCCGCGAGCCTCTACTTCCGCTCGTTCTTCGCGCTGCCCGACTCGATGCGGGCGCCGGACGGGACGGCGGTGAACGCGGTGCGCGGCTTCGCCGACACGATCGCCCGGATCGTCACCGAGCGGAAGCCGTCGCGGCTGGTGTGCTGCCTGGACGCGGACTGGCGGCCGAAGTTCCGCACCGACCTGCTGCCCAGCTACAAGGCCCACCGCGTCGCCGAAGAAGCGGCCACCAGCCCGGACGTCGAGGAGGTGCCGGACCTGCTGACTCCGCAGGTCCCGATCATCCTCGACCTGCTGGAGGCGTTCGGGTTCGCGACCGCTTTCGCCACGGGCTACGAGGCCGACGACGTCATCGGCGCGCTGGCGACCCGCGAGAAGGACAACGCGGTGGAGGTCATCACCGGCGACCGTGACCTGTTCCAGCTGGTCCGCACCGAGCCGACGCCGACGTCGGTGATCTACGTCGGCAAGGGCTGGGCCAAGGCCGAAGTGCTCGGCCCGCCGGAGATCGCCGAGCGCTACAGCCTCCCCCGCGAGCACGCGGGCCCGGCGTACGCGGACATGTCGGCGCTGCGCGGCGACCCCTCCGACGGCCTGCCCGGCGTCGCCGGGATCGGCGAGAAGACGGCCGCGAAGCTGATCACGCAGTTCGGCTCGCTCGAAGAGCTCATCGCCGCGTCGAACGCCGGAGACTCCCGGTTGCCGCTCAAGACGCGGCTTCGGCTGTCCGAAGCCGCCGACTACCTCGCCGTCGCACCGACCGTGGTGCGGGTCGCGGTGGACGCTCCGGTCGAGCAGTCCGGCCCGGACGTCGTGCCCGCCACGCCCGCCGACCCCGAGCGGGTCCTGGAGCTGGCTGAGCAGTGGAACCTGGGCAAGTCCGTAGAGCGGCTGCTGGCCGCGCTGCCGGGTCAAGCCTGATCAGTGAGCTGCCCCGGTTGTCCGGACACCTCGCCTGGGGTGACCGCCCACGGGGCCGACCAGCCGCCGAGACGAAAGCCAGCTGAGCTGCGACGGAAGAAAATGCCAACCACCACCAACACCCGCCTTGGCGCAGCCTTGCTGGGCGGCACGCTGTTGCTCGCCGGCTGCACCACGACCGTGGCCGGCACCGCCGTACCGGCCCCACAGCCGGCGGGATCCGCCGGTCCTGCGGGAGCGCTGCTGCATCAACAGCCGGGTTCGGGGCCGCCGCACCAGTTCGGTGGCGTCGGCGCCTATGACGCCTGCACGGTGCTGCCGCTCGACGTCGTCGCCCAGGCCGGAGTGCCGTTCGACCTCACCCTGGGCTCCCCGGCGACCGTGAAGTCCGCTCGGCTGACCCAGGACACCGCTGACGACCCGAACTCCCGCGGCTCGACGTCCGACACCGGAATCAGCCAGTGCCAGTACCCCGGGCAGCACAGCCTGCTGCTGACCTTCACCATCCACCAGACGCCGTTCGACTCGCCGGAGAGCATCGAATCCCACGAGCGGTCCCTACGCCACAACGGCGCGAAGGAGGGCGAGGTGGCCGGGTTCCGCACCCTGCATGTCGCGGACACCGACCCCATCCGATCCGAGTCCACGACGATCTTCGGGCCCGGCTTCTACGCCACCCTCGACCTGCTCCCCGGCCACGAACCCGACACCCTCGGCACCGAACTGGTGCGACAAGCCGCGCAGCGGCTGCACGCCCCACCGACCGGTCCGGCCGGCTACTCCTACAGCGGCGACTTCGCCCACGTCCGGCCGCCGTGCGAGATCTTCACCGCCGCCGATTTCCAGCAGGCGCTCGGCTTCGGCACCGACGGCCGCCCGGTCGAGGGCTATGGCCTGGCCCGTACCCACACCGTCCCGGACGCGGGATCAGGCACCTCCGGGCACGTGGAAAGCTTCCAGGTTCTCACCTCGTGCAAGCAGGAGAACCAGGCCGCCGCCAACAGCGGCGTCGGCACCACGCCGGCGCAGGGCGTGACGCTCGAGTTCACCAACTTCCTCACCGAGCAGATGGCGGCTCAGTCCAACGAGTACGACTGCGCCACCGGCAAGGGCTACCGGCGCCCCTTCGGCGAACCCAAACCGGTGCCCTTCACCGTGGGCGACGGGCTCTCGTGCCTGTTCAACATGGGCAGCGTCCAATCCCCGCTCGCCTTCAAGGCCGGACGCACGACCGTGCGGATGACCATGTGGAACCCGCGCGCCCTCAAGGACGACGCGACCGCGATCCCCGTCTACACCACCGTCGCGCGGACCGTCGCCGCGAAACTCGCCGGACGTTAGGAAATCCGGTGGCCTGAGAACGTCGTCGCGGAGGTCAGCGGGTGGTCGGCGGAGGTTGTGTCGCCTCCGCCGGGTCCGCTGCCTCGATCGTCGCGCTCGTCGAGGTGACCGAGAACGGGTTTCCGTCCCGGTTGGTCGAGCTGATCGTGCTGGCCGGGCTGCAGGTGATCCGGTATCCCAGTGTCACGTAGGCCTTGCCGGCGCTGACCATGCCGCCGCGCTCCTGGTCGCAGCGCTGCTTGACCTGCTTGAACGCGTCCGTGGCCTGCTGCTGCACGTCTTTGTTCTCCGGCCAGAGCAGGACGATGGCGTTCTTGAAGGCGGTGTTGGCGAGGTTCTCGGCTTCCGCGGGGCCTACTACCTGCTGCTTGCCCTGGATGTAGCTGACCCCGGAGGTGATCCGCACGGTCTGCATCGCGCGGGCCGTGTCGTGGTTCTGGCCCTCCGTGTCGTAGCCGATGCTCTGGGTCCAGGTGTAGTTCTGGGACTTGTTGTCCCTGGCCAGGCACACCTGGGCATAGTTGTCGGCGTCGGCGTCGATGGGAGCCTGCGCGTCCGCGTGGTTGTAGCACGGCCACTTCAGGTCGCTCGTCAACCGTTGGATCATGTCGGTGCCCTTGGTGTCAGCCGGAAAACACCAACGGCCCCGGGGCGAGTCCGGATCACAGGGAACGGACGCACCCGGCTGCGGCGCGGTCGTGGCCGACGCGGCCGGCGGTTGCGACGACGGGGTCGCACCAGCAGCGGTGTTGGCCCTCCGATGCTGCGAGGCGATGATCACGACGGTCACGCCGGTGACGATCGCGATGACCGCGGCAACGGCGACGACGATACCGATCACCTTGCCGCGCTGGGGTTTGCGGTCTGGGGAGCGGAATTGGGCGGGGTCGAGCGGGGCTCCGGCGACGTGCGGGGTGCCGGGGTTGCCGTAGCAGCATGTGCCGCCGGGCTGGTCCATCCAGATACCGTTCCCGGCGGGAAGTACGGGCAGGCCGCATCGACCACAGTGGTGCGGCTGGAACTGTGGTCCGGTCATGCTGGCACCTCCTCTACTTGTCCGGGAACTTGATCTGGTCGACCGGCATCGGCACGTGCGGCAGTTTCGGTGCGGCACCGTCGATTCGCGTCGCGTCCGGGTCGATCGCGTCCGGCCACGCGTACTCGTAGACCGTGTACACATCCGGAAAACGCTGCCCGTTCGCGTCCGGCTTCCCGTCCACGCCCAGCGGCTTGGTCTCCCGCGTCACGGAATAGACGGGCAGCAGGGTCGCGGGATCCAGCAGGTAACGTCGCTGGAATCCCTGACCGTTGCCGATGTTGATGGAATACGGGAAGTCGAAGGGAGACTTCCCCGTCTGCGCGAAGGCCGCGTTGAGAAACGCCGCGCCAAGCCGCATGCCGTCCGTCCCGGCGTCCTGGGGCACCAGCTTCACGTCGAACTGGACGTACTGCTTGCCGTCCTTGCCGGTCACCGCGGACGGCTTGGCCGCCTCGATCAAGCCAGGGACATGGTCGAGATAGGACAGGAATTTGTCCATGTCCTCCGAGGTCAGACCGGCCGGCGCGAAACCGTCGTTGGCGCCGGAGTTCGCGACGTCCTTGCCGGGCTTCAACCGATCCTTGCAGAGCATGTCCGGGTCGCTCTCGCGTTCCCAGCGCTCGGGCCAGCCGAACGCCTGGTTCGCGCCGTGGAACACCGCGCCCTGCGCAGCACCCTGCGCGCCACCCACACAGCGGGACAGCATGTCGAGGTCGACCTTGTCGTTCTTGTCGATGGTGGTCGAGTCGTAGACGAACTGCCTGGTTCGCCAATCGATGACACTGCGGGAGGTCAGCGGGCCCGACGGGTAGTTCACGTCATAGTCGTGCGGGGTGCCGTAGCGCCGGTCGATCATGTCGTTGACCTGCTTCAGGCCCTGCCGTTTCAGCGTCGCCCACAGGAACTGCCGCGGGTCCACCTGGGACAACTCGCTGTCACTGACCTGCGGGCCGAGACGCAGCCCCGGCACGTCGGTGGAGTACTGCTTCGTCTCCCCGGCCGGAACCTTCACGAAGTAGCGGGACGGATCGGTCACCGACCCCGAACCCAGGTCCTTCTCTCCCGCCTCACTGCCGATCGAGCCGCCGGACGGGGACGCATCGGAGCCGGCGTTGCCGGACATGCTGAGGGGAACCACGATCGCGGCCGCCACCACGAGCACAGCGACGCAGGCGAGGGTGATCCACAGTCCTCGGCGCGACTTCCCGGGCGGCGGGGGCGGCTGGAATTGGTGCCATGGGTTGGGCACCGGGCCGGGCGGTGGAGCCCACCCGGCGTGCGGCGGCGGCGCTGGCTGCGACCCTCCCGGCGCGTGCGGATGAGGACGCTGCAAAGGCGGTCCTTGCCGGCTCCGAGATCCCGGATTCCCCTGCCAGTTCGGATCGTGATTGGTCATGGTGTTCCCCTGTCGTGCCCGTAGCCAAGGCCCTCCCCGAACCTCTGAACAGCTACGCTGCGTCTCCACGATATCGCAGCCGGCGACGCGAGCGATGTTCGCTGCCCGCTCAGCGTGTCGTCGGGCATCCTGGAATCGAACGGGCCGCACCACTCACGAGTCAGAAGTACGTGCCGCACCACGGCGCTTCGATCGTGGTGAACAGTTCGTCCGCGCGGGACACCGCCGCCGGGTCGTGCACGGTGATCCGGCCGGCCTGGACCAGCGCGGTCGCGCTCCACCCGCCGAGGTAGAGCATGGCCAGGATGTCGGCGTCGAGTGCGAGGTCCGCGGCGGCGTCGGTGCGCCGCGCCCCACCGGGACCGACTTCGTAGCGGCCGTTGTTGGCGGGCAGCGCGCGGTCGGTCACCTCGAGCACGACCGTCCCCGCGTCGCGGTAGGTCCGGGCGTCGAGCGCGGCGGCGACGTCGAGCAGGCGCAGCCACAGGTCGCTGCCGACGTGCAGCGTGCCGGCGTAGCGCTGGTCGGTGAGCATCATCGAGACCGGCTCGTCGACCGGCCGGTAGCGCGCGTGCACCGCGGCGACGAGGTCGACCGAGAGCAGGAAACGCCAGAGCCCGACGCGGGCGGCGTCGTTCGCGGCGTGCAGCTCACGCACGTTCAGCACGGCGCCGGGGTACGGATTGTGAAGCGTGCCCTGATCGACAACGGTGTAGCTGACGAATCCGTCGTCACCGTCGGGTCCACTGTGGACGGCGACGGTGTGCGCCTTGCGGACGTGCTGGTCGTGCGTGATCGGCCACCACAGCGCCGGGCGGGCGATCATGCCGGGCCGGTGCAGCCCGATTCGCTGGTACAGCGCGGGAATCTGCGTCACGGCCTGGTTCGTGGTGAGCAGCCGCACCTCGCCGGCGGGCTGAAGACCTTCGTGCAGCCGTCCGGCCGGGCGGGCGACCTCCACCGTCTTGCCGAGCGCGGCGACGCCGTACCCGAAGCGGCCGTAGATCACCGGCTCGCTGGCGTGCAGGCAGGCGAGCGCGAATCCGCGGCCGGCCAGGTGGTCCAGCTGGGCGCGCATCATCGCGGTCAGCACGCCTCGGCGGGTGCGGTCGGCGCGCACACCGACCCCGTCGACGGCAGCGACAGGCAGCACGGCACCGCCCGGGACGGCGATCTCGGTGTCGTAGGAGCTGACGATCCCGATCGGCACGCCGTCGTCGAACGCCCCGAACTTGTCCGCCGCGGGCCAGGACGCCTGGACGTCGTCCCAGTATTCGTCGGTGGTTCCGGTCCCGAGCAGCGCCCGGCCGAGGACGTCCAAGGTGGGCCGGCGCTCGTCTTCGGTGATGAGGCGAACCTCGAAGTCGGTCATATCACCCGATCATGCCTACCCCGCGTGCCTGCGGCATCTTGTTTTCCGGCTCAGAAGTACGTGCCGCACCACGCCTGTTCCCGGGTCGCGAACAGCAGGTCCGCGGCGACGGCCGCGGCCGGGTCGCGGGCTTCGATCCGGCCCGCGGTGGCCAGCGCGGACGGCCGCCAGGTGCCGAGGTAGACCATGGCGAGCGTGTCGGGGTCGAAGCGCAGCGCGGCCGGGTCGTCGGTGCGGGTCGCGCCGGTTCCGGACACGCGGTAGCGGCCGTTGTTGGCGGGCAGGACGGGGTCGGTGACCTCGATGACGACCGGCTCGCCGTGGCCGTACTCCCGGGCCGCCAACGCGCCGGGGACGTCGACGAGGCGCAGCCAGTGTTCATCGCCGACCTCGTCGTTGGTGACGCGCCGGTGGTCGGCCAGGAGGTGCTCGATCGGCTCGTCGAGCGGCCGTTCGTCGGCCCGGATCACGTCCACGAGGTCGATGCCCAGCAAGAAGCGCCACAGCCCCGCGAACGCGCCCGGGCTCGCCCAGAACATGTCAGGCACCCGCAGGGTGCGCCTCCCGCGGTGGCCGGGGTCGTCGACCTGGAAGGTGGCATACCCGTCGACGCCGTCGGGACCGCGGTGCACGATCGTGCGGACCGCCTCGGTCTCGCGGCGGTAGCTGGCCGCGTAGCCACCCCAGAGCGGGGCGGGACGGCTCATCGTCCCCGGCCGGTCGAGCGCGAGACCGGCGTAGATCTCCGGCAGTTTCTCCAGCATGGTGTCGAGGTCGTACAGGCTGATCTCGCCGCTCACGGAAGCGGTGTCGCGGAGCCGGGCGCGATGACGGTCCACGCTGTAGGTGCGGCACTGCGTGGCGAGGCCGTAGCCGAACCGGCCGTAGATGCCCGCTTCGGACGCCAGGAGGTTCGCGAAGGTGACGCCGCGCGCGGCGCAGTCCTCGAGCTGGGTGGTCAGCAGGGCGCGCATGACACCACGGCGGGTGCGGTCCACGCGGACGCCGACCGCGGTGACTCCGGCGACCGGGCGCTTCGCCCCGCCGGGCAGGGTCAGTTCGGCGTCGAAGGAGCGGGTGACGCCGATGAGTTCGGGATCGAAGGCGCCGAGGACACGGCCGTCCTGGATCGCGTGCCGCGAATGTTTCCAGTCGGCGTCGTCGGCGACCTTGATGTGGATGCTGCCGCGGAACAGGGCGCTCGAGGCGCGGTGTTCGTCGGGCCGCAGGGTCCGGACGGCGAAATCGCTCATGCCTCGATCATCACCGGAACGACGGTGCCCGGCCACCGGTTTCGGCGGCCGGGCACGGTCGGGTCACTGGGCGGGCGGGGCGACCTCGTAGTTGCCGCCGTCACCCTTCACGGTGATGGGCACCTTCTGCTGCTTGCCGCCGATGGTGGCGGTGCAGTCGAACTTGGCGCCGTCGGTGACCTCCTGGTCGGCCGGGCAGCTGACCGCGGTGACGCCCTCGATCTTGTAGGTGTCGGTGAGCAGCTTCTGCACGTCGGTCTGCATCTGGGTGTTGTTGAAGACCTGGGTCTTGAAGAACCCGGGCGCGACGAACCCGAGGATGCCGACCACCGCGATCACGACGACGAGCGCGCCGATGCCGATCAGCAGACCCTTCTTCGACTTCGCGGGCTTCTCGGACTCCGGCGCCGCTGTCGAGGGGAACTGACCGTAGTCGTACTGGCCGGGCTGCTGCTGCCCGAACTGCGGCTGCTGCTGGGGGCCGCTGGGCGGGTACGCCCCGCCCGGCTGCTGGCCGTACTGCGGCTGGGCCTGCGGTCCGCTCTGCGGGTAGCCGCCACCGGGCTGCTGGCCGTACTGCGGCGGCTGCCCGTACTGCTGGGGCGGCGGCTGCTGCCCCCATTGCGGCTGCTGCGGCGGGGTGTAGCCGGGCTGCTGCGGGTACTGCGGTTGGCCCGGCTGGCCCCACTGCGGCTGCTGCGGCGGTTGCTGACCCCACTGGGGCTGCTCCTGCGGGCCGCTCGGCGGGTACGCGCCGCCCGGCTGCTGCCCGTACTGGGGCTGCTGTGGGTCGTTGCCGCCATACGGCGTGCTCATCGTTCGCCTCCGCCTTACTTGGTTCAGTCCAGTGTCCAGCCCTGGGTGCGAAACCTGTGTCAGGCCGCGTACGCATCCCCTGTTGTGCGCGATCCAACCACAGGTCAGACCTCAGCACACGTGTCCACGCTCACCCTGTGCGCCGTCCGGAGCAGGGCTTATCCCGCTGAACGGCACATTGTCACGCCGCTCCCGCCGCGACAACGCCCCTGCGCAGCGCCTTGACCGCCTCCGCGGCCGTCGCGCCGACCGGGTCCGCCTTGCCGAGAACGTCGCGGATCTGGTCGAGCAGATCGATCACCTGACGGGACCAGCGGACGAAGTCCCCGGCGGAAAGCTCCTGCCCGTTGGCCTCGGCCGCGGTCAGTACCTTCTCCAGCGATTCGCCGCGAGCCCAACGGTAGACCGGCCACGCGAACCCGGCGTCGGGCTCGCGGGTGCGGTCGAGCCGGTGGCGGCGCTCGTCCTCGGTGAGCTCGACCCACAGCTTGGCTGTCTCCTGCCAGGCCTCCGGGACCGCGCCGCCGGGCAGCCGGGGCTCACCCGCGGTGTCGCGCCGGGCCTCGAAGACCAGCGTCGACACGACCGCGGCGAGCTCGGCCGCGCCGAGGTCGCGCCAGACGCCGTTCCGGATGCATTCGGCGGCCAGCAGGTCCGACTCGCTGTAGAGGCGGGTGAGGCGCTGGCCGTGCTCGGTCACCCGGTCCTCGCCGTCGCCGGCCGACTCGGGGCCGAGGTAGCCGCGCTCGCCGAGCAGGGCCAGGATCCGGTCGAACGCGCGGGCCAGCGAGTGCGTCGTCGCGGCGACCTTGCGTTCCAGCTGCTCGGTCTCCTGGGCCAGCCGCTGGTAACGCTCGACCCAGCGCAGGTTCGCCTCGCGCTCGGCCAGGCCGTGGCACGGGTGGGCGCGCAACGCCCGGCGCAGCGCCGCGAGCTCGCCGTCCTCGTTCGCCCCCGACTGCCGTTTCTGCCTGCCGGGCAAGGAGATTCCGGCGTTGCGCAGGGTCGCGGCGATGTCGCGGCGGGTCTTGGGCGAGCGCAGCTCGATGTGCTTGGGCAGCCGGATGTTCCCGAGCGCCTCCACCGGCGACGGGAAGTCCGCCACCGACAGCGGCCCGGACCAGCGGTCCTCGGTCACCACGATCGGGCGCGGCTCGCGGATCGGGTCCAGGCCGGGGTCGACGACCACGGCGAGCCCGGCACGGCGGCCCGCGGGCACCGCGATGACGTCACCCTTGCGCAGCTTCTCCAGCGAATCCGCGGTGCCGGCGCGGCGCGCGGAGGTGTTCTGCCGCGAGATCGCCTTTTCCCGGGCGGAGATCTTCGCGCGCAGCTCGACGTACTCGAGCATCTCGTCGAACTCGCCGGTGATGGCCGCGGCGTAACCCTTGAGGGCTTCCTTGTTCCGCTCGATCCGGCGGGCGGTGCCGACCACCGAACGGTCCGCCTGGAACTGCGCGAAGGACTGTTCCAGCAGCTCACGGGCCTGCGTCGCGCCGACCTGGGCGACCAGGTTCACGGCCATGTTGTAGCCGGGGCGGAACGAGGAGCGCAGCGGGTACGTGCGGGTCGAGGCGAGGCCGGCGACCTGCTTGGGGTCGACCCCGGGCTGCCAGGCGACCACGGCGTGGCCCTCGACGTCGATGCCCCGGCGTCCGGCCCGGCCGGTGAGCTGGGTGTACTCCCCCGGCGTCAGGTCGACGTGGGCCTCGCCGTTGTACTTGACCAGCCGTTCCAGCACCACGGTGCGGGCGGGCATGTTGATCCCGAGCGCGAGGGTTTCGGTGGCGAACACGGCCTTGACCAGGCCGCGGACGAACAGCTCCTCGACGGTCTCCTTGAACGCCGGGAGCAGCCCGGCGTGGTGCCCGGCGATGCCGCGCTCGAGCGCCTCGCGCCACTCCCAGTAGCCGAGCACGCCCAGGTCGCCCTCGGGCAGGTCGGCCGTGCGCTCCTCGATGATCCGGCGGATCTCCACGACCTCGTCGGGCCCGTTGAGCCGCAGGCCGGAGCGCACGCACTGGCCGACCGCGGCGTCACAGCCCGCGCGGGAGAAGATGAACACGATCGCCGGGAGCAGCCCGGCGCGGTCGAGCTGCTCGACGACGTCCACCCGCGACGGCGGCCGGTAGCGGGGCATCCGCGGCGCGCCCCGGCGTCCGCGCGGACCGCGAAGCCCGGCGGGTGCGTGCAGGCGGCCGACCTCCTCGGTGCGGCGCAGCAGCGTGGGGTTGATCCGCAGCTCGGCGCCGGGCAGGTGGACGTCCTCGCCGGCGAACAGGTCGAGCAGGCGGTTGCCGACCAGCATGTGCTGCCAGAGCGGGACCGGCCGGTGCTCGTCGACGACCACGGTGGTGTCACCCCGGACCTCGACCAGCCACTCGCCGAACTCCTCGGCGTTGGACACGGTGGCCGAGAGCCCGACCACCCGGACGTGCTCGGGCAGGTGCAGGATCACCTCTTCCCAAACGGCGCCGCGGAACCGGTCGGCGAGGTAGTGGACCTCGTCCATGACCACGTAGCCGAGGTCGGTGATGGTGGAGGAGCCGGCGTAGAGCATGTTGCGGAGCACCTCGGTGGTCATCACGACCACCTGGGCGTTGCCGTTGATCGAGGTGTCGCCGGTGAGCAGCCCGACCGCGTCGGCGCCGTGGCGGGCGACCAGGTCGGCGTACTTCTGGTTCGACAGCGCCTTGATCGGCGTCGTGTAGAAGCACTTGCGGCCCTCGGCCAGCGCCAGGTGCACGGCGAACTCGCCGACCACGGTCTTGCCCGCCCCGGTGGGCGCGCAGACCAGCACGCCGTGGCCACCCTCGAGCGCCTCACAGCCCCGGATCTGGAAGTCGTCGAACTCGAAGGAGGCTTCCGCGGCGAACCGGGTCAGCTGGGGGTACTTCCCGCGGCGCTCGGAGGCGGAGTACGCCTCGGCCGGGGACTGGGAACTGGCCACCCCGTCAGGGTTCCACATGGCACCGACAATCCGCATCCGACATGACCATGGGCGCGTCGCGGTGGGTGACCTGCTCGTGAGTGTTGCGGCCGGTTCTCACCGGCCGCGGCACTCACGAGCCCTTTGCCGGGGACCGGTGCCGCCTCAGGAACCTCGGCAGTCACACGCGCCCCATGTCCGAGTTGGCCGTGGCGAACCAGTACCGGTTCGAAGGTCGCCGACGGGCATGGCGATCCCCGGAACCGGCGCGAGCAAACCCGCGTCAAAAAGCCCCGTGATGACCGATCCTTGTCCGGCGTGTGGCCTGGTGGACCAGGTGCAGCACGTCCCGGCCGCCTTCCACGGCGGTCATTCGTTCTACCGGGGCCAGGGGCCGATGGTCGCGATCCCGGCCGGCGACAGCGTGCTGTATACCCGCAGCGAGGTCTCGGGAGTCTCGGTCACGGCCGTCGCGCGGCTGCTGGATCCGTTCCCGGTGCGACGCCGGACCGGCGGGTTCGTGGCGTCCGCGATCCTGTTTTCGCTGGTGGGGCTGCTGTTCATGCTGCTGCCCCAGTCGGCGCTGGACGACCCACCGCCCGGCGGGGCCGGGTCGACGGCGATCGCGTTCGCGGTGCTGAGCATCCCGGCCGTGTGCGTGTTCGTCTCGGCGGGCGTACTGGGGTGGCTCGCGGTGAAGCGGGTCAAGGCCAACAAGCGGCAACGCCGGGGTATCCCGGCGGCTCAGGCGCTGTGGGGGCACGGCCGGTTCTGCCATCGCTGCGGCGGGATCTTCTTCGCCACGGGCACGCCGGGCGACGTCCCGGCCGGGCAGCTGGTGCCGCCCGCGCGGTTCCGTGCGCTGGTGGCGGCCGCGGGCGGGTACGACCGCTAGCCGACGACGGTGAGGGCGTCCGGAACGCAGGTCACCGTGGCCGGGACCCGCCCCTGGGGCTCGCCGTCGGCGTAGACGGGCCAGGTGTTGCCCTCCAGCCGCACCGAACGAGCCCGCAAAGTCCGGACAGCCGGATGCGTCACGTGCTTGCCGGTGCGCAGGCCGGGGAGCATGCGCAGCAGGCCCCGGCGGGTGGCGTGGCCGATGATCGTGACGTCGAACAGCCCGTCCGAAGGATCAGCGGACGGGCAGATCGGGACGCCCCCGCCGTAATACGAAGTGTTTCCGACCGCGACCAGCGTGGCGGGCAGTTCGAGGACGTCCCCGTCGACGTGCAGCACCAGCGGGCTCGACCGGAATCCCGCCAGCTCGGCGAGAATCGCCAGGTCGTAGCGCCGAGGACCGGAGGGCCACCGCATCCGGTTGGCGCGTTCGTTGACGCTGGCATCGAAACCCGCGCACAGCACCGTCGCGAACCACGTCTCGCCGACCCGCCCGAGGTCGATCCGGCGCCGTTTTCCTTCCCGCAACGCCGTGACCAGTGCGTCGACGGCCTCCATCGGCGAGGAAGGAACACCGAGCGCACGGGCGAAGTCGTTGCCGGTGCCCGCCGGGACCAACCCCAAAGCCACGTCGTGATCGGCGCAGAACTGCACACCTTGGTGGGCGGCGCCGTCTCCACCGAGCACGATCAGCACGTCCAGCCCCGCGTCGTGCGCGCCGAGCGCCAGTGCCCGCGACTCCTCGACCGAATGCGCGACGAGGACGTCGAGGCGGTCGAGCGCGGTCCGCAGCCGGGCGGCCACGGCGTCGGTGATGCGGGCGGCGGCGCCGTGGCCGGAGGCGGGATGCACCGCCAGCGCGGCGTGCAGCCCCATCTAGGTGATGTCGTCGGTGCTCGAACGGCCGCCCGGCGTGGCCGTCGGCTCGTCGTCGGCGGTGCTCGGGGTGTAGTCGAACGGCGCTGCCTCGTCGTCGGCGAGCTGGTCCCAGCCCTCGTCGTTGCTGAGGCGGGCCTTCTTCCGGTCGTGGAAGCGGGCGAGCTGGATGGCGATCTCGAACAGCACGGTCAACGCCGCGGCGAGTCCGAGCATGGAGAACGGGTCCGAGCCGGGGGTGGCGAACGCGGCGAAGACGAACAGGCCGAACACGATGCCGCGGCGCCACTTCTTCAGCTGGACGTACTTCACCACGCCGACGCGGTTGAGCATCACCACGAGCAGCGGGAGCTCGAAGCTGACGCCGAAGATCACCAGCAGCGACAGGATGAACGAGATGTACTTGTCCGCGGTCAGCGCCGTGACGAACTGGTCCTGGCCGAAGCTGGTGAGCAGTTCCAGGGCGTGCGGCACGAGGATGTAGGCGAGTACCGCGCCGCAGGCGAACAGCACCGACGCGAAGCTGACGAAGGTCAGCGCGTACTTGCGTTCCTTGGAGTACAGGCCCGGCGCGATGAAGGCCCAGATCTGGTACAGCCAGGCCGGGGACAGCACGACGGCACCCGCCGCCACACCGACCTTGAGCCGGATCATGAACGCCTCGAACGGCACCGTCTGCAGCAGGCGGCATCCCTCGGTCCCGGCGAGCCGGTTCTGCTGGGGGATCGCGCAGTACGGCGCCTTCATCAGGTCACCGAGCGACGGGATCGGGCCGAGATTCGTCTCGAACCAGATGAACCCGAAGATCCCACCGATCACGACGGCGAGCATGGCGAAGCCCAGGCGACGGCGGAACTCGTAGATGTGCTCGATGAGCGTCATCGTGCCGTCGGGGTTGGCCCGTCGGCTGCGCTTGCGCCGTTTGGGGCTGCGGCCTTCGCCGTTGACGGCTTCCGCCACGGGATGTTCCGTTCTCGTCGGTGTCCGCCGAGGCGCGCTCGATCACGGCGCGCCTCGCCGGACCTGGGACCGGTGGGAAGCTACGAACTCAGCTGGCGTTCTTCTGCGGCGCGTCGGCCGGCGTGGCCGCCTGCTGCTTCTTCAGCTCGTCGAGCTGGCGCTGGAGGTCGGCGACCTGCTGGTCGGTGGCCGAAACGGCCGGCGCCGGCGGCGTGATCTGCTTGGTCTCGACCGGCTCGACGTCGTCGTTGGCGCGGCAGTGTTGCCTTGGCCCGCGAGGTCCTTGGTCTCGGCCTTGAAGATCTTCATCGACTTGCCGATGGACCTGGCCGCGTCGGGAAGCCGCTTGGCCCCGAACAGCAGCACGACAACGAGCACCAAGATGATCAAATGCCACGGCTGCAATCCGTTCAGCATGGTGGCCTCCTATCTGCGTCTGGTAGGGATGTTACTGGTTTTCGGTGCCGCGGCGGCGCTGCGTGAACGCTACCCGCAGTCCCGCCGTCCGGGCGCGGATCAACCCGGCCCGGTCCTGGGTGTTCGTAGCCATCATGCTTGCGGTCTGCTTGAAGGCACGCAAGACCCGCGCGGTCTTCACCAGCAGGACCACCAGCAGGATCAGCCCTGCGACCACGAGCACCAGGCTCGGCACGTACGACACGCGCTCACCCTAGTGGTCGCAGGTTGACGGAAGGTGACGGGCTCGGGCGACCGCCTCGATCGCCCGGTGGCGGATGGCCTCGGCGAGCGTGGCTGGGCTCTCTACCAGCGCTTCCCCGCCCAGGCCCAGCACAAGACGCACCATCCAGGACTCGTCGGCGTACCGCATCCGGATGCGCAGACGCCCGCCGTCGAGCTCGTCGAGCTCCTCGCACGGGTAGTACTCGGCTACCCAGCGTGCGTCCGGGTCGAGCACCAGGACCGCCTCCCGCTGGTCGGGACGCTCGGTGAATACGCCGTCGGAGATGTCGGTGGGGTGCGCGTGCGCGGGCGGGCGGGACGGTTCGTCGAGCACGGTGAGCTCGTCGATCCGGTCCAGCCGGAACAGCCGGACGTCCTCGGCGCGGCGGCACCACGCCTCGAGATACCCGACCGCCTGCACGATGAGCAGCCTCATCGGGTCGACCGTGCGTTCGGTGATCTGGTCTTTCGAGGCGGTGTAGTACCGGATCCGCAGCGCGCGCCCGGCCTGCAACGCCGCCGCGACCTGTTCGCGCGTCTTCGCGGACTTCTTGCCTTCGCGCACTCCGCCGCCGACGACCACGCCGGCGGGCTGAGCCTGCCCGGCCGCGGCCTCGATCTTCGCGATGGTGCGGCGGACCGCGTCGCCGTCGACCACGCCGGGCGTCTCGGCCAGCGCGCGCAGCGCGACGAGCAGGGCGGTCGCCTCCGCGCCGGTGAGGCGCAGCGGGCGGTTCATCCCGGCGTCGTGGGTGACGACGATGGTGTCGCCTTCGAAGGACAGGTCGATCAGGTCGCCGGGGCCGTAGCCGGGCAGCCCGCACATCCACAGGAGCTCGAGGTCCTTGCGCAGCTGCTTCGGCGTGACGTCGAAGTCCTGCGCCGCTTCGTCGACCCGGATCCCCGGCCGCGCCAGGAGATACGGGACGAGCGCGAGCAGCCGCGGCATGCGGTCGGTGGAGCCGCTCACGAGACACTCCCCTGCCGCGCGACGACGGCTTCGAGCCTGTCCTGCACCGCTTTCGCGAGGACGTCGGGCTCGAGCACCAGCACGTCCGGACCTTGCGCGGCGAGCCAGTCGGCGGCCGATTCGGGGAAGTAGAGCCCGATGTCGATCAGGTCCCCCTCTTCGCCGTCCACGGTGTACCGCCCGACGATCTTGCCCCGGCGGCGCACACCGGCCGCCATCCCGTCGGCGGCCCAGACACGTGCGGTGGTGACGGGCGAGGGCTCGCTGTCCTCGGTGCGCGCCACCATCTTGAGCAGGTTGATCCCCTCCGGGCGGCGGACGACGCCGGGCTTGCCGACGGTCCGGACCTGGCCGGTGAGCCGGGAAAGCCGGAAACACCTTGGCGCGTCACGATCCTGGTCGTGTCCCACGACGTACCAGCGGGCCCGCCAGGAGACCACGCCCCAGGGTTCGAGGGTGCGCATCTTCCGGTCCGGGGAGCCGCTGCGGCGGTACTCGAACCGGACGACCTGGCCGTTCTGCACCGCGGCCAGCAGCGGCCCGAACGCCGGTTCGGCGCGCACGCGCGGCTCGACGACGGTGGTGGCGTGGTCGTCGACCTCGACCCCGGCCGCGCGCAGCTTCACCAGCGCGCCGTGGGCCTGGCCGGTGAGCTCGGGCGAGTCCCAGAGCCGGGCCGCGAGGCCGACCGCGGTGGCTTCGTCGGGCGCGAGGTCGATCTCGCCGAGCTCGTAGTCGCGGCGGGCGATGCGGTAGCCCTCGATGGCGTCGAAGGCGGAGTTGCGGCCGGTCTCCAGGGGGATGCCGAGTTCGCGCAGCTCGGTCTTGTCGCGTTCGAACATCCGGAAGTAGGCGTCGTCGCTGGCCGCGTCGCCGTATCCGGGCACGATGCCGCGAATCCGCTCGGCAGAGAGGTACTGCCGGGTGGACAACAGGGCCAGTACCAGATTGACCAGCCGTTCGGCGCGTGCGGTGGACACCCGATAGAGCCTAGCCCGCCCCGCTCTGCCCGATCGTGAGGTCCGGCGTGCGCGCGTCGTAGTCGGCCCGCGCGGCGTGTACCTGGTCGAAGTTGGCCTCCGCCCAGTCCTTGAAACCCGCCATCAGCAGCCGGAGGCTTTCCCCCAGCGGCGTAAGGGAATAGTCGACGCGCACGGGTACCGACGCGGTGACTGTGCGGGTCAGCAGCCCGTCGCGTTCGAGCACCCGCAAGGTCTGGGTGAGCATCTTCTGGCTGACGCCGGCGATGCGCCGCGAAAGGTCGGAATAGCGCAGTGGGCCGTCACCGAGCGCGACGAGGATCAGGCTGACCCACTTGCCGGCGATCTCGTCGAGGAGCTTGCGGGTCGGGCAGGCCGCGAGATAGGCGTCGTAGTCCGCCTTCTCGGCCTGGCGCCGCTGGTCGGCCGTGCGTGTGACCACCCGGGCACCTCCTCGTCCGGTACGCACCTGCGGGTACGCACTTCCCAATGGAGAGTAGCTCCCCATACGTTCGCGGGGAAGATCCATCCGCGAAGGAGTAGACATGCGTGCCGTGGTCGTCCGCCGGTTCGGCGGTCCCGAAGTCCTGGAACTCGTCGAGGTCCCGGTGCCCGAGCCGGGTGTGGGGCAGATCCGGATCCGGGTGGAGGCGGCGGGAGTGAACCCGGTCGACGCCGCCACCCGCGCCGGGATCCTGACCGCGGCCGGTGTCGTCCCGCCGCGGGAGGTGCTCGGGCTCGGCTGGGACGTCGCGGGCACGGTCGACGCCGTCGGGCCCGGCGTCTCCTTCCGTCCCGGCGACGCCGTGATCGGGCTGCGCGACCGGATCGGGACCGCCCTGGGCACGTACGCCGAGTACGTCGTGCTGGACGCTTCCGCCGTCGCGCGGCGAAGTCTCCCCGCCGTCGAAGCCGCGACGCTCCCCCTGAACGGCCTCACCGCGCTGCAGGCGCTCGACCTCCTCGACGCCGGACCCGGCGCGACGGTGCTCGTAACCGGTGCCGCGGGTGCGGTCGGCGGGTACGCGGTCGCCTTGGCGCATCAGCGCAAGTTCCGGGTCGTGGCCGTCGCCGGCGCGGGCGATGAAGAACAGGTTCGTTCGTGGGGCGCCGACTTCATGTCGCGCGGGCCGTCGCTCGGCGACCGCGTCCGCGCTGTGGTGCCCGGCGGGGTGGACGCGGTGCTCGACACGGCGTTGCTGGGCCTGGACGCGCTCGACGCGGTGCGTGGCGGTGGGGAGTTCGTCGCGTTCGCCGCCGGGGCCGCTCCCCTGCCACTGCGCGGCATCCGGGTCAGGAATGTGTGGATCCGCGCCGACGGCGGTCAGCTGGCAACGTTGTCCGGCCTGCCGCTCCGAGTGTCGAGGGTCCTGCCGCTCGCGGAGGTCGCCGCTGCCCATGAGCTGCTCGCGGCCGGCGGGTTGCGCGGAAGGCTCGTGCTGGTGCCCTGACACTGCCTAGCCTGGGGCACATGGATGATCGCGTTCTCCTCATCACCGGCGCCTCCCGTGGTCTGGGCGCCGCGACCGCCCGCCGGGCCGCCGCGGCCGGGTTCCGGCTGGCGCTCGTCGCCCGCAAAGCCGAATCCCTCACGCCGCTGGTCACCGAACTCGGCGAGGACCGGGTGCTCGCGCTCGGCGCCGACGTCGCCGACTGGACGGCCATCTCCGGCGCCGTGGCCTACACGATCGAGCGCTTCGGCCGCCTCGACGCCGCCTACGCCAACGCCGGGGTCGCGGTCACCACGTCCTTCTTCGGGGAGGGCGACGCCGAACTCGAGCAGTGGCGGGACATGGTGCTCACCAACGTCTACGGCGCGGCGATCACCGCACGGGCCGTGCTGCCCGCACTGGCCGAATCCCGCGGGCACCTGGTGCTGACCGGCTCGGTCGCCGGCCGCTACATCCGCAACGGGAGCCTCTACTCGGCGACGAAGTGGGCCGTGACCGGGATGGCCGGGGCGATCCGCGAGGAGGCCGTCGGCACCGGGGTCCGGGTCACGCTGATCCAGCCGGGCCTGGTCGACACCGACATGATCAGCGACGAGCAACGCAAGCGCCCGAACCTGGTCGCCGACGACATCGCCCGCGCGGTCCTCTACGCCCTCGAGCAGCCGCCGTCGGTGGACGTCAACGAGATCATGGTGCGGCCTGCGGGCCAGGTGCTCTGACTCCTTGGTTCTCTTGGGGGTAGGGCAAACGTGGCGTGCTGCGGCATTGAGGACTCGTGAGCGTTGCGGGCGGTTAGAACCGCCCGCAACGCTCACGAGCACGGCCTCACTCTTTGCGCGCCAAGGACTCGTGAGTGGCGCGCGTTGAACCGGCCGCAACACTCACGAGCCCGTCGGCAGGTCCCCCTCGCTTCACCACGCCACGTTTGCCTTACCCCTCAAAATAGAACCCGACTTACCACTACGAGGCCCTGCCGGGCTCAGACCTCAGAAATGCCACGTCAGCGCATCCTTCAAGCGCACCTTGGTGAAGAACGCCCGGATGTCCTCGGCGTGGGCGTCCGGGACCTCCATCGCCACGAAGTGCCCGCCGGGGTTGCCCTCGGGCCAATGGACGATCGTGTTGGCGCGCTCGGCCAGGCGCCGGATCGCGGGCGGGCCGTGGAAGACGCCGGTCGGGACCTTCGCCTGGCCGACCGGCCACTCGAAGCGCGTGTTCTCGTACATGAACCACGACGAACTGCCGGCGCTCGCGGTCAGCCAGTAGACGGTGGCGTTGGCCAGGATCAGGTCGCGCGCGATCGCCTTCTCCGGCAGGTCGACGGTCGGGGTGAACTCCTGGAACTTCTGGATCAGCCAGGCCAGCAGCGCGACCGGCGAGTCGGTCCAGCCGAAGGCGAACGTCTGGGGCGCCACCCGCAGCAGCGTGTGGTGATCGACCGCGCCGGAGGACCACACCTTCATCATCGCGGCGAAACCGCGCTCCTCCTCGGTGAGCTCGGGATAGTCCTCCTCGGCCGGGAAGCCGATCCCGCCGTCGATGTGCACCCCGACGACGTGCTCCGCGTCGGCAGCGGCGATCGCGGGCGCGATGTAGGCGCCGAGGTCGCCGCCCTGGACGCCGTAGCGGTCGTAGCCCAGCCGGCGCATCAGCTCGGCCCACGTCGCCGCGACGCGGTCGACGTCCCAGCCGGTCTCGCGCGGCGGGGCGGAGAAGCCGTAGCCGGGCACGCACGGGATCACGAGGTGGAAGTCGCCGAGCCGGTCGATCAGGTCGACGAACTCGACGACCGAGCCGGGCCAGCCGTGGGTGAGGATCAGCGGCAGCGCGTCCGGATCGGCCGAGCGGACGTGCAGGAAGTGCACCTCGTGGCCGTCGATCTCGGTGGTGAACTGCGGGTAGCGCGTTGAGCCGCGCCTCGAGCGCGCGCCAGTCGAACCCGGTGCGCCAGTACTCGGCCAGGTCCTTGAGGTACTCGACGCGGGACGCCGTGGCTCCAGCCCGTCGCCCGGCAGCTGCGCGGGCCAGCGGGTGCGGGCGAGGCGGTCGGCCAGGTCGTCGAGGTCAGCCTGCGGGACGTCGATGCGGAAGGGCTTGATCTCCATGTCACGAACGTTAGAGACCAATTAGGTCAGTTCACGGCCTAAAGGCCAAAGTCGCCGCCCGGCCTTTTTCGCCGCTGGCCCAGCAGTCCCCGCGCGCGGTGCAGCTGACCGTGTCGAAGCTGCCGGAGTCGAACGACGTCCAGTGCCGGCCGCCATCGGGGCTGTAGTCGCTGCCGACCGGACCGACCGCGAGCACGGCGTCGCCGCGCCAGGCCAGCCCCGAGCGATACCCCACCGGCGCCTGCGACGGCGTCTTCCAGGTACGGCCGCTGTCGCGGCTCAGCGCGACGGCGGGGCCGGGCGCGGTCGGGTTCGCATAGTCGCCGCCGATCGCGACGCCCTGCCACGGCGTCCGGAACAGCACCGAGAACACGCCGGCCGACGCGCCGCTGGGCAACGGCGTGTCGGAGGCCTGCCAGTTCCGGCCGGCGTCGCCGGAGTGCAGGACGCGGGCCTTCGCGCCGCCGCCGGTGGCGATCCAGGCGTCGCGCGGCCCGGCCGTGGTCAGGCACTGGCCGCTGGCAGCGAAGCCGAACTCACCGGGCAATGCGGCCGGGCCGGGAACCTTGCGCCAGCTGCGTCCGCCGTCGTCGGTGGCCTGCAGCTGGAAGGTGCCGTCGACCGGGTCGCTCATCGCCAGGCCGCGCCGGTGGTCGAAGAACGCGATGCAGTCGTAGAAGGCGTTCGGATCGGGGTTGGTGAAGGTGAGCTGCCAGGTCTTGCCGCCGTTGTCGGTGCGGTAGATCCGGGAGTCGGCGCCAGGCCCGATCGACAGCGTCACCGCGTGGTCGGCGTCGAAGGCCTCGATGTCGCGGAACTCCAGCGCGGCCGTGTCCGGCGGGCCGACGTGCTGCCAGGTCTTACCGGCGTCGGTGGTGCGCAGGACCGTGCCCTTGCTCCCGCTGGCCCAGGCCACCTTGCCGCTGACGGCGTCGAGGCCGCGCAGCTGCGCGGTGGTGCCGGTCGGGGTGAGGTCCAGGCGGGCTCGGGCACGTCGGCCGCTTGCGCGGTGAGAGGCAGCGCCAGCGGCAGGACCGCACCGGCCAGGATTCCGAACGCGCGCGCGATTCGCATGCGCCCGATCTTGCCGGACCCTGGCGTGCACCGTGCCCGCCGTTCGTCGGTACTTCGAAGGACTCGTGAGTGTTGCGGCCGGTTCTGGCCAGCCGTATTCGGTGGCCTGCGGTCGTATGTCGGTGAAGGCCATCTTGAGGGACTTGGGTTCCCTCAAGACCACGCCCCGGGACACCGGACGCCACCGCAGGTACTCAAGCTAACCGGCCACAACACTCACGAGTCCTACAGCGAGCTGATCAGGCGTTCCACGCGCTCGTCGACCGAGCGGAACGGGTCCTTGCACAGCACCGTGCGCTGGGCCTGGTCGTTCAGCTTCAGGTGCACCCAGTCGACGGTGAAGTCGCGCCCGGCGGCCTGGGCCGCGGCGATGAAGTCGCCGCGCAGCTTCGCCCGGGTCGTCTGCGGCGGGGTGTCCTTGGCCGCCTCGATCTCGCCGTCGTCGGTGACCCGGCGGACCAGGCCCTTGCGCTGCAGCAGGTCGAAGATGCCCCGGCCACGGCGGATGTCGTGGTAGGCCAGGTCGAGCTGCGCGATCCGCGGGTTGGACAGGTCCATGTCGTGCTTGTGCCGGTACCGCTCGACCAGCCGGTGCTTGATCGCCCAGTCGATCTCGGTGTCGATCTTGCTGAAGTCCTGCTGCTCGACGGCCTCCAGCGCCCGGCCCCACAGCTCGATGACCCGCTCGTTCGCCGCGGTCGTGCCGTTGTCCTTGACGTGCTGGACCGCGCGGGCGTGGTACTCGCGCTGGATGTCCAGCGCCGAGGCCTCCCGGCCACCGGCGAGACGCACCTGGCGGCGCCCGGTCAGGTCGTGGCTGATCTCGCGGATCGCCCGGATCGGGTTGTCCAGGGTGAAGTCCCGGAACTGGACGCCGGCCTCGATCATCTCGAGCACCAGGTTCGCCGACCCGACCTTGAGCATCGTCGTCGGCTCGGCCATGTTCGAGTCGCCCACGATGACGTGCAGCCGCCGGTAGCGCTCGGCGTCGGCGTGCGGCTCGTCGCGGGTGTTGATGATCGGGCGCGACCGGGTCGTCGCGCTCGAGACGCCCTCCCAGATGTGCTCGGCACGCTGGGAGAGGCAGTACACCGCGCCCCTCGGGGTCTGCAGGACCTTCCCGGCGCCGCAGATGAGCTGGCGCGTCACCAGGAACGGCAGCAGCACATCCGCGATGCGCGAGAACTCGCCGGCGCGCGTCACCAGGTAGTTCTCGTGGCAGCCGTAGGAGTTGCCCGCCGAGTCGGTGTTGTTCTTGAACAGGAAGATGTCGCCGCCGATGCCCTCGTCGGCCAGCCGGCGCTCGGCGTCGACCAGCAGGTCCTCGAGGATCCGCTCGCCCGCCTTGTCATGGGTGACCAGCTGGACGAGGTCGTCGCACTCGGCCGTCGCGTATTCGGGGTGTGAGCCCACGTCGAGATAGAGCCGGGAGCCGTTCGACAGGAAGACGTTCGATGAGCGTCCCCAGGACACGACCCGCCGGAACAGGTACCGCGCCACCTCGTCGGGCGAGAGCCTGCGCTGGCCATGGAAGGTGCACGTGACCCCGAACTCGGTCTCGATGCCAAAGATCCGCCGCTGCATCCCACCAGAGTAGGCGCTGGACCCCTGCCGTCGGTGCGCCGTTCGGGCGGCGACACGCCCCCAGTCCGTCGCGGACGGTGAAAAGCGCTTGAATCAGGCACGATTGGGGCACACTCCTTGACGGCGCGCGGAAGGCGGAAAACGTGTCCCACCAGGTCATCCGGGCGTTCCGGCGGGTCGGTCACACCGACCGCGCCCTCATCCGGCGCAGTGCGGCGCTCCCGGCGAGCCGAGCCGACGACGTCCTCATGAGAGTGTCTCGATCCGCCAACAAATCGCGCCTGTGGTGGGTGATCGCACTACTGCTGGCCGCCCGCAAGGGCGCGACACGCCGGGGCGCGCTGCGCGGCGTGGGCGCGATCGCCATCGCGAGCGCGCTGGCCAACCTCGTCGGCAAGCCGCTGTTCCCCCGCCGCCGTCCGGCCGAGGAGGAGGTGCCGATGCACCGCCGCCTGCGCAAACGCCCGACGTCGTCCTCGTTCCCCTCCGGGCACTCCGCCTCGGCCGCGGCCTTCGCGACCGCGGTCGCGATGGAGTCGCCCCGCGCGGGCCTGGTCGTCGCGCCAGTGGCCGCCGCTGTCGCGTATTCCCGGGTGCACACCGGCGTCCACTGGCCCTCCGACGTCGGCGTCGGGATCGGCATCGGGATCGGCGCGGCCCTGCTCACCCGGCACTGGTGGCCCCTGCACCCGGACATCCCCGGCCGCACCGCCCACGACGCCGACGCGCCGGAGATGGTCGACGGCGACGACATGCTCGTCCTGGTCAACCCGAACTCCGGCGTCGACGGCCACGACCCGACCGAGGACGTCCGCTTCGCCTGGCCCAAGGCCACCATCCTGTACCCGGACGCCAAGCGCGACCTGCGCGAACATCTCACCAGCGAGATCGACGCCCGCGGCACCGTGCGGGCGCTCGGCGTGGCCGGGGGCGACGGCACCGTCGCCGCCGTCGCGTCGGTGGCGGCCGAGCGCGACCTCCCGCTGGCCCTGATCCCGGCCGGGACGCTCAACCACTTCGCCCGCGACGTCGGCATCCGCTCCATGCCCGAGGCCGATGCCGCCACCGAGCTCGGCAACGCCGTCGGGATCGACCTGGGCGAGGTCGAGGTGGAGGGCCTCGGCGACCCGTCACACCGCTGGTTCGTCAACACCGCCAGCCTCGGCGGCTACCCGGAAATGGTGCGGCTGCGCGAGAAGCTGCAGCAGAAGCACCCGAAGTGGCCCGCCGCGGCGATCGCGCTGGCCCGGATGCTGCGCCACGCCAAACCGCTGCGGGTCCGGCTCAACGGCAAGCCCGCCGAGATCTGGATGGTCTTCGTCGGCAACGGCACCTACGCGCCGAAGGGGTTCGCCCCGACCCGGCGGCCGGCGCTCGACACCGGCCTGCTCGACGTCCGTTACCTGCGCGCCGACCTGCCGTACTCGCGTGCCCGGTTCCTGCTGGCCACGATCACCCGCAGCCTCGCCGCCAGCCATGTCTACCAGGAGCTCGACGTCCAGGAGCTCGACGTCGAACTGCTCGACGGCAACCGGCGGGTCGCCACCGACGGGGAAGTCGGCCCGCTCGGCAACCGGTTCCGCTTCCGGGCGCGCCCCAGCGCCCTCACCATCTACCGTCTTTAATCTTCCTTTACTTTCTCTCAACGAATACACAGCAAGATCCGATTAGCGTCACCACCGAGATGCGGACAACCGCGTCCGCGAACCGGTGGGGACCCATGCGCATCCATTCCCGTGGCGATCGCCGCTACCCGAAGCGATGCCGATGACCCCTCAGGTCGCCGTCGACCCCGTGCTGCCAGGCGACATCACCGCGCGCGCCCGCGACCTCGGGCCGCTGGAGTCACCGCTGATCTGGCTCGCGTTCGCCGCGGCCGCGGTCGCGCTGCTCGCCGTCGTCATCGGGCTGTGGCACCACCGCCACGGCATCCGGCGCTGGGGATTCCCGGTCTTCGGCGTCCTCCTGCTGCTTTCGGCAGTGACCGCCGTCAACAGTTACGTCGGCTACGTCCGCACCCCCGACGACCTCGCCCGCCTGCTGCAACGCGGCCCCGGCGTCGCCCACGTCGCCGGCAAGCTCCTCGACGACGGCAACGAAGCACCCGACGCCTCCGACAGCTCGATTCCCCTGAGCCGCCCCGGCACGGCCACGCCGCCGGGCGGCCAGAAGGTCGACGTCGTCTCACTCCCCGACCCGGCACACAGCATCGCCTCCGGCGACAACTACGTCATCCTCCCGCCCGGCTACGCCGACCCGGCCAACGCCGCGCGCCGCTACCCCGTCGTCTACCTGATCCACGGCTACCCCTTCGGTGGCCCCCGCGACTGGCTGACCTCCGGCGACGCCCCCGGCACGCTCCAAGCGCTCGGCCAGGCCAACCTGATCGCGCCGATGATCGTGGTCAGCGTCGACATGACCGCGGGCGATCCCAGCCGGGACTGGGAATGCCTCGACGTCCCCGGCGGCCCGCAACTGGAGACCTACCTCGCCAAGACCGTCGTCCCGGCGATCGACCACCGCTACCGCACCCTCGCCGACCGCGGCCACCGCGCCCTCGGCGGCATGTCCGGCGGCGGCTTCGGCGCCCTCAACATCGGCCTGCATCACGTCGACGAGTTCGCCACCCTCGTCATCGCCCTGCCGTATGACGACCTCAACGACTCCGTCGGCGTGCTCGGCGGGAACCAGGCCGCGATCGCCGCCAACACCCCGCGCCGCTACCTGCCCACGATGAAGTTCAGCGCACCGATCTCGGTCATGCTCGCCGTCGGCACCGGCGCCCCCACCGACGTCACCACCGCGCGCCGCATCGCCGAAGCCCTGCACGCCCGCGGCCAGGACGCCGTCGTACACGCCGAACGCGGCTTCAACCACACCTGGCACACCGCCCGCGCGACCCTGCCGTACCTGCTGGCGTTCGCGGACCAGAACTTCCGCCAGTCCCCCGCCTCCTGAGCCGCCACGCCCAGCCGAGCGCGTGGAGGCCGAAAGGCTCGTGAGTGCTGCGGCCGGTTAGAACCGGCCGCAGCACTCACGAGTCCCGCCAGCAAAACGGGGGCGCGGTCCGCAGACCACGCCCCCGCTTCAGCAGCCGTTCACTCCTTGCCGGAGTCGCCTTCCGGCTTCTCCTCAGCCTTCTCGTCACCGCTGTCCGGGGCCGGCAGCAACGCGTCCAGCGCCGCACCGGTCAGCCGCCGCCACGCCCGGCGCGGCCGATCCCGCTCCAGCACCGCGACCTCGAGCTTGATCGGGTCGGCCTCGCCGTTCCCGTTCGCGGTGGCAGCAGCCGACGAAGAGGACGAAGACGAGGAAGACGTCGTCGGGGGCGGCGTCGCCGTCGACCGCAGCGCGGCGACCGCCACACCCAGCGCGGCACGCAGCTCGAGCCCGTCCTCGAACGTCTCCTTCAGCTTCGTGCTGATCTTGTCGGCCTGGCCGCCCATCACCGCGTACTGCGGCTCGTCGAAGATCGACCCGTCGTAGGTCAGCCGGTACAGCTGGTCGTCCGCCGCGCTCGCGCCGACCTCGGCCACGACGATCTCCACCTCGAACGGCTTTAGCTGCTCGGAGAAGATGCTGCCCAGCGTCGCCGCGTACGCGTTCGCCAGCGCCCGTGCGCTCACGTCACGCCGGTCGTACTGGTAGCCCTTGAGATCCGCGTGCCGGATCCCGGCCACCCGCATGTTCTCGAACTCGCTGTAGCGGCCGACCGCCGCGAACCCGATCCGGTCGTAGATCTCCGAGACCTTGTGCAGCGTGGCCGACGGGTTCTCGGCCACGAACAGGACGCCGCCCTGGTACTTCAGCACCACGACACTCCGGCCACGCGCGATGCCCTTGCGCGCCATCTCGGATTTCTCCCGCATCAACTGTTCGGGAGAGGCATACAACGGCATCGTCACGATGTGCGCTCCAGGTAATCCGGTGTTTCAGCGTTCAATGGTTCGTCTGGGGAAGGGGCTCAGCCGAGCCGGCGCTGCTGCTCGCGCTCGATCCGCCCGGCCACCACGGCCTCGGCGACCGACGCCGTCTCGGACTCCGGCAACTGCACCGCCCCGTGCTCCGCCGTGATCGTCACGACGCTCGGGAAAATCCGCCGCACCAGGTCCGGCCCGCCGGACGCCGTGTCGTCGTCCGCCGCGTCGTACAGCGCCTCCACCGCGACCCGCACCGCGCCTTCGACGTCGGCATCCGGATCGTGCAGCTTCTTCAACGCCGATTTCGCGAACAGCGAACCCGACCCGATGCCCGCGTAGCCGCCGTGCTCCTCGTACCGGCCGCCCGCCGCGTCGTAGGACACGATCCGCCCCGCGTGCTTGGCGTCCTCGGCCTCCAGGTCGTACCCGACGAACAACGGGATCGCGGCCAGCCCGGCCATCGCCATCTCGAGGTTGCCCTTGACCATCGTGGCCAGCTTGTTCGTCTTACCGTCCAGCGACAGCGAGACGCCCTCGATCTTCTCGTAGTGCGCCAGCTCCACCGCGTACAGCCGCACCATCTCCACGGCCAGCCCCGCCGTGCCCGCGATGCCCACGGCCGAATACTCGTCGGTGACGTGCACCTTCTCGATGTCCCGGCTCGCGATCAGATTCCCCGACGTCGCCCGCCGGTCACCGGCGATCAGCACTCCGCCGGCGAACGTCAGCGCCACGATCGTCGTCCCGTGCGGCACGCCCAGCTCGGCCGCGCTCTTCGCCATCCGGCGCCCGGGAAGCAGCTCAGGCGCCTGCGCCTGCAGGAAGTCGGTGAACGACGACGTCGCCGAAGAGAAGTACGCCGCGGGCAGTGCGGAACCCGAGATGCCCCTGGTGTTGTCCATACGTGCTCAAAAATCCCATCTCTGCGGGCCTGGTGCTGGCCGGAGGTCCCCCGTCCGGCGACCCGGCCTCACCTCAGGCCGCGGGGCGCCGCGCGCGGAACCCCGGCCACCGGCTGATCGGTCGGCAAGGGCCAAGAAGCCCGAGCGGCTATTCGCCGCCCTTCTGCACGTAAGCGCGGACGAAGTCTTCGGCGTTTTCTTCCAGCACGTCGTCGATCTCGTCGAGGATCGTGTCCACGTCCTCGCCGAGCTTCTCCCGCCGCTCCTGACCGGCCGCACCGGCGTCCTCGAACTCCTCGTCGGAGTCACCGCCGCCGTGCTTCTCGATCTTTTCCTGGGCCATGTCGCCTCCCGGTGTGGCTGTTGATTCCTAGCCTACCCAGCACCCCCGACATTCGGGCTACTGTGCCGTTAGTTACCAATCCGACGGCAGTCACGGCGGAAATCGTTACCTTGTGCGGACCGGCTGCGGACCGTGTCCGTCTCCTTTTCGTCGGATTGATAACGCCGCGATCGCTGGGAGAAACCAGTGGATACCGGCTAGTCCGAACCGGTGAGCGCCTCCACCAGGTCCTCCGCCGTCGCCGCCGCGTCCAGCAGCTTCCCGACGTGCGCCTTCGTCCCCCGCAACGGCTCCAGCGTCGGGATCCGCACCAAGGACTCCTTGCCGACGTCGAAGATGACCGAATCCCACGACGCCGCCGCGATCGAGTTCGCGTACTTCTCCAGCGCCCGGCCACGGAAGTAGGCCCGCGTGTCCGACGGCGGGGTCGTGATCGCGGCCTGCACCTCCTCCTCGGTGACCAGCCGCTTCATCGAACCCCGCGTGACCAGCCGGTTGTACAGGCCCTTGCCCAACCGGACGTCCGAATACTGCAGGTCGACCAGCCGCAGCCGCGGCGCGCCCCACGCGAGGCTGTCCCGCTGCCGATAACCCTCGAGCAGCCGCAGCTTCGCCGGCCAGTCCAGCCGGTCCGCGCACTCCTGCGGGTCCCGCGCCAGCGCGTCCAGGATCTCGCCCCAGACCCGCAGCACCTCCTTCGACGCCTGGTCCGCGCCCGTGCGCTCCAGGTTCTGGGAGGCGATCTCGTGGTAGGCGAACTGCAGGTCCAGCCCGGTGTACTTACGCCCGTTGGCCAGCCCGACCTTGACCTTCAGCGTCGGGTCGTGGCTGATCTGATGCACCGCGCGCACCGGCTCGTCCAGCTTCAGGTCGTCGAACCGGATGCCGGACTCGATCAGGTCCAGCACCAGCGCCGTCGTCCCGACCTTCAGGTAGGTCGAGTACTCCGCCAGGTTCGCGTCCCCGATGATCACGTGCAGCCGCCGGTACTTGTCCGCGTCCGCGTGCGGCTCGTCCCGGGTGTTGATGATCCCGCGCTTGAGCGTCGTCTCCAGGCCGACCTCGACCTCGATGTAGTCCGACCGCTGCGAGAGCTGGAACCCGGCCTCCTCGCTCTGCTGCCCGACCCCGACCCGGCCCGAGCCGGTGAAGACCTGGCGCGAGGCGAAGAACGGCGTCAGCCCGGCGATCACCGCGGTGAACGGCGTCGAGCGCGCCATCAGGTAGTTCTCGTGCGTGCCGTAGCTCGCGCCCTTGCCGTCGACGTTGTTCTTGTAGAGCTGCAGCTGGGGCTGCCCTGGCACGGAGGCGGCCTTCAGCGCGGCCTCCTCCATCACCCGCTCCCCCGCCTTGTCCCAGATGACCGCGTCGCGCGCGTTCGTCACCTCGGGCGCCGAGTACTCCGGGTGCGCGTGGTCGACGTACAGCCGCGCCCCGTTGGTCAGGATGACGTTGGCCGCGCCGAGGTCCTCGACGTCCGGGTCGTGACCCGGCCCGCCGGGCCCCGTCAGGTCGAAGCCACGCGCGTCGCGCAGGGGCGATTCCACCTCGTAGTCCCACCGCGCCCGCCGGGCACGCGGGATGTCCGCCGCCGCCGCGTAGGCGAGCACGACCTGAGTGGAGGTGAGTACCGGGTTCGCCGTCGCGTCGCCCGGCACCGCGATGCCGTACTCGACTTCGGTTCCCATGATCCGCCGCATGTCCACCACCCTACGGGGTACCCCACGTGGAACGATGTACCCCATGCCAGGCAGTGACGAACTCGTTGCCCTCTATGACCAGGCAGGAACCGTGGTCGGCGCCACCACCCGGGCTCGCGTCCGCGCTGAAAAGCTCTGGCACGCCGCGGGTGTCGTGCTGGTCCGATCGGGTGACGGAAACGCCGTGTACGTGCACCTGCGCACGCCCGGTAAGGACGTCTTCCCCGCAACCTGGGACTGCTGGGCCGGCGGGGTGGTCGCCGCGGGCGAAAGCCCGGCCGAGTGCGCTCGCCGTGAACTCGCCGAAGAACTCGGCGTCCACGGAGTGGAACCCGAGCCCCTGTTCACCAAGGTGTACGACGACGGCTCGAACCGCTGCCACAACTTCGCCTTCGAGGTCCGCTGGGACGGCCCGATCCACCACCAGGCCGAAGAGATCGTCGAAGGCCGCTGGGTCACGCTGGACGAGCTACGCGCCTGGATCGACGATCCGGCACCAGCGCTCCCCTTCATCCCGGACGGCCGCGAAGGCGTCCAGGAGTGGTTCCGCCGCTACGGCTGAGCCGTCAGCTTCGCCGCCACGATCGGGGCAAGCCGCTTCGCCGCGAGCGTGGCCCGGCTCTCGTTGCTGGCCGACACCGTCAGCACCGACACGAGATTCCCCTTGGCCAGCAACACCGTGCACGTCGCACCGTCGCACCAGGCCCGCTGCCGGTCCACTCCGGAAGAGCGTCGAGCGCCAGGTCCTTACCCGCGCACGTCGCGGCCGCCACGACCTCCGCCGCCGGCTTGTCCGGATAAGCCGCGACGCGGTGCCGCAGCACCGAACCCGTGGGATAAAGCCAGGTCGAGGTCCGGCTGGTCGTCGACACCGAGTCCGTCAGGCAGCCCGACACCTGACCTTCGCCGGGGTGCACGCCCTCGGCCACCAGGTCCGAGTCGGTCAGCAGCGCCTTGCCCGCCAGCGCGTCGAGGTCCTGGGCCTGCTTGACCGGCGTGGGCGTCGGCGTGGCCA
>CAVXMR010000037.1:0-175287 GCA_963762765.1 uncultured Actinomycetota bacterium
GGGCCTGCGCGAGTCGACGACCACCGGCAACCTGGTCGCCATCACGACGTCGGACATCAACCACATCGGGGACACGGTCGAGATGATCGGCCGCGCGTTCGGCTCGCTGATCGCGTTCATCGTGGTGGCGTTCTGGCTGCTCTCGACGTCGCCGCTGCTCGGTGTGGTCGCGCTGGTCGGCGTGCCGCTGGCGGTGCTGGGCATCGGGCCGCTGCTGGCGCCGCTGCAGAATCGCAAGTCGGCCCAGCGCGAGCAGCGCGGGGACGTCAACGCGCTCGGCGCGGACATCGTGTCCGGCCTGCGGATCCTGCGCGGCATCGGTGGCGAGCGCCGGTTCCTCGCCCGCTTCCGCGAAACCAGTCAGCGCGTCCGGCGTGCCGGTGTGGAGGTCGGCCGGGCCGAGTCCTGGCTCACGGGCGCGGAGATCGCGCTGCCGGGGCTGGTGACCGTCGCGATCACCTGGCTGGGTGCGCGGCTGGCCGTCGAGGGCACCATCGGCGTCGGCCAGCTGGTGTCGTTCTACGGCGTTTCGGCGTTCCTGGTCTGGCCGGTGAGCACGGCGACCGAAGCCGTGAGCGCGATCACGTCCGGCTTGGTCGCGGCTCGCAAGGTCTGCGGTTTGCTGGCGCTGCGCCCGAAGTTGGCCGACCCGGAGTCGCCGATCCCGCTGCCCGAGGGGCCGCTGGACCTGCTGGACACCGAGAGCGGCATCCGGGTCGCGGCCGGGCAGCTGACGGTCATCGACCTGGGTGCCGACGGCGAGGCAGTGGCCGACCGGCTGGCCCGGTTCGCGGACCCGGCCGAAGGCCAGGAGGTGCTGATCGGCGGTGTCCGGGCGGACCGGGTGGCGCTGGCCGAGCTGCGGCAGCGGGTGGTTTACGCGCACAACCAGGACATCTGGTTCTCAGGCGTGCTGCGCGAGCAGCTGACGTCCGCACGGCCGAGTGTCGTGAGCATCACCGAAGCGCTGTACGCGGCCGACGCCGACGACATCGTCGAGGCGCTGCCCAACGGCGTCGACGAGGTGATCGGCGAGCGTGGCCGCGAGGTGTCAGGCGGCCAGCGGCAGCGGCTGAACCTGGCCCGCGCGCTGGGCATCGACGCCGATGTCCTGGTCCTCGACGAGCCGACGTCGGCGGTCGACGCGCACACGGAGGCCCGCATCACCGAACGGATCGCCCGGCTGCGGCGGGGCAAGACCACGGTGGTGTTCAGCCAGAGTCCATTGTGGACACATGTGGCGGACGAAGTCTTCACAGCGAAGGTAGTAACGGTATGAAGAGGCTCCCTACGGCGTCCCGGCGGGACGTCCGGCGCTGGGCGCTGAAAACAGCCGCCGAGCACAAACGCGAGTTCGGCCTGCTGATCGGTTCGCTGGGCCTGGCCACCCTGATCGGGCTGGTCGGGCCGCAGCTGCTCGGCACGCTGGTCGACGACGTCTCGTCGGGCACCACGACCGCGAGCGTCGACCTGCTGGCGCTCGCGTTCGTGGTCGTCCTGCTGGTGGAAGCGGTGGCACGCAAGGTGGCGCGGATGCGCGGGGCGGTGTTCGGCGAGCTGGTGCTGGCCGAGACCCGCGAGAAGTTCGTCGGCACTGCCCTCGAGCTGCCGCTGGGCACTGTCGAGGCGGCCGGCACCGGTGACCTGCTCAGCCGGGCGACGACCGACATCAGCCGGATCGACCACGCGACGCGGCTGGCGGTGCCGGCGATCATGGTCGCCGCGGTCACCGTCGTGCTGACGATCGTCGCGATGGTGCTCACCTCGCCGCTGCTCTCGCTCGGGCTGCTGCTGGCCGTGCCCCTGCTGGTCGGCGTGAATATCTGGTACCAGCGGCGGATTCCGTCGGTGATGCAGTGGATGCTGGACCGCTGGGCCGACCTGACCACGCACGTCCACGAGACCGCGGAGGGCGCGCGCACCGTCGAGGCACTCGGGCTGACCGAGCGCCGGATCACCGCCGGGTACGACGCGCTGGACCTGGGCATGCTCGGCGAACGGCGGATGCGGGCGCTGCAGCTGCGCTGGCTGCCGTCGCTGGAGATCAGCTACGTGCTGCCGCTCGCGGTGATGTTGCCGCTCGGGCTGCTCGCGTACGCGCGCGGCTGGGCCGGGCTCGGCGAGATCACCACCGTGCTGCTTTACACCCAGGCGATGGCGCCGCCGCTCAACGAAGCGCTGTTCTGGCTGGAGGACCTGCAGGTCGCGGCGGCGGCGGCGCGCCGGATCATCGGCGTTCAGGCCATCGCCACCGACGACGCCGGCGAGGTGCACGAGATTCCGCGCGGGCGCGACCTGGACGTGTCCGGGGTGCGGTTCGCCTATACCGCCGACCGCGAGGTACTGCACGGGATCGACCTGCGGGTGCCGCGCGGCGAGCGGCTGGCGATCGTCGGGCCGTCCGGTGCGGGCAAGTCGACGCTGGGCCGCCTGCTGGCCGGGATCGCGACGCCGTCGTCGGGCTCGGTGCGGATCGGCGGGCAGGACGTTTCGGCGCTGGCCGACGACATCCTGCGCACCGAGGTGCTGCTGCTGACCCAGGAACACCACGTGTTTTCGGGGACGCTGCGGGAGAACCTCTCGCTGCCGGCGCGTCGCGCGGGCGGTGATTGGACCGACGACGAGCTGACGTCCGCGGTGGCGTCTGCGGGTGCTTCGGAGTGGGTTGCCTCGCTGCCCGACGGTCTCGACACGAAGCTGGGCTCGGGCGCGTACGCCGTTCCGGCAGCCATCGCGCAACAGCTCGCGCTGGCTCGAGTCGTGTTGGCAGACCCGCACACGCTGGTGCTCGACGAAGCGACTTCGCTGCTCGACACCGGCTCGGCGCGTGAGCTGGAGCGGTCGCTGAACAGCGTCCTCGAAGGCCGGACAGTGATCGCGATCGCGCACCGGCTGCACACGGCCGCGGCGGCCGACCGGGTCGCGGTGGTCGAGGGCGGCCGGATCACCGAGCTGGGCTCGCACACCGAACTGCTGGCGGCGGAGGGGTCCTACGCGCGGTTGGTGGCGGCGGCCAGCTAAAGACTCGTGAGTGTTGCGGCCGGTTAGAACCGGCCGCAACACTCACGAGTCCTACACGTTGACGAGCGCGTCCACCGCACTGAAAAACATCCCCAGCCCATCATCGCTCGGCCCCGTCAGCGCGTCGATGGCGTGCTCCGGGTGCGGCATGAGCCCGACCACGCGGCCGTTCTCGCTGCGGATGCCCGCGATGTCGTTGCGCGAGCCGTTCGGGTTGCCGCCGACGTAGCGGAACACGACGCGGCCCTCGGCCTCGAGTTCGTCCAAAGTGGACTGCTCGGCCATGTAGCAGCCGTCGATGTTCTTCATCGGGATGAGGATCTCGGCGCCGTGGGAGTACCGCGTGGTCCAGGCCGTCGCCGTGTTCTCGACGCGCAGCCACTGGTCGCGGCAGATGAAGTGCAGGCCCTGGTTGCGGATCATCGCGCCCGGCAGCAGCCCGGCCTCGCAGAGGATCTGGAACCCGTTGCAGATGCCGAGCACCGGCATGCCCTTGTGCGCCGCCTCGATCACCGACGTCATGACCGGCGCGAACCGGGCGATCACACCCGCGCGCAGGTAGTCGCCGTAGGAGAAGCCGCCGGGGACGACCACGGCGTCCACGCCGCGAAGGTCCTCATCGGCGTGCCACAGCGGGACGGCCTCGGCGTCCGCGTAACGGACAGCGCGCGCCGCGTCGCCGTCGTCGAGCGTGCCGGGGAACGTGATGACCCCGATGCGCGCGCTCACGCGTCCACCCTGGTGATGACCCACTGCTCGATGACGGGATTGGCGAGGAAGCCGTCCGCGATCTTTTCGAGGGTCGCGTCGTCGACGCTGTCGTCGACCTCGATCTCGAAGTGCTTGCCCTGGCGGATCCCGGTGATCCCGGTGAAGCCAAGGCGACCGGCGGCGCCGAGCGCGGCCTGGCCCTGCGGGTCGAGGATTTCGGGCTTCGGCATGACGTCGACAACGACTCGGGCCACGGCAGGCTGCTCCTTATTCACGCAGGTCGTGGGTACCGCCTGAGCCTACTTCACTAGTCTGGGCGCCCGGATGACCGGGGAGCCGCGATGACGTTCCAAGATCACTTTCCGCACATGCCACCGCCGCCACGCAGGCGCCGGACCCGGCTGTGGGTGACGCTCGCCGTGGTGGTCCTGGTGGTCGGCGCCGCCGTCGTCGCGTGGGGTTGAAAGGTACGGACTGGCCCCGCCCGCCGAGCTGCGCCATGATGAGTCGTTGACGTCGCGCCAATATGCGATCTGCGGGAGGCACCGTGGCCGAGCAGGACTCCTTCGACTACGTCATCGTCGGGGCGGGCAGTGCGGGCTGCGTGCTCGCGAACCGGCTCAGCGAGGATCCGTCGGCGCGGGTTCTGCTGGTGGAGGCGGGCGCGGAGGACACCGCCGACGAGATCCACATCCCGGCGGCGTTCCCCTCGCTGTTCAAGACCCGGTGGGACTGGAACTACGAGACGGTCGAGCAGAAGCACACCGGCAAGACGTCGTACTGGCCGCGCGGGAAGATGCTCGGCGGGTGCTCGTCGATCAACGCGATGATCTACATCCGCGGCAACCGCGCCGACTACGACGGCTGGCGTGATTCGTTCGGCGCCGAGGGCTGGGGCTGGGACGACGTCCTGCCCTACTTCAAGCGCGCCGAGGGCAACCAGCGCTTCGGCGGCCCGTTGCACGGCACCGACGGCCCGCTGCACGTCGAGGACCGGCGGTTCACCCACGAGCTGTCCCACGCCTGGGTGGATTCGGCGGTCGGCTGGGGCCTCAAGCACACCGAAGACTTCAACGGTGAGTCGCAGGACGGCGCCGGCGTCTACCAGGTGACCTGCAAGAAGGGCCGGCGCTGGTCGACCGCGGACGCGTACCTGCGCCCGGCGCTGGAGCGGCCGAACCTGACCGTGCGCACGTGCGCCCAGGTGACCCGGGTGGACTTCGACGGCACGCGCGCGACCGGCGTGTCCTACCTGGACAAGGGCACCGAACGGTCCGTTCGCGCCACGACGGAGGTCCTGCTCTGCGGCGGCGCGGTGAACTCGCCGCAGCTGCTGATGCTGTCCGGCATCGGCCCGGCCGAGCACCTTCGCGAGCTCGGCATCGACATCGTGGCGGCGCTGCCCGGCGTCGGCGAGAACCTGCACGACCACCCCGCGGCCGGCATCAGCTGGGCGACCAAGGACACGACCGACCTGGTCGACGCGGCCACCGCCGGTGGCCTGGTCCGCTACCAGCTGACCAAGCGCGGCCCGCTGGCGTCGAACATCGGTGAAGCAGGCGCTTTCTTCTCCACTGTGGACGGTCTCGTCCCGCCCAACATGCAGATCCACGTGGCGCCGACGTTGTTCGTGAACAATGGCTTGAGCGAGCCGGCGTGCTCCGGCTTCACGTCGGCGGCGACGCTGGTGGACGTCGCGAGCCGCGGACGGCTGCGGCTGAAGTCGAAGAACCCGTTGTGGAAGCCGGAAATCGACCCCGCTTACTACGCCGAGTCCGCCGACTTCACGGCGATGGCGGCCGGGCTGCGGGCGCTGATCGACATCGGCAAGTCAGGCCCGCTGGCGAAGTTCCTCGACAAGCCGTTCCTGCCGGAAACCCAGGACCTCGACGACGACGCGCTGGCCGAGCACATCCGCGAGAACACGCAGACGCTCTACCACCCGGTCGGCACGTGCTCGATGGGCACGGGCGAGCAGGCGGTGGTCGACCCGCAGTTGCGGGTACGTGGTGTTGAAGGCCTGCGGGTGGTGGACGCGTCGGTGATGCCGGTGGTCCCCCGCGGCAACACGAACGCTCCGACGATCATGGTGGCGGAGAAGGCCGCGGACCTGATCAAGGGCTCGTGAGTGTTGCGGCCGGTTAGAACCGGCCGCAACACTCACGAGTCCCTACCGCTTGCCGTGCAGGATGGTCACCAGCTTGGCGACCAGAGCGTCCGTCGAAGGCTTGCGGCTGAAGGAAGTCAGCGTCATCGGCGCCGTGAAACGCTGGCGCGCGATGGCCTTGGTCCGCGCGAACTCGCGCAACCCCTCCGGCCCATGAATCCGCCCGAACCCAGAATCACCGACGCCGCCGAACGGCAGCGAAGCGATGCCCGCGAAGGACAGCGGCGCGTTGATCGACGTCATGCCCGTACGCAGCTTCGCGGCGAGCTCGACGCCACGCGACTTCGAGAAGACTGTCGAGCCGAGGCCGTACTTCGTGCTGTTGGCCTTCTCGATCGCTTCGTCCATGTCGCGAACCTTCGCGATGGTGACCGTCGGGCCGAACGTCTCCTCGGTGACCGCTTCGGAGTCCTCCGGGACGTCGATCAGGACCGTCGGCTGCGCGTACCGGTCGCCGACCGCGTCGGCTCCACCGAGCACAGCCGTGCCGCCGCGCGCGAGCGCGTCCTGGATGTGCCGCTTGATGACGGCCAGCTGCGAAGGCATCGTCACCGGGCCGTACTGCGCTTCTTCGTCCGAGCCCGCGCGCACGTCCTTCGACTTCTCGACGACCTTCGCGACGAACTCGTCGTGGACCTTCTCGTGCACGTACACGCGCTCCACGCCGATGCAGGTCTGGCCCGAGTTCGAGAAGGCGCCCCAGACCGTGGCGTCCGCGGCGGCGTCGAGGTCGGCGTCCGCGTCGACGAGCACCGGGTCCTTGCCGCCGGCCTCGATGACGACCGGGGTCAGCGTCTCGGCGGCCGCAGCCATGATCCGCTTGCCGGTCGCGGTCGAGCCGGTGAAGGCGATCTTGTCGACGCCCGAGCGCACCAGCGCCGCACCGGTCTCGCCGAAGCCGGTGATCAGCTGCAGCACCGGCTGCTCCGGCACGACCTCGGCGAAGGCGTCGACCAGCCACTTGCCGACGCCCGGGGTGTACTCGCTCGGCTTGAACACGACCGCGTTGCCCGCGGCGAGCGCGTACGCGACCGAGCCGAGCGGGGTGAACACCGGGTAGTTCCACGGGCCGATCACGCCGACCACGCCCAGCGGCTGGTACTCGACGGTCGCGGCCTGGTTCGACATCAGCAGCCCGGCCGGGCGCTTCTGCCTGCCGAGCACCTTGCGTGCGTGCTTGCCGGCCCAGGCGATGTGCTCGATCGCCAGCACGCTCTCCAGCTGCGCGTCCGCGATCGGCTTGCCGGTCTCGTCCCGCACGACCTGGCACAGCTGCGCCAGCCGCCGGGTCAGCACGCCCTTCCACGCCCGCAGCCGTTCCGCGCGCCCGGCGTAGCCGAGCCCCGCCCACCACTGCGCCGCGGCACGCGCCCGCTCGACGGCGGCCTCGACCTCCTCGGGGGTGTTCACCGGATACGTCCCGACCACCTCGTCGGTGGCCGGGCTCAGTGAATCGAAAGTCTCGCCGAAGGAGGTCGGCTTCGGCTGGACGGCAGTCATCGGCGTCTCCCACTGGTCGCGTTCAGCCCAAGGTTACGACGGTACTGACATCGTGCCAATAGCTCGCGCGGGCCTGCGCACCAGCATTCCACCGGTGACCGCCGCGGAGAAGACACCGAACAACGGCGCCAGCCACAGCGGCAGCACGCCGACCGCGAGCGACCCGAGGCCGAACCCGCACGATTGCACGACGAACGACAGCGAAAAGCCCTCCGCACGGCGGTTCACCGGCAGCAGCCGCTGCAGGTTCACCGACGTCACGGCCACCAGCGGACCGGTGCTGACGCCGACGATCGCGACCCCGGCGAGCAGCCCCGCCCAGCCGAGACCGGCGGCGAGCACGCTGCCGCCGACGACGAACCCGGCGAGGAAGACCAGCGGGTTTCCGGCGGCGCCACGCCAGGCGTACAGCGCGCTGCCCATGATGCTGGCACCGCTCACGACCACGATCACGACCGGCGCGGACGTGTCGGGCGCACCGAGCCGCTGCACCAGGGGCAGTGCAGCCACCTCGATCGTCGAGAGCAGGAGCCCGACCGTGAAGGCGCAGCAGAGCCACGGCACGCACGCGGCGAGGCTGCGAGCATGCGCGTCCTCGGAAATCACCCGTTCGGGTCGGGTGTGGCGCCTCGGCACCAGCACAGCCGCGCAAGCGCTTGCGACAGCCATCGCGAGCAGCGGCAACGTTGGCCCGGCGAGGTCCAGCGCGACGACCAGCGCCGGGCCGCCGATCAAGACGCCTTCGAGGATCATCGCGTCGACCGAGATCGCCCGCGGCAGCAAGGAATCGTCGACGGTGTCCGCGAGCAACGTCCGGAAGCCACCGGACAGCCCGCCGCCCACGGCCCCGGGCAGGACGACGAGCGCAAGCAGCACGGGGCCGGACGCGCCGGTGGCCGCGGCCACGGTCAGCACGCCGAACCCGGCGCCGACCAGGATGAGCAGGATCGGCAGGCCGCGCACAGGGCCGATCCGGTCCAGCAGCCGCCCGACCGGCACCGCCCCCACCATCTCAGTGACGACGTAGACCGCCATCATCACGCCGCCGAGCCGGTAAGAGCCGGTGGCGGCGGTGGTGAGCAGCGTGAACGCGAGCGGCGCCATCGTCGCGGGGAGCCGGGTGAGCTGGACGCCGGCGGACCAGCGCCAGTAGGCGCGGTGAGTCAACAAGGACATGCCGATCACCGTCGTCGGCCGGGGTTCTGCGGGACACTGATTCGGTCACTGCCGAATGTTCGAGGTGCACCGTGATCGAACTCGTCCTCACCGCGACGAGCGCCCAGCGCGTCCGCTTCGCGATCTCGCCGCTGGAGGAGGTGCTGGGCGTCGTCCAGACGCTGCTGGGCAGGCGCGGCCATCCGGCGCACCTGCCGTGGCTGTCCACCGCGCGGCCGCTGCCCGAACTCGACGAGCTGATGGCGGTCCTGGGCGCCCGGCACTACATCACCGACTTCCTGAGTCCACCGCCCGCCGGTCCGGAGACGACCGCCGCGGCGCAACTCCAGGTCGTCCGTGCGACGCCGCCCGCGCAGGTCGAGCTGGAGCTGGGCATGGTCGACGCCGACCTGTCCGCGCTTCCCCGCGACCCGGCTCACGCGCGCGACCTGCTCGCCGACCAGCTCGAAATCGTGTGGGACACCCTGCTCGCCGCGGAATGGCCGCGGCTGCGGGAGCTCCTGACCGCGGACATCGCTTACCGCACAAGGCAGCTCGGCGCGGGAGGGGTCGCTTCGATGCTGACCGAGCTGCACCCGCGAGTCCGGCTCGCCGGGGCGTCGCTCCTGGTCGACGTCCGCTCGAGGGAACGCGTCGAACTCGACTCGCGCGGGCTGCTGCTCATCCCGGCGGTCTTCGCGTGGCCGGGCGTCGGCGTGATGACCGTGCCTCCATGGCAGACCGCACTCCTCTACCCGGCACGCGGCGTCGCGGAACTGTGGACGTCGCCCAGCGCGGCGCCTGCGGCTCTCGCGGAGGTGCTCGGCCGGACCCGGGCTCACCTCCTGGCAACGCTCGATCGGCCTGCCACCACTACCGAACTGGCCGGACGTCTGAGCCTCGCACCCGCCACGGTTTCGGCTCACCTCAAGGCGTTGCGGGTGGCGGGGCTGCTCGGCGCGCGGCGGAGCGGGCATCGGGTGCTTTACCACCGCACCGACCTCGGCGACGCCCTGCTGACCGGCCGGCTTTGACAGCACAGAAAAGGGGGGCCCTGGACATGTCCAGTCCAGGGCCCCATGGTGCCGCCCAATTGCGCACACCAGCACGTTTAAGAGAGTGGATCAGTCCTGAGGTCGCCGTGCTCTTCCGTTGAGCTACGGCCCCATGTGGAGGGGCCGGCGGGATTTGAACCCGCACCCCGACGAGGTTCGTCCATCCTCGAGCGATCTGGTGTTCGGCGGAAATACTGAATCTGGAGCGAGAGTCTGAGATTGACCTCGGCTGCCTCTGCCGGTTGGGCTATCCCGGCGCGATGGTGCCGGGAGAGGGATTCGAACCCCCACTTTGACCGAGTGGTTCAGGCTGACGTTTCAGTTTCAGCTTTGCGCCCCTCGTCGGGGGCGCACCCCCGCGCTCCAGCGGGGGAGTCTGTGACGCTACCCGAACAGGTAGCCGAAGACCGCGTCACCGACTCGCTGGTCGGTGATCTCCACGCCGTTCGCCTCTTCGCGGGCGAACTTGACCGCGTGCTGCAGCTTCTCGACCCGGTCCAGCAGCTCGTTGACCCGCTTGGCAGGCAGCGCGCCGGAGAACTTCACGGTGGTCCAGTAGCCCACGGGGATGTCCTCGTAGTAGACCTCGACCTGCGCCGGGTGCTTCTCGGTCGCCTCGGCCTTGACGTGGTTGCGCGGCACCTTCTTGGTACGGATGGTCCGGACCGGCTCCGTGCGCCAGCAGTCGGCGGACTCGTCGAAGCCCAGTCCTCGGCCGCGTCCAGCAGCGGCAGCTTCTTCACGAAGGTGTGCAGGTCGGTGAGCTGCTTCTCCAGGAAGAGCAGGTACGACACCGGCACGTCGCTTGAGCAGGGTCCGGCCGTCGACCACGACGTCGGCCTTCGCCGTGCAGTTGGCCCAGTCCTTCGTCGCGGTGACGTCGAAGAGCCGGGTCAGCACGTCGGCGGTCTTCCGCAGGACGTCCTCGGCCTTGACCTGCACCCGGGTCGACTCCGGCGGCAGGACTCGCCGTCCTCGTCCTTCGGCTGGTACGTCCGGGAGATGCCGGCCAGCAGCGCGGGCTTCTGCAATGCGTGATGGGCGTCCGTGAGCTCGCGCAGCGACCCGCTCTTGACGCCCTTCTCCACCGCGATGATCTGATTCAGCTTGGCCATGAGTTTCCCCCTTCGAACACGGGGGCACCCTATCCAGCTGAGCCCTGCCGCCGCACCTGGTTTCCGGAGGAGAGCCGGGCACTCTCACCACCCGGCAACGATCTTGGCGCTGTCCGGTCAACGGGCATAGGGTTGGAAACGACTACGTGCGAAGGAGAACACTCGATGCGTATCGTCCATTTCGGACATGCCTGCGTGCTGCTGGAGACCGCGGGCGAGCGGATCCTGATCGACCCCGGCACCTTCTCGACCGGCTTCGAGGGCGAGCGTGAACTCGCCGCCGTCCTGATCACCCACCAGCACTTCGACCACCTCGACGTCGACCGGCTGCCGAAGCTCCTCGAAGCCAATCCCGACGCGAAGCTGATCATCGATCCCGGCTCGGTCGAGGCCGTCGAAAAGCTCGATGTGGCTTTTGAGGTCGCGAATCCCGGTGACGCCTTCACGATCGGCGGGACCGCGCTCAACGTCGTCGGCGGGCAGCACGCGACCATCCACGCCGACATCCCGGTGATCCCGAACGTCGGTTATCTCGTGGACCACGGTGCCTTCTACCACCCCGGCGACTCGTTCTTCGTGCCCGAGCAGAAGGTCGACGTGCTGGGGTTGCCCACCGGGGCCCCGTGGCTCAAGGCCGGTGAAGCCGTGGACTACCTGCGTGCGGTCGCGCCGCGCCTTGCCGTGCCGATCCACGAGGCCGTGCTCGCCAACCCGGCCATGCACTACGGCCTGTTCGACCGCCTCGCGCCGGAGGGCACCGAGTTCAAGGTCCTCGACCGCGGCGAACCCACCGGGGTCTGACCAGGCGGCGTGCCCGCCCCGGCTCGCGGTTATGCGCCCGCGGGCACGCCGCACAACTCGGCCGCCTCACGCCATAGTTCCTCCTCCCTTGCTTCGTCGTACGACTCCTTCGACGACGGAACCACGCGCCCGCGGTCGAGATAGGCCCCCGAGTCTGCCGGGCGCGGCCCGCTCATCACCGCGGCCAGCCGAGCCCCGGCGACCTGCGGACTCGACGCGATCGGCGTCGCCCACAGCAACGGCAGTACGAAGCGGAACCCGAGCCGCTGCACCGCACCCGCGTCCCGGATCAGTCCGGTACCCGGAACCAGCGCCGGGTTGTAGGTGTAGACGTCGGCTTCCGGCATCCGCCTTGCCAGGGCGTGCACCAGGTAGAGCACGCCGAGCTTGCTGGTCGAATACGCCCGCCTGCCCGCGGAGACCGTTTCCGCGGCCCGCCCTTCGCCCGGCCGGGCGAGGCCGCGGACGTCACCCCACCGCGGCGCCGGAATGAGGCCGAGATTGTGCCGGAAGTCGCCGAAGTGCGAATCGCTGCCGGTCACCACAATCCGCGCGCCCGGCTCGAACCGGTCGGCCAGCAGCCGGAGCAGCAAGTAGTTCGCCAGCACGTTGACGCCGAACGTGGTCTCGAAGCCGTCAGCGGTGGCTTTCGTCGAAGAGCCCATCTGCACGCCGGCGTTGCCGAGAAAACCGGTCAGCGGTGGGATTTCCGCGTTGTCGAGCCACTTCCGCACGGTTTCCCCCGTCGCGCGCACGTCCGCGAGAGAGGTGAGGTCGCAGCGCACCGCCCGCACGTTCGGATTCCCGGTGCGCGCGGCGAGTTCGCGGGCGAGCCCAGGTCCGGTATCGCCGCGTGCCGTGATCAGCAGCAGCTGCTCCGGACGGTCACGCAGCAGCCGTTCGGCCGCGGCCAGGCCGAGACCCCGGCTCGCGCCGGTCATCAGCAGGGTCTTCGTCGGTTCGGTCATGCCACTCCTCATCTGATCGGGTACTCGATCCGAACTGGTACTCAGTACCGTATCGGACGCAGTTCCGTTCCGCTAGAGTGGCCGTATGACAGCGCGCCCCCCGCTGCGGGAACGCAAGCAGCAACGTGCCCGCGAGCAGATCGTGGAAGCCGCCTTCGCCCTGTTCGCGGAGCGCGGGTTCGCCGAGGTCACGGTCTCCGACATCGCGGAACGCGCGGAGGTGGGGCGCACGACGTTCTTCCGGTATTTCGGCGACAAGCAGGAGGTGGTCTTCGCCGACGAACAACATCTGCTGAGTCGGCTGGCGGAGCGGCAACGCGCGCTACCGGACGAGGCCCCGCGGGACGTCGTGACGGCGCTCGCGCAGGTCCGCGGGATCGTGCGCGACCTGTGCGAGGAGGCGACGGCCGACGTCGCTCGCTACGAGATGCACCAGCGGCTGGTGAGCCAGAACCAGGAGCTCAGGGATCGCAGTGTGCGCAAGATGCAGCGGTTCGCCGAGGCCGGCGAGGCGATCCTGCTCGAGCGTGGCGCGCCCCGTGAGGTCGCGGTGCTGGCGGCTCAGCTGGCGGTGGCCTGCTTCCACGCGGGAACCCGGCTGGCCGGGTTCGATGCGGAAGCACTCGTCCCGGCGGTCGACGTGGCTTTCGGACAGCTCGACGTGGTGCTCAACGGCAAGGCGGCACACAGCCCGAAGTGACGTCGGCGTCGTGACTCGTCGCCAACGGTCAGACGGTGACCTGCCGGAGCGAGCCGTAGGTCGCGCCGAACGCGCGGTTCTCCAGTGCGACGTCGACCGCGTCGAGCAGGGCCTGGCGCAGGCCGGGCCGCGTGAGGTCGGCGGCCTCGACGCCCAGGCGGACGAGGCCGCCCTTGCGCGCGGCGCGGGCCGTGGCCAGCACCAGCGCGAAGCAGCGGACGGTTTCGGTCCGGTGCGACTGGCTGGTGAACTCCTGGACGCGGGCCCGGCGCACCTCGCCGGTGACCAGATCGCGCACCGCGCCGAGGTCGGCGCACAGCCGGAAGCCGTGCTCGGCAAGCGCCTGCAGGGTGCCCTGCGAGGCGATCCAGCGCGGCGGCGCGAAGCCGTCGACCTCGAGGCCGGCGACGTCCAGCGCGGCCTTCGCGGCGATGAGCCGGAGCCGGGCCTCGTGCGCGGGCAGGGTGGCGAACTCGGCCTTCTTGCCCAGGTAGACGGTGCGGTGAGTCGGGGTGATGGCGTGGTCGTAGCCGTGCAGAAGCACGGAATCGCCACGACAGGCGCGGGTGCGCACCCACTCCGTCACCGGCCCCTCGCCGGTCCTGGCGGCGTAGAGCACGGACAGCGGGACCCGGCGCCGATCGAGCTCGGCCGCTAGATCGGCGCAGCGGTGCAGCGTGCGCGGAGTGATCCCGGACAGCGAAACCAGCAAACGTGAGTCCACGCCGACCATTGGGCCCGACGCCGGTGGCGCTGGCCTGACGACGCCGTGAACTGCGCCGAACGGTCCGGCGACCGTCTCGCCACCGTTCACTCGGTCGGGGCAGCCGCCGCCTCACGCAGCTGGTTGACCGCCATCGCGATGCGTCCGCCCAGGTCCGGGTCGGTCACCCGGCCGTCGGCGATGCCGGCCCGAGCGACCGGGATCTGTGCGCAGGCCTCGGGGACGATCCGCGCGCCCGCGTAGGTGAGGACCTTGAGCAGGGAGTCATGAGCGTCGGCGCCGCCCGTCGGCGCGGCCGCCGAGGAGGCGTTGATCCAGGCGACCGGCTTGCGGTAGATCTCGCCGCCGCCGACCGTCCAGTCCAGCAGGTTCTTGAACGAGCCGGGCAGCCCGCCCGCGTACTCCGGGGTGCAGAACAGCAGCGCGTCCGCGGCGGCGATCTGCGCCCGCAGCTCCGCGACAGCCGGGTGCAGCGGGTCGCGGTCGTCGTCGGGGTTGAAGTGGGGCAGATCCGCGAGACCGTGGAACGTCTTCGTCGCGGCGAATGTCGCCGCGGTGCCCAGCACGGCGGCGTTGACGGAGCCCGCCCGCAGGCTTCCACAGATCAGCAGGATCACCTCGCCAGTCTGCCAGAGGAGGATGCTCGATATGGCCTACGACTGGATCTCGGCGACCACCGACTACGGGCTGCGCGACGGCTTCGTGGCAGCCTGTCACGGCGTGATCGCGCGGCTGGCGCCCGCGGTCCGGGTCATCGACGTCACGCACGACGTGCCGCCCCAGGAAATCCGGCACGGCGCGCTGACGCTGGCCCAGACCGTGCCGTTCCTGCCCGACGCGGTGCACATGGCGGTGGTCGACCCCGGCGTCGGCACCTTACGGCGCGGTGTCGTCGTGGTCGCCGAGCGCGGGATGCTCGTCGGGCCGGACAACGGCCTGCTCATCCCCGCCGCTCTAGCGCTCGGCGGGGTCGTGGCCGCCTACGAGCTGACCGAGCCGTCGCTGCGGCTGCCGGTGTCCTCGGCGACGTTCCACGGGCGCGACATCTTCGCCCCGGCCGCCGCGCATCTCGCGCTCGGCGTCGCGCCGGCGGAGTTCGGTGCGTTCGCGGGCGACCTGGTGCGGATGGCCGAACCGCTGGTCGCGGCCTTCCCCGGCAAGCTGGTGGCCGAGGTGCTGATGGTCGACCACTTCGGCAACGTCCAGCTCGCGGCGACGCCGGCCGACCTCGAGCTGAGCGGCCTGACCGGCGGGGTGTCGATCCACAGCGAGCGGGTGGCGGTGACCACGGTGATCGGGCGGACCTTCGGGGACGTGCCACTCGGCGAGAGCGTGCTCTACCCGGACTCGGCCGGGCGACTCGCCGTGGCCATCAACGGCGGTTCCGCGGCCTCGGTGCTGGGCCTCGGCCCGGCCCAGGAGTGCACGATCACGGCGTCGCCAACGGCGACCTGACCAGGCTCGACGACGGCGGCCTTCATGCCGAAGGACACCCCGCCCTCCGGTTCACGGCGGTAGCCGGCGAGCGTGCGAATCGGCTCGGGACCGGCCTTCGCGCCGGTCTCCTGGTCGACCATCGGGACCGTGCACCGGACGCAGCGCTTGGCGTAGCCGAGACGGGTGGTTCCGGCGGACATCGCGCGGACGTCGTCCTCGGTGTGCGGCTCGACCCAGCCGGACACGATCACGTTGGGGCGGAAGCGGTCCATCGGCACCGGCTCGCCGCCGCTCTCGAGGATTCGCGAGTTGAGACCGTCCAAAGAGGACTCCGAGGCGACCAGCAGGGCGTGGCCGTCCGCGAATGTCGCCGTGCCGGGTGTCTCGCCGCTGGTGACCCGCTCGTGGTCCGGCGCGACGCCGACCAGCACCGACGGGAGGCCGAGCAGCTCGGTGAACCACTCGGCGGCGTCCGCGCCCTGATGGATGGCGTCGCCGTGCCAGCTGAAGGTGGACGCCGGATGGCGCTCGCCGTCGCGGCGGACGTCCAGCTCGAGGTCTTCGATGCCGGGCGCGCTCAGCGCGAGCCTCGGTTCCGTCGTCGAGGACCCTCGGGCGGACAGCCGCGAGCAGGGGAAACCGGCGCTGGCTGCGGAAATCGCCGTCCGGCGCGACGATCTGGAACACCCGGTCGTGGGCCAGCCCCGCCGGGGTCACCGACGCGACCTGACCGAGGTGCCCGCACACCCCTTGACCGGGTAATACGTCAGCCGCGCGATCTTCGCCATACCCGCAGGTTACAGGGACTCGTGAGCGGCGCGGCCGGTTAGAACCGGCCGCGACACTCACGAGTCAGAGCACCTGCGAGCAAAAACCGCTGCAGCCTCGGAGACTGCGGCGCGTCGAAGATCGCCTCAGGCGCGCCCTGTTCCACGATCTTCCCCGCGTCCATGAACGCGACCTCATCAGCCACGCTGCGCGCGAAGCCCATCTCGTGCGTCACCACGATCAGCGTCAGACCCCGGGAAGCCAGACCCGCCATCAGGTTCAGCACACCCTTGACGAGCTCGGGGTCCAACGCGCTGGTCGCCTCGTCGAACAGCATCACTTCCGGGTCCATCGCCAGCGCCCGCGCGATCGCCACCCGCTGCTGCTGACCACCCGACAACGCGCTCGGCCGGTACGGCGCCTTGTCCGCCAACCCGACCTCGGCCAGCCGGGCCCGGGCGATCTCGACGGCCTCGTCACGGCCGAGGCGCCGGACGCTGCGCAGCGGCAGCACGATGTTGTCCAGCACGCTCCGATGGCCGAAGAGATTGAAGTGCTGGAACACCATGCCGACACGCTGGCGCAGCGCGTCCGGGTCGGACTTGATCACGGACTCGCCGTCGAGCAGCAGGTCGCCGGAATCGGGCTCCTGCAAGCGGTTCACGCACCGCAGCAGCGTCGACTTGCCCGAGCCGGACGGCCCGATCACGCAGGTCGTCTTGCCGCTCTCGACACGAAGGTCGACCCCGCGCAGGACTTCCAGCGTGCCGAAAGTGACGTGGATGTCCCGCAGCTCGACACTCGAAGAACGCACCGCGGTCTCGGTCACAGGTCGACCTTTCCGCTGGGCACCAGATCCAGCTCGTCCTCGCCGGGTTCGTCGGCGCGCACCTTGCGCCCGGTCCGCAGCTTCTTGTCGATGTAGTTCACCAGGTGCGTCAGCGGCACCGTGATCACCAGGTAGACGAACCCGGCCGCGACCAGCGGCGACAGGTTCCCGGTGTTGGCCGCCAGGTCCTGCCCGATCCGGAACAGCTCGCGCTGCTCGGACAGCAGGCCAAGGAAGTACACCAGGCTGGAGTCCTTGATCAGCGAGATGAACTGGTTCACCAGCGCCGGCAGCACCCGCCGCACGCCCTGCGGGATGACCACCAGCAGCATCGCGCTGCTGTAGCTCATCCCCAGCGCGCGGCTCGCCTCCAGCTGTCCTTTTTCGACACTCTGGATGCCGGCCCGGAAGATCTCGCCGATATAGGCCGCCGCGATCAGGCTCAGCGCCAGGATCCCGAGCGGGTAAGGGTTCGTGCCCACGATGGGTCGCGCGAGCGTGCCGAGGCCCTGGCCGATCACGAGGATCGTCAGGATCGCCGGCAGGCCACGGAAGATGTCCGTGTAGATCCGCGCGGGCCAGCGCAGCCAGGGCTTCGTCGACAGCCCCATGACCGCGACCACCATGCCGAGCACGGTGCCGATCAGCGCCGAGGTGACGGCGAGGATCAGCGTGTTCAGCAAGCCCGTCTTGAGCAGGTCGGGGAAGACCTGCCAGATGTATTCCCAGTTCAGGAAGGTGTCAAAAAACTGATCCATGACAGGCTTACTGCGCCGGCTTGAAGTCCGCGGGGACCGGGGCGGACGGCTCGAACTGGTCGTGGATCTTGACCCAGGTGCCTTCCGCGATGACCTTCTTGAGCCCGTCGTTCACCTTGTTGATGAGTTCGGTGTTGCCCTTCTTGAAGGCGAACCCGTGCGGGATCGTGGTGCTGATCGCCTTGGTGACCTTCAGCTTCGCGTCCGGGTTGTTCTTCGCGTAGTCATCGGCAGTCGCCTGGTCGAACACCGCGCCGTCCACAGCGGACGTCTTCAGCGCGCTCAGCGCGGCCGCGTCGTTCGGGAACCGGACGGCCTGCGCGGTCGGCGCGTTCGAGGCCAGCCAGGTGTCCGAGACGGTGCCCTGGACGACACCGATCCGCTTGCCCGCCAACGACTTCTCGTCGGTGATGCCGGCGCCTTCCTTGGCCTCGATACCGAGTGACTGGTAGTTGTACGGCGCCGAGAAGTCGACGGTCTTCTTACGGGCGTCGGTCTGCGAGATCGCCGAGCTGCCGATGTCGAACGTGCCGTTGGCGACCTGGCCGAGCAGCGCCGAGAAGTCCGTCGCGACGAATTCGAGCGTCAGGCTCTCCTTGGCCGCGATGGCCTTCAGCAGCTCGTTGTCGAACCCGGTGAACACGCCGTTCTCCTGGAACGCGTTGGGCTTCGAATCGCTCAGCGTGCCCACGCGCAGCGTCTTGCCCGCGCTGTCGTCGCTTCCGCCGCACGCGGTCAACGTCGCCAGCAGCGTCGCCGCGATCGCCGTGACCAGTGTCTTCTTCATCGTTCTCCCTAACCCTGGAACCCGGCCGGCACCGGAACGGTCGGCAGGAACTGCTGGTGCAGCTTAAGCCAGGTGCCGTCCGAGATCACCTGCTTCAGGCCCGCGTCGATCTTGCCGAGCAGTTCCGTGTTGCCCTTCTTCACCGCGAAGCCGTGCGGCACGTCCGTTACGAAACTCTTGACGACTACGAGCTTCGCGTCCGGGTTGTCCGTGACGTTCTTCTCGGCGATGCTCTGGTCCAGGATGTACGCGTCGACCGCGCCGGTCTTGAGCGCGGTCAGCGCCGCGGCGTAGTCGGGAAAACGCACCGCTTGCGCGGCCGGGACCGTGCTCGTCAGCCACTTGTCGCCGACGGTGGCCTGGATGACGGCGACCCGCTTGCCCGCGAGGCCCTTCTCGTCGGTGACCGGCGTGCCCTGCTTGGCCTGGATGCTCATGGTCTCGAAGTCGTACGCGGCCGAGAAGTCGACGGTCTTCTTGCGCTCGTCGGTCTGCGCGATCGCCGAGCTGGCGACGTCGTAGCGGCCCGACGCGACCTGCCCGAGCAGCGCGGAGAAGTCCGTCGCGGAGAACTCCAGCTTCAGGTTCTGCTTGGCCGCGATGGCCTTGAGCAGCTCGTTGTCGAAGCCGGTGTAGTTGCCGTCTTTCAGGTAGATGTTCGGCGGCGCGTCGCTGAGCGTGCCGACGCGCAGGGTCGCCGGGTCCGCCGAGCCGGAGCACGCGGTCAGCGAGGCCACGAGGGCGGCGACGAGGAGCAGCTTCTTCATGTCACGCCCCCAGGTTCTTGACGGGCAGGCCAGGGCCGCCCTGCTGGAGTTCCTTGGACAGCGGCGTCGACTTGTAGAACTGCGCGTAGATCCGCGCGACCGTGCCGTCGGCGATGGCCTTGCCGAGCCCGTCATTGAGCTTGTTCAGCAGTTCGGCGTTCGTCTTGGCGACGGCGAACGCGGACGGCGTGTCCTTGTCCTCGACGGTGTAGCCCTGCTCGAGCGGCACTGCCGGGTTCTGGTCCTGGTACTTCTGCCCGATGTCCTGCGGGACGACCCAGCCGTCGAGCGTGCCGTTCCTCAGCTGCGCGAACCCGGCGTTGTAGTCCGGGAACCGCACGACCTCGGCGCCCGCGACCTTCCCGGCGAAGTCGTCCTGCACGGAACCCTGGACGACGCCGAGACGCTTGCCCGCGAACGCGGCGGGGTCCTTGAGGCTCGTGCCCTTTTTGATGACGATCGTGGTGAAGCCGGTGTTGTAGCCGTTCGAGAAGGCGACAGTCTTCTTGCGCTTCTCCGTGCTGGAGATCGTCGAGCTGCCGATGTCGAACTGGCCGTTGGCGACGCCGGCCAGCAGGCTGGCGAACTCGGTGCCGACGAACTCGACCTCGAAGCCTTCGCGCTTCGCGATGTCGCGCAGCAGCTCGTTGTCATAGCCGGTGAACTTGCCGTTCTCCAGGTAGATCGACGGCGGCGCGTCGGTCAGCGTGCCGACTCGCAGCGTCTTGCCACCGGAGGCATCCGAAGACGACCCAGACGCCCCAGGGCCACAGGCGGCGAGGCTCAGCGCGAGCGCGCCGGTGGTGACGAACGTGGCGATCTTCGACAGCGTGGATCTCATCGCTTCTTCCGTGGTTAAGCGCGCGCAGGGCGCGATGAAAACACGCCAGGCCACCGAGTAGGCGGCCTGGCGCTCCGGTTTCAGCGTCCGAGATTAGGGATTTCGCCCGTTCGAGTAACTTCGTCCCAGCCCGTGAACAGGTGCCTCAGCTCACAAGATCGGCTGGGGCGCGTAGCCCGAAGCCTCCGGGAATCGCTCCAAGACATCCTCGACACGCTTCGCGACCTGTTCGACCTGCCGCCCGGCCGTGCCCGTGAACGAAATCCGGTCGGCGAGCAGCTTGTCCAGCTCGCCGCGGTCCAGCGGGATCCGAGAATCAGCCGCAAGCCGGTCCAACAGGTCGTTCTCCGCCAGACCCCGCTCCCGCATCTCCAGCGCGACCGCGACCGCGTTCTCCTTGATGGCCTCGTGAGCGGTCTCACGGCCGACGCCCGCGCGGACCGAAGCCATGAGCACCTTCGTCGTGGTGAGGAACGGCAGATAGCGATCGAGCTCACGCTCGACGACCGCCGGGAAAGCGCCGAACTCGGCGAGCACCGTGAGGAACGTCTCCAGCAGGCCGTCGAGCGCGAAGAACGCGTCGGGCAGCGCGACCCGGCGGACGACCGAGTCGGAGACGTCGCCCTCGTTCCACTGGTCGCCGGCCAGCTCGCCGATCATCGACAGGTACCCGCGCAGCACGACGGCCAGGCCGTTCACGCGCTCGCAGGAGCGGGTGTTCATCTTGTGCGGCATGGCCGACGAGCCGACCTGGCCGGGCTTGAAGCCCTCGGTGACCAGCTCGTGCCCGGCCATCAGCCGGATCGTCTTGGCCAGGCTGGACGGCGCCGCGGCGAGCTGGACCACAGTGGACAGCACGTCGAAGTCGAGCGAGCGCGGGTAGACCTGGCCGACGGAGACGAACCGCTGCGCGAAGCCGAGGTGCTGCATGACGCGGTCTTCGAGATCGTCCAAAGTGGACTCGTCGCCGAGCAGGTCGAGCATGTCCTGGGCGGTGCCGACCGGGCCCTTGATGCCACGCAGCGGGTAGCGGCCGATCAGGTTGTCGAGGCGGTCGAAGGCGATCAGCAGCTCGTCGGCGGCGGTGGCGAAGCGCTTGCCCAGCGTGGTGGCCTGAGCGGCGACGTTGTGCGAGCGCCCGGCCATGACCAGGTCGGAGTGCTCGACGGCGAGCGCGGCCAGCCGCGAGAGCACGGTGGCGACGCGGGTGCGGACCAGCTCCAGCGAGCGCAGCAGCTGCAGCTGCTCGACGTTCTCGGTGAGGTCACGCGAGGTCATGCCCTTGTGGACGTGCTCGTGGCCGGCGAGGGCGTTGAACTCCTCGATCCGGGCCTTGACGTCGTGACGCGTGACACGCTCGCGGGCGGCGATGGACTCGAGGTCGACGTCCTCGACGACCTGCTCGTAAGCCGAGACGACCCCGTCGGGGATCTCGACGCCGAGGTCGGCCTGCGCCTTGAGGACGGCCAGCCAGAGCTGCCGCTCGAGGACCACCTTCTGCTCCGGCGACCAGAGCCGCACCAGCTCGGGCGAGGCGTAGCGGGCGGCGAGCACGTTCGGAATGCGGGGCTTGTCCGTCACGACCTCACGATACCCGCGGCGGCGGCCCTGACCTGCGCAGGGCCGCCACCTCGGGTGATCACGCCTCGTACGGGAGCACCTTCACGTCGGACGCCTTCACGTAGACGAGCCGGTGGTTGTAGGAGATCTGGAAGTACGACGTCCCGCCGATGACGAGCGTGTGGTTCGCCGGCACCCCGGCCGGGTCGAACCGCGCGTAGTAGTTCTCCGCGCGGAACGTGCCGGTCGCCAGGTAGTTCTGGCCGGCGGGCAGTGTCCACGGGATCGGTGCCACGGCCCACGTCGGGTCGAACGGGATCGCGGCCGGGTACTCGGCCTGCTCGGGGAAGGCGCGCCCGTACAGCGGCACCGAGGCGACGCCGTCCGGCGCGGTCAGCAGCAGGCCGCGGCCGGGCACCGTCGCGCAGTGGTTCTCGAACCACGCCTTCTGGCCGCCGTACCAGATGGCCGTCCAGTCGCCTGCCTGCCCGGCGAGGGCATACGAACGGCCCGCGACGGCCTTGTCGCTCCAGTCGTCGATCGCGGTCGTGCCGGGCGAACCGTCCGGATGCACCACGGCGTCGGTGATCAGCGGCGACGCGGCGTCCGGCGCGGTGTGCAGGTAGACGAAGTTCGCACCGTGCGCCGGCAGCGGGGTGCACGTCCCGGCGGTGTCACACGTGGTCATCGCGGGCTGGTTCGTCGCGAAGTTCGGATTGATCGTGACGACCTGGCTGGACCACGAGCCGGTGGCCTGGATCGGCGCGCGCAGCAGGTCCATGTAGTGCGCCCAGTCCCAGTACGGGCCCGGATCCCAGTGCGCGGCAACGAAGTTCCGCGTGCGCTCCCGCGAGATGTCCTCGTGGCCGAGGATGTGCTGGCGGTCCAGCGGAATGTGGTACTTCGCCGCGAGATAGCGCACCAGATCCGCGGAAGCGCGGTACATCTGCTCGGTGTACCACTTGCCGCCCTCGGCCGCGATGCCCTCGTGCTCGATGCCGATCGAGTTCTCGTTCATCGTCCAGTTGCCGGCATGCCACGCGACGTCCTTGGTCGGCACCATCTGCGTGACCTGGCCGTCGGACGAGCGGATCACGTAGTGCGCGCTGGCGAAGTGCGTCGGGTCCTTGAACGCCGCGATCGCCTGGTCGTACGGGCTGGCGGTGCTGCCCGGCGTGCTCTCGGTGTCGTGGATGACGATGTATTTGATCTTGTTGCCGTCGGCGGGCCGGTCGGCGGGATCGTAGTTGCCGTAGTTGTTCGGGTCGTTGTGGTCGGCGCCGGCCCAGTCGTAGGCCGCGGGGACGAACCGGCAGTCCAGGTTCGCCGGGCATTCCGGCGCCGGAGTGTCCTGCGCGTGCGCGGTCACGGGGAGCGCCACGGACGCCGCGAGGGCGAGTACCACGGCCGCCATGCTTCGGAAAGTCATCTACACCCTTGTCGCTCAAGGAGATGGATCACCCTCACTTTCCCAGAAGCCCGCCGACCGTTGCACGGATGGCCAGCGAGGTTGCTCCTCTCGGCGCAAGGGCGGTCAGCGGGCCGAGCACCTCGAGTTCCGTGATATGTCCCGGCGGATCGAGATCACCCAAGTGGGCCAACGGCTCCGGCTGTGGATGCTCGAGCCAGATCTCCAACGGCGAATCGGCGTCCGGGTACTCGGCCGCGGGGTCGACGTCGAAGGACAGCGTGAGTGAAACACCTTGGCGTTGCCATGTCACCCAGCCCGCGCTGTCCGGCACGCCGAGCTTGCCGACGACCTCCTGTGACGGCACGGTGAGCTGACCATCCACTGTGTACTCCGGTACCGCGCCGATCAGCGGCACCACCGGTGTCTTACGGCCACTGAGCCCCGCGGTCACGGAGCCGTCGCCCGGCAGTTGCGTCACGTTCCACAGCGCCCAGCGGACTTCCCGGTCGCTGACGTTCTCCGCGCGCAGGTCGAGGCGATAGCCGTCGTCCAGCACGGTCACCGCGCGGGTGAACCGCAGGCCGGTGCGCGGGTCGGGCGCACTCGTCATCGTGATCGTGTCGCCGGCCAGAACCGCTTGGTACGACCCGGAATCCAGCACCGGATCCGGCGGTCCGGGCCACTGATCGGGCCCGTCCCAGCCCTGCGGCGCGGGCCAGGTCTTGTCGCCGCCGTAGTTGACCCAGTCGCCCATCCGGCCGGAGTTGGGCGCGAAGTCGCCGCGCAGCTCGTCGTCCACCAGCGCCGGATTCCGCCATAGCAGTTCGACGTCCCGGTAGCGCACCGACAGCAGCCGCCCACCGGCCTCGGGCACGACGCCCAGCCGCAGGTCACCCCGGCTGAGCCACTTCACCATTCGGCGAAACTCCCGTCGTCGTGGCGCCACACCGGCGAACGCCACGAGTGCCCGAGCTCGTCGGCGCGGCGGACGGCGGCCTCGTCGACCTCGATCCCCAGGCCAGGCCCGAGCGGGCGGGCCGCGTAGCCGTCGCGGAACTCGAACGGCGTGGTGTCCATCAGGTACCCGAGCGGTTCGAGGCCGTCGTGGTAGTGCATGCCGACGCTCTGTTCCTGGATCAGGAAGTTCGGCGTGGCGAACGCGACCTGCAGCGATGCCGCCAGCGAGATCGGGCCGAGCGGGCAGTGCGGGGCCAGCGAAGCGCCGTACATCTCGGCGAGCGCGCCGATCCGCCGCAGCTCGGAGATCCCGCCGGCGTGCGACGGGTCCGGCTGGACGACCGCGACCCCGGCGTCCAGCACCGGCTTGAACTCCCAGCGCGAGTAGAGCCGCTCGCCGACCGCGATCGGCACGGTCGACGCCTCGACGACCGCCTTCAGCGCGTCGCCCTGCGTCTCGGGCAGCACCGGCTCCTCGACGAACATCGGCTGGACCTCTTCGAGGAGCCGGACCAGCCGTCGCGCCAGCGCGGGCGAGACGCGGCCGTGGAAGTCGATCGCGAGGTCGCGCTCGGGACCCAGCGCCTCGCGCGCCTCCCACGCCCTGGCCATGACGGCGTCTACCTCGGCGGGGGACGCGATGGCCGTCAGCGGCCCGGCGACGTTCATCTTGACCGCGGTGAAGCCGGCCTCCACCTGCGCGGACACCGCCTCGCGGATGCCGGACGGGCGGTCGCCGCCGACCCAGCTGTAGACCCGGACGCGGTCGCGGACCGGCCCGCCGAGCAGCTCGTGCACGGGCGCGTCGCGGACCTTGCCGGCGATGTCCCACAGCGCGTGGTCGAAGCCGGAAAGCGCGCTGGAGAGCACCGGGCCGCCGCGGTAGAACCCGCCGCGGCGCATGACCTGCCAGTGGTCCTCGATCCGCAGCGGGTCCTGGCCGATCAGCAGCTCGGACAGCTCGTGCACGGCCGCGCGGACGGTCTCGGCGCGGCCCTCGACCACGGGCTCGCCCCAGCCGCTGATCCCTTCGTCCGTGCTGACCTTGAGGAACAGCCAGCGCGGTGCGACCAGGAACGTCTCGATGCCGGTGATCTTCACCGATTCCCCCTCATACCGAATCCTTGGCGGCTGACCAGCCGCCGTCGACGGTCAGCTCGGCGCCGGTGACGAAGGACGCCTGGTCCGACAACAGGAACGCGATCACGTTCGCCACCTCGGCCGGGTCGCCGAGCCGCCCCGCCGGGGTCGCGCGGGCGCTGCGCTCGCGGTCCGCCGGCGGGATCCGGTCCCAGGCCTGGGTGAGCACCGGCCCGGGAAGGACGGCGTTGACCCGCACGTCGGGGGCGTATTCGACGGCCAGCTGCCGGGCCAGCGCGACCAGCGCGCCCTTGCTCGCGGCGTACGCGGGATGGCCGGGCAGGCCGAACCGCGCGTGCACCGACGAGACCAGTACGACCGCGCCGCGCCGCTCGATCAGCGACGGCAGGCACGTCTTCGTCGCGAGGTAGGTGCCGGTGAGATTGACGTCGAGCTGGCGCTGCCACTGCGTCCGGCTGGTCTCGAGCAGCGAGCCGACCGAGGGCACGTAAGCGTTGCTGACCAGGGCGTCCACCTCGCCGACGCGCTCCCAGGTGGCCTCGTCGGTGACGTCGCCGCGGATCGGGACGACGCCGTCGGGGAGTTCGGCGAGGTCCACGCCGAGCACGCGGTAGCCGTCGTCGCGGAGCCGGACGGCGGTGGCCGCCCCGATCCCGGACGCCGCTCCGGTGACTACCGCTGTTCGCGTGGACATCGCCGCTCCCTCACCTCAGATCTTCGCTACGTGAACATGGTTGTCCGGCCCACGGGCCGCGAGCCACACGGACGACCCATCCGAGGCAGCGCCGACTGCGCCGACGATGCTGTTGCTCGGGTACTGGCCGTGCTTGAACCAGCCCTGCCACGAGCCGGTCCAGTCGTTCGCCCACAACGTGTAGTCGCTCGCGGAGGCCTTGAGCGCTACCTTCGCGCCGACGGCGACCAGGGTCGGGCTGCTGCTGATCACGCCGCCGATGCCGGCCCAGTCCGACCACTGGTCGTTCACCTTCGTGCGCGCCCAGACGCTGTCGTCGGCGGTGCGGACCGCGACGACCGTGCCGGTGGTCGACGTCGCCGCGCCGGGGCGGCCGTAGATCGGCTTGCCGCCGGGCGCGCCGAGGCCGGACCACTTCCCGTCGCTCGTGCGCTGCCAGACCTGGCCGTCGGCGCCGCGCGCGAACAGCGTCCCGTCACTCGTAACCGAGGGCGAGTCGGTGAGCGTGCCGCCGAGCCGCGTCCAGTCACCCCAGTGGCCGTAGCGGAAGGTCCGCTGGTACGCGGCGTTGTCGAGGCCGCGGACGTAGACGTCGATCCGTCCCGGGCCCGCGATCGCGGCCGGCTGGCCGAGGAACTTGCCGCCGATCCTGTCGCCGTCGAACCGCAGCGAGCCGTCGCGGTCGCGGTAGAAGGTCTGCGTCTTGCCGTTGGTTTGGACGACGGCCGGGCTGGCGGTCGCGCCGCCGGCGACGTCGTCGCCGGGGACGAGGTCGGTGCCGTGCAGGCGGAGGAACGCGGTGCCGTGCGCGGGGACCGTGACGGTGTAGGAACCGCCGGCGCTGCCGCGATCGGCGCGGGCGCGGATGTCGCGAATGGACACTCGGCCCTGAAGCCCGGCGTCGGCGAAGTTCAGCGTCATCTGCGTCGGCGTCGTGCCCCGGTTGAGGAGCGCGACGGCGCGGTCTCCGGTGCGGGACAACACCTTGCTGTAGGTGTCGGTGGTGCCGGTCGAGGCGACGCGGACGCCCTGGATGCCGAGGGAGTCCTGGTTGACGCCGACGATTTCGGGGTTCTTCAGCGTGTTCAGCATCGACGTCGGCAGCGTGCGCGGGTCGGAGCCGATGATCAGCGGGGAGGCCATCTCCGCCCACATGACGAGCTGGGTGGTCGACTCCTCCTCGTTGAGCTCGTAGGTGCCCTGCTCCGTCTTGCGCATCGGGATGAGGTAGTCGGGATCGTTGTAGTGACCGGGCCCGTTCGCCTCGGGGTGCGCGGCGTTGACGTCCATGTTGCGCAGCATGTCCTTCCAGATCCCCTCGTACGGGGTTCCGAAGGCGATGTCGGTGCCGGTGCGCCAGGAGTCGGCGACGAGCGGGCCGTAGCTGTAGGCGATCCCGGCGACCTGGTCGGGGCCGTGCGGGATGCCCCATTCGTCGGTGACCGGGTTGCAGATGTTGAGCACCATCGGCCGGCCCGCCTTTTGCAGGGCCTTGCTGAACTGCGTGAACGCGTCGGCGGGCTTGAGGTTCTGGGCGATGCCGCAGAGGAAGTCGACCTTGACGGCGTCGAACTTCCAGCCGGCGAAGCGCTTGGTGTCCTGCTCGTAGTAGCCGCCGGAGCCGGCCGCGCAGTTCTTGCCGTCGGAGGCGCCCGCGTCGGTGTAGATCCCGGCCAGGAGGTGGCGTGCGTGCAGGTAGTTGACCAAAGTGGACAGACCACTCGGGAATTTCGCCGGGTCCGCGAGGAGGTTGCCATGCGTGTCGCGCGGGTTCGGCGCGGTCCAGCCGCCGTCGATCCAGACGTAGCGGTAGCCGGCCTCGCGCAGGCCGCTCGAGACGAGGAAGTCGGCGACCGACTTGACGCTTGCTTCGCTGGGCGCGCCGAGGCCGTAGTAGGTGTTCCAGCCCATGTACGGCGTACGCGCGACGCCGCTGTCGTAGTAGTCGGGGGCGCCCTGGTCCACCGCGGGGGCCGCTTCGGCCGGGGTGACCACGGCTAGTGCGGCGAGCGCGGCGGCTAGACCGGCCAGGAGCTTTCTCGGCATGGCGACACCCTTCGTCGTCGAAACAGCGCCAGCGGTGTGAGCATGCCGGGGCGGTTGGCCTCCGTCAAGAATAAATCCTAATTTAAGATTTCATCCGGTACGCTCCTGGTGATGAACCTCGAAGTCGTCACTCTCGGCGAGGCGATGCGGCTGCTGCTCGCCGAGCCCGGCGTCGCGCTGCGTCGGGCCCACACGTTCCAGTCGTCTGTCGCGGGCGCGGAGACCAACGTGGCCGTAGGCCTTTCGCGGCTCGGACACCGCGTCGGCTGGCTAAGCCGCGTCGGCGACGACTCGTCCGGAGCGGCTGTACTCGCGACGCTGCGCTCCGAGGGCGTAGACGTCTCGAAGGTTGAAGTCGATCCTTCGGGCTTCACGGGGTTGCTGCTCCGGGACGACTCGGCTGTCCAGTACTACCGAAGCGGCTCCGCTGCTTCTTCGCTCTCCGCCGCGTACGTCCGTGAAGCAGGCCTCGGAGGCGCGCGGCTAGTACACGTCTCCGGCATCACGGCGATGCTGTCGCCTTCCACGCGCGAAGCTGTCGAAGAGCTCTTCACGCTCGCGCGTGCTTCGGGCGCGACGGTGTCCTTCGATCCCAACGTGCGGCGCAAGCTGAGTACGCCGGAGCAGTGGCGCCAGACGGTTTCGCCGCTTCTCGCGCGTGCCGACCTCGTGTTCGCTGGCGAAGACGAACTGTTCGGCTACACCGCGGAGCAGCTCCTCGACGGCGGCGCTCAAGCTGTGGTCGTGAAGCAGCAGGACAAAGTCGCCCAGGTCGTCACCGCGGAAGGTTCCTGGAAGCAGGAAAGCCTGGTCACGCGGGTAGTGGATCCCGTTGGTGCGGGCGATGCGCTGACGTCCGGCTATCTGTCGGCGTGGTTGCGCGGTGCCACACCCGAGGCGGCACTGCGGATGGGCGCGGTGAGCGCGGCGCTGGTGGTGGGTACCCGGACGGATCTCGAAGGCCTGCCCGACCGGGCGCCGACCGGCATGGAGGTGGATCGATGAGGTACCGCTGGGAAATCACCGCCGAGGTGGTGGGACAGGGTGTCATCGGAATCGTGCGGACCTCGACCGCGGAGTCGGCCGTCGACCGGGCGCGGACGGTCCTGGAAGCCGGGTTGCGCGCGGTCGAAATCCCGCTGACGAACCCGGGCGCGCTGACGGCGATCGAAGGCCTCTCGGCCGCCTACCCCGACGCGACGATCGGCGCCGGGACCGTGCTGGACTCCGCCGCGGCCTTGCTGGCGATCCGTGCGGGCGCGCGGTTCCTGGTGTCGCCGTCGGTGGACGCCGAGGTCATCAGGACCGCTCACCGGTACGGCGCGGCGGCGGTCCCGGGCGCCGGTTCGGCGACCGAAATCGTGCGAGCCCTGGAGGAAGGCGCGGACGCGGTGAAGGTGTTCCCGGCGACGTCGCTCGGCCCGCAATGGATCACGGACGTGCGGGCCGCGCTGCCGCAGGCGCCGCTGGTCCCGACCGGCGGGGTGGCGCTCGACGACGTGCCGGACTGGCTCGCGGCCGGCGCGGTGGCGTGCGGGATAGGGTCCGCGTTGACGCGCGGCACCGCCGCCGAAGTCGCCGCCCGAGTCCAGAAGTTCGTGAGGAGCGCAGATGGTTGACCTGGTCTTCGTCGGCTGCTACACCGCCGAGGCGAAGGGAAACGGCACCGGCATCACGACGTTCGCCCGCTCATCCACCGGCGAACTGACGCTGCTGTCGACCTTGCCGATGACTTCGCCGTCATGGCTGGTCCGGCACCCGTCGCTGCCGGCGCTGTACGCGGCGAACGAGACCACGACGGGCGAGATCACCTCGCTGGCCGTGTCTGCCTCGGGTTCTCTTTCGGTGCTGGAGACAGTCGCTTCCGGTGGCGCGCACCCGTGCCACCTGGCGGTGACCCCGGACGGCCGATTCCTGTTGTGCGCCAACTACACCGGCGGCAGCCTGGCGGTCTTCGCCCTGGACTCCGCAGGCCGAATCGGCGCACAGACGGCCCTCGTCCAGCACACAGGCACCGGCCCGGACACGAACCGGCAGGAAGCAGCGCACGTCCACATGGCGGTCCCGTCCCCCGACGGAACCGTGGTGAGCGCGGTCGACCTGGGCACGGACGAAATCCGCAGCTACACCCTGTCGTCTTCCGGCACCCTTTCCCCACTGGCCGTTTCGGCATTGCCGCCGGGCACGGGCCCACGCCAGCTGGTCCGCCGCCCGGGCACCGACCTGGCTTACGTGGTGGGCGAACTGGCGCGCACGCTGGTGACCCTCCGCGAAACTTCCCCCGGCGCGTTCGAGGTCCTCGCGACAACGCCATCGACGGCAGGCACGTACGAAGGCTTCAGCCTGGTGGCGCACCTCGAACTGTCCGGCGAACGCCTCTACCTCTCGAACCGCGGCCCGGACTGCATCACCGAGTTCGCCTTAGCCCCCGTGGCTTCCGCCGTAGCGGACCAGCCATGCGGCGGCGCCCCACGCCACTTCGCGTTGGTGGACGGCACTTGCTACGCAGCAGCCCAACTGGACGACGCGGTCACGGCGTTCGCCCTCACAGCCTCGGGCACAGCCGAACTACACCGCTACCCCACAGGCACCCCAACATTCATCCTCCCCGTCACCCTCCCCTAACCACCCCCCCACCCCCCGATTCAGCCCAAACCCCCGCCCTTCCCGGCAGGGTTCCGGCAAAGTCACCGCGACCTGGCGAAAGGTCAACCTGGTGTGAGGGGAACTTTCCCAGCGCGTGACGCGATGAAAGTCCCCCTCACCTCACCTCACCTCGCTAGCACGCCGAATCGAATAAAAGCCATAATTCAGACTCGATTTGGGTCGACATTGGGTGCAGCGCGTCCACAAAGGACATCCGGGCACCCCAGGCCCCATGACCAAGAGCAGTCCTCGGCGGGCAACGCGACCAAGCGCAGCCCCCACCCGTCCCGGGGGGCGACCCCAGCCTCAGTCTATCGGGGGTCGCCGACGGGATCGGTGGTTTCGGGGTGCGGGGGCGGAGTTGTCCACACTGGGAACCACATGTGGATAACTTGGGCTCAAGTCCGCGAAGGCCACGTTGAGGGACTCTAAGTTCCTCAACGTGGCCTTCACGGACTTATTGGGGGACAGGGCAAAGCCGGACCCCGGCTCGTGAGTGGTAAGTAGGGTTAGAACCCGACTTGCCACTCACGAGAGCCGGGGTATAAGCGGCACCGAGCTACGGAACCCGGCGCAAGGTCACCACATCCGCATCGAAGTCGGGTGACCACGTGAAAGGGAGCCCGGCATGCAGAAGGTGAGCACCGGAGTACCCGACACCTGAAGGGTCCACATAGGACGGAGCAGACGGCAGCCCCCAGAGGGGAACACGGGACGAGCGGCCCGGGACGAGGGGAGCGCCACTGAGCACACCCGTGCTCCAAGCCAGTACCACCACCGTGTCCCCGTCCTCCGACACGTACTGGATCGCTGCCGTCGGGGCCTCAGGACCGGAGAGCACCCGCGCCTGCCCGTGGTGCACGACCGGCCGAATCTCCTTGTACAGAGCCACCAGCGAAGCCGCCGAAGCGAGCGAAGCAGACGACCACTTAGTCAGGTCGGCGCCGATGCCCAGCACACCCGCCATCGCCGTGACGAAGCGGAAACGCAGCGAGCGGGGGCGCGGGTCGAAGATGCCTGGTGAGTCGGTCACCCAAGAGCTCATCAGGTGCGGCGCGTGCATCAGGAGGAAGCCATCCTGGATCGCCAGGCGGTCCAGCGGGCCGGTGTTGTCGCTCGGCCAGACCACGTCGCTGCGCGCCACCGTCGCCAGATCCGTCCGCCCGCCGCCGCCCGCGCACGACTCGACCGTCACGTGCGGATGCGCCGTCCGCAAATGGTCGAGCAAGGACAGATACCCGGCGACATGAGAAGCATCGAGGTCACCGGGACGACCACGCTCAACAGACGGCCGGTTCATGTCCCACTTCAGGTAGGAGATCGGGTACGTCGAGAGCAATGAGTCCAAAGTAGACCGCAAGTAAGCAACGACCTCCGGCAGACCGAGGTCGAGCAGCAGCTGGTTGCGGATCAAAGTCAAGGGACGTCCCTCGATCTGGTACACCCAGTCGGGATGCGCCGCGTACAGCCGCGACGAGGGACTGACCGACTCGGGCTCGATCCACAGCCCGAACTCCATCCCCAGGCCCCGCACCGAGTCCACGAACGCGCCGAACCCGCCCTCGAACGACGATTCCGAAGGCGTCCAGTCGCCGAGGCCACCGGTGTCGTCGTCGCGGCCGGTGAACCAGCCGTCGTCCACCACGAACAGCTCCACACCCAGCGCCGAAGCCTGCTTGGCGAGGTCGAGCTGATGCGCACCTTGGACGTCGAAGCCCGTTGCTTCCCAGGAGTTGTAGAGCACCGGACGCGGCCGCCGCCACCGCGAGCCGGCGAGCATCCGGTCGTGGTCGTGCCACACCTGAGCCAACCCCGTCAGACCGTCCACACTGGACGCCAAAGCCACCGCAGGCGTAACCAGAGAAGCACCTGGCTCCACCAAAACAGGCCCCGGAACCGGCAGCCGCCCGGCACGAACCCGTGTCAAACCGGAAGGCTCGATGTCCGCGTCGATCCGCCAGGATCCCGGCCACGCCAGCGAAACACCCCAAGCCGGGCCATCCGGCAAAGCGGCATCCTGAACCGCCAGCCACGGAACATGCGCATGCCCGGGGACGCCGAAGCGCGACTCCATCCCGAACCCACCGGCCGGAAGAACCAGCGACCGCCGCGTGAACTCCTGCGACCACTGCCCGGTCAGGTAGGTCAACCGCGCACACGACACCGGCACACACACGCCCGCCGAGCCGAGCCGCTCGAACTCCAGCGGCGCGGAACCGGTGTTCGTGAACTCGACCCAGCGGCTGAGCACGTCCGTCTCCGGCTCAGGCCGGTAGCAAAGCACCGCACGCAGGCCGGTCACGTCGTCGAGGAACGCCAGCCGTAGTTCGGCGCCCACCGAGAGATCACCGTCGAAGCGCCACCACGAATCCCCGCGCACCGCGACATCCGCGCCCGAGAAAGGGCGCAGCCCCCGCGGCGCGTACTCGACAGGCGCCGCGTCGGCGTCGGTGATGAAATGCACCTCACCGAGATTCGCGAAGACCGACGGGCCGAGCTCGACACCGGACGGGCCCCACGCCACGAGTTCCAGCCAGCGGCCACGAGGTTCCAGTGCGACCGTGTACGAAGTGGACATCAGCTCGACCGTCCACTGTGTCTTCACTTGATCGCCCCGATCGCGAGCCCGGCGATAAAGTGCTTCTGGAACCGCAGGAACACCGCCACCGTCGGGATCGCCGCGATCACGGAACCCGCCGCGATGACATTCCAGTCCGACACGTACTGGCCTTGCAGCCCGAGCAGTGCCGGGGTCACCGGCATCACGGTTTCGGTGCGCAGCACGGTGATCGCCCACAGCAGGTCGTTGAACGTCCAGGTGAACGCCAGCGAGCCCAGCGCCGCGAGCGCCGGCCGGGTCATCGGCAGGATGATCCGCCAGAAGATCTGCACGACCCCGGCGCCGTCGATCAGCGCCGCCTGCTGGATCTCGTCCGGGATGGACCGCATGAACCCCTGCAGCACGAACGTGTAGAAGCCGAGCCCGAACCCGACCTGGACGACGATCAACGCCGTCAGCGTGTCGTAGATGCCGAGAAGCTCGGTCAGTTTTGCCACCGGGACCAGCAGAATCTGCGGCGGCAGCAGGTTTCCGGCCAGCATCACCAGCAGGATCGTGCGGCGCAACGGGATCTTGTACCGGCTCAGCGCGAACGCCGCCGCCGAGGCGAGCAACAGCGTCAAAAGCACCGTCGGGACGGTCACCAGCAGGCTGTTCAGCATCGCGCGCCCGCCACCGCCGACGCCCCACGCCTGCCCGAACGCGCCGAGCGTGAACGACCGAGGCGCGCTGCCGAGACCGTTCGCCGCGATGTCCTCAAAGGACCGGACGCTCGTCGTGAGCACGAGGAGGATCGGCAGCAGCCACAGGATCGACAGCCCACCCGCGACCACGTGGAAGCCGATGCCGCGCTTGCGGCGGCGCGGCGCCGCAATCCGCGGGCGCGCCACAGACGGGGACGGCCTGGTCGTCGTCGTCAAGGTCACTGGTCCTCCCGGAACGCGCGCACGAGGTAGGTGACGATCACGCCGAACGCCAGCAGGAAGATCACCACGGCCAGCGCCGACGCGTAACCGAGCCGCAGCGACTGGAACGCCGTCGAGTACATGTACGTGCTCAGCAGCTCCGACTGGTGGTAAGGACCACCCTTCGTCATCGACCACACCGCGTCGAACGAGCGCAGCGAGTCGATGACGATCACCGACAGGACAACGGAATTCACGCTGCGCAGCTGCGGCCAGGTCACGTTGCGGAACTGCTGCCACGCCGTGGCACCGTCCAATTTGGCCGCTTCGTACAGCGCCGGGTCGATACCCTTCAGCCCGGCCAAATACAGCACCATCACATAGCCGAGCTGACGCCACAACGCCGGAACGAGCACCGCGTACAGCGCCGTCTTCGGGTCGGCGAGCCACGCGTGCTGCCAGCTTTCGAGCCCGACCGCGCCCAGCAGCTGGTTCACCACGCCGTCGGGCTGGTAGATCACCTGCCAGATCAGCGAAGTCGCGACCAGCGAGAACACCACCGGGAGGAACAGCGCGGCCCGGTAGAACCCGACGCCGCGGCGTTCCCGTTGCAACAGCATGGCGAGCCCGAGGCCACCGACCGCGGACAGCCCGCCGAACAGCACCAGCCAGATCACCGTGTCGAGCGCGGCCGTGCCGAAGATGTCGTCCGAGAACATCTCCGCGAAGTTGTCGAACCCGACGAACGTCGGCGCCGTGACGCCGTCCCAGTTGGTCAGCGAGAGGTAGAACCCTTGCAGCGCGGGCCAGAAGACCCAGAATCCCTCGACGACCAGGGGCACCAGCACGAAGGCCAGCAGCACCGGCGGGAACCGCCGGCGGCGCCGGGGTGCGGCGAGCACCGCCATCTCAGGACTGCCAGACCTTCTGCGCGGCCGACTGCCAGTCCCGCAGGATCGAGTCGAGCTCGTTCGGCTTCTGGATGAACCGCACCAGCGCCGCGTCCGCGGTCGGCTGCAGCGCGTCGGAGGAGTCGCGGTTGAAGAACTGCGTGAGCTCCTTGGCGTCGGACAGCAGCTTGCGCCCCTTCAGGACCAGCGGCGTACCCGCGTCCTTGGCGGCCGGGTTGGCCGGCAGCACGGTGCCGGACGAGTTCTTGATGTAGAGCTCCTGGGCTTCCGGGGTGGCGACGTACTTGAACCACTCCTTCACCTCGGCCACGTGCGGGGTGCGCGCGCTCGCGAAGAAGCCGTCCGTCGGGCCCTCCTCGGCCACCGGAACGGCCGGGTCGAGGATCGGGAACTGGAAGAAGTCGAGGTCGTCGAGGACGTCCTTCGGTGCGGCGTCGGCGAAGAACGTGCCGGTCAGCACCATTCCGGTGCGGCCCTGCAGCAGCACGGTCGTGGCGTCCTGGAACGCGATCGCGGTGCCGTTCGGGTCGAAGTAGGGCAGCGCCTGGCGCCACGGTTCGAAGACCTTCTTCACGCGCGCGTCGTCGAAGCGCTGCTTGCCCGCGAGGAGCTCGCGGTGGAATGGAGCACCGTTGATCCGGATGTTGAGGTAATCGAACCACGCCGACGCGATCCACGGCGTCGTGCCGCCCGCGCCGAGCCCGATCGGCGCGATTCCCTTGCCCTTCAACGTTTCGCAGAGCGCCAGGAACTCGCTCCACGACTTCGGTGGCTGCACGCCCCACTTCGCGAAGTTGGACTTCCGGTAGAAGAAGCCCCACCAGTAGTACGTCGTCGGGACGAACACCTGATGCCCGGCGCCGTCGCCGGACAGCGTCCGGAAGGCCTCGCTGTAGTTGCCCATCGTCTGCCAGACGTCGCCGACGTCGAGCAGGAAACCCTTGCGCGCGTAGCCGGAGAGCAGCGAGCCCGGGTACCAGGTGAACGTGTCGGGCGGCGTCGCCGAGGTCAGGTAGCTGGGCAGCTGGGTGCGGAACGTCTCGGACGCGACCGTGTTCACCGTCGCGGTCGCGCCGCCGCGGTCGCCGAACGCCTTGGCCAGCGCCTCGATCGCGACCTTCGCCTGCGGTGAGGACAGGTTCGACTGGATGGTGACCGCGCCGGCGGCCTGCTTGACCGGCCCCGACGAGGCCGAGGTGGCACACGCGGAAAGCAGGCTGCTCGAACCGAGCGCGCCCACCCCGGCGAGGCTCGCGTTGCGCAGGAAACGGCGGCGGGACAGACCGGCACTGGTCATCGCGGTGACCCCTTTGTCTTTGGTAACCCGGATGGCGTGACTGCTGCCACAGCGTGCAACCGGCCGTCCTCACTGTCAAGATGTATTCGTAATTTATTACAACTTCACGGGCCGCGTAGGATGCCGATGTGACCCACCACGTTGAGAGGGCCGTCCATTGACCGAACACCGGCCCCGCGGCCTGCACGGCCAGACCGTCGAGGCACTGGCCAGCCGGATCCTCTCCGACGAATGGGGCGAGGGCACCGTGCTCGACCTCCCCGCGCTGCGGCAGGAGCTCGACATCAGCCTCACCGCGTTGCGTGAGGCGCTGAAGGTCCTGGCCGCCAAGGGCATGATCGACGCGCGCCAGAAGCGCGGCACGTTCGTCCAGCCGCGCGAGCACTGGAACATGCTCGACGCCGACGTCATGCGCTGGCAGACCGCGGCCGTCGAGGACCCGGACCTGCTCGAAGAGCTCACCGAAACCCGGGCCGTCGTCGAGCCGGCGGCCGCCCGGATCGCCGCCGAGCGGGCGTCCGAAGAGGACATCGAGGCGCTTCGGGAGGCGCTGGCCGACATGGCCGCGGCGCGGGACGACGTCGAGGCGAGCGTGCGCGCCGACCTGATCTTCCACCGGCGGCTGATGGCCGCCACCCACAACAACTTCCTCGTGCAGGTGGAACGGATCATCGCGATCGGGCTGGCCGCGCGCGACAAGGTCGTGCACGGCGCGGCGCTGTCGGACGACCCGGTGCCCAGCCACCGCGAGGTGTTCGACGCCATCGTGGCGCGGGACGGGGCGGCGGCGGAGAAGGCGATGCTGGCGTTGGTGACCAAGTCGCGGGACGACCTCGCGAAAGCGCAGCGCAGCTCGTAGGGCTCGTGAGTGTTGCGGCCGGTTAGAACCGGCTGTCATGTTTCAGGACTTCGTGAACAGATGTGTTTCATGACTTCGTGGACGGTTTCTGGTTGGTGAGGCGTTGGTAGCGTACTGAGCGGTCGAGGGTGAGCTGGCGGGCGACCTCGTTGTTGATCATGATGGTGAGGCGGTCGCCTTGCCAGTAGACGGTGGCGGTCTGGCCGGCCCAGGCGCGTCCGAGGACGATGGAGCAGCTTGAGAAGGCGATCACGCCGGTGGTCGAGACGGGGCGTGTGGTGGTGCCGCTGGGCCGCCGGGCGGTGGTGTCGGGGGTGGCTTTGGTGCTTGCGTCGAAGCGCTGCTGGGGTGTCTGGCCGTCGAGGCCCTGGTGGCGCCGGTCGTTGTACATCACCCGGTATTCGTCCAGAAAGTGTTGCAGGGCGGGTAGGTCCTCGGCCGGTGGTCGTGTGGCGAGCCATTTTTGCAGGGTCTGGTGGGAACGTTCGTTCTTGCCGCAGGTCTGCGGGTGATAGATCGAGGAGGCGATGGTGGTGATCCCGAGCCCTGCGAGGTGGCGTTCCAGCTCGACCATCCGTCCGCGGTGCTTGCCGGAGAAGGCCAACCCGTTGTCGGACAACAGTTTCACGGGCAGGCCGTGTCCGGCGAAGGCTTGCTGCAGTGCGGCCCAGGTGTCGGTGCCGTTCTCGCTGGCCGCGGCGTAGGAGCCGACGTCGAGGCGGGAGTGGTCGTCGAGGATCTGGAGGATGCAGACCTTCGTCCCGTCGGCGAGGTAGTGCTCCATGCCGTCGATCTGCCAGCAGCCGTTGGGGTCGGCGTATTCGAACCGGCGCCGGGTCCGGGGTTTCTTGCGTGGTTGCGGGATGATCTGGCCGCGTTCGCGCAGGATCCGGTAGATCGAGGCCTGGGAGGGCAGCGGGGTGAGCCCGGTGTCCTCCAGCCGCCAGCGGATCGAGATCGGGCCGTTGTCGCGGCCCTCGTCGGCCAGCTCCTTGCGCGCCCGCAGCACCGCCTCGGCCACCTCCGTGCCCATCGTGGCGGGACGGTGGTGCGGGGCGGTGCTGCGGCGGGTGAACCCGTCAGCACCCTCGGCCCGGAACCGGGTCACGTACTTGTGGAACACACCCCGGGACACGCCGTGCTCGCGGCAAAACCGCGAGATGTTGACCTTCTCGCCGGCCGCGACCTGCGCGACCGCGGCGACGAACTCAGGATCCATCGAAAACCCCGCTCTGCCCATCGCCGCATGATCACCACAAAAGCCCTGGTCACCACGCCGACAGGCCGATCAGTGTCCACGATGTCCTGAAACATCAACTGTTCACGATGTCCTGACCTGGAACAGCCGGTTCGAACCGGCCGCAACACTCACGAGTCCTACTTCGCGAACGCGGTCAGGAAGCGGTCCCGGAAGGTGTCCATCCGCCACTCCGGCGCCTGCGGGCTCGGCCTCAGCCCATCGGTCCAGCCCCAGTTCGAGACCCGGTCCAGCACCTTCGGGTCCTTGGCGACGATGGTGATCGGCACGTCGTGGGTGGCGCCACCCGGCGTCACCACCGGCGGCTGGTGGTCGCCGAGGAAGACCAGCACCGTGTTCTCGTCACCGTAGGTCTGCAGGTACGAAATGATGGTGCTCAAGGAATATTCGGTCGCCTTCTCGTAGGCGTCCCGGATGCGGGCCTGGTCGGGCCAGACGGTCTCGGGTGCCTCGCCCGCCGCCGGCTGGGGATTGAAGATCGTGCCGTCACCGACGGACTTCCAGTCGACCAGCGTCGGGCGCGGCGTCCAGGGTGCGTGGCTCGAGACGAGGTCGATCTCCGCCATGACCGGCGGGTGACCCGGCTGGGCGAGTTCGTTGCGCTGCAACATCGAGAGCGTGAACTGGTCCGGCATAGTGGCGTACGCGTAGCCGGGGCCGTGGTAGCCGATGTTGCGGGCGTCGTAATAAGCGTTGGGGCCGTAGAACTTCTGGCCCTCCGGCCAGTCCTTCGTGTGCGCGGGGACGTCCCACACGGTCTTCCAGCCCGCGCGCTGGAACGCCTTGCCGAGGGTAACCCGGTCGCTGGCGAGCAGGTCGTTGTAGCGCTGCTGGTTGTCGATCCACATCCCGGACTGCACGGTCGAATGCGCCAGCCAGCTGCCGCCGCCGAACGTCGAGGAGTTCAGGAACCCGCTGCGCGCGCTGAAACCCGCCGCCTTCAGCTTCGCCGTGCCGTCGTCGAGCACCTTGCTGATCTTCGGCGCGAACTCCGGGTCGTCGAGGTTGATCCGGCCGTAGCTCTCGACGAAGGTGAGCAGGAAGTTCTTGCCGCGCAACCCGTTCAGCAGCTGGTCGCCGGGGGTGTTGCGGAACGCGTCCTGCGCGGCCTCCTCGGGGAACGGCTTGCGGTCGCGCAGATCCGTGCTGACCTGGCGGAGGTCGTCGTAGGCGAGCGCGGCGGCGCTCTGGGCGGCGATCGGCTGACCGGGGGCGACCTCGACGCCGAACACCGCGCAGACGATCCAGACCACGCTCAGCAGCGCGACCACCCGGGTGGCTCCGGTCCGGCGCCCCGCCGCGAGCCGGGTCAGCCGCAGCATCGACAGGACCATCAGCGCCATCAGGACCAGCGCGAGCACGCCCACGAGCACGACCACGCCGATCGCGGCCGTGTGGCCGATCGAGTCCGAGAGGAACTCCACCCCGGAGCCGAAGAAACTCCAGTCGTAGACCGGGTCGAACGGCTTCTCCAGGGTCGCGTAGAAGCCGGTGTTCACCGCCTTGAGCAGCGTCAGCAGCCCGAGCGCGATCCCGACGACGACGGCCAGCACCCGCCGCGCCCTGGGCGGCAGGATCAGCACGAAGGCCACCACGACCAGCGCTTCCACCGGCAGCCGGACAAAGGACGCCGGGTTGAGCGAGTTCAGGTCACTGGGCGCGAGCAGGGCGAACAGCACCAGCAGGGCGGCGAAGCCGGTGACGACCCAGGACAACACCCGGCGACGGCGCGAAGGCTCGGCATCGGGATCCGCCGGACGACGGAGGCGCGACAAAACAGACAACGTGGAGTTCCCTCCGTACGACGGTGCCGACCGGGCGGCGTACTGCGGGGATCGGCGGTCCCGGTAGTAGACACGGGACACGCGCCCCCTCGGTTCAGGTCCCGGCAAGCGCGGCCTGCAGCATCCGGGCCGCGGCGGCCCGGGGGTCGGGGTCGATCGCGATCAGCGCGTTGACGACCGCGCCGTCCACCAGCGCGACCAGCCGCTCCAGCTCGGCGTCGGACACCGGCGTGCCCGAGCGCGCGAAGATCTCGGTCAACAGCTCGTCGAGCTGGGTCGACAGCTTCCGCATCAACGGCCGCAGGTACGGCCGCCGCCCGGTCGCGACCAGGCGCTCGTACCGCAGCAGCACGGCCTCGGCGTCCGCCTCGGGGTCACCGCTGGTCGGCCCGAGCAGCAGGTCCAGCACGAGCTCGACGGTCGCCTGGACGCCGCGGTTGCGCGTTGCCAGCTCCTCCAGCTGCCGCCGGCCGTTCTCGAGTTCGAGCTGCGCGTGATGCTCGACGGCGGCGGTGACCAGCTCTTCCAGCGAGTCGAAGTAGTACGTCGTCGAAGCGAGCGGCAGCCCGGCGCGTTCGGCCACCGCACGGTGGCGCACGGCGTCGAAGCCACCTTCGACGAGCAGGAGCGCGGCGGCCTCGACGAGCGCGGCGCGCCGTCGTTCCCCTTTCGGGGTGGTCGCGGCGGTCATGGCGTCACATCTTGCCAGCGGCTCAGAAGCGTGGCGCGAGGTCGTCCGCGTAGTGCTGGAGTTCGGCCGCGTACGGCGGCTGCCCGCCCGGGTCCGGCCTGCTGGACAGCACGAACGTGCCACCAGAGGGGGTCGTGGCGCGGACGGTCCGCCCGGACACCGGCAGCTGCGGCACGGCACCCGCGGGATACACCGCCGCCGACACCATTCCGCCCGGAACCGGGAACCCGGCGGCCCGCGTGCCCGTCGAACACGCGTCGCCGACGGTCGCCATGGCCACGGTGACGTGGGCGGGGAGCTCGCCAGCGAGGGCAGTGGCGAGCTCCCCGTCCACCTTTTCGCACCCGTAGGCGCCTTCGGCCGCAGGGCCGGTCTTCGCGGTCCCGCTGCCCCCCTGCTGGGGCGGCGGGGTCGCGAAGTTCGGTGAACCCCCCTCGACAAGGGGACGCTCCGAGCTCGGCAGGGGTTGCCCGCCGGCAGGCTCGGATCGCGACACCGCGGCGCCGTCCGAGGAAGCCCCGGTCGGGGCCAGCTTCAGGTCGAGACCGGACAGCACGCCGAACACCCCGAACCCGGCCACGACCAGGATCGCCGCGCTCCCGCCGACGGCGATCCGGTTGCGGCGCCGCAGCGTCTGCCGCTTCGACTCCCGGACGACGTCGGACGCGGTGAACGACGGGGGCGGCGCCTCCCCGGGGACGGCGGAGAACAACGACTTCAGCTCCGGCTCATCCATTGGTCCCCACCTCCCGTTCCATGACCTGTTTCAGGTTCGCCAGCCCGCGGGCGGTCTGGCTCTTCACATTTCCCTCACTGCACCCGAGCTCCCGCGCCGTCGCCGCGACGTCCAGGCCCTCGAAGAACCGCAGGACGAGCACCGCCCGCTGCTTCGGCGGCACCTGCACGAGCGCCTCGCGCAGGTCTTCCCTGGTCGCGACCAGCTCGTCGATGCCGGGCGCGTCGTTCGCCGGCTCGGGCAGCGTCTCGGTCTGCCACTCCCGCCGCCACGGCCGTCGCGACTCGTCGATCGTGGCCCTGACCAGCGTTTTTCGTACGTACGCGTCGGTCGCCGCGCGATCCCTGATCTTCTTCCACCTCCGGTGCAGCGCGACGAACGCCGTCTGCGCGAGGTCGTCCGCCCGATGCCAGTCGCCACAGAGCATGTACGCGGTCCGGCGCACGGCGTCCCGCCTGGCGGCGAAGTACTCCGCGAACTCCTGCTCGTCGCGCTGGTCCACGCGCTGGGGTGCTCCACTCTCCGTTGTCGTCCGGCCAAGGGACGGAATCAGGGGCGTCCAAGGTTGCATGGACCCCTGGATCGCATCACGTTGATCCCCGGTCCGCGGATGTGATGTGATCGGGTTGTGACCTTCACGCCGCAGCCGCTCGATTTCCGTTCCGACACCGTCACCCGCCCGGATGAGCCGATGCGCAAGGCGATGGCCGAGGCGGAGGTCGGCGACAACGTCCTCGACCACGACCCGACGATCGCGGCGCTGGAGGAACGCGCGGCGCACGTGCTCGGCATGCCCGCCGCGCTGTGGGTCCCCAGCGGCACGATGGCCAACGTCGTCGCGCTCAACCTGCACCTGCGCCGCGGCGACCGCTTCCTGGCCCCGCGCGGCGCGCACGTGCTGGTCAACGAGCTCGGCTCGGCCGCGTGGCTGGCCGGTGGCATGCCCGACCCGCTCGAGCACGACGGCGGGCCGGGCCGCCCGTCGGCCGAGGCGCTCGCCCGCGCGATCGGCCGGCCCGGGCCGTACTTCACGCTCAACACGTCCCTGCTGTGCCTGGAGAACACCCACAACGCCGCCGGCGGCGCGGTCACCCCGCCCGACGAGCACGCGCGCCTGCTGGGCGTGGCCAAGGAGGCCGGGCTGGCCGTGCACCTCGACGGCGCCCGGCTCTGGCACGCCGCCGTCGCGCTGGAGGTGCCGCCCGCGGCGCTGACCGTCGGCGTCGACAGCGTGTCCGCCTGCTTCAGCAAGGGCCTCGGCGCGCCGGTCGGCTCGGTGATCGCCGGGAGTGCGAACTTCGTCGAGCGCGCCCGGCGGATGCGGCAGATGCTCGGCGGCGGCGTCCGCCAGGGCGGCATCCTCGCCGCGGCCTGCCTGGTCGCGCTGGACCGGATCCCGGAGCTCGCGGAAAGTCACGAGAACGCGCGGCGGCTGGCCGCGGGCCTGCGCGAGCACGGCTGGGGCGTCGCCGAGCCGGACACCAACATCGTGCTGGCCGAGGTGCCCGACCTGCCCACCGCGCTGACCTGGCTCGGCTCGCTCGGCATCCGCGCGCTGCCGATGTCCGGCAAAGTCCGGTTCGTCACCCATCGTGACCTGGCACCGACCGACATCGACGAAGCGCTGAGCCGGATCCAAGCCGGCCTGGCCTGAGGGGGAATCGTGAACTGGATCGTTTTCGACTACGGCAACGTGCTGAGCAAGCCCAACGGCGAGCTGCCGAAAATGGCCGCCACGCTGGGCGCGCCCTTGCCCGAGTTCGAGCGCGCGTACTGGGAGTTCCGGATCCCGTGGGACGCCGGGAGCAGCGCGCTCGAGTACTGGCAGGCGGTGGGGAACAGCGTCGGCGTGCCCGTCGACGAGGCCAGGGCCGAGGAACTGACCGCGATCGACGTCGAGGGCTGGGGACACCTGGAACCGTCGTCGAAGGAGCTTCTCGAAGCGCTTTCCGAAGCGGGCGCGGCGCTCGCCCTGCTTTCCAACGCGCCCACCGCGCTGGGCGAATGGGTCCGCGCGCAGGACTGGGCTCGCCATTTCCGCGTGACGCTGTTCTCCGGCGACGTCGGCTGCGTGAAACCAGACGCCGAGATCTACCGGCTCCTGCTGGACCGGCTCGGCGCCGCCCCGGCGGACTGCCTGTTCTTCGACGACCGCCAGTCCAATGTGGACGGCGCGAAAGCGTTGGGTATCAAGGCACATCTGTGGCACGGCGCCGAGGCGGCCCAGGCGGCGCTGGACTGAAACTCACCCACATCGCATATCCGCCTACACGCGGTGAGCGCGATGTTCTAGGCTGGACGGGTCCGACGCCGACTTCCCCGGTAGGTACCCATGTCGACACCCGAACCATCGGCTCTGGCCCACGTCGATTTCGACCAGCCGAGCATCGCCCGGGTCTTCGACGCGCTGATGGGCGGCCAGGACAACTACGAGGTGGACCGCGCGGTGCTGCGGCAGATCCTCGAAATCGCGCCCCAGTCGCAGGAGATGGCGCGGGAGGTCCGGCAGTGGCTGATCCGCTCGGTCCGGTATCTGACCGAGCGCCTGGACATCGACCAGTTCCTCGACCTGGGCTCGGGCTTCCCGACCGTGGAGAACACCCACCAGGTGGCGCAGAAGTACAACCCCGAGGCGCAGGTGATCTACGTCGACCACGACCCGGTCGTGCAGGCGCACGGCCGGGCCCTGCTCGCGGAGAACGACTTCACCCACATCGCGGGCAACGACCTGCTCAAACCGGCCGAAACGCTGGCCGACGAGGCGATCACGCAGTACCTCGACTTCAGCCGCCCGGTCGGGCTCATCATGTGCGCGATCGTCCACCACATCCCGGATCTCGCGCAGGCCCAGCAGGTGGTGAAGGCCTACACGGACGCGATGGCGCCGGGCTCCTACCTCGTCCTGCTGCACCAGCACAACCCGCACGACGGCTCCGAAGCGGCCGAAGTGGCGACGTCACTGGAGAAGCGCTTCGGCGGCACCGGGCTCGACACGCTCTACCGCTCGTACGACGAGATCGCGTCGCTCTTCGACGGTCTGGAGCTGATCGAGCCCGGGCTGACGAACCCGCATCTGTGGTGGCCGGACGGGCCGCGCCTGACGCCGCTGACGCCCGTCAACTGGACGTCCCTCTGCGGCGTCGCGCGGATCCCCTGAGCGCTACTGTCCCGCGTCGCAGGACACTACCGGTTGATGCGCTTGGTGTCCTTACGGCCGCTGATCGCGCTGTAGGCCGCGGTGCCGAGGAACAGCACGCCGCCGATGACCGCGATCCACAGGATGGCCTTGAAGACGAAGCCGAGCACGGCGCCCAGCACCATGAACGCCACCCAGGCGACGATCAGGCCGCCGACGATCTTCCAGAACATGGCTCCTCCATTGCCTTCCCCGTGCCCCGCCGGCCCGGTCACTTCAGCGTGCCAGTTCTCGCGGCGAAACTCCCTCGTCCAGGTCAACGTTCAGGGACAAATCAGGGTTCCCCCTGGCGGAGCCAGGCCCCGATCCGGCGGACCCCCTCCTCGAGGTCGGCGGTGGCGCCCGCGAACGAGAACCGGACGAACTTTCCGCCGTCGACCGGGTCGAAGTCCACGCCGGGCGTGATCGCGACCCCGGTTTCGGCGAGCAGCCGCTGGCACCAGCTCAGGCTGTCGGTGGTGTACGCGCTGACGTCGGCGTAGGCGTAGAAGGCGCCGTCGGCGGGCGCGAGCTTGTCGAGCCCGATGGCGCGCAGGCCCGCGAAGAGCAGGTCGCGGTTGACGCGGTAGTGCTCGACATGGGTGTCGGCCTCGGCGTACGACTCGGGGGTGAAGGCGGCGACGGCGGCGTACTGCGCCACCGCGGGCGGGCAGATGGTGAAGTTGCCGGTCAGGACGTCGACCGCACGGTGCAGCCGCTGCGGCACGAGCATCCAGCCGAGCCGCCAGCCGGTCATCGCGAAGTACTTCGAGAAACTCCCGATCACCAACGGCTCGCGGCCGAACTGCCAGGCACTGTCGAGGTCGCCGCCGTAGGAGATGCCGTGGTAGATCTCGTCGCTGATCAGCTGGACGCCGTGCGACGCGCACCAGCCGGCGATGGCGGCGAGCTCGCCGGGCGGCAGCACGGTGCCGGTCGGATTGCTCGGGCTGGCCACGACCAGGCCGTCGATCGGGCCGAGCTCGTCGAGGAGGGCGACGGTCGGCTGGAAGTTCGTCTCGGCGGTGGTGGCGAACTCGACGACCTCGCAGCCGAGCACGGACAGCAGGTTGCGGTAGGCGGGGTAGCCGGGCCGGGCCATGGCGACGCGGGCGCCGGGGTCGAAGGCGCTGAGGAAGGCCAGCAGGAAGCCGCCGGAGGAGCCGGTCGTCATCACGACGTCCTGCGGGCCGACATCGATGCCGTACCTGCTCGCGTAGTGCCCGGCGACGGCCTCGCGCAGCGGCAGGATGCCGAGCTGCTCGGTGTAGCCGAGGTGGTGCTCCCGCAACGCCTTCTCGGCCGCGGCCAGCACCGGGGCGGGCGCGGGGGACGAGGGCTGGCCGGCGCCGAGCATGATCAGGTCGCCGTGGCTGCGCTGGCGGGCCTGGGCCGCGGAGAGGACGTCCATGACGTGGAATGGCGGGACGCCGGCCCGCAGCGCTGGGCCGGCGAAGGCACCGAGATCGACCATGCGGCCAGGCTAGCCCGGGCGTCCGGACTTGGCGGGCTCTGCGCTCGAGCGCGATGCACCCCAGTGGGCGCGGCTCGTGAGCGTTTAGGGCGGTTAGAGCCGCCCGGAACGCTCACGAGTCAGTAGCCGCGGTACGCGCCGCCATGCGCCATGGCCTTGATGCCCGGCACGTTGCCCAGCCCGCCGTACCGGTCGACCGAATACCGCACTCCGGCGATGATGTTGTCGACCGGATTGTAGATATTGTCGTGGCCCGGCAATTTGTGCGCATTGAACGTCGAGTCGATGCATTGCATCAGACCCTTTGAAGGGTGCCCGGCAGCAGCATTCGAATTCCCGGTCAGGAACAGGTGGTCATCTTCCTGCGCGGTCCAGGTGCCCAGTTCCGTCGTTACGCACCACACGTCACCCCTGCCGACGTCCTCCTTCTTCAGGAAAGCTCCGGTGACGATCGGGTTGTTCGGATGCACGACCGACTCCGCCTGCCAGGTTTCGGGCCGCTGAGCACGTCGGCTCGCCAGCACCCTGGGCCGCTTCCCCGCCAGGTACACCGCGAGTGCGATCGCGTCGAGAACCTCGCCCGGCGACTGGTAGATCACGACCTGCGGCTCCGAATATCCGGCCTTCTCATACCGGGTGCCTTCGGCATCGGTGATCGCCTCGAGCCACGCCTTGCGCTGTCCACCCGACATGGCGAGCACCTGCGCCACCGCATCGGCCTTCGGATGGCCCGCTCTCGCGAGGAGATCCTGGGCGTAGTCGTGGTCGAGTCGGAACTGGTGGCGAGGCCCGCAGCCGCCGCGATCGTCCACATAGACCGTGTGCGGCACGCCATCGAGAAGCCGCCGGAGCCTGTCCACCATATCCGGCTTCGACTGCGCGATCGACATGGTCGGACGATGCTGCCGGTTCTCGACGTGACCGTCACCGGCGATCCAGCCGAGAATCGCCGCTTCTCGCGTGCTGATCTCGAGCGACGAATCAGTCTCGGCCTCAGCGGACAGCAGGATCCGGTCCCGCGAACGGACATCCCGGGTCGTCACGAACCGAGCCTCGGTCTCGTACCGATTCCGCTGCTTCGCCGAGATGACGCCGTGCACCTTCCGCCGGTGCACCGCGACGCCGTTCTCCGGCTGTTTGGCCGCCCGCGGCTGCCAGTCACACTCGGGACAGGTCGTCGGGAGGTCGGCACGGACGTGCACCCGCGGCAGGTTGAGCCAGCGATGGTTCGGCGTCGTCGTCGCCCGCCAGCGGGAATTGCCCATCGTCACCAACTGCGCGTCTTCGTGGTGCACAACGCGGGTGATCCGCGTCCATTCGCTGTGCCCGGTGGCCGGGTTGTAGCCGATGGTCTCATCGCCGACTTCGACATCGCGATGCTTGAGCAGGCCTCGCCGGGTGAGGATCATCGTGTCGAGCGGCACGCAGTCCCAGTTGTTTATCGCGTTGGGATTACCGCCGGATTCGTGCTGAATGATCGCCCAGATATTCGGGATGTCCGCGTCGGTGACCGGAACCCCGGCCGCCTGCAGCGCTTTGATAGCTTCCTGGATCCACTGCTGCACGTTCCCCGGGGGCGGGGACGAGGGCGGCCCGCCACTCGGCCCGAGGCCGCCGCCACCGCCTCCTCCACCGCCACCCCCACCGGAGCTGCCGCCACCGCTGTGGATCCCGCTGCCGCCGTGCGACGAAGAGCCGTTGCTGCCCGGCATCGGTACCTTGTCGTAGCCGCCTTCGATCTGCTTCGACATCAGCTGCTGCGACTGCTGGATCATCGTGTCGGCCTGGCTTTGCAGATCCGCCACGTCTCCGTCGAACCCGGCGGTGATGGTGTGGATGTCGGTCTTCGCCTTGGCGAGGACTTCTTCCCGGGTGGGGCTGGGCGGCGGTTTGTCCTCTTCGGACGCCTTCTTCGCCCTCGCGGTGGCCGCGTCCATTTCGCGCTGTGCGGTGTCGTTGCGGGCGTTCACCGCTGTCTCCGCCGCGGTCTGCTTGTCCTTCACCCGGCCCTTGATGTCGGCCAGGCTGTTGTGCAGATTGTCGAGATCGGTGGCGACCTCGTCGAGGTGTTCCTGGACCTTGGTCCCGGCGTCACGCACCGAGCGGACGTATTTGAAGAAAGCGTCGGCCGCCGGCCCCGCCCAGACGCCGCCGTTGAGCGCGTCGGTCGAAGAACGCAGCGAGGCGGTGTGGTCGCCGGTGTTCTTGGCCGCGTCCCGGAACTGCGTCGCCGCGGTGTGAATGGCCTCCAGGTTCACCTTTTCCACCTGGTCGACCTTCTTCAGGAAGTCAGCCCAGTTGTCCGGCGTGCCGGCGCCGTTCCCGTTCAAGCCCACTGCTCACGCCCCCTGTTTCCCGGCCACCCCGGCCTTACCGTCGCTCACCTGTCTTCGTGCAGCGTCAGGTCGACCTTGCCGGCCTCGTCGGCGTCCACCATCAGGCCCGCCGCCTTGCGCATCGCCAGCGCCAGCGCGTCCATGTGCCGCCCGGCGGCGTCGAACTGGCTGTGCACGCCCTGCTTGAACTGGCCCACCGCGCTGTGCGCGTCCTGCGCCCCGGCCATGCCGCCGAACGGGCTTTCCTTTTCGTGGTCCATGCCGGTGACCTTGCCCTTGGACTTCTCGAACTCGTCCTTGAGCTTCTCCACCTGGCCGGCCGCGATGGCCATCGAGTCCGGGTCGTAGACAGGCACGGTTCGTCATCCCCTTCGGAAAGCACTGTTCCGTCCGATCAGACGTCGTCACGCCGCGGACGGTTCCCGCGCTTACTGTAAGACTTCGGCTGCACGCCGTGTGCGGATCTCCGCCAACTTCCACCCGACTCAGGCCTCGGCGACGAGCTCCCGGATCCGCTCCGCCAGTAGTGCGTTGTCCGCGGGGGTGACGGTCGCCCAATCGCGGCGGTCCGCGCCCTTGCCGAGCTGGAACAGGTAGCGCCCGGAGTCCGTGTCGTAGAACGCCACCACCCGGCCCGCGCGGTGGGCGATGCCGTCGCGGCCGGTGCGTTCCGCGCCGAACTGGCCGCGCGCCTCCTGGCCCAGCAGCATGCCCGCCAGCTCCTGCGCCTGCCACAGCTCCACGCCGCGATCCTCCAGCGCGGTGACCATGGCCTTCGCGTCACCTCGGGCGGCCGCGTCGGCGGCGACCAGCGTCTCGTGCGGGACGCTGACCGTCTGGCCGATGCCCGGCGCCGAGCTCGCCGGTGACCGACACCGCGGCCTCGGCCAGGCCGTCCTCGGACGCCGGGATGAGCCACACCTCGCCCGCGTCCACCACCGCGAGCAGCGCCTGGCCGCGCAGGCTCACCGCGCGGCCGCGGATCTCGCGCTCGGCCCAGACCCAGACGTCCACCCCGACCCGCGGGCGCGCCAGCAGGTGGAGCATGTCGGTCAGCTCGCCCGAGGCACGGCTGCCCCGCGCCAGCCGCCGGTCCGCCAGCGACGCCCAGGCCTTCCCGACCAGCTCCGCGCGCTCTTCGCGGCTCTCGCCGGGGCTCGGGACGTCGAGCGCGACGTGCCGCCGGGGCAGCCCGGAGGACTCCCAGAGCACGTCGAACTCCAGCGCGGACAGCACGAGGCTGCCGTTTTCAGCCAGCACTGTCAGCGCACATCCTGGTCGTCGTCGCCGATCACGTCGGTGGAAACCATCCGGTCGTCGGCGAACAGGTCCTTGTCGTCGACGCCGAACCGGCGCACGTGCTCGGCGTCGGTCTCCTGCGGCGCCGCCTCGGCCATGAACTTGGCTTCGCCGCGGGACTGCTTGGGGCTGATCTGCTCGGACTTCCGCAGCGCCGCGGCCTCTTCCTCGGGCAGCTCGCCGACCGGAAGCGGACGAACCGGACCTTTCTGCCCCGACGGAGTCCGCCGCTGACGGTCCTTCTCGCCGCTGACCGCGCCGCCGACCGCACCCGCGCCGACCGCCGCCGCACCCGCGCCCAGCTCGCCCGGGGTCGCGCCCGGCTTCATCGCGAAGCCTCGCTCACCGCTGAACCCGCCCGGCGGCAACGGCGCCTGCGGACCCGCGCCGACCGTGCGGCCCTTCGCCAGCAGGCCGTCGGCGCCACGCGTGCCCTCGATGCCGGTGCCCCCGCCAGGGGCGGACCCGCCGCCGAGCGACTTGATCGGCTGGGTGGACAGGGTGCCGGTGGACCCGCCGGGCGCGCCCGGCGGCACGAAGCCCTCGACCGGACTGCCGCCGAACTGCCCGGGCGCGAACGGACCCGGCCGGCCGGTGACCGGCTCCCCGACCGGCGGGCGGCCGGGCTGGTTGACCCAGCCGCCGGGCGGCGTGGCCTGCGGCGGCCGGACGCCGGCGGGGGCGGTCGAGCTGGGGGCGGTGTTCTGGCCGCCCGGCGCGGCCGACCCGGTCTGCCTCCCCGGGGCGGGCGCCGGGACGCCGTACACCGGCGTCGGCGGATCGACGTGCGCCGGGTGGTGCACGACGGGCTGCGCCACCACCGGTGGCTCGACGTACTGCGAGCGGACGTGGTCCGCGGCCGGGCGCACCCCGCCGTCCGGCGTGACGGCGACCGAGGAGCCCGCGAGGTCCACCGCGCCGGTGCCGGACCCGGTCGACACCTTCAGCTTCTCCGGGTCCGCGATCGTCTGGGTGGAGAGCAGGTTCGTGCCGCTCTCCTGGGCGTACTCGTTGAGCGCCTGCACGGCCTGGCCGCGCGCTTCGTCCGCCGCGGCGACCTGGCGCGCGTGGTCGGTTTCGAAGCCGATCAGGCTCAGCAGCCCGTCGGTGATCGTGTAGCCGCCGGCGCCCTTACGGACGGTCTCGGCGTCCGGGAGCTTGTATTTGGTCCGGTTGAACGCCTCGCCCTGCGCGAAGACCATCTCGGCGGCGTGCGTCACCTTGAGGTTGGCGTCCTGGGAGAACCCGGCCTTCTCGGTCATCACCTGCCCCGCGGCGCCGCCGGCCGTGCTCTGCCATTCGACGCCGAGCTTGCTCAGCTCGTCGCGCAGGGTCTGGTCGGTCTGCGCCAGCGCGAGGGCGACGGCCTTCAGCGCGTCGACGGCGGTGCCGATGCTGCCGGTCCCGTCGCCGTTGATCACCCGGGTGATCTGCTCGGCGATCGCGGTGTCGGTCCAGCCGTCGAAACGGTGGTTCTGGATGCCGCCCGCGAATTCGGAGAAGTCCACGCGCCCTCCCTAGTTGCGTGCTTTCAAGGTCTGCAGCGCCAGGTCGGCCGCGTGGGCCGCCATGTCGCAAAGCTGCGCCTGGCTCAGCTGCCCGGCGGTGACGGCGAAGGCCTGCACCGCGAGCGTCTGGCCGTTCGCGACACCGACGAGCGTCTCGCAGTCGGACGGCGTGCCCGCCGCGCGGTAGCTCGTGAGCGCCGGGTAGCCGCCGATCGTCTTCGGTTCGGTGGTCAGGCTGTTCTTCCGGCGAGCGCCGGTCAGCCACTCCTGCAGGTCCGCCTTCACCGCGTGCACGTGATAGGCGTGGAACGGCGGTGTCGCGTCCACGTCGAGCACGCAGGTCGGCCCGTCCTGGGAATCGGCCGCCACCCGCGGGACGCTGTTGATCTTCAGTTCGTCCAGCTGGACCTGGGCGAAGAGGTCGCACGGCTCGACGCCGGTCAGCGGCAGCTCGGCCGGGCGACCCGGGAGCTGGGCAGCCTTCGCGCTCGCCGAAGCCGCGGTCATGGCCGTTTCGACCGGGTAGGGCGTGCCGCCGGTGTTCGCCGAGCAGCCCGCCAGCGCGGCCGTGGCGAGCACGCCGCCAGTGACCCGTAACGCCCGGTTACGCACCGTGCTTGCCGCGGTCACCGAACACCGCCGCCTTCTCCTCTTCGCCTGCCTTGTAGTCCTTGGCCGCGGTCCGCAGCTGGCCGACGAGGTCGTGCAGCCCGGCCACGTAGGCGCGGACCTGGGCGGCGTAGGACTTGTCGCCGTCGACGATCACGGCGTTCCAGGCGTCGGCCGCCTTCGTGCTGATCACGTCCGCCGAGGGCGGGTCGACCCGCAGCTCGGTGAGCCGGGTGAGCAGCTTGTCCTCCAGCGCGCTCGCCTGGTCCTCGACCACCTTCGCGACAGCGAGGACCTTGTGCGGGTCCACCATGATGTCGGCGATGCCGGGCGCCATCGGCACGGCCGTGGTGATGTCCGGCGTGGATCCTGACATGCGCTCCCCTGACGTGATACGGACAGTGACCGGCCGACTCCCACTCGAGGCTACCAACGCGGACGTACGAGCAGCCTAAGTTTGGACGAAGCGGGAGGCGCGACGGTTCCCCTGATCCGCCTAAAATCAGGCGTTCTGGTTCGCCGTGCTGGTCCTGGGCGCGCCGACCTCTCCGTTGACCGCGCGCAGCGCGATGTCCGTGCGGTGGTGCGAGCCCGCGAGGTGCACCTTTTCCACCGTCTCGTACGCGTGCTTGCGCGCCGACTTGAGCGACTTCCCGGTGCCGACGACCGAAAGCACACGCCCACCGGAGGAGACGACGGCGCCGTCGTCGCGGCGGCGCGTCCCGGCGTGCAGCACGCCTTCGAGCTCACCACCGGTGATCACGTCGCCGGTGCGCGGCTTGCCCGGGTAGCCGTCGGCGGCGATCACGACGGTGACCGCGGCGCCGCCCGCCCACTCCAGCGGCGGGTGCTCGGCGAGCTTGCCGGTGGCGGTCGCGTACATCAGCCCGGCGATCGGCGAGCGCAGCAACGCCAGCACGACCTGGGTCTCGGGGTCGCCGAAGCGGCAGTTGAACTCGATGACCTGCGGCCCGTCCGAGGTCAGCGCGAGGCCGGCGTAGAGCAGGCCGGAGAACGGCGCCCCCCGCGCGACCAGCTCGTCGGCGACCGGCCGCACGACGGTCTCGACCAGCTCGTCGACCAGGTTCTCGGGCGCCCAGGGCAGCGGGGCGTAAGCGCCCATGCCGCCGGTGTTCGGGCCCGCGTCGCCGTCGCCGACGCGCTTGAAGTCCTGCGCGGGCAGCAGCGGGACGACCGTCCGGCCGTCGACGAAGCAGAAGAGCGAGGCCTCCGGGCCGTCCAAAAAGGACTCCAGAAGGACCGGGTGGCCGCCGTCGAGCAGCATGATGGCGTGTTTGCGGGCGACGTCGTAGTCGGTCGTGACCACGACACCCTTGCCGGCGGCGAGGCCGTCGTCCTTGACCACCCAGGTCGGGCCGAAGCGCTGGAGCGCGGCGTCGAGGCGCGCCGGGTTGTCCACGATCTCGCTGCGGGCGGTCGGGACGTTCGCGGCGGCCATCACGTCCTTCGCGAACGCCTTGGAACCCTCGATCCGCGCGGCCGCGCCGGACGGGCCGAAGCACGCGATGCCGGTCTTGCGCACCGTGTCGGCGACGCCGGCGACCAGCGGGACCTCCGGACCGATCACGACGAGGTCGGCCTGCCAGCTCTTGGCGAGCGCGGCGACCGCGTCCCCGTCGGCCGCATCGACGCCGAGTTGCTCGGCCACCGCCGCGGTCCCGGCATTGCCGGGAGCGCAGGCCAGCGCGGTGACGGCGGGGTCACCGGAGGCCGCGAGGACGAGTGCATGCTCACGGGCGCCGGACCCGATTACCAGTACGCGCACACCGCACAGCGTATCCGGACGGTTCGGTGCGGACATTTCGCCGTCCCCTGCCGCCCGGGGAAAGAGGAGTCCACACGCCGTTTACCCGGCCGTTCGCCCAGGTACCACTATCGGACGCTTGTGGCGATGAGGGTTGCGCGGTAGTCGTGACAGACCCTGTGGAAAAGAGGTCACGGAATGAAGCGCAAACGTGTCGGAGTACTGGCCCTGGCCGGTCTGGCGTTGCTGAGCGTCACCGGGTGGGCGAGCGCCACCGAGAACGTGTCGGCCGGCACTGATGCGGCGGCGTACGGACGGGGCCACGATGACCCGGTGATCATCGGACACCGCGGCGCGCCCGGCTACCGCCCGGAGCACACCCTCGCCTCCTACGAGCTCGCGTTCCGGATGGGCGTGAACTTCGTCGACGTCGACCTCGTGCCCACCAAGGACGGCGTGCTCGTCGCCCGGCACGAGCCGGAGATCAGCGGCACCACTGACGTCGCTTCGCACCCCGAGTTCGCCTCGCGCAAGAAGACGCAGGTCATCGACGGCGTGACCACGACCGGCTGGTTCACCCAGGACTTCACCCTCGCCGAGCTGAAGACGCTGCGCGCGGTCGAGCGGATCCCGGAGAACCGGCCGAACAACAAGCTGTACAACGGCCGCTACCAGGTGGCGACCTACCAGGAGATCCTCGACCTCACGAAGCGGCTCTCGCGGGAGCTGCACCGGACGGTCGGGACCTACCCGGAGGTCAAGCACTCGACGTACTTCTCCACGCTCGGGATGCCGACCGAGCCGAAGCTGGTGGACATCCTCAAGCGCAACCACCTCAACTACCCCGAAGCGCCGGTCATCATCCAGTCCTTCGAGGTGTCGAACCTGATCGAGCTGCACAAGCAGCTGCGGGTCCCGATGCTGCAGCTGACGTCGGCGACAGGTGCTCCGGCCGATTTCGTCGCGAAGGGCGACCAGCGGACGTACGCGGATCTCGTTACGCCGCAAGGACTTCGCGAGGTCGCGAAGTACGCGAAGTACCTCGGCCCGGACAAGGCGCAGATCATCCCGCGTGACGCCGCCGGGAACCTGGGCACGCCGACCGCGCTGGTCGCCAACGCCCACGCGGCGGGCCTGAAGGTGCAGCCGTACACCTTCCGGAACGAGAACCCGTTCCTGCCGGCGAACCTGCGTTCGTCCGCGGAGCCGGACGCGTTCGGCGATGTCTTCACCGAGGAAGCGGCGTTCTTCAAGGCGGGCGTCGACGGCTTCTTCGCCGACCAGCCGGACACCGCGCTGGAGTCGCTGCACGCCTACCTGGGCCGGTAACTCTGCCCTAAAGCGATTGGCCGTGAAGGCCACCTTGAGGGAATCTAAGTCCCTCAAGGTGGCCTTCACGGACTTGCGGGGTAGACGGTGCTCGAAGGATTGACGGACGGCTTCTCCGGCGTGGTCAGGGTTGATCGCGGTGGGGAGACGCTGTTCGAGAAGGCCTACGGATTCGCGCATCGCGGCTACGGCGCCGAGAACACCGTGGACACCCGGTTCGCGATCGGCAGCGGCACGAAAGGGCTTACCGCGCTCGCGGTCGTCAGCCTGATCGCGGACGGCGTCCTGAAGCTCGAGACTTTCGCGCGGGAGTGGCTGCGCGAGGATCTGCCGGAGATCGACGACGCCGTGACGGTCGAGCAGCTCCTGGCGCACACGTCCGGCATCGGGGATTACTGCGACGAGGACGACCAGGCGGAGATCGACGAGTACCACCCGCCGCGGCCGCCGTACGAACTCCTCACGACCGAGGACTACGTCCCGGTGCTCGGCCGCCCGCAGCAGTACCCGCCCGGCGAGCGCTTCAAGTACAACAACGGTGCGTTCGTGGTGCTGGCGGTGATCGCCGAACGGGCCTCGGGCATACCTTTCGCGGAGCTCGTGCAGACGCGGGTTTGTGGACCCGCGGGCATGGCGGATACCGCTTTCCTGCGGTCCGACGAACTGCCCGGGCGGACCGCGGCGGGGTACGTCTCCGACGTCCGCACCAACGTGTTCAGCCTGCCCGCGGTGGGCAGCGGTGACGGCGGGATCTACGCCACCGCACCGGACTTCTCGGCGTTCTGGCCCGCACTGTTCGCCGGCCGGATCGTGCCCGCGGAGTGGGTGTCACGGATGACCACCGTCGTCAGCACCGACTGCGACACGACCGAGAACGACCGGTACGGGCTCGGCTTCTGGCTCCCGTCGGACGGCGACACGGTGATGCTGCAGGGCTACGACGCCGGGGTGTCGTTCCGGAGTGTCCACAATCCCTCGACCGGGCTCACGCACACGGTCATCGGCAACACCGCCGAAGGTGCCTGGCCGCTGACCAGGTGGTTGAAGAACCACTTCCTGGCAAAACCTTGACACCCGGGGCTGGCTCGGCCTAGTTTCGACCGAATCTAATGGTCTGGCCGCATACCTTTCAAGAGGTGCCCGATGGATGTCTCCGACCAGCAGACCAACCCCGACCACCCCGATGAGGACGCCGCGCTGCTCCACAAGCTCGGCTACGCCCAGGAACTCAAGCGCACGATGTCGGCGTTCTCGAACTTCGCCGTCTCGTTCACCATCATCTCGATCCTTTCCGGCTGCCTGACCCTCTACGGCTTCGGCATGAAGACCGGCGGGCCGGCCGCGATGATCTGGGGCTGGCCGCTGGTCGGGGTGTTCGTCATCCTGGTCGGGCTCGGCATGGCCGAGGTCTGCTCGAGCTACCCGACCGCGGGCGGCCTGTACTACTGGGCGGCGAAGCTGGCACCGAAGAACGGCCCGGCCTGGTCGTGGTTCACCGGCTGGTTCAACCTGATCGGGCAGATCGCGGTGACCGCGGGCATCGACTTCGGCGCGGCGCTGTTCCTCAACGCGTTCCTCGACCTGCAATGGGGTTTCACCGCGACGGCGGGGCACACGATCCTGCTGCTGGCGATCATCCTCGTGGTGCACGGCCTGCTGAACACCTTCGGTGTGCGGCTGGTCGCGATCCTCAACAACGTCAGCGTGTGGTGGCATCTCATCGGCGTGCTGGTGATCGTCGGCGTGCTCATCTTCGTGCCCGCCAAGCACCAGGACGCGTCGTTCGTGTTCGGCAGTTTCGTGAACCAGACGGGCTGGGGTTCGGCGTTCTACGTGTTCGCGCTGGGGTTGCTGGTCGCGCAATACACGTTGACCGGCTATGACGCTTCGGCGCACATGACCGAGGAAACGAAGAGCGCCGCGACGGCCGGGCCACGCGGCATCGTGATGTCGATCGTGGTGTCGCTGGTCGCGGGCTGGATCCTGCTGATCGGCCTGACGTTCGCGATCCAGGACTACGACGGCGCGATCGGCTCGAGCACCGGCGTGCCGCCCGCGCAGATCTTCATCGACGCCACCGGCGAGGTGACCGGCAAGTTCCTGCTGCTGATCTGCATCGGCGCGCAGTTGTTCTGCGGCATGGCCTCGGTGACCGCGAACTCGCGGATGATCTACGCGTTCGCTCGCGACGGCGCGATCCCGGGTTCGAACTTCTGGCACAAGATCAACAAGCGCACCCAGACGCCGACGAACGCGGTCTGGCTGGCCGCGGGTGGCGCGCTGATCCTGGCGCTGCCCTACCTCTGGAGCGCGACGGCCTACGCGGCGGTGACGTCGATCGCCGTGGTCGGGTTGTATGTGGCGTACGTGATTCCGGTGTTCCTGCGGGTGCGCCGGGGCGACACGTTCGAGCCGGGGCCGTGGAACCTGGGCCGCTGGGGCAAGCCGATCGGCATCGTCGCGACGATCTGGGTGGCCCTGATCTTCGTGCTGTTCATGCTGCCGCAGGTGTCCCCGGTGACAGTGGATTCCTTCAACTACACGCCGATCGCGTTCCTCGTCGTGCTCGGCGGGGCCGGGATCTGGTGGCTGCTCTCGGCGCGGAAGTGGTTCACGGGCCCGAAGGTCCAGGGCACGGAAGCCGAACTGGCGGCCGTCGAACACGAGTTGCAGGACCTCGGCTGAGTCGCGCTTGAGCTGAAGGGGACTTTCGTCGCGCCGGACGCGAGGAAAGTCCCCTTCAGCTTGCGCGGTAGCGGGCACGCAGGCGTCACCGCGGAGGTCCTGAAGTTTCGCCACGGACGCGTCTGGCGTGGACGTCACGGCCGAGGTCTCTTGAGGACTCGGGTCTCGTGAGCGGTAAGTCGGGTTCTATTGAGGGGTAAGGCAAACGTGGCGTGCCGCGGCTTCGAGGACTCGTGAGCGTTGCGGGCGGTTAGAACCGCCCGCAACGCTCACGAGCCCGTCGGCAGGTCCCCCTCGCTTCACCACGCCACCTTTGACCTACCCCTCAAATAACCCTACTTGCCACTCACGAGACCCGGCCCCTACCCACTCACGCTTTCCTTGCTCCCTCACGCTTCCACGGGTGCCGCGGCGGTTGAGCGGACTCGGGAGACGCCGACCACGCTCACGGCCACCGCGCCCAGCGCGCCCACCAACGCGAACGCGTAGAAGCCCCACGGGTACGCGATTCCCGCGGTCAGCAGAGCCCCGCCAAGCAGCGGGCCGGTGATCGCGCCCAGGCGGCCGATGCCCGCCGACCAGCCGAGGCCGGTCGCGCGCATCGCGTCCGGGTAGGTCCGGCCGACGTAGGCGTACACCAGCACCTGCGCGCTGAACACGAAGCAGCCCGTCAGGAACACCGCGGCGTACAGCCCGACCGCCGGCAGCTTCACGCTCAGCAGAGCCAGGAACACCGCCCCGGCACAGAACCAGCCGATCGCCGACGGCCGGATGCCGACGCGGTCGGCGACCCAGCCGGCCACCAGCAGGCCCGCGATCCCGCCGAGGTTCAGCGTCAGCAGCAGGCTCAGCGCGGCACCCAGCGGGTACCCGGCCTGGCGCATGATCTCCGGCAGCCACGTGTTCAGCCCGTAGACCAGCAGCAGCCCCATGAACGACGTCACCCAGAACGCGATGGTCGCGCGCAGCAGCCCGCCGCGGACCAGCCCCGCCACCGCGCGCCCCGCGGAACGCTCTGTCTCGCGGACGCGCTCGAAAGACTCCGACTCCGGCAGGTACTTCAGCATCAGCGGGATCAGCGCCACCGCCGGCAGCGCACCGGCGACGAACATCGCCCGCCAGCCCAGCGGCTGGATCAGCACGATCCCGAGCAGCGCCGTCAGCACCGCGCCGACGTGATATCCGGTCATCACCGTGGTCGTCGCGCTGCCGCCCTTGCCCTCCCGGGCGTATTCGGTGACCAGCGTGATCGCCGTCGGCAGGCAACCACCGAGCCCGAGCCCGGCGACGAACCGCAGCAGCCCGAACACGAGCGTCGAGGGCGAGAACGCGCACAGCAGTGTGCACACCGAGAACAACGCCACCGAGATGATCAGCGACTTCCGGCGGCCGATGACGTCGGTGATGGTGCCGATCGCCAGGCCGCCCAGCATCATCCCGGCGAGCCCCACCGTCGACACGACCGACGCCGTCCCCGGCGTCAGCCCCCAGACGTGGCCGCGAAGCAGGACCGGCAGGACGGTGCCGAGCACGACGAGGTCGAAGCCGTCGAGCAGGACAGCGGTCCAGGCGAGAGGCACGACCCAGGATCGGGTGCCAGGTGACATCGGGACCTCCATGCGTCGGTGCACGTCTGCCGCACAGATGTGCGCTATCCGAACTAGTATGCACGGGGGTCCGACACAATCCAGCGTTCTTCCACTGGGCGGCAACCCGGCCAGACGCCCGTCACCTGCGAAGATCCACTCATGGAGCTCCTGACGCTGATGGGCGTGCTCGCCGGGTCGCTCGGGCTGACCGCGCTGGCCCGGCGGTACAACCTGTCGGCGCCGCTGCTGGTCGTGGTCGTCGCGCTGGGCGTCGCGCTCATCCCCGGCGTGCCGCGGATCGAGCTCGAACCCGAGCTGATCCTCAGCCTCGTGCTCCCGCCACTGCTCTACTCGACGTCGCTGGAAAGCTCGCTGACCCACTTCCGGACGAACCTGCGGCCGATCATCGCCCTCGGCGTGGTGCTGGTCGCGGTCACCGCGGTCGTCGCCGGCCTGGTCGTGCACCTGCTGCTGCCGGACGTGCCGTGGGCATCGGCGCTCGTGCTCGGCGCGGTCGTCGCGCCGCCGGACGCCGTCACCGCGGTCGCGATCGGGCACAAGCTCGGCCTGCCGCGCCGGATGATGGCCGTGCTGACCGGGGAAAGCCTGGTCAACGACGCCGCCGCGCTGACGCTCTACAAGGTCGCGCTCGCCGCCGTCGCGGGCACCGCGGGCTCGGCCGGGCACGGGTTCGCCGTGTTCGGCGTGGCGACCGTGCTCGGCATCGCGGTCGGGCTGGCCATCGGGTTCGCCGTGGTGCAGATCCGGCGGCTGCTGGACGACCCGATGGTCGAGTCCGCGTTCGGCATCATCGTGCCCTTCGCCGCCTACGTCACCGCGGAGCACCTGCACCCGTTCGGCCCGGAATTCAGCGGCTCCGGCGTACTGGCCGTCGTGGCCGCCGGGCTCTACCTGGGACACCACTCGCTGCACGCCTCACCGGCGACCCGGATGCAGGACCGCTCGGTCTGGACGTCCATCGACGTCCTCCTCGAAGCACTGGTGTTCGCGCTGATGGGCCTGCAACTTCCGTTCGTGATCGACGACGCCCAGCACGCGACGCGCGACAACGGCACCCTCGCGCTGGTCGCCGTCGCCGTACTCGCGGTGACGATGCTCGTGCGCATCCCGGCGGTGTTCGCCTCGAGCTACCTACCGCAAACCGTGCGACTGTTCGGAAGAGAACGCGAAGCGCCGTCGTGGCGGATCCTCGCGGTCATCTCGTGGACCGGGATGCGCGGGGTTGTCACCCTCGCCGCCGCCTCCGGTGTACCCGCCGGGACGCCGGGGCGCGAGGAGATCCAGCTCTTCGCGTTCGTCGTGGCGATCGGGACCGTGCTGATCCAGGGCCTCACGCTGCCACCGCTCATCCGCGTGCTGAAGGTGCAGGACCCCGGCGAAGCCGAGCGCGACGAGGCCGAGGAGCTCGCCGCTCGCGAAGTCGCGCAGAAGGCAGCACACGAGCGGCTGCGGGAGATCAGCGAGGAACGTCTGTCCACTTTGGATATCCCGGCCGAGAAGGTGCAGCGTCTCCGCGAACGGCTGGAGCGCATGCTCGAGACCCGCAACCGGTTCGCGAAGGCGGCGATTTCGCTCCTCCGGCGAGGAACGCAACGGGAGCCCGCATGCCCAGTTCGCGAAGGCCCGCCGCGAGCTGCTGATCACGCAACGCGCCGCCCTGCTCGAGGAAAACCGCGCGGGCCGGCTCGACGACGACGTCCTGCGGAAGGTCCTGCGCGAGCTGGATCTGGAGGAGCTTTCGGTCTCGGCCACCCTCGCCAACCGTCTGGGCTGAACCTCCCAGGACGTGGGAAGTCGCGCGCGCTCAGCGAAGATCGCCGACCCTGTGTCGAAAGCCGATCATCAGGGAGTGTCCATGTCGCTGACCGATGTCATCGAAGGAACCCGCGCGGCCATCGACGCCGACCTGTACAACGCGGCGGCCACGTTCAGGGTCGCGAACACCCTGGCGCCCGGCACGGCGACCCAGGTCGAGGTGCGGGTGCGCGACCACGCCTTCACCGTCGACGAGCCGGCCGCGCTCGGCGGAACCGACCTGGCGGCGAACCCGGTCGAGTTCGCGCTCGCCGCGCTGGGCTCGTGCCAGGTGATCACGTACCAGTTCTGGGCGGCGAAGCTGCGGATCCCGCTGCGCTCGGTCAAGGTCACCGTGGACGGCGACCTCGACCTGCACGGGTTCTTCGGCTTCTCGCTCAACACACGGCCGGGCTTCGGCGACGTCCGCGTGACGGTCGAGCTGGACGGCCCGGCCGACCGCGAGCGCTACGAGGACCTGCGCCGCGCGGTGGACGAGCACTGCCCGGTGCTCGACCTCTTCCGCCACGAGACGCCGGTGAGCACCAAGATCTCGTGAGCGAGTCCGCTAGACGAACTCGTGCCGCACGATGGTCTGTTCGCGCCCCGGCCCGACGCCGATGGCCGAGATCCGGGCCCCTGACAGCTCTTCCAGCCGCTCGACGTACGCGCGCGCGTTCGCCGGCAGCTCCTCGAACGTCCGGCAGCCGGAGATGTCCTCGAACCAGCCCGGGTGCTCTTCGTAGATCGGGATGGCGTGGTGCACGTCGGTCTGCGTCATCGGCATGTCCGAGGTGCGGAAGCCGTCCACCTCGTAGCCCACGCACACCGGCACCTTCTCCAGCCCGGACAGCACGTCCAGCTTGGTGAGGAAGTAGTCGGTGATCCCGTTGACCCGCACCGCGTAGCGCGCGATCACCGCGTCGAACCAGCCGGTGCGCCGCGAGCGCCCGGTGGTGACGCCGAACTCGCCGCCCTGCTTGCGCAGGTACTCGCCGGACTCGTCGTGCAGCTCGGTCGGGAACGGGCCCGAGCCGACGCGGGTGGTGTAGGCCTTGAGGATGCCGAGCACCGTGCCGATCCGGCCGGGCCCGATGCCCGAGCCCGCGCTCGCGCCGCCGGAGGTCGGGTTCGACGACGTCACGAACGGGTAGGTGCCGTGGTCGACGTCGAGCAGCGTGCCCTGCGACCCCTCGAGCAGCACGGTCTCGCCGCGCTCGAGGGCCTGGTTGAGCTGCAGCCGCGTGTCGGCGATGCGGTGCGCGAACTTCTCGCCCGCCGAGAGCACCTCGTCGGCGACCTCGTTCGCGTCCAGCGCCTTGCGGTTGTAGACCTTGACCAGCACCTGGTTCTTGAACTCCAGCGCGGCTTCGACCTTCTGCCGGAAGATCTTCTCGTCGAGCAGGTCCTGCACGCGGACGCCGACGCGGGCGATCTTGTCCTGGTAGCACGGGCCGATGCCGCGGCCGGTGGTGCCGATCTTGCGGCTGCCCAGGTAACGCTCGGTGACCTTATCGATCGCCACGTGGTAGGGCATGATCAAGTGGGCGTCGGCGGAGATCAGCAGCTTCGACGTGTCGACGTCGCGCGCTTCCAGCCCCGACAGCTCGTCCAGCAGCACTCCGGGATCGACGACCACACCGTTGCCGATGACGTTCGTCACGCCCGGGGTGAGGATGCCGGAGGGGATGAGGTGCAGGGCGAAGTTCTCGCCGTTCGGCAGGACGACCGTGTGACCGGCGTTGTTGCCACCTTGGTAGCGGACGACCCACTGAACGCGGTCCCCCAGCAGGTCGGTGGCCTTGCCCTTGCCTTCGTCGCCCCATTGGGCGCCGATGAGCACGATGGCCGGCATGTGACACTCCAGGTGTTCGAAGACGTGAGGTTAGTGTCCCGGACGGACACCGGTGGCGCTGCTCAATGCCGGTGCATGAGAGTAACGGAGGACCTGCGGGTGCGCGGAATAGTGGTGGCTTGTGGCGAAGATTCGCCCGGCTTCGAGGAGGTCGACGACGTCACGTCGATCCGCGTGCCGAGCCGCCCGGGCAAGCCGGAAATCGACCCCTTGCTGGGTGAACACGATCACCTGATCGTGTCCGGCACGGACGCCGACCTCAACGCCGTGGTGGTGCGCCTGCTGCGCACCGAGGCGCTCGGCCGCGTGTCGGTGGGTTTCGTGCCCGCGTCCCCCGATTCGGCCGTCGCCGGGCTCTGGGGGCTGCCGTCGAGCCCGCTGCGCGCCCTCGCGCTGGCGCTGCGCGGCGACGTCGACCCCGTCCCGCTGATCCGCGACGACGTCGGCGGGGTGCTCGTCGGGCGCGGGATGCTCGGGATGGTGCGCGGGGTGGCCTACTGCGACGAGCAGGTCGCGCTGCGCGGCCCCGCGCGCTCGATCGAGGTGACGCCGGACCCGGGCGGGCCGGGGCTGGCCGTGCGGGTGGTCAAGGGGACGCTGTTCAAGCGGCCGACGACGTTGTTCTCGCGGGCGTTCCAGATCGGCTGCATCCCGACGCGACCGAACTCCGACGGCGTCGCCTACGAGCGCGCGATGAGCCGGTGGACCTGGTACCGGCACACGGCGGACCTCCGGTTGGTGCGCGGCGCGGTCTGAGCCGTTCACAGGAACTACCTACTTTAACGTGAAAGATTCACGGATACGGCCGAATGGCCGCTGCATGTTACTGACCAGTCAGGTACCTCTACCCGCAGCACCTGAAGCGCCTCGTCAACGGCTTGCCCCGGCCACCGGACCGGGGTCTGTTCGTCGACGAGGCGCGATGACGGCGTCACGAGGAGTTAACCTGACGTAGGCAACATGTCACCCACACGTGTTGCAGGCAGCTACCTCCGGGCCGTTAGGTGAGCCGGTCCCCACTTCTGACCCGGAGGCAGCCAGATGCCCACCGCACGTGTCGTCCGTCATTCACTCACCGTCCTTGCCGCTACCGCCGTCTTCTCCGCCACCCTCGTGACCTTCGCCGAGGCGACCCCGCCCGGGATCCCGAGCGCCGCGACCGCCCAGTCCGAGCTCACCACGCTGACCGTGAAGGTGGACGGCTCGCAGACCGGCTACAGCCGCGACAAGTTCCCGCACTGGATCACCCAGAGCGGCACGTGCAACACCCGCGAGGTCGTGCTCAAGCGCGACGGCACGAACGTCGTCACCGACTCGGCCTGCGCGGCGACGTCCGGCAAGTGGTTCAGCCCGTACGACGGCGCGACCTGGACCGCGGCGTCCGATGTGGACATCGACCACGTGGTCCCGCTGGCCGACGCGTGGCGCACCGGCGCCTCCTCGTGGACGACCGCGCAGCGCCAGGCCTACGCGAACGATCTGTCGGCGCCGCAGCTGATCGCGGTCACCGACAACGTCAACCAGGCCAAGGGCGACCAGTCCCCGGACACCTGGAAGCCGCCGCTGTCCAGCTACTACTGCACCTACGCCCGGATGTGGACCGCGGTGAAGTACAAGTACAAGCTGACCGTGAACTCGGCCGAGAAGTCGGCGCTGACGTCGATGCTCGGGACCTGCTGATCCCCGGCCCTCGCGAGTGGTAAGTCGGGTTCTATTTATAACCCTACTTACCACTCACGAGGGCCCTACCCGAGCGCGAGGCCGAGGATTTCGCGGGCCAGAGCGTCGTTCTGGCGGAAGGGCAGCGCGTTCGTCCGGGGGCGGGTGAACGCGGCCGCCGAACGCGCGCTCGTGTGCGGGCCCACCGCGAAGCGCCGGGGGTGCGGCTGTCCGGCGGCGTCGAGCAGCCGGGAGTCCGTCACCCGCGTGTGGATCAGGCCGGAGGGCAAGAGGTCTCCGGTGACGGGATCCGGCACGGACTCCTCCGCCAGGTCACCACCGTCCCGCAGGCGCTGGAGCAGGACGTCGGCCGCGCGCGTCACGCTCGGGCCGGGCAGCCGGGCCTCGACCAGCGTCCGTGCGGAGACCGTGCCCGGGTAGCTCGCGCCGGACGCGACGAACACACCATCGCGAGCTTCGACGCGCATGTCCGCGCCGGCAAAGGAAACCAGCCCGGCTTCCTGCAACGCGAGCAGCTCCTCCAGCCGACGCGGTGGCGGACCGCTTGCGTAGTAAGAGAAGAAACCGTGGAACCAGCCGTCCATATCGGACACCTGAGACGCGGCTGTCAACCGTCCTTTTTGGACCAAAGCAGGCATTTGCCCGTACGCCGAAAGCAAAGCCGTGAACGCGCCCAGGTCGGCGCTGAACTCCGGATCAGCCCGCCGCGCGAGGTCCGCCTCGACGTACTCGCGAACTTCCTTGCCGAACTCCTCGGCCGTGCCGAACTCCAGGCCCGCCAGTGGCCGGTCCAGCCGGTCCAGGTCCAGCCGGTCGTCCGGCGACGGCACCGCTCGGCCGATCAGCGCCACCAGCTCGGGAGAATCCCAATGCAGATCGGCGAAAGCGTCGGCGAACACGGCGAAGTCCATCCGCACGCGGTCGGGGTGCGCGGTGAACAGCTCGCTGTAGTACCCCCACGCGATTTCCTTCGCGACCAACGGCCAGACGTCGGCGCGGAAGTCCAGCGCGCCGGGCGCCTCCACCAGCCGGTCGATCGCGTAGCTGTCGAAGAATCGCGGGAGCACCAACTGTTTCCCGCGCAGCCGGTAGCCGATCTTCGCGTGGTAGGGCACCCCGCGCCGCGACCCGATGTGCAGCACCGGTTCGGTGCCGCTCGGGTGGTAGCGCAGCCCGCCGCACGGCAGTTCCTCGAACCGGCCGCCACGCCCCTCGGTCAGCAGCAGCATCAGGTCGACGAACGCCAGCCCGAACCCGCGCACCAGCACCGTTTCGCCCGGTTCGATGCCGGAGTAGTCGACGTCGGCGGTGTAACCGGCCGGGTAGTACGCCAAGCCATGGTTCGAAGCGAACGACGCCAGCTCGCGCTCCCGCGTGTCCGGCTCCGCGTCGAGATGCCCGACGGTGAACACGACGGCGTCCGCGCGCACGACCGAGCCGTCCGAGAGGCGGACGTCGTCGCCGTCGACACCCACCGCGCGCGCCGCGTGTTCGACGACGTCGATCCCGGCGGGCAGCGACGCCAGGACGTCCCGGTAAACCCAAGTCAGGTAAGCGCTCTGCAGCCGCCGGGTCGGGAAGTCGAAGCTGCTCAACGCGGTCAGCTCGGGCAGGACGTCAGCCGGGACGGAACCGTCGAAAGCGCCGGAACGGACTTTCCGCGCCCACTCGAGCAACGACGGCCCGGGCCGCACCGGCCCGGCCATCCGCACCGAGTCGTCGGTGTACATCGTGACGTCCTCGGGCATCGAGTTCATCCGCAGCAGCGGGGACTGGTCGTAGCGCCACACCCGGCCCGGCCCCGGCGGGAACGGATCGATCAGATGGACCACCAGCCGCCGCGTCCCGAGCAGCTCGGGGGCGTTCGCGCTCAACCGTTCGAGGACGCCGACCCCGCGAGGTCCGGCGCCCACGACGGCGAGGGTGAACGGCGGATCTTCGGCCACGTCTTCGAAGCTACGCCGCGGCCGGAGCGCCGGACGTCCTTCTCACTGTGCGGAATTCGGCGGCGGCGACCAATCGATCCGCTCACCGGTACCGAATCACCAACAAGCTCTCGACGAAAGAGGAGCAAACGTGCCCTTTACCCGTTTCGGCGCCGCGGCCCCCGACGCAGTGCCCCGTATGCGAAGACATGCCGGATGAGATCGGCACGCCGGACCGCGTCCACACCGCGCAGGACGTGGTCGGCACCCTCCTCAAGGGCAACTGGGCGATCTTCGCCCACGAATGGGCCGATCGCGACGGCATCGACCCGCAGCACTGGCGGGACATCGTCGAGGCCGCCGCGGAGGCGGCCGGGGTCGACTGCGAGTTCGTGGTCATCCCGCGCCGGTCCCTGACCGTGGTGTTCAACCGGGCGCTCCCGCCCACCTTCGAACAGGTCCGCCTCTCGATCGAGGTCATCGAGCGGTATCGGCGGTCCTGAGCAGCAGCGCGGCGACGAGCAGGTCGGCGAGCCATCGCTCGTACTCATGCGCCGTCAGCGCCGAGCGGCCGACCTGCAGGACGTAGAGCTCGGGCGCGGTCAACGTCCAAAGCGTGCGCGCGGCCACCGTGACGGGGACGCGCAGCGGCGCCTTGGCCGCCAGGCTCGCAGCGGAGACTTCGGACCTGGAGAGCCGTTGGTCGTCGATCTCGCCGCGAAGGGCTTCGATCTCCTCACCGCGAGCCACACGAGCGGCTTCGAGCAGGACAGCCGACCGTTCGTACATGTCCCGCGCGTTGCGCGCGATCAGCTCGAGCTGCCGCTGCGCCGAGGGTTCTTCGAGTTGCTCGCGAAACCACGGCCGCTGCTCGGCGGGCCCGGTCCCTTCGCCGGCCACCGCGGCCTCGATGGCTTCCTTCAGCAACGTCCTCTTGTTCGTGAACACCTTGTAGACCGTGGCGACCGCGACTCCGCCCGCCGCCGCGATGTCGTCGATCCGCGCCCCCTCGAACCCGGCCCGTTCGAAGACACCGGCGGCCGCGTGGACGATCCGCGCCCTGGTCGCTTTCGCCTGTTCCGCCCGGAGACTCACAAGCGTAGAGTACCACTCTACTCAGTAGAGTCTGACTATACCCAGCGGGAGGTCGTCATGAACCACATCGCCGTCGTCGGAGCGGGCAATGTCGGCTGCGCGCTGGCCGCGGACCTCACGCTCAGGGGCTTCGAGGTCCGGCTGGCCAACCGCTCGGCGGCCCGCCTGGCACCCCTGCGCGAGGCCGGGGGCATCACCCTCACCGGCGCCATGAGCGGGTTCGCCGAGGTCGGGCAGCTCAGCCGCGACGTGCGCCGGACAATCCGCGGCGCCGACGTGGTCGCGGTGGCCGTGCCGACGGTCAGCCTTCCGTATTACGCACCCGCTCTGGCCGACGCCACCGACGACGACCAGGTCATCTGGCTGAACCCCGGGCACAGCGGCGGCGCGCTCTACCTCGCGGCGGAGATCCGGCGGCGGTATCCCGCTCGCCGCCCGAAGATCTGCCAGCTCAGCACCGCGTCCCATGTGTCGCGGATGGCCGGGCCGGCGGTGGTCGGCGTCTTCTCCCTGCCGGACGCCGGGCTGGCCGCGTTCCCCGCGAGCCGCCTCGACGAGTGTCACGAGCGGGTCGACGCGCTGCTGCCGGGCCGGTTCGGCCGGCTGAGCACCGTGCTGGAGGCCGACCTCGGCAACCTCAACGCCCTCCTCCATCCGCCGGGGATGATCTGCGGCAGCGCGTGGATCGAGGCGACCGGCGGCGACTTCCGGTTCTACGCGGACGGAACCACCCCGGCCGTGGCCCGCGTGCTGGACGCGGTGGACCGCGAACGGCTCCTGCTCGCCGACCGCCTGGGCGTCCCGGCCGTTCCGTTCCCCGAGCTGTTCCGGCGCGCGGGCTTCACCGGGGCGCACGACACCGCCTTCGAGGCGATCCGGCACAGCGTGCCGATCCAGGCGATCAAGGCACCGCCTGCCCTGGACCACCGGTATCTCCATGAGGACGTCGGGTGGGGCCTCGTCCCATGGCTCCACCTGGCAGGCGCGGCGGGAACGCCGGCACCGGACATCGCCGCGCTGGTGCGGCTGGCGAGCGTCCTCACCGGTGTCGACCAGGCGGCCGCCGGGCCGACCTTGGCGCGGATGGGACTCGCCGGGATGACGGCCGAGGAGATCAGGGCCTACGTCGAGGACGGCCGAGCAGGACGGAAAAGGCCACCTCCCGGGTGATGCGTCCCGACGGGGTGGCTTTGTCTTTTTCCCCTGATTACCCGTCCGGGCGACCCCTATAGTGACTCCAGAGCAGGCGTTCGAACACGGCGGGCTATCGTCTGCACACCCGGGGACAGCACTGTGACACGTTAGATACAGGCTAAAGAACCTAGAGATTCACCAACTGTCACGGGACACTGACCTGGGTAACTCACGTATCGTGATCGCCTAGTGACCAGTAGGTTCTAGTGTCACCGACTGGTCGCCGGTGCGGCACGGTCTGCACACGAAGTCGGGAGAAACGCATGGCAGCACCGCCGGCCCGGGTCACGTTCGGCGAGGTGTTCGGGGTCGCCGAGTTCCGCGCGTTGTGGTTCGCGGAGCTGCTGTCCATCGCCGGAGACCAGCTCGCGAGAGTTGCGCTGTCCATCCTCGTCTTCACCGGCACCGGTTCCGCCACCCTGACCGGTCTGACCTACGCGCTGACATTCGCCCCATCCCTGGTCGGCGGCATCTTCCTCACCGGTTTCGCCGACCGGTTCCCGCGCCGGTCGGTGATGGTCACCGTCGACATCCTGCGCGCCGCGCTGATCGCGCTGGTCGCCCTGCCCGGCATGCCGTTCTGGGGCATGTGCGTGCTGGTCGGCTGCGTGTCGCTGCTGAACCCGCCGTTCAAGGCGTCCCAGCTCGCGCTGCTGCCGCAGGTGCTCGAGGGCGACCGGTTCGTGGTCGGCATGGGCATCCGCAGCATGACCGTGCAGTCGGCCCAGCTGGTCGGTTTCGCCGGCGGCGGTGCGCTGATGCTGGCCGTAGACCCGCGCCTGGCGCTGGTCATCGACGCGGCCACGTTCCTGCTGTCCGCGGTCTTCGTCCGCTTCGGCCTGCGCTACCGGCCCGCGGCGGCGACCGGCGAGAAGCGCAAGCGGTTCTTCTCCATGATCAGCCGGGGCGGCCGGGTGGCGTTCAGCGACAGCGCGTTGTGCGCGTTGATGCTGTTCACCTGGCTGATGGGCCTGCTGCCGGTCTACGAAGGCATCGCGGCGCCCTACGTCGCCTCGGCCGGCGGCGGCTCGGCCGCGATCGGCCTGCTGCTGGCCGCCGACCCGGTGGGCAGCGTGATCGGCACGTTCATTTACACGCGCTGGGTGCCCGCGCGGGTCCGGCCGCGGCTGATCGGGCTGATGTCCCTGCTCTGTGCGATCCCGCTGCTGCTCTGCCTGCTCCAGCCCGGACCGTGGGTGTCGATCGGGCTGTTCGTGGTGTCCGGGGGCTTCGGCACGGTGGCGCTGCTGCAGGCCACGGCGTCGCTGACGCTGGCGGTGCCCGACGAGACGCGAGCGCAGACGATGGGCCTGTCCAACACCGGGCTGACCACGATGCTGGGCATCAGCCCGCTGCTCGGGGGCCTGCTGGCCGACCACGTGACGCCGCAGACGACGGTGGGCATCTTCGGGCTTGCCGGAATCGTGCTGACGGTGCCGCTCGCATTGTTATGGCGGCGAAGCCTGACCGTGAACCCCGGACGATGGGTCGACGAAGAAGCCACACGCGCCGAACATGCGTGACATGCCCTAGCGCGTGGGCTTGACCTGCGCGACCTTGGCGGTGCGACTAGTCGGTCACTGTTCCTTCGTGCGCATCGCTGGTCACCCTTCATCCGGCGTCAGAGAAAAGGTACACACCTAAGGCCCTTGTGGACAGGCGGCAAACGGGCTGAAACTGTGCGTGAGTAGTTTGTCACGGCACACTTGCGCAAGCCTATGGGGGAAGAATGATCACATCGGGGGAACGGACTGGACAAGCCTTGGTCACTCTGGTCCGCAGTTGGGCATTGTGGTCGCGTCCACGGCACTGGATAGCCGTGACGCTGACCGCGATGGCGGCGATGGTGGCCTGGACCACCGCCGCGGCATTCACCGTCCCGGTGACGACCGACGCGCTGGGGATGTTCGCGTTGATCACCGGCCTCGCCGTGGCCCAGACCGAGATCAGCCGGCGCATCGAACGCCAGCGCCGCAGCTTGAGCAGCGGCCCGCACATCAGCACGACGTCGGTGTGGCTGGTGCCGGCGAGCCTGCTGCTGCCGGCACAGCTCGTCGCCGCCCTCGGTGTCGTGCTGTATCTCTACCTCGCGTTCCGCAGCTGGTCCGGCACGCGACCCGGCCAGCCGCACCGCGTCGCCGCGAACATGACGACGGCGATCCTTTCCGGACTGTCGGCGAACCTGGTGGGTCCAGTGGGGACTGGACACACCGTCGCGACCGTCGCCATGGCAGCGATCGTGTTCTTCGCCGTGAACACCGCGCTCACCGGCCTCGGCCTGTACCTGGCCAACCCGGCGAAGGCGACGCTGGAGTCCTGTCTGGGCAGCATGGACGACAACCTGCTCGAGCTCGCGCTGCTGTCCGTCGGCGGGCTGCTCACCATGATGCTGGCCGACGAGCCGTACCTGTCCGTGCTGGTCATCCTGCCGCTCTACATCCTGCAGCGCTCGGTGCTGATCAAACGGCTCGAGGAGCTCGCGACGACCGACCAGAAGACGCAGCTGCTCAACGCGGTGACCTGGCAGGACGGTGCGCAGCGGGAAATCTCCCGCGCGGAGCGGGAAGAGGGCACCTTCGGCGCGCTGATGATCGACCTCGACCACTTCAAGCGGATCAACGACACCTACGGGCACCTCGCCGGGGACGACGTGCTCAAGGCGGTCGCGGCCGTGGTCAAACAGGAGACCAGGGCGCACGACCTGGTCGGCCGGTTCGGTGGCGAGGAGTTCGTCGCGCTGCTCCCCTCGACGTCCAAAGAGGACGCCGTGGTGACGGCGGAGCGGATCCGCAAACGCGTCAGCGAACTGGTCATCCCGACGAAGACCAACGAGGGCGAGGCGGTGGACATCAAACGCCAGACGGCTTCGATCGGCGTCGCGTCCTATCCGCTCGACGGCACCTCCATCGAGGAAGTGATGTCGTCCGCGGACGCGGCCGTCTATGCCGCGAAACACGGCGGACGGAACCGGGTCGTCGGTTCGGCGCCACTACGCGTGGCAGCAGCCGTCGCTTAGCCGGGGTGAATCACCGGCAATGGCGTTGGAGATTCCCTAACGCAGTCTGTCGATGATGCCGCCCGCCTTCGTCTGAAGGCGGGCCACACCGCCGACGGTGAATTCGGTGAGCAGGTCGATCAGGGCATCGGAGTCGGGCGGTTCGCCCTCCCAGTTGACCTGCACCAGTGATTCCGTCATAGCGAAAAAGAGCGTTACCAGAGCCTTGTCGGCGCGCCCGGATTCGATCCCGTGGGCCGCCCAGCGCTTGCGGCTCGCCTCGGCGTAGACGACGGCCAGGCGCTCCCTCAACCGGGTGAGTGCCGGGTCGCCGGTGCGCTCGGCCGCCCGGAGTACGCCGAAAGCCTCGGGACTGCGCTCGACGAAGGCGAACATGTTGGCGTAGTTCGCCCGCGCCCACGCCTTCAGCCCCGGCGCGGTGTCCTCCACCGACGGGCCCGCGATCGCGGCGAACGCGCGCTCCTCGACCTCGGCCACGACCTCGGCGAACAGCGTCGCGCGATCACCGAACTGCTCATAGACCGCCTGGCGCGAGACACCGGCCTGGCGGGCGATCTGCTCGATCGTCGCGGACTGCATGCCTTGCTGCGCAACGACCTGCGCGGCCGCCAGCAGGACCCGGGCCCGTTGCTCCACCAGGGGGAACTTGCGCGGTCGACCGCGTGGCGCGGGGCTTGACATGTGTGTGCCACCTCACGGATTCTTTTTCCGACACCTCTGTCTGAAAAGGTGTCGCCCAGCGCACTGACTGCTCAACGAGGAGCAAAGCCATGCGTATCTTCTCTCGCCGCGCCCTCTCCGCGGCGACCGCCACCATGTCGGTTCTGGCCCTGCTCACGCTCGGGCCACCGGCCGCCTCCGCCGCACCTTCCTTCTACGATCCACCATCCCCGCTGCCCGCGGGCGCCAACGGCGACGTCATCCGCCACGAGGCATCGACCTTCTACATCGACCCGATCAAGCTGCTCAAGGCCGACGCGAGCGTCCAGCGGATCATGTACCTCAGCACCGACACCCACGACCGTCCGATCGCCGTCACCGGCACGGTGCTCACCCCGTCGGCACCGTGGCTCGGCTCCGGGCCGCGCCCGATCGTCGGCTACGCCGTGGGTACCCAGGGCGTCGGCGACGATTGCGCCCCGTCGAAGGCCCTTTCCGCCGGGTTCGAGTACGAAGGCCCGTTCATCGCGGGCATGCTCGCGCGCGGCTACGGCCTCGTCGTGACCGACTACGAAGGGCTCGGCACGCCGGGCGACCACACGTATGTGAACCGGAAGTCGCAGGCACACGCGCTGCTCGACAGCATCCGGGCGGCACAGCGGCTGCCGGAAGCGGGCCTGCCTTCGAACGGCCCGGTCGCGCTCGCCGGGTATTCACAGGGCGGCGGCGCGTCCGCGGCGGCGGCCGAGCTGCAGCCGAGCTACGCGCCGGAGTTGAAGGTGAAGGGGGCGTACGCGGGCGCGGTGCCGGCGGACCTCGCCTCGGTGGCGCAGAACCTCGACGGCCACTACGCGTTCGGGTTCCTGGCGTTCGCGCTGGTGAGCATGAACTACGCCTACCCCGAGCTGAACATCCCCGGCCTGCTGAACGCCCACGGCAAGGACGTCTTCGAGCACGTCCGGAGCGAGTGCACGGTGGACGCGATCTTCGCGCACGCGTTCACCCAGTCCTCGACGCTGACCGCGGACGGGCGACCGCTGACCGCGTTCCTCGGCGAGGAGCCATACCGGTCGAAGGTGGCTGAGCAGAAGATCGGTTCGCTGAAGCCGACGGCGCCGATCCTGATCGTGCACAGCGCGCTCGACGACATCGTGCCCTATGCCCAGGACCGCGACCTGGGCCGGACGTGGTGCGGCAAGGGCGTGAACGTGCAGTTCACGACGTCGCTGGTGCCGACGCACGTGCTCGGCGCGGTGCGCGCGTACCCGGAGGCGTTCGCGTGGCTCGATGCCCGTTTCGCCGGGCTTCCCGCCGTCGGCAACTGCGGCTGGTTCTAGCGGGTGTCGTGAGTGGTAAGTGTCGTTCTAACGACACTTACCACTCACGAGGCGTCACTTGAGGCCGGTGGCTTCCGACGCGGCGGGGTCGGAGTCGGCCAGGAAGGTCCGGCAGCGCTCGAACTCCTCGGCCTCGCCGATCTTGCCCGCGGACTTGCCCAGCACGGCCAGCGCGCGCAGGAAACCCTGGTTCGGGCGGTGCGACCACGGCACCGGGCCGAAGCCCTTCCAGCCCGCGCGGCGCAGCTGGTCGAGCCCGCGGTGGTAGCCGGTGCGGGCGTAGGCGTAGGCAGCGACGGTCTCGCCGTCCTCGAAGGCCTTCTCGGCCAGCGTGGCCCAGGCCTCGCTGAAGTAGGGGTGTTCGGCGGCGACGGCGTCCGGGCGTTCGCCGGAGTCCAGCGCGGCCTGTGCGGCGGTGTGCTCGGGCAGCAGCGTCGGCCCGGGGCCCAGCAGGTTGTGCGTCATGGCGCCATTCTGCCCCGCTAGAGGAAGAGGCTGCCGAGCACGCTGCCACCGGCGAGGACGAGCACGGCGATGAGCACGGCGGCCACTACACGTTTCGGCATCATGGCGCGACACCTTGCCTCCCCCTGCCCGGCTGAGGCAAATCCGCCACCCGTAGGGGTGAACCCTGGTTTTTGGAGGCGTTTGCCACCTCCTTGGCCTGCCCGTGACCATGACCGGCGATGATGTCCGGCATGGCCAAGGCAGTGGACGTGAGCGGGGCGGACGTCGACGTCCCCCGCGGTCCGATCGGCAAGACCCGGCTCTTCTTCGCGCGGCACTGGCACCGTGGCGCACCGGGACAGGTGACCCCGGACTGGGTGCTGCGGTTCTGCTACGGGATGTGGCTGACCGCGTTCGCCTTCAAGCTGGTCGGCTCGTCGTGGGACATGTCGTGGCATTTCCGCTGGCTGCGCGACGACCTCGCGCCGCCGCACCTGATCAACACGGTCGGCACGGTGATCATCGTCGTGCTGGTGGCGATCCACAGCTACACCGGACTCGGCTGTGACAAGCCCTCGCTGCGGCTGATGCAGATCGGCCTGCTGATGTTCCTGGTCGCGGCGCCGCTGGACGTGATCAACCACCGCGTCAACGGCCTGGACCTGACCGCGTGGAGCCCGTCGCACATGCTGCTCTACCTGGGCACCGGCGTGATGCAGGCCGGTGTACTGCTGGGCTGGCTGCGACTGTCGAAGCCCGGCCGGTTCCGGACCGGCGTGCTGATCGGGCTCTGGGCGTTCTTCCTGGAGAACACGTTCTTCCCGAACGGCCAGCAGGAGTACGGCATCCTCGGCCTGCGCGCCTGGGAACGCGGCGCGCCCGAGGCCGAGCCCGAGCTGCTGAAGTTCGCGGCGAACCAGATCGGCCACCCGGTCGACCGCACGGCGATCCTGCACTTCACGATGCCGATCCCGGAGTGGGTCTACCCGCTGTGGGGCATCGGCGTGATGGCGCTGATCCTGGCGCTGGCCCGCCAGACGATCGGCCGTCGCGGCTCCGCGACGCTGGTCGCGGCGATCTACGTCGGGTACCGCGCGGTGATCTGGCCGCTCCTGGTCGGTGCGGGCTTCCCGGCGTCGACGATCCCGTTCTACCTGCTGGCGGTGGGTCTCGCGGTGGACATCGCGTTCGGCATCGGCGCCGGGCACGCGGTGCTGACGGCGGGCGCGGGCGCGCTGCTGGTCACGGCGTTCGGGTACGGCGGCCTGTGGCTGCAGTCGCAGTTCCGGCCGTGGTTCCTGGGCGACGCGCACACCGAATCGGCACCGCCGGTGGCCTACTGGACGGCCGGGGTGGCGCTGGTGGCGTTGTTCGTCCTGTGGGCGGCCGCGGCGCCGGTGTCCCGCTGGTGGACCGCTCGACGAGTCACAGCCTGAAGACCGTGAATGGCACATTGAGGGCCTTTACGACCCTCAATGTGCCATTCACGGCCTAACGCCCTACTTGAGCTTCGTGCCCGCCGAGCCCAGCGCCTGGCAGGCCTCGACGACGCGGGCGGCCATGCCGGCCTCCGCGGCCTTCAGGTACGAGCGCGGGTCGTAGACCTTCTTGTTGCCGACCTCGCCGTCGATCTTCAGGACGCCGTCGTAGTTCTTGAAGAAGTGGTCGACGATCGGCCGGGTGAAGGCGTACTGCGTGTCGGTGTCGACGTTCATCTTCACCACGCCGTAGGACACCGCCTCGCGGATCTCCTCCGGGAGCGAGCCCGAACCGCCGTGGAAGACCAGGTCGAACGGCTTCGCGCCGGCATCGAGGCCGAGCTTCTTCGCCGCCGCCTCCTGGCCGCCCTTCAGCACGTCCGGGCGGAGCTTCACGTTGCCCGGCTTGTACACGCCGTGCACATTGCCGAAGGTCGCCGCCAGCAGGTAGCGGCCCTTCTCGCCGGCGCCGAGCGCGTCGATCGTCTTCAGGAAGTCGCCCTCGGCGGTGTACAGCTTCTCGTTGATCTCCGCCTCGACGCCGTCCTCCTCGCCGCCGACGACACCGATCTCGACCTCGAGGACGATGTTCGCGGCCACGGTCTTGGCGAGCAGCTCCTGCGCGATCTCGAGGTTCTCGTCGAGGTCGATCGCCGAGCCGTCCCACATGTGGGACTGGAACAGCGGGTTCTGGCCGTTCTTGACCCGCTCGGCCGAGATCTCGATCAGCGGGCGGACGAAGCCGTCCAGCTTGTCCTTCGGGCAGTGGTCGGTGTGCAGCGCGACGTTCACGTCGTAGCGCGCGGCGACGACCTGGGCGAACTCGGCCAGGGCGGTCGCTCCGACGACCATGTCCTTGACCTTCTGGCCGGACGCGAACTCGGCACCGCCGGTGGAGAACTGGATGATCCCGTCGCTCTCCGCTTCGGCGAAGCCGCGGATGGCGGCGTTCACGGTTTCGGACGAGGTCACGTTGATGGCCGGGTAGGCGAACTCGCTCGCCTTGGCCCGGTCGAGCATCTCCGCGTAGACCTCGGGCGTCGCGATGGGCATCGGTATTCCTCCTTGGCGCAGGGTGGTCCCGACCGCATCGTACGAGGTGGACGCCGACGAGCACACCGGTCCCCGCCAGGAAAGTTTTTACGGCTTCTCGGCACGTCGGATCGGTTCAGATGCGCGGGGCCCGGACTAAGGACCCAATGTGGGTTGCGGCCGGTTATAAATAGAACCGGCCGCAGGGCACTCGGACGGGGGCTCAGTTCAGGAGTTCGGCCAGGGCGCGGTAGGCGGGCCAGGGGTCCTCGCCCAGCACCTGGATGGTCACGTGATTCGCGCCCGCTTCCAGGTGCGCGGTGATGCCGCGGGCGATCGTCTCGGCGTCGCCGTGCTTCACGAGCTCGTCGACGAGCCGGTCACTGCCCTCGCCTGCGATGTCCTCCTCGGTGAAGCCGAGCTTGCGCAGGTTGGCGGTGTAGTTGGACAGGCCGAGGTAGAACTTCACGGTCGGACGCCCGACCTCGCGCGCCTTCACCGGGTCCGTCTCCAGCACGACCTTCTGCTCCGGCGCCAGCAGCACGCCCTCGCCGAGGATCTCCCGCGCCTGGCGGGTGTGCTCCGGCGTCGTGAGATACGGGTGCGCGCCCGCCGTGCGCGAAGCGGACAGCTTCAGCACCTTCGGGCCCAGCGCCGCCAGCGCCCGCGCCGACTTCGGCACGCCGCCCGCGTCCAGGGCGTCGAGGTATTCGACGAGCGCGTCGTACGGCTTCTTGTACTCCTTGGTCGCCTCCGGGTGCCCCGCCCCGACACCCAGGAGGAACCGGTCCGGGTGCTTCGCGGAGATCCGCTGGTAGGCCTGCGCGATGGCCGTGGCGTCGTCCGCCCAGATGTTGACGATGCCGGTCGCGACCTTCAGCGTGCTCGTGGCGTCCAGCAGCTCTTCGACGATCTTCAGGTCCCCACCCGGTGAGGAGCCGAGCCAGAGCGCGCCGTAGCCGAGCTTCTCCAGCTCGGCGGCGAACGCCGCGTCGGCCTGCATGTACGCGCGCCAGATTCCGATCCTGCCCAGTTCGATAGCCATGCCCAGCCCAACGCCTGAGACCGCGATTTCTTCCCACGCTAGCGTCGAGGGCATGACCAAGCTGGGCACCACCGATCTCGACGTCTTCGGCCTCAACCTCGGCACCAACGTCTTCGGCTGGACGGCCGACGAGCCGCAGTCCTTCGCCGTACTCGACGCCTACACCGCCGCCGGCGGCAACTTCCTCGACACCGCCGACCTCTACGGCGGTGGGGGCGGCTCCGAGACGATCATCGGGAACTGGCTGGCCAAGCGCGGGCGCCGCGACGACATCGTGGTCGCCACCAAAGTCGGCATGTGGGACGGCCGGCCGGGCCTCTCGGCCAAGAACATCGCCGCCGCGGCCGAGGATTCCCTGCGCCGTCTCCGGACCGACCACATCGACCTCTACTACGCCCACCGCGACGACCCGGACACCCCGCTCGAGGAGACCCTGGGAGCGTTCGACGCCCTGGTCCGCGCGGGCAAGGTCCGGCACATCGGCGCGTCCAACTACTCCGCCGAACGCCTGAGCCATGCACTGTCCATTTCGGACGCGAACGGTCTCGCGCGCTACGCCGTCCTGCAGCCGCACTACAACCTCATGGAGCGGGACTACGAGCGCGAGCTGGCCCCGCTGACCGTCCGCGAAGGCCTGGCCACTCTGCCGTACTTCGCCCTGGCCAAGGGATTCCTGACCGGCAAGTACCGCAAGGACACCGTCGCGGACAGTCCGCGCGCCGCCCGCGCGTCGTCCTATTTGGACGAACGTGGCGAGCGAGTGCTCGCCAGGCTGGACGAATTCGCCCACGACTACGACACGACGGTGGCCGCGGTGGCGCTCGCCTGGCTGCGCGTGATGTGGACGGTCGTCGCGCCGATCGCCAGCGCGCGCACCCCCGAGCAGCTCACCGACCTGCTCGCGTCCGTCGATCTGGAGCTCGACGAGGACGACATCGGCACCCTCACCACGGCGAGCGCCATCCCCTGACTGAACCTACTTCGCAGTAGCTTACCCGGGGTAAGGTGAGGTACGGTGCCCTTCAGTCGAGTTCAGGAGGGCACCGTGGCCAGCAAGAACGTCAACGGCAAGGTCGTGCTGATCACCGGCGCGGCCCGCGGGATCGGGGCCGGACTGGCCGAACGCCTGGCCGCTCGCGGCGCGAAGGTCGCGCTCGTCGGCCTCGAAGCGGACGAGCAGCGGAAGGTCGCCGGCCGGATCGGCGCCGCCGCCAAATCCTGGGAAGCCGACGTCACCGACTGGGACGCGCTCGAAACGGCCACCGCCGGCGTCGTCGAGCACTTCGGCGGGATCGACATCGTCATCGCCAACGCCGGGATCGCGACCGCGGGCTTCGTCCGCTCGGTCGACCGGGCCGCCTTCGAGAAGGTGATCGAGGTCGACCTGCTCGGCGTCTGGCGGACGTTCCGGGTCACCCTGCCGCACGTCATCGAGCGCCGCGGCTACCTCCTCGCGATCTCCAGCCTCGCCGCCATCACGCACGCGCCCGGCATGGCCAACTACTCCGCCGCGAAAGCCGGCGTCGAGGCCTTCAGCAACAGCCTCCGCGCCGAGGTCGCGCACCTCGGCGTCAAGGTCGGCGTCGCGCACCCGACGTGGATCCGCACCGACCTGGTCGAGAGCGCCGACGCGCACCCCGTGTTCGGCAAGCTCCGCGCGTCCATGCCCGGCCTGATCGGGAAGACGTACCCGCTGAACGTCGCGCTCGACGACCTCGAGGCCGGGATCCTCAAGCGCGCCCGCACCATCCACGTGCCGCGCTGGGTCGGCGCGCTCAAGCTGGTCCGCGCGTTCCTGCCGCCGATCATCGAAATCGGCTCCCGGAGCCGGGTACCTTCGGCGGACAAGGCCGCGCTGGCCGACATCGAGGCGCGCGGCGCGTTCGAGTCGGCGGTCACCGGGCACGGCGGCCGCGCGGCGACGACCAACTCTTAGGGAGCCGCGGATGTCGCGTCGGGACCAGATCCGGATGACCGAGGACGAGATCAAGTCCTACCTCGCCGAGCAGAAGGTCATCAACGTCGCCAGCGTCGGCCCGAACGGCCGCCCGCACCTCGCCCCGCTGTGGTACTTCCCGCACGAGGACGGCGTCGCGACCTGGACGTACGGGACGTCGCAGAAGGCGAAGAACCTCCGGCGGCTGCCCGAGGCGACCGTGCTCATCGAGGACGGCGACAGCTACGAGAAGCTCCGCGGCCTCTCGTTCGAGGCCGACGTCCAGATCATCGAGGACACCGACGAGGTCACGCGGATCGGCATCGCGCTCATGCAGCGCTACGCCGGCGCGAAGCCGACCGACCCGGTGCCCGACGAGCTGGGGAACTTCATCGCAGGTCAGGCCCCCAAACGGATCGGGCTGATCTTCCATCCGTCGAAGATCGCCAGCTGGGATCACACGAAGCTCGGCGGTACCTACTGACACGTAGGGAGTACTTCCAAGTAACTGTTACTTGAGGTAACGTCATACGCGGCAGACCCCCAGCGCAGCGGAGGCCGTGATGACCGAGCGGTTCAAGGTCGTGATCGTTGGCACCGGGTTCTCCGGGCTCGGCCAGGCGATCCAGCTCGAGAAGGCCGGGATCCGGGACTACGTGATCCTCGAGAAGGCCTCCGAGGTGGGCGGCACCTGGCGCGACAACTCGTACCCCGGGTGCGCCTGCGACGTGCAGTCCCACATGTACTCGTACTCCTACGAGCAGAACCCGGGCTGGTCGCGGTCCTTCTCGCCGCAGCCGGAGATCTTCGACTACCTCAAGGGCGTCGCGGACAAGTACCGGCTCCGCGAGAAGATCCGCTTCGGCGTCGAGATCACCGGCGCGCACTGGCAGGAGAAGGACCGCCGCTGGTCGATCGAGACCAAGAGCGGCCAGGAGTTCGAGGCGCGGTTCATGGTCTCCGGCGTCGGTGGCCTGCACATCCCGCAGGTCCCCGAACTGCCCGGAATCGGGAAGTTCAAGGGCCAGACCTGGCATTCGGCCCAGTGGAACCACGAGTACGACCTACGCGGCAAGAAGGTCGTCGTGGTCGGCACCGGCGCGAGCGCGATCCAGTTCGTCCCACGGATCGCCCCGGAGGTCGGCGAGCTCAAGCTGTTCCAGCGGACGCCGCCGTGGATCATGCCGAAGCCGGACCACGCGATGCCGTCATGGGCGCAGACGCTGTTCCGCCGCGTCCCCGGCACCCAGCGCGCCTACCGCAACGCGCTCTACTGGTTCCTCGAGTCGCGCGCGATCGGCTTCAACGGCCATCCGGCGATCATGAAGGCAGGCGAGCTCATCGCGCGGCGCCACATCGCCAAGGGCGTCAAGGATTCCGCGCTGCGCCGCAAGGTCACGCCGGACTACACCATGGGCTGCAAGCGGGTCCTGATCTCCAACGACTACTACCCCGCGCTCAATCGACCCAACGTCGACGTCGTCACCGCCGGGGTCAAGGAAGTCAAGGCGCGCAGCGTGGTCGACTCCGACGGCGTCGAGCACGAGGCCGACGTGATCATCTACGGCACCGGCTTCAAGGTCACGGATGCCTTGGAGTACCTGGACATCTCCGGCGTCGACGGACGCAGCCTGGCCAAGGAGTGGGCCACCGACGGCATCCAGACGCACAAGGGGATCACGGTTTCGGGCTATCCCAACCTGTTCTTCCTGCTCGGCCCGAACACCGCACTGGGCCACAACTCCGTGGTCTTCATGATCGAGTCGCAGTCGCGCTACGTCGTCGACGCGATCAAGCTCGCCGACTCCCGCGACGCCGCCGCACTCGACGTCCGGCCGGGCGTGCAGGAGCGCTTCCAGGAGGAGATCCAGCGCAAGCTCGTCAACGGCGTGTGGACCCAAGGTGGCTGCAAGAGCTGGTACCTGGACGCGAAGGGCGTCAACCGGACGATCTGGCCCGGGTTCACCTGGCGGTACTGGCTCGAGACCCGCAAGGTCGACCCGGCCGACTACGAGCTCAGCGGGCGCGCGTCATGACCGAGCACGAGCAGATCGTCCTGCACGCCAGGAATGTCGAGTTCGACTGGGCGAGCCTGCCGATGCACTGGATCCCCGGTCAACCGCAGGCCACGCACACCATCAACGTCCTGCACATCGCGCTGCCCGAGGGCGAACGCTGGTTCGTCGAGGTGTTCAAGCAGGCGGTGCCGCTGATCCGCGACGACCGCCTCAGGCAGGACGTCCTCGGCTTCATCGGGCAGGAGGCGATGCACGCCGAGGCGCACGACGGCGCGGCGGCGCACCTCGAAGCCGCCGGCCTGCCCGTCCGGCCGTTCGTCGCCCAGATGGAATGGCTGTTCCGGCGGCTGCTCGGCGACCGCGGGCTGACCGGCCGGGCGGCCGAGGAGTGGCTGATCGAGCGGCTGGGCATCATCGCCGCGATCGAGCACTACACCGCGTTCCTCGGCCAGTGGGTGCTCGACGCGCCGCTGGACGCCGCGGGCGCCGACCCGACGATGCTGGACCTGCTGCGCTGGCACGGCGCCGAGGAGGTCGAGCACCGATCGGTGGCCTACGACCTGTTCATGCACCTCGACGGCCGGTACACCCGCCGGATCCGCAGCATGGCCTCGGTGACGCCGGTGCTGGCGTGGGTGTTCCTGCGCGGGACGCGGTTCCTGATGCGCAACGACCCGACACGCCCGGGCAAAGCGAGCATTCGCGCGTATCGGCGGGCGGCCGAGAAGGGGCTTCTGCCGACCGGACGCCGGCTGTGCCGGGAGATCGTGCCGTACTTCCGGAAGTCGTATCACCCGACCGAAACCGGGAACACCGACCAGGCCGTGGCGTACTTGGCGAGCTCGCCCGCCGCCCAGGCGGCCGACGCACCCCGGTGATCAGCGAACGGCCGACGCGGCTCGACGGGAGCGCGCGGAAGGACCGGCTGCTGTCCACTTTGGTCGGTGTCGCCGCGGTGTACCGCCGGCTGTCCGAATTCAGCGGCAAACGACGGCCGCCGGTGGCCGAAGTCGACCGGAACCTGCCGCTGCTGGTGGATGTCGTACGCCATGAGGCCGACGGCGTGGTGAGCCTGCGGCTCGTACCGCCCGGCGGCGGCCCGCTGCCGTCGTGGCGGCCGGGCGCGCATCTGGACCTGGTGCTGCCGTCCGGGCTCGTCCGGCAGTACTCGCTGTGCGGCGACCCGGGCGACCGGACGTACTACCGCGTGGCCGTCCGGCGGATCGGCGCCGCGTCCGGCGAGGTGCACGGGCTGGCGCCGGGGACCAAGGTCGTCGTGCGCGGGCCGCGGACGGCGTTCCCGTTCGTCGGCGGCGGGCCGTTCCTGTTCGTGGCGGGTGGGATCGGGATCACACCGATCCTGCCGATGGTCCAGCGTGCGGCGGCCATGGGCGCGGACTGGCGGCTGGTCTATACCGGGCGCACCCGCGGGTCGATGCCGTTCCTGGACGAGCTCGCCACGTATGGTCCGGACCGCGTGTGGATCCGGCCGGATACCGAGTACGGGATTCCGGCATCCGGGGCGGAACTTCTCGAAGGGCTCCCTGAAGGGGCCTCCGTCTACTGCTGCGGCCCGGTGCCGATGATCACGAGCGTGCGCGTCGACCTGTCGGTTTCCTGGGGGAAATCTGTCTTTTTCGAAAGGTTCGCACCACCGCCGATCGTCAGCGGAAAGCCCTTTCAGCTTCGGCTTCGCCGCAGCGGGCTCACCCTCGACGTACCGGCCGGGCGTTCCGCGCTGGACGTCGTCCGCGACGTGCTGCCGAACGTCCCCTTTTCCTGCCGGCAGGGCTTCTGCGGGACCTGCGCGGTCCCCACCGCCGAAGGCGGATCCATGCGGATCTGCGTCGACCGTGGGGCGGCGGCCCTCGAGCTGTGAGTTCAGCGCGCGTCGGGCACCCAGGCGCCCAGCACCGGCTTGTACTCGCGCACGGTGCGCTTCGCGGCGGCCCCTTCGAGGTGGTAGGGGTCCTGATCGATGATTTCGTGGAGCGCGGCCTCGTCCTCGGCGCGGTACAGCGTGATCCCGCCGGTCCCGTCGCCGAGCGGCCCGGCGAAGGCGACGTCGCCCCGCTCGGCCAGGGCGGTGAGGAATTCGCGGTGGCGCGGCCGGACCTCCGGCATCTTCTCCAGGTCGTAGGTGATTTCGACGAGGTACCAGGCCATCGGGATCTCCCGGGTAGGACGGCTGCGTGACGAAGCCGACGCTACCGGTGCTCGGGCCAGCCGATCAGTGGCGGGGACAAGCCAACCAGATACGCTAGGCATGCGTCAGTAGCTGTGTGAACGCTGTGAATACCGTGAACCTGCTGACGCGGCACACCGTGCCCGTTCCCACCCGGGACGACCGGCACGGCCGGACCGGGGTCGAGAACAGGCAGGGGTTCATGCTCGAGGGCAACGCTGAACGCAGTGTCGAGGCGACCCTCGGCCAGCTGCGGGTCATGGATGGGCCGGCACCCGCGCAAGTGGCGGCGCCGCTGACCCTCGAAGACCTCTATCGCCAGCATCGGATGCGCCTGGTCCGCCTGGCGATCCTGCTGGTCGACGAGCCCGCCACGGCGGAAGACGTCGTCCAGGAGGCCTTCACCGGGCTGCATCGCAACTGGGGGCGCCTGCGTGACGCCGCCGCCGCGGTCGGTTACCTGCGCACGGCCGTGGTCAACGGCTCACGCAGTGTGCTGCGCCGTCGGAAAACGGCACGCGAGTACGTCCCGCCGCACGCGGTCAACGCGCGTTCGGCCGAAAGCCTCGCGATGCTGTCCAGCGAGCACCAGGCCGTGGTCAGCGCTTTGTCGAAACTTCCGCCACGGCAGCGTGAAGTTCTGGTGCTGCGTTACTACGGAGGGCTGAGCGAAGCCGAAATCTCTGAGGCCGCAGGGATTTCCAAGGGTACCGTTAAATCGACCGCCAGCCGGGCGCTCGAGGCGCTTCAGAAGGCCATGCAGCCGCCACAGTGACCCGGGTGGACCATCCCGATCACTGAGTCGTATCACCATGCTTGGTCCAGACCAATATATGCTGGGGTGCGTGAGAGGCGCCGGAGATTTCGTGATCACGGGCGGCCGGGTTGCCGCCCCGGACCGTGTATTCGACGACGGCTGGGTAGCCGTCTCCGACGGGCGGATCGCCGGTGTGGGCTCTGGGACCCCGCCATCCGGCGAACACGTGGACGTCGGCGGGGCGCTGGTCGTCCCGGGATTCATCGATACCCACTGCCATGGCGGGGGTGGTGGCTCGTTCACCTCCCTCGACCCCGACGAGCTGCTGACCGCGGTGTACGCACACCGGCGGCACGGCACCACGACCACCATCGCCAGCCTGGTGTCCAACCCGGTCGACGTGCTGGTCGAGCAGGTCGCGGCGCTGCGTGAGCTGGTCCAGGACGACCAGGTCGCGGGCATCCACCTGGAAGGGCCCTTCATCTCGAAGGCCCGCTGCGGGGCGCACGACCCGGAGGCACTGCTCGAGCCGGACACCGGGACGGTCGACAAGCTGCTGCGCGCCGGGCAGGGCGCGATCCGGATGGTGACCCTGGCTCCCGAGCTCTACGGCGGGGTAAAGGCCGTCCGGCAGCTCGCCGAGTCCGGCGTCATCGCCGCGATCGGGCACACCGACGGCATCGAGGAGCAGCTGCTCCCGGCCATCGACGCGGGGGCCACCGTGGCCACGCACCTGTTCAACGGCATGCGCCCGCTGCACCACCGCGAGCCGGGCCCGGTCGGCGCGCTGCTGGACGACGAACGCATCACGATCGAGCTGATCTGCGACATGGTGCACCTGCACCCCACGGTCGTGCGGCTCGCGGCCAAGCACGCGGGACGCGGCCGGACCGTGCTCATCACCGACGCGATGTCGGCCACCGACGCCGCGGACGGGCGCTACACGCTGGGCCGTCTGGAGGTCGACGTCCACGACGGCGTCGCCACGCTGGCCGACAACGGCTCGCTGGCGGGCAGCACCCTGACGATGGACGCCGCCTTCCGTAACCTGATCCGGGGTGCCAAACTCGGCGTCCTGGACGCGGTGCACGCGACGTCGCAGCGGCCGGCGGAGCTGCTCGGCATCGCGGACCGGACCGGCTCGCTGTGCCGGGGCCTCGCCGCCGACATCGTCGTGCTGGGCGATGACCTGCGGCCGGTCAAGGTGCTGCGCCGGGGTGAGTGGGTAGCCCAGGTGGGTACGGCTAGTTTGAGTACCTGAGCAAACGCGGAGGTGGGATGAGCGAGCCGAAGGACCCGGAGCGGCTGCTGGCCGACGCCCTGCGCGCCCAGGCCGTCTTCGCGCCCCAGGCGCCGGGGCCGGCCCGGGAGACCGAGCCGCGCACCGAGGCCGTCCCGACCACCTCGATGGAGACCCCGGCCGAGCTGCCCTCGGCCTATGGGCTGCTGTCCGGCGCGAGCGCGGACTCGCTGGAACGCGAGCGCGCGGCGCTGGACCTCGCGGAGGCCGAGGCGACGGTGGTGCCGCCGACCGTCCGGCAGCCGGCCCAGGCCACCGCCGCGCCGCTGCCGGTGTACTGGATCCTGCTGCTCGCGGTGCTGCTCGGCCTGGCCGCCGGTTCGGTGGTCGGGCTGCTCACGCTGGTCTGAGGAGCTCCTTCTCGCTTGCGGTTCTGGGGCGGCTGCCTGCTGGCACACAGCGTCACCCTGTACCGTTTTCGGTGTGATTCTCGCTCAGAGCACGGTCAACACGATGTCCCTCCTGCCGTCGTGGCTGGACCCGCAGCATCTGCTGAGCGGCCTCACCGGCCCGGTCCTGGTCGCGCTCTGCCTGATCATCTTCATCGAGAGCAGCATCTTCCCGGTGCTGCCCGGCGACTCGCTGCTGTTCACCGCGGGCCTGTTCATCGCCCAGGGCACCCTGGACGTGCCGCTGTGGCTGGCCTGTGTGCTGGTGACGGTCGCGGCGCTGCTCGGCAACGTGGTCGGGTACTACATCGGGTACTTCGTCGGGCCGAAGCTGTTCAGCCGGCCGGACTCCAAGTTCTTCAAGCAGGAGTACGTCGACAAGACACACGCGTTCCTGGAGAAGCACGGGCCGAAGGCCGTGGTGCTGGCCCGGTTCGTCCCGTTCGTGCGGACGTTCATCACCTGGATCGCGGGCATCGGCCGGATGGACCCGAAGCGCTACTTCACCTACACCGTGATCGGCGGCATCCTCTGGGCCGCGGGCATCACGATCCTCGGCTCGCTGCTCGGGAACATCTCGTTCATCCGCAACAACGTCGACGCGATCTTCATCCTGATCGTGCTCGTCTCGGTGGTCCCGATCGGCCTCGAGTACCTGAAGGCCCGCCGCGAGAAGAAGGCCGCTCCGGCGGCCGCCACGGACCCCGAGGTCACGCAGCGCATCCCGCGCGTGAAGGACTGAACGACTCGTGAGTGTTGCGGCCGGTTATTAATAACCCGACTTACCACTCACGGAGTCCCGCTCACATCGAGAACATCGAGCCCGGGTTGAAGAGGTTCTCCGGGTCCAGGGCCTGCTTGATCTGGCGGTGCACCCGCATCGCCACCGGCCCGGCCTCGCGCTCCAGCCATTCGCGCTTGATCTTGCCGACGCCGTGCTCGCCGGTGACCGTGCCACCCAGCCCCAGCCCGACCTCCAGGATGTCGTCGAAGGCGCGCCGGGCGCGGGCGAACTCGTCCGGATTGTCGGGCTGGTAGACGATCGTGGGGTGCATGTTGCCGTCGCCGGCGTGGCCGACCACGGCGATCCGCAGCCCGACCTCCTCGCTGATCCGCTCGCAGCCGTGGATCAGCTCGGCGATCCGGGTCCGCGGGACGCACACGTCGTCGGTCAGCCAGACGCCGTACATCTCCAGCGCGGTCAGCACGCAGCGCCGCGCCTGGAGCAGCATTTTGCCCTCTTCGAGGTCCTCGGTGGTGTACGCGAGGTCGGCGCCGCAGTCGGTACAGATCTGCTCCAACGCCGCGAGCTCACGGCGGGCGACCTCGCCGCCGGAGTCCGACTGGCCGAGCAGCAGCGCCCGGCAGTCCGAGCCCGCGCCGAGGTCGGTCTTGAGGTACGCCTCGGCGGCCTTGATCGAGGACGCGTCCATGATCTCCAGCAGCGAAGGCACCAGCCCCTCGCGGACGACCCGGGCGACCGCCTCACCGGCGGCCTCGGTCGTGCTGAAGCCCGCGACCAGCGTCGCCGGCGCCTGCGGCAGCGGCTTGAGCTGCACCGTCGCCTGCGTGATCACGCCGAGCGTGCCCTCGCTGCCGACGAAGAGCCTGGCCAGGTCGTACCCGGCGACGCCCTTGACCGTCCGGCGGCCGGTCTTGAGCAGGGAGCCGTCCGCGAGCACGACCTCCAGCCCGAGCACGGAGTCCGTGGTCACGCCGTACTTCACGCAGCACAGCCCGCCCGCGTTGGTCGACAGGTTGCCGCCGATGGTGCACCAGTCGTAGCTGGAGGGGTCCGGCGGATAGAACAGGCCTTCCTTCTGGACGGCCTCGCGCAGGTCGAGGTTGACCACGCCGGGCTGGACGACGGCGAGCCGGTTGCCAGGGTCGATCTCGACGATCTGGTCCAGCTTGGTGAGCACGAGCATCACGCAACCGTCGATGGCGTTGGCCGCGCCGGACAGCCCGCTGCCCGCGCCCCGCGGCACGATCGGCACCTTCGCCTCCGCGCAGGCCCGGACCACCTCTTGGACGCCCTCGACGTCCGCGGGCAGGACGACGGCGAGGGGCTTGCCCGAGGGCGCCAGCGGCATCATGTCGCGGGCGTAGGAGTCGGTGACGTCGGAGTCGGTGAGCACCGCGTTCCTGCCGAGCCGGTCGCGGAGCCGGGTGACCAAAGCCTCGTTGCTCATGGCCTCATCGTAAGCCCGCGAAGTCCGCACTGCGGAAATCTTCTTTCGAATTCAGCTGTGCAGACCAGCCCGTCCCGAGCCCGAGCTCAGCGCACCAGCCCGAGCAGCTTCGAGATCTGGATGGTCAGCAGGACCCGCCGGTCGGAGACCATCGCGGCCCGGTACTCATCCCAGTCCGGGTGCTCCCCGGCCGCCCGGCGGTAGTAGTCGACCAGCGCGTCCACCGTGGCATCGTCCGGCTCCCTCGCGGGCTCCGAGAGCACCGCCTCCCCGTCGGCGACGACGTAACTCCAGCCGTCCTCGCTGCCCACGTGGTACGTGACCCGCGGATCGCGGCGCATGTTCTTCGTCTTGGCGCGAGTCTCGGTGATCGACGCCGTGATCGTGTTCGTCTCGATGTCGTAGAGGTGCGTGATGGTCGACAGCTGGGGCCGCCCGTCCCGCCGGATCGTGGCGAGCACGCCGCGCTTGTGGGCGCCGAGGAAGTCCTTCAGGACTGTGTCGTCGGTCATACCCCTTCCAACCACGCGGGCGCGCCATTGTTCCCCCGGAAGAATGTGCTTGCATACGGCAACTAAAGTGTGTTGTGACACATACCGCACGCCCGCGCTTGCGCCATCCGCCATCCAGGCACATCCTTGCGTTGGGCAACTAGTTGCAGACCCCAACCAACGGTCGATCAGCGCGAAGGATCACGCATGGCACCGAACAGCTCCGGCACCCGGCCGAAGTCCGAACTGGATCTCGCCGATCAGCTCGGCCATGAGCTCGTGCGCTTCGTGCGGCTGATCACCAAGGCGAAGTCGCAGGTCGCCAAGCAGGGTCCCGACGGCATCGAGCGGGCCGCCTACGCGATCCTCTTCACCCTCATCCACGAGGGGCCGCAACGAACCAGCAAGCTCGCCGAGTCGCTGCACTCGGAGATCTCCACGATCAGCAGGCAGTCCAGCTCGCTCGTCCAGCACGGGCTGGTCGAGCGTCAGGCCGACCCCGAAGACGGCCGCGCCTGCCTGCTCGCGCCCACCGCCGAGGGCATGCGCGTGTTCGAGGAGAACCGCAAGCAGCGCAACCAGTGGCTGGCCGAAGTGCTCGCGGACTGGTCCGACGAGGACCGCCAGAACCTCAACCGGCTCTTCGGCCGGCTCAACTCGGGAATCGAACACCACTCTCCACAATTCGCCGACGCCCACTCGGCGCCGACGCAGGCCAAGGGGGCCTCAGCATGAGTTCTACCGTCGAATCACCCGCTCTGCCGGAGGCCAAGGAGCCTCCACGGCTGAGCCACCGGCAGATCGTCACGATCCTGTCCGGCCTGATGTGCGGCATGTTCCTCGCCGCGCTCGACCAGACGATCGTCGGTACCTCGATCGTCAAGATCGCCAACGACCTGCACGGCTTCGACCTGCAGGCGTGGGCGACCACGGCGTACCTGATCACCTCGACGATCGTCACGCCGATCTACGGCAAGCTCTCCGACATCTACGGCCGCAAGCCGTTCTACCTGACCGCGATCGGCATCTTCGTGGCCGGCTCGCTCGCGTCGAGCTTCTCGTCCACGATGTACGAACTGGCCGCCTTCCGCGCGGTGCAGGGTCTCGGCGCCGGTGGCCTGATGTCGCTGGCCATGACGATCCTCGGCGACATCGTGCCGCCCCGCGAACGCGCGAAGTACCAGGGTTACATCCTGGCCGTGTTCGGCCTGTCCACTGTGCTCGGCCCGGTGCTCGGCGGGTTCTTCGCCGGCATCGACCACGCCGGCACCATCTTCGGCTACGACATCCACGGGTGGCGCTGGGTCTTCCTGATCAACGTGCCGATCGGCATCATCGCGCTGTTCGTCGTGGCGAAGGTGCTGAACGTGCCGCACGAGCGGCACGACCACAAGATCGACTGGTGGGGCGCGCTCACCCTGGTCGTGGCCGTGGTGCCGTTCCTGATCGTCGCGGAGCAGGGCCAGAAGTGGGGCTGGGGCGACGGCAAGGCGATCCTCTGTTACGTGGTCGGCGGCGTCGGCATCATCTCGTTCATCCTGGTCGAGAGGCTGATGAAGGACGCCGCGCTGATCCCGCTGCGGCTGTTCAAGAACTCGACGTTCACCGTGGCGATCATCGGCGGTGTCATCGTCGGTGTGGCGATGTTCGGCGCGATCACCATGATCCCGCAGTTCATGCAGGTCGTGCAGGGCTACACGCCGACCGAGTCCGGTCTGCTGATGCTGCCGCTGATGGCGGGCATCATGATCAGCTCGATCGTGTCCGGCCGGATCACCGGGAAGACCGGGCGCTACAAGATCTTCCCGATCGTCGGCACGCTGCTGATCGCCGGTGGCGCGTTCTTCTTCGCGCAGGTCCACTACGACTCGCCGCTGTGGCACCCGCTGACCGCGGCCGCCATCATCGGCCTCGGCCTCGGCCAGTGCATGCAGACGCTGATCATCGCGGTACAGAACGCGGGCCCGCGCAGCGACATGGGCGTGTCCACCGCGTCGGCGACGTTCTTCCGCCAGATCGGTGGTACCGCGGGTGTCGCGATCTTCCTGACGATCCTGTTCAACACCCTGCTGCCCAACATCACCAAGGCGTTCGGCGGCACGCTGCCGGCCGGCGCCGGTGCGCGCATCGGCAACCTGACCGGGGACACCAGCGGCATCCAGAACCTGCCGGAGGCGATCAAGACGCCGGTCCTGATCGGCTTCACCGACTCGATCACCACCGTGTTCTACGTCGCCGGCGCGGTGGCTCTGGTGGCCACCCTGGTGCTGCTGTTCATGAAGGAGATCCCGCTGACCAACGCCGCTCCCGCGGCGGCCGCGATGGAGGGTGGCGAAGCCCTCCTGGACGCCGACGAGCCCACCGAGATCGTCGAGCCGGTCTCGCCGCGTGAGCCCGCGCTGGTCGGCGCCGGGAGGCACGCACTGACCGGGAACGGCCAAGGGGACTACCAGGCCGTGTCGGGCGCGCTGCCGCTGACCGCGTCCGCGGCCGACCTCGAGGCGATCCCGGTGGGTGCGGGCGGCGTGCCCGTCACCGGGCACGTGCGGCGCCAGGACGGCTCGCACGTCGTGGGCGCGGCGCTGACGCTGATCGACGAGCGCGGCCGCCAGGTCTCGCGGGCCACCGGCAACGCCGACGGCAGCTACTCGGTGCCCAGCCAGGGGCCGGGCAAGTACGTGCTGATCGTGTCCGCGAACGGGCACCAGCCGCAGGCCTCGAGCGTGGTCATCTCCGGTGGCCCGGCGAAGGTCGACGTCACGCTGACCGGGTCCGGTGGGCTCACCGGCGTGGTCAAGTCGGCAGGGCCCGGCACCCCGCTGGCCGGCGCGACGGTCACGCTGACCGACGGGCGCGGCGAGGTCAACGGCGCCTTCATCACCGCCGAGGACGGCGCGTACCAGTTCGCCGGGATCGGCGCGGGGCAGTACACCCTGGTCGCGAGCGGCGCGCACTACCGGCCGTTCGCGGTGACGCTGACCATCGCGGACAGCGGCGTCCTGCACTACGACGTCGAGCTCACCAGCGCGGTGCAGCTTTCGGGCACCGCCCGCACCGAGGGCGACCGGATCGTCCCGGACGCGCGGATCACGGTGCTCGACACCCAGGGCAACGTCGCCGCGGTCGCGCGGACCGACGAGCAGGGCCAGTACGTCGTGCCGGATCTGCCCGCGGGCGCCTACACCGTGGTCGCGAGCGGGTACCCGCCGGCGACCAGCCAGGTGGAGCTGTCCGACGGTGAAGCCGCCCACGACGTCCGGCTGAGCTACGACCAGGCGCTGGACGACCTGGTGGACCGGCCGTGACGGCGATCTTCCGCACGGCCGAGGGCTGGGCGGTCGAGCACGCCGTGCTCACCGTGACCGACCCGGCCGGGCACCAGGTCGCGCGGCAGACCGCGGACGCCCGCGGGGCGGTGGCGCTCGCGCCGCTGTCCCCGGGCAACTACACCGCTGTCATCACCGCGGCCGGGTACACGCCGGTGGCGCGCACGATGCGCGTCGGCTCGGACGGCGCGGCCTCGCTCGGCGAGGTCGTGCTGGCCCCGGCCGCCGAAGCGATCGAGCTGCCGCCGGCCGGGCCGTGGATGATCGACCCGATGCACTCGTCGGTGGTCGCCACCGCGCGGCACCTGGGCATCGCGAGCATCAAGGCGCGGTTCCCGGACCTGTCCGGGCGGATCGAGATCGGCCGCCCTGCCGAGCGGTCGTCGGTGCACGCCGAGATCAAGGCGGCGAGCATCGACACCAACATCAAGATGCGCGACGACCACCTGCGCTCGTCGGACTTCCTCGACGTCGACGTCCACCCGGTGATCACGTTCTCCTCCACCGGGCTGCGGCAGCGTGGGACGGACGAGTGGACGTTGGCCGGGGAGCTCACGCTGCACGGCGAACGTCGTGAGGTCGAGCTGGCGCTGACCTACGGCGGCTGGGGCCCGGACCCGTGGGGCGGCGTGCGTGCGGCGTTCCACGCCGAGACGACGTTGCACCGCAACGACTTCGCGATCAACTACAGCGCGATGGTGCGGGCGGGAGTCGCCGCGGTGGGCACGACGGTGAAGATCGAAATCGACATCGAAGCCGTCCAGGGCGAGTCGCTTCCGCAGTTCTGATCAAGACCTGAAGTGCCGCGTTAAGGCCACCTTACGGGCGTCTGTCGCCCGTAAGGTGGCCTTAACGGCATGTGGAGCACGCAATTACGGAAAGTGCGTTCCGGACCTTTCAGGTAGCTCGATTTGGGCGTTCGCCGCGGGCAGTTCACCCGGGCAACGTAGGCTCGGCGTGTGAGTGTCGTGAGCACCGAGGCCATGGGCATCGGCGTGAGCTGGCTGGACACGGCCGGCCCGCTGCTCGTCTGGGTCATCGTGCTGAGCTTCGTCCTGGTCGAATGCGCGTTGATCATCGGGCTGTTCCTGCCCGGCGACTCGCTGCTCTTCGGCGCGGGTGTGGTCCTGGCCCAGCACGGGTCGGACGCCAACGCGTGGCTGCTGTCGGGCGCCGCGCTGATCGTCGCCGTGCTCGGTAACCACATCGGGTACACCATCGGCAAGACGACCGGCACCAAGCTGATCGCGCGCCGCGGCGGCAAGGTCCTCAACCGGCACAACCTGGAACGCGCTCAGCGCTTCCTGGACCGGAAGGGTTTCTTCGCGATCGTCGCGGCCCGCTGGATCCCGTGGATTCGCACGCTCGCGCCGCTCATCGCCGGTACCGCGCGGATGGACCAGCGGCGGTTCCTGCTCGCGACCACCCTCGGCGGCCTGCTCTGGGTCCCGACGCTGGTCCTGCTCGGCTACTACGGCGCGGGCCTGCTGAACTCCCTGCCGTGGCTGAAGACCGTCGCGCTGTGGATCAGCATCGCGTTCTTCGTGTTCGGGACCGGCTACGGCGTGGTGCGCTACCGCCAGGAGATGCGGCGCCCGGTCGAGGAGACCGACGAGAGCAGCGCCCGCGCCTGAAGCTCACGGCTCCGGGTCGGCCCAGATCTCCAGCTGGATGCCGTCGGGGTCGCGCAGCACGATGACGTGCGAGCCCTCCAACGTCCGCGACGGCGCCGCAGGCAGGTAGGACACGCCGAACTCGTCGAGCCGGGCCTGCCATTCGGCGAGCTCGGCCGCCGAAGAGACCTTGAAGGCGACGTGGTCCAGACCGGTCCGGCGTTCGTCGAAGCCGCGGCGGCCGGTGTCGGCGTGCTGCACCAGCACCACCGCGAACTCGTCACCGGCCGAGCGGAGCACTACCTTGCGCAGTCCCGTGTCCGGCTCTTCCCGGCGGGTGATCTCCTCCAGGTCGAGCACCCGCGCGTACCAGGGCACACTGCGGTCCACATCGGTCACGGTGAGCGCCAGGTGGTGCACAGACGTGAGTTTGGGCATGACTTTCGTGGCCGTCCTTTCGCACCCCGGCGGCGCACTCCCGGGCACATCCCAGCGTTTCGCACGGCGACGGATGGCACCCCACCCCCGTGGCCCGTCGGTCCCCGGTCCGTGCTGACGATCTTCGTTCATCCGGGGCGACCACCAGAGTGACACAGCGCCGCGAAGCTCAAACTGAGGTGACCGAGTTCCGCCACCAATCGTGATCTCGTCGTCGCCAGGTGTCCCACTCAGCGGACTTTGACCACCGATGGTCACCTCGGACTGCCGGAAGGTGACCATCGGTGATCTTCAGATCGATTCAGCTCACCGTTCGATTACCGACGCTGGCTAGCCGTAACCGCTCGAGGGTCGCCAGCCTGCCCTCCCGATGGATGCGCTCGGTGGTCACGCGCTCCGGATAGCACCGGGTGAACATCGACGTGAAGTGCGTCCCGTAGTGGAGGTACTCGTCCTCGTCGGTCTCGGTCAGCGGGCGGACGGCCGCGCCGAACGCCGGCTCGTGGAAGTACGCCATCGTGAACCGCTCACGGTCGGCGAGGCGCACCTTGTGCGGGGTGGAAAGCAGCTGCCCGCCGGTCAGGAACTGCAGGATGTCGCCGGGGAAAACGGTGAACACCCGCGGCTCCGGCGCCACGAACGTCCATGGTTCTTCGTTTTCATACATTCCCGCGGAGCTTTCCTCCGGCAGCCAGTTCCGGTTACGCCGTTCGCCGGGCACCGGCGGCCGGATGAACAGGCCGCCGACGTCGTCCTGCGCGGCGATCACCAGCAGGCCGTAGTCGGTGTGCGCGCCGATCCCGCGTTCCGTGGTGGCCGAACGCGCCGGGAACCGGAGCACGCGCATGTGGTGCCAGCCGTCGCGGGTCAGCCGGGTGAGCCGGTCGATTTCGATGCCCAGCCCCAGCGCGACGAGTTTCAGCAGTTTCTCGCCGATTCCGCCCACCGTCTCGAGGTATTTCCGCATGGCGTCGCGGTAGCCCTCATCCGGCCACGGCACCGGCCCGTGGCACGGCCAGCCCTGGCGGACGCGGGGGTCGGTGAGCGGGATGTCCGGGCAGACGGTGAATATTTCGGAATAGTCGGCTTCGCCCGCGGTCACCTCCTCGCCGGAAGCGATGTAGCCGCTGTAGCTCAGATCGCTGACGAATTTCGCCTTCTCCGGGAGCGAGCGGCCGAAGAAGCGGCGGCTGGCGGCAAGCGCTTCCCGGATCCCGCGGTCCTGTGTCTCGTCGGCGGCGATCTGGAAGATGCCGTCGGTCTGCCAGGTACGGATCAACTGTCGCCCGAGTATTCGATCGACGGTTGTCCCACTCACCGAATCAGGGAGGGCGAACGTACGTAACGCGGTCATTTCCCGTTTACCTTTCGCGCGGTTTTTACAACGTTCACCACACGCATTCACGGATAGACCGGTTCACAACGATCAGCGGCCGCCACCCACGTCGAGCACCGCGCCGGTGGTGAACGAAGCCGCGTCGGAAAGCAGCCATAGCACGGCTTCGGCGATCTCGGACGGCTGACCCGCGCGGCCCATGGGAATGAGCGGGGTGAACCGATCCAGCCGGCCCGGCATTCCCGCGGCCGCGTGCAATCCGGTATCGATCAAGCCCGGCGCGACGGCGTTGACGCGCACGCGTTCGCTGCCGACCTCTTGTGCCAAACCGAAAGTCAGCGTGTCGACAGCTGCTTTCGAAGCGGCGTAGTGGACCCATTCCCCAGCCGAGCCAGTGCGCGCCGCAGTCGAAGAGATGTTGACGATCGCGCCGCCCTCGCCGCCGTGCCGCGTCGACATCCGGCGGACAGCCTCGCGGCAGCAGAGGAACACGCCGGTCACGTTCACGTCCAGGGTGCGCCGCACGACCTCGACGTCGTACTCGTCGAGCTTTCCCGGGGTATTGCCGGTGATGGCGGCGTTGTTGACCAGACCGGTGAGCGGGCCGAGCTTTGCGGCTTCTTCGAACAACGCGCGAACGGCGTTTTCGTCGGAAACGTCGGCCCGGATCGCCAGCGCTTTCCGCCCGTGTTTCCGCACGCGCTCGGCGACTTCCTCGGCCGGTTCCGCGTCGCCGGAGTAGTTGACGACGATGTCATACCCGCGCGCCGCGGCGAGCTCACAGATAGCGGCGCCGATCCCGCGGCTCCCGCCCGTGACGATCAAGACCATGCCCCAAGTCAACCAGGTGCAGCTCAGGTCTCGTGAGTGGTAAGTGTCGTTAGAACGACACTTACCACTCACGAGGACCCGAGCCCAGCGGCGCTGAGGCCGGACGCCTAGATCGCGAAGTTGGCCAGGGGGAGGTTCTCCAGGACCAGGTCCGCGCGGTCGCGGGTCTGGTCGATGAGGTCGGCGTTGCGCTGGTCGGAGCCCAGCGCGCGGCGGCGTGCCTCGACCAGCGAGCGACCGTACCGGCGGTGGCGCGACACCAGGCGTTCGATGCGCTCCGGCTCGTCCGGGGCCAGGAACCAGGCCTCGGTGAGCAGCGGCCGGATCCCGCTCCACGGGTCGTCCGGCAGCAGCAGGTAGTTGCCCTCGGTGATGACGAGCTGCACCTCCGGCGCCACCGGCACCGCGCCCGCGATCGGCTCCTCGATCTCGCGGCGGAACTCCGGCGCGTAGACCGTCTCGCGGCCTTCGGCGAGCCGGCGGATGAGGTGGCAGTAGCCCGCCGCGTCGAAGGTGTCAGGCGCGCCCTTGCGCTCGATGCGGCCGAGGCGCTGCAGCTCCACCTGGGCGAGGTGGAAGCCGTCCATCCCCACCACGGCCGCGCGCGAACCCAGCGCGTTGGCCAGTGCCCAGGCCAGGGTCGTCTTGCCGGAGGCGGGTGAGCCGATGATCCCGAGCACGTTGCGCTGCCCGCGCACGGTCAGGCCCTCTGCCCTGGCCAGCAGGTCGTCGAACGCCGTCATGTCCTGTTCCTTCCTGCGATCGCGGTCGTCCACGACCGCGGTCCCACCTGCCGCACCCGTTCCGCGGCCACGTCGTTGGCGAAGCGAATCCAATCCGTCACCGAGGGTTTCGTCGCCACGGCCACGGCGAGCGCGCCGTGCCAGACGTCGCCCGCGCCTAGTGTGTCCCGTGCTTCGACCGCGGGCACGGGCACCTCACCGGTCGCGCCATCGGCGGTCGACCAGCGCACCGGTTCCGGGCCCGCGGTCGTGATCACCGTCGGCACGCCACGCTCGTGCAGCCCCGGTCCGGGCGCCTGGAAATGCGCCGAGCAGGCCGCGACGTCCACCAGCGGGAGAAGCTCGTCGAGCACCGGCTTCCAGCTCCCCGCGTCCAGCACGACCGGGCCGTTCGCCCGCCGGGCGACTTCCAGGGCGAGCTCCGGGTGGTGGCCGTCGACCAGCGCCACGTCGGCTTCGGGGATCGGCACGTTCACCGGAAAGTGCGTCTCACCGGCGTTGCGGGAGACGACCGTGCGTTCGCCGTCGCGGTCCCGGACAGCCACCGCCGAGACCGCCGGCGGGGTGTCCAGCGAAGGCGCCAGATCGACAACGTGGACCCCGTGTGCGGCGAGATCGGCGTGCGCGAGTGCTGCCAGCGGGTGTGCGCCGAGGACGGTCAGCAAAGTCGTCTCGGCGCCGAGGGCGGCGGCGGTCACCGCGGCGTTCGTCGCGGGCCCACCCGCGGCGACGTCCACCCGCAGTGACTGCACCTTCTCGCCCGGCGCCGGGATTTCCACGACCCGCTGGATCACGTCCACGGTGCACAGCCCCGCCAGCAGCAGTCTCACGTCAGCCCGGCCACGTGCGCGGCGGCCGCGACCTCCTCGACCTCGCCGTTCTCCTTGAGCCGCAACGCACCCGTGAGCAGGCCGACGACCTGGTTCATCGTGTGCGTCTTCGGCGAGACGACCGCGACGCGCTTGCCGAGGCGGTGCACGTGGATGCGGTCGGCGATGTCGAACACGTGCGGCATGTTGTGGCTGATCAGGACCACCGGCAGGCCGCGTTCGCGGATCCGGCCGATCAGGTCGAGCACCTTGCCGGACTCGGCGACGCCCAGCGCGGCGGTGGGCTCGTCCATGATCACGGCCTTGGTGCCGAACGCCGCCGCCCGCGCGACCGCGACACCCTGCCGTTGGCCGCCGGAAAGGGTTTCCACCGGCTGCGTGATGGACTTGATGTTGATGCCCAGCTCGTCGAGGATCCGCTGTGCCTCGGTCCGCATGGTCGCGGTGTCGAGCTTGCGGAACAGCCCGAACGGGCCGCCGAGGCGCTTTTCCCGGCCGAGGAACATGTTCGACGCGATGTCCAGCGCGGGCGCGACCGCGAGATCCTGGTACACCGTCTCGATGCCGTAGTGGCGAGCGTCCAAAGGGGACTTGAAGTGGACGACCTGGCCGTCCACCTTGATCTCGCCCTCGTCCGGGATCACCGCGCCCGAAAGGGTTTTGATCAGTGAGGACTTCCCGGCGCCGTTGTCCCCGACCACGGCGAGCACTTCGCCGGGGAGCAGGTCGAAGTCGGCACCGTCGATGGCGGTGACCCGGCCGTAGCGTTTCACCAGGCCGCGGGCCTGAAGGATCGGTTCGCTCATGACTGCTGCTGCCTCCTCGCGATCCGGTCCACCACGACGGCGGCGATGAGCAGGGCGCCGGTGGCGAGGTCCTGGTAGTTGCCGTCGACGTTCATCTGTGTCAGCCCCGACCGCAGCACGGCCACGACCAGCGCGCCCATCAGCGTGCCGAGCACCGAGCCGCGGCCACCGAAGAGACTGGTACCACCGAGAACCACGGCGGTGATCGAGTCGAGGTTGCCCAGCTGGAACTGGTTCGGGTCGGCGTTCGGCGTCCGGCCGAGCGCCTGCCACGCGGCGATGCCGAAGGTCAGCCCGGCCACGATGTACACCGACAGCACCGTGCGGTTGACCTTGATCCCGGACAGCCGCGCGGATTCCGGCGCGTTGCCCACCGCGTAGACGTGCTTGCCCCACGCCGTTTTCGTGAGCGCGTACCAGATTCCGAGATACATCAGCAGCGCGACCGTCATGCCGTAGGTGATCGGGATGCCGCCGAAGAGGTAGCGCTTGGTGCCGAGCCACTGGAGCAGGCCGTCGGTGACCGGCACGGCCTGGCCGCCCGCGAGGAGTTTCGCCAGCGCGGTGAGCATGGTGAACGTGCCGAGCGTGATGATGAACGCGGGCAGCTTGATCCGCGTCGCCAGCCCGCCGATGAAGATGCCCACGAGCACCGTCAGCACGACGCCGGCGAGCAGCGCGATGAAGCCGTTCGTCCCCGCCGCCGCGAGTTTCGCCATCACCAGCGTCGCGACGACCATCGAGGACGCGTTGGACAGGTCGATCCCGGCGATCAGGATGACCAGCGTCTGTCCTAATGCGAGTGTCCCGACGACCAGCGACTGCTGGACCACTGTGGACAGATTGTCGAGATCGAAGAAAGTGTCCGTGGACACCGAAAAGACGACGATCGCGACGAGCAGCGCGAGCGCGGGCCCGACCGCCGGGGCGCGGAGGAGGAACTCGCCGAGCGACTCACGTTCCTTTGTGGACACGGTGGCCGTGGTCATTTCGTGCCTCCCCAGCAGTTCTGCAGGCCCCAGGCGGTGTCGTGGCTTTCCACGCCGGGCACGGGCTTGTCGCTGATGACCGCGGATCCGGTGTTGACGAACCCGGTCGGTTTCTTCCCGGTCTTGGCGTATTCGACGGCGGCGAGCACGCCCTGTTCGGCCATCTTCTTCGGGAACTGCATGACGGTGGCCGCGTAGAGGCCGTCCTTGACGTTCTGCACGCCCTCGCAGCCGCCGTCGATCGAGCCCATCACGATCTGGTTCGTCAGGCCGCGGGCCTTGAGCGCGGCGTACGCGCCACGGCCCATCGGCTCGTTCATCGAGTAGACGGCGTTGATGTCGGTGGTGCGCTGGAGCAGGTTCTCCATGCCCTGCTGGGCGAGGCTCTGGTCGCCGTTGGCGGCGGTGTGGCCCTTGATCTCCGGCGAGGAGTCGGTGAGCCCGATGCCCTTGAGGAACCCGGTGTGCCGCGCGGTGTCGACCGAACTGCCCGCGGTCCCGTCGACCATCAGCAGCTTCGGCGCGACGCCCTTCAGCGCGGCCTTGACGTAGGCGCCCTGTCCCTCGCCCGCGGCGAAGTTGTCGGTGGCGAAGGTGGCGTCGACCGCGTCCGGCGGCTCGGTGGCGGTGTCGAGCGCGATCACCAGCACGCCGGCGTCGCGCGCGTCCTTGATCGCCTTGAGCACGCCGGTGGAGCTGCTCGGCGTGATCAGGATGGTGTTCACGCCCTGCTGCATCAGGTTCTCGATGGCTCGGACCTGGCCGTCGTTGTCTCCGTCGAACTGGCCGGCCAACGCGCTGAAGTCGGCGCCGTTGGCTTGCGCCGCGGCTCTGGCGGAGTTGCGGAGTTCCACGAAGTAGGGATTGGTGTCGGTCTTCGTGACCAGGCCGACCTTCGCCTTGCCGCTGCCACCGGTGTTCGCGTTACCACCCCAGTGACGTTCGACGGTGCACCCGGTGGCCGCGGCGAGGACGGTGGCCAGCGCGAGTATGAAGAGACTGCCTTCCTTGAAACGGCTCTGTCTCATGGGAGTCCCACCCTTGTTTCGGTCGGAAGCTTGCCGATAGCCGGGAAGGTAGACAGACTGTCCGGCGGACGCAAGCGTTTGCGCAAACGCTTGCACGCGGACAACACGAAGGACTGGTATGCCCCAGCCGAGATCATCGCGGCCGACCCAGCGGGACATCGCCGAGCTCGCCGGCGTTTCGATCACCACCGTCTCACACGTCGTGAACGGCACCCGCGCGGTCGCCGAGGACACCAAGACGGCCGTACTGCGGGCGATCGAGACGACCGGCTACACCGGCGACGCGATCGCTCGTTCGCTGGTCACCGGCGGCACGCGGTCGATCGGGATGGCGATCTCGCTGGTGGCGAACCCGTACTTCGCGACGCTCATGCAGGCCATCGAGCGCGAAGCGTCGATGCACGGCTACACGGTGCTGCTCGCCGACACGCACGACACGGCCGACACCGAACGCGACACCGTGCGGGCGTTGCGCTCCCGCCGGGTCGACGGCCTGCTCATCACCCCGGCGCCCGGTGACGGCCCGGTGATCGGCGAGCTGGTCTCGCTGGACGTCCCGACCGTGCTGATCGACCGGCTGACCACCCGCGCCGACGTCGACCAGGTCGGGTCCGAGAACATCCAGGCGACGTCCGCGCTGACCGCGCACCTGGCCACGCTGGGGCACCGGCGGATCGGGATGATCAGCGGCACGCCAGGGCTTTCGACCAGCGAGGAGCGGGTGCTCGGTTACCGGCTCGGGCTGGGGCGGTCCGGGCTGACCTGGTCGGCCGACCTCGTGGCCTGCGGGAACTCGTCGCGCGAGGGCGGCGCGCTCGCGTTCAGCACGCTGATGGCGCTGCCGGAGCCGCCGAGCGCCCTGGTCGTCGCGAACGACTCGATGATGGTCGGCCTGCTGCACGAGGCCCGGCGCCGCGGCCTGCGGATCGGGCGTGACCTGCCGGTCGTGGTCTACGACGACGTCGAGTGGGCGGATCTGGTGGACCCGCCGCTGACCACCATGGCGCAGCCGATCGAGGAGATCGGGCGCCAGGCCGTGCGGCTGCTGCTGGCCCGGATCAACGACCCCGCGCGCAAGGCCGAAACGGTGCGTCTCGCGCCCACGCTCCGTCACCGTGAGTCGTGTGGGTGCCCACCAGTTTCCTGATTGTTCACTCACATCGGTGAACCTCGCGTTCGCGCGCCCGCGCACGTCCTCCCGGCGGATACGGTGCCGATGAGCGCGAGCGAGGTTCCTTGTCATGACCGCACTTTCGCCGGAACTCCGGGTGTGGGACCCACCGGTCACCCACCGGTTCGGCGTCGCCATGGGGATGCACGCGAACCCCTACTCGGGTGAGCTGCTGCGCTCGATCAGGGTCGCCGCCGCGCAGGCCGGCTGCGAAGTGACTCTGGTCGACACCGGTGACAGCGTCAGCGAGGAAGCGGCGCTGGTCCGGGCGCAGCGCGCCGAGCGGGTCGACGGCATGCTGCTGGTCCCGGCCGCGGGAGACGAAGCGGTGATCAACGGCCTCCTCCGGATGGGCGTCCCGACGGTGCTGGTGGACCGGATCGCCGCGCGCAACGACGTCGACCAGGTCGGTTCGGAGAACACGCAGTCGGTGTGCTCGCTGGTGCAGCACCTCGCGCAGCGGCGGCATCACTACATCGGGTTGATCTCGGGCGACGAAGCGCTGGACATCAGCCGCGAGCGTGCACGCGGGTACCGCGAGGGGCTGGAGCGTTCCGGGCTGCGCTGGAAGCCCGAGCTGGTCGCGTGCGGCCTGGGCTCGACGGGTGGTGCGGCCCGGGCGGCGGCGACGCTGCTCGAGAGCTGGCCGTCGCCGACAGCGCTGGTGGTGCCGGACGAGGCGATGCTGATCGGCGTCCAGTACGAGGCCCACCGGCGGGGCATCCGGATCGGCTCGGAGCTGGCGCTGGTCGGCTATGGCGACGCGGAGTGGGCGCGGCGGGTGAGCCCGGCGATGACGACCATGGCCCAGCCCATCGCGGAGATCGGCCGCCGCGCGGTGCAGCTGCTGCTCGCGCGGGTCACCGACCCGGACCGGCCGCCCGAGGCGGTGCGGCTGGCTCCGCGGTTCCTGCACGGCGCTTCATGCGGGTGCTGAGTCGTTTGGCGGACGGTGCGGGAGGGGCGTTTCGGGCACGATGACGGAGTGATCCATCTTGCGCACACCGGCGAACTGGACGCAGCCTCCCTGACCACGATCCGTTCGCTGCTCGACGCGGCGTTCGACGGCTCCTTCACCGACGCGGACTGGGCGAACGCCCTGGGCGGCGTCCACGCGCTGGCCTTCGACGGCGAGGCTCTGGTGGGCCATGCCTCGCTGGTACAGCGCCGGCTGCTGCTGGACGGGCAGGTGCTGCGCGCGGGGTACGTCGAGGCTGTCGGCGTCCGCGAAGACCGGCGTCGCTGCGGGATCGCCGGATCGCTGCTGACTCCGCTCGAGCGCCTCCTTCGCGGCTACGACCTCGGTGCGCTCAGGGGTTCCGGCGAAAATGCCGCGCTGTACACCGGACGCGGCTGGGTCGTCTGGGAAGGGCCGATGTACGTGCTCTCGCCGTCCGGCATCCTGCGCACCGCCGAAGACGACCGCGGGGTGTACGTCTTCCCCGGCTCGGTCGACCTCGACCTGACCGCGCCGCTCACCTGCGATTGGCGCGACGGGCACGTCTGGTGAGCATCAGCCGAGCGTCGCCGCGGCCTCCAGCACCATCCAGCCACCCACCTGGACGGACATGTCGCGCTCGGGTGCGTCCGGCGGGAGGGGCCAGGGCGCCGGGCGGTCCCAGAACGCCGAGAACACCGGGCCGTCGTCGGCCGACGCCGCGCCCGACCAGCACGCGGCCGCCGACTCCACCACGAGCGAGCGCGCCACCTCGGCCTCCGGGCCCGGCAGAGCACGGGCCGCCAAAGCGAGATACCGCGCCAGGATCGCCGCGAACAACCCGCCGTCGCCCCCGCTCTGGCCGCGGATCACCCCGCCGGGCGCGCACTGCGCGGCCACCGCGCGCACGGTCCGTGCCGCCAAGTCCATTTCGGACAGTTCGAGGCAGGCGCCGAGGTAAACCCCTTGGCAGTAGGTGAAAATGTGCTTCACCAGCTCCCCGGTACTCGCGCGGATGCCGTCCCACACCAGCCCCGTCGCCGGGTCCACGAGCACAGTGGACATCCAGTCCGTCATCGCCCGCGCCCGCTCCCCGTTTCCTGAGCGGGCGTGGAAGATCGCCGCCGGGCCGTTGGCGGGGGTGTTCTTGAAGTCGTCGCCGCGGCGCCACCAGATCCCGCCGCCGGTCGCCTCCGTCCAGCCGGACAGGAGCTGCGCGTCGATCGCGGCCAGCGCGGGCTCGAAACCGTCCACCCCGAGGGCCCGGACCCGTTGCAGCGCAAGGCCGAGCCAGGCGATGTCGTCGTAGTACTCGTTGGTCCACCGGCCGAAGTTCCGCAGCCGCATCGACCGGCCGAACCGCCCGATCAACGCCAGCCGCTCCGGGGCCGGCGCGCGCAGCTGGGCGTCGACGAGGGTGTCCAGCAGGTGCGCCTGCCACCAGTAGTTCCAGTGCCAGTGCAGCCGCTGCCCGACCGACGCCGGCCACCCGCTGCGGGCCAGCGCGGTCCCGGGCAGCGCCCACACCCGGCGCAGGTGCCGCGCGGCGACCGCGCGCTCGGCGGCCGCGGCGTGCTCGACGCTCATGGCGTAATCTTGCCTTGCCCCTCGACATACCGCTCGGTATGTTGATGGACCCGACTGCCTGCGAGGTGTCCGATGACAACGGCGCACGTGACCTGCCCGCTGTGTGAAGCGACCTGCGGGCTCGAGGTGACGCTGGATGAGAACCAGCAGGTCACCCGCGTCCAGGGCGACGATTCCGACGTCTTCTCGAAGGGCTACATCTGCCCGAAGGGTGCCTCCCTCGGCGGGCTGCACCACGACCCCGACCGGCTGAAGGCGCCACTGCTCAAGCGCGACGGCGAGTTCGTCGAGGTGAGCTGGCAGGAGGCCTACGACGAGATCGACCGGCGGCTGCCTCCGCTGCTCGAGCAGTACGGCCGGGACGCCGTCGCGGTGTACGCGGGCAACCCCGGCGTACACAACGTCGCGCTCACGCTCTACGGGCGCGTGCTCTACAAAGCGTTGGGCACCAAGAACTTCTACTCCGCGACCTCGGTCGACCAGATGCCGAAGCACTACTCGTCCGGGACGATGTTCGGCGACCCGCTGGCCATCCCGGTGCCGGATCTCGACCGCACCCAGCACCTGCTGATCCTCGGCGCCAACCCACTCGTTTCCAACGGCAGCCTGATGACCGCGCCCGACGTCCGCGGCCGGCTGCGCGCGATCCACCAGCGCGGCGGCAAGATCGTCGTGGTCGATCCACGCCGCACGCGCACCGCGCAGGCCGCCGACGAGCACCACGCGATCCGCCCCGGCACCGACGCGCTCCTGCTGTTCGCCCTGGTCAACGTCCTGTTCGCGGAGAACCGCGTCGATCCGAAGCACCTCACCGGGCACTTCACCGGGCTCGACGAAGTCCGCGCGCTGGCCGAGCCGTTCACGCCTGAGACCGTCGCGGAGCGAACCGGCATCGAGGCCGCCGAGATCCGCCGGATCGCCCTCGAGCTGGCCGACGCCGAATCCGCCACCGTCTACGGCCGGATCGGCACCACCACGCAGGCGTTCGGCACCGTCGCGAGCTGGCTGGTGGACGTCCTCAACGTGCTCACCGGCAACCTCGACAAGCCCGGCGGCTCGATGTTCCCGAAGGCCGCCACGATGCCGAGCGGGAACCGGCGGCCGTTCACCGTCGGCCGGTGGCGCAGCCGCGTCCGCGGCTACCCCGAGGTGGTCGGCGAGCTGCCGGTCGCGACGCTGGCGGACGAGATCGAGACTCCAGGCGACGGGCAGGTCCGCGCGCTCATCACGATCAGCGGCAACCCCTGCCTGAGCACGCCGAACGCGGGCCGGCTGGCCGAGGCGATCAAGGGCCTCGACTTCATGATCTCGGTGGACGTCTACCTGAACGAAACCTCGCGCCAGGCCGACGTGATTCTGCCGGGACCGTCGCCGCTGGAGCGTCCCCATTACGACCTGGCTTTCTACAACCTCGCGGTCCGCAACGTCGCGAAGTGGGTGCCGCAGCCGCTGTCCACCTCGGTGCCGCAGGAGTGGGAGACCATGCTGCGGCTCACCGGGATCGTGCTCGGCCAAGGCGCCAATGCGGACGTCGCCGCGCTCGACGACTTCGTGGCCGCCGAGACCGCCCGGCGCAACGGCGTCGACCTGGCGGTCGCCGCGGGCCGGACCGGGCCCGCGCGGCTGATCGACCTGCTGCTGCGCGGCGGGCCGTACGACCTGACGCTGGCCGACCTCGAGGCCGCGCCGCACGGCGTCGACCTCGGCGCGCTGCAGCCGCGGATCCCCGAGGTGCTGTGCACGGCGTCCGGGCTGATCGAACTCGCGCCCGAGACGGTCACCGCCGACGTGCCGCGGCTGCGCGCGGAGCTGGACCGGCCGGTCGACGACGGGCTGGTGCTGATCGGGCGGCGGCACCTGAGCTCGAACAACTCGTGGATGCACAACATCCCGGCCCTCGTGCGCGGCGGGAACCGGTGCACGGCGCAGGTCAACCCGGCCGACGCGACCCGGCTGGGACTGGTCGACGGCGGGCTCGCGTCGGTGACGTCTCGGGCGGGGAAGCTGGAGGTGCCGGTCGAGGTGACCGACGAGGTCCGGCCCGGCGTGATCAGCATCCCGCACGGCTGGGGCCACGACCTGGAGGGCCTGCGCACGCGGGTGGCGTCGGCGAACCCCGGCGTCAACTCGAACATCGTCGCCGACGAGACGCTGCTGGACGTGCCGAGCGGGACCTCGGTGCTGAACGGGATTCCGGTGGAGGTCGCCCCGGCTTGAGGACTCGTGAGCGTTCCGGGCGGTTCTAACCGCCCGGAACGCTCACGAGTCCTACCAGGCCTTGTCCAGGTCCGCGTGCTGACGAACCCAGGCGTGCATGACGATGCCCGCCGCCACCCCGGCGTTGATCGAGCGCGTGGTCCCGAACTGCGCGATCGACACCACCAGCGACGACGCCGTCTGCGCCTCCTCCGACAGCCCCGGCCCTTCCTGCCCGAACAGCAACACACACGAGCGAGGCAGCTCCGCCGTCTCGACCGGCTGCGAACCCGGCGTGTTGTCCACGGCCACGATCGCCAGCCCCGACGAAGCGGCGAAGGAGACCAGGCCGTTGACGTCCTCGTGATGGCGAAGGTGCTGGTAGCGATCGGTCACCATGGCGCCGCGGCGGTTCCAGCGACGGCGGCCGACGATGTGGACCTCGGCGGCCGCGAACGCGTTGGCGGTGCGGACCACGGTGCCGATGTTGTGGTCGTGCTGGAAGTTCTCGATGGCCACGTGGAACGGGTGCCGCCGGGAGTCCACATCGGACACGATGGCCTCGCGCCGCCAGTAGCGGTACGCGTCGACTACGTTGCGGCGATCGCCCCCGGCCAGCAGCTCCGGGTCGTAGCGCTCGTCGGACGGCCACTCGCCCGGCCAGGGACCGACCCCGACCTCTTCGCGGCTCACCCATTCGGTGGGGCCGGCCTCGTGGCTCTCCGTCGTACTCACGACGAAGATTGTCGCTCAGCCGAGCCGGACCCGGTGCGTCCGGGCGTCCTCGCTGTGGTCACGGTGGCGCCAGCGCTGGTACACGCCGACGTAGGAGAAGATCACCAGCCCGATCGCGACGACGCCGATCACCGGCAGCAGGGATTTCGGGAACACCGTGCCGTAGAGGTAGTACGCGTTGAATCCGCCGGGCAGGTCGCCGAGGCCCTGCTGATGCCGGAAGTAGTTCTCCAGCGCGGTGAACGGGCAGGGCACGGGCGTCACGTTGACGAGCACGCCCCAGACCACGGCCAGCATGTGCACGAAGATGAGTTTGGGCCAGCGCCAGGCGATGAAGCCACCGAGTCCGATCAGAAGCAGTGCCATCAGGTGCACCGCCACCGTCACGTCAGCCAGGAACTTCGCCACCGCCGCCGCCCCCTTCCCAATCCCCCTACCAGCGACTTTACTCCGGTGATCGGGAAGGGCCGACTCGTTTTCCGCCCGGTGGGGTGATGTTCAACCCACCGGAGCAATATTCACCGCTCCGGTGACGGAGGGGTCACCCCCGGTGGGAACTCGGGTGGCCGCACCGACGGATATTTCGTCGGCGTCTCGTGCGGGTACTGCTCGGGTGCGTCCGGCGGTGGTTCGCGACGCGGGACGGGCCCGGGTCGTTCGGGTGGTTCGCCGGGCTTCGACGGCGTGTCCATGAGGCCGACCGTACGCCGGGCGCGGCGAGGCCCGGCACCGGTTTTCGCGCTCGGCGGAATCAGACGAGGGCTTCGAGGTCGGCGGCGAACGCGTCGAGCGTCGGCAGGCCGAGGATCCGCCGCTGGAACCCGCGCGCAGCCAGCCCGTACGACGGCTTGTCCAGCACCCGCTTCAGCGCCGCACCCAAGGTGTCCGGCGTGAGGCCCGCCGCGTCGACCTCGACACCCAGCCCGAGCTCGCCGACCCGGGCAGCGTTCGCCGGCTGGTCGGAGAACAGCGGGAGCGCCACCATCGGCACGCCCGCGGAGAGCGCTTCCCGGACCCCGCTGAACCCGGCGTGCGTCAGGAAAGCGTTGCAAGCACTCAGCAGCAGGCGTTGCTGCACGAACGGCGCCAGGTGGACGTTCTCCGGGCGCGGCCCGGTCCAGGCGGCGACCGCCTCGTCACTGCCGAGCGCGACGACCGCACGCACCGGCAGCGAACCCAGCGCCTTCACCGCGATCGGAAGCAGTTCCGACTCCGCGGACAGCAGCATGTCGAGGTTCGACCCGAAGCTCGCCAACACAAGCGGCGCGTCGGCGGGGAGCTCCGTGAGAGCCGGGTCCAGCCGTTCCGAGAGCGGCTCCGGTGCGCGGTAGAACCGGTGCGCCGGCGTCACCGACGAGTACCACGGCTCGGGCAGCAGACCCGCCGTGAGCTGCCCGTACGCGGGAGTCAGCGAGTCGATCGCGGCCAGGCCGAGGGACTCGCGCAGGACGTTCAGCCGGTCGGTCAGGTCCGGGACGAGCCGCACGATCAGCGGCGCGATGTCCACCACCGCGAGGGGCACATCCAGGACGTCCGCGACGAGAAACCCGGCGTATTCGTTGGTCTCGCGGACGATCAGGTCCGGCCGCCACGTCCTGGCGGCGTCGAGGAGATTCGCCGCGAAGGCCGCGGTCATCTCGTCGTTGACCAGCGGCAGGGCCAGCGTGCCGGACACCTCCGGCCGCCACTGCCGGATGGACCGCAGGACCTTCGCCGGGATCGTCGCGGCCACTTCCTCGGGGGAGAGGACGTCCGGCAGCGCCAGCGCCGGGATGCCGAGGCGTTCGAGATCCGCCGCGACCGCGCCGCCGGTGGCGATCGCGACCTCGTGCCCGGCGCGCTGCAACGCCTTCGCCACGGGCACCAGCGCGGGGAGGAGATGGGAGCGGATGGCCAGACCGGTCAGCAGGACACGCATCTTCCGATCAAACGCAGATCCCGGACCGCCTCGCAAGATCACGCCCGAAGTCCTGCCCCATGAGGCGAAGGGGACTTTCCTCACGCGTGACGCGAGGAAAGTCCCCTTCGACGCGCAGGACGCTACGAACGTCCCCTTCAGCTCAGGCCGAGGTCGTCCTTGCCCAGGACGTACCGGTATTCCAGGCCCGCCTTCTCGATCGCCTCGCGGGCGCCGGTGTCACGGTCGACGACCGTCGCGACGCCGACGACGTTCGCGCCCGCCTCACGCAGCGCCTCGACCGCGGTGAGCACGCTGCTCCCGGTCGTGGAGGTGTCCTCGACCGCCAGCACCGGCTGGCCGAGCACCTCGACGCCCTCGATGCGGCGCTGCATGCCGTGTTCCTTGACCGCCTTGCGGACGACGAACGCGTCCAGCACCACGCCGTCGGTCGCCGCCGAGTGCAGCATCGCCAGCGCGACCGGGTCGGCGCCGAGGGTCAGCCCGCCCGCGGCGACGTAGTCCCAGTCGGCGGTGAGCTGACGCAGCAGCTTGCCGATCAGCGGCGCCGCCGCGTGATGCAGGGTCGCCCGCCGGAGGTCGATGTAGTAGTCGGCTTCCTTGCCCGAGGACAACGTCACCTTGCCGTGCACCACGGCCAGGTCGGTGACCAGTCTCGCCAGTTCGAGTTTCGCAGGTTGATCCAGCCCGGGGTTCGCCACGGCCGAGAGTCTTACACACCCGTCCGGCCTACTCGCCGATCGAGGTGGCCTCGACCGGACGCTCGCGCGTCGCGGCCCAGGCCGGGAGCAGGATCGCGGTCAGCGCGAGCACCAGCGCGATGCCGACCACCGCCAGGTAGATCGAGATCGGTCCCGACGGCAGGAGCGAATCGCTCGCCACCAGGCAGAACGGGACGATCGAGCCGGCCGCGACGACCGTGCCGAGCAGCACCGCGATGGCCGCGATCAGCCCGCCTTCGATCCCCGCCATCCGCAGCACCTGCGTCCGGGTGAAGCCGGAGAGACGCTGCAGGCCGAACTCCCGGCGGCGTTTCGTGGTCGCCATCACGAGCGTGTTCACGACGGAGATCACGGTGTAGGTGATGATCATCCCGACGAGGAGGTAGTTGACCCACGCGCCGACTTCGTCGCCCTTCGCGTGTGCCGCGATGAGCACTTCGCGATCTCCGACCTGAAGCGGCAACCCCGCTGTCGCCTCGCGAAGGCGCGAAGTGAGCGTCGCTGGGTCGATGTCTGGAGCGGACCGCACGAGCAGCTGCGGCGCGAGGCCGACAGTCGTGTGTGGCGCGAGAAGCTCAGCGGGGAGCAGCATGCTTTCGAAGCCCGCGCGCTGACTGACCAGCGCGACAACCCGTACGTCGGCGCGCGCCCCGTCGCCCAGGCGCAGCGTGATGGTGTCCCCGATGCCCCGGTTAAGCGAACTCGCGACTTTGTCCGGCAACGCGACCGTCGCGCCGCTAAGCGCTTCGAGGCTTCCCGAGACAACGCGCGTCGAGGTCGTCTTCGCCGCTCCACTCGCGCTGAGCCCGACAGCGGGCCAGCCCTCGTCGTCCTGGTTGTCGTCATACGGCGTTTCGACGAACACAGAGCTCGTCACGTACGAAGAGACTCCGGCGACACCAGGGACGCTCTGAACGCGTTGCGCCACTTCGGGTGCCAGCCCGCTGGGTGCGCTGACGACGGCGTCGGCGCGAAGGTCCTCCGTGAACGCCTGATTGGAGACGGCCTGGGTGGTCGTCTGCAGGTAGATGTTCGCGGTGGCGATGCCGACCGCGAGCATGATCGGGGTGACCGCGCCCGCCGCCCGCACCGCGGCGACCCGGGTGTTGATCAGCGCGACCCGGCCGTTGACGCCGAACAGCCACGACGGCATCAGCCGCGCCACGAGCCTGGTGACGCCGGGGCTGATCGCGGCCAGCCCGAACGCCCAGAGCATCACGGCCGGCCCCGCCGTGCTCGCCGCGACCGGCCCGGTCATCACCGCGACCGTCACGATCGCGAGCGCCGTGCCGCCGCCGAAGCAGAGCAGCGCGGTGATCAGCCGAATCGGCGTCAGCCAGCGCCGTTCGACGGAGGCTTCGGCGAGCGCCTCGGTCGGGCGGATGCGGCCGATCCGGCCCCCGGCGACCAGCGATGCGAGCAGCACGATCAGCAGCGACACACCGGCGGCGACCACACCGGGAAGCCAGCCGTGGTGGAACTCGAGGACCTCCGGAACCACGTGGTTCGCGGCGAGCTGGTCGAACAGCCATCGGCCGAGCACCGGTCCCAGCGCGAGCGCGGCCCCGACGGCGAGCACCGCGACGATCAGCGCTTCGCCGAGCACCATCCGCCGCAGCTGGCGCGGAGTAGTGCCGATCGCCCGCAGCAGAGCGAGTTCGCGCTGACGCTGCTGCGTGGACAGCGTGAGCGTGCCGGCGACGACGAAGATCGCGACCAGGATCGACAGTCCGCCGGAGACGGCCGACAGCACGATCAGGTTCTCCCCGCTCGTCCCTGCTTCGGGGAACTCGAGCGGGCCTCGGTCGTCGCCGGTCGCCACGAGCGCGGACGCCCCCAACGCGTCCGCGATCCGCCCGGCGACCGCCGGGACGTCATGGGTGAAGACACCGACAGTGTCGACGCGGCCGGGGTGTCCAGCCAGGAGTTCGGCGTCCTGCGCCGAGAAGAACAGGGCCCGGTCGTGCATCGGCTGCGGTGCGATGGCGATCCCGGCGACCCGGTACGTGGCGCCGGTGCCGTGCGCGGCGACCGGAAGCCGCGCGCCGATGGTCAAGCCGTTGGCCTGCGCGAACTCCGCGTCCACGACGACTTCGCCGGGCGCGGGCGGCGTGCCCTTGAGCGTGTACGGCGTGAGCGCGGCGGAATCCCAGGCGTGGCCGAGCGCCCCGCTCTGTGTGGGGAAGCTCAGCTCGCCGATCACCCGCGTCACGCCGGGAATCGCGCGGATCTCCTCGACCACGCCCGCGTCGAGCCGCACGCGCTCGGGCAGCGTCGCGACCTTGGTCTTGACCGGCTTGCCCTTCGAGTAGTCGTGCTCGGCCGGATCCTCGTGCTGGACCAGGAGATCCTGTTGACCGGCGACCACGATCGGCGCCGCGGCCAGGCGCTGCACCGGCGTCGCGCTCCGGACCCCGCTCTCCATCAACCCGCCGCACGCGGAAACGATCAGGGCCCCGAAGAACACCGCGACGAAGGTCGCGAGGAACCCGCCCTTGCGCAGGCGGAGGGTGCGTACGACGAGCTTGAACTGTGTCATCTGGGGCCAAGCCCCAGACCCCGGCCGGGGGGCAAGCCCCCCTGGACCCCCCAAGGCGTCATCAGCCCACCACGCTCATGCTCGGGGAGCCCCAGGCGCCGAGGTGGGTCATCCGCTCGGCGACAACCTCCGCGGTCGGGCGCGCGAGCTGGTCGGCGATCCGGCCGTCGGCGAGGAAGACGACGTGGTCGGCGTAGGAAGCGGCGACCGGGTCGTGCGTCACCATGATCACCGTCTGGCCCCCGCCCACGACGGACTCCCGCAGCAGCGCGAGGACGTCGGCCGCGGTCCGGGTGTCGAGTGCGCCGGTCGGCTCGTCGGCGAAGAGGACGGCGGGGCTGGTGACCAGCGCCCGCGCGATCGCGACCCGTTGCTGCTGGCCGCCGGAGAGCTGGCCGGGCAGGTGACGGCGGCGCTCGCCGAGGCCGACGTGCCCGAGGATCCGCGCGACGCGCTTGCGGTCCGGGCGCTTGCCCGCGAGCTGCAGCGGCAGCACGACGTTCTGCTCGACGGTCAACGCCGGGAGCAGGTTGAACGCCTGGAAGACGAAGCCCACGCGGTCGCGGCGCAGCTTCGTCAGCCGCGTCTCGTTCAGCTCGCCGAGGTCCTGCCCGTCGAGCACGACCCGGCCCGACGTCGGCCGGTCGAGCCCGGCCGCGCAGTGCAGGAAGGTGCTCTTACCCGAGCCCGACGGGCCCATCACCGCGGTGAATCCGCCGCGCGGGAACGAGATCGTGACCCCGTCCAGCGCGACCACGTTCTTGCCGTAGTCCTTGCGCACGGCTTCCAGCCGTACCGCCTCACCTGCGAATTCCATGAGTAAACCCTAGGAATTCGCGGGGTTTCCCACCCTGGTGCCAGCGCGCCCATCCGGGGTGGGGCCCGCCCTACCCCGAGCCGTAGATGGCCAGCCCCTCTGAGCTGTTCCCGGTGTCCGCCTTGGGGTTGTCGGTCTTCGGCAGGAAGCGCAGCACGGCTCCCGTCGCGTCGGCGCGCTCCAGGTCGATGCTCAGCCCGTTCGCGAAACTGAGGTGGCCGGCACCCGCGATGTAGCCCCTCGAGTAGCCCATCTTCGTGCGGATCATGGTGAACTCGACCCGGTTCGGCGCGACGAACTTGAGGTTCAGCTGGTGGACGCCGAACTTGGCGGCCAGCGGGACATCGGCCGCGCCCGCCAGGAGGATCTGGCAGTCGGCCTGGCGGCACGCCTTGACGTCGGACCCGTTGGCGGCGGTGAGCGGGGGCGGCGCGGTGGTCGTCGGAGTGGGCTTCGGGGTGGTCGTCGTCGGCGTCGGGACGGCGCTGCTCGACGGCGCGGCTTCAGGGGCCTTCGACGAGCAGGCTGTCAGCCCGAAGGCGAGGACAAGGAGCGCGGCTGTTGTTCGCATGCACCATGAGTAGCAACGCGTACACCCGAAAAGGCGCCGCTGGCCGCAAGCGGCCAGGCTCGATCAGGTGCGACCGCGGCCGCCGAAAGCACCGCCGATCCGGCGTAACACCGCGCGCGGAAGCAGCCCGCCGACCGCCACGACGGCCTTGTACTGCAGGCTCGGCACCGAAATCACCTTGCCGCGCCGCAGATCCGCGAGTGCTTCCTTGACGACCTGCTCGACGCCGAGCCACGCGAACTTCGGGCCCGAGGGGGTCAGCCCGGCGCGTTCGTGGAACTCGGTGGTGGTGAAACCGGGGCAGAGCGCCATCATCCGCAGCCCCGGCGGCAGCGACCCGGCGATCCCTTCGGTGAACGAGGTGACCCAGTTCTTGCTGGCGGTGTAGGTCGAACCGCGGCCGCTGAAGAACCCCGCGACCGAGCTGACCTGGATGACGTCGCCGCTGCCCCGTTCGACCATGCCGGGCAGGACCGCGCGGGTCAGCCGCAGCACGGCGGTGACGTTGACGTCCAGCTGGCGCTGCAGCGCGTCCGGCGGGATCGTCCAGAAGTCGCCGTTGAGGGCGAAGCCGGCGTTGTTGACGAGCAGATCGATCGGCCCGGCGGCCAGCCGTTCCTCGACCGCGGTTCGTCCCTGGGCTTCGGACAGATCGGCGGGCAGGACCTCGACGCCGACGCCGTAGCGCTCGCGGAGTTCGGCGGCGTAGGCCTCCAGGCGAGCGGCGTCCCTGGCGACCAGCACGAGGTCGTGCTTCTCGGCGGCCAGGGCGCGGGCGAACTCGGCGCCGATGCCGGCGGTGGCCCCGGTGATCACGGCGATGGTGGTCATGTGAGTGAACATACTCGCTGGTCAGGGTCAAACATGCGATCGATCCGGTGGGGAAGTATCGTCCCCGTACATGGGTAAGCACAGCAAGCGGAAGGCGGGCTACCTGCCCAAGGTGGCCGCCGGCGCGGCACCCGTCGCCCTCCTTTTCGCCGCTCCCGCCACCGCCCTCGCGGCCCAGTCCGATCTCACGCTGCCGCTCGACAAGCTGTCCCTGCCGGTCGACCACCAGCAGGACGGCAGCATCGGGCGTGAGCTGACCACAGCCACCGAGGGCGACGCCTCGATCGTCGACGGCTCTCTCGACGTCACCCGCCACGACGTGTTCGGCAAGCGCGTCGGCGACACTCGATGGGTGTCCGACGTCCAGGAATCCGCCGGCGGCCACCACCAGGGCCGCGACACCGAGGTGATCGACACCTCGAGCCTGTCGAAAGCCTTCAGCGAGAAGGAAGGCGAAGCCGTCTCGCAAGCGCAGAAGCACTCGCTGCGCTTCGGCGAGGACGTCCTCGCGCGGACCGCGAACGACCAGCGCCTTTCCCGCGGCGGAAATCGCGCCACCGCGGTTTCGCTCAACCCCGCCGCGGGAGCGGCCGGGGCGCTCGACCGCGACGAGCGCCTGCTCGGCGGCGGCGAGTCCACGCATCACGGCGTCTGGCTGCCCAACGGCGTCGACGTCCTCACGGAGAACGCCGAGCAGGCGGACACCGGGCTACGCCGATCCGTCTCGCTCGACGGCGCGACGGCGGGCAACGGCCGGTTCGCGGGCGACCTGGCCGGCGGGCTCGCCGCGCGGCGGTCGTCCGGCCAGGCCGTGGACCTGGGCTCGCTCGGCGGGGTGGGGACGTCGTCCGAACAGCACGCGAGCGGGCAGTTCAGCGGCGCCCTCGACCTCGCGCGGGATGCCCAGGGGTCGCTGTCCGGGCGTCTGGACGACCTCGCGAAGACCGACTTCGGCCAGGCGCACGCGCTGGGCGGCGGCATCGGGCCGGTGTCCGGGCTGGTGAACACAGCGCAGTCGGGCCGGACAGCGCTGACGGCTCGCAGCGACCCGGCGGCCTGGTCCGACGACCGGCTCGCGGATTCGATCAGCGGCGACCTCGGCGTGGACCACGTCGCCGAGTTGCACGGCTCGACGTCGGCTTCGGTCCACGGGGTGCTGCCGGATCAGCCTCCCGGCCTGGTCACGCAGAACCAGTCGGTCTCGGCCGGGCTGCTGGACCAGCAGCCGACCGCGACGTCGTGGACGATCACCGCGCCCCCACTGTCGATCACGCGCCACTGACCCAAGCACCCCAATGTGCATGGGGTGCGTCCAGCGCACCCAATGCCACATTGGGGTGCTCAGGAGTCCGAGGCGGGTGCCGGGGTGCCGGAGGGCGGGGTGGCAGGCGGCGCGGCGGGGGTGTGGACTTCGGGGGATTCGCCCGGCGTGTAGTGCTCGCCGCCCGAGCCCGAGGCCTGAGCTGAACCCGCGGTGTACTCCTCGTCGAACGGGTCGACGATGTCCGCGATCTCGCCGAGGTCGCGCAGCAGCCGCTCCAGCCGGGACGGCCCGGCGGTCGGGACGACGCTGGCGAGCACCCACTCGGTCTCCAGCCAGGCCACGCCGACGTCGCCGCCGAGCTGGTCCGCCGCGTCGACGAGTTCCTGCGTGATCACCGCGCGGGCGCCCTCGGCGTCGTCCGCGAAGGCGTAGCGCGAGCCGATCGGGCCGAGCATCTCCGGCATGTCCGTGCGCTGGAACGGCACGCTGGACAGCCACATCTCGATCGGGACGCGGTGCTTCTTGTTGCAGCGCACCGCCACCACGACCGCGGGGATCTGCCCCTCGGACTCGATGTCGAAGATGAACACCGGGCGGCGGCCGTCGGAGGTGAAGGTCGACCCGGCCACGACGTTGACCGCCGTGTCCGCGCCGAAGTAGCCGATCGCGCCGCCGGACCACTGCTGCGGCAGCCGATCGTCCTCTTCCACGAACTGCCAGCCGCGCAACTGGGCCCAGCGCATTCGCTCGCGGTTGCGCGAGCCCTCCTTCGCCCGGTCGGCCGCGAGCAGCCCCAGCCCCGCCACCAGCGCGACGGCGGCGATGACGAACCAGATCCACGCCGGAATACCCACGACGGTCAGGGTATCGCCTGCCGCGCCGTGAGGATGATCGCCGGTACCCGTGTCGCCCGGCCCGTTCGGGCATTTTCCCTGGTGATACGTCGACAAATCGCTTATCCGAGGTCCGTGAAGGACTCCTCACCGGCTCTCACAGCCGGTAAGAAGTCCTTCACGGACATTCAGAGCCGGGTGACTGTCAGGGAGTCGCCCGCCTCGATGTCCGGGATGTCCACGACGACCGTGTCGCCGTCGTGCACCTCGCCGGACAGCAGCTCACGAGCCAGCTGGTCGCCGATCGCCGACTGCACCAGCCGCCGCAGCGGCCGCGCGCCGTAGATCGGGTCGAAGCCGTTGAGCGCCAGCCACTCACGGGCGCCCGCGGTGACCTCCAGGTGCAGCCGCCGCTGCGCGAGCCGCTTCGCCAGCTTCGCCACCTGGATGTCCACAATGGACGTCAGCTGCTCCATGCCGAGCGAGTGGAACACCACGATGTCGTCCAGCCGGTTGAGGAACTCCGGCTTGAACTGCCGCTGCACCTCCGAGAGCACGGCATCGCTGCGCTGCCGCTCGTCCAGGTTCGGGTCGGCGATGGCCTGCGAACCGAGGTTCGAGGTCAGGATCAGGATGGTGTTGCGGAAGTCCACCGTCCGGCCCTGCCCGTCGGTCAGCCGCCCGTCGTCGAGCACCTGCAGCAGCACGTCGAACACGTCCGGGTGCGCCTTCTCGACCTCGTCGAGCAGCACCACCGAGTACGGCCGCCGCCGGACGGACTCGGTCAGCTGCCCGCCCTGGTCGTACCCGACATAGCCCGGCGGGGCACCGACCAGGCGCGCCACCGAGTGCTTCTCGGCGTACTCGCTCATGTCGATGCGCTGCATCGCGCGCTCGTCGTCGAACAGGAACTCCGCCAGCGCCTTGGCCAGCTCGGTCTTGCCGACGCCGGTCGGGCCCAGGAACAGGAACGACCCGGTCGGACGGTCCGGATCGGACACCCCCGCCCGCGTGCGGCGCACCGCGTCCGAGACGACCGTGATCGCCTCGGGCTGCCCGACCACGCGCCTGCCGAGCTCCTGCTCCATCCGGAGCAGCTTGCCCGTCTCGCCCTCCAGCAGCCGTCCCGCCGGGATGCCGGTCCACGCGCTGACCACGTCCGCGACGTCGTCCGCGCCGACCTCCTCCTTCAGCATGACGTTCTGCTGGCTGACCTCGCTCGCCGCGGTCGCGGCCTCGAACTCCTTCTCCAGCGCCGGAATCCGGCCGTAGCGCAGCTCGGCGGCCTTGCCGAGGTCGCCGTCGCGCTCGGCGCGCTCCGACTCCCCGCGCAGCTGCTCCAGCTGCTCCTTCAGCTCGCGGACCTTCTCGATCGAGCCCTTCTCGTTCTGCCAACGCGCGGTGAGCGCCGTCAGCGTCTCGCGCTTCTCGGCCAGCTCGGCGCGCAACGCCGCCAGCCGATCGCGAGAGGCGGCGTCGCTCTCCTTGGCGAGCGCCATCTCCTCGATCTCCAGACGACGAACGGCGCGCTCGACCTCGTCGATCTCGACCGGCCGCGAGTCGATCTCCATGCGCAGCTTGGACGCGGCCTCGTCGACCAGGTCGATCGCCTTGTCCGGCAGGAAGCGCGCGGTGATGTAGCGGTCGGACAGCGTCGCGGCGGCGACCAGCGCGGCGTCGGTGATCCGGACACCGTGGTGGACCTCGTACCGTTCCTTCAGCCCGCGCAGGATCGCGATGGTGTCCTCAGGGGACGGCTCGCCGACCAGCACCTGCTGGAAACGCCGCTCCAGCGCCGCGTCCTTCTCGATGTGCTGGCGGTACTCGTCGAGCGTGGTCGCGCCGACCATGCGCAGCTCGCCGCGGGCGAGCATCGGCTTGATCATGTTGCCCGCGTCCATCGCGCCCTCGCCGGTCGCGCCCGCGCCGACGATGGTGTGCAGCTCGTCGATGAACGTGACGACCTCGCCCGCGGAGTCGGTGATCTCCTTGAGCACGGCCTTCAGCCGCTCCTCGAACTCACCGCGGTACTTCGCGCCGGCCACCATCGACCCCAGGTCGAGCGCGACGACCCGCTTGCCGCGCAGCGACTCCGGCACGTCGCCCGCGACGATCCGCTGGGCGAGGCCCTCGACGATGGCCGTCTTGCCGACGCCCGGCTCGCCGATGAGCACCGGGTTGTTCTTGGTACGCCGCGAAAGCACCTGCACGACGCGGCGGATCTCGGTGTCCCGGCCGATGACCGGGTCCAGCTCGCCGGCGCGCGCCCGCGCGGTCAGGTCGACGCCGTACTTCTCGAGCGCCTTGAAGGTGCTCTCCGGGTCCGGGTTGGTGATCCGCGCGGAGCCGCGGACCTTCGCGAACGCCTCACGCAGCGCGTCGGGGGTCGCGCCGTGGCGCTTGAGCAGCTCGGCGACCTGGCCGCCCTCGGTGGCCAGCCCGACCAGCAGGTGCTCGGTCGAGACGTACTCGTCGCCCAGCTCGGTCGCCAGCTTCTGGGCGTGCGTCAGTGCCTTGACCGCGTTCGTGTCGAACTGCGGGGTCGACACCGTCGCCCCGGTCGCGGACGGCAGCGCGTTGATGATCGGGTCGAGTTCCTTGTGCACCTGCGCCGGGTCGGCCCCGACCGCGGTCAGCAGGGGCGCGGTGAGCCCTTCACCCTGCGCCAGCAGGGCGCCGAGCAGGTGGGCCGCCGCGACGTGCGGGTTGCCGGCCATCGTGGCCGCCTGTGCCGCCGACGAGATCGCCTGCTGGGTTTTCGTGGTCGGGTTGAAAGCGTCCATCCCTCACCTCATGCTCGGGTACTGCCTTGTCGCGAGGTACAACGTCCGAAAACTTGAGTCTGTTCCGCTCAACTCTGCTGGGGTGCGACGGCCTCCGCCGGCAGCCGCGGCCCCAGCCTGCCGAGCCCGGCCACGGCGAGACAGGCGCAGGCCCCGACCAGTACCCAGGGTAACCAGTCCGCGACGGAAAACGTTGCGACGACGGCTGGGGCCAGCACCTGCGCCACCGTGTACGCGTATTGGTGCGCGGCCAGATAACGTCCGCGCGCGCCGGGAGGTGCCGCCGCCTCGGCCAGCGCCCCCGACCGCGGCCCGAACACGAGGTCGCCCGCGGCGAATACCAGCGTCGCGCCCAGCAGGTACGGCACCTGCCACCCCGGCGGCACGCACAGCACGCCGAGGCTGGCCACGCACCACAAGGCGAACAGCGCCGAACCGGCCCGCATCGCGTCGATCCTGTTCAGCCGCGAAGTGAGCCGCAGCGCGACCGTGCCGCCGACGCTGGTGAGCACGGTCAGCAGGGCGAGGATCGCGCCGGGCAGCCAGGCCGGGCCATGCAGCCGGTCCAGCACGAACACCGGCGTGCCGATGAGGAAGAAGTCGAGCGAGAGGCCGAACAGCCCGGTGACCGCGATCAGCCCTATGAACGGCCGGTTGCGCAGCACCCCGGCGGGCCGCTCCTCCTCATGGGCGGGCGGCCGGCCGATCCGGACCAACGTCGCGAGCATGGCCGCGGCGACCACGAACGTGGCGACGTCGGCGACGAGCGCGACGCGGTACCCGGCGGTGCCCAGGCTCGTCAGCAACGCCGCCGCGGCCAGCCCGCCGAGCCCGAAGGTGCCCGCGCGAACCATCCCGGCCTGGGCGAACGGCCGCTCCTTCGGCACGTCACCGGCGACGTCGGCGATGAGCGCGAACAGCGAGCTGTAGAAGAGCTGCTGACCCGCGGCGAGCAGGACGGCGCCGGCGACGACCATCCACACGGAGTCGGCCAGCAGGTACACCCCGGCGCCCGCGGCCTGCGCCAGCTGCGCGGCGACGACCACGGTGCGCGAGCCGATCCGGTCGACCAGCCGCGCGGCCAGCGGCGGCGCGAGCAGCCCGGCGACCGTGCCGAGGGTGACGGCGCTGCCCGCCATCGCGAGCGGGATGCCGACGACCTGGGTGACATAGACCAGCGGAAGCGGAAGGAAGAGGCCTGAGCCGAAGTTGTCGATCCCCAGCGCGCACAGCAGCGCTATCCGGCTACCCGTCACCCGCCGACGTTACCGCCGGAAAACGGTTGCCCATCAGGCCCGAACGGCGAGTTCTGCCCATTGCCGCCGGGGATGTTTCACTGGGCGGCATCCGCCATCGGGACGCCTTCCATGCCGAGCGCGCGGCGCAGGTCGGCGTTCATCCCGGCGAGCCGTCCGGCCAGGTCGGCGACGCGCTCGTCGTCCCAGTCCCCGAGGGCCTCGTTCATGAACTTGAGGAAGTTGGCGCGCCAGTGGTCAAGCTGTTCGCGGCCCTTCGGGGACACGCTGACCAGCGACGCGCGGCCGTCCTCCGGCGCGGGACGGCGGTCCACCAGCCCGGCCGCGGACAGCTGCGCGACCTGCCTGCTCACCACGGAAAGGTCGACGTAGCGGCGTTTCGCAAGTTCGGAGAGCCGGGCCTCGCCGTGCTTGGCGAGGTCGGACAGCAGCATGACGGCGGCGGGGTGCAGCCCCGGCTGGTCCTGCCAGGCCTGCATGGTCCAGGCGTGCTGGAGCTGGGCGGCGGTCTTCAGCTCACGCATGAGCTCGACCCGGACGTCGTCGGTCGTATCGGAGCTCATCGCGCCCTCCCGGATAGTTGTGCAATACAAGTTTATGACGGAACGCTTGCTCTGGACAACTATCGGTGCGGTGAGGTGCCCCACCCGGGTCGTGGGCGATTACACCCGGTCGGAGCAACAATGCGGGCAAAGGGCAGCCCGACAGCTACTCTGCGGACGAACCGTGCGCCGTCAGTGTGTCGCGGTGGCTGTCGAGTGACGAGGTGGACACACAGTGGTGAACGACCCAGTAGCGCGGAAATGCCGCCACCGGGGCCTGGCCGGCGGTGAATAATCGGGTGTCCACCCTGACCCGCCCCCGACCCACCGCCACTCGCCTATGACAGCCGATTCGGTCAGCCCGCTCCCGCGTTCTTCCGCCCCCCGGGAAGCCCCCGCCGCCGTCGCCGCGATGGTGCGCCTGATCCGCGACAGCTGGGCCAAGTCGGAGCCGTTCGTCCCGGAGATCTCACAGTTCTTCTACGGGATGCTGTTCACCCTCGCGCCGAGCACCCGCGACTTCTTCCCGATCAACATGGAGATCCAGCGCGGCCGCCTGGTGCGGGCGCTGGTGCACATCGTGCAGATGGTGGACCGGCCCGACGACCTGGCGCCGTTCCTGCAGCAGCTCGGCCGCGACCACCGCAAGTTCGGCGTGGTGCCACGGCACTACGAAGCGGTCGGGACGGCGCTGCTGGCGGCGTTGAAGAACCACCTGGGCCCGGACTGGACGCCCGAGGTCGAGCGTGCCTGGGCGGAGGCCTTCACCATCGCCGCGCGCGCGATGCAGGAGGCGGCCGCGGCCGACACGAACCCGCCGTCCTGGCACGCCACCGTGGTCGAGCACCGGCGGCTGACCTGGGATCTGGCGCTGGTGCGGGTGCAGCCCGCCAAGACGGTGCCCTACCAGCCGGGGCAGTACATGAGCGTCGAAGTACCGCAGCGGCCGCGCCTTTGGCGGTACCTGTCGCCGGCCAACGCGCCACGCGAGGACGGCGGCATCGAGTTCCACGTACGGGCGGTCGACGGCGGCTGGGTGTCGCGCGCGATCGTGTCCCACACGCAGCCGGGCGACGTCTGGCGCCTGGGCCCGCCGCTGGGCCGCCTGACCGTCAACCGCGAGGCTCGCAAGAACGTGCTGATGGTGGCCGGTGGCACCGGTGTCGCGCCGCTGCGGTCGATCCTGGACTACCTCGCGGGCTGGGGCGAGAACCCGAAGGTGCGGCTGTTCTACGGCGGGCCGGCTCGTGAAGACTTGTACGATCTTGAGGAACTCCGCGCGCTCGGTTCGGTGAATCCGTGGCTGACCGTCACCCCGGTCGTGGAGCGCGGCGGGGACGTCCCCGGCTTCGAGCAGGGCACGCTCGCCGAGGCGGTGACCCGCTACGGCGCCTGGCCGGGCCACGACATCCTGGTCTCGGGCTCGCCGGCGATGATCCGGGCGACGGTGTCGCGGATGCTGGTGGCGGGCAGCGCGCTCGACCAGATCCAGTACGACCCCTTCACGATCGACTAACCGAAATCCTCGGAAGAATGCAATCCTCCTGTCCGGTGAAAACGGACAACGCGCACTACCGCGATTAATACTCATCCGCCGCTAAAAGATCATTTTTACGCAGTGCAGGGCGAGGTTGACGTGGCGTGTCGAAATTGCTCCGTTCGAGCGGGACCGGTACGAATCACGCGCATTTGCACGGGAATGGGCATACAGTCGGGCACTTCGGGGGCGGCATCGCGACTTGCGGCGCCGCGTGGGCGGCGAATTATGCCTGCAGGACTGGAGATTACCGTTCCCGATGAGTGCTGAATCCGTGAAGATAGAACGTCCCCCCGTCGCGGTTCCCGTTTCCACCGGGGAAGGTCGCGAGATGGTGCGGCTGATCCGTGAAAGTTTTGCCGAAGTGGAGTCGAAAGCCGAGGAACTCGCACAGTACTTCTACGGCGCGCTGTTCGTGATCGCGCCGGATTGCCGTGACCTGTTCCCCGTCAGCATGACCACCCAGCGAAGCAGGTTACTGCGCGCCCTGGTGTACGTCGTGCAGATGGTGGACCGGCCGGACGAACTGGTGACCTTCCTCGCCCAGCTCGGCCGTGACCACCGCAAATTCGCGGTGGTCACGCGCCACTACGACGCCGTCGGAACCGCGTTGATCGCCGCGCTGAAAAGATTTCTCAAGGAGAAGTGGACCCCGGACGTCGAGCTCGCGTGGACCTCGGCATACGGGATCATCTCGAAGACCATGCGGGAGGCCGCCTCGGCGGAGACGGGGCCAGGGGCGTGGACGGCGCGGGTGATCGAGCACCGCAAGCTCACCCGGGACATCGCGCTGGTCCGCGTGCAGACCGAAGGCCTGCTGCCCTATCGTGCCGGCGGGTACGTGAGCGTCGAAGTCCCCCAGCGTCCCCGGCTTTGGCGGTACTTCTCGCCGGCCAGCGCGCCGCGCGGCGACGGCACGATGACGTTCCACATCCGCGCCGTGCCGGGCGGCTGGGTGAGCGGCAGCATCGTCAACCACACGAAGCCGGGCGACACCTGGCGGCTCGGCCCGGCGCTCGGCGCGCTGGCGGTGCGGCCGAGCACCGCCCGCAAACGCTTGCTGATGATCGCCGGCGGCACCGGGATCACGCCGATGCTGGCGATCCTGGACGACCTGGCGCGCTGGAAGCGCAATCCGCCGGTGCACCTGTTCTTCGGGGGCCGCAAGCCCGAGGAGCTGTACGCGCTGGACGACCTGCGCAGGCTGGCGGCGACCTCGAAGTGGCTCACGGTCACGCCGGTGACGGAGGAGGGCGCGGTGCTCGGCGGCGACCGCGGCACGCTGGCCCACGCGGTCATCCAGCGCGGCTCGTGGAAGAACCACGACGTGCTGATCTCCGGTTCGCCGGAGATGATCCAGTCGACCGTCGCGAAGCTGCTCAGCACCGGCATCGACCTCGAGCGGATCTGCTACGACCCGTTCACCCATGACTGACTCCGCCGTGGACACTGTGGACACTTCGGGCACTTCGGACACTGAGAGAGTCTCAGCTCGGCTGGCCCCACCGGCCGGTCCGGCGCTAAGGTCGCCGATATGGAGATGCGTATTCCGGTTTCGGACGGCGCCATCGGCGGCTACCTCGCGGAACCCGCCGGGGACGGCCCGCATCCCGGGGTGGTCATCATCCACGACGCGTTCGGGCCGAGCCAGGACTCACGGAATATCACCGACCGCTTCGCGCGCGAAGGCTTCGTCGCGCTCAGCCCGGACCTGTATTCGCGCGGCGGTATGTTCCGCTGCGTCCGGCGCGTTTTCACGGACATGTTCAAGCGCCAGGGACAGGCGTTCGACGACATCGAAGCATCGCGCGCGCTCCTCGCCGGCAGGGCGGACTGCACGGGCCGCGTCGGCATCGCCGGCTTCTGTCTCGGCGGCGGCTTCGCACTCGTCGCCGCTTCGCGTGGCTTCGACGCTTCAGCGCCCTACTACGGGCAGCTGCCGAGAGACATGTCCATCCTCGACGAAGCATGCCCGATCGTCGCGAGCTTCGGCGGCAAGGACTTCTCACTGCGGGGCGCCGCCGCGAAACTCGAGACGAAACTCACCGAGCAGAACATTCCGCATGACGTAAAGGAATATCCGGAAGCCAGCCACGGCTTCGCGAACAAGATCAACAGCTCGACACCGGTGAACGCCCTGATCAAGGTGGTCGGGTTCACCTATCACGGAGAGTCGAGCGAAGACGCGTGGCGGCGCGTTACGACATTCTTCGAGGAACACCTTCAGTAACGAAAGTCGTTCGTGCTGGTCTGTCCGGGTTAGGTGAACCGCCGTTCGGCGGCACTTCGTTGACCTTTGACGACAATCGGATTTATGGTCTAGACCACATCTGCGCAGATGTGGTGTATCGCCCTCCCCTCGGAACGACGATGTTCCCCCTCGAGGAGCCGACATGACCATAAGACGCAAGCTGTCGTATGCCGCCGCGAGCGCGCTCGCCGCCGCTGTCGCCGTGGTCGCCCTGCCCGCCGCGACGGCCAGTGCGCACGGATACATCATCACCCCGCCAAGCCGCCAGGCGGCCTGCAAGGCGGGCACGGTCCCCAACTGCGGCCTGATCATCTACGAACCCCAGAGCGTCGAAGGCCCGAAAGGCCTGAAACAGTGCAGTGGCGGGGTTCCGCGCTTCGCCGAACTCGATGACGAATCCCGGCCGTGGGTCGCGACGTCCGTCGGCAAGAGCGTGACGTTCACGTGGACCTTCACCGCCCGGCACGCCACCGCCAACTTCCAGTACTTCATCGGCAACACGCTGCTCGCGACGTTCCCGATGAACAACGCGCAGCCGCCGGAAGGCCTGCAGCACACGGTCAATCTCGGCACCTTCAGCGGCAGGCAGAAGCTGCTCTCGGTCTGGAACGTCGGCGACACGGCCAACGCGTTCTACAGCTGCGTCGACCTGAACATCGGCGGCGGTGGCGGCCCGACCACCCCGCCCACCACCACGAACCCACCGACGACCACTCCGCCGACCACGACGAACCCGCCGGGATCGACGACCTGGACCGCTTGGACCCAGTACGCACTCGGGGCCGTCGTGACCTACAACGGTGTCAGCTATCGGTGCATCACGGCACACCAGTCGCTGCCCGGCTGGGAGCCGCCGAACACGCCGACCCTGTGGCAGAAGCAGTGAGAAGAGCACTATTCGCCGTCGTCGGGTTGCTGCTGGTCTTGGCAGGCTGCAGCAGCAGCCCGACGGAGGCGGCGAAGCCTCCCAACGCCGAAGACGTGATGTTCCTGCAGATGATGATCCCGCATCACGAGCAGGGCATCGAGATCGCGGAACTCGCCGCTACCCGCCCGATCCGCCCGGAGCTGAAGGAACTCGCCCACGCGATCGTCCTGACCCAGGGGACCGAGGTCGACGACATGAAGCGCTGGCTGGCCGAATGGGGCCAGCCCGCCGACGCCAGCCCCGACCCGGGCGCGCACGCGGCGCACGGCGGGATGAAGATGACCGATCCGAGCAAGGTGAGCACGCTGAAGTCGGCTACCGACACCGAATTCTCGCTGAAGTTCATCTCCGTCCTGGTCGGACATCAGCAGGGCGCGGTGGAGATGGCGCAGGCCGAGAACAGCAGCAACGGCGGGAACAACGCCCAAGCGCGCGACCTGGCCCGGCGGATCATCGAGTCGCGCGACGCCGAAGTCAAGCAGCTGCTCAACTACAACAACACCTGAACGCGCTGAAGGGGACTTTCCTCCCGCAGGACGCGAGGAAAGTCCCCTTCAGTTCGTCGTTTCTCAGCCCCGCTTGGGTTTCCAGACCACCAGCGCGGTCCGCTGGGGCATCGGGACCAGGTCCCTGCGGTAGGACGCGTGGACCGCGGCCGTGGCCTGCTCCGCCGCGGCGTACGCGGCGGACAGTTCCTCGGTGATCTCCACGAGCCGGGCACGCAGCGCGTCGACCTGGTTCTCCAGCTCGATGATCCGCTTGATGCCCGCCAGGTTCACACCGTCCTCTTGGGACAGTCGCTGGACTTCGCGCAGCAGCGCGATGTCCCGCATCGAGTAGCGGCGCCCGCCACCCGCCGTGCGGCCCGGCGAGACCAGGCCCTGGCGGTCGTAGGTCCGCAACGTCTGCGCGTGCATGCCCGCCAGCTGTGCCGCCACCGAGATGACGAACACCGGCACCTCGTCCTCGCCGTCGGTGGGCAGTCCGCCGAACATCACACTCACCTGCCTTCGAGCAGCTCGGTGATTTCGGGCCGGGGGTCGTGCCCGGCCATCGCCTGGGCGTACGCCTGCAGTGCTTCGCGCGCCTTGTCGTCCAGTTTGGCGGGAATCGAGGCCTGGAGGGTGACGAGCAGATCACCTTGTGACCCGTCGCGCTTGCTGATGCCCTTGCCACGCACCCGCAGCACCCGCCCGCTCGCGGTACCGGGCGGCACCTTGAGCGAAACCTTGCCCTCCAGCGTGGGCACCGTGATCGTGGTGCCGAGCGCGAGCTCGGTGAAGTCCACCGGCACGCTGATGGTCAGGTCCAGATCCTTGCGGCCGAACACCGCGTGCGGCGCGACGTGCACGCGGACGTACAGATCGCCCGCCTGCGCCCCGCCCCGGCCCGGTTCGCCCTGACTGGCCAGCCTGATGCGCTGGTCGTCGTTGACACCCGGCGGGATCCGGACGGTCAGCGTCCTGGTCCGGGTGCTGACACCCTCGCCGGCGCACTCGGGGCAGGGGTCGTCGATGATCGTGCCGCGGCCGCGGCAGTCGCGGCACGGCTCGGAGAAGGCGAAAGCGCCCTGGCTCCGGCTGACCAGCCCGGACCCGCTGCAGGTCGGGCACGTCCGCGGGGAAGTCCCCGGCTTCGCGCCGTTGCCGCCACAGGTCGAACAGGTCGCCGGGCTCGACAGCCGCAGCGGCAGGGTCGCGCCCTTGACCGCCTCGACGAAGTCGATCCGGACGTCGGTCTCGACGTCGGCGCCGCGCTGCGGCCGGTTGGCCGTCGCGCCAGCCGTGGTCCGGCCCCGGTTGAACAGCCCGCCGAGGATGTCGCCAAGGCCGCCGAAACCACCCTGACCGGCCTGACCGGCCTGGCCGAAGATGTCGCCGACGTCGAAGCCGCCCTGGCCGCCGCCACCGGGGAAGTTGAACCCGCCCCCGCCGCCGAACAGGCGCCGTGCCTCGTCGTACTCCTTGCGCTTGGCCGCGTCGGACAACACCCCGTAGGCCTCGGAAACGGCCTTGAACTTCTGCTCCGCCTGGGCGTTGCCCTGGTTGGCGTCGGGGTGGTTCTCCTTGGCCAGCTTGCGATAGGCCTTCTTGATCTCATCGGCCGTGGCGTCGGAGGAGACGCCCAGCTCACGGTAGAAGTCCTTACCGATCCATTCCCGCGCACTCATCGAACGTCTCCTCCTCTCGACACAGAACGGCTAGTGGGGCTGCTCATCGAAACCGTCGTCCACCGGCGGTTCTCCGCCGGCCTGCTGCTGCTCCGGCGCGGCCGCCGGCTCGTGGTCGGTGACCCCGACCAGCGCCGCGCGCAGCACCCGCTCGCCGAAGCGGTAGCCCCGGCGCATCACCACGGTGACCGTCGGGCCCGCCACGTCCGGCGAGGTGTTGTGCTGCACGGCCTCGTGCACGCTGGGGTCGAAGGGCTCGCCCTCGACACCGAACGACTCGAGCCCGGCCCGCAGCAGCCCGGTGACCAGCTTTTCGCCGACCGCCTTGAAGGCGCCGGTGAGGTCGCCGTGCTGCTCGGCCCGCTCGAGGTCGTCGAGCAGCGGCAGCAGGTCGTTGACCACCGTCGCCTTGGCGCCGATGACCACGGCCTCGCGGTCACGCTCCACGCGCTTGCGGTAGTTGGCGTACTCGGCCTGCAGGCGCTGCAGGTCTGCGGTCCGCTCGGCGAGCTCCTTCTCGATGTCGGTGACCACCGACACCGAATCGTCCACAATGGACTCGCCGAGCGAGGGGCCCGCGTGTGTCACGGTGTCCTCTTCGGGCGCCGCGTGCGCGCCACCGTGGCGGACCTCACCGGTCAGCGGGTCGACGCGCCTGCGGTCCCGTACGACCACCGGTTCCTCGGGGCCGGCGCCCTGACTCTCGGATTCGTCGTAGCTGTGGGTCACTTCTTCTCGTCCTCTTCGACGATCTCGGCGTCCACCACGTCGTCGGCCTTGGCCTGCGCGCCACCGGCACCCGCGGCACCGGCACCGGCGGCCGCGTCACCGGCCGCATCCGCGGCGGCGTCGGCGTTCGCGTTGGCGTAGAGCGCGGTGCCCAGCTCCTGCGAAGCGGTGTTCAGCTTCTCGATCGACTCGCGGATCTTGGTCGAGTCGGTGCCCTTGAGCGCCTCGTTCGCCTCGTCGATCGCGGACTTCACCTTGCCCTTGAGGTCCTCGGGCAGCTTGTCCTCGTTGTCCTTGACGAACTTCTCGGTCTGGTAGACCAGCGTCTCGGCCTGGTTGCGGGTCTCGGCCTCCTCGCGGCGGGCCTTGTCCTCCTCGGCGTGCGCCTCGGCGTCCTTGACCATCCGCTCGATGTCGTCCTTCGGCAGCGCGGAGCCGCCGGTGATCGTCATCGACTGTTCCTTGTTCGTGCCCAGGTCCTTCGCGGTCACGTGCACGATGCCGTTGGCGTCGATGTCGAAGGTGACCTCGATCTGCGGCACGCCACGCGGCGCGGGCGGGAGACCGGTCAGCTCGAACATGCCGAGCTTCTTGTTGTGCGCGGCGATTTCACGCTCACCCTGGAACACCTGGATCTGCACCGACGGCTGGTTGTCGTCCGCGGTGGAGAAGATCTCCGAGCGCTTGGTCGGGATCGTGGTGTTGCGCTCGATGAGCTTGGTGAACACGCCGCCCTTGGTCTCGATGCCCAGCGAAAGCGGGGTCACGTCGAGCAGCAGGACGTCCTTGACCTCACCCTTGAGCACACCGGCCTGCAGCGCCGCGCCGACCGCGACGACCTCGTCCGGGTTCACGCCCTTGTTCGGCTCGCGGCCGCCGGTCAGCTCCTTGACCAGGTCCGACACGGCCGGCATGCGGGTGGAACCACCGACGAGCACGACGTGGTCGATGTCGCCGACGGCGATGCCCGCGTCCCGGATGACGTTGTTGAACGGGTTGCGGGTGCGCTCGAGCAGGTCCGCGGTGATCTTCTGGAACTCGGCGCGGGAGAGCTGCTCGTCGAGGAACAGCGGGTTCTTGTCCGCGTCCACGGTGATGTAGGGCAGGTTGATGCCGGCCGAGTTCGAGCTGGACAGCTCGATCTTCGCCTTCTCCGCCGCCTCACGGATGCGCTGCAGCGCCATCTTGTCCTTGGTGAGGTCGATGCCGTTGGTGGCCTTGAACTTGTCCACCAGCCACTTGACGATGCGCTCGTCCCAGTCGTCACCACCGAGGTGGTTGTCACCGGAGGTCGCGCGGACCTCGACCACACCCTCGCCGATCTCGAGCAGCGAGACGTCGAACGTGCCGCCACCGAGGTCGAAGACCAGGATGGTCTGTTCCTTCTCACCCTTGTCCAGGCCGTACGCCAGCGCGGCCGCGGTGGGCTCGTTGACGATGCGGAGCACGTTCAGGCCGGCGATCTGCCCGGCCTCCTTGGTGGCCTGCCGCTGCGCGTCCTCGAAGTAGGCCGGGACGGTGATGACCGCGTCGGTGATGGTCTCGCCCAGGTACGCCTCGGCGTCGCGCTTGAGCTTCATCAGCACGCGCGCGCTGATCTCCTGCGAGGTGTAGTTCTTCCCGTCGATCTCGGTCTTCCAGTCGGTGCCGATGTGCCGCTTGACCGACCGGATGGTGCGGTCGACGTTCGTCACGGCCTGGTTCTTCGCCGGCTGGCCGGTCAGCACTTCACCGTTCTTGGCGAAGGCGACGATGGACGGGGTGGTACGGGAGCCTTCCGAGTTGGCGATGACCGTCGGCTCGCCGCCCTCCAGGACGGCGACGACCGAGTTGGTCGTGCCGAGGTCGATGCCGACCGCTCGCGCCATGGTGCTTCCTCCTGTGTAAGCAGTACGACTGCTATGGTTCGTGACCTGCACGTTCGTCCCCGCCTTGAGCGGGGCCTTGGCAAGTTCTAGCGGGCCTTCGCGCACCTCGTCAAGCCAGACTTGAGTCGGCTGCGCTCAACCTTCGTATCAGGGTAACGAGCGGCTCCGGGCTCTTGTTCCCGGGCTCAGCGGCAGACTGTGCCGCGCGGGGGTGTGACTCCGCTCACCAGGTAGTCCACCGTCGCCGCCCGCGCACACGCGGTGTTGATCCAGCCGGTGTGGCCGTCGTCGAGACGGGTCAGCAGCACCGAGCGGTCGATCTCCGTGGTGAGGGGCAGCGGCGCCTGCGGGCCCGAGGCGGGCGGTCGTCGCACCAGGCGGCGAACCGGCGCAGCGCGTCGTCTCCGGCCGCGGTCTCCTCGATCACCGCCTGCCGCAGCGGGCGGGCATGGTGGACCGCGCCGTCGAGCACCATCGTGCGCACCCGGTCCGGGTACCGCGAGGCGTAGACCGCGCCCAGCTCGGTGCCATAGCTCAGGCCGAGGAAGGTCATCTTCGGTTCGCCCAGGGCGACCCGGATGGCCTCGACGTCGTCGGCCGCGTCGATCGGGTCCGACTGCCCGAGCATCGGGCCGCCTCGGGCCAGGCCGGGTTGGCGAACACGCCGAACTGGAGGAAGGCCACCCCGGAGCCACCGGGGCCGCCGGGTTGAACAGCACGGACCCGATCCGGTGCGCGGAATCGGTTGCCCGCAGCTTCGCGAGCGCGAGCCGCGCGACCCCGGTGCCCGGATCGGCCCGGTCGACGGGCACCTCGACGGTCGCGCACTGCAACGTCGGTTCGGGGTCCGTCGGACACGGACTCCAGGTCAGGGCCGGTGCGGCCGTCGCGGGCAGTGCGGTCAACGGCAGCAGCACCACGGCGCCCAGCACGGCCGCGATCCGGCGGATGGTCATCACGTCGTCTTTCCCCCTGGCACGCCGTCCTTCGGCGCACCATCATGCTTAGCAGCGGGCACCGACACCTCAAGAACGCCGGAAGCCGCCACCGGGGTCCGCGGCGGATCGGGCGAGTTCGGTTTTCGCCTGCCACACCACCGTTTCCGCGCTGGCCGTCACTCGATCGTGGGAACCCACGGCGACGGGAACGGCGCGTTGGAGCGGCGCCGGATCCGGTTCGTGGCGGGTGAACCCGACGACACCCAGCATCGCCAGCGCACCCAGCATCGCGGCCATCAGCACCCGTCGTTCGATCTTGCCCATGATGGAAGAATTCCCCCGTGGTAAAGAAAATCAGGCCGCGCGAACGGTGACGCTGCCGCTGTCGGTGGTCAGATCGAGCGTGCGCGAAGCGGAGCCGTCGGTCGGGACGTCGATGGTGCGATGCCCGCTGTCGGTGTCGCCCACGATGCGATACGGCCCGCCCGGGACGGCCAGGTCGATGCTGCCGCTGTCGGCCTTCACCTTGACGTCGTTCGCCTGCGACAGCGCGAGCTTGACGCTCCCGCTGCTGGCGGTCGCGTCCACCGGACCGCGGATGCCGTCGCCCTTGATGCTGCCGGAATCGCTGTGGAGCTGGACGTCACCGACATTGCGGAGCTCGATGGAACCGCTGTCGAGCCGCAGCTTCACCGACCCGGAGACGTCCACGACCTTCGCGTGCCCGGAGTCGGCCTGGACGTCCACACTGGACGCCCCGGCGACGTCGAGGCCGCCCGAGTCGAGCTTGCCCGTGACCGGGATCCCGGCGGGCACCACGACCTCGAAGTCGGCCGAGCAGTTGCGCCCGCAGTCGGCCAGCACGAGCTGGTCCCCCTCGACGCGGAAAGCGTCATCCGGCTTGCCCCGCCAGTGGTAGCTGATGTGCTGGTGGACCGACGTGGCGGTGCCCGTGCGGATCTTGACCGACCCCGAGTCGCCGTCCAGCCGGACGCTGCGGATCGAAGCCGACAGCGGCGTCGTGGTGTCGAAGCTCGATCCCCAGCCCCAGCCGAACGCCGTGGCCAGACCGATCCCCACCAGAACGATGCCACCCAGAGCCAGAAGCGGGCGCGCCATGGTCGTAGTCCCCTCAGTACGATTTCCGTCCTGAGTGACGGTAGGAGGGCGCGGGCGCGGCGTACATGGGGGGATCCCCCCGAAAGACCCTGAGATCGGTCCCTGAGACTAGCCTGGTGATCGTCGGATTTCCGCGATCAGGAGGTGCCATGGCGCCCAGTCCGTACGACTCCCTGCCCGAGGTCCCGTCGTTCACGCTCCGCAGCACCGACGTCGCCGACGGCGAAACCCTTGCCACGCCGCACCTTTCGGGGATCTTCGGCGCCGGCGGGGAGGACCGCTCGCCTCAGCTGTCCTGGGAAGGCTTCCCGGCGGAGACCAAGAGCTTCGCGATCACCTGCTACGACCCCGACGCCCCGACCGGCAGCGGCTTCTGGCACTGGGCCGTGTTCAACGTCCCGGCCTCGGTCACCTCGCTGGATTCCGGCGCCGGCGACGCGGACGGCTCCGGCCTGCCTGCCGGTGCCGTGACGCTCAAGGGCGACGGCGGGGTCAAGCAGTACCTCGGCGCCGCGCCGCCGCCCGGGCACGGCCCGCACCGCTACTACTTCGCCGTGCACGCGCTCGACGTCGACAAGCTCGAAGTCGGCGAGGACGCGACGCCGGCGTTCCTCGGCTTCAACCTGTTCGGGCACACGCTGGCCCGCGCGGTGCTGACGCCGGTTTACGAGAACAAGGGGTAAGGACTCGTGAGCGTTCCGGGCGGTTCTAACCGCCCGGAACGCTCACGAGTCCCTCTCCCGCTCCAGGAACCAGCCCTTCGTGTGCTCGCCGAAGCCGAACTGGCGGTACAACCCGTGTGCGTCCGCGGTGTGGAGCATCCAGCGGAGTCCGGCACCGGGACCGTTGTCGACGATCTCGCGCACGATCTCCTTGCCGAGCCCGGTGCCCCGGGCGGAGTCGACGACGAAGACGTCGGCCAGGTAAGCGTTGGTCACCCCGTCGGACACGGCTCGGGCGAAGCCGACCTGCGTCCCGCCGGAGTAGGCCCCGACCACCCGCCACGAGCCGCGGATCGCCGCCTCGACGTCCGAGCGGGTGCGCCAGCGGCCCCAGTACGCCTCGGTGGAGAGGAACTTCCACACCACCTCGAGGTCGAGCCGGGCCGGGTCGTCGTCGAGTTCGTAGTCACCGAAGATCCGCATAACCCGCAAACTAACCGAGGCGTCAACGCGGTTTCAGCAGATAGTCGACGACCGGGCGGAGCTCGTCGGCCGAGGGCGGCTCGTCGTCGATGAGGCCCTGGATCAGCAGCCCGTCGATGCCCGCCAGGAACACCCGGAACGCCACCTCGTCGTCGTGCCGGACCATCGAGGTCAGCACGTCCAGCCAGCGCCGCGCGGCCGGGCGCAGCTCGGGCTTGCGCGCGGCCAGCAGGTACAGCTCGTACTCCGCCATCGTGCGCCCGCGCCGCGGCCCCAGCGCCTCCGCGAGCAGGCCGGCGACCTCCTCCGCGCCCCGGCTGCCACGCGAGCGCGCGCGGTCGATCATCCAGTAGACCTCGGTCGCCATGTCCCGCGCGCACGAGATCAGCGTCGCGATCAGCAGGTCGTCCAGCGAAGCGAAGTGATACGTCGTGGACGTCGTCGGAACGCCGGCCTCGGTCGCGACCGTGCGGTGCGTGACCCCGGCGACGCCGTCGCGCTCGATCACCCGCAGCGCCGCCGCGATGATCTCCGCACGCCGCTTCTCACCGCGCGCCTTCCGCCCGTCCACCTGCAGTTTCACGACGACGCACTCCCCAGCTCGATCAGCACCACTCCGCCGATCACCAGCGCCAGCCCGGCGACCATGGCAGCGTTCAGCGGCTCCTTCAAGAAGATCACGCCGATCACCGCCACCAGCGCGACCCCGGCGGCCGCCCAGATCGCGTACGCGACCCCGATCGGCAACCCCATCTTCAGCACGTACGACAGCGCGATGAACGCGACGGCGTACCCGGCGACCACGACGATCGACGGCCCGAGCTTGGAGAAGCCCTCGGAGAGCTTCAAGGACACCGTCGCGGAGACCTCGGCGGCGATCGCCAGCGCGAGGAGAAGGTACGCACCCATGGCGTGAAAACTACCTGAACGATCGTCCCAAAACAAAGAGCGACGTACGCCACATCGACGGGACTTAAGGCGCCTCAACGGGTTACTCATCAGTAGTCTTCCGGCACCACCACAGTTTGATCTCCGACGAAAGGCACCCGAACGATGGGCGCTGTACAGCTGACGCTCGGCGGGATCGCGGTCCTGCTCGGCCTCGTCGCCTGGGGAATGTTCGCCGCGACGATCGCCCGCTTCGTGCGCGTGATCCGCCTCGGCCAGCCCGACTCGACCCGCAACGGCCCCTTCATCCCCCGGATGAAGACCCTGGTCAAGGAGTTCGCGGCGCACACCCGGATGAACAAGGTGCGCAAGGTCGGCTGGGCGCACTGGCTGGTCATGTGGGGCTTCCTGCTCGGCTCGCTCGCGCTGTTCGAGGCCTACGGCGAGGTCTTCGTCCCGCACTGGGGCTGGCCGATCCTCGACGACTTCGCGCCGTTCCAGCTGCTCATGGAGCTGCTCGGCGTGGGCACCATCGTGGGCATCCTTTGGCTGATCGTGCTGCGCCAGCGCAACCACCCGCGCCGCGCCGACCGCCAGTCCCGCTTCCAGGGCTCCAACTTCAAGTGGGCCTACTTCATCGAGGCCGTGGTCCTGGTCGAGGGCATCGGCATCATCGGCGTCCGCGCCGCGAAGTCCGCCCTCGGCGCTCACGAGACGCCGCTCTGGGCCGCCTTCGTGTCGAACCCGCTGGGTGAGCTGCTGCCGGCCAGCCCGGACCTGGTCAGCTCGTTCGCCTTCGTCAAGCTCATGAGCGCGACGATCTGGCTGATCGTGGTCGCCCGCACGATGACCATGGGCATCGCGTGGCACCGCTTCAGCGCGTTCTTCAACATCTACTTCAAGCGCGAGGCCGACGGCGGCGTCGCGCTCGGCGCGCTCAAGCCGATGATGAGCAACGGCAAGGTCCTCGACCTCGAGGAAGCCGACCCCGACGAGGACACCTTCGGCGTCGGCAAGATCGAGGACTTCAGCTGGAAGGGCTGGCTGGACTTCTCCACCTGCACCGAATGCGGCCGCTGCCAGTCGCAGTGCCCGGCCTGGAACACCGGCAAGCCGCTGTCGCCGAAGCTGCTCATCACGCAGCTTCGCGACCACGCCTACGCGAAGGCGCCGTACCTGCTCGCCGGCGGCAAGCGCGACATGGCGGGCGACGAGATCGGCCTGGTGAACAACACAGCGGCGCGAAGCGCCTCCGTTGAGGGTGGTGGTGGGGCGGGGTCCGGGGAAAACATGTACGCCGGTATCGACGTCCTCGCGATCGCGGAGTCCCAGAAGGCCCTGATCGGCGACGACGGCGGCGTCATCGACCCCGACGTCCTGTGGTCCTGCACCAGCTGCGGCGCCTGCGTCGAGCAGTGCCCGGTGGACATCGAGCACGTCGACCACATCGTCGACATGCGCCGCTACCAGGTGATGATCGAGTCGAGCTTCCCCAGCGAGCTGAACGGCATGTTCAAGAACCTGGAGAACAAGGGCAACCCGTGGGGCCAGAACGCCAAGGACCGGCTGGCCTGGACCGAGGACCTTGATTTTGACGTCCCGGTGTACGGCGAAAATTCGTCGGGCGACATGGGCGACGCCGAGTACCTCTTCTGGGTCGGCTGCGCCGGCGCCTTCGAGGACCGCGCGAAGAAGACCACCCGCGCCGTCGCGGAGCTGCTGCACATGGCGGGCGTCAAGTACACCGTGCTCGGCTCGGAGGAGTCCTGCACCGGCGATCCGGCGCGCCGCGCGGGCAACGAGTTCCTCTTCCAGATGCTCGCGCAGCAGAACGTCGAGATCCTGAACTCGGTGTTCGAGGGACGTGAGCGCAAGGCACGCAAGGTGGTCGTCACCTGCGCGCACTGCTTCAACACCCTCGCCAACGAGTACCCGGAGCTGGGCGGCCAGTTCGACGTCGTGCACCACACGCAGCTGCTGAACCGCCTGGTCCGGGAGAAGCACCTGGTGCCGGTGGCGCCGGTCGCGCAGGACGTCACCTACCACGACCCGTGCTACCTGGGCCGCCACAACAAGGTCTACGACGCGCCGCGCGAGCTCGTCGGGGCGACCGGCGCGCAGCTGCGCGAGATGCCGCGCCACGGCGACCGCTCGATGTGCTGCGGCGCGGGCGGCGCGCGGATGTGGATGGAGGAGAAGATCGGCAAGCGGATCAACGTCGAGCGCGTGGACGAGGCGCTCGGCACCGCGCCGTCGAAGATCGCCACCGGCTGCCCGTTCTGCAAGGTGATGCTCAACGACGGCCTCACCGCGCGCCAGGCCGACGGCCTGGCCGGCGAGAAGGTCGAGATCCTCGACGTCGCCCAGCTGCTGCTGACGGCCGTCAAGCGCAAGCCGGAGGCGCCGCACTCGATCCCGACCGGTGCACCTTCGCTGGAAGAGGCGTAGCGAGTTGGCGCGGCCGGGCTGGACCCGGTCGCGCCACTCACGACAGATGTCATGGGCAGGCCGTGACCGATCGACCAGGGTCACCGGCGCCGTTCGCAAGACCCTTTGAGGTATGCGACGCCTTGCTGCGATAGCCACCCTCGCGCTCCTGTCCCCGTTCACCGCCGAATTCCTACTCGGTGACCAGTACCTCGCCGGACCGCCCGAACTGGGCCGCCAGCTCGGCATGTTCGCCCTGTTCGTCGCCTTCTACGGCGCAGCCGCGCTGCTGATCCGCGAGGTCACCCGGCGCCTCGGCCGCGGCTGGCCGACGATGATCACGCTCTCGCTCGCCTTCGCCGTGTTCGAGGAAGGCCTCCTCACGCAGACGCTGTTCAACCCGCACTATCTCGGGCTGGACCTGCTGAGCTTCGGCTACATCCCGGCGCTCGGCATCGGTGCCCCGTGGACGGTCTACGTGCTGACGCTGCACGTCGTGTGGAGCATGGGCACGCCGATCGCGATCGCCGAAGCGCTGTTCGGCCGCGAACCGTGGCTCAAGAAGGTCGCCCTGAGCCTGTGGAGCGCCGCCCTCGTGATCGGCTCGGCCGCCACCTTCGCGATCTCGCTGTCCTTCGGTCCGACGCGGTTCATCGCGCACCCGGCTCAACTGGGCACGGCCGCGCTGGTCGTCGTCGCGCTCGTGCTGCTCGCGCTGCTCGGCGTCCGCACTCCGGCGTGGGCGTCGGCGCCGGGCAATCCCTGGGTGGCGTTCGCGCTCGGCCTCGGCGCCACGGTCGCCTTCCAGGTCGTCATGCACGAGAGCGGCTTCTTGGGTTCACCGTGGCTCGTCGCCGGATTGCTGCTCGCGCTTTCCGGCATTTCGACGTATGCAGTACTCCGAATGCGTCCGCCGGCCTTTCCCTTGGCGGCGGGCGCGTTAGTCACTTACTGCGGTCTCGGCCTCCAAACGGCGGCGAAAGCGGGTGTCGCGGCTGCGGCCGAACAGGTGATTCTCATACTGGTGGCGGTCGGGCTGCTGGTCGTCGCGGGGCGTCGAAAAGGCGAATTCGTCACTGTCTGAGCATGGACGGACACGAGAATCGGAACACCGGAAACGATTTCACGAAATTCGTTCATGATGTGCCCCTCCAGCTACGATTCAGTCAATGACAAACACCCTTCCCAGACTGGACATCCGGCGTATCCTGGCCTTTCCTCACCGCCGCCGTTGCCAGTGAGGCCATGTCGGTGATCAAGGAATCGGGGGCGGCGAGGATGGGCGAGCACCGGGAAATCACGGCGGCCAAACGCACGGGGGCACAATTCCCGTCGTCGGGTCGTCACGCCCGGTACACACTCCCCGCCGACATCGAAGACCGCCTCGAGTTCCCGCACAACGGGACATCGGCGGCCGGCCGAGCGGGCGCTCGCTTTCCGTCCGCCGTCGCCTCCGCGCGGCCCACGCCGACCACCGATCCGGAACCGGAGCCGAGAGTGCCGGAGCCCGTCGTCCCGCCCCAGGTCCAGGCTCGCGACCACGACGCCGTCCGTCGTCATCCGGGCCCGCGGACGCTGGTGCGCCCGTACGTCCTGACCCGCGGCCGCACGCAGTCGCGGCGGCACCTGGCGATCGAGGCGCTGGTGTCGACGCGGGCCGACGCGCCGTGGCACGTCACCCGGCTGAGCGGGGAGTTCCGCTCGGTCCGCAGCCTGTGCGACCGGCCGCGGTCGGTCGCCGAGGTGGCCGCCACGCTGAGCGTCCCGCTCGGCGTCGTCCGGGTGCTGCTCGACGACATGGCGGAGCAGGGCCTGGTGACCATCCACGAGACGCGGACGAGCCACGACGGCCGGCCCGCGATGGCCCTGATGGAACGGGTGCTGCACGGCCTGCGCCGCCTTTGAGCACTACGATTCGCTAGGTGAGCGACGAATCCGGGTCCGGCGGTGAGAGCACGCTGACCGTGGTGCTCGCCGGTGCGGTCAACCTGACCATCGCGGTGCTGAAGCTGATCGCGGGCATCATCACCGGCTCCGGCGCGATGCTGTCGGAAGCGGCGCACTCGGTGGCCGACACCTTCACCGAGGTCCTGCTGCTGACCGCGCTGAAACGCTCGGAGCGACCGGCCGACCGGATGCATCCCTTCGGCTATGGCAAGGAGCGCTACTTCTGGTCGCTGCTGGCCGCGGTGTCGATCTTCGCCTCCGGCGCGATGTTCGCCTTCTACGAGGGCTTTTCGACCGTCTTCGGGCACGGCGAAGCGCAGACGACCTCGATCATCGGCTACATCGTGCTGGCCGTGGCCTTCGCGCTCGAGTCGGCGTCCTGGGTCCAGGCGGTCAAGCAGGTCCGCAAGGAGTCGAAGGCCGCCAACCGCACGATGTGGGCGTACCTGCGGCTGATCGACGACCCGACGCCCAAGACTGTGCTGTTCGAGGACTCCGCGGCGCTGACCGGCCTGCTGCTCGCGTTCGCCGGAATCGGGCTGCACCAGCTCACCGGCTCCGAGGTCTGGGACGGCGCCGCGTCGATCGCGATCGGCGTGCTGCTGGCCTTCGTCGCGTACCTGCTCGGCCGCACCAACCGCGGCCTGCTGATCGGGCGCCAGGCCGACCCGGAGATGGTCCGCAGCATCCGGGACCACCTCTCGGCCGCGCCCGAGATCGAGGTCGTGGTCGACCTGCAGACCATGCTGATGGGCGCCGACCAGGTGCTCGTCTGCGCCCGCGTCGACTTCGACGACTCGCTTGGCGCCGCCGATGTCGAACGTGCCTGCGTGCGGATGGCGACCGAGCTGACCTCCGGCTTCAACGACGTCACCGAGGTCTTCATCGAGCCCGTGCCCCGCACCGATCCCGCCCTGCGCGCGACCGTCCTCGCGCGCTACGGCGACATCGCGGAGCGCTGGAACCGGCAGGCTCAGTAACCGAAGTCCTGGACCCAGTACGGGCCGCCCTGATTCGTGAGGCCGACGCCGATCTTGGTGAAGCTGCAGTTCAGGATGTTGGCCCGGTGGCCTTCGGAGTTCATCCACGACTCCATCACCTGCGTCGCGGACGTCTGGCCCTTGGCGATGTTCTCCCCGCCCGGCTTCGAGTACCCGGCCTTCTTGATGCGCTGGTCGAAGGTGATGCCCGTCGACGGGTTGGTGTGGGCGAAGAAGTTCCCGGCCGACATTTCGTCGCTGTAGTCCTGCGCCGCCTTGTCGAGGTGCGATTCCTCGGCCAGCGGCTGGCAACCCGCCTTCGAGCGCTCGGTGTTGACGAGGTCGACCACCTTGGCGGCCGTGGTGCCGCCGACGTTGCTGCGGGCGGCGGTTTTCGGTGCGGGCGGCGGCGCGGCCTTGGTGCTCGGCGGCGGCGCGACGCTGGACGTCGCCGGCGGCTGGCTGGACGTCGTGGGGGCGGTGGACGTCGTCGGGGACGCGGGCGGGACCGGGGTCTCGGTGTCGACGGGGCCACCGGCCACTCCGCCGGTGAGGGCGGCGCGGGGGTCGCCGCCGGTGGACGAAGAAGAGTTGGGCAGTACCAACGCGGCTGCGCCCAGCTGAGCGGTATCGCCTTGGGCGGTGGACAGCCAGCTGCCGACGGCGGCGGTACCTACGCCGAGCAACACACTGAGTGACACCATGACAACTCGAGAACGTTCACCAATGGGGGACACGGCGAGGGAACGTATCACGGAACAATTACAGCGAGAACCCTTCGAAGGGACTATCACTCTTCGCAGTTCGACGATCACTTCCCTTGTCGCGCAAGGAAAGTCGCACTTTCCGGCAAAAGAACTGGTCAGCGGCGATGTCGGCGCCGCGCTCGCGCGAGGACACGGCGAGAAAGTTCTTGCGACACCAACGACTTCACGGTGTAACCGAACCTCGCATCCGGGTGCGCCGGTTAGCTCGTTCGGACCAGTGGAACCGGTACCGGTCGTGTCCCGTAATACGGGACCGTTCGGTTATTCGTAACGGAAACCGCGTCCGGCGAATTCCGTTCCGACGCGCACGTCGGCGCTCCCTTCGGCGGTCACCAGGTCACCGACCGGCGGTGTTCCCGTCGCCTTCGCGGTGCTGACGATGCTCTTTCCGGGCGCGACCATCGTGCACGGATAACGCAGAACTCCGGTCGCCACCAGCGTTCCCACCGTCCTCGCGCACCCCGGCGCGGTTTCGTCCGTCACGGCGACGGCGTCCAGTTCGACGTCGCCGGTATTCGTCACGACGACCTCGAAGGACACCGGATCGCCCGGCTTGAAGGGTCCACCTTGGACAGTCTTGGTGACGCTGAGAGCGGGGTGCTGGACCACGAAAGCCGTGTCCCCGGAGGCCGTGACCGGACGCTTGACCGGGTCGAGCGCGGTCGCTTCGGCGGAGCTCGTGAAGCCCTGCTTTCCCGCGGTGGCTGTGCAGGTGTACGTCGCTTCGGCGTCGACGGGCAGCGAAGGCTGCTTATGCGCACACGACGACATCCGGTCGTCCACAACCGACAGGTTGGTGAGCGTGACGTCGCCGGTGTTCTTCACCAAGACAGAGAAGGTGACCGTGTCGCCTTCGCGGACTTCGTACGGCGTCGCGTCCATCATCACCGCGAGCTCCGGATGGATCACGTCGACCGGCGCGGCCGCGGTCGCTACCACCGGACGGCCGGTCGGATCGGCGCCGGTCAACGTGGCGACATCGGTGAAATCGTCGGCGGGCGCGGTCCGCACGCACTGGTAGGTCTGCACGGCGCCGACGTCGATCCGATCGAACTTCTTGGCGCAGCGCGGTTCCCCGCCGACGACCGACACGCCGGTCAGCGAGACGTCGCCGGTATTGGTCACCACGACGGCGAAAGTGACGTCGTCGCCCGCGCGCACCTGCTTCGGTGTCGGGTCCTCGGTGATCTTCACGGCCGGATGGATCACATCGACCTTCGCGTCGGCGGTGGCGCCGGCCGGGGGCCCGGTCGGTGCGGTGCCAGTGGCTTTCACCGTGGTGGTGACATCGTCGGCGGGCGCGGGTGCGGTGCAGTCGAACGTCTGCTTTTGGCCGGGCGCGAGGATTTCGAACTTCCTCGCGCACACGGGAGCAAGGTCGTCCGTGACGGTCACCGCGGTGAGCGGGGTGTCGCCGGTGTTGGTGAGGCCGATCGTGAAACCGACGGTGTCGCCGGGGTGGAACGGGCCGCCCTTGACGATGTTCGTGATCGCCAGGCCGGGCCTGACGACCGTGACCGTCGCGTCGGCCGTCGCGGTCACCGGGCGTCCCGTGGGGTCGTTTCCGCTGGTGGTGGCCTTGGCCGTAAAACTGTCAGACCCCGCGGTTACCTTGCATTCATGGCGCATTTCCGCGCCGGGGAGGAGGGAGCCGATGGGCTGAGCACACGACGGCGCTCGATCGTCCACAAGGGACACATCGTGGAGCGGAACGTCGCCGGTGTTGCGGATGACCAGGGTGAAGGTCACGGTGTCGCCTTCGCGGACCTGCGCGGGCGCGGCGCTCATGGTCAGGGCGATCGCCGGGTGGACGACGTCCACCGCGGCCTCGGCGGACGCGATCACCGGGCGCGCGGCGGGGTCGGTGCCGTTCACGCGGGCGGCCGCGGTGAAGTCGGCTTCCCCCGCGATCTGGGTGCAGGTGTAGGTCTGCTTGGCCTGGGGCTCCAGCGTCCCCAAGCGCTTCTCGCAGTCCGGCGCGTGCGGGTCCTCGACCAGGACGTCCCGGAGCGCGGTGTCGCCGGAGTTCGTCACGGTGAGGGTGAACGTGACGGTGTCTCCCGCGCGGACCACGGCCGGTGCCGCGGTCTGGGTGATCGCGATGGCGGGGTGGATGACGTCCACGGCGGCGGCGGCGCTCGCGGACACGACCGGGCCGACCGGCGGGGTGGCTGTGATCGTGGCGGCGTTGGTGAAGTCGTCCGCGGGTGCCGGGCCGGTGCAGGAGTAGGTCCAGGTGGTGCCCGGGGCGAGGAGGTCGAGGGCTCGCGCACAGTCCGGGACCGAGGCGTCCGCCATGTGCATGCCTGCCAGCGGCACGTCACCGGTGTTCTTCGCGGTGACCTGGAACGTGACCGGATCGCCCTGGTGGAACGGACCACCCTGAGCGTCCACGGCGAGCGTGACCGCCGGGTGCTGCACGGTGAACGTCGCGGTCGCCGCGTCGGCGACGGGACGGCCGAGCGGGTCCGTGCCGCTGATGTTCGCGGTGGTGGTGAGCCCGCCGGTGCCCGCGACGGTGGTGCACGTGTAGGTCTGTGCGGTGCCTGGGGAGAGGGTGCCGAGCGGCTTGGCGCAGCCCGGGACCAGGTCATCCGTGACCGCGACCGCGGTCAGCGGGACGTCACCGGTGTTGGTTGCCGTGACCGTCAAGGTGACCGTGTCGCCCTCGCGGACCTGTGTCGGCGTGGCGACCTGGCTGATCTCGACGGCCGGGTGGATGACGTCGACCGCGGCGTCGCCGGTGACCTTCAGCGTGCGGCCGAGGGGATCGGTGCCGGTCGCGACGGCCGTGGCGGCGAGGTCGTCCGCGGGTGCCGGTGTGGTGCACGTGTAGGTCTGGTGCGCCTGCGGTTCCAGCGTGCCGAACTGCTTCGCGCAGGCAGGGACGCGGTCGTCGGCCACCTGCACCGCGGTCATCGGCACGTCACCGGTGTTGGCGACGGTGACGGTGAAGGTGACGAGGTCGCCTTCGCGCGCGACGGCCGGGGCCGCGGACTGCTGGACGGTCAGCGCCGGGTTGATCACGGTGACCGTCGCGGTGGCGGTGTGCGAGACCGGTTGCCCGGACAGGTCGGTGCCGGTCGCGGTCAGCGACGTCGTCACGGTCTTCGGCGGATTCGCCGCGCAGGTGTAGGTCTGCGTCTCGCCCGCGGCCAGGCTCTCGAAGGTGCGGGAGCAGGCCGCCGTCGTGTCGTCGGTCAGCCGGACCGCCGTCAGCGGGCTGTCGCCGGTGTTGCGCACGGCGACGGTCCAGGTGACCGGCTCGCCTCCGTGCACGGTGGGCGCGCTGGGCGTCTTCGTGACGTCGATGGCCGGGGCGATCGTCCGGACCGGCGCGTCGGTAGAGGCGGTGACCTGCTTGCCGAGCGAATCCGTGCCGGTGACGCCGACGGTGTTGACGCCGTCCGGAATCGGCGCCTTCGCGGTGCAGGTGAAGGTGCTGCTGCCGGCGGGGTTGAGCGTGCCCGGCAGGGTGCGCGCGCACGGCGCCGACTTCGGGTCGGTCACCGTCACCGACGTCAGCGGGACGTCGCCGGTGTTGGTGACGGCGATGCCGAACGTCACCGGGTCGCCCGCGCGGTAAGCCGGTTTGTCGGCCGTGCCGGTGACGCCGATGGCGGGGTGCACGACGTCGACACTCGCGGTCGCGGCGCCGTCGACCGGCTCACCGTCGGTGGACGTGCCCGTGACCTTCGCGGTGTTCGTGAAGTCGTCGGCGGACGCTGTCGCGATGCAGGTGTAGCTGGTCTTCTTCCCGGTGGCGAGGGCGCCGAGGGTCTTCGCGCACGCCGGGAAAGCGTCGTCGGCGACCTTGACGTCGGAGGCGTCACCCGGACCTGGGTTCTCGACGGCCACGGTGAAGGTCACGGTGTCCCCCGCGTGCACGACGGAGGGTTCCGCGCGCTGGCTGATCCGCAGCTCGGGCACCGGCGCGGAGAACGCGAGGTTCTGGGCGAGGAAGTCGTCGGCGCCGGCGGCGAAGCCGAGCTTCGCGCTTGTCGCGCCCGCGGGCACGCTGTCGGTGTTGAACGACTTCGCGTCCACGCTGAAGTTGTTCTTCGCCGCGGGATTCTCCGCGCCGTCCGCGTCGGAGATGAAGAAGTCCGACGTTGAGCCGGTGGCAGGTTCGGCGGCCGGAGTGTCGTTGATCAGGAATCGATCGCCGGGCACACCCCAGTCGCCGTCGTAGGCGGTGAGGCCGACGTGGGCGTCGGCCGCGGCGGCCCGGAAGCCGGTGATCGTGGTGTCCGTGGCCGGGTCGGCGCTCCGCTGGCGCACGTGGCCGTCGTAGACGAACACGCGGCGCTTTTCCGGCGCATAGCCCGGATTGCGCTCCGGGTAGGCGTAGACGAGGACGATCGACCAGCCGCCCACGCAGCCGAAGCCTTGCGGCGCCCAGACATTGCCGACCGTGAGGCCGAGTTCCGCGCCGGTGGGCGCGGCCGCGAACTGGCTCGTCACGTCGGCGTAGGCCGAGTAGTACTGGCCGCCGGTGACGGTGTCCAGCGCGTCCTCGGAGTAGCTCGCCGGAGGAACGTCGACGGCTTTCGCCGTGCCGATGCCGAGCCGGACGGATTGGTGTTCCGGGGAACCGGGGGGCGGAATCGCGGGTGTGTCATTGTTTCGCGATTGGCACATTTTCGTCTTCGACACAACCCCAGGCGCGGTGGTGTACCCGCCCGTGTTGCCCGCCCAGTTCAACCGGGCGAACGCGATTTTCGCGCCCGGCGGAATGGTGACGGACGCCTTCGCCGAGTCGAACGTCCCGGCGTCGGAGTCGACGTCGGACCAGCGCAGGAAGAAGTCGTCGCCGACCTTCGAGGTGGTCCGTTTTGCCGCGTCCGCGCAGCTTTCCGGGCTGTTTCCGGTGGTCGCGGGCGCGTGGTCGCCGGCGGTCGGGCAGCGCAGCACACCGTTCCCGGCGTAGAGGAAATCGCCGTAGACGACTTTGTCGTAATTCAGCGCGAAAGGCTTGACAATGCTCGCCTCAGCTGGACGAGTGAGGATCGAAACGGCGAAAACGACGGAGAGTACGACCAGCAGGCGAAACGCTTTTCCGGACACCGGCATGCATGCCACTCCCAAGGCCGAGACGACATCCGAGCCTGGCACGCGATCGCGGCTCCCGCCGCCGCCCGGGGCCGGACTTCACCCTGTCGTGGGATCCGCCAGCCTCGCGGTGGACTCGTGCGTGATGGCCGTCGCGCCGCCGACGTAGTCGATGATCGTGCGCAGCTGCTCGTCGGTGTAGCGCTCGAGCTGCTCGTGGACCGCCCGCACCAGGTGGTCCCACATCGGCGCGGCCGCCACGACCGCGCCCATGTCCAGCTCGATGAGCACGCGGCGCCGGTCGTCCGGATGCGGCTTCCGCGCCACGAGCCCCTTCTTCTCCAGCCGGTCGATCAACGCCGTCACCGACGCGGGCGCCAGCCCAGAGAGGCGCGCGAGGTCTTTCGGCGTCTGCGGGCCGAGCCGCGCCAGGTAGTCCATGACCTTGCTCTCGACCACCGACAGCCCGCGCTGCTCGGCGATCGCGGTGTGGAACATGACCGTCTCCGTCGACAGCTCCCGCGACCTGAGCAGGACCTCCTCGACCAGTTTCGCTCGTTCGCTTGACACGGCGTCCAGCCTAGCGCACTCTTTAGTTCGATAGAACGAATTAGTTTCTAAGAGATTCGAGAGGATGAATGACATGGCACGAGTCCTGATCATCGGGGGCGGCATCGCCGGCACGATCACGGCCATCGCGCTGCGGGACGTCGGCCACGAGCCGGTGCTGTTCGAGGCGTACGACCGGAGCGCCGACGGCATCGGCGCGTTCCTGACCCTGGCCGTGAACGGCCTGGACGCACTGGAGCCGGTCGGCCTCAAAGACGTGATCAAACGGGTCGGCTTCGACACTCCACGGATGACGATCGGCCTGAACGACGGCGTCCCACTGGCCGACTTCCCGCTCGGCGGCGCGCTGCCGGACGGCACGGTGTCGCAGACCGTCCTGCGTTCCGACCTCTACATCGCATTGCGCGACGAAGCCGTGAAACGCGGCATCCACGTCGAGTACGGCAAGCGCCTGGTCGACGCGAAACAGACGTCTTCGCAGGTCAGAGCCAGCTTCGCGGACGGCACGCACGCCGAAGGCGACCTGCTGATCGGCGCCGACGGCCTGCGCTCCAAGGTCCGCCGGATCCTGGACCCGGGCGCCCCGGCGCCGCGGTACGTGCCCCTGCTCAACACCGGTGGCTTCGCCGAGGGCCTGACGCTGCCCGACGAGCCGGGCGTACTGCACATGGTCTTCGGCAAGCGCGTGTTCTTCGGCTACGTCATCCACCCGGACGGCACCGTCTGGTGGTTCGCGAACCCGCCCCGCAAGACCGAGCCGACCGAGTCCCAGCTGGCCGAGCTGACCGGCGAGCGCATGCGCGACGAACTACTGGGGCTGGTCGCCCGCGACCACACCCCCGCCGCCACCATCATCCGCGCGACGAAGCAGCTCTACCCGGCATGGACGACGTACGACTTCCCGACCGTCCCGGTCTGGCGCAACGGCCGTATGGCGATCATCGGCGACGCCGCGCACGCGACCTCACCGGCGGCGGGCCAAGGCGCGTCGATGGCGATCGAAGACGCGATCACGCTGGCCCGCTGCCTGCGCGACATCCCGTCGATCGAAAACGCGCTGGCCGCGTACGAAGGCCTGCGCCGCGAGCGGGTCGAAGCCGTGGTCGCGCGCGGCAAGCGCAACGGCGACGACAAGGTGACCGGCCCGGTCATGCGGGTCCTCCGGGACCTCTTCCTCAAGCGGGCCCTCAAGAATCCGGCCCAGGAGGACCCGAACGAGTTCATGTGGAGCCACCACATCGACTGGCACACCCCGGTCGCCGCATGACCCGGCTCCTCGTGAGTGGTAAGTAGGGTTAGAACCCTACTTACCACTCACGAGACCCTACCCCCACCTACCTCAAGCCAACCGCGTCAACTGCACCGATACGTCCAATGTGGACTGTCCCCCGCCCGTGAAGATTCCCTTCAGCGGGGCCACATCCGCGTAGTCACGCCCAGTCGCGACCCAGACGTGCCGTGGCCCCACCGGGATCGCGTTCGTCGGGTCGTAGGCCCACCAGCCGCCGGTCCAGACGTCCACCCACGCGTGCGACTCGCCCGCCACCACCTCGCCGAGCTTCGCGTCCGGCTTGGTGTGGAGATAGCCCGAGACGTACCGCGCCGGGACGCCGATCGCGCGAAGCATCACCAGCGTCACGTGCGCGAAGTCCTGACAGACGCCTTCGCGCGCGTTCCAGGCGTCGGTCGCCGTCGAGTGGACGCCGGTCGTGCCCGGCTGGTACTTCAGCTGCTTGTTGACCCACTCGCAGACGGCCAGCACCGCTTCCGCCGGGTCGAGGCCGGTCCGCAGCGAACGGGCTTCGCGGGCCAACTCCTGATCGCGCGGGGTGTAGTCGGTCGGGGTCAGGTACTCCGTGCGGTGGTCGATCACCGTCTCGCTGCGGAGGTCCTTCCAGGACGCGGTGCCGATCGGCTCGGCCGCGTCCGCGGTCTCCACCACCGACGTCGCCAGCACAGTGAACTCCGTGTGCGGCGCGTGGAGGTCGAACGACGTCACGACCGTGCCCCAGTAGTCCGTGTACCGGTACGCACGGGTCGCGGGCGTCGTCTCGATACGCGTGGCCACCGTCGTCTGGCGGCGGTCGGAACGCGGGGTCAGCCGGGCCTCGTTGTAGGACTGGGTCGCCGGCGTCGCATACCGGTACCCGGTCCGGTGGGCCACCCGAAGCTGCCAGGTCACAGCGAAACCTCCGCACCGCTCCACGCCACCCACGGCGACGTATGGAAGTACTGCATGGACACCGCGTCGCCGATGTCCTTGATGGACGTCTGCAGCACGCCGAGCCGCCGGGGCAGGCCGTCGAGCAGGTCTGCCGGGCGCAGGAACTCCAGTTCGCTGCGCGCGCGGCCGAGCTGGCGCAGCGCCTCCGACTTCTCGTTGGTCCGCGCGCCGCCGCCCGGGTCGAGCCGCTGCAGGCATTCCTCGGCCTGCCGCAGTGCGTGGAACACCGAACGCGGGAACAGCGTGTCCCGCATCAGGAACTGCACCACCCGCGCCGCGTCGAGCGCGCCGCGGTACGTCCGCAGATACGTGTCTTGCGCGCCGGCCGAGCGCAGCACGGTGATCCAGCCCGGCGACGACGCGCGGTCCGAGACCCGCGAAAGCAGCAGCCGCACCACCATGTCCGCCCGCTCGATCGAGCGGCCGAGCACCATGAACAGCCAGCCGTCGTCGCGGCTCATCGTCGAGTCGGCGAGCCCGGCGAACATCGCCGCGCGTTCCTCCACAAAGGACAGAAACGCGTGCGGACCCGCTCGGCGCGCGTAGCGCTGTCGGTCGGGCACCGCGTTCCAGGTCGCGTTCAAGCATTCCCACAGCTCGGTCGAGACGACCTCGCGGGCGCCGCGCGTGTTCTCGCGGGCCGAGTTGATCGAGCCCACGATGGACGCTGGATTGTCCTTCGCGTAGGCCACCAGCTCGGTCAGCTTCCACACGTCGAGGGAGTCCGTGCCCTCGGCCGTGATGCCCAGCACCGCCAGCAGCTGACGGCTGGCGTGGTCCGGGTCGACGCTCGCGTCCTCCAGCAGCTGGTGGACCGAGACGTTGAGGATCCGGGAGGTGTCGTCGGCGCGTTCGACGTACCGGCCGATCCAGTACAGCGACTCCGCGTTGCGTGCCAGCATTTCCGACCTCCCCTAGCTCTGTTGCTGCTGCTGTTGCTGCTGCGTGGCCGAAAGCTCCGGGCCCTGCTCGGCGACCAGGCCGTCGACGGGCAGCGCTCCGAGCGCCGGCTGGTCCAGCTCACGCTCCACAGTGGACGATCGGGTCGCGAGCACCCAGGTGTCCTTCGAGCCACCGCCCTGCGACGAGTTGACGACCAGGCTGCCCTCCGGCAGCGCCACCCTGGTCAGCCCGCCCGGCAGCACGAAGATGTCCTTGCCGTCGTTGACCGCGAACGGCCGGAGGTCGACGTGCCGCGGCGCCAGCCGGTCCTCCACTTTGGACGGCACGGTGGACAGCTGCACCACCGGCTGGGCGATCCAGCCCCGCCGGTTCGCACGCACCTTGCGGCGCAGCACGGCCAGCTCGGCCTGGGTCGCGTCCGGCCCGAACACGATGCCGTACCCGCCCGAACCTTCCACCGGCTTGATCACCAGCTCGTCCAGGTGCGCCATGACGTGGTCGAACTCGTCGGGCAGCCAGCAGCGGAACGTGTCCACATTGGGCAGCAGCGGTTTCTCGTTCAGGTAGTACTTCACCATCTCCGGCACGTAGGTGTAGACGAGCTTGTCGTCCCCGACGCCGTTGCCGATGGCGTTCGCGACCACGACGTTGCCCGAGCGCGCCGCGTTGAGGATCCCCGCCACACCGAGCACGGAGTCCGGCCGGTAGTGCACCGGATCGAGGAACTCGTCGTCGATGCGCCGGTAGATGACGTCGACCTGGCGCTCGCCCTCGGTGGTCCGCAGGTAGACGACGTTGTCGCGGCAGAACATGTCCCGGCCCTCGACCAGCTCGACGCCCATCAGCCGCGCCAGCAGCGAGTGCTCGAAGTAGGCCGAGTTGAACACGCCCGGGGTGAGCACCACGACCACGGGATCGGCAACGTTCGCCGCCGCGGCCGCGCGCAGCGACCGGAGCAGGTGCGACGCGTAGTCGCCGACCGGCCGGACGCGGTGCTGGGCGAACAGGTCCGGGAACACGCGCGCCATCGTGCGGCGGTTCTCCATCACGTACGACACGCCCGAGGGGTTGCGGAGATTGTCCTCCAGCACCCGGAAGGTGCCCTCCTCGTCACGCACGAGGTCCACTCCGGACACGTGGATGCGCACACCGTTGGGCGGGTTGATGCCGAACGCCTCCCGCTGGAAGTGCTCGCACGAGGTGATCAGCCGCCGCGGCAGCACGCCCTCGCGCAGGATCTGCCGGTCGCCGTAGATGTCGGCGAGGAACGCCTCGAGCGCGCGCACCCGCTGCGCCACCCCGCGCTCGATCTTCGCCCACTCGCTGGCCTGGATCACCCGCGGCACCAGGTCCAGCGGGAACGGCCGCTCCTGGCCGGACAGCGAGAACGTGATCCCCTGATCGACCATCGCCCGGTCCAGGGCGGTCGAGCGATCGGCGAGATCCTTCGCGTCGAGCCCGGCGATCGACTCGTACAGCGCCCGGTACGGCCCGCGGACCGTCCCGTCGGGGGCGAACATCTCGTCGTAGGCGCCCGCGTGCGGGCGTTCCGGTGAGAGATACCCCTCGAACTGGGCGCCCGGCCGCGCGATCCGGCGCGTCCTGACCGTGCGCGCGCGTCGGCCGGACGGAGGGAGCCTGGGCGTCGGCGTCGTGTTCATGGTCGACATCCTTACTCACGCTCACGACCCATGGCGATACCTGTCGGATGCCTAGCCGCCGGGCGAAACGGCGCCGTAACTTCACGGTGCTGTGCTTTGGTATGGATGAGTGGCAATATGCGTGCTCTCACGAACTGAGAACTACAAGGAGTGACGACGTGGCCCGAGGACCCCAACTGAAGGCGCTCGCCCTGTTGCCCGCGTTCGCCCTGGTCGGCTTGACCATGGCATGCGGTGCGGGAGGCAACGGCTCCGGCGGCGTCTCGAGTGCGCCCGCCGGGACGTCCGGGACCGCCGCGGCCGGTGAGATCCCCGTGGTCGCCAAGGACGACAAGCTCGCGGCCCAGGTGCCGGCCGACATCAAGGCCGACGGCAAGATCGTGGTCGGCCAGGACCAGAGCTACGCGCCCAACGAGTTCGTCGACAACGGCAAGGCGACCGGCTTCGACGTCGATCTCGGCACGGCGATCGGGCAGAAGCTCGGCGTGCAGATGGAGTTCCAGAACGCCGACTTCTCGGGCATCATCGTCGGCCTCGCGGCGGGCAAGTACGAGCTCGCGATGTCCTCGTTCACCATCAACGCCGACCGGATGAAGCAGGTCGACATGGTGTCCTACTACAAGGCGGGCACTTCGCTGGCCGTGCTGAAGGGCAACCCGGACAACATCAGCCTCGACGACCTCTGCGGCAAGAACGTGGCCGTCCAGAAGGGCACCACGCAGGTCGACGACCTGCAGGCCCGGTCGACCAAGTGCACGACCGACGGCAAGGCCGCGATCAACCTGACGCAGCTCACCGCCCAGACCGACGTGAACCTGGCCCTGACCGCCAAGCGCGCCCAGGCGATGCTCGCCGACTCGCCGGTGATCGACTACGCGCTGAAGCAGACCAACGGCGCGCTGCAGATCGTCGGTGACCCGTACGACAGCGCGCCCTACGGGATCGCTCTCAAGAAGAGCCAGGGCACCTACACCCAGGCGGTGCAAGGGGCGATCCAGGCGCTGATCGACGACGGCACCTACCGCAAGATCCTCGACAAGTGGGGCCTCAACCCGGTCGGTGTGATCACCAAGTCGGAAATCAACCCGGCGGGCTGAGAGGATTCTTCGTGTCGAGCCCATCGACGGAGTCCCTTGAGCCGTCCCCGGAGCCTGCCGGTGCTCCGGATGGAGCCGATCCGCGCGGTCCCAGTGCGCCATTACGGGCGCTGGGCCGCCGGCGCGGTCATCCTCTTCATCGCGTTCATCGTCGTCCGCAGTGTCATCACCAACTCCAACCTCCAATGGGGTGTGGTCGGTGACTACCTGTTCGACGACCGGATCCTCCGTGGTCTGTCGAACACGCTGATCCTGACCGCGCATCTCGATGGTGATCGGTGTCGTCGGCGGAATCCTGCTCGCGGTGATGCGGCTTTCGCCGAACCCGCTGATGTCGGGCGCGGCCGGGATCTACATCTGGCTGTTCCGCGGCACGCCGCTGATCACTCAGCTGCTGGTCTGGAACTACCTCGCGGCGGCCTACCCGCGGATCGGCCTCGGCATCCCGTTCGGCCCCGAGTTCGTCAGCTGGAACACCAACAACCTGATCAACCTGTTCGCGGCTTCGCTGCTCGGGCTCGGCCTGAACGAGGCCGCGTACATGGCCGAGATCGTCCGTGGTGGCATCGCCTCGGTCGACGGCGGCCAGCTGGAAGCCGCGAGCGCGCTGGGCATGAAGCGCACGACGACCTTGCGCCGGATCATCCTGCCGCAGGCGATGCGCGTGATCATCCCGCCGACCGGCAACGAGACGATCGCGATGTTGAAGACGACTTCGCTGGTCGTCGTGATCGGTTACTTCGAGCTGATGGTGGCCGTGCAGCAGATCTACGCCCAGAACTACAAGATCATCCCGCTGCTGCTCACGGCGGCGGTCTGGTACCTGTTCATGACGTCGATCCTGACGCTGATCCAGATGCAGATCGAGAAACGCTTCTCGCGCGGCTCGTCGAAGGGCGTCACGGAGCAGGCCAAGTGGCGCTCACGGATGCTCGGCTTCCGGTTCGGCACCGGAGGCGGCGGCGCGGGCGCGGGCGCGGGAGGTGTCGGATGACCCCGGTCGTTTCCGCGCAGAAGTTGTGCAAGAGCTTCGGCAAACTGGACGTGCTCAAAGGCATAGACCTCGAAGTGCACGAGCGTGAGGTGCTCTGCCTGATCGGGCCGTCGGGCTCGGGCAAGTCGACGCTGCTGCGCTGTATCAACCACCTCGAGAAGATCGATGCCGGGCGGCTGTACGTCGACGGTGTGCTCGTCGGGTACAAGCAGCGCGGTGACAAGCTGCACGAGCTGCGGGAGAAGGAAGTCGCGCTCCAGCGCAAGGACATCGGCATGGTGTTCCAGCGCTTCAACCTCTTCCCGCACATGACCGCGCTGGAAAACGTGATGGAGGCGCCGATCCAGGTCCGGCGGGAGCGGAAGTCCGAGGTGCGCCAACGCGCCCTGGAGCTGCTCGATCGCGTCGGCCTCGGGGACAAGGCGAAGAACTACCCGGCGCAGCTGTCCGGCGGGCAGCAGCAGCGGGTCGCGATCGCGCGTGCGCTGGCGATGAAGCCGAAGCTGATGCTGTTCGACGAGCCGACGTCCGCGCTGGACCCGGAGCTCGTCGGCGACGTCCTCGGCGTCATGCGCCAGCTCGCGAAGGACGGCATGACGATGGTCGTCGTCACGCACGAGATGCAGTTCGCTCGTGAGGTGGCCGACAAGGTGCTGTTCATGGACGGCGGCGTCGTCGTCGAGGAAGGGCCGCCGGCCCAGGTGATCGGCGAGCCTCGTGAGGAGCGCACCAAGGCCTTCCTGGCCCGGGTGCTCAACCCCAACGCCTAGGACTCGTGAGCGCTCCGGGCGGTTCTAACCGGCCGGAACGCTCACGAGTATTTCTACCGTCACCCCGCACTACCCCAGCTCGGCTACGCTCGGGTAGACCACTTGGGGGAGGACGATTGCCGGGATTCCGACGCGGCGCTCCTCGGGAACCGAACGGGGAGGCAGGCCCGGCGATGACGACCGAGAGCGTATTGCCTCCGCTCGACCCGTTCGCGGGTGTTCCCGACCGCCGGTACGAAGTCAAGGCCGCCGACCTGCTCAGGCCGGGCACGGGCGGGATCCTGCGCTGGCGCCGGCAGACCACGAACGCGCCGATCGTGCAGGTCGAGGACGCCTACATCACCGGCACCCTGGATCTGCGCGCCGCCGACGCGAAGTACCTCTTCCGGTTCGAGCGCTGCCGGTTCGAGCAGCCGCCGGACGTCCGCGAGGCGAACCTGCTCGGGCTCGTGTTCCGCAAGTGCTGGCTGCCCGGGCTCAAGGCGCGGAACATGCGCAGCCGCAACGACGTCCGGTTGATCCGCTGTGTGGTGCAGGTCGATCCGGACGACCGCGAGATCGAGGAAACCACGGTCCAGCGCGGCGACGACCGCGAGCGCGGCATGCCGAACGCCGCGGTCAACCTGACCGACGCGGTGATCGAGGGCTCGCTCGTGCTCACCAGGACCGTCATCTCGCACCCGCGCGGCAAGGCCATCCAGGCCGACCGGCTGATCGTCACCGGCGCGCTGCTCGCGTACCGGATGGTCGCGAACGGCGAAGTCCGCGTCCCCGGTGTCCGCACGGGCGGTAACGTCAACTTCTCCGGCGCCACGCTGAACAACCCCGAGGGCTTCGCGCTCAACGGAAACGGCCTGCACATCGGCGGGAGCCTGCTCTGCGAGGTCGACAACTACGGCCCGGCGTCACGGCGAAAGCGCTTCTCCGCCACCGGGATCATGTATCTGCCCAGCGCCACTGTGGACAGTGACATCATCATGCGCGAGGCCAAGCTGACCGTCAGCCAGCAGGGCCCGATCGCGGTGGACGCCTGGAAGTCCAACGATCCCTACCTCGACCCGCGTCCCGCGCTGGTCGCGGATCGCTTGCGCGTCAACGGAAACCTCGAGCTGTCCGACGGCCTGCAAGCGCTCGGCACGCTGCGGATCATCAACGCGCGCATCGGCGGCTCGCTGCGGCTCGCCGGCGCCGAAATCAAGGTCGTGCGCGGGCAGACCACGCCGTACTACGACCGCGCGCTGCACCTGGACGGCAGCGAGATCGGCGGCGACATCGAGGCGACCAGCCTGCGCGTGCCGGCCGGGCAGCTGCGGCTCGCCGACATCACCGTCGGCGGCAACGTGCTGGCCTGGAACTCGATGTTCCTGCACCCCGGCCGGGACGTCTTCTCCGCGCGCCGCGCCAAGATCGCGGGAAACCTGCAGCTCACGGACGCGACGCTGCAGGGCACGCTGCGGCTGCAGGGTTCCGAGGTCGGCGGCAGCGTCAACCTCTACGGCACCCGGCTCACCGACCCCGGCCGCCGCGCCACCACGGGATTCTCACTCGACGTCCGCACCGCGCGGATCGGCCGGGACCTGATCCTGGCCGAGAACAAGGACCGGCCGTTCGTCGCCGAAGGCGGCGTCAACCTCGACGGCGCCCACGTGGCCCGGCGGGTCGACCTGCGGGGTGCGCACCTCGGCTCGCTGCCGCAGTACGGGATCGCCCTCGACGCCGGGGACGTCACCGCCGACGAGTTCCAGCTGACTCCCGCGCACCCGCCCGCGGGCCGGGTCGTGCTGCAGCGCGCGCACTGCGGGACGCTGTCCGACAACGAGGAGCTCTGGGCGTCCACCGGCGGGATCGAGCTGGACGACTTCCGCTACGACGCACTGAAAGTCGGCATCCCGCTCAAGGACGACCGGGCGCTCGACCACCGGATCGAGCTGCTGCGCAAGGCGATGCGCGGATATCGGCCGGGTCCCTACGACCAGCTCGCGCACATGCTGCGTGCCGCCGGTAACGAGGAGCACGCGTCCACGGTGGCGTTGCGCAAGCAGCAGTTCCGCTACGACGCACTGGCTCGGGGCTTCAAGTTCTTCGGCCCCGGCGTACGGCTGTGGAGCTGGCTGCAGCGGTCGATGGTCGGCTACGGCTACCGCCCGGTGCGCGCGCTCGGCTGGCTGCTGATGCTGCTGGTGCTGGGCAGCCTCTGGTTCGGCCTGCGCGACGACTCCTGCGTCAACGATCCGAAGACGCCGCAGATCGTCGCGAGCGGGCCGCGCTGCGTGGTGAACCAGCAGGACACCGGCCTGCAGTGGAACCCGGTGATCTACACCGCGGACCTGCTGGTGCCGATCGTCGACTTCGGCAACAAGTCGCGCTGGTACATGCACGACGCGGACAAGTGGGTCGCGGCGGGCTTCACCGCGTCCGGCTGGATCCTGGCGACGACGGTGGCCGCGGGCGTGAGCCGGATGCTCCGGCGGGACAACTGACGGTCGGTGACATACCCTCGGTACGTGAGCACTCCCGACGCCATCGGCCGGATCGAGATCGACGCCACCCCTGAGGCGGTGTACGCCCTGGTCAGCGACCCGGGCAAGCTCGCGAGCGTAGCCATCGAGTACGACAGCCGCCGCTGGGTCGGCGGCGCGACCCAGCCCGTCCTCGGCGCGAAGTTCCGCGGCAGGAATCGGCGTGGTTTCCGCAGGTGGAGCACGCTTTCGACGATCACGGACGCCGAGCCCGGCCGCCGGTTCGCCTTCGAGGTCACCTCGGTGCTGGGCCTTCCGGTCGCGCGCTGGCAGTACGACTTCGAGACGGCCGGCGAGGGCTGCGTCGTCACCGAAAGCATGTGGGAGCGGCGCCCGGCCTGGTTCGTGGTCCCGACTTCACGGTCACCGGGGTCTGGAACCGGCCGGAGGCCAACAGGGCCAATATCGCGGCGACGCTGGAGCGACTGAAGGCCTCAGTCGAGAAAGCGTGACCAGAAGGCGATGTAGCGCGGGCCGTCCGGCGGCGCTGTCGTGATCGGCCCGGACGAGAACTCCCGGCGCAGGTAATCCCGCAGGTCAGCGCCGTAAACGATGATGTCGGTCTGGTACACCGAGAGCACCGGATAGCCCTCGGTGCCGGGCAGCCCGGGTAGGTATCGATGCCCGCACACCGGCACCAGCTGCGGGACGTCGGCGAGCCGCCGCTTCGCCTCCGCGGCGGCGTCCTCGGGACCCACCGGCCGCGTGCCCCACTCGGTCAGCCAGAAGCCGTTGTGCTCGACGTCGTAGAGCACCCCGTCGACCGGCCATGCCAAACGTTTGCGCAGCTGCTCGGCGCCGCCACAGCGCCAGTCGGGCCAGCGGTCGCCGATCGGCACGCCCGCGGCGAGGAAGGTGCGGTGGTCCGCGGCGAAGCGGAAGCCGTACCGCCGCTCGACCTCGTCGAGCTCGGCCTCGCTCAGCCCGGGACGCACGGGTTCTCGCAGGCCTTCCTGCAGGTACCGGGCCTCCTCCAGGGTGAGCGCTCCGGTCGGCTGGACGGGTGTCATGCCCGCAGCCTAAGCGTGTCGAACGGAGGTTCGCCTGTCCTTTTCCCCCGTATTGACACTCGGCCAGGGCGAACCCGGCAGGGTGAGTTTGTTCTCTCAACGGGTGCGACGGGGAACAGCGGCGACGCGGATGTAGTTCACTCAGTCCGTGAGTTCACCACGACCACAGGCCCGCGTGCGCGCGCCCGAGCTGACCGGCGACGGCTGGCTCAACACCGGCGACCGCCCGATCACCCTGGCCGAGCTGCGCGGCCGCGTCGTCCTGCTCGACTTCTGGACCAGCGGCTGCATCAACTGCCTGCACGTGCTCGACGAGCTGCGCCCGCTCGAGCAGGAGTACGCCGACGTGCTGGTCACCATCGGTGTCCACTCGCCGAAGTTCCTGCACGAGGGCGAGGCCGCCTCCATCGAGGCCGCGGTGCGGCGCTACGACGTCCACCACCCGGTGCTGAACGACCCGAAGATGGACCTGTGGTCGCAGTACGCGGTCCGCGCCTGGCCGACGCTGGTCGTCATCGACCCCGAGGGCTACGTCGTGCACGTCGCCGCCGGCGAAGGGCACGGAGAAGCGCTTCGCCGCGTTGTCGGCGAGCTCGTGAAGAAGCACGAAGAGAAGGGGACGCTTCGCCGCGGCGGCAGCCCGTACGTGCCTGTCGAGGAACAGCAGAGCGAGCTCCGCTTCCCCAGCAAGGCCGTAGCCACCGCCGAAGGCCGCATCCTCGTCGCCGACACCGGGCACCACTCGATCGTCGAGTTCGCTTCGGACGGCGAGACCGTCATCCGCCGCTTCGGCAGCGGAGAGCGTGGAGCGCAGGACGGGCCTTTCGACATCGCGAGCTTCACCGAGCCGTCCGGTATCGCGCTGCTGCCTTACGACATCGCGGAGCGCGCGGGCTATCACGCCGTCGTCGCGGACACCTCCGGGCACCGGCTGCGCGGCCTCGACCTGATCACCGGCGAAGTCACCACGATCGCGGGCACCGGGAACCAGTGGCGCACCGGGCCCGACGGCGGCAAAGGCCTCGAAGTCGACCTCACCAGCCCGTGGGACGTGATCTGGTGGGGTCCGGCCGGCGGGATCGTGGTCGCGATGGCGGGCAACCACACGCTCAGCGTGTTCGACCCGATCTCGGGCACCATCCGCCGCTTCGCAGGCACGACCGTTGAGGGGCTGAAGGACGGCGACGTCAGCGAAGCGTTCTTCGCGCAGACGTCCGGCCTCGCCGTCGACGGCGACAAGCTGTGGCTCGCCGACGCGGAGACCTCCGCGTTGCGCTGGATCGAGCCGGAGGGCGAGTCGTTCACGGTGCACACCGCGGTCGGCGTCGACCTGTTCTCCTTCGGCCACACTGACGGCCCAGCCGACAAGGCGCTGCTTCAGCACCCGCTCGGCCTCGCCGTACTGCCCGGCGACAAGATCGCGATCGCCGACACCTACAACGGCGCCGTACGCCGCTTCGACTTCTTCACGCGCGAAGTGACGACGCTCGCGACAGGCCTCGCCGAGCCGCAAGGGCTGGTGCTCCTCGACGGCGAACTGCTCGTCGTCGAGTCGGCCGGCAACCGGCTCAGCCCGCTGACCAGCGAAGAGACCTCCGTCAGCGGTGACGCCCACGCGGTCCGCCGCCCGTCGAGCGTGCTCGCTCCCGGCGAGCTGGAGTTCTCCGTCGTCTTCACGCCTCCGCCGGGTGAGAAGCTCGACGACCGCTTCGGTCCGTCGACACGGCTGGAGATCACCGCGTCGCCGCCGGAGCTGCTGGCCGACGGCTCCGGCGTCGGCACCGACCTGACCCGGAAGATCCGCTTCGCGGACGGAGTGACCGAAGGCGTGCTGCAGGTCGTCGCCCAGGCCGCGAGCTGTGACAGTGCCGACAGCGGCACGGAGCATCCGGCGTGCCGGATCACCCGGCAGGACTGGGGCGTGCCCGTCCGCCTGGAGGCGGGCGCCGAAACGGTGCTCAATCTGGTCATGGCGGGCGAGCCCGGGAATCCCGCAGGCCAGTAGCATGACCAGCGTGTCTGACGGGCCGAAACTCCAGATCCAGATGCTGCACGACCGGGTGCTCGTGCGGTTGTCGCCGGAAGAAGGCGAGCGGCGCAGCAGCGGCGGCATCGTCATCCCGGCGACCGCTCAGGTGGCGCGGCGGCTGGCCTGGGGTGATGTACTGGGCGTGGGGAACAGCGTGCGCAACATCAAGACCGGCGACCGCGTGCTCTTCAACCCGGAGGACCAGCTCGAGGTCGAGATCCAGGGTGAGGGGCACCTGGTGATGCGGGAGCGCGACATCCACGCGGTCGCCACCGAACGGACCGAACACGGGACGGGGTTGTACCTGTAGTCGTCGCGGAGGGCAGGGGGCGTGGCAGAGCCAGAGAAGCGGGCCGAGGCGCCCACGACCGACCTGTTCGCCGACGACCTGCTCGGTGAGCTGCTCGACGTCCCCGAGCTCAAGCGTCCGGAGACGCTGGCGGTCCGCCGTCGTCGTGGCCTCGCGCGGATGTTCATGATGATCGGCGCCGCGCTCGGGTTGTTCGTCATCCTCTACGCCATCGACCTGATCACCAGCGCCGGCGACGTGCCGCGCGGGGTGACCGTCGCCGGGATCGACGTCGGCGGGCTCACCCACGCCGACGCCGAGGCCAAGCTCCGCCGGGAGCTGGAACCCCGGCTCACCAGGCCGTTCACCGTGCACGGCGGCGACGTCCAGGCCCAGCTCGTGCCGGCCGGCTCCGGCCTCGGGCTCGACTGGCCGAACACCCTCGGCCAGGCCGGGCACCAGCCGCTGTCCCCGATCACCCGGATCATGTCGTTCTTCAGCAGCCGCGAGGTCGGCGTGGTGACGCGGACCGACGAGCGACTGATCAACCAGGCCGTGACGGGGCTGGCGACCACGAAACTCAACCACGTGCCCACCGAAGGCGCGGTCGGGTTCATCCCGGTGTCCGGCAGCGACGGCGGCGTCACGCCGTACCCCGTCGAGCCGCGGCAGGGCCAGCAGCTGACCGACCCGGGCGCGGCGGTCAAGGCCATCACGGACAACTGGCTGAACCCGCAGGGCGTCATCCTGCCGATGGCGATCACGCCGGTGAAGGCGACCTCGGCGGGTGTGCACGCGGTTTTCGACAAGATCGTCGTCCCGGCCGTGGCCAAGCCGATCGTGCTGCACGGCCAGGGCAAGGACGCGATCCTGAAGCCGGTGGCCATCGCGAGCTCGTTCCAGTTCGCCGCGCGCGACGGCGGCGCGGTCGAGGTGCGGATCGACCAGAGCAAGCTGCAGGCGGCGTGCAAGGACCAGCTGGCGAGCACCGAGACGGACGGCAAGGACGCGCAGATCGTGTTCACCGGCGACCAGCCCACGATCACGCCGTCCGAGGACGCCCGGAAGATCAACTGGGAGAACACCTTCAAGCCGCTGACGACGATCCTGTCCAAAGTGGACGGACGTGATCTGCCGGTGGCATACGACGCTTCCAAGCCGAGCGTGAGCACCGAAGCCGCTGGCGCGCTGGGGATTTCGCAGGTGATCGGCGAGTTCACCACGGGCGGGCTGACGGGTCCGGCGGTGACGAACAACCAGGTGCTGGCGAGCCGGGTGTCCGGCACGATCGTCAAGCCGGGTGAGACGTTCAGCCTCGGCGCCCGGTCGGGCCCGCGCACCGCGGAGAACGGCTACGTCCCGGCGCCGGTGAACGAGGACGGCACGGGATCCGTTGTGGTGGGCGGAGGTGTGTCCCAGCTGGCGTCCACTTTGTACAACGCGGGTTACCTCGCCGGGCTGGCCGACGGCGGGCACCTGGTGCACGACACGTACTTCGATCGCTACCCGGTGGGCCGGGACGCCAAGGCGGTCAACGCCGACGGCTCATCGGTCGAGCTCAAGCTCACCGACGACGCCCCGACCGGTTTCGCCATCCAGGCAACGGTTTCCGGCGACTCGGTGACCGTGCGGATCTGGGGCACGCCCCGGTTCCGCGTCGAAAGCCAGACCGGCGGCCGCACGAACGAGACGCCTCCGCCGATCCAGTTCGGCGCCGCGCCGTGCCAGGCGTCGGTGGGCTCGCCGGGCTTCAGCACGCAGGACACGCGGATCTTCCACGACCTGGCCACGGGCGCGGAAGTCCGCCGCGAAACCCGGACCGCGACCTACGGCCCGCACCCCACGATCCTCTGCTGAGACCCAAAAGCCGTTAAGGCCGCCCTACGGGCGTCTGACGCCCGTAAGACGGCCTTAACGGCACGGGGAAGCTCAGGCGGAGGTGTGGCTGCCGCCCTTGATCCTCGCGTAGATGCCCGAAGCCAGAATGACGCCGATGATCGCGGCGCCGACCTGGAAGGCGTGGCGGATCCAGTCGATGCCGGAAGTGTCCCGGACGCCGAAGACGCCGGCGAGCCAGTTGCCGATGAACGCGGCCACGATGCCGACCACGATGGTCAGCCAGAGCGGGATCTTCTGGTCGCCCGGGGCGAACAGCCGTCCGAGCACGCCGAGGATCAGGCCCACGACGATCGTCGTGATGATGCCCCAGAGTCCGCCGAGCATGGTGCCTCCTTCGCTGGTGAAATAAGCGCCACAGTGACACCGAACCGGGCGGACCGCGCCCGCTGTCCCCTGACCGGGTGAGCCCGGAAAAGCACCAGCCCGGTCCGCCCCCGACGGCGGACCGGGCTGGGAGGGGGAGGGTCTACCTGGTTATGCCGCGGCGGCCGTAGAGACCCGCGGCGAGGCTGACGCCGATCGCCGCGAGAACGACCTGGGTGAGGATCTCGAGCCAGTCGATGCCGTTGGTGTCGGCGTAGCCGATACCGCGCGCGATGGCCGTGCCGATGAAGGCGGCGACGATGCCGATCACGATGGTCAGCCAGATCGGGATGCTCTGCTTGCCCGGCGCCACCAGTCGGCCCAGTACACCGATGATGAGGCCGACGATGATGGCGCTGATGATGCCGGTGACAGTCATCGCTTTTCTCCTCTCGAGCATCCGCGGACCCGGTTACTCCGGCCCCGCGGACTCGGTCTGCGAAGTGCCCCGGCCGGGTGACGATCAAACGCGGCATACCGGCGGATTCCGCCAAGCGGACACCTTTTTACCGCCAGGTGCCTTACACCGGACACACTGAAGGGGACCCTCCTCGCGCCTCTCCCGCGAGGAAAGTCCCCTTCAGCTAGCCAGGGATCAGAAAGCGGCTTCGTCGAGCTCCATGAGCGCGTTGTCGGCGGCCTCCACGATCGCGCGGCGCGCGGTCAGCTCCGGCAGGACGCTCTTCGCGAAGAACGACGCCACGGCGATCTTGCCTTCGTAGAACGGCACGTCCTTCGCCGACGCACCGGCGTCGAGCTTGCCGATGGCGACCTCGGCGTGCTTGAGCAGCTGCCAGCCGACGAGCAGGTCACCGACCGACATCAGCAGCCGGACCGTGTGCTGGCCGACCTTGTTGATGCTCTGCGGGTCCTCCTGCGACGCGGTGAGGAAGCCGATCAGCGAGCCCAGCATGCCCTGGGTGTCCTCGAGGGCCTGCTTGAGCAGCCCACGCTCGTTCTTGAGCCGGCCGTTGCCCGCCTCGGACTCGATGAACTTCGAGATCTCACCGGCGACGAAGGCCAGCGAAGCACCCTTGTCGCGGACGATCTTGCGGAAGAAGAAGTCCAGCGACTGGATCGCGGTGGTGCCCTCGTACAGCGAGTCGATCTTGGCGTCGCGGATGTACTGCTCGATCGGGTAGTCCTGCAGGAAGCCGGAACCACCGAAGGTCTGCAGCGACTGCACGAGCTGCTCGGTCGCCCGCTCGGAGCCGACGCCCTTGACGATCGGCAGCAGCAGGTCGTTCACGCCGTGCGCGAGCTTCTGGTCGCCCTCGCCGGTCCACAGCTGGTCCTGGAACGACGCCGTGTACAGGTAGATCGCGCGCAGGCCCTCGGCGTACGCCTTCTGCAGCATCAGCGAGCGGCGGACGTCCGGGTGGTGCGTGATGGTCACGCGCGGGGCGGCCTTGTTGAGCATGTTCGGCAGGTCGGCGCCCTGGACCCGCTCCTTGGCGTAGTCGAGCGCGTTCAGGTAGCCGGTCGACAGCGTCGCGATGGCCTTGGTGCCGACCATCATCCGGGCGTACTCGATGACCTGGAACATCTGCGCGATGCCGTCGTGCACCTCGCCGAGCAGCCAGCCCTTGGCCGGGACGCCATGCTGGCCGAAGGTCAGCTCACAGGTGGTCGAGGCCTTGATGCCCATCTTGTGCTCGACGTTGGTCACGAAGGCGCCGTTGCGCTCGCCCAGCTCGCCGGTCTTGGTGTCGAAGTGGAACTTCGGCACCAGGAACAGCGAAAGACCCTTCGTGCCCGGCTTGGTCTCGATGCCGGGACCCTCCGGGCGCGCGAGCACCAGGTGCATGATGTTTTCGCTCATGTCGTGCTCACCGGAGGTGATGAAGCGCTTCACCCCGTCGATGTGCCAGGAGCCGTCCTCCTGCGGGATGGCCTTGGTGCGGCCCGCGCCGACGTCCGAACCGGCGTCCGGCTCGGTGAGCACCATCGTGGCGCCCCAGGCGCCGTCGATCATCAGCTGCGCCCAGTGCTTCTGCTCTTCGGTGCCGTTCTTGTCCACGATGGTCGCGAAGTTCGGGCCCGCCATGTACATGAACAGCGGGGCGTTCGCGCCGAGGATCAGCTCGGACGCCGCCCAGATCACGGTCGGGGGCAGGCCGAAGCCGCCCAGCTCGTTCGGCAGGCCCAGCCGCCACCACTCGCCGTCGATGAGCTCCTTGTAGCTCTTCTTGAACGACTCGGGGAGCTTCACGGAGAAGGTCTTGGGGTCGTAGACCGGCGGGTTGCGGTCGGCGTCGGCGTAGGACTCGGCCAGCGGGCCGGTGGCCAGCTTGTTCAGCTCGGACAGCACACCGCGGGCGGTCTCTTCGTCGGACTCGGCGAGCACGCCTTTGCCCAGGCGCTCCTGGACGCCGAGTACCTCGAAGAGGTTGAACTCCAGGTCTCGCACGTTGCTCTTGTAGTGGCCCATGTCGTCACTCCAATGTGTTCGGCTCCCCGGCCGGGCACATGCTCGCCTTACTCGCCGGTAACTTCAGGATATTACCTGCGGGTAACTCGGGGCAAGGCGGAACACACCCCTAGGTTGCTCAATTCAGCCGAAAATGGGGCGACGACCAGCCGTTCGAGGTCAGCTGGAGCCGCGCGAGGCCGTTGTGTCCGGCGTCACGGCGGCGTGGCCGTCCTCGGCGCGGGCGATGAGGATCCCCGACCGGAACGCGATGGTCACCGCGTGTGTCCGGTCCCGCGCGGAGAGCTTGCGCAGGATGCTCTTCACGTGGGTCCGGACGGTCTCGACGGAGAGGAACAGCAACTTCGCGATGGCCGAGTTCTCCAACCCTTCGGCGACCAGCTGCAGCACCTGGTATTCGCGCCTGGACAGCGGCATCGCCGCCCGGCCGGGCGGCGTGCTTTCGTGCGGCAGGTCGGACTTCGACGGCGTCGCGCGCTTCGGCCGCGCGGTCAAGGCCGCCAGCGCCGGGTCGATGTAGCGGCGGTCGGTGTGCGCCCGCCGAATCGCCTCAGCGAGCCGTCGTGAATCGATCGAACGCGGCACGATCGCGTGCGTGCCGGCGGCGATGGCAGTCGCCAGGTACTGCTGCGTGCGATTCGCGTCACGGATCAGGGTGACGATCACGAGCGCGGGGTCGCCGGCGTTGAGCAGCTTGGTCAGATGGCAGTTCGGGTCGAGCGCCGAATCCAGCACGACGACGTCCGGCTTGACCTGCTCGCACAGCTGGAGAGCCGCGTGATGACTGGCGGCCTGGCCCGCCCAGTGCAGCCCCTGGGTTCGATGCACTAGGGCGGCGAGCCCGTCGCGATAGATCGGGACCGGGTCGACGACAGCGACGCCGAGACTGCGCACCGCCACCCCGGCCGGCCTTCTGGTGGGCTCGATGCCGTGCATCTCGGGCCTCCGTGTCTCCGCGTCGTCGTTCCTGGGTGTCGGACGCGCCCCCAGCTTTTCGCGCCCCAGGCGCGCGGGTCCGGCACCACCCGGTCCCCCTGCAGGACCGGACAGAAATGACTCCTTCTCCAGAATGCGAGTCGGAAGTCCGCAGCTCATGACGCCATCTCACCCTCATGGCCTAATCGCCTGGTCACAGCAAACTGTCAGTAGAAAATTGCTGTGGATCTTGGCTGCGGTCGAGGCCATAAAGGTGCGATGGGAGTACGGGTGCTACTGAGGGTGGCCCGGGGCGGCGCGATGCCGTGGCGCCGTTCAGGCCGTGCTTCGTTCTCCTCCCCACAAGGCTGTAGTCCCTTAACGGCTCAGCTCCGGGATAGGTGCGAGTCGTGAGCGGAGAACACTGTTATCCACTCACGACCGCGGACCGCAGGGCGGCGAACTCGGCCGAGAGTGCCGGTAGCTGGAAATGCGCGTTGAGGCCGGAGGGGTTCGGGAGCACCCAGACGTGAGTCGTGCCGATGAGCTGGTCCTGGCGGCCGATCCGGGCTTTCGGGAAGCCGAAGGCGACCCGGTACGCCGTGATGCCGACGACCGCGAGCCACCGCGGCCGGTACTCGGTGACCTTCGCGGCGAGCAGCCGCCCGCCCTCGCGCAGCTCGTCGTCGCTGAGCTCGTCGGCCCGCGCGGTCGCCCGTGCCACGACATTCGTGATGCCGAGCCCGAGGCCGAGAAGCTGGTCCTGCTCGCTGGGATCGAACAGCCTCGGCGTGAACCCACCGCCGTGCAACGCCGGCCAGAACCGGTTACCCGGCCGCGCGAAGTGCAGGCCGAGCGCGCCGGAGTAGAGGCCGGGGTTGATCCCGCAGAACAGCACGTCCAGCTCGGGCGCGAGGACGTCGGGGATGACGGTGCCGTGCGCGGCGGCCAGCTGGGCCTTCGTCGGTCGGATGCTCACCGGCCCAGTTTCCGGCACCCTCGGGGGATGGACTCCGGCCAGGCCACGACCGACGGCTGCACAGTCGAGGTCTACCTGCTTCTCCCGCCCGGCGAGGAGCCGGGCATCGTGCACGCGGCCATCCCGCCCGGCGCGTCGATCCTCGAACTCGGCAGCGGGACCGGCCGGGTCACGCATCCACTCCTGGCACTCGGCCACCAGGTGGTCGCGGTCGACGACTCGACCGCGATGCTCGCGCACGTCCGCGCTGAAACGGTGTGCGCGCGCATCGAGGACCTTCGGCTCGACCGGGAATTCGACGCCGTCCTGCTCGGCAGCCATCTGATCAACACCGCCGACGACGGTGCGCGGGCCGCCTTGCTCGAGACCGCTCGACGACACCTCGCGCCGGAGGGGCGGCTGATCGTCGAATGGCATCCGCCGGAGTGGTTCGACGGCGTCGCGATCGGCCAGGGCGGGCAGCTCGGCGAGGTGGCGGTGGAGCTCGACGACGTCGTCCGCGACAGCGATCTGCTCGCCGCCACCGTCCGGTACCGCGCACGTGGGCAAACCTGGCGGCAAGAGTTCACCTGCCGCCGGATCGCCCTCGGACCGACGTTGACCTCGGCCGATCTCACGTTCGACGGCTGGCTCACCGCCGATCGGGAGTGGTTCGCCGCGCGGCCCGGTCGCACGGGGTAGCGAAGTGGCGACTGACCTGCGTAACCTGTGTGATCTCCCGCACAGCGTCGTCGGTCCCGAGGAGGCTTCGTTGCAGCTCACGCTCATCCTCGGGCTGGTCGCGCTGATCATCGCCGTCGCCGCCCTGGTGGTCGTGCTCGAGGATCGGCGGGCCGCCAAGCGCGCTGCCCTGCGGCGCAAGGCGCGGCTAGCGCGTCTGGGCGAGGTGGATCCGCTCGCTCCGGGCCGGCTTCGCGTCGACCGTTGAAGGCACCCGGACGAGGCTGAGCAGCAGCGCACCGAAGATCCAGCCGACGACGGCACCGAACGAGTTGTTCATGAGGTCGTCGACGTCGAAGATCCGGTAGACGTAGGGCGCGGTGCCGAAGTTCGCGGTGAGCTGGGTGATCTCGACCAGCAGCGACGCGGCGAAGCCGATCGCGGCGGCGCCGACGATGCCGCGCCGCCAGAGCGTCCTGGCGAAGAACCCGAGCGGGACGAAGAGCAGGACGTTCAGGCACGCCTGCTGGAACGTCTTCGTCGCGAACCACTCGGTCAGCGGGAGCCCGTGCTTGAGCAGCTCGGTGTGGATGTCGGTGATCCACTGGAACGGGTGCAGCTGCACGGTCTGGCTCAGCCGGCGGGTGCCGGGGCCGGGCAGCGGAAGGAAGACGACCGCGAGCGCCAGGCAGCCGTAGAACAGCACGGCCGCGGTGGTGACGACGCCGCGCACGCGGACCCGGCCGTGCTGGGCGAACTGCAGGATCAGCTGCGGCACGAGCACCACGGCCCACAGCGCGAGGAAGCCGATGAGTCCGTACTGCAGGGCGGTGACCTGTGCGTTCGTCATGCCACCGACGTTATGGATCTTGACCGGGGTCCCACTTCGGTCGAAGAGCCCGACGGTGGCGAGCCGCCTCGGCCGGTCGGCCGATCCCCGCACGGGCCGATCGGTCAGGGCTGAGGTTCGTTCTCGCGTTCCTCGCGGTCCGCGGCGCGCTCCGCCCACCAGGCGCTGAAGACGGTGCCGCCGATCAGCAGCACGACCACGGCTACCACGATGACGATGATCTGGGCGTCCATGAAATCCCCCACGCGTTCCGGCACGACGTGCCAACCTGCACAGATGATCCACGTACGGCGGCTGGTCCCCGACGACGCCCCGGTGTTGCGCGAGATCCGGCTGCGCGCGCTGGCGGACACTCCCGAGAGTTTCGGCTCACTCGTGGCCGCCGAGGCCGCCAAGCCCGAAGCCGACTGGCGGGCCTGGCTCAGCGACCGCGCGTGGTTCGCCGGGTTCGACGGCGACGCCGCGGTGGCGCTGGTGTGCGGCTGGCCTGCCCAGCCGGAATGGCTGCTGTTCTCGATGTGGGTGGCGCCCGAAGCCCGTGGCAACGGCCTGGCCGCGCGGCTGGTCAACGAGGTGCGCGCGGCCGCGGTGTTCGCCGGCGCGCGCTCTGTCGCCCTGCACGTCTTCGAGGACAACGGCCGGGCGCGGCGCATCTACGAGCGCCTCGGCTTCGTCTCCACCGGCGACTGGGAGCACATCGAGGGCAAGGGCCGCCGGGAGCGGATGCGGCTCGCGCTTCACCCGGACGCAGGGTAACTGTTACCGCGGAGTAGTAGCTTTTCCGCTAACTGCTCCTTACCCTCGGCTCATGGACGACGTTGTCTATGACCGCGCGGGGACCGGCGAACCGCTGGTCCTCATCCACGGCATCGGCCACCGCCGCCAGGCGTGGCACCCGGTGTTCCCGCTGCTCACGCCGCATCGGGACGTGATCGCCATCGACCTGCCCGGCTTCGGCGAGTCGCCCGCGGCGACCGGCGGCTACGGCATCGAACCGGCGCTGGTGATGTTCAAGGAATTCTTCACCGACCTCGGCCTCGACCGGCCGCACGTCGCCGGCAACTCCCTCGGCGGCCTGCTCTCGCTGGCGCTGGGCCAGGCCGGCCTCGTCCGCAGCGTGACGGCGTTGTCCCCGGCCGGGCTGTGGACCCAGCCGCAGAAGCACTACGCGCTGAACATGCTCCGGGCGCACCGTGCGCTCGCGGCGCGCACGCCACCGCACGTCGTGCGCCGGATCGCCGCCACCCCGGCCGGGCGCGCGGCGCTGACCGGCATGATCGTCGGGAAACCCGCACTGCTCAGCGCGGACGTGATCGTCGACGACGCTCGCGCGATGGCGGCCGCGCCCGGCTTCGAGCCGACTGCGGCGCAGTCCCGCGGCAGCTTCCGCTTCACCGGGCCCGTCACCGGCGTCCCGGTGACGATCGCGTGGGCCGAGCAGGACCGGATCCTGGCCCGCCCGCGCGTTTCCGAGCTGCGGCAGGTGGCGCCGGACGCCGATTTGCTCCTGCTGCCCGGATGCGGGCACGTGCCCATGAGCGATGATCCGCAATTAGTAGCCAAGGTATTACTCGACGGCAGCTCGAAAACGGGGGGGCCAGGGGGGCTTGCCCCCCTGTAGTCCGGGGCGAAGCCCCGGAAGACACAGTGACATTCACTTTACGTACGCCTTTTGACTCTGGTGCTTGACGGATTCATTGGGCAGACTCCTCCGCCGTGCGCCCGTTCGGGGACCATGGGCGCGAAATCGGAGGAAACATGAGGCTTTCAACCCGGCTCGTGGTGCTCGCCGCGGCCGCCCTCGCGGCGACGGCGCTGACCAGCGCGCCCGCGTCCGCGTCGGGGCGGCCCGATCCGACCACCGATGTCCGGATCATCGGGTTCAACGACTTCCACGGCAACCTCGAACCGCCGTCCGGTTCGAGCGGCCGCGTGGTCCTGTCCAACGGGACCACCGTGGACGCCGGTGGCGCGGCTTACCTTGCGACGCACGTGAAGCAGCTGCGTTCGCAGGTCCGCAACTCGCTCGTGGTTTCGGCGGGCGACAACATCGGCGCGTCGCCGTTGACCTCGGCGCTGTTCCACGACGAGCCGACGATCGACTTCCTGAACGAGATCGGCGTCACGGCTTCGGTCGTCGGGAACCACGAGTTCGACGAGGGCTACAAGGAACTGCAGCGGATGCAGTTCGGCGGCTGCCACCCGACCGACGGTTGCCAGTTCGACAAGAAGTTCAAGGGTGCGAATTTCCCGTTCCTGGGCGCGAACGTGACATTCGACAACGGGCTGCCCGCGCTGCTGCCGTTCAGCGTGAAGTTCGTCGACGGGGTGCCGCTGGGAATCATCGGCGTCACCCTGAAGGACCTGCCCAGCGTGGTCACGCCGGAGGCGATCAAGGGCCTGAAGTTCGGCGACGAGGTCCAGGCCATCGACCGCACCGCGAACCTGCTCGACTTCTTCGGCGTGAAGGCCCAGATCGTGCTGATGCACCAGGGCGACAACACCGAGGTCGAGGGCCCCGACGACTGCAAGCTGCGCCCCGGCCCCGCCGCGGTGATCGCGCAGACCGCGACGTCCAAGGTCGACGCGTTCTTCACCGGGCACAGCCACCAGCAGTACAACTGCGTGATCAACGACCCGAGCGGCCAGCCGCGCCCGGTCATCCAGAGCTCGTCCTTCGGACGGCTGCTCTCGGTCGTGGACCTCAAGCTGGACAAGCGCAGCCGCGACGTCGTGCGATCGCAGACCAAGGCGCACAACGAGATCGTCACCCGTGACGTCACGCCGGACCCGGCCGTGGCCGCGCTGGTGGCCGACGCCAAGGCGAAGTCCGGCCCGATCGCGAACCGGCAGATCGGCACCATCACCGCGGACCTGCCTGCGGCGGGCAATGGGCTTCGTGTCGATGCCCTCGAGCAGCAGCGGCTCGGTGTCTTCGGTGCCGAGGCTGACGACGTGTTCGCGGGGACGCGGATCGACTCGGTCGATTTGGTCGAACCCTCGCCGTACTCGATGCTAGCGTCTGCGACTCGTCGGTCGTCGTTCACGATCGCGGCGACGAGGTTGCCGTCGACGCCTTCCTCGTCGGCGACGATGAGCACGTTGCGCACCTCGAGCGGCCCGGAGTCCGGCACGTTGACGCCGTCGGAGGGCGAGTACTGGATCGTGCGTCGCCTGCGTGCGAGAGCATGGCGCAGCCGCTCGTTCCGAGGACGACGAGGGCGCCGAGGGCGAGCGACGCGATGAGGCGCGATTTCACGGATCCTCCTGGGACGGATGACGGCATCTCTCAGCATTCTAGGGGGTCGTGCGGCCGTGCGGCCGCGCGCCGAGTGCGCGCGCAGGGGTGGGCGGCGAACCTTACCGTATCTGTGCCTGTGGTATCCTGGAGGTTGCCGAAAGGACATAACTCCATGCTTTTTGAGGTTGGCGAAACGGTCGTCTACCCGCACCACGGCGCCGCGACGATCATCGAAGTCAAAGACCGGGTCATCAAGGGCGAGACGAAGAAATACCTGAAGCTCAACGTCACTCAGGGCGACCTGATCATCGAGGTTCCGGCAGAGAATGTCGACCTCGTCGGCGTTCGCGACGTCATCGGCAAAGAGGGCCTCGACAAGGTCTTCGAGGTGCTGCGCGCGCCCTTCACCGAGGAGCCCACGAACTGGTCGCGCCGGTACAAGGCGAACCTCGAGAAGCTCGCTTCCGGCGATGTGATCAAGGTCAGCGAGGTCGTCCGCGACCTGTGGCGTCGCGATCAGGACCGCGGTCTGTCGGCCGGTGAGAAGCGCATGCTCGCCAAGGCGAAGCAGATCCTCATCTCCGAGCTCGCGCTCGCCGAGAAGACCGACGAGGAGAAGGCCGGCGTCATCCTCGACGAGGTCCTCGCCAAGCTAGATTTGCAGGCGTGAACTCACGCCTGTCCCGCGCATCGCGGTCATCGTCGTCGCGGCCGGTTCCGGCACCCGTCTGGGCGCCGGCGCGCCCAAGGCGTTCGTCGGCATCGACGAGCACATCGATGCTGCGTCATGCGCTCGACGCGCGTGTTCGCTGCGCCGCACGCCCAGGTCGTGGTCGTCGCGCCCGCGGGTCGCGAGGGCGACGCGCTGACCGACGCGCTCGCCGCCGCCGGCGAGCACGCCGCGACCTCGTGTCGGTCGTCGACGGGCGGAGCGACGCGTCAGGCGTCGGTCGCGGCGGGCCTCGCACGCGGTCTGGGCCGACGTCGAGATCGTGCTCGTGCACGACGCCGCGCGCGCGCTCACCCCGCCCGCGTGTTCGAGCGCGTGATCGCCGCGGTCGAGCGCGGGCGCGCCGGTGCGATCCCGGTGCTGCCGGTCATCGACACGATCAAGCGCGTCGAGACGCCCGCGATCGTCGCCGCGGTCGACCGCGCCGAGCTCGTCGGCCGCGCAGACGCCGCAGGGCTTCCGCCGAGACGTTCTGGATGCCGCATACCGCGCCGCCGATCAGGAGTACACCGACGATGCGGCGCTCGTCGCCGCGCGCGGGGCACTGCGGTCGCCGCGGTCGACGGGCGATGCCGCTCGCGTTCAAGATCACCACCCCCGCCGACCTCGAGCGGGCGCGGGCGCTCGTGGCGCAGCATCCGCTCGCTCCGCGTCTCACGGCTCGACCCGCACCCGCTGCCGGTCTGCCGCGCGTCGGCGTCGGCACCGACGTGCACGCGTTCGGCGGCGACGGCACGCTCTGGCTCGCCGGACTCGAGTGGCCGGGCGAGCCGGCGCTGTCGGGGCACTCCGACGGCGACGCGGTCGCCCACGCGATCGTCGACGCGCTGCTGTCGGCGGCGGGGCTCGGCGACATCGGCACGCACTTCGGCACCGACCATCCCGAGTACGCCGGAGCGCACGCCGACGTCTTCCTCGCGCCGCACCGTCGCGCTGCTCGGCGAGGCCGGGCTGGCGCGTCGGCAACGTCGCGGTGCAGGTGCAGGCGAACCGTCCGCGCTTCGCGGCCCGCCGCGCCGAGGCCGAGGCGGTGCTGTCGCGCGGCGCTCGGCGGCGCGCCGGTGTCGGTGTCGGCGACGACGACCGACGGGCTCGGTTTCACCGGGCGCGGCGAGGGCGTCTCGGCTTTCGCGATGGCGCTGGTCGTCCCGCGCCTGAGCGCGTCAGAGCGTCGCGGGTCATGAACACCGAGAACGGGTCGTCGGTGTAGCCCTCGAACGGCCCGCACCGCGTGAAGCCCTCGCTCTCGTAGAGGCGCTGGGCTGGCACGAAGTCGTCCGGGCTGCCGGTCTCGAGCCACAGGCTCGTCATGCCGCGCTGCGCGCGCGCCGCGCGACGATGTGCCGCAGCAGCGCACGGCCGACCCCGCTGCCGCGGAAGCGGTCGTCGCACGCGCATCGACTTGAGCTCGCCGCGCGTCGGCATCGATGCGCTTCAGCGCGCCGATGCCGGCGAGCTCGCCGTCGATCCACGCCGACCAGAACGTGATGGACGGATGCCGCAGCCCGTCGATGTCGAGAGCGTGCACGCTCTCGGGCGGCGAGGTGTCGTGCATGCCGGCGAGGTGCAGCGCGATCAGCGCCGCGTGGCCTCGCCGCTCAGGTCGTCGACGCGGATCTCGATCGTCGCGGCATCGGTCACCCCTCCACGGCGAACGGCACCGGGTCGCGCGGTGCGCGCGAGCCCCAGGCCAGCAGGGCGAGCCCGCAGCGCGAGGACGACGAGGCCGATGATCGCGAGCAGCGAGAGCCGTTCGCCCAGCACGATGATGCCCAGGATGCTGGCGGTCAGCGGTTCGCCGAGCGTGAGGGTCGCGGCCGTCGCGGCGGTGAGGCCGCCCAGCCCCCACGTGAACATCACGTAGGCGATCGAGATCGTGGCCAGGCCCAGCCACAGTGCCATCACGAGACCGGCCGTCGTGCCGAGCCAGCTGAGGTCGACGAACGGCAGCACGAACGCCGAGAGCACCGCCGAACTCGCGCCCATCGCACCGACGACGGTGAACGGGTCCCAGCCCTCGTCGAGCAGTCGTCGCTGCGCATTGGCGATCACGGCGAACGAGGCGCCCGCGCCGACGCTCGCCGAGCAGCCCGATCGGGTCGGTGCCGCCGCCGCTGCCCGCCGGCCTCGCCGCCGAAGCCGAGCAGCACGACGCCGACGGTCGCGAGCGCCGGTCGCCAGCATCCAGGTCGTGCTCGGCACCGCCGGGTCAGCGCCCACTCGAGCAGCCCGGCGAGGATCGGCGCCGAGCCGAGCGCGACGACGGTGCCGACCGCGACGCCGTTGCGCTCGGTGCCGAGGAAGAACAGCGGCTGGTAGAGCGCCAGGCAGAAGCCGGTGAGCACCATCAGGGCGAGCGGGCGGATGCCGAGTCGCGGTCGGACGGGGGCATCCGGCGGCGCGCGCCGCGCGTGCCGGCGCGGCGAGCACGAACGCGATGATGCGCGAGGCCGGTGCCGCCGATCACCATGCGCACCGCGCCGACCGAGAGGGGCGTGGTGTCATCGGGGCCGAGCGCCTCGACGGTGCCGGTCGTGCCGAACAGCAGCGCCGCGGCGAGGACGGCGAGGACGGGAAGCACCTGTCAGTTCTACACCCCACCGGTGCTGTGCGCCCGCACGCCGGTGAG
>CAVXMR010000038.1:0-189560 GCA_963762765.1 uncultured Actinomycetota bacterium
GCGGTTTTTCTCTCTTTCACCTAAAGCTTGATAGATAATTGCACTTGTCCTCCCAAACCAATTTCAACAATTTTTTGAAGTGTCGATATACGGACTTCTTTTACATTGTTTTCAATTTTAGATATATAAGATTTAGTCGTACCTACTTTTTCTGCAAGTTCTTCTTGTGTCAAACCTTTTTCAAGTCTTGCTTCATGAAGTAAAGCCCCAATTTTAAAATTTTCATAACCTGCTTCAAGTTCTTCTCTTTTTTCAGTTCCCAGTTTGCCATAATGTTTGTCCTTGAACTGGTCAAGCGTCATTGATGTTACTTTTTTTCGCTTTCATACTCTTTTTTGATTTTTAATGCTTTGTCAATTTCTTGCTTGGGTGTCTTTTGAGTTTTCTTTTGAAAACCATTGGCAAGTACCACAAGTTGTCCTTGGTCAAAAAAGCAAAAGATGCGAAAGATGTCACTTGCCCTGCTGCACTCTGATTTCATAAAGTCCGTCCGTGTTTTCAAGGTGCTTAAGATATGTTTCTGGAACTCTTTCGACTTCTTCAATAAGGTCAAATGTCCAAACAATCTTCGCCTTTACCTTGTCACGCTGCTTTACAAAGAACTCTTCAAAATAGTTCTTGTAAAAAATAACAGTCCGTAACTTCTGCTTTTTGTCCACAAAACGAAGTTACAAAAGTTGTCCGAAAGTGAAACCTAAATTTTCTTCCGAAAATAGTGATGTGTCCAAATAAAATCGCAGCTAACGAACAGGTATTGCCGATGGTTGGGTTTTCATTGAACGTCCAGCCTGGCAACAGAAGCTCAATTTAAATAAATTTTCAAAAGTTTGTTACTGTGCTCAACAGAATTCCGTCAAGCGGGGATAATGCTGATAATGTACTGAAGCCGATTGCTCTAACGTCCAGCCCAACTATTGGCAATACCCCTGTTGTGCGCCGTACTGCCAGCATTAAGGTTTTCAAAGCATTCAATAAAGCTTTTAATACCTATAAGTATAATGCCTTTTCTTTCTGTGTCCATTTTTAGGAGTATCGCCCTCGAAGTAAACTAAAAAAAACTGCTGCCAATAGCGCTTTTGATTTAAGATTTTGGATGTCCGTGGAATAAATTTCCATCGTTTCCTCCCAGCCTGTTTCTCCTGTTAAATAATCCAACATTTCAATATTTCTTTTCTGAATTCTTTCGAAATCAGCTTCAGTTAACTTTTGTGTTTGAGCTCGCGCACTATTTTTGAAGTACTCCCAAATCAGAAAGTATACTTTCATGATTTCTTCCAGTTCTTCGGGCGATGTGTCAAATCGGTAACCCAATAAAACCGACAAGAAAAACGGTTGATGAGTAAAAATTTCGTCCGAAACAAAGGTTACATATTCTGCATCAATATTGTCAATTTTCTTAACTAAGCACGCTAATTCAGATGTTTCCTTAAAATGCTTTTTAGTAAAATCCATTAAAAAATAATCAATTGTCTAATTTAAAATTCGCTATCGTATGGCGCACAACGAACAGGTATTGCCGATGGTTGGGTATTCATTGAACGTCCAGCCTGGCAACTGAAGCTCAATTTAAATACAATTTTTAAAGTTTGTTGTTCTGCTCAAGAGAATTCCGTCAAGCCGGGATGATGCTGATAATGATTTGCTGCCGATTGCTCCAACGTCAAGCCCAACTATTGGCAATACCCTTGTTGTGCGTTCGCTATTCTCCGTTTTGCATTAAGAGTTCTCGCCGAATAAACGCAATACGACTGTTTAATAATTCTGCATTGGCAAACGTTGGGTCAACCTGTACTGGATAACATTCTTCTAATGATTTTCCGCCTATTACATTTTCTGCCCATTCCTCCATTAGTTCACAATACTTTTCTAACGCGTCTTTTCCTGTCTTTATGCTTTTGTCTAAATATACTGATGGAAGGTCACCAATAATAACCCAAATAAAGTTGTCAACTTCTGCATTTAAAGGGTCAATTTCAAATAAGAATATTCCTATTTTTTCATAAATACTGTAGTCTTTATCATGCCAACATCTTTTGGTCGCAACGCACCAATCAAAATCTTCAATATAATTTTTTGCGTCATAGTACAAACTCAAGATTGCTTGTATTTTTTTAATATTGGTTAGTCCTTCTGTATTTATTTTATTCATTTCTTAGAGTGATATGCACCTGATTTTTTTGTCAAAAAGGTCTGCGAAAGTACTGTTTGAAAGCAAACGGAATTTATAAGTTGCGCTCTATTTTTTAAAACCGCTCTATAGTGACGCACAACGAACAGGTATTGCCGATGGTTGGGTATTCATTGAACGTCCAGCCTGGCAACTGAAGCTCAATTTAGATACAATTTTTAAAGTTTGTTCTTATGCTCAACAGAATTCCGTCAAGCCGGGATGATGCTGATTAATGATATGCTGCCGATTGCTCCAACGTCCTTTAGGTTTGCATTTATTACCTAATTATAAATACTACTATTATTACTACTTTCTTTTTTTGCTACTTTTTTTCTTTGCAATTCACATTTATTTGTTCATAAACCTAACCGCCGGCAGTGACGCATTATCACAACGTCAGGGTTAATGACCCAGGGCGGGATACAATCCACTGCCGGTTTTTTCCCTTAGTGTCTCTATAGCAATTAGGGCTAAATACCCATTATTAAGGACTAAGACGATGGGGCAAAAAATGGTCAGGCTTATTATCAAATGTAAAAACAAAACTATGCACACTCAAAGAAAAAACTACCTCGGTATTGATGTTTCTAAACTTTGGTTTGATGTCTCTTTAATAGCAGTTGTTGAACATGCTAAACAACCCATCATTACAGAACGCTTTGACAATACACCAACGGGCATGAAAAACTTTAAAAAATGGCTTAAGCTCCAACACGTTTCTTATGATGAAAACAGCTTATTGGTCATAGAAAACACAGGTGTTTATCACCGACTTATCTGGAGCTTTTGCAGTACCCATAATCTGCAACTGCACATAGGTAATGCAGCACATATAAAATGGAGCCTGGGCATTACCAGAGGAAAGAATGATGTAATCGATTCTAATCGTCTGTGCATGTATTGCCTTAGGCAGGCAGATGAACTGAAAGCCACACCGGTACTGGATCCTGTGTTTATGAAACTAAAAGACCTCTTGAGCAGCCGCAGTCGCCTGTTGACTCATCTGCACAGTACTAAAAACTATCTTACCGAGATAAAATGTACAGATGATAAAGCACTGCTAACTATGCTGGACAAAGCACACAAAGCAGCTATAGAAGGCATCAAAAAAAGCATCGAACAAATAGAAGCAATGATTGAAAAAATCATACAGCAAAACCACACTATTTACAATAACTACAACCTGATAAAAACGGTACCAGGCATCGGACATCTTACGGCCATATATATCATCTGCTGCACCAATAATTTTGCTTCAAAACCAAGTGGTAAACAACTGGGCAGTTATGCAGGTGTAGTGCCTTTTGCCAACAGCAGCGGCACCAGCATAAAAGGAAAACCCCAAGTACATAAGATGGCCAATAAAGAACTCAAAAAAATGCTACATCTCTGTGCACTTGCCGCCATCAAATACTCACCCGAATTCAAACAATATTTTGACCGCAAAAAAGCAGAAGGTAAAAATGGAATGCTGGTAATAAACGCAATCAGAAACAAACTCCTGTTAAGAGTTGTAGCAGTAGTTAATAAACAACAACCCTATGTTAATAACGTAACATTAACCGCATAAAATAGACTAAAAAATATTTGCTTTTTCCATAGCAATCCCGCCCAACTATTGGCAATACCCTTGTTGTGCGTTCGCTATTCTCCGTTTTGCATTAAAAGTTCTCGCCGAATAAGCGCAATACGGCTGCTTAATAATTCTGCATTGGCAAACGTTGGGTCAACCTGTACTGGATAACATTCTTCTAATGATTTTCCGCCTATTACATTTTCTGCCCATTCCTCCATAAGTTCACAATACTTTTCTAACGAGTCTTTTCCTGTCTTTATGCTTTTGTCTAAATATACTGATGGAAGGTCACCAATAATAACCCATATAAAGTCGTCAACTTTGGCATTTAAAGGGTCAATTTCAAATAAGAATATTCCTTTTTTTTCATAAATACTGTAGTCTTTATCATGCCAACATCTTTTGGTCGCAACACACCAATCAAAATCTTCAATATAATTTTTTGCGTCATAGTACAAACTCAAGATTGCTTGTATTACTTTAATATTGGTTAGTCCTTCTGTATTTATTGTATTCATTTCTTAGAGTGATATGCACCTGATTTTTTTGTCAAAAAGGTCTGCGAAAGTACTGTTTGAAAACAAACGGAATTTATAAGTTGCGCTCTATTTTTTAAAACCGCTCTATAGTGACGCACAACGAACAGGTATTGCTGCAGGTGGGATATTTGGAATTCGTCCCGCCTGGAACTGCTGCCCGGTTTTATTTTGAATTTGAAGTTAAGAACTAAAAGCCTGGCTTTATTCGTCGAGCCGGAACTGCTGCTGATAGCGAACTGAAGCCGATTGCTCCAACGTCGAGCCCCAATTGCAGCAATACCCCTGTTGGCTGCAGATTTATTCTGCCACAAACTTGCCATTTGACTTTAAATTGTCGATAAGCTTTGATACAATATCTATTAATTTTTTTTGCTTAGTCTGTTGATTGTATATATAATAAACATTCTTCTTACCGTTGTCAAACTTTTTATACTTAAGGTCGAAAATGTCAATTGTTTTATTGACATTTTTTCTTTTGATGATAAAGTCGAATTTATGGTAACAAGAATGGCTAACAGTAATTGTATTAAGCAATGTGTCTACACCTCTCTTTGTCCTTTTTATCTCATAACTTGTTGGCTGTCTTATTAATTCCTTAGCAATTAGCGATTGATTTGAGAAGTAATATTTCAATGGATTTAATGTGTCAATTAAAATGGATTTATAATCACTGCAATAGTCAAATCGGTTCAAATATGTTTTGGTGTTTTGCGTCCAAAACAAATATTGTGTCTGTTCATAAGCACATGTGTCCCACGGAATAAGTCCACCATTACAACTTAGTGAATAGATTAGGAAAGTGTCAACATGTTCCTGTTTTAAAATGTCAACCCTTTTTTGGATTTTCTCGTCAACAACTTGAGCGTCCACTAAAACTGTCAGGAATAAAGTAAAAAAGGATAGAATTATTTTCATCTTGTCAAGTAAGACACAATTTCAGAGTGTTTCCACAAAATTTGCAGCCAACGAACAGGGCTTGCCGAAGTGGGGGAAATAGAATTCCGTCCGCCCGGCTAACTGAAGCTAAATTTATAAATAAAAGTTGATGATTTGCACATAGCTAAATTAATAACGTCCAGCTGGATATGAAGCCAAATTGAAAAACAAAAGTTGAAACACGGCTTCCGTCCGCCCCCATTTTGGCAAACCCCATGTTAGCAGAATACCCTTCTTTCGGGTGTGTCACTATAACGTCTGTGTCCACCGAAGTTGGGTGTGTCCAAGAAGCGTGGGAAAAAAGCACACTCTTTTGCAAGTTGGCTTTTGTGTCCTGGCTTTGTGGGCTTGCAAATGTGTGTGCTTTTGTGTGTTGGCATTATTCAAACCGAAAGTTGATTGTTTTTTATTCTAAACTGTCAAAAATGGTCTTATTATTTTACCTTTTTGAATATCTTCTAAGTTTTCTCCAAATGGGTCAAAGTCAGTTTTTTTCCACTTGTTGTTTTTGAATACAAAAGCATAAGTTAAATAGTTGCCATGGCAGGGTAACATGAAATATTTTTCTGGGTCAGCATTAAATGTAAAATGCAATTCCAAAATATCATTTTCCTGATGCTGCAATTCTATGTCGAAGCAATTGCCGCTATTCAACATTTGTCCTAAAGTTTTGATATTGACTTTGTCAGCAGCTTCCCCAATGTTTGCAGGTAAAATTGCTTCTCCAACAATACAGTTATTTTCTCCGTTATGCCTTTTTAAAACCCAATAATGTTTTAATTCTTCAACGTTCTTCGCTTTGCAGGAACATAGTTTAAGTTGGTCTGATACTTTGCACATTTTAAGCGGTTTCTATTAAGTTGATTTCATCTTTTGTCAACCCGTAAAGCTCATACACAATTTCGTTTATTCGCTGCTCGCATAGTCAATGCGGTTTTGTATTTGGTCAAGTCTTGCTTTGAAGCGTTAGCTTGTTGTTTTTCGTTCGTTCAGTTTCAAAAGTTGGTCAACAAGTTTCACTATTTCATCATGTTGCTTTTGAGTTTGCTTGTCAATAATTGGAATGGGTATAGACAGGATTGCTTCTTTCTTTATTTTAGGAAAAGTCTTTTTTTCATCTGAATTATTCTTTTTCCATACAAATTTTGCTGCTTTTGAATTTATAATCCCTAATAGGAATTTCAAGTTTGCAGAAGTCTTCTTCTTCTTTTAAATACACATTATAAATGGTATTCAACGTAAAGATGTTTGCTGGCACAAAAGTAGCGACTGGGGTAGCGCCGATTTGTCTAATGCAAATTCTATCTGCCGATAGATTTTTTCACTTACCCCCACTTTTGATAGCCGAAGGAATATAATGAACAAATTCAGTTGAAGGTTTTAAGTTAAAAGGCTCAATGTTGCCACCGTCAGATAACAGGTTCATAATGACCGTTCTTTTTTATTTTACTTACATATGTATTTCTGTCGAAAGTTTGAATACCAAAATAAGCACCGCAAAAATTACCTACAGATGTAGACTTGCTCTTAATTTTAACCAAAACGACTTCATCGTTGTTGCTGGTAGATAAATTAAAATCGGTTCTATTGTTATTTTCAAAAACAAATTGATTTATTTGCCCAAGCTCCTTTGTTTCAAAAGGTATATTAGCTCTGCTAACAGTTAAAAGGCTTTTCTTAGTTGCCTTATTATTTGAAAAAATAAAGACACATGTATCAACGCTTGCAGCAGAAAAAACTGAATAGCCAAATAACAATATTTCATGCATTGTGACATTTGAAAGGATAAACTTTCTTAACGGTTCAGCATGAATGTTTTTAAGGAATGTATTTGGTGTAATGAAACCAATAAAACCGCCTTCTTTTAGTAATTGTATGGAACGCTCAATGAAAAGTTGATAGGTATCTATTTTATATTTTGCCGATTGATATTTTTTTAGCGCATAATCAAATACTTCTCGAGTTTCCAAATTTTGTAGCATAACATAAGGTGGATTTCCAATCACACAATCAAAGCCACCTTGTTTAAATACTTCTGGAAAAGCTTTTTTCCAATTGAAAGGCTTTATCTTCTTTTCTTCTCCAAAGTCAATTTCAGAACTGTAAAAATCAATATCAATTAAGCTGTTGCCGTCTTTGATGTTGTTATCCAATGTTGGCAAAACTCTTTCATGAAAAAGTTTTAGCTGTGAAGAAATACTGGCTTCTGTTTCACCTTCCATGCACTTTAGCAGCAGGGAAAGTTTGGTTACTTCTACTGCATTTGCGTCAAGGTCAACACCGAAAATGTTGTTGAGCAAAATCCGTTTCTTTTCGGCTGTTGTCAGGTTGCCGTCTGGCGTTAAAGGATTGTCTTTGCTGCCTTTGCTTGGCTTGCCGTTATTGGTGTAATAGTCTTTGTGGTATTGCAGCAGGTACTGGTAAGCACCAATTAAAAAACTTCCGCTTCCGCAAGCCGGGTCAACAATTTTTAGTTTGTTGATGTCTTTTGGTGCTTTGCCGTCAATGAGTTTGCCGACTGTGTTTTTTACAATGTAATCAACAATGTATTGAGGCGTATAATAAACGCCACCTGCTTTTCTTACTTCGGGCTTTTCTTCAATTACGGCTCTGCCGCTTTTAGAAAGTGAAATGGTTTTTCCCAAAAACTGCTCGTAAGCACTGCCTAAAATCTCAACGGAAATAACTGAAAACTCGTAAGGGCTAACAGGATAATACAAATCACCAATAATGCTTTTGATGATTTTGTTATCAATCTCAATGTTGCCGCTTACTTTGTCTTTGCTGAAATCAAAAAGTCCTGAATTATATTTTTGGTCGGCAGTATGAAACTGCTTTAAAAGATTTTCGTAATAGTTGCCGCTTTTGATGGTGTCCTGCAAGTTGCCATAACGTTCTACGCTTCTGTCTTCGGCAATGCGTAAAAAGATTAATCGGTCAATGATGTGCTGAACAACAAAATTCAGTTCATCTTCATCAATGTTGTTTCGTAGTGCAATGTTGTTGGCAAGGTAGGTTCTCCATGTGTCAAGAGAAGTAAGAAACTCATGGTCAACGGTGCTTGTTCCTTTCTTTTGTTTGTCGCTTTGAACAAATTTGTCAAAGCTGCCTTTGAGCACTTTCTCTTTGCTGAAAGTGTCCCAAATAAAATCAAACTCGTTTAAGTACTGCTGATAGGTTAGATACTTTATTCTTCCATGACTGGCTTTGTCGGTCAGGTTTGGTTTTTTGGTGCAGTCGTAAATGGCAAACTCTTCAAAGTCGGTAATGATGCTGATGGGAAGTTTTGCACTCCAACCATAACGGCGAACCTGATAGGCTGGTGTTATTTCGTCTTTAATTAAAACACTTGGCTTTTTGGCTTCCACAAAAAACAAACGTTTGCCACCACCTAAACGAAAAGAATAGTCAGGTGCTTTGGTGGCTCCGCCAATTTTTATTTTGTCTTCGTGAATAACTTCCCGATAGCTTTCTGCATAACCTTGTTCGTTGTCAATATCCCAACCCAATGCTTTAAAGAAAGGGTCAATAAAGTCACGCCGTGTCAGCGTTTCGTTGTAATCGGAACGTTTGTAAAATTCTTTCTGCTCGTCGAACCGCTCAATGAGAGAGGCTATTTTTTTATGTGCTTCTTCTTTTGAAATCATGTTTTTAAGGTGTCCTGCTAATGGGTTTCAGTTATGAGTGAGGCTATCTTTTTATGTGCTTCGTCTTTTGAAATCATGTTTTTAAGATGTCCTGCTAATGGGTTTCCGTTAGTTAGGTCACTGTCGCAATATATGTTTTCCTGTTTAAGTCTTTGCAGTTTGTGCAGGGGAATTTTTTTGCAGAGCTATGGAGTTGGGGTAGCCCTTAAGTCCCTGCAATTACAACATGGTAATAAAAAAAACGTGGTGTTCTTCCTCCGGTTATTATTGTTTTAAACCTTTTTTTTAAAGCCAGTTTATTTTTTAGACTTTTGACCTTTTAATCTTTGACTTTATTACATGCTCTATAACATTCAGATAAAAGTAATGCCGCTTAAAGACCTGTTAGATCCACAGGGAAAGGCGGTAATGGGTGGTTTGCAAAATCTTGGATTGAATGTGGAGGAAGTGCGAATTGGCAAACACATTACCCTAAAAATTGAAGCTGAAAGCGAAGATGCCGCCAGGCAAATAGCAGATGATGCAAGCAGAAAATTACTTGCCAACGCCGTTATGGAGTTTTACGAAATTGAAATGATCAATTAAGAATAATTTGAAAATTTTGAAAATGTGCTGGTTTGAAAATGAAGAAGCGCATTGATCAATATGTCATTTCCCCTCCTTGGCTTCATTTTCAAATTCCCTAATTTTCAAATTAAAGAATGCTCTACATCGTTCCTACGCCTTTGGGCAATTTGAAGGATATTACGCTTAGATCGTTGGAGGTATTGCAGAATGTGGATGTTATACTTGCGGAAGATACCCGCACTTCATCCAAGCTGTTGAAGCACTATAATATTTCAAAACCTATATCACCTTACCACCAGCACAATGAGCATAAGATTGTGCAGCACATTGCTGACCAATTAGCGGCAGGCAAAACATTTGCGTTGATCACCGATGCCGGTACTCCCGGCATTTCTGACCCTGCATTTTTGTTGGTACGTGAATGCGCAAAGCAAAACATCAAAGTTGAATGTTTGCCCGGCGCCACCGCTTTCGTTCCGGCGTTGGTTAATAGTGGATTGCCTATTAACTCGGTTTACTTTCGAAGGTTTTCTTCCTTTAAAAAAGGGACGGCAAACATTGATGAAGCAATTGCAAAACGAAGAACGTACAATGGTGTTTTATGAAAGTCCCATGCGGCTTGTAAAAACCCTTGATGAGTTCATACGCTATTTTGGTGGTGAACGGCAATGTTGTGTTAGCAGGGAGTTGACAAAGATGTTTGAAGAAAACAAACAGGGAAGTTTGCACGAAGTTTGCAAATATTTTTCGCAAAAAAATGTGAAGGGCGAAATTGTAATAGTAGTGCAGGGTATATGCTTAATAACTATTTAAAATCACAATTTGCCGGTAAAGGAAAAATTATGAGAATTTATCCCTTGAAAAATTCTGGTGGATTTTGAAAACTCTGAATAAATTTATTAATGAAGAAGTTTTTACATTATCGCTGCTTTATTATATGCGGCTACTCGCAGCCTGACCGCTGGCAACAAAAAATAGCTTACGATATCAATGTACAAATGAATGTGGCTACCAATCAATTTACGGGCATTGAAAAAATTGATTACTTCAATAACTCTCCTGACACACTTGCATCCGTGTATTTTTCCATCTTTACTGGAATGCTTTTCAGCCAAACAGCAGCATGGACGTACAAAGCCGGGAGCTTGGAAAGACTGTGCTGAGAAAAGACAGTAAAGGCAATGACATTCGCGACTGGGATTCCCGGGTAAAAGACCGCATCCTAAATTTGAAGCCAAATGAAATTGGCTATCAGAAAGTAATTGTACGTGAAAATGAATGGAAAGCCACAAACGCTGAAAGAGCATGAAACCATTCTCGAAGTCGATCTCACGCAACCCATTTTCCCAAAAAGCAAAACATCGTTTGAAGTAAGCTTTCGTGCGCAGGTGCCATTGCAGATTCGGCGCAGCGGCAGAGATAATGCAGAAGGTGTTCGCTACAGCATGAGCCAATGGTATCCAAAAATGGTAGAGTACGATTACCAGGGATGGAATGCTAATCCATACATAGGCCGTGAGTTTTATGGTGTTTGGGGCGATTACAATGTGCAACATCACACATTGATAAAAATTATGTGGTTGCTGCCACCGGCACATTGCAAAACGCAACCAGGTTGGTATGGGTTATCAGTACCGCAACTACAGCTTCCAAGGCTGCAGGTAATCAAACACTTACCTGGAATTTTAATGCGGACAAACGTTCACGATTTTGTCTGGGCTGCCGACACTAATTACGATATTGATTAAACGGCAGATCAACTAATGGTCCTTTACTTTATATCGTATTTAAGAAAGTGGCAACTCTGTGAATATAATTGCTGGAAAAAGTGGCTGATACAGTTGAGCTTGCCTATCCGTTTATGGCTAAAACTTTTGGCACCTATCCTTACAAAAATTACAGCTTCATGCAGGGCGGCGATGGTGGCATGGAGTACCCGATGGCTACTTTATGAGAATGCAAGCATAGGCACAGCCATACATGAGTGGATGCATAGCTGGTACCAGGGAATGCTGGGCACCAACGAAAGTCTTTATACCCATGGATGGATGAGGGATTTCACCAATTATGCATCGAGAAAGAATAATGGCCCACCTTGAGAAAAAGCCCGGTTTCGAACAACAAAGCAATTACGAAAGCTACTTCAGGCTGGCAAAAAGCGGCTTTGCAGAGCCATATGACAACCCATGCTGACCATTACAGCACCAATTATGCTTACGCAACGCAAGCTATGCAAAGGGTTCAGTATTTATGGAGCAGTTAGGTTATATAGTTGGCACACAAGTAAGGGATACAATCCTGCTTAAATACTATAGCCAGTGGCAGTTTTAAGCATCCGAATCGCAAATGATTTTATACGCGATTGCTGAGAAAGCAAGTGGAATGGAATTAGAATGGTACAAAGAATATTGGGTGAATACCACCAAAACCATTGATTATGCAATTGACAGTCTTTGGTATGAAGGTGGCAAAACAAAAATTAGGATAAGGAGAGTAGGGGAGATGCCAATGCCGGTAGATGTGCAGATAACCTTTAAAGATGGAACCAAAGAGTTGCACTACATCCCTCTCAATCTAATGTACGGTCAAAAGCCGGTTGAAAACATGCCACAACCCGAGAACAACCCATGAAGAATGGCGGTGGACACATCCAACCTATGTGTTTGAAACAAGCAAAATTTTGACAGATATAACTGAGGTAGAATTGACCCTACTCAACGCCTTGCAGATATTGACCGGCGAAATAATCTTCTGAAACTGAAATGGTAATGAACAGCAGAAGTTGATGCATTAAAATGTGAATAGACCTGGAGAATAGCTTAGGTCTGTCTCATTTATCCGGTTGATTTAATTGCCTTAATTAGCCGCAGCTTGTTTCCATTTTTTATCCTTATAAAATACACGCCATCGGGGAAGTTGCCACCAAAGGAAATTATTTCACCAGAAGGAACGGTGTTGTTATACCATAGGTTTCCCCTGCACATCATGAACTACCACAAGGGATTGCCTACCCATTGTGTTCCCGGTTTTAATTCTCCAGTAAGGTGTGGAAGCATTAGGTGGTTCCGATGGTGAAATGGATAAACCAGTTGTAGATGCTGTGGAAGTGGCGCTAACAGCCTGACCTTTAGCATACAACGTAATTAAGATTGTGAGTAAAAGGACAACGCAATTTTTCATGGGAAATAACATTCTTCCCATTAATAAACGCTTTTGTACAGCAATTTAATATGCAATCAGCCAAAAAGTTGAGCTTAATTTGATAAAGGCATAAATCGAAATTACTTTCTAATAGAGAAGCTACAAAAAGATAGAAGTAAGTTTTAGGCATAAACTGATCGGCTTTTAGCGCGGATGGTTGATTACATTCTTCAACGTGTCATGTTTACTTTTTAAAATGTTGCCTATCAAAATATACTGGCGCTCACCGGACTTTGCAAGATTTTGAACCTGAAATATTGCTGCATTAAAGAGGATTGCAGGTCCTGCAAAAGGCGGGTAGCAGATGTTGTTTGTTCATCTTCCCCTTCCAGCAAAATGTTACCGTTGATTATTGTTTCTTCATTTGCCAAATGAGTAGCAGTTTCATCGAGATATTCTTTGTATTCACCCAGCGCTTTTTCAAGACTTTTAGTTCGCTTTTTTTAGCACTTTCAGCATTGCCTTCTTGCATCCCTTTATAGCTTTTGTTTATTTTCTTAAATTCTTTACGGGTCATGATATCAAAAATGTAAAATGTAAATGCAGAAATGTAAGTCGCAAACAAAAACTTAACTATCGAATGAACAGATCAATGAGAAAGAACTCTATTTTTCACTGTTCACCTTCAACACTTCCGCCATCGTTTTTCCAATATCGGCCGGGCTGTCCACTACATGAATTCCGCACTCCCGCATGATTTTCATTTTAGCTGCAGCTGTATCATCTGCACCACCAACAATTGCACCTGCATGTCCCATACTGCGTCCCGGAGGTGCGGTTTGCCCTGCAATAAATCCAACAACCGGTTTCTTGAATTTTCTTTTATCCAATTGGCAGCTTCAGCTTCCATTCCGCCGCCAATTTCGCCAATCATAATAATGCCATCTGTTTCCGGATCATTCATTAATAATTCTACGGCTTCTTTAGTAGTAGTGCCAATAATCGGGTCGCCGCCAATGCCAATAGCAGTTGAAATACCAAGACCTGCTTTTACAGCCTGGTCGGCAGCTTCATAGGTAAGTGTGCCTGATTTTGAAACAATACCAATTCTTCCTGGTTTAAAAATGAAGCCCGGCATAATGCCAACCTTTGCTTCACCGGCGGTAATAACGCCCGGGCAATTGGGGCCAATCAACTTGGTTTCTGATTTGCAGGTAATTTTTCACCTTCACCATATCCTGAACAGGAATGCCTTCGGTAATGCAAACGATCAATGCAATGCCCGCATCTGCAGCTTCCATAATCGCATCGGCTGCAAATGCAGGCGGAACAAAGATGATACTTACATCGGCGCCGTTTTCTTTAACCGCATCTGCAACGGTATTAAAAACAGGTTTGTCAAGATGGTGCTGTCCGCCTTTGCCCGGCGTAACGCCACCAACTACCTGGGTGCCGTATTCAATCATTTGCGTAGCATGAAAAGTTCCTTCGGTACCGGTAAAACCCTGTACAATTACTTTGGAATTTTTATTTACTAATACACTCATAAGAATGGTGAATTGAAAATGGAAAATGATTAATGCCTGTCAACTGTCAGGGCTCGCAAAAATAGGTTACTGCAAGCATATCATTACAGTCCTCTAAAAGATGCTTTATTGTTTGTTTAAAAACCGGGTGGATGAACCCTGGCGCAATTTCATTCATCGGAAATAGCACAAATCGCCTGTTTTGAATTTGAGGATGCGGAATAGCCAATTCTTTAGTGTCAATCATTTCGTTGTTAAAAAACAGGATGTCAATATCTATGGTTCGCGGGCTAAATTTTTCATGCCGCTTTCTCCCGAGATTTTGTTCGATGTCCAATAATTCATGCAGTAAGTATTCAGGAAATAAATTGGTGGAAACTTTTAAAACCTGGTTAAGAAAAGCGGGCTGGTTTGTATTGCCCCATGCTGCCGTTTCATACACCGAAGATTTTTGAACAACGCTGCCAACAGTTTGCGCAATTCGGATGCAAGCCTGCTGCAGGTTTTGAAGCCGGTTGCCCATGTTTCCGCCTGTTAGTAAATAAGCAGTATTCATAAATGAGTATTAGTCCAGCATTCAAATATCTCTAAATTGCCGCCTCAATTTTATAGTTATAATGAGAAGTTTCTTTAAAATATTTTTTGCGTCGCTCCTTGCTTTTGTAGTTGTACTTGTTATCGGTTTGATTATAGTCTTTGCAATGGTCGCTTCCTTCACCACTCCCGACAAGCCAACGGTTGACAACAATGCGGTGCTGGTGGTTGACCTACCAAAACATTATAACGAGCAGGAAAAGGATAACCCGTTAAATGACATAACAGGTAATTCAGATAAAAATGTTCCCGGTTTATACGATGTGGTTCGAATGATAGCTTATGCAAAGAAAGACAGCAGCATAAAAGGCATCTACATAAAGTGCGACGATAACAACAACAGCTTTGCTGCAAGTGAAGAAATCAGAAGTGCCATAATAGATTTTAAAACCACCCACAAGTTTGTTATCGCCTTCGGGGATGTTATCAGCCAGAAAGCTTACTATGTTGCAAACGCGGCTGATAAGGTGTATTGCAATCCTAAAGGCAACGTTGAGTGGAGCGGCCTTTCTACATCTCTGATGTTTTTTAAAGGCACACTTGACAGGCTTGAGATTGAACCGCAAATTTTTTATGCAGGCAAATTCAAGAGCGCAACTGAGCCTTTCCGTGCCTATAAAATGACAGACCCAAACCGGCTTCAGGTTTCCGTGCTGCTCAATGATTTATATAGCCTGGTATTGCTTTCAACATCAAAAAAAACCGGGCATGACACTGCTATGCTTCATGAGCTTGCAAATGCAGGCGCGGTTCAAACAGCATCAGATGCGCTCCGCTATCAATTGCTGGATGGGCTGAAATACGATGATGAAGTAAAGGATGAAATTATTCAGAGCCTTAAAATTGGGAAAGCGGATAAAATCAATTTTATTGAGCTGGGCAGGTATTCAAAAGCAGTGGATTTCTCGCCAAACAGTGGTGAGAAAATCGCACTCATCTTTGGCGAAGGCGACATTGTTGATGGCAAAGAAGAAGAAGGCGTAATTGCTTCAGACCATTTCAGGAATCTGATCCGCAAAGCAAGGCTCGATAAAAATATTAAGGCGATTGTGTTCAGAGTTAATTCACCCGGCGGAAGCGCATTGGCAAGCGAAGAAATCTGGCGTGAAATAAGCCTTGCAAAAAAGCAAAAACCTGTTGTTGTAAGCTTTGGGAATGTTGCGGCATCAGGAGGTTACTACATATCATGCAATGCAGATAGTATTTTTGCACAACCCAATACTATAACGGGTTCTATTGGGGTATTCGGCATCATTCCCAACTTCCAAAAGTTCTTCAATAACAAGCTCGGTATCACCTTTGATGGCGTAAAAACTTCGCCCTTTGCTGACATGCCAACCGTTGACCGCCCCTTGAATGCAGCCGAAAAACACCGCCCTGGCCCACGGGCTGAGCGACTCACCCGCCGGCCTGCTCGCCTGGCTGCTGCAACGCTGGAACGCCTGGAGCGACAACGGCGGCGACGTCGAGTCCGTCTTCGCCAAGGACGACCTGCTCACCCACGCCACGATCTACTGGGTGAACAACTCCATCGCCACGTCGATGCGCTACTACGCCAATGCCAACCGCTACCCCTGGACCCCCGCCCATACCCGCACCCCGGTCGTGGAGGCGCCGACCGGCCTCACCTTCGTCACCTACGAGAACCCGCCCGGCATCCACACCGCCGACGAGCGTGTCCGGGCATTCAGGACCGGCCCGCTGGCCGATTTGTTCAACCACGTCAACGTCCATGCCCACGATCGCGGAGGCCACTTCATCCCGTGGGAGAATCCCGACGCCTGGGTGAGCGACCTGCGCCGCACTTTTCAGGGGCGCAGGCCCTGAGACGCGCTAACGCGGGCGCACGGGCTGACGGAGGACGGTCTTGAGTCTGGCCGGGTCGGTGCGGCGGGGGTCGCTGAGGTAGATCTCGTGGTGCAGTCCGGCGAAATCGAGCCCGTTGGCCGCGAAGTAAGGCCCGTGGAGCTCGGCGAGCAGCGGGCCTTCGTCGTCGTACGAGCCGACATGGAGGGCCTGTGCGCACTGGCCTTCCTGCAGGACCAGGCGTCGGATCTCCTTGATGGCCGGAAGTTTCTTCTTGGTCAGAGCTGCTTCCGTCGCCGCTTCGATCATCGGCTCGGTGATCCAGTCCGGCTGGCTGATCAGCATGGTCCAGTGCCAGGCGTCCTTCGCGCGGACGGTGAACGCCTCGGGTTCGTCCGCCCACCAGAGCCCTTCGAGTGGTGCGACGACGAAGTCCCGCCCGGCGTTGTTCTTGCTCTCGAACTTCAGCGTGTACGCCACGGTGTAGAGCGCCTCGACCGCTGTCGCGTACTCGGCGGCTGTGTTGGGGTTGCCGCTTCCGTCGATCGCGAGGAACTGCTGTTCGGGGACGTCGAGCAGTGCCCAGGCCGGATTTCGCGGGGCGTAGAGCGCTTTCAGCTCGCGTTTGACGTCGTAGCTGGCCATGCGTTGCGTGTCTCCCGTCAGTTCGGCGCGCGTGGGGCGGTGCGAAGACGGTCGCACACGACGTCGTCCTTTGCCGGGGCTTGGGTCAAACTCGGCGGCAGCGGGACAGAACGCGCGTTTCCCGCTGCCGCCGAGTTCGGTCAGGCGCAGCAGCCCTCGGGCCGGCCGGCCTCGCCGGCGTCCGGCGTGCAACAGGTGGCCGGGGTGGCGAGCGCGGCGCTGTCGGTGCCGTAGGTCTGAGAGTCGGCCTTGACGGTGTAGACCTCCCATGGCTCTTGCCCGGGGCCGTGGACCCACACCTTGTCCTGCACGGCGTAGCAGCACGTCGTCTCGTCCTCGGTCCGGGTCTCCATGCCTTCGCCTGCGAGGCGCTGGGTGGCCGCACCGACCTGCTCGCTGGACTCGACCTCGACGCCGAGATGGTCCATGACGGTGGCTTGTCCCGGCTCACCCTCCAGGAGCACGAGCTTGAGTGCGGGTTCGGCGATGGCGAAGTTGGCGTAGCCGGGCCGGAGCTTGGCCGGCTCGGTGCCGAACAGCTTCGAGTAGAAGTCGATCGAACCTTCGAGATCCCCGACGCGCAGGGCGAGCTGTACCCGTGACATGCCATCCTCCTTGGATAGACGTTCATCGAAACAGTGGCTCGACTTAGATTGCTCTCTAGATAGATGTCTGTCAAGATAGACGCATGCCGAAACAGTTGCCGATCGTCGCGATGGACGAGTGCTGCTCCCCGCTCGCCCGCGAGCCGCTGTCCGCCGAGCAAGCAGTCGAGTTGTCGAAGCTGTTCAAGGCGATGGCGGACCCGGTCCGGCTCCGGCTGCTCTCGCTGATCGCCTCCCGTGCCGGTGGCGAAGCGTGTGTTTGCGACTTGACGGATGCCTTCGACCTGACCGGCCCCACCATTTCCCACCACCTGAAAGTGCTGCGAGAGTCCGGCCTGATCGACGGTGAACGGCGGGGGACGTGGGTGTACTACCGCGTCCACCCCGAGGTGCTGGCGCGGCTTTCGGCCGTCCTGGTTCCCGGTGACACACCCGTTCCGGCGTGAGCGCCGACCAGGTGGGGGTGGTCGGCAAGCTGTCCGCCCTGGACCGGTTGCTGCCGGTGTGGATCGCGGTCGCGATGGTCGCCGGGCTGCTCGCCGGCCGCTGGATTCCGGGCTTCGGGGGTGTCTTGACGGCGATCGAGGTGGACGGGATCTCCCTGCCGATCGCGCTCGGGCTGCTGGTGATGATGTACCCGGTCCTGGCGAAGGTCCGCTACGACCGGCTCGGCACGGTCGCCCGCGACCGGCGGTTGCTGTGGCCGTCGCTGGTGCTGAACTGGCTGATCGGCCCCGCGCTGATGTTCGCCCTGGCGTGGTTGCTGCTGCCCGACCTGCCGGAGTACCGGACCGGGCTGATCATCGTGGGGCTGGCCCGCTGTATCGCGATGGTGATCATCTGGAACGACCTTGCCTGCGGTGACCGGGAAGCCGCCGCCGTGCTGGTCGCGCTGAACTCGGTGTTCCAGGTGATCGCGTTCGGGCTGCTCGGCTGGTTCTTCCTCGCGGTGCTGCCCGGCTGGCTCGGGCTTCCGCAAGCCGGGCTCGCGGTGTCCGGGTGGCAGATCGCCAAGAGCGTGCTGATCTTCCTCGGCATCCCGCTCGTGGCCGGCTACCTGACTCGCCGCCTCGGCGAACGGACCCGGGGCCGTACCTGGTACGAGACGCGATTCCTGCCGAAGATCGGCCCGGCCGCACTCTACGGACTGCTGTTCACCATCGTGGTTCTCTTTGCCCTGCAAGGAGAACAGATCACGGCCCGGCCGCTGGACGTCGTCCGCATCGCGGTGCCGCTGCTGGTCTACTTCGCAGTGATGTGGGTCGGGTCCTACGCGTTCGGCAGGGCCGTGGGCCTGTCCTACGAGCGCACCACCACGCTGGCTTTCACCGCTGCGGGCAACAATTTCGAGCTCGCCATCGCCGTGGCCATCGCGACGTTCGGAGTCACCAGCGGGCAAGCACTGGCCGGGGTCGTCGGACCGCTGATCGAAGTGCCCGTGCTCGTCGCCCTCGTGTACGTGTCCTTGGCGCTACGCCGTCGCTTCACCCCGGCACCCATGGAGATCACCGCGTGAACATCCCGGAAGTCCTGTTCGTCTGCGTCCACAACGCCGGGCGCTCGCAGATGGCTGCCGCGCTGCTGCAGCATCACGCCGCCGGTCGGGTCGCCGTGCGCTCCGCGGGTTCGGCTCCCGCGGACGAGGTCAACCCCACGGTCGTCGCGGTCATGGCCGAGCTCGGGATCGACGTCGCCCGCGAGTTTCCGAAGCGCCTGACCACGGACGCGGTCGAAGCCGCCGACGTGGTCATCACGATGGGCTGCGGCGACGCGTGTCCGATCTTCCCCGGCAAGCGCTACCTCGATTGGCAGCTCGACGACCCGGCCGGCCGCCCGGCGGATCAGGTCCGTCCGATCCGCGACGAGATCGACCGCCGCGTCCAGGCGTTGCTGGCCGAGTTGGTGCCCCCTGCCTCCTGAGGCCTTCCCCAACCCTCCTTATGTCATCGTCTATCGTCGATGAACGATGAAAGGGGCTGGTCGTGCTGGATCGCGTCACCGCCGAGACCTATGCCGGGTGGTTCCGCGCGCTCGCGGACCCGACCCGGGTGCAGCTCCTCAACCTGCTGGCGTCCACGGACCGCCCGATGACCGTCGGCGAGATCGTCGAGCAGGTCGAGGTGGGCCAATCCACCGTTTCCGCGCACCTCAAGGTCCTCGCCGAAGCCCGGTTCGTGCTCGTCGAACCGCGCGGCACCGCCCGGCTCTACCGCGTCAACCAGCGCTGCGTGTCCTGCTTCCCGACCGCCGCCGACGTCGTCATGGGCCGGACCGCCGTCGCATTCGCCGAGGCAGACCGATGAACCCCGACCGCGACGCCGTCCGCGAGCGGTATGCCGCCGCGGCCCGGCAAGCCCTGGCCGGCGACGGAACCGGCCTGCTCACCGGCGACGGGGACGCCGAACGGCTGGGCGCTGTCCACTACGCCGGCGAGGAGATTCCGGAGGAGGTCAGCGCGACCAGCCTCGGCTGCGGCAACCCGCTGGCTGTCGCCGATCTGCGCGCCGGGGAAACCGTGCTCGACCTCGGCTCCGGTGGCGGTCTCGACGTCCTGCTCTCCGCCCGCCGGGTCGGACCGGCCGGCCGCGCCATCGGGCTGGACATGACCGACGACATGCTCACCCTCGCCCGGCGGCACGCCGAGCAGGCCGGCGTGCCGAACGCCGAGTTCGTCAAGGGCGCGATCGAGCAGATCCCGCTGCCGGACGCCTCGGTCGACGTCGTGATCTCGAACTGCGTCATCGCACTCTCGGCCGACAAGCCGGCCGTGTTCGCCGAGATCGCCCGCGTCCTGCGTCCCGGCGGCCGCCTCGGCATCACCGACATCCTCGCCGACGACACGCTCACCGACGCCGACCGCGCGGCCCGCGCCGTCGAATGTCTCGGTGGCGCGCTCACCGTCGAGGGCTACCGGAAGCTGCTGCGTGACGCGGGATTCGTCAGTGTCGACGTCCGGCTCACCCACGAGGTCGGCGAAAAGCTGCACTCGGCGATCATCCGCGCCACCACGCCTACGCGGCCCGCATCCGAGGGAGCTGCGAGTTGAGTGGGGGTCGGGCCTCGTGAGTGGTAAGTCGGGTTCTAACCCGACTTACCACTCAGGAGGCGCGTCCCGGGGTGTCGAGGCCCGCGATAAGCAGCACCAGGCCCAGGCCGCAGGAGAGGCAGACTCCGGCGCTGTTCATCGGTACCACTTCGGCCACCGCGCCACCAATGCCGAGCGTCCCGTAAAACCCCAGCGCCAGATAGAACCCGCCGCCGGTGAGCAGGAAGCCGCGCGCCAGCTTGGTGGAGCGGGCGCAGAACAGCGCGGCCGCCCCTGACAGCAGATGGACGAGCGTCAGGATGCCGGACACGGCGAACACGTCGAAGAGCTGGCTGACCGGCGGCCCGCCCGGCGCCAGCGGTGAACCGGGGGTCGTGACACCGGGGACGAGGCCGCCCGCGCCGATGATCAGCAGAATCAGGCCGGCGAGCACGGCCCAGCCCTGCACCGGGGTAGGACCGCCGGTGCGGGGCGCGGAACGGGAACCTTCAGTCACCTACGAGGTGTTCCCGTTCCGCGGCGGGGGTAACCGGGGAGAGTCCGGCGCGGCCGACGTAGCGATGGGAGCATGGCGCGATGTCGGAAGAGCCTGCCGCGGTGGCCGCGTTCGATGAGTTCGTCGGGACGCTGGATTTCCCCATGTACATCGTCACCACCGCCGTGGGGCCGCGCCGCGCGGGATGTCTGGTCGGGTTCGCGTCGCAGTGCAGCATTTCCCCAGCGCGGTTCATGGCCTGGGTGTCCAAGGCCAACCACACCTACGAGGTCGTCGGCGACGCGTCGGCGGTGGTGGTGCACCGGCTTTCCGAAGACGATGTGGAGCTGGCCCGGCTCTTCGGCTCCAACAGCGGCTTCGAGGTCGACAAGTTCGCGCGCTGCCGATGGCGCCCGGGTCCGGCCGGCGTGCCGGTGCTCGAGGACTGCGCCGACTGGTTCGCGGGGGAGATCCTGGCCCGGCACGACACCGGCGACCACGTCGGTCTCGTGCTGCGTCCGATCGCCGCGGCCATCCGGCCTGGTGCAGGCCCGCAGCTGGGGTTTCAAGCGGTGCGCGGATGGTCCCCCGGCAACGAGGCCTGAGCGGCCGTCAGCCGATCACGACGCGGTCGCGCAGCTGTCCGAGACTCTTGGCCAGCAGCCGGGAGACCTGCATCTGGGAGACGCCGATCCGCTGGGCGATCTGGCTCTGGCTGAGCTCGTCGACGAACCGCATCTTCACGATGGCGCGTTCCCGAGGCGGGAGTTCAGCCAGGGCGACCTGGAGGGTGAGGTGGTCGTCGGATCGCGCGAGCTCCGAGTCCTCGACGGCCAGGCCGTCGCCGACGGTCGTGGTGTCGTCCGTGCCGCGGGCGGGCGCGTCGAGAGAGGCCGGGTGGTAGGCCTCGGCGGCGAGCAGTCCTTCCCGGACCGTCTCGACGTCGATGTCGAGGTGGGTGGCGAGCTCGCTGGGGGTGGGGGAGCGGCCCAGTTCGTGGGTGAGGGTGCCGGTGGCCTTGGACAGCGCCTGCTGAAGGTCTTTGAGGCCACGCGGGACGCGCATCGACCAGCCGGTGTCGCGGAAGTAGCGGCGGACTTCGCCCATGATGGTCGGCACGGCGAAGGCCAGGAAGTCGCTGCCCCGGCTGGGATCGAAGCGGTCGACGGCATGGATGAGGCCGGTCCGCGCGACTTGCAGGAGATCGTCGAAGGGCTCGCCGCGGCCGCTGAAGCGTTTCGCGATGTTTTCGGCCAGGGTGAGGTGTTCGGTGATCAGCCGGTCGCGGAGTTCGCTGCGCCGGAAGTCCTCCAGCTGGTCATCGCGTTGTTCGAACAGCGGAGCGCAGTGGGCGTAGTTGTCCCGGCTCCGCGGTGCGGGCACCGTGATGCCACGAGCAGAAGTTCGTCCAGGCGCACTGACGGCCATGGCGGCGAGGTACCCACGATGGTCAAGGCTCACACGGTCACCCACCCAGCCGTGAACCCGCGGAAGCTGAAGGGGTCGTGACCCGATGCTGGTGGGTCACCTCTTTGCGTCACGCAACAGAGGGCGTGAATCCGCTTCGTAGGCTTTGACCGCGTCGGCAAATCGTTCGAATGCGGCGATCGCGGCATCCCGGGCATCGGCGTCGAGTTGCCGGAGTACGGCCGCCAGGGTCTGACGGCGGTCTCGGTCGACGCGCTCCACGAGCTGGCGGCCCGGCCCCGTCGGGGCGAGGAGCGTTTCGCGCCGATTCAGTGGATTGGGTGCTTTTTCCAGCAGGTTGAGCGCGACCAGACGATCACACGCCCGGGTGACCGACGACGGGTTCAGCGCCAGCTCACGGGCCACTTTGCCCATGGTGACCGGTGTCCGGGCGGCGACCACCCGCAGTGCGCGGAACTGGGTGAGGGTCAGCTGCTCGGTGTTCCGCCCGACCGTGGAGTCCGCGATCGTGACCATTGCCCCGAGTACGGCCAGGGCGGCGCCGGTCCCGTCGTCGGCCGACGAAATTTGCGTCACGCAAGCATGGTACGGCCGGAAAGCGGGTACAGCGAATTCGTGGGCGCCACCCGCGTGGAGGTTCCGGAAACGGCATAGGGAGTACTCATGGTTCAGACGGTCGGCGACTACCTGCTCCAGCGGTTACGCGAATGGGGCGTGGAGCAGGTGTTCGCCTATCCGGGCGACGGGATCAACGGCCTGGTCGCCTCGTTCGGCAAGGCGGACAACCAGCCCCGCTTCGTGCAGGCGCGGCACGAGGAGATGGCCGCGTTCTCGGCCGTCGGGTACGCGAAGTTCAGCGGACGCGTCGGCGTCTGCATGGCGACCTCGGGCCCCGGCGCGATCCACCTGCTCAACGGGCTCTACGACGCGAAGCTCGACCACGTCCCGGTGGTGGCGATCGTCGGGCAGACCGCCCGCAGTGCGATGGGCGGCAGCTACCAGCAGGAGATCGACCTGCAGGCGCTCTACAAGGACGTCGCGAGCGAGTACCTGGTCGAGGTCAACGTCGCCGAGCAGCTGCCGAACGCGCTCGACCGGGCGATCCGCACGGCCGAGTCGTCCCGCTGCCCGACCGCGCTGATCATCCCCGCGGACCTGCAGGAGGAGCCGTACTCCGCCCCGCAGCACGCGTTCAAGCAGGTGCCCTCCAGCCGGCCGAGCACGTCCTGGCCGAACCCGGTCCCGCCCGAGCCGGACCTCGACGCCGCCGCCGAGGTGCTCAACGCGGGCGAGAAGGTCGCCATCCTGGTCGGGCAAGGTGCGCGCGGTGCGGCCGAGGAGGTCCGCCAGCTCGCCGAGGTCACCGGCGCCGGGGTCGCGAAAGCGTTGCTGGGCAAGGACGTCCTGTCCGACGAGCTGCCGTACGTGACCGGCGCGATCGGGCTGCTCGGTACCCGGCCGAGCTACGAGCTGATGCGGGACTGCGACACCCTCCTGATCGTCGGCTCGAACTTCCCCTACAGCCAGTTCCTGCCGGACTTCGGCCAGGCGCGGGCGGTGCAGATCGACCTCGACGGCCGGTTCATCGGGATGCGCTACCCGACCGAGGTCAACCTCGTCGGGGACAGCGCGGCCACCCTGCGCGCGCTGCTGCCCAAGCTGACGAGCAAGCCGGACCGGTCCTGGCGCGAGACGATCGAGAAGAACGTCGCCTCCTGGTGGGACACGGTCGAGCGCGAAGCCGCGGTGGACGCCGACCCGGTCAACCCGATGGCCATCGTGTCCGAGCTGTCGCGGCGGATCCCGGAGAACGCCATCGTCACCGCGGACTCCGGCTCGTCCACGAACTGGTACGCCCGCAACCTCCGGATCCGCGGCGACATCCGCGGGTCGCTGTCGGGCACGCTGGCCACCATGGGCGCCGGCGTGCCGTACGCCATCGGCGCGAAGTTCGCCCACCCCGACCGGCCGGTGATCGCGCTGGTCGGCGACGGCGCCATGCAGATGAACGGCCTCGCCGAGCTGATCACCATCGCGCGCTACTACCCGCTCTGGACCGACCCGACGTGCGTGATCTGCGTCTTCCACAACAACGACCTCAACCAGGTCACGTGGGAGCTGCGCGCGATGGGCGGCGCGCCGAAGTTCGAGGAGTCCCAGAGCCTGCCGGAGGTCGACTACGCGGGCTTCGCGCTCTCACTCGGCTTCACCGCCGTCACGGTCGACAAGCCGGATCAGCTCGCCTCGGCGTGGGACACCGTGCTCAGCGCGGGCAAGCCGGCCGTGCTGGACGTCCACTGCGACCCCGAGGTGCCGCCGATCCCGCCGCACGCGACGTTCGAGCAGATGAAGTCGGCGACCGAAGCCGTCCTCAAGGGCGACCCGGACGCGTTCCACCTCGTCGCCCAGGGCGTCAAGACGAAGCTGCAGGAGTTCCTGCCGGGCAGGAAGAGCTGATGACGCGGCAGCCGCCGTCGGTCGAGCGGGTCGGCGCCCGGGCCTACCGGGTGCCGACCCCGGGACCCGAAGCCGACGGGACCCTGGCCTGGGACGCGACCACGATCGTCGTGGTGCACGTCGAAGCCGGCGGGGTCACCGGCCTGGGCTGGACCTACGCCGACGCGGCGTGCGTGCCGCTGATCGAGGGGAAACTCGCCGAGGTGGTGCGGGGACGGCCGTTGCTCGACGTTGCCTCGGCGTGGACGGCGATGCAGCGCGAGATCCGGAACCTCGGCCGTGCCGGGCTGGTGTCGTGCGCGCTCTCCGCGGTCGACGTCGCACTGTGGGACGCCGCCGCGCGGTGGCTGGACCTGCCGGTGAGCCGCCTGCTCGGGCGGGTACACGAGACCGTCGACGTCTACGGCAGCGGCGGGTTCACCACGCTGTCCGGCGACGAGCTCACCACACAGCTGGACCACTGGGTGCACGAGCAGCGCATCCCGCGGGTGAAGATCAAGATCGGCGAATCCTGGGGCCGCGAGATCCACCGCGACCTCGACCGGGTCGCGGTGGCGCGCAAGGTGATCGGGGATGCGGACCTCTACGTCGACGCCAACGGCGCGTACTCGGCCGGGCAGGCCCGCCGGGTGGCCGAGAGCCTCCTGGAGTGGGGTGTCACCTGGTTCGAGGAACCTGTGTCCAGCGACGATCTCGCCGGGCTCGCGGCCACGCGCTTCCCCGGCGGGCCGGACGTCGCCGCCGGGGAGTACGGCTACGACCTGCCGTGCTTCGCGCGCTTGCTCCCGGTCGTCGACTGCCTGCAGGTCGACGTCACGCGCTGCGGCGGCTTCACCGAGTGGCGGCGGGCCGTCGCGCTCGCGGCCGCGGTCAACCGGGACGTCTCGGCGCACTGCGCGCCCAACCTGTCCGCGCACGCCGGCGTGGCGACCCCGAACTTCCGGCACATCGAATGGTTCGCCGACCACGACCGCATCGAGCGCCGGTTCTTCGACGGCTGCCTCGACCCGGCGGGCGGCACCGTGACGCCCTCGATGTCCGTGCCAGGGCACGGCCTGACCTTCCGGCCCGAAGCCGCGGACGAATACGCACTCTGAAGGAGGATCCGCGAATGGGACCCGTCCAGCTGCCCGATCCCGTGGTACGGCACGCGGAGCACGAAGACCTGGACGTCGACGCGCTCGCAGCGGCCCTGCGTGAGCGGGTGCGCGGCGAGGTGCGCTTCGACCGGGGGACGCGGGCGGCGTACTCGACCGACGCGTCCAACTTCCGGCAGGTGCCGATCGGCGTCGTCGTGCCGCGCACCCCGGACGACGCCGCCGCGGCGATCGCGGTGGCGCGGCGAGTTCGGCGCGCCGATCCTGTCCCGCGGCGGCGGCACCAGCCTCGCCGGGCAGTGCACCAACACCGCGGTGGTGCTCGACTGCTCGAAGTACTGCACGAAGATCGAGTCGGTCGACGAGCAGGCCCGCACCTGCGTGGTCCAGCCGGGGATCGTGCTCGACGAGCTGAACCGGCAGCTGGCCGACACCGGCCTGCGGTTCGGGCCGGAACCGGCGACGCACATGAACTGCACGCTCGGCGGGATGATCGGCAACAACTCCTGCGGCGCCACCGCCCAGCGGACCGGCAAGGTCGTCGACAACATCGCGCGCCTGGAGGTGCTCACCTACGACGGCACCCGGTTCTGGTGCGGCGAGACGACCGACGAGGAGTACGCCGGGATCGAGCGTCACGGCGACTCGCGGGCGGCGATCTACCGGCAGCTTCGGCGGCTGCGCGACGAGTACGCCGACGAGATCCGCCGCCGGTTCCCGGACATCCCTCGGCGCGTGTCGGGCTACAACCTCGACTCCCTGCTGCCGGAGCACGACTTCGACGTCGCCGGGCTGCTGGTCGGCAGCGAGTCCACTTTGGTCACCGTGCTGCGGGCCGAGCTGGAGCTGGTGCCGGTGCTGCCCGAGCGGACGCTGGTGGTGCTCGGCTATCCGGACATCGCGAAAGCCGCCGATGCGGTGCCCTCGATCCTCCCGCACGAGCCGATCGCCCTGGAAGGCGTCGACCACAAGCTGATCCGCGACCAGCAGATCAAGCACATGAACCCGCAGGCCCTGGACGAAATGCCGGAAGGCCGCGCGTTCCTGATGGTCCAGTTCGGCGCGTCGACCCACGACGAGGCCGACCGGCAAGCGCACAAGATGCTCGACGCCCTCCACGACACCGAGCACGAAGCCGACGTCGAGTTCCTCGACGACCCCGCCCGCGAGAACGAGCTCTGGCAGGTCCGCGAAGCCGGGCTCGGCGCCACCGCGCACGTGCCGGGCAAGGCCGACACCTTCGAAGGCTGGGAGGACTCCGCGGTCGCGCCCGAGCGGCTCGGCGAATACCTGCGGAAGCTGACCGCGCTGTACGAGGAGTTCGGCTACGCCAGCGACACCGGCCCGAGCCTGTACGGCCACTTCGGCCAGGGCTGCGTGCACACCCGGATCCCGTTCGACCTCTACTCCGCCGACGGCGTCGCCACCTACCGCCGGTTCATGGAACGCGCCGCCGACCTCGTCGCTTCGCTGCGGCGGGTCCTTCTCCGGCGAGCACGGCGACGGCCAGTCCCGCGGCGAGCTGCTGCCGAAGATGTTCGGCACCGATCTGGTGACCGCGTTCGGCAGGCTCAAGGCGATCTTCGATCCCGGCGAACCGGATGAACCCCGGCAAGGTCGTCGCACCCGCGCGCGCTCGACGAGCACCTGCGTCTCGGCGGCGACTGGACGCCCGCGGACCCGCAGGGCCTGCACTTCCGGTTCCCCGAGGACGGCGGCTCGTTCGCCCAGGCCGCCAACCGGTGCGTCGGTGTCGGCCGGTGCCGTCAGCACTCCACCAGCGGTGGCCAGGTGATGTGCCCGTCGTACCAGGTGACCGGCGAGGAGGAGCACTCGACGCGCGGGCCGGGCGCGGCTGCTGTTCGAGATGCTCGACGGCCACGGCGACAGCCCGGTCGGCGACGGCTGGCGCTCCACCGACGTGAAGGACGCTCTCGATCTTTGCCTGGCCTGCAAGGGATGCAAGACCGACTGTCCGGCCAATGTGGACATGGCGACGTACAAGGCGGAGTTCCTGTCCCACCACTACGAAGGCAGGCCGTGGCGGCGGCCGCGCTCGGACTTCACGATGGGCTGGCTGCCCGCCCTCGCACAGGTGGTGGGCCGGCTCCGGGCCGGTCGCCTGGTCAACGCCCTCACGCACGCGCCCGGTCTGTCGCGGCTCGCGACGCTCGCGGCGGGCGTCGAGAAACGGGAAGTCCCGCTGTTCGCCGGGGAAACGCTGCAGCAGTGGTTCGCGCGGCGCGGCCCGTCCGGCAGCGGCGCCCGGGGGACCGTGCTGCTGTGGCCCGACACCTTCACCAACTCGTTCCACCCGCACGTCGGGCAGGCCGCCGTCCGGGTGATCGAGGACGCCGGGTGGCGGGTCGCCATGCCCGCCGCGGCCCTGTGCTGCGGGCTTACCTGGGTCTCGACCGGGCAGCTCGGCATGGCCAAGCACATCCTGGCCCGCACGGTCCGCGAGCTGGCGCCCCACCTGCACGAGGGCGGGCTCGTCGTCGGCCTGGAACCCAGCTGCACGGCGGTCTTCCGCTCCGACGCCTTCGAGCTGTTCCCGGGCGATCAGGACGTCCGGCGGCTGCGGGCGCAGACCGTCACCCTCGCCGAACTGCTCACCGAACATTCGCCCGGGTACCGGCCGCCGCGGCTCGACGCGAAGGCGATCGCGCAGGTCCATTGCCACCAGCACGCGATCATGGGGTGGGACGCCGACCGGAAGCTGCTCGAGGCCGCCGGTGTCGACGTCGAGCACCTCGACTCGGGATGCTGCGGCCTGGCCGGGAACTTCGGCTTCGAGAAAGGACACCTCGAGGTCTCCGAGGCCTGTGCCGAGCGGGTGCTGCTGCCCCGCGTGCGGTCGGCGTCGCCGCGCACGGCGGTGCTGGCCGACGGGTTCAGCTGCCGGACTCAGCTGCACCAGCTCGACAGCGGCGGCCGGGAAGGCGTGCACCTGGCCGAGCTCCTCGAGTTCGCGCTCGGCAAGGACCGGGCGCGATGACCCGCCGGGTCGCGGCCGCGCGAGCGGTGTGGGGTGGCGGGGTGCTGGTCGCCTCGCGCTACCTCCCGGTGCCGCGGAAAGTCGCGCTGGTCCTGGGATTGCGCCACCTCGCGCAGGCAGCGGCCACGCTGCGGCGGCCGGACGGCGTCGTGGCGCGATGGGGCTGGACCGCCGACGTCGCGCACAGCGCCAGCATGCTCGGCCTGGCCGCGATATCCCGCCGATGGCGCACAGCGGCGCTGGCGAACGCGGTCGTCGCGGCCGCATGGGCCACCGCGGCCCGAAACACACCGCAGAACGGAGGTCGCCATGTCTGACACCACGCAGGTCGTCGTCGTGACCGGGGCGAGCGGCGGGATCGGCCGTGCCGTCGCCCGGGCTTTCGGCGCACGCCACGCCCGCGTCGCACTCCTGGCCCGCGGCGAAAAGGGCCTGAGCGCGGCAGCCGAGGACATCACCCGCGGCGGTGGCACCGCGCTGGAGATCCCCACCGACGTCGCCGACTTCGACCAGGTCGAGGCCGCGGCCGAGCGGGTCGAAAAGGAGCTCGGCCCGATCGACGTCTGGGTCAACGTCGCGTTCACGTCGGTGTTCGCGCCCTTCAGCGAGATCGAGCCCGACGAGTTCCGGCGCGTCACCGAGGTGAGCTACCTCGGCTACGTGCACGGCACCATGGCTGCCCTGCGGCGGATGAAGGCCCGCGACCGGGGCACGATCGTGCAGGTCGGCTCGGCCCTCGCTTACCGCGGAATCCCGTTGCAGAGCGCGTATTGCGGCGCGAAGCACGCCATCCAGGGGTTCAACGAGGCCCTGCGCTGCGAACTGCTGCACGAGGGCAGCCAGGTCCGGACGACGATGGTGCAGATGCCGGCCGTCAACACGCCGCAGTTCTCGTGGGTGCTGTCCAAGCTGCCGGACCACGCGCAGCCGGTGCCGCCGATCTACCAGCCGGAGGTCGCCGCTCGGGCCGTGGTGTTCGCCGCCGACCACCCGCGGCGGCGCGAGTACTGGGTCGGGGGCAGCACGGTCGGCACGCTCGTCGCGAACGCCGTCGCCCCCGGGATCCTCGACCGCTACCTCGCCCGCACCGGCTACCGCTCCCAGCAGACCGGGGAACCCAGGCCCGCCGATCAGCCGGCGAACCTGTGGGAACCGGCCGATCGCGGGCGGGACTACGGCGCCCACGGCGAGTTCGACGGCAAGTCCACCCCGCGCAGCTTCCAGCTGTGGGCCAGCAGGCACCACGGCCTGCTGGCCGCCGGCGGGAGCGCGCTCGCCGCGACGGCGCTGGCGGTGTGGCGGCGAGCCCGGTCATGACCGGCTTCGCTCCGCACGTCCTGCGCGAGTACGCGCTGCTGGCCGACGGCGAGCGCGGCGCGTTGTGCGGCCCGCGTGGCGACATCAGCTGGCTCTGCGCGCCCGGGTGGTCCGACAGCGCGGTGGTGTCGTCGCTGATCGGCGGTGCCGGGAGCTACACGGTGAGCCCGGCCGAAACCTGTGTCTGGGGCGGGTATTACGAGCCGGGCACGCTGATCTGGCGCAACCGCTGGGTGACGACGTCGACCGCCGTCGAATGCCGGGAGGCCCTGGCCTTTCCCGGGGATCCGCACCGGGTCGTGCTGCTGCGCCGGATCGAGGCGATCGAGCGGGAGGCGCGGATGCGGGTCCGGCTCGAGCTGGGCGACGGCTTCGGCCGCCGGTCCCTGCGCGGGCTGCGGCGCGCCGACGACGGGACGTGGACCGGCCACACCGGGGACCTGCGAGTCCGCTGGACCGGCGCGGGGGACGGGCTGGATTTCGACCTCACCGTGCCGGCCGGCGGGCACCACGATCTCGTCCTCGAGATCTCCGACCAGCGCCTGCCCGACCCGGTCGACGCCGGAGAGTTGTGGCAGGCGACCGAGCACGCCTGGCACACCGCCGTGCCCGAGCTGGAAAACACCGTCGCGGCCCGCGACGCACGCCACGCGTACGCCGTCCTTCGCGGTCTGACCACCAGCACCGGTGGCATGGTCGCCGCGGCGACCCTCGGCCTGCCGGAACGCTCCGAGGCCGGCCGCAACTACGACTATCGGTACGTGTGGCTGCGCGACCAGTGCTACGCCGGGCTCGCTGCCTCCGTCGACGAGCCTCATCCGCTGCTCGACGACGCACTGCGGTTCAGCACGGCCCGCGTCCTCGACCACGGCGACCGGCTCCTGCCCGCCTACCGCCCCGACGGCACGCCGCCGCCCGACGAAACGACGTTGAAGCTGCCCGGTTATCCCGGCGGCTCGGACGTCGTCGGCAACCACGTCACCAACCAGTTCCAGCTGGACGCGCTGGGCGAGCTGCTGCAGCTCCACGCGGCCGCGGCCCGGCACGACCGGCTGGACGGCGACGTCCAGCGCGCCACCGACGTCGTCGTCCGGCTCATCACCGAACGCTGGGACCAGCCGGAAGCCGGGATCTGGGAGCTGGAGGACGAGTGGTGGACCCACTCGCGGCTCGCCTGCGTCGCCGGCCTCCACGCCTTGGCCCGGGAGGTGCCCGCCCACCGCGGGGCGGAGCTGTCCGGTCTCGCCGACAAGCTGCTGGCCGAGACGACGTCCCGGTGTCTCGACACGGGCGGTTTCTGGAAGCGCAGCCCGGTCCACCAGAGCACCGACGCGGCGTTGCTGCTCCCGCCGGTGCGAGGCGCGCTGCCCGCGGACGATCCCCGCACGCGCGCCACGATCATGGCGGTCCGCGACAGCCTGACCGAGGACGGTTACGTCTACCGCTTCGCTCCGGACGAGCGGCCTCTGGGTGCGGCCGAAGGCGCGTTTCTGTTGTGCGGGTTCACCATGGCGCTCGCGTGCTGGCACCAAGGGGACCAGGCCGAGGCGTTCCGCTGGTTCGAACGCAACCGGGCGGCGTGCGGGCCGCCCGGGTTGTTCGCCGAGGAGTACGACGTGCGGCAACGCCAGCTGCGCGGCAACCTGCCCCAGGCCTTCGTCCACGCCATGCTGCTGGAGTCCGCGCAACGGCTGACCGGTGCGCCGCGATAGCCCGCCGAGCACTCGCCGTACCGGCAACGCTCGTCCATCGTCCACTGTGGACAGCTGCCGGGCTGTGCGTGGTGCAGGTGAGGAGACCGTGGAGCTCACTCGCTAGGCCGGGCCTCGGCTGCCTTGGCCGCCCGCTCGATTTCCGCGCACCGGCTCCGCCAGAAGGCCGCGTCCCGCCCGCCGCGGCTGCCGACCTCGCCCTCCAGCTGTTCACGCAGAATGTCGGCGTGCCCGGCGTGGCGGTTGGTCTCCGTGAGCATGTGGACCAGCACGTTGAACAGCATCACGTCCGGGCGCGGCCACCACGGCACGTGGCCCGGCGAGTCGACGGCCAGCGCCGCGATCGTCGCATCGGAGTGCTGCCAGACGCGTTGGTAGAAGCCGGTGATCTCCTCGCGCGTTTCGTGCTCGGTCGCCCACATGTCGGTGCCCCGCCGCTCGAGGTCGTCCCATCGCGGGACGACCTCGGGGGACGGCCTACCGAAGACCTCGCCGAAATACCGGGACTCCGACACGGACAAGTGCTTGATCAGCCCGAGAAGGTTGGTTCCGGTCGCGGTCAGGGGACGACGGACGTCGTACTCGGACAGCCCGTCGAGCTTCCCGAGCATCTCTTCGCGGATCTCTCGCAGGTCGCTGTGCAGGTACTCCTTCGCGAATTCATCGATCATGCAGACGAGCTTGCACCACCGCGTCAGAAGCCGGGGAACACCCGGCGCAGGTCGTCGAGCGTGATGCTGCCGTCGACGGTGACGCCCTTGTCGTATGGCGGCTTGAGGCGGCCGCTGAGCAGCCGGATCACTGCTTCCGCCGGTCCGTTGAACGTCGCGGAAGGCGCCTCGAGGTGGTCCACGACGGTCACCGCGTCGTCGATCACCAGAGCACCGCCGGGGATCGCGACGGACACCGGGTCCGTGAGCTCGGCAGCCTTCGCCACGAAGTTCAGCATGAAGGCGGCGGGTCCGGCGAAGTGCTCGATGAGCACCTCGGCCGAGCCGGCGTTGACCCTCGCTTCCGGGTCGAGGCCCACCCGGACGTCCCACGAGTGGTTGGCCACCTCGCCGAGCCGCATGCCGAGGGCGGTCAGGACGGGGACCGGCTCCGGCAGGAAACCGAGGTCGACGGTCAGCGACGAGCGCTGCTCGGGCGTGAGCGCATCGACCGTTTCGAGCCAGCGGCTGTTGTGCTCCAGAAAGCCTTCGGCCTGCGCGCGCGGCGTGGAAGCGTCCCAGCGAGCCCAGATCGTCTGGTTGTCGTCGGCCGTCACGGTCTCGCCGGCGGCGCGGGCGATCGGCGCGCGGCCGATCTCGGCGCCGCTGCCGAGGTGGGAAAGGGCCTGGGCGACGGTCCAGTCCGCGGCGCCGCTGGTGGCGGCGAGCTGGTCGTCGGTGAGGGTGCGGACGAGGTCGGCGAGCGTGGCGTGCTCGGCGTGCAGGGCTGCGATCGTGCGGTCCACGAGTTGGCTCATGCCACCGTCAACTCCCGGATGGACGCGGATGTTCCGCCGATCCACGACGTCCGCGAAAGCCGTGTCAGGAGCCGTGTCAGCGTCGTGGCTGCCCGGTGTCAGCGCGGCTCGCGAAGGTGATCTCCATCAGCAGGCGGCCCCACCAGCGGGGCCGCCGCCGGAACTCCCTGGGAGAGCATCATGCAGAAGTTCGCCACCCCCGCACCGATCACCGCCGTGCTGGACATCGCCGCCGGGCGGGTGCGGTTCGTCGCCGCCGATCGAGCCGACACCGTGGTCGACGTCCGGCCCGCCGACGCCGGGCGGAGCCGCGACGTGAAGGCCGCGGAGCAGACGACGGTCGAGTACGCCGACGGTGTGCTGCGCATCCGCACCGCGGCCAAGAACCAGTACTTCGGTCCGTCCGGGTCGCTGGAGGTCACCGTCGAGCTGCCCGCCGGTTCCCGCGTGGAGGCCACGGCCGGCAGTGCCGAGCTGCGCGCGGTCGGGCGTCTGGGCGACGTCGTCTTCGACGGCGCGTACCGGCAGATCAAGATCGACGAAGCGGCGAGCTTGCGGCTCACCGCGGTCGACGGCGACGTCGAGGTCGGGCGCGTGGCAGGCCCGGCGGAGATCAGCACCGCCCGCGGTGACATCCGGGTCGCCGAGGCCGTGCGTGGCACGGTGGTGTTGCGGACCCACTCCGGCGGCATCTCCGTGGGTGCCGCGGCGGGGACGTCGGCGTCGCTGGACGCCGGTACGTCCTTCGGCCGGATCAGCAACGCCCTCAAGAACAACGGCGCCGCTGAGCTCGACATCCACGCCACCACGGCACACGGCGACATCGTCGCCCGCAGCCTCTGAACGGGTGGCCCGAGGGCGGATCCCCTCGGGCCGCCCGCGCGCTCAGCGGCCGGCGAGCAGGTCCATGAGCGCGTCGCCGCGGGGCGTGCGGATCACGCGGATCGACTGGCCGGTCCGACGCCGCTCGATCAGCCCGGCCGCGGCCAGCAGGTCGCAGTGGTAGGTCGCGGTGTTGGGCGCGCAGCCCAGCGCCGACGCGAGCTCACTCATGCTGGCCGGCTGGTCCAGCCGGCGCAGCGCCCGGGCCCGGTGCTCGCCGACGACCAGGCTCAGCTGGTCCGGCGCGGCCGCCGGCTCGCGCGGCTCCTTGCCGGTCCACAAGTTGCCCAGACCCGGCAGCGGGTACCCGAGCCACGCGGTCTCGTGGTCGTCGTCGAAGCCGGCGACCACGGCGTGCGTGCCGGAGATCATCGGCACCAGCACGAGTTCGCGCCCGGCGAGCCGGTGGTGCTGCGCCGCGGTGCCGGCGATGAGCAGGCCGCCGTCCCGCACCCGGACGGCCGGGCCGAGGGTGGCCAGCGCCGCGGCCGCGCCGGCCCGGACCGCGACCGTGCCGATCCGTTCGATCTCCCGGTCCAGCAGCGGCTTCGCGCGCTGCCACAAGGGTTTCGTGACACGCCACGCCGCGGTGGTCGCTTCAGCGAAGCCGTGTGCCCAGTGGCGAGGCCGGTCGAACGCGTCATGCCAGCCCGGGGGCATGTGCTCGCCGTAGGTGGCGGCGAGGTCGTTGCGCACGACGTCGGCGCTCAGTTCGCCGACCCGCTCGATCGTGTCCGTCGCGCCGGCATCCGCGGTCGGCGGCACCGGGACCGTGAAGTTCGGCAGCAGGCCTGGCCGGTCCTCGAGCGGGAGCGTCGCACGCCGCCCGGCGGCCGGCAGCGCCGCGCTCAGGGCGTCCCGCACCGAGGCCGGGATTCCCTGCCCGGCGCCACCCAGCAGGGCGATCAACGAGACATAGGGGGAGAGCGACACCGAAATCCGCGCGGCACCGGCCTCGCCGAGATCGAGCCTCGTGTAGGCCCGTCTCGCGGTCTTGGTGTGCATGTACGCCTCCTGGCAACCTCCGGCGTGCTGAGGTGCCGGGCGAAACGCAGTTTCGATGGTCACCCCGGGTGTCGGCAATGGGATTCGAACACCGTCGAATTCGTCATCCGGAAATTGGTCGGATATGTCATGAATCGGCTCGCCGTGCGACCGTCTGACCTGCGGAAACAGTTTCCGTCACACCCTTTCTTCGGAATGAAGAAATGTGTTCCGGGGCCATGAATTATTCATGGCCTCGGAGATGATTTCAGCACGGATCCCGCGGATGTTCGTTCAGGACCCGGGCGAGCCACTCGGTGCGGGTTCGGCGTGCCGCGGCCGAGAGCTGTGCCTGCGGGTAGAGCGCGTCGAACCCGTGGAAGCCGCCCGCCCGGATGTGCAGTTCCGCCTGGCCGCCCGCGGCCCAGATCCGGCTCGCGTATTCGACGTCCTCGTCGGCGAGGTCGCCGAGCAGCGAGCGCCAGCCGAATTCGTTCATCTCGCGGGTCCAGACGCCCGGGTCGCCGGAGTACTGCCGGCTCGAGGTCGTGTTGTTGCGATGGTCGAGCATCGGGCAGACCAGCACCTGGGCGGCGATCGACGGGGTGCCGAGGTCGCGGGCCATCAGGGTGATCCCGGCGGCGAGACCGCCGCCGGCGCTGGTTCCGGCGACGATGACGCGATCCGGATCGATCCCCAGGTCGGCGGCGTGCTCGGCGGTCCAGACCAGGCCGCGGTAGCAGTCGTCGACCGGGGCGGTGCCGGTGGCCTCCGGCGCCAGCCGGTAGTCCACGGAGACGACGACGGCGCCGAACGCGTCGAGCCAATCGAGCGGGATGTCGAGCTGGGAGTAGCGATCGCCCATCACCATGCCGCCACCGTGAATCCAGTAGACGCACGGCGCCGGCGTGGCGCGATCGGCGGTGGCCGGGGTGAAGATCGACAGCGGGAGCGCCGCGTTGTCCGGGGTGGAGATGGTGAGCTCGCGATGGTCGACGGCGCGGCCGTCGAGGACCGTGTCGACCGGCTGGGAGGAGTACGGGCGCACCTCGGCGAGGGCGTCGAGGCCGAGCTCGGACCTGAGTGGCAGGTCGGCGAGCAGTGCGTGCAGTTCGGGGGCGAGGCCGGGACGGGGGAGAGGCATGGTGGTTTCCTTCGCGGGGTTGGGATTTCAGAAGGTGGCCTTGCCGCCGACCGGCACTTCGTCGGTGTACCGCGACTCGCCGGCCAGCAGCGGCTGCAGCTTCGCGACCAGCGCTTGCGCTTCCTCGGTGGCGAAGAATCGGCTGTGGGTCTCCTCGCTGGTCCAGCCCTCGGTGACGGAGACGCTGTCCTGGTCAGCCGCCGAGCGGCTGACCAGGAAGACGACACAGTCCTCATGGGACAGAGCGGGCGCGTCGAGGAGGAGCTCGATCACCTCGTCCCCTTTTCCCGGCCGGGCGGTCATGGTGGCGTGGAAACCGTGCTGGGCGGGCATGGAAGTTCTCCTGCTCGATCGTGGAGCTGAGCATTCGCTCCTGAGTTGATGACCACCCCATCAAAACATCCTGACCAGCAGAAATGTGAGCCCGATCCTCCCGGTCTCTTGCCTGATCCTCTCGCTTTGGAGAGCGGTCAGCGCCCGAGAAGGGCCGGGTCGACGTCGGGCACGGCGAACCGGGGGTTCACCCCGGCGCCGACCAGGCGCATCACGAAGCCCGCGGCCTCCTCGGCCTGCCGTGCGGCGTCGAGCCCGCCGATGACGGCCGCCCGTCCGCCGAGGTCGGCGATCAACGCCTCGGTCCGGCGCAAAGCTCCGGCGTCGTCGCCGCAGATCGCGACGACGGGTTCGCCGTCGGCCGGCCACGAGGTGCCGGCGTAGAGGTGCAGTGCCTTCACCACGTGGGCACCGGTCGCGACCCGGGCGGCGACCTCGGCCGCGGACCCGGTCTCCGGGATCAGGCGACCGGTCGCGAAGTCGACCGCGTTGGTGCAGTCGATGACCGTTTTCCCTGCCAGGGCCCCGCTTTCGCCGCCGACGAGGGCCAATGCGGGCGCCAAGCCGTCCCAGGCGATCGCGACCACGACGACGTCGGCTCGGCCGGCCAGGTCGGCCGGTTCGACCGAGGCGCCCCCGATCTGCGCCGCCGCAGCGTCCGCGTGGCTGTGGTCGCGTCCCGTGACCAGGATCGTGTGGCCGGCGGCGGCCCACGCCTTGCCGAGCGCCACCGCCAGGTTCCCGGTGCCCAGAATTCCGATCTTCATCGCGTTCTCCTTCGTCGTAGCCGATGTGCCACCGACGCTAGGAACCGCGTTCCTACCGATTGGTAGGGGCGAAGGTGCGAAACTGGTTCCGTGCCCGAAGAGAACTGCGTGCCCTTCGTCTCCGACTGCCACGTACGCGCGGCGGTCGAACTGGTCAGCCACGCCTGGGACGCGGTCGTGCTGTCCGCACTCCGCCTGGGGCCGACCCGCCGCAGTGTCCTGTTGCAGCGGATCGCCGGCGTCAGCGACAAGGTCCTGACCGAGTCCCTGCGGCGCTTAGCGGCACGCGGCCTGGTTTCGAGGACAACGGAAGAGCCGGCCGCCGTCTACGAACTCACGCCGCTGGGAGCTTCGTTCGCCCACGGGCCGCTGCTGCAGCTCGGCCAATGGGCGGCGGAAAACCAGACCGCACTGGCCTGACCGCCGTCTCAGCCGGAGCCGGACGTTGCGACGGCGACGCCGGCGAGCATCACCAGCACTGCCAGGCCGAGCAGGCCGGCGTCGAGCGATGTCGCGACGGCGAGGGCGCCGACGACCAGAGGCCCGCCGGCGTCGCCGAGTTCCCGACCGACTTCGGCGGCGCCCATGGTCTGCCCGAGCCGCTCTCGCGGTGTCGTGGCGGCCAAGTGCGCGAAACCGAGGGGCGTGGCCACGCCGACGCCGGTCCCGATGGCGACCGCGGCACCGAGTATTCCCACGATCCCCGGGACGAGAGCGGCCAGGGTCATCCCGGCCGCGGCGAGCACGAGCCCGGCCGCCATGCCCGCACCGTCGCGAAGCCGACCGGCGTCGCGGGCTCGGCCGGCCCACGGCTGGACGAGCGAGGAGCACAAAGCCAGGAGCGAGACGGCGGCACCGGTCGCCAGGGGCCCGAGTCCGGTGGCGGCACCGGCTACGGGCAGGAAGCCGACGCCGACGGCGAGGGCAGCGGTCGCGGCGGCCAGGGTCGCCGTCGGCCGCAGGAAGCTACTCCGGCTGAGCCGTCGAGCCAGATCGAGCACGGTCTGCCGGGCGCGGGGCAGCGGTGGTGCGGCGGGCACAGCCATCGTCGCCCACAATGCGACGGCCAACGCCAGCACGGTGAGGGTGGCGAAGAGCAGAGTGAACCCGCCGAGGGTGATCAGGACTCCGCCCAGCAGGGGGCCGAGCGTGTAGCCGAGTCCTTTCCAGGCACCGTAACCGCCGAACGCGCGGCCGTGCCGCGTCGCGGGGGACAGCCTGGCGACCAGTGCCCCGGCCGCGGGGGAGAAGGCCGCCGCGGCGGCGCCCTGGCCGAGCCGCGCCAGCCCGACCAGGGCGGGGTTGCCGGCTAGGACGAACGCGGCTGACGCGGCGGCGAACGCGAGGAGGCCGCCGAGCAGCACCGGCCGTGGTCCGATGCGGTCGGCGAGGGCCCCGAAGACGGGTTTGAGCACGACTTCGGCGCCGTCGTAGATGGCCAGCAGCAACCCGAGGGTGAGCAGTGAAGCGTGCTGGTCGTGGGTGTAGCCACCGAGACTGGCGGCGATGCTGTGGGCGCCGAACGCGGTGACGAACCCGGCCGCGTACAACGGCCACAGCGCGCTCCGGGGCACGGCGCTCACATTTGGTGCAGGGCCTGGAAGACCCGGTCGGTGTACTCGGCAAGACGATCGACGCAGTGCTTGAGCCGCTGCTCGGCCTCGGCCGCGGCGGGCGCGCCGAACACGTCACGGGCCTTGAGGTCGCGATGCCAGCGGCGCAGGCGTTCGAGGCTCTGTTCTTCCTCTTCCAGCTCGGCCATCGTGAACTTGGCGGTGCGGATTTCCTTGTCGATCTCCGCGTCGAACTTCCCGCAGTCGGCGAGGAACTCCGTCCATTCCTCCTGGCGGTCGGCGGTGAACAGGTCCCGCAGCCGGGCGCTGTCCCGCGCGGCGCGCCCGGCGGCGTCCAGCACGACGACTTCGCCCTCACCGCGTTGCGCGAGCTCGATCACGCGGCGCACGCCGTCGGCGAAACCCGGCACGTCAGGCACCGCCCAGGTGCCCTGGCCCAGCGACAACGCGCCGACCCGGCGCAGCTCCCGCCACACCGCCACCCGATGTCGGGACGGGGCGGCGGGCACCCGCACGACCAGCACCAGCCATCGGACGCCCTTCAGCTCGGTCACACGGGCGAATGTAGCACGTGTTACATCGTGACGGTGTCACAAACCGCTGCGGTGTCTGGTCTGAGTTGTCGACACCGACCTGACGAACCGAGGTACCACCATGGACACCAGTGGCGCCCATGCCATCGAGACACTGGACGATCTGCGCCGTCACCTGCAGTGGGCGATCGAGCTCGAGCACGCGACCATCCCGCCGTACATGTGCGCGCTGTATTCGGTGGACGCGGGCCACAATCCCGACGCCGCCCAGGTGGTGGGTTCGGTCCTCGCCGAGGAGATGCTGCACCTGGCACTCGTGGCGAACCTGCTGAACGCCGTCGGAGGTTCGCCCCGCCTCGACACCCCTGAGCTCCTGCCGCCCTATCCGCATCCGCTGCCGCACGGCGACCGATCGGTGCAGGTGCACCTGGTTCCCTTCGGTGTCGCGGCGCTGGAACTGTTCCTGGAGATCGAGCGGCCCGCGTCGGCGGACGATCCGCCCCAGTCGGGCGAATACCACACCATCGGCCAGTTCTACGCCGCCATCGAGGCCGGTTTCCGTGCCCTGCACGAGAAGCTGGGCGAGGCCGGACTCTTCTCCGGCGCACCGGAACGCCAGATCAGCGCGGTCCACCTCCGCGGTGGCGGCGGCACGATGATCGCCGTGCACGATCTGGAGTCCGCGCTGGCCGCGCTGGGCGAGATCATCGAGCAAGGCGAGGGTGCCGCGCGCACCGACGTGTGGGACGGCGATCGCGACGTCTTCCACCCTGAGCGCGAGGAAGTCGCGCATTACTACCGCTTCCAGGAACTGCGGCTCGGCCGCCGGTACCGCACCGGCGACACGCCGCAGTCCGGGCCGACGGGCGAGGAGATCAAGGTCGACCTCGACGGGGTACTGCCGATGCGGCCCAACCCCCGGACCGCCGACTATCCGGAAGGCAGCCCCGTCCGCGTCGCCCAGGAAGAGTTCAACCAGACCTACAGCCTGCTGCTTTACGTGCTGGAGCAAGCCTTCAACGGCGATCCGGGCCGGCTGAAGGACTCCGTCGACACGATGTTCGCACTGCGCAAGCAGGCACTGGCGCTGATGAAGATGCCCACCGGTGACGGGACGACGACGGCGGGCCCGACCTTCGAATACGTGCCACCCGGGCAACGGAGCTGAAGCGGCCCTCAACGGCACCCGGCGGAAGTCTTATTGAGGGGGAAGGCAAAGGTGGCGTAGTCGTCCTCTGTGGAGCTGGCCGGGGTTTGCCTTACCCCTCAAGAGAAACGGCCCCAAGGACTGCCGATGCCCGCTCGCGTCGCGCCGCTGCCGGCCGGCAGGTCGAGGACGTCGATCAGGCTGGGGTCTTCGTCGATGGCGTGGTGCAGGTGCCCGATCTTGGCGGTGCCGGGGTCTCCGTCGGAGCCGCCGATGAGCTGCCACACGCCGTCATCGGCGTGATGCTTGACGAGAAGGACGGGCTCGCGGCGCTCGAAGACCTCGTGCGTCTGGATGCAGGTCGTTCCCAGCAGCCAGTGCCGCATCCACCAGGCCCGTCGATCGCGGTGCATGACCAGGTCGGCGACCCACCAGATGAACGGCAGGGTGTCATGCGCGCGTGCCTGGTCCGCGGTCAGGTCCGGGCCGCCCTCCGGCACACGCTCGAACGGGTCGTCGATCAGCGAGAACGCATGCCCGTCCCCGTTGTCGAAGATGACGGCGTGGAACGTCCCGCCGCCGGGGTTGCCGGCGCCGATCCCGACGGACAGGCGAGCGACATGCGGGTCCGACCCGGTGGTCCAGCCGAGTGCGTACGACGCCAGTTCGCCCCGCGGCCCGACGAACTCCCCGAACGCACGTCGGTCCATGCCCGTCGCGGCGTCCGCGGGCACCTCGACCAGCGCACCCTCCAGCACCTGGATCTCCATCCCGGCAAGATAGCGGATCATTTCGGGCGTTACATCGGATGCATGTGCGTCACAGTTCGATGTGTGGTCTGATATGCCCCGTTAGCCTGTTTGGCTCAGAGGGGGATGGATGAAGAGTGTGTTTTGGTGGTCCGTCGGGCTGCTGTTCGGGCTGGGGTTGATGGCGATCGGCGTGTTCGGCACCGGCTCCAGCGGCAAGGTGCTGTGCGGCAACGACGAGATGCAGCCGGGGCAGACCTGCGAGAGGACCCAGTACGGCCAGAAGTCCAGCGAGACCTACGAGGAGAAACGGCAGGAATCGATCGACGCCGCGAAGACCTTCGAGGGCGGCGGCCGGTGGGTCACGTTCGGGATCGGCGCGGGGATCGCGGGCTTGTGCGGGTGGCGGCTGGTCGTCGCGATCCGGCGCCGGGCCGGCCAGGGATCAGGCCCGGTCGCCCAGACCGTGCCCGGGCAGCAGACCGGCTTTGCCCCGGCCCCGGGATTCGCGCCGCAGCAGCAGTTCTCGCCCCAGGGATTTCCGGTACGACAGGACTTCCCGCGGCAGCAGCAGTCGGGCTACCCGCAGCAACCCGGCTACCCGCCACCGCACGGGTTTCAGCAACCGCCGCCGCCGGGATACCCGTCGCATCAGCAGTAGCGACCGCCCGGTCCCGTTGTCCGGTATTCGTGGTGCAGTCGAGCGAACCTCACCGGATCAACGGCGGCCGGGTCGGCCAGCAACACGATCACCGCTGCCTCGCCGGGAGTCCGGCGAACGTCGGCGCCGAGCGCCGCGGGTAACGGCGGCAGCAGCCGGTAGCGGTCGGCGTCGAAGTAGGTCAACCAGCTCAGCCACTCCGGCCAGGAACCCCGGGGCGGCGGGGTGGCGTCCGAGCGCGGATCGGACAGCTCGGACCAGATCTGCTCCAGCGACCACTCGTCCTCGACACGGCCGAACAGCGCGCCGGTCTCACCCGCGATGGCCACCCACAGTTCGGTGAGCCGCCGGTGCAGCTCCCGAAACGGTTCAGCCGCGGCAACCGGATCCCGCCGGCAGTAGCACGAGTTCAACGACAGGGATACGGAGTCCCAGCCGGTTCCCTTGCCGGGCCTGGTGGACAGCCAGACGTCGACCTCGGACCCGATCCACAGGTTGGTGCTCAAGGATCCGGCGGCAAGGGCTTGCACCAGCTCTTCCCGGTCCAGCACCCGGTGTTCGCCCTCGTGCCCTGGGGTGTTGTCGAAACCGTTGATGCCTCCGCCTGGCCGATGCGGCGACAGCCCGAACGTGCCGGCCAGGGACAGCAGCCGTTCGACGGTCGCCGAGTTCAACGACCCATCGGGTAGCGCCAACGTCCATGACCAGTCCGAGCCCATGGCGGACATCCTCACATCGGCCGCACTCTTCGGGGAATCGAATAAGGACGACCGACCAGGTCCTCAGGGCGACGGCGCGCAGTGAACCTCAGCCGTTTTCGGCGTCGAAGCGCAGTTTCGACGTGATCGGGGTAGCGGTCCCCGCGGTACACCGACCGCGTCAGCTCCACGATCCGGCCGCCGGTGTCCCGCGTGATCCGCTCCACCTGCAGGATCGGCGCGTACACCATAGGTCCGCTTGGCGAACGACGACGGCGCGCCGCGGCCGGGCCACGACGCGCCGTCGGGTGCGGCTCGCCCGATCAGGAGATCTCGTAGGCGTCGCCGTAGACGTGCCAGCGCAGCGGGGTGTCGAGCGCCAGGTTGCCGTCCTGGAGCCAGACGCGTTGCGCGGTGTCGATCCGGCTGGTGTCGGAGTGGGCCTCTTCCTTCTTCATCTCGATCACGCGTTCGTCGAGAAACGCGTTGAGGTAACCGGTTTCGTCGCCACCCTGCGCAGGGGCCTGTGCCCGGCCGAGCGCTCGCGATCGGATCGCCTGCAGGCCTTCCGGCCCGTGCACCACGGCGGCGTCGTAGTAGGCGAACTGGCCCAACGCGCCCAGGCCGTCCTGTTTGGCCTGTGACACCGCGGGGTCGAAGTACACGCGGTCGCGTTCGGACTCCTGGGTGTCGCGGAACGCCGGGTCGTTCGCGGCCGAGCGCCAGTCGCCGGTGAAACCGGGATCCAGGCCTTCGTGGGAGTCGGTGCCGTCCACCGCCCGCAGTGCCGGCAGGTACTTCGCGAGGACATTGCCGGGTGCGCGGTCGGTGTAGCGCTGGACCAGTTCGAGCATGTCGTGGGTGCCGGACGTGAATCCGATGATCCCACCGGTGTAGCCGCGCCCGTCGCCGATGTCCTCGATGTAGCCGAACTGGGCACGCCAGTCGAGCGACGAGTTTTCGGCGCTCGACACGATCTGCATCGCGTGATCTTTCTTGACCGGGTCGTCGAGATCGGCTGGTCCGGCGATCGCGGGGGCGGCGATCAGGGTGGCGGAGACCATCGTCAGTGCGATGGTGGTGAGGCGGGAGAACTTCACGGGACCTCCTGGGTGTCGGGGGTGCCGAAGAGTGGACCAGTCCACGCGCAGTTCGTCAAGATCCTTAACAAATGTGCCGTTGACGGCGAATTGTGACCGCCGTTACACTGGGATTCAATCAAGATGAAACGTTTCAACGGTTGGTCGACCTCCCTGATCATGGCGCGACGCCAAGGGTGTCGGCCGACTTCGGCGACCCCGCCCCACCGGATCCGGGAGGTATGCCATGCGTAGCCCATCGCGACGATCGGCCGGCCCACTGAGCGTTTTGCTCGGGCTGGTCCTGACCGCTGTCCCCGCACAACCTGCACTTTCGTTGGCCGCCGCGGCGCCCCCACCCGGAGCGATCGAAGCGCTGAACCTCTCGCCGACCTCCCGGACTGTCCGGCCCACAGCCGTCCAAGGCGTCTCCGGATCGGTGACCAATCCGCAGAACGTATTGACCGGCATGCCATCCCGGCTGTCCGGGACGAACAGTTCGATCACCGTGGACTTCGGCAAGGAGGTCGGCGGGATCGCCACCCTGTCCTTCGGCGCCACCAGCGGCGGACAACGCGTCGGCCTGGCGTTCACCGAGTCGTCCCTCTACATCGGACGGACGAGCGACGCCAGCAGCGGCGGCAACGCCGACGGGGCGATCTCTGGCAATGCGACGACCAATGGCACCTACACCATGCCCACGGCGCGTTTGCGCGGCGGGTTCCGGTATCTGACGATCTTCCTGCAGACGTCGGGCTGGGTGGACCTCACCGGGGTTTCGCTGAACTTCACCCCCGCGCCCGGCAAGGCCAACCCCGCGGCCTACGCCAACTACTTCTACTCGAGCGACAACCTGCTGAACCGGATCTGGTACGCCGGGGCGTACACCGCGCAGACCAACATCATCGCCGGCAACCAGGGCAGGGCCTGGCCGCCACCCCAGTCCGAATGGGACAACAGCGCCGTCGTCGGCGTGGGCGACAGCGTCCTGGTCGACGGCGCGAAACGCGACCGCACCGTATGGCCGGGCGACTCGGGCATCGCGGTCCCGACGGCCTACGCCTCGATGAACGAGCTGAATCGACCCGCAACGCGCTGTCCACAATGTACAACGCGCAGGACGCGAACGGCGAGATTCCATGGTCCGGGCCCCGTGTTCAATCTCAAGGGTTCGGACACATACCACACGTGGACCTTGTACGGCACATCGTTGTACTACACCTACTCCGCCGACCGCGCCTGGCTCGACTCGGTGTGGGACCAACTACACGCGCGGAATGCAGTTCATCATCGCCAAGATCGACGGCAGTAACCTGCTCAACGTCACCCGCACCCAGGACTGGGCCCGCTCCGGCCAAGGCGGCGAGAACATCGAGGCGAACGCACTGCTCTACGCCGCGCTCACCGGTGGCGCCCACCTCGCGACAGTGAAGGGAGACAACGCGCTCGCGGCCAGCTACGCCAACGCGCGGCCGCGCTGAAAACTGCCGCGAATTCCCGCCTCTGGGATGCGAACGCCGGGATGTACCGCGACAACCCCACCAGCACCCTGTATCCGCAGGACGGCAATTCGCTCGCCGTCTGGTACGGCCTGACCGACACGCCGTCGAAGGCCGCCGGTATCGCGCAGAAACTCAGTACCCGCTGGAACATCCTTCGGCGCGACAACGCCCGAGTGGGGCGGCGGTGTGCACCCGTTCGCAGGCGGCATGGAGGTGAACGCCCACTTCACCGCCAACGACGACTTCACCGCGCTGGCGCAGATCCGCCGCACCTGGGGCTACATGCTCGACAGCCCGATCGGCACCAAGAGCACCTTCTGGGAAGGCATCAACGCCGACGGCAGCCTCGCCTACGGCGGCCCGTTCATGAGCCTGGCACACGGCTGGTCGAGCGGCCCCACCGCCGCGCTGACCTTCTACCTGCTGGGCACGGCCCCGGAAACCCAGGCGGGGCAGTACCGGTTCGTCCCGCATCCCGGTGACCTGACCAGTGCCGAAGGTCGCATCACCCTGCCGCAGGGCCAAGTCAACGCCGCCTGGGCACGCGACCCCGGCGCGGGCACCTACACCGCCCGGCTCACCAGCCCCGGTGGGACGACAGGCCGTATCGGCGTGCCGAAACTCAGCGGTGCCGGCATCTCCATCTCGGTCAACGGCGCGGTTGTCTGGAGCAACAACACTTTCACCCCACGGCCCGGGATCGGCGGTGCCACCCAGGACGACAACTACGTGTATCTCACGGGCGTCACCCCGGGCACTTATGACATCGCCGCCTCCGGGCTCGGCAATCCGGCTCCTCCCGCACTGCCCACCGCCGCCGGGCTCCCGGCCGGATTCACGCACTGCGCCGGAGAGGGGAGTCAATGCAGCTTCACCGACACCCGGAGCGTGGCCTACGGCGCCGGAAGCTACACCTTCAAGACCGTCACCTCGGGGACCGCGTGCACCAACGACGCGTTCGGCATCGACCCGGCCGCCAACCTCGTGAAATCCTGCTATGTCGCACCGCTCGGCGGACCGGCCGGATACACGGCCTGTGCCGCCGAGAACGGCACCTGCTCCTTCACCGGTTACGGGCGCAACATCGCCTACGGTGCCAACGGCGCATTCACCTACCGGACGTTCAGCAGCAGTACGCCGTGTACGAACGGGGTGTTCGGCGATCCGATCAGCGGTGTCGCGAAGACCTGCTACCTCGGGCAAGCCGGACCGCCGGCCGGAGGCTGGAACCAGTGTGCGGCCGAGGGTGGCACGTGCCCGGCCGTCAACGGCCAACCGGTCGCGTATGGCGCGTACGGAGCATTCAGGTACGCCAACGCTTCGGGAAACGCCGCTTGTTCGAACGCCACGTTCGGCGGTGACCCGGTTCCCGGCGAGTCCAAAGCGTGCTACACCACGGACACCAGCCCGCCCGGCTACGCCACCTCATGCGCCGCCGAGGGCGCCACGTGTGGATTCAGCGGGCAGCGCACTGTGGCCTACGGCGTGCGTGGGGCGTTCGTCTACCGATCCTTCACCGGCGGCACACCCTGCACGAGCGCCGCGCTCGGGACGGATCCGCTGAACGGGGTCCCGAAAGCCTGCTACCTGACGCCCTAGCCCGGAACGCTCACGAGGGCCGTACTCGTTGACTTCGGCTTCGGCGTCATAGTACGTTCACCGGCGTCCGGCAAATGAAACCTTTCAATCCTCCGGAGGTCGCGATGACGCGGCAGGACACCGACCGGGCGCCGCTGCTGGAGGTGCGCGGCGTCTCGAAGGCGTTCGGCGCGGTCGCGGCGGTCGCCGGAGTGTCGTTCTCCCTTGCCGCGGGGGAGACGCACGCGCTGGTCGGGGAGAACGGCGCGGGCAAGTCGACCATCGTCAAGATGCTGGCCGGGGTGCACCGGCCGGACGCCGGGACGTTGCTGCTGGAGGGCGACGCCGGTCGTGTTCACCTCGCCGGCAGACGCGAAGGCGGCCGGGATCGCGGTGATCTACCAGGAACCCACGCTGTTCCCGGACCTTTCGGTCGCGGAGAACATCGTGATGGGCCGGCACCCGCGCCGTGGCTTCGGCATGATCGACCGCGCGACCATCCAAGCGGAGGCCCGACGGCTGTTCGCGCGCCTGGGGGTGCGGATCGACCCGTCCCGGCCGGCGCGCGGGCTGTCGATCGCCGACCAGCAAATCGTCGAAATCGCGAAGGCGCTGAGTGCGGACGCGCGGGTGCTGGTCATGGACGAGCCGACCGCGGCGCTGAGCAAGGTCGAGGTCGAGCGCCTGTTTTCGGTGGCGCGGACGCTGCGCGACGAGGGCGCGGCGATCATGTTCATCTCACACCGGTTCGAGGAGATCACCGAGCTGTGCCAGCGCGTGACGATCATGCGCGACGGCAAGCACGTCTCGACCGACCGGGTCGAGGACCTCACCGTCGACGACATGGTGCGCCGCATGGTCGGCCGCGACCTCGACGCGCTGTTCCCCAAGCAGGACGTCGAACCGGGCGCGGTCGTCCTCGAAGTCGAAAACCTCTCCCGGGAAGGAGTCTTCCGGGATGTCTCGTTCGAGGTCCGGGCCGGCGAAATCGTCGCCTTCGCCGGGCTCGTCGGCTCCGGCCGTTCCGAGGTCGTGCAGGCGGTGTTCGGGGTGGACGAGCGTGACACCGGCTCGGTTCGCTTGAACGGCAAGCGAATCCGGCCGCATTCACCGCGCGCGGCGATGGCGGCGGGCATGGCGCTGGTCCCCGAGGACCGGCGGCAGCAGGGCCTGGTCATGGACCTGTCGATCGAGCGGAACGTGACACTCCCGCGTTCGCGCGCGCTGGCCACGCTCGGCCTGCTCACCGGCGCCGGGGAACGGCGGGAAGCCCAGCGCTGGACGGACCGGCTGCGGACCAAGTACCGCCACCTCACCGACGCCGTCGCCACGCTCTCGGGCGGCAACCAGCAGAAGGTCGTGCTGGCCAAGTGGCTCGCGACCGCCCCGAGGGTGCTGATCGTGGACGAGCCGACCCGGGGCATCGACGTGGGGACGAAGGCGGAGGTGCACCGGCTGATGTCGGAACTGGCCGCCGAGGGGGTCGCGGTGGTGATGGTGTCCTCGGAGCTGCCCGAGGTGCTGGGCATGGCCGACCGGGTCCTGGTGATGCGTGAAGGCCGGATCGTCGCGGAGCTGCCTCGGGCCGAGGCCACCGAGGACGCGGTGATGTTCGCAGCGATGGGAGCGGCCGCGTGAACGCGACGAAGGCGGCGGCACCACCCATGACAGTGCCCTCGGTGCTCGGCACCGTGTTCAAGGCCCGCGAGTCGGGCATCGTGCTCGCGCTCGCCGTGCTGGTCGTGTTCACCGCGACGCAGAACCCGAGGTTCCTGTCCGGGCAGAGCGTCCGGGACATCCTGCTCGGCACGGCCATTCTCGCGGTGCTGGCGGTCGGCCAGTCGATCGTGATGATCACCCGCAACATCGACCTGTCGGTCGGTTCGGTGCTGGGCTTGTCGGCCTTCGCCGTCGGCTCGCTCATGCGGGACAACCCGGGCCTGCCGGTGATCGTCGCGCTGCTGGCCGGGGCGGCCGTCGGCGCGGTGTGCGGGCTGGTCAACGGCGCACTCGTCCGGTTCGGCCAGGTGCCGGCGCTGGTCGTCACCCTCGGCACGCTGTATTCGATCCGCGGGGCCTGTTACCTGTGGGCCGGCGGCCAGCAGATCAACGCCGACAAGCTCCCGTCGTCGTTCCTCGAGTTCGGCACCGCGACGCTGCTGGGCGTGCCGTGGCTGGTGCTGATCGCGGTGCTCGTGCTGGTGGTCGCCGCCGTGGTGCTGCGCAACTACCCCGCCGGGCGTGAGCTGTACGCGATGGGCTCGAGCCCGCAAGCCGCGAAGCTCGCGGGGATCAAGGTCGGCCGCAACACCATCGCCGCGTTCCTGGTGAGCGGCGCCCTCGCGGGCCTGGCCGGGGTGCTGTTCGCGGCGCGGTTCGGCACCGTCGACGCCGCCGCCGGGTCCGGGTACGAGCTCAACGTCGTCGCGGCCGCCGTCGTCGGCGGGGTCGCGGTGTTCGGGGGCAGCGGCTCGGCGTGGGGTGCGGGGCTCGGCGCGCTCCTGCTGACCGTGATCGGCAGCGCGCTGGCGGTGCTGGACATCAACCAGTTCTGGCAGCAGGCGATCGTCGGTGCGTTGATCCTGCTCGCCATCGGGGCCGACCGGCTGGTCGCGGTCCGCGTCGCGAAAGCGTTGAAGAAGAGGGATTCCCATGTTTAGGCGGCTCGCGAGCTGGGACAGCGCGGTCATCCTGGTGACCGTCGTGGTCCTGGTGATCGCCTCCGGCGCGGTCGAGAACTTCGGCACCAGCCGCAACTTCACCTTCCTGCTGCTGGACCTGCTGCCGATCGCGCTGGTGGCGCTGCCGATGACGTTCGTGATCGTCACCGGCGAGATCGACCTGTCTGTCGCGAGCACGCTCGGGCTGACCTCGGCGGTGATGGGTTCCTTGTGGGACCGGGGACTTCCGATCGAGACGATCATCCCGGTGTGCATCGGCCTCGGCGCGGTACTGGGCGCGCTGAACGGTTTCTTCGTCACCGTGCTGAAGCTGCCTTCGCTCGCGGTCACGATCGGCACGCTGGCGCTGTATCGCGGGCTCGCGTTCGTGGTGCTCGGCGACGGCGCCGTCGCGGACTTCCCACGCAGCTACACCACCTGGGTCACCGGGACCATCGGCGACGGCCCGATCCCGAACGTCCTGGTGCCGCTCGTGGTGGTGGCGCTGATCTTCGGCGTGGTGCTGCACGCGACGCCGATCGGGCGCGGGGTGTTCGCGGCCGGGGCGAGCGAGCAGGCGGCGCGGTTCGCCGGGATCCGCACCGGCCGGCTGAAGTTCTGGTTGTACGTCGTCAGCGGCGCCGTCGCCGGCGTCGCCGGGGTGCTGTGGACGCTGCGGTACTCCAGTGCGCGGGCCGACAACGGCTTCGGCCTCGAGCTCGCCGTGGTGGCCGCTGTGCTGCTCGGCGGGGTGTCCATTTTCGGGGGCAAGGGCACGCTGCCGGGCGTGCTCGCCGGCGTCGTTCTGCTGGCGACCCTGCAGAACGCGCTGCGCCTGCAGGACGTGTCGAACGAGGCCCTCAACATCGTGACCGGCGTGCTCCTGATCGTCTCGGTCCTGCTTCCCAACATCGTCTCCGCGGCGCTGCGGCGCCGGCGTTCCCCAGCGGTAACCCCAGAAAGGTGACAATGATGTCCCGACGAATCCTCACCGCCGCCCTGACGGCCGGCCTGGCGGTGACGCTGGCCGCTTGTGGTGGCACCACCAAGAACGACAGCAGCGGCTCGGGTCCCGCCCAATCGAGCGGCACCGCCAACCCGGCTGCGGCGGCCAAGGAGGGGGTGAAGATGGCCTTCCTGCCCAAGCAGCTCAACAACCCCTACAGCGACATCGAGGTCAGCGGCGGCAAGGAGGCGCTGGGGGAACTCAAGGGCGTGTACAAGCTCGTCGGGCCGAACGACGCGAGCGCGTCCTCGCAGGTCAGTTACATCAATACGCTGATCCAGCAGCAACAGGACGTGATCGGGATCGCCGCGAACGACCCGAACGCGGTCTGCCCGTCGCTGAACCAGGCGCGCGGTGCGGGGATCAAGATCGTCGCGTTCGACTCCGACGCGGCCAAGGACTGCCGGGACGTCTTCATCAACCAGGCCACCACCCAGGGCATCGGCGAGCAGCTGGTGAAGCAGGCGAACGAGCTGGCAGGCGGGGCCGGGGAGATCGCGATCCTGTCCGCGACTCCCAACGCCACCAACCAGAACGCCTGGATCGACGTCGCCAAGCAGACCCTCGCCAAGCCGGAGTACGCGAACCTGAAGCTGGTGAAGATCGCCTACGGCAACGACGACGACCAGAAGTCGTTCCAGGAGGCGCAGGGTCTGCTGCAGTCGTTCCCGAACCTGAAGGTCATCGTCGCGCCCACGACGGTCGGCATCGCCGCCGCGGCGCGGTACGTGAGCTCGTCCAGCTACAAGGGCAAGGTCGCGGTCACCGGCCTGGGCACGCCGAACCAGATGCGGGCCTACGTCAAGGACGGCACGGTCAAGCAGTTCGCGCTGTGGAACCCGGCCGACATCGGGTACCTGGCCGCGTATGCCGGGGTCGCGCTTTCGTCCGGCCAGATCACCGGGGCGCAGGGGCAGAAGTTCAAGGCGGGCAAGCTCGGGGAGTACACCATCGGGGCCAACGGGGAGATCGTGCTCGGGCCGCCGACGACCTTCGACGCCGCCAACATCGACAAGTTCAACTTCTGACGTCGTGGCGCGCTACTGCTTCTGTCTCCAGGTGAAGCCGGACCGGATCCCCGAGTACGTCGAACGGCACCGGGCGGTGTGGCCGGAGATGCTGGCGGCTCTGCGCGAGAGCGGCTGGCACAACTATTCGCTGTTCCTGCGCGAGGACGGGCTGCTCGTCGGCTACGTCGAGGCCGGCGACCTCGCCCTCGCGCAGGAGGCGATGGCCCGCACCGAGGTCAACGCCCGCTGGCAGGCGGAGATGGCGGAGTTCTTCACCGGGTCCGGTCCGGACGACGGCCTGAACCTGCTGACCGAGGTGTTCCACAGCGCCTGACCGGTGCTCGAGGGAGGAAGACGTGACTGACATCAAGGCCGCGCTGCGGGCGCAGCGGATCGAGACGCCGTCGTGGGCGTTCGCGAATTCGGGTACCCGGTTCAAGGTGTTCGCCCAGGCGGGTGTGCCGCGGACGCCGGAGGAGAAGATCGCGGACGCGGCGGCGGTGCACCGGTTCACGGGGGTGGCGCCGAGTGTGGCGTTGCACGTTCCGTGGGACCGGGTGGATGACTTCGGTGCGTTGACCCGGTTCGCCGCGGATCTCGGTATCGCGATCGGGGCGATCAACACCAACGTCTTCCAGGACGACGACTACAAGCTGGGTTCGGTGACGAATCCGGATGCGGGGGTGCGGCGTAAGGCGACGGATCATCTGCTGGAGGCGGTGTCCATCATGGACGCGACCGGTTCGCGTGATCTGAAGTTGTGGTTCGCCGATGGTATCAACTATCCCGGTCAGGATGATTTGCGTGACCGGCAGGATCGGTTGGCGGTGGCGTTGCGGGAGGTGTATGACCGGCTGGGTGTGGGTCAGCGGCTGTTGCTGGAGTACAAGTTGTTCGAGCCGGCGTTCTATGCTACTGACATCCCGGACTGGGGTACGTCGTATGCGCATTGTCTGGAGCTGGGTGAGAAGGCGACGGTGTGTATCGACACGGGGCATCATGCGCCGGGGACGAATATTGAGTTCATTGTGGCGTTCTTGTTGCGGGTGGGGAAGTTGGGGGCGTTCGATTTCAACTCCCGGTTCTACGCCGATGATGATTTGATGGTGGGGGCGGCGGATCCGTTTCAGTTGTTCCGGATCATGTCTGAGATCGTGCGGGGTGGGGCGTTGGATCCGGGGTATGGGATTAATTTCATGTTGGATCAGTGTCATAACATCGAGGCGAAGATTCCGGCGATCATCCGGTCGGTGATGAACGTGCAGGAGGCTACGGCGAAGGCTCTGTTGGTGGATCGTGCTGCGTTGGGGGTGGCTCAGCGGGCTGGGAATGTGTTGGAGGCGAACGCGGTGGTGATGGATGCGTTCAATACCGATGTGCGGCCGTTGCTGGCTGAGGTGCGCACGGATGCCGGGTTGGATCCGGACCCGATCGCGGCTTATCACCGCAGCGGATATCAGGAGAAGATCGTGGCCGAACGAGCCGACGGACCCCAGGCCGGGTGGGGAGCATGAGCACGGCAGCGGCCTTCCTTCGATGATGCGGCTCGCGGCCGTCGACCTCGGTGCGTCGAGCGGGCGGGTGATGGCCGGGTCGGTCGGCCCCGGGCGGCTCGAGCTCGAGGAGGTCCACCGGTTTCCCAACGGTCCGGTCCGGGTCGGCACGACGCTCTACTGGGATGTACTGGGCATCTACCGGGAGATGCTGTACGGCATCCGCGCCGCCGGCGAGCTGTCGGGCATCGGGATCGATTCGTGGGCCGTGGACTACGGACTGCTCGACCGCTCGGGCGCGCTGCTGGGCAATCCGGTGCACTACCGGGATTCTCGCACCGACGGTGTGCTGGAGCAGGTCGTGAAGACGATCCCGGCGCGCGAGCTCTACGACGTCACCGGGCTGCAGCAGCTGCCGTTCAACACGCTCTACCAGCTGGTGTCCGAAGTGGACAGACTGGCTTCGGCGGAGACGCTGCTGCTGATCCCGGACCTGCTCGGGTACTGGCTGACCGGCCGGATCGGCGCAGAGCGCACCAACGCCTCGACGACCCAGCTCTACGACGTCCACTCGCGGACCTGGGCGCTGGACCTTGCCTCACGGGCCGGAATTCCGCCGAGGCTCCTGCCGCCGTTGCGTGATCCGGGGGAGCAGGTCGGCACGCTCCTGCCGGAGGTGGCCGCCGAACTCGGATTGCCTTCGCTGCCGGTGGTCGCGGTCGGCTCGCACGACACGGCGTCGGCCGTGGTCGCCGTACCCGCCTCTCCTGAGGCGAACTTCGCTTACATCTCGTCTGGCACCTGGTCCCTGGTGGGGCTGGAGCTCGACGCGCCCGAACTCGGCGACGCCGCGCTGGCCGCCAACTTCACCAACGAAACCGGCGTCGACGGCAAGATCCGGTTCCTGCGCAACGTCATGGGCCTGTGGGTGCTGACCGAGACACTGCGAACCTGGGGCACCGTCACCCTGGCCGACGTGCTCGCGGAGGCGGCCGAGGCACCACCGCTGGCCGCGGTCGTGGACGTCGACGCGCCCGCGTTCCTCGCCCCCGGAGATATGCCCGCCCGGATCGCGGCGGCCTGCCGGGAGAGCGGGCAGCGGCCGCCGGGGACGCGGGGCGAACTCGTCCGGTGCATTGTGGACAGTCTCGCGCTGGCCTACCGCCGGACGGTCCGCCAGGCCGCCGAGCTGGCGGGCCGGTCGGTGGAGGTGGTCCACGTCGTCGGCGGAGGGGCTCGCAACGAGCTCCTGTGCCAGCTGACCGCGGACGCGTGCGGTGTGCCGGTGCTGGCAGGCCCGGTCGAGGCGGCGGCGCTGGGGAACGTATTGGTGCAGGCTCGCAGCCTGGGCGCGGACCTTCCGGATCTGGCCGCGATGCGAGGCCTCATCCGGGAGACGCAGGCCCTGAGACGCTACGAACCCTCGGGCGGGGACGCCGCATGGACAGCTGCTGAAGCCCGCATTTCCGCAGGTTCGAGGGACTCGTGAGTGTTGCGGGCGGGGAGAACCAGGGGGCTTTCAGGTGCTGCTGGGGTCGGTGGTGCGTGCGGTAAGGCCGTGAATGTGCCATTCACTGCCTACGACCGTAGGTCCCGGGTGCGACCGGGCCGGCCCGGCGGGTCAAAATCATCTTCGTGACTTCATCCGAGCATCTGGCGATCGTGCTGCGCGAGCGCGTCTACGGCAGCATCACCTGCCTGAGCACCCTGCTCCTGATCGCCGGCCGGCTGGGTGAGCAGCTCGACCTGTGGGGCGCTGTGCTCGACCTGGTGATCGCCACCGGTGGGATCTGGGCGGCGAGCCTGTTCGCCGAGTACGTCTCCCATCTCGCCCTCCACGCGGGCGACGGCGAACCGGTTCAGCTCCGGTCGCTGCTGCGGGCCAGCGGCGAGATCCTGGAGGCGGCCGCGGTGCCCGCGCTCATCCTCGTCGCCGGCGCGCTGGGCTGGATCTCGTTCTCGGTCGCGATCTGGGCCAGCGTGTGGCTGCTCGTCGCCGAGATGGGCCTGTTCGCGCTGCTGGCCGTGCGCCGCACCCGCCTGCGGTGGTGGAAACAGGTGTTCCTGGTGCTCGGCCTGGTCGGGCTCGGCCTCGGCGTCATCGCGCTGAAGACCGCCCACTAGCTACGCCCGGTCGACGGCCGAGATCCCGAAGTCCGGCACCCCGGCGTAGTCGGGCAGTTCGACGCCGTTGATCGCGCGCCCGACCAGCTCGGTGAACCATTCGCTGGCGAAATCGGGGCTCGGCTCGGCGTCTGGCCCGGGGATGTCGCGGCTGCGGGCATTCAACCGGCCGATCTCCTGGTTGGCCTCGACGAAGGAGCGCATCCGCTGCTCGTAGGCGGCGAATCCGGCGTCGGGGTCCCACTCGGCGGCGGCCAGCTCGCCGGCCAGCAGGTAGGCGCCGACCAGGGCCAGCCCGGTGCCCTGCCCGGACATCGGCGACGAGCTGAACGCCGCGTCCCCCAGCAGCCCCACCCGGCCGCTCGACCAGCGGTCCATGACGACCTGGGCGACCTGGTCGAGGTAGAAGTCCGGGGTGTCGTCGACGTGCGCGAGGATGCGCTGCGTCAGCCAGCCGAAGCCGGCCATTCGCTCGCGCAGCAGGCGCTTCTGGGCCTCGACGTCGCGGTAGTCGATGTCGATGTCGGCCGAGGTGAAGGAGAACATCGCCATCGCCTCGGTGGCTTCGTGGATGGGCCGCAGGCCGGCGGAGCGCCCGGGCTCCTGGTACTCGATCAGCCAGCGGTCCAGTCCGAACTCGTTGGGCACGCTGTAGAAGGCCAGCACGTGCCCGAGGTGCCGGACGAACCGCTCACGCGGCCCGAAGACCATCGCTCGCAGCGCCGAGTGCAGCCCGTCCGCCCCGACCACCAGGTCGAAACGCCGCGGGTCGCCGCCCGCGAAGGTGACGTCGACCCCGTCCGCGTCCTGGGTGAGCTCGGCGATCCGGTCGCCGAAGATGTACTCGACACCGTCGCGGGTGTCGTCGTAGAGCACCTGGGACAGGTCCCCGCGCAGGATCTCGATCTCCGCGATGAACCCGTCGCCGCCGTCGTCTTCCGCGTGGACGCTCTCCAGCACGTTGCCGTCGACGTCCACGCTGTGCGCGCCGGCGGTCACGGTGCGGGCCGCGCGCACCGCCGCGTCGAGCCCCATCCGCCGGATGACCTCCTTGGCCACCCCGCGTGCGTCGACCGCCTGCCCGCCGGGACGCAGCCCGGGGGCTCGCTCCACCACGGTCACCTCAGCTCCCCGCCGACGCAGCCAATGGGCCAGCGCGGGTCCCGCGATGCTCGCCCCCGCCACCAACACCCTGGTACCGCTCACTGCGCCCCCAGCTCACCCGTCGAATCCCTGGCCGGATCCTAGCGTGGCGCTCGTCGGCTTGACCTCGACTTGGCTGGAGGTTCAAGACTGGCCCCATGACGATCTGGATCTGCGGAACCTGTGGGGTCGAGCACCCCGACACCAGCGAACCTCCGGTCAACGCGTGCGCGATCTGCTCGGATGATCGGCAGTGGGTACCCACTTCGGGCCAGGAGTGGACGACGTTGGAGAAGCTGGCCGCTGGTGGTCACGAGGTGGTGCACGAGGAGCTGGAGCCGGGCATCCATCGGCTGAACCGGGAACCGGCGTTCGGCATCGGCCAGTGGACGCACCTGGTGCAGACCGCGCGGGGCAACCTGCTGTGGGACCCGCCGAACCACCTCGACCCGGCGATGGCCACCCTGATCGACGAGCTCGGCGGGGCCGCGGTGATCGTGGCCAGTCATCCGCACATGTACGGCTCCCAGGTGAGCTGGAGCCATCGGCTCGGCCACATCCCCGTGCTGGTGCACGCCGCGGACCGGCAGTGGGTGCGGCGGGAGGACCCGGTGCTGCGGGAATGGTCCGGTACCGAAGAGATCCTGCCCGGGGTGACCCTCGTCGAGGCGGGCGGGCACTTCCCGGGAGCCGCGGTCGCCCATGTCGCGAGCGGCTCCGGCGGCAAGGGCAGCTTGCTCGTCGGGGACACCATGCTGCCGGTGCCCGCCGCCGGTTGGGTGACGTTCATGCGCAGCTACCCCAACCGGATCCCGCTGTCGGCGGGCCTGGTCCAGCGGATCGTGGACCGGCTCGAGCCGTTCGAGTTCGACAGTCTGTACGGGCTGCTGGGCGGCAAGATCCTCGGCGACGCCAAGGGCGCGGTGCGCCGGTCCGCGGACCGCTACATCGGCTGGGTGAGCGGAGCGAACGACCACCTCGGCTGAATTTCTCACCACTCGGCGGTGCGCCGGCCGAGTCCGGCGTCCCGGGCGCGCACGATCGCCTCGGCCCGGTCGGCGAGCCTGAGTTTGGCGTAGATGTTGGCGATGTAGTTGGAGATCGTCTTCGAGGTGAGGCTGAGCCTGCGGGCGATCGCCGCGTTCTGCATGCCCTCGGCGAGCAGGTCGAACACCTCTCGCTCGCGCACGGTCAGGTCGGGGAACGGGTAGTGATCGCGATCCGGCGGGCGGGACAGCAGGGCGCTGATCCGGATCGCGACGGCGCTGAACACCAGCACCCGCGTCTCCGGTTGCGCGCAGCAGCACTACCCGGATGACGCCGACACCGCTGAGTTCGCGCAGATGCAGGTCCAGGACCAGGTGTTGGTGAGCATCCAGCCGCCGTCCGGCTGGAGGTAGACGTCCCGGCCGCCGGTGAGGTTGCTCAATTCCGCGTCGGCGGCAGACGAGTGGGCGCGACGACGATCTCGGCACCAGCAGTGGTGAGGACCTCGACGTCGGCGGCGTAGTGCTCGCGCACGGTGGCCGCGGTCAGCACCTCGGACGGCGTGCCGGACGCCACCACCGCGCCGCCGTCGAGCAGCAGCAGCCGATCCGCGTACTGCGCGGCGAAGGTCAGGTCGTGCACGGTGGCGACGACCGTGGTGCCGTCCTCGGCGCGCAACCGGTCGACCAGCTCCAGCAGCGCCTGGGCGTGCCCGATGTCGAGACCGGTCGTCGGCTCGTCGAGCAGCAGCAGGCGGGGCTGCTGCGCCAGCACCCGGGCCAGCACCGCGCGCTGCCGTTCGCCGCCGGACAGCGCGTACAACGGCCTCGCGGCCAGGTTCTCGAGGTCGAGCCGGGCGAGCGCCTCGGCGACCAGCCGGAGATCCCGGCGGCCCTCCCTGGCGAGCAACCCGAGGTGCGGCGTCCGTCCTAAGAGGACATAGTCGGTGACGGAAAGCCCTTCGGGCAGCTGGGGTGTCTGCGGGGCGTAGCCGATCAGCCGGGCGCGTTCGCGAGCGGACAGGTCTCGCAGCGGGCTCGCGCCGGCGCGGATCTCGCCCACGTGCGGCAGCAGCCCGGCCACCGCTTTCAGCAGCGTCGACTTCCCGGCGCCGTTGGGCCCGATGATGGTCAGCCAGCCGCCGTCGGGGACCTCACCGTCCACGCCCCGGACCACGAGCTCGCCGGCGTACCCCGCGCCGACGTCGCGCAACACCAGCCCGGTCACCGCAGTTTCCCGCGGTTGCGGCGCAGCACCAGCACGAAGAACGGCGCACCGGCAAACGCGGTGATGACACCCAGCGGTAACTCGGCAGGGGCGATCACGGTGCGTCCGATCTCGTCGGCGATCACCAGGAAGATGCCGCCGCCGACCAGCGACAGCGGCACGACCACCCGGTAGCTCGCGCCGGCCAGCAACCGCACGAGATGGGGCACGACGATCCCGACGAACCCGATCAGGCCGCTCACCGACACAGCGGCGGCCGTCGCCAGCGACGCCGCCCCGAGCACCACCAGCCGCACCCGGCCCGGGCGCACCCCGAGCGAAACGGCTTCGTCATCGCCCAGTGCCAGCACGTCCAGCAACCGGGCGCACAGGCACAACACGATCACCGACGGCACCAGATACGGCAGCGTGATGAGCACATCGTGCCAGCCCGAGGTGTTCAGCCCGCCGAGCATCCAGGTGTAGACCTGCTTGATCGTGTTCGTGTCCAGTTGCTGGACGAAGGTCTGCACCGCGGTCAGGAACGCGGCCACGGCCACCCCCGCCAGCAGCAGGATCGCCGTGCCCGTGCCACTCGCGGACCGGCCGAGCACCCAGGTCAGGCCGACGCCCGCGAGCGCGCCGACGAAGGCGGCCAGGGGAATCGGGCCCACGACCCAGTTCCGGGCCTCCGGCGCGAACACCACGGCGACGGTCGCGCCGAGTCCCGCGCCCGCCGCCGCGCCGAGCAGGTACGGGTCGGCCAGCGGATTGCGGAACACGCCCTGGTAGGCCGCCCCCGCGACGGCGAGCGCCGCCCCGACCAGCCCGGCCAGCACGACCCGCGGCACGCGCAGCTGCCACAGGATGTCGGCTTCCCGCTGGTCGAGCGGCGACGTCGTCCCGCTCACCTGCGCCCACAGCTCGGCCAGGACACGGTTCCAGCCGAGGTCCGCCGCGCCGACGCAGATCGCCGCGACGAGCACGACGCACAACACCAGCACGGCCACGCCGAGCCGGGCCGGGGTGAGCCGGGTGCGCCGCTCAGCGGCCACCCGGCGCCGCCTTGGTGACCGCTGCGGCGACAGCCTTGGCGAAGTCGAGCAGGCGCGGCCCCCACCGCGACGCGATGTCGTCGTCGAGCGCCACCACGTTGCCGTTCTTGACCGCGCTGATCGCGGCCCAGCCCGGCCGCGCGGCCACGGCCGCCGCGTCCTGCTTGCAGCACCGGGTGTCGGCCAGGAAGATCAGCTTCGGGTCGGCCTTGACCAGTGCCTCGGCCGAGAGCTGGGGATACCCGCCGGGCGCGTGCGCGCTGTCGGCGACGTTGGTCAGCCCGAACAGGCCGTACACCTGGCCGACGAAGGTGTGGGAATCCGCGCTGTAGTAGTCCTGGCTCAGCTCGTGGTAATAGCTCAGCGACGTCTTGGGCGTGGCCGTGACGAGCGCCGCAAGGTCGTTCTTGAGGCCGGCGACCAGCTTGTCCGCGTCGGGGACGTGGCCGGTCGCGGTACCGAGGGTGGTCATCTGGCCGTAGGCCTCGTCCAGCGTGTTCGCCGCGGGCAGGACCAGCGACCGGATCCCGAGCTTCGTGAGCGCGGCGACCAGGCCGCCGGTGTCGGCGGACGCGACGACCAGGTCCGGCTTGTACCCGGCGATCGCCTCCGCGCTCGGCGTGAGACCGGACAGCGTGGTCTTCGGTGCGTTCGCCGGATAGTCGGACTGGTCGTCCACGGCGACCACCTGCGGGCCCGCGCCGATCGCGAACAACGTCTCGGTGCTCGCCGGGCTCAGCGACACGATGCGCTGTGGACCGGCAGGCGCGGTGGTCGCGGCCGGCGTGGGTTCCCGGCCGGCACAGCCGACGAGGGCGAGCAGCGACATCAGGAGTACCGGCAGGGCGAGCCGGGCGCGGTTCATCGGTTACCTCGGGTCTTCTCACCCGGCACGCGAGGGCAGCGCCCATCGCCCCGCGAGGCCGACCGGTCGCCGCTACCTCTGTCCCGGAGGCGGATGGCGTCGACGCGGCGCAGAGATCTGGCTCGGCCCGGAGGCCTCACAGTTGCGGCACAGCGCCGGACTCCCACCGGACTTCACTCCACCGCGTCGAGCGGACGCTACCACGCTCACCTGCGGAGAACCTGGCGCGCGGCGAAGCTTCACCGGTCGCCAGGCCCGACCGTCTGTCCACAGTAGAATCTCTACTGGTTCGCCCACCAGGTCTGGCCTGCTTCGGGCAGCGTGGAGATCGGGTCGTAGTAGGGGTACCGCCGCTGCAAGGCCTCGGGGTCGGCGTGCTCGATGCCGGTGCGGTAGTTCTTGGTCCAGTAGGAGATCCCCAGCTCACGGTCGTATTCCGCGAGCTGGTGCACCCAGCGTTTCCCGACGTAGGGGACGTCGCAGACGATCCGCGGTGTCGCGTAGCCGGGCAGGTAGCCCATGATCGCGTGCTGCAATTCCTGCGCTTCCCACACCGAGACGCGCCAATGCTCCGCATTCGGGATCATGTCGCACATGTAGAAGTAGTACGGCAGGATGTTCGCTTCCCCTTGCAGGGCAAAGCAAAGGTCGAGCAGCGCGGCCGGGGTCGCGTTCACCCCGCGCATCAGCACACCTTGGTTGCGGACGTCGCGGACGCCGACGTCGAGCGCGGTGCGGGCGGCCTCGGCGACCAGCGGGGTCACCGACTGGGCGTGGTTGACGTGGGTGTGGATGGCCAGGTTGACCCCGCGCCGCTGCGCGGTGACGGCGACGCGCTCGAGGCCTTCGACGACCTTGGGCTGGATCCAGTGCTGCGGCAGCGCCGCGAGCGCCTTGGTGGCGAGGCGGATGTCGCGGACGGTGTCGATGTCCATCAGCCGCATGAGGAACGACTCGAGCTGCGGCCACGGCACGTTGGCGACGTCGCCGCCGGAGACCACGACGTCGCGGACGCCGGGGGTCTTCTTGAGGTAGTCGATCATCGCGTCCTGGCGGTCGACCGGCTTGAGCGAGAGCTTGTGCTTCTCGATCTGGTCGGTCGAGTTGCCGACCAGATCCATCCGGGTGCAGTGCCCGCAGTACTGAGGGCAGGTCGAGATCATCTCGGCGAGCACCTTGGTCGGGTAGCGGTGGGTCAACCCCTCGACGACCCACATCTCGGCCTCGTGCAGCGAGTCCCGCTCGGAATGCGGGTGGCTCGGCCAGATCTCGTCCCGGTCGCTGCGCAGCGGGAGCATGTACCGGCGGATCGGGTCGGCGTAGAACGCCTCGGTCACCTTCGCCGGATCGGTGCCCGCGTTGGGCGCCACCGTGTTGATCATCTGCGGCGGCAGCAGCATCGACATCGTGGCCATCTCGCGCTGGTCGGCGGCGAGATCGTCGTAGAAGCGGTCCTCCAGCAGGTCGCCCATCAGGGCGCGCAGCTGCTTGGCGTTGCGGATGCAGTGGACACGCTGCCACTGCGCGTCACGCCACTGGGCCTCGGTCACGTCGTGCCAGCCGGGGAAGCGGCGCCAGTCGGGTTCCACCAGCTCGGCGCGGGCGTACTCGTAGGGCTGGTCAAAGGCGGCGGCAGGCGTCACAGGTTCCTGGATCGCAGTCACTTGTACTCCTAGTCGTCGGGAACGCGTAAAAATATCCTGCCATATCGTCTCGACGACGTAAATCTTCCCGTCTGCTCGGGTGTGTCGGGGCGCGACGAAGCCACCGGAGACGGTCCGTTTTCAGGCCAGCGCGGGCTGCGGACGTCGCACGTAGGCCACCGCGGCGGCACCGGCGATGAGCAAGGCCGCGAGCAGCAACAAGATGGCGTAGGTGGGCAGGTAGTGGACGGCGGCGAGATACCCACGGGAGTACTGCTCGTCGATCCGCGTCGCGACGAGCGCGGCGTTGCCACCCAGCACGAGCACCGACGTGAGCGGCCCAGCCGCCGCGGGCAGCGCCTCCAGCGTCGCCAGATCCTGCGACGCCCAGGCGATCATGACCGTCGCGGTGGCCGCGAGCAGCGCGAGCAGGAGGCAGCCGACCACGGACAGCTGCTGGTCGATCAGCTTCTCCGGGGTCCCGCCGGTGGCCATCGCGGCGACGAAGATCACCAGCGCCGACAGCACCCCGCCGCCGGCCGCCAGCGGTGTCCGCCACCGCGAGGCCGCAGCGACACACCCCGCCGCCACACCGGCCGCGGCGGCGACCCACCGCGAGACCGGGTCCACCGCCGCCGAGTACAGCGCCAGCAGCACCGGCCCGGCGACGCCCAGTTGCACCAACGCCATCACGGCGACGCCGAAGAACACCCGCGCGCCGGCGAGCAACCCGAGCAGCACCGCGCCGATCAGCACGACCAGCCCGGTGATCGTGGGCACGACCTCGGGGTGCCGCGCCAGCGATGCCGGAGAGATCTTGAGCAACCCGCTGACCGCCGCCGCATCGAAGTACACGGCGACCAGGGGAAGCAGCACCGCGCCGACCGCCGCCACCGCGACGCGCGGCCGGAGTTGCCCGGACGCCCAGCCGCGACGCAGCCCGCGGGTCACGACCGCCAGTACGGCACCGGCGACCCCGAGCACAGTGAGCGCGACGTGCCAGAAGACCGTCCCGACCGGCTGCATGAACCAGCTGCTCCCGGTGAGTCCGGCCGCGAAGACCTGCGACCCGATCGCCAGCCCCGCGACGACGAACCCGGACGCCCGCGCGCCGCGCCGGAACAGCTCCTGCGCGGCGGCCAGCACCGCGATCAGCACCATCGGCGGCCCCGCCTTCGCCGCGACCAACAGCGAAACGTGTGAGCCCACCGACGGAACGAGCACGGAGACCGTCGACGGCAGCGAGACGGCCGCGCCCGCCAGCAGCAACCACGGCCACCACCGCGACGTGAACAACGCCACCAGCACACCCAGCATCGGCACCACTTCGGCGAGCACCGAGTAGCCGGTCCAGACGCGGGGAGTCGCGGCCGCGACGAACGGCGACAGCGGATCCCACCCCATCAGCGAACCCGCCACGACCCCCAGCCCGGCCGAGGCCGCGACCGCTGTCAGCATCACCGCACGCGAATCACGCAGTTGATCAATTCCCCCAGTCATGGCGCGACTCTAGCGCCCCCAGCGACCCATCCAGGCCAGCAAATCGGGGTCCCGCAAGGAATCCACGACGATGTCGGCCGCGAAGTCCGGATCCGGCAGCGTCGGTACCCCGACCACGGGCACGCCCGCCGCCCGCGCGGACCGGAGTCCGGTCATCGAATCCTCGAACGCCAGCGCGTCCCCGGGCGCGACACCCAGCCGCGCGCACGCCGTCAGGTACATCTCGGGATCCGGCTTCGGCCTGGCCACCTCGTCGGCGGCCACGCTCACCGCGAACGCGAAGCCACCCCGGGCCAACGCGGCCTCCAGCAGCGCCCGCGGCGAGTTGCTGGCCACCGCAACCGGCGCCGCGGCGGCCGCCAGTTCGACGATCTCCCGCGCGCCCGGCATCGCCTCCGCCTTGGCCGTGACGACCTCGGTGACCATCTCGAGCAGTTCCTCCGCGATCGCGGCGCCCGTGCCCGGCCTGCCGAACACCTCGGCCATCGTCTCGGCGGCGGCATCCAGCGATTTCCCGATCACCAGCGCCTTCTGCGCCGGCCCGAACGGCAACCCGTGCCGCGCGAACAGCTCGGTCTCGGCGACCGTCCAGCACGGCTCGGTGTCCATCAGCAGTCCGTCGCAGTCGAACACGACGGCCTTCGGCACCCGGTCGAACATGATTCCCCCCTTGGATGAGCGATCTCCGTCATGCTGCCAGCCACCCGCCGCACACCCCGCCGACCCGGCGGGCACACTCGTCGATGTGACGGACGACAGCACCACGCTCCTGCTCGGCGGGCGCGTCTACACCCCGGCCGGCCCGGACGCGACCGCGATGGCGGTCACCGGCGGCACCGTGGTCTGGATCGGGCAGGACGCCCCGGCCCGCGCCCTGCACCCCGGCGCCGAGATCGTCGACCTCGGCGGGGCCTTCGTCGCGCCCGCGTTCGTCGACGCGCACGTTCACGCCACCGCCACCGGCCTGCACCTGACCGGGCTCGACCTCACCGGCGTCCGCACCGCCGCCGAACTCCTTGCCGCCGTCCGCACCGCCGCCGTGCCGGGGCAGGTCCTACTCGCCCACGGCTGGGACGAGTCCGGCTGGACCGAGCACCGCCTGCCCAGCCGCGCCGAGCTCGACGCCGCCGCCGGGGACGTCCCGGTCTACCTCAGCCGCGTCGACGTCCACTCCGCGCTCGTGTCCACCGCGCTGGTCGAACTGGCGCCCACCGCCCGCACCAGCGAGGGCTGGTCGGCCGACGGGCCGCTGACCAAAGCCGCCCACCACGCCGTCCGCGCGGCGGTTCGCGCCGCCATCACTCCGGAACAGCGGGAACGCGCTCAGCGGGCGTTTCTCGCCGAGGTCGCCGCGCGCGGCATCGTCAGCGTCCACGAATGCGGCGGCCCGGACATCTCCGGCCGCGACGACTTCGCCGCCCTCCTCGCCCTCGACGAGCCGGGCTTGCCGGAGGTCATCGGCTACTGGGGCGAGCTCGGTGGCGTCGACACCGCCCGCGAACTCGGCGCGCGAGGAGTCGGGGGAGACCTCTTCGTCGACGGCGCGCTCGGCTCGCACACCGCCGCGCTGACCAGCCCGTACGCCGACCACGACGGCTCCGGCACGCTCTACCTCGACGCCCACCGGATCGGCGGCCACCTGGCCGCCTGCACCGAGGCCGGGCTGCAGGCCGGGTTCCACGTCATCGGCGACGCCGCCGTGGCCGAGGTCGTCGAGGGCTTCCGGCTCGCCGAGAAGGAGGTCGGGCAGCGCGCCCTCGCCGCGCGCCACCACCGGCTCGAACACCTCGAGATGGTGACCACCGACCAGGCCAAGGCCCTCGCCGGCTGGGGCGTCGCCGCGTCGATGCAGCCACTGTTCGACGCCGCTTGGGGCGGCCGCGACGGTATGTACGCCGAACGCCTCGGCGCCGACCGCGCAGCGGGCCTCAACCCCTTCGCGGCTCTCGCGTCCGAAGGTGTCCTGCTCGCCTTCGGCTCCGACGCACCCGTGACCCCGCTCGACCCCTGGGCCTCCGTCCGCGCCGCCGCCTACCACCAGACGCCCGGCTCAGGTCTGTCCCCACGAGCCGCGTTCACCGCCCACACCCGCGCCGGGCACCGCGCCGCGGGGATCAACGACGGCGTCACCGGCAGCCTCGTCCCCGGCGCGCCCGCGCACTACGCGATTTGGGACGCGAACGACCTGGTCGTGGCCACTCCGGACAGCCGCGTTCAACGCTGGTCCACCGACCCGCGAGCCGGCGTGCCGCCGTTGCCGCGACTCGAACCGGACGCGCCGCTGCCGCGGTGCCTGCGGACCGTGCGTGCGGGTGAGGTCGTCTACGACGCCTTCACCCCGGGCACCTAGAGTTACCGGTGTGGCAGTCACCGTGGCGGACCCCGAGCCGGGCGTTCCGCATGAACCCCGCGTCCGGCGGCCGTTTCCGCGCGCGTGGCTGCTGCGCCTCGCGGCCGCCGCGGGCTCCGGCGTCGTGTTCTATCTCTCCTTCGCACCGCGCCCGCTGTGGTGGCTCGCGCCACTGGCGTTCGCCGGGCTCGGGCTCGTGCTGCGGGGGCGCAGTTTCCGCGGCGCCTTCGGCTACGGCTTCGCTTTCGGCTTCCCCTTCTTCCTCTTCCTGCTGACCTGGCTCCAGGACTTCCTCGGCCCCGACTTCGGCCCATGGCCCTGGCTGGGACTCGCCGCTCGCCCTCGCCCTCTACTACGGCGTGGGTGGCATGCTGATCGCCGTCGTGTCGCGGCTTCCGCTGGCCCCGCTGTGGTCGGCGCTGGTGATCATCGCGCTCGAGACGCCGCGGACGTGGTTCCCCTTCGGCGGCTTTCCCTGGGGCCGGGTCGCGTTCAGCCAGCCCGAAGGTGCGTTCTTGCCGCTGGCCTCGATCGGCGGCGCCCCGCTGGTCGGCTTCGCCGTCGTGCTTACCGGGTTCTGCCTCGCCGCGCTGATCGCCCGCGTCCACACCGACAGGGCGGCCCTGAAGACACGAGCCACCGTCGTGGCCGCCGTGTTCACCGTGCTGCCCCTGGTGGCCGGGCTGGCGCTGTGGCCGACCATCGGCACCGGCGCGCAGGACGGCGAGCTCACCGTCGCCACCGTGCAGGGCAACGCGCCGGACATCGGCCTGGCGCTCGAGGGCCAGCGTGACGTCCTGCGCGACAACCACCTCGCCGAGAGCGAACGGCTGCTGGCCGACGTCAAGGCGGGCAAGGTCGCCAAGCCCGGCTTGCTCGTCTGGCCGGAGACCGCGACCCCGCTCGACGGCGACGACCTCGGCATCGACCAGCTGGTGTCCGCCTTCGGCGTCCCGGCGATCATCGGCGCGCTGTACCGGCTGCCCAACGGCCACCCGCAGAACTCCGCGCTGGTCTGGGACCCGCACACCGGGCCCGGCCAGCGCTACGCCAAGCAGCAACTGGTCCCGTTCGGCGAGTACGTGCCCGCCCGCGACCTCGCGCGGCTGGTGACGCCGTTCGTGGACAACACCGCCGACATGATCCCGGGCGACGGCACCAACGCGGCACTGTCGGCCGCGGGCACCAAGGTCGGCGTGTTCATCTGCTACGAGACCGCGTTCGACTTCCCGGCCCGCGAGGCGACCACCGGGGGCGGCGAACTGCTGGTCGTCCCGACCAACAACGCCTGGTACGGGCCGGGGGAGATGAGCTACCAGCAGCTGGCGATGTCCCGGCTGCGCGCGGTGGAGCACAGCCGCGCGGTGGTGGTGTCGGCCACCAGCGGTGTCAGCGCCATTCTCGCCCCGGACGGGTCAATTACCAGCTCAACGGGGCTTTTCACGGCAGATTCGCTGGTCGGGCGCGTGCCGCTGAGGACGCAGACTACGCTGTCGGATCTACTCGGTGCGTGGACGGAGTACGGGCTGCTGGCACTGGCGATCGCCGGGGTGGCCGGCGGGGCCGTGCTCCGTTTGCGCACCCGGCGCGCACGCGCTGGCACGACGGCAGGGGAAGCGGCGGACTGACCGCCGCTGGGATTCGGAGGAAGACGGATGTCGCAGGCGCCGCGGGGGGCCGAGGGTATCGAGCCGGTGCTGGTGGTGATCCCGACCTACAACGAGCGGGAGAACCTCGGGCCGATCCTGGACCGCCTGCACAAGGCACTTCCGGAGGTCGACGTGCTGGTCGTCGACGACGGCAGCCCGGACGGCACGGGTGAGCTGGCCGACGAGCGTGCGGCGGCAAACAAGCACGTGCACGTCATGCACCGGACCGAGAAGTCCGGGCTGGGCGCGGCCTACATCGCCGGCTTCCGCTGGGGCCTGGCGCGCGAGTACGAGACGATCGTCGAGATGGACGCCGACGGCTCGCACGCGCCCGAGGATCTGCCCCGGCTGCTGGACGCGGTCGGCGACGCGGACCTGTCGATCGGCTCCCGGTACGTGCCCGGCGGCAGCGTCGTGAACTGGCCGTTCCGGCGCCAGGTCCTCTCGCGCGGCGCCAACGTGTACACCCAGGTCGCGCTCGGCATGCGCATCCGGGACATCACCGCCGGCTTCCGCGCCTACCGCCGTCACGTGCTGGAGAAGCTCGCCCTGGACGAGGTCGCCTCGCACGGCTACTGCTTCCAGATCGACCTGACGCTGCGCACGGCCGACGCCGGGTTCGAGATCGTCGAGGTGCCGATCACCTTCACCGAGCGCGAGATCGGCGAGTCGAAGATGAGCGGCTCGATCATCCAAGAGGCCTTCATGCGCGTCGCGTCGTGGGGCCTGCAGCGCCGGATCGCCCAGGTCAAGCGCCTGCTCAAGCGCGCCTGACAGGCACCCCGCGCGCTGCAAGTTCTTGCACGATTGGCTCCTCCTGGGCGGCGTCGGTAATGATCCCGGCGACCTCGCCCAGGGGGAGCACCGTGAACCGTGAGGCCGCGCCGAGCTTCTCCGCGCTCGCTAGCACGTAGGTGTCGGCCGCGCGCCGGGCCAGGGTGCGCTTCATCGCCGCTTCGTCCGCGTCGCCGGTCGTGAGGCCTGCTTCGGGGTGTACGCCCGTGACGCCGAGCAGGAACACGTCGGCGGTGATCGCCTGCGCAGCTTCGGCCGCGGCGGCCCCGCAGGTCACTGCGGAGTGCCGGAACAGACGGCCGCCCAACAGGAAGACGTCGATGCGCTGGTGGTCCAGCAGTGCTGAGGCGACCGTCGGGCTGTGCGTGATCACGGTGGCTTCGAGGTCTCGCGGCAGCGCGGCGGCGACGGCAAGAGCTGTCGTGCCGCCGTCGATGATCACCGTGCTTCCCGGCCGTACCAGTTCGGCAGCCGCGGCGGCGACTTTTTCCTTGCCTGCCACGGCGATCGACTTCCGGCTCGCGTAGTCGCCGACGGCGGGGGAGACGGGCAGCGCACCGCCGTAGACACGCTGACAGAGCCCGGCGGCGGCGAGATCACGCAGATCGCGCCGGATGCTGTCTTCCGACACCCCGAGCTCGGCCGCCAGCTCCTTAGCGAGCAGCTTGCCATCGGCGGCCAGCCGGGTCAGGAGCAGGTCGCGGCGCTCGCCCACCAACATGCACGATCCTCCTTGTTCGTTCCGAGTTATGCACATTATGGTCGCGGCATGACCTCATCGACAACCACCCCCGGCCTGGACGTGCCCGACCACCGCGGCCGCACCGGCCTCGACCGGGCCGGCCGCGGTCTCGACCGGAACCCGCGGGTCCGGGTGACCGACGTCGAGCTCCTCGCCGCGGGATGGCACGTGCTGCGCCGGACCACGTTCGACTACCTGCGCGGCGACGGCACCTGGACCACCGAGCAGCGCGAGACCTACGACCGCGGCAACGGCGCGACCGTCCTGCTCTACGACGCCAAACGCCGCTCCGTGCTGCTCACCAGGCAGTTCCGCTACCCGGTCTACGTCAACGACCACCCCGACGGCATGCTCCTGGAAGCCGCGGCGGGCCTGCTCGACGACCAGGACCCCGAGACCGCGATCCGCCGCGAGGCCGAGGAAGAGACCGGCGTCCGGATCGGCGAGCTCCAGCACGTCTTCGACGTCTACATGAGCCCAGGCTCGGTCACCGAGCGCCTGCACTGCTACGCGGCGCCCTACACGTCCGGCACGCGGGGAGTGGGCGGCGGGATCGCCGAGGAGGGCGAGGACATCGAAGTCGTCGAACTGCCCTTCGCTGACGCTTTGGCGATGATCGGCACGGGCGAGATCGCGGACGCGAAGACGATCATGCTCCTGCAGTGGGCGGCCCTGTCCGGTCCCTTCCAGCGCGACGGCGCGGGGGAGTCGCGTTAGTCCGCTGCGAGCACGGACATCCGGGCCTCTTCAGTCGTAGGCCGTGAATGGCACATTCACGGCCTACCCGGCCCGGGACAGCGAAAGGCCCCCGTGGAGGGAGGTCACGGGGGCCTTTCATTGTGGTGGGAGCCAGCTACACGCCGGCCTCGGGGATCAGGCGGACCGGGTGGTCCGACGTCCCTTCAGCTCGGCTAGACGTTCGTTCAGCAGGTCCTCGAGCTCAGGGATCGTCCGCCGCTCCAGCAGCATGTCCCAGTGGGTGCGCGGCGGCTTGACCTTCTTCTGCTCAGGTTGCCCGCCGTCGACGATCTCGGACTCGCTGCCGTGGAGCCGGCACTCCCAAACCGTCGGGATCTCGGCGTCGTCGGAAAACGGCACCTCGAACTCGTGGTTCTTGGGGCAGGCGTAACGCACGGTGCGACGCGGAGCGAGGTCGTGGTTGCGGTCGGTCTCGTAGCTGACCGCTCCCAGCCGGCTTCCACGAAGAACACGGTCGGCCATGATGGGGGTCCTTTCAGTCAGCTCCGGGTGGAGCCAGGGTGGCGCTCACCCTATGCAACGATCGAGTGCCCTGAAGGATTCCCCCGGGACCATGTCGTTGCTCACGATGAGCTGTGTCACCCAACGGCATCAGCTTCCTCTAGTAGGAGGTGTTTCGCGCTCCGGCGTGACGTGAATACGGCCTTCTTAGTGCTGATATCCCCCGGATGGGCTACTCGGGGTCTGCTCAGGTCAACCGTAACTGACCGTGATGACCGGTAACCGGCCCCAAGTCACCCGCTCGAAAGTGGCGACGGCACAATACCTGATAACGGACAGTAGCGAATTCGGCCTCAAAACGTGCTGAAGCTGAAGTTTCAACTACGGATTGTTCGGTATCTGCCACCACCACGGTGTCACCCTCGCGCTGGACCTCGCCGTCGCGGACCCGCGCGTTGAACCTCCCGGGCAGCCCGCACCAGCAGAGCACCTCCACCTGGACCGGCTGCAGCTCGTCCGCCAGTTCGAACAGGCGAGCGGCTCCCGGGAACAGCCGGCTCTGGAAGTCCGTCGCGATCCCGAAGCAGTAGACGTCGATCTGCACCTCGTCGGCGAGCTCGGCCAGCTGGTCGACCTGGCCGGGGGAGAGGAACTGCGCCTCGTCCACGATCACGTAGTCGACGTGCTGGCCGCGCGACCACTCCTCGCGCACCAGGTCCCGGATGTCGGTTTCCTCGCCGACCTCCACCGCCTGCCGGACGATCCCGATCCGGCTGGTGATCTGCGGCACACCGGACCGATCGTGCCGGACCAGCACCAGCCCGCGCCGGCCCTGCCGCGCGTGGTTGTGGTCGATCTGCAGCGCCAGCGTCGACTTCCCGCAGTCCATCGGGCCGTAGCAGAACTTCAGCCTGCCCACCGGCGGCGTGCCCCGGCGCGAACCCGCCGCGGGGACCGACGACAGGGCATCGGTGGGATCGGGCTCGGCGGCTTGGTCGTTCAGCAGGGTCACGACGCCCGACCCTATCGGGGTCCTACAGCACCTCCGGCGGACGGTTGCCCGCCGCCACGATCGCCCGCCGCACCGGCACCAGCCACACCAGCACCAGCCCGGCCACGAAGAAGATCACCAGCGCGATGATCGCCAGCCGGAACGACCCGGTCGCCTGCCCGACCCCGGCGAACACCAGCGGTCCCAGCCAGGACGTCCCGCGCTCGCCCACGACGTAGAGCGAGTAGTACTGCGCGTCCTTGCCCGCCGGGATCATCTGGCTGAACAGCGACCGCGACAGCGCGTTCGTCCCGCCCAGCACCAGCCCGATCCCGACCGCCACCGCGATGAACTGCAGCGGCTGCTTCGGCTGCACGAAGTACGCCCCGGCCAGCACGACAACCCAGAACGCCAGACTGCCCAGGATCGTGCGCTTGGCCCCGAACCGGCGCGCGATCAGCCCGTGCAGCGTCCCGCCGAGGTAGGCCACGAACTGGATCACCAGCACCGTCATGATCAGGATGTCGTCGCTGAAGAGCAGCTCGTCCTTGCCGTACTGCGCCGACACCGTCACCACCGTCGTGATGCCATCGGTGAAGACCAGGTAGCTGCCCAGGAACGCCAGCGTCAGCGGGAACGCCTTCGCCGCCACGATCGTCTGCCGCAACTCCGCGAATCCAGCCCGCAGCACCGACTTCCCCGGCGCGAGGTCCACCGGCATGTGGATGCGGGGGAGCGCCCGCACCGCCGGGAACGTGAACAGTGCCCACCAGAGTCCCGAGGTCAGGAAGCAGATCCGCACCGCGGTCTCGGTGTCGACACCCAGTGCATCCCGGCTCAGGTAGAACGCCAGCTGCAGCGCCAGCGCGAGCCCGCCGCCCAGGTATCCGAACGCCCAGCCTCGCGCCGAGACGTTGTCCCGCTCGTCCGGCCCGGCGATGTCGACCAAGAACGAGTAGTAGACGACCAATGAGCCGCCGTATCCGATGTTCGCGACGATGAACAACGCCGCACCGAGCTGCCAGTCCGACCCGGCCATGAAGAACATCGCCGCCGCCGCGGCCGCGCCGAGGAACGCGAACCCGCCCAGGATCCGGCGCTTGTTCTTGCTCCGGTCCGCCACCGCTCCCGCGATCGGCAGCACCAGCACCTGGACCACGGTCGCCACCGAAAGCAGGTAACCCCACGTCGAACCGGCCGGGAACTGCAGCCCGAACAGTGTCACGTCGCAGTTGTGCAGCTTGTCGGTCACCCCGGCCGCATCGACACAAGGCCTGTCCCCGTTAAGGGTGAAGTTCGTCTTCGCGTCCGCCGCCGCAATCGTGCTCATGTAGAGCGCGCCGAACACCGTCGTGGTCGACGAATAGAACGGCGAATTCGCCCAGTCGTAGAAATACCAGCCCCAGCGCTCGCGCTTCGTGGAGCGCGTCTCGGCCAGCGTCATCCAGGGCTCCTCGGTCAGCCAAACGTCCAGGTCAGCGCGCAGACTACGGGGAGGTAGCGACCCCGGTCACAGCGGTCGCGAAAACCGTGTCCAGTTCGTCGCCTGGTGATCTTCGGCCACTTCCGTGCCAATACCCGCACAACGCTCACGGGCGTGTCGCAACGCGCTGTTCGAAGTGTTTCATGTGAGACTGGTGATTGCAGTGCGTCTCTTGTGACGAAAGGGGCGCGCGCTTACTGTGCACGCATGATCCAGTACCACCGGCACACCGTGGTCCGCTCGCTCGCGAGAACGCTCCTGCTCGCCGTCGCCGCCCTGGGTCTTCAGTTCGCGCACACCGGCACCGCCGCCGCGGACCCCCACACCACCGCCTGGGCCAAGCTCCGCATGTGCGAGGCCAGCGGCCGCTACGCCACCAACACCGGCAACGGCTACTACGGCGCCTACCAGTTCGACCTCCCCACCTGGCGCAGCGTCGGCGGCGCCGGCCGCCCCGACCAGGCCGCCCCCTACGAGCAGGACTACCGCGCGCTCTACCTCTACCGGATGCGGGGCTGGCAGCCCTGGCAGTGCGCCGGCATGCTCAGCCTGGCCAACGACGCCGACGCCCGCAGCAAGCGCGTCCCCACCTACCAGGACTCCGCCTACATCGGCGGCGGCGTGCCCACCCCGCCCCAACCGCAGCCCCAGCCACCGGGCGGCCCGATGCCCGCGTGGCCCGGCGTCGTCTACCAGTACGGCGACTGCGCCGCCCCGCTCAAGACGTTCCAGCTGCGCATGAACGCCTTCGGCTACGGCTTCACCGGCACCGGCTGCTACCTCCAGAAGACCCGCGAAGCCGTGCTCGCGCTGCAACGCGCCAACGGAATCAAGGACTCCGGCCTGCTCGGCCCCAAGACCTGGGACGCCGCCTGGAACGGCAAACCGCCCCGCTAAGCCGCCCAGGCGCCGCGCTCGACCAGCACGTCCCGCAGCAGATCCGGGCGGTCCGTGACGATCCCGTGCACCCCGAGATCCAGCAACCGCCGCATCTCCACCGGATCGTCGATCGTCCAGGTGTGGACCTCGATCCCGGCCAGCACCGCCCGCTTCACGAACGCCTCGTCCACCACCCGCAACGCACCTTGGCGCACCGGCACCTGCGCCATCACGCCCAAGACCAGCCGCCCCAACGGCAGCAGCGGCACGCGGCACTGCGTCCACAGCACGAACGCCGAGCGTGGCCCCATCGCCGTCGCCAGCTTCGGCCCCGCCAGCCGCCGCAACCGGGCCAGCCGCGCGTCCGAGAACGCCGCCGCCGCGACCCGGTCGTACGCCCCGGCCCGCTCCAGCACCTGGATGAACGGCTCCACCGCCTGGTTCGACTTCACGTCGACGTTGAACCGCGCCTCCGGCAGCTCCTCGAGCACGTCCTCCAGCCGCGAAAGCGGCGCCTTGCCGCCCACCTTCGCGTCCTTGATCTGCGCCCATGTCTGCGTCGCGATCGCGCCGCGCCCGTCGGTCGTGCGGTCCAGTGAAGCGTCGTGATGCACCACGACCACACCGTCCGAGGTCGCGTGCACGTCCGTCTCCACGTACCGGTAGCCCTCGGCCACCGCCCGCTGGAACGCCGGCAGCGAGTTCTCCATCCCGGCCAGTTCGCCCAGGTGCCAGCCACGATGAGCGAACGCGCGGGGGAACGGGTCGGCGAGGTACGGGAACGACGGGCGCATCACCACAGTGTGCACTTCCGGCATGACCCCGGCATGAGCGAGCGGTGGCCAGCTAGGGTCTGCCGGGTGAGGGATGTCGCCGAACAAACACAACCGGCCGTCGACGCGTTCGCCGTCGTGCGCCGCAACGCCGCGCCCAAGCACTGCGGCTGGTGCGGCCGACGCCTCCCCGAAGGCGGCAACGTCGGCCGCCGCCGCCGCTACTGCGGGCAGTCCTGCCGCCAGCGCGCCTACGAACGCCGCACCGCCCTGCAGCGCAGCGGCCTGCCCGAAGACGCCGTCGTCCTCTCCGACACCGAGGTCGCCACCCTCCAGGACCGCCTCTTCCAGCTCCGCTGCGCCGCCGAAGACGTCGTCACCGCGGCCGACGACGGCGCCGGCGTCGCCGAACTCCGCAGCCTCGCCCAGGAGATCGCCCAAGCCGCCAAGGACCTCGAGCAGCTCCGCTAGAGACTCCCGAGCGCCCGGTACGTCCGGTTGCTCGCCGCCGCGGCCCGCTGCTCCCGGCCCGTCGCCTCGATGTAGTTCTGGCTCGTGGCCAGGCTCGCATGCCCCAGCAACGCCATGATCTCCGACGCCGTCGCCCCGTCCTCGGCCAGCCGCGTCGCGAACGTGTGCCGCAACGCGTGCAGATTCGCCCCCACCGGTACCCGATCGTGTAGCCCCGCGCCGCGGTAACAGGACTTCACCAAGTACTCCAACGCACCGCGGCCGATCGGCTCGCCCGCGCGGTCCCGCAGCAACGGAGAGCCGGGGGAGAAGCGCAGCTGCGGAAACCGCGTCTTGCACGACTCCCGGTACCGCTCGATCAACTCCGCCAGCACCGGCTGCACCGGGATCGACCGGTCACGGCTGCCCTTCCCCTTGACGTGCAGCCTCAGCTCACCGGCGCGCCCCACCAGCGAGCGCGCACTGAGCGCCCGCATCTCCGCTGCCCGGAGCCCGGCGACCAACCCCAGGGCGATCACGAGGACGTCCCGCTCCGGCCAAGGATCCCGCGCCCGGCGAGACCCGGCAGCCGCCGCGCTGAGCAACTGCTCCGGGGTTTCCTCACCCCGCAACGGTTTCGGCGTCAACGCCGGCGTGCGCGGCCGCGCCACCGCACCCATCGGATTGCCCGCGAGCAGGCCGTCCGACACGCAGAAGGTGAGGAACTGGTTCCAGGTCGACCAGGCCCGCAGTACCGAGCTCTTGGCGTGGCTGTCCGCGAAGGCGCCGAACGCCGCCCGCAGCGCCTGACCGGTCAGCTCGGTGACCGTCAGGTCCTCGGCAGGGCAGTTCAGTTCGGAAACCAGGAGAGTGGTGATCCCAGCGAGATCCCTTCGGTAGGCGTCGGTGGTGTGCGGAGAATCCTTGCGGGGCCGTCGGGCCGCGAAGAAGGCTTGCTGCGCCTCGGAAACCTTCATCTGGATCTTGTACCGCACAGCACCGACAATTCCGGCCACGACTTCTCATGCATAATAGCGATTATGCATGAAATGTCGGGATTGTCCGGATACTGCTCCCCGGGGGATCTGATCGCCTCAGGTTCTCCATTTTCGGCCTCCAGCGACCTTCTGTGCCCAGTTTCTGGAATGCGCACGTATGTTCGATGGACCTGACGACTGACGGGGCCCGAGTCGACGCGCAGGGCTGGAAGGATCGCCGATCATGCTGTCGCACTATGGGTTTCGGCTTGCTGAACCTCCAGATAGATTCGTCACCGTGACGTTTTGAGGCAGGGTGACGGGACCTCGCGCCGACCCGTCATGACTCGACTGGGGGACGTCAGAGTGACGCCGGAAACGACGTTCGACACTGCTGACTCGACCCGGTGGCTCAGTTGGCGCCCGGGTCGTGCGCGCGGGTTGCCCTGGCGCCGACGTGTCGCCGCCGCCGCTTCGCTGGGTCGTCCAGGTGATGTACGCGCCACCCGAAGACCCCTTGAAGCAGCCCCTCTCGGGCTCTCGTTCCAGCAGGTCACCAAGTGCCGATAATGTACATTATGTCAAGTCGTAGTCTGTGTACTGCATCAGATGAATCATCGATGCGGACTGGGTGCCACTACCCCGGGGACCTCGGGGCGCGGCGACCTACCGATCGCGCAGCTGCTGCGTGTCGCGGGTTTCCACTGGAAATCCGGTGGAGTCTCAACGGCTGGACGTGGTTGGGTCCTGCTCAAGGCTTCGCTGAGTCGGCCCGGCACAGTGCGAGCGCAAGGTACGAATCGCAGGCGCGGTCTAACCCGCGTGTCGTCGAGTGATGGAGGTGATCGCAGTGGCTGGTTATGGCGCGATTTCCGACGTGTACGAGTGGCTGATCGGGGACGACAAGTTGACGCCCGCCAAGGCAGCCGCGGTTTACTACAGCGATGTCGTGGGCTCTCTGCCGCCCAACGCGCGCGTCCTCGACTGCGCGTGTGGAACCGGCCAGCTCGCCGTCGGCCTCGCGAGTCTCGGCCTTGACGTGATTGCCGCAGACGCCAGCGATCGGATGGTTCGCCGGACCGAGAAGGCCGCCAGCGAGCAGGGTGTCTCGCTTCGAGCCCTCCGCGCGAGCTGGGACGAGCTGCCCGACCACCTGGAGGACTCCGCGTTCGATCTGGTGTTCTGCGTCGGCAACTCGCTCGGGCACGCCGAGGGTGCAGCTGGGCGCCTGACCGCACTGGAAGCGATGTCGCGGCTGCTGAATCCGGGCGGACGCCTCGTGCTCACGTCGCGCAACTGGGAGCTCGTGCGCTCCGCCGGCTCACGGGTAGTCGTCCGCGATCGACTTGTCCGCCGCAACGACCGCGATGCGGTCATCAGCTACTACTGGCAGATCGAGCAGCGCTGGGAGCAGGAGCACTTCCTCGAGATCGTGGTCGCCCAGATCGAGCCGGATGGGGCGGTGCGAGCATGCTCGGAGCGGTTGTCCATCTGGCCCTACCGGTACGAGGACCTCATGACGCAGTTGCGGAGCGTCGGGCTCACGGTGCAGTCCACCACCTTCGACCCCGAGAGCGATGGATACCTGGTGGTTGCTAGTCGCGACCAGGCGCGAGGCACGTCCGAGTCGGCGCGCTGATCCGCTTCTCCCGCAAGACCCGTCCGGATGTGCATCCCGGGAAGCGGTCCCTATGCGGGCCGATAGAGGTCAATAGGTCGCGTCCTTGGTCTCCACCACTCCTGCCGTCCGGCCGGGTGCCCGGTGGTTCTCCCAGTAGAGGTTCGTGTGCGTGATGACCTTGTCCGGCGGCGGCGCGCCCCACTCGGTTTGGTTCTCCGTCGTGTGCGCGTCGCTGACGAGCGTCACGTCGTATCCACGCGTGAAGGCGCCGTGGATCGAGCCTCGGATGCATTCGTCCGTCTGCGCGCCGGCGACGACGAGTTTGCCGATGCGTGCTTCGGCGAGTACCTGCTCGAGGTTCGTGTCCTCGAAGGAGTCCGCGAACTTCTTGTGCACCAAGGGTTCCGACTCCCGGCGGACGAGCTCCGGGACGTACTCCCACGCGTCACTCCCCTTGGGCAGGTACTCGCTGGAGTGCTGCACCCAGACGATCGGCACACCTTCCTCCCGCGCCCGCTCGACGAGTGTGGCGACATTGGCCACGACCGTGTCGCGGTCGTGGGCGCCGTCCATGACACCCACCTGGACATCGATCACCAGCAGCGCGGTGTTCGGCCGGTCGGTCAATGTGGTCATCGCGTACCCCTCAGCTCCGGAACCAGGACTGAAGCCACCGTAGGACAGCCCACCGACAATTCAGAACGGTTCGACGAGTGGCTCGTCGTCCGGGATCAGGGTCTTCTGGACGCGGGCGACGTCACGCCAGGCGCCGTGCTTGTAGCCGATCTTGCGGAAGACGCCGACGGGTTCGAAGCCGAGCGCGCGGTGCAGGCCTTCGCTGGCGTCGTTGGGCAGCGTCATTCCCGCGTTCGCGCGCCGGTAGCCGCGCTCGGCGAGGCGGGTCAGCAGTGCTTCGTAGAGCGCTCGTCCCCCGCCGGTGCGCCGGCGGCCGGGTTGCAGGTAGATGCTCGTTTCGCAGGACCAGCGGTAGGCGGCGCGTTCGGCGAACGGGTGGGCGTAAGCGAATCCGACGACCTCTCCCCCGTCTTCGAGCACCAGCCAGGCGTGACTCTTGAGCGCGCGCGTGATGCGGGCGGCCATTTCGGCGGCGCTCGGCGGTTCGAGTTCGAACGTGATCGCGGTGTCGACGACGTAGGGCGCGTAGATGGCGGCGCAGGCTTCGGCGTCGTGCTCGGTGGCGTCCCGAATGGTCATGTCGAAGATAGTAGCCGATCTGACTCCTATAGTATCAACGCTATGACCGATCCCCTGACCGCCCGCCTGGCCGAGACCGTCCACGCCGCCCGCGCGACACGGGGCATGTCCGCGAGTGCGCTGGCCGAGAGCTCCGGGGTTTCCCGGGCGATGATCGGGAAGATCGAGCGCGGCGAAGTACAGCCGACGGCGGCTCTGCTGGCCCGGCTCACCGGCGCCCTCGGCCTGACGCTGTCCGAGCTGATCGCGCGGGCCGAGGGTGACGACCGGCGGCTGCTGCGTGCCGCGGAGCAGCCGGTGTGGGTGGATCCGGAGACCGGCTACCGGCGGCGGGCGGTGTCTCCCCCGGGCGGCGGTCCCCTTGAACTGGTGGAGATCGAGATCCCGCCTGCCACGGTGGTGGCGTTCCCGCCGGGTTCGACGACCGATGCCCATCAGCAGATCTGGGTGCTGGAAGGGCAGCTCCGGTTCAGCGAAGGCGCCGAGGTCCACGACCTGGCCGCCGGGGACTGCCTCCAGCTGGGCGAACCGACGGGCCGGGTGTTCGAGAATGCGGGGGAACTCCCCTGCCGCTACCTGGTCGCGCTGGCCAAGCGCGGTTGACGGACTCGTGAGTGCTGCGGCCGGTTCTAACCGGCTTTGCCACTCACGAGTCCTTAGGGAACGCGTTGACGCCGGTGAGTTCGGCCGAGAGGGTCCAGAGGCGGGTGGCCTGCTCGGGGTCGATCGCCCAGTCGCGGACGCCGACGCGGAGCTCGAGGTCGGCCGGTTCGGGGGCGGGCTCGGCCACGTCGCAGTCTTCGAGGTACACGCCGCCGAGGTCGTCGAGCTGCGGTGAGGTGGCGGCCCAGAGTTGCGTCGCCGCGCCCTGCTCCGGGGTCTTGAAGCCGGGGACGTCGAGGAGGTTGCCGTCGACGTCCATCCAGCCGCGCTCCTGCAGTTCCTCGCGCGGGAGGAAGCGGACGAGGTTGGTCCAGATGCCGCCCGGGTGCAGCGCGAAGGCGCGGACGCCGCGATCGCGTGCGAGCCGGTCGAGTTCGACGGCGAACAGGACGTTCGCGGTCTTGGCCTGGCCGTAGGCCTCCCACTTGTCGTAGCCGCGCTCGAAGTTCAGGTCGTCCCAGCGGATGCCCGAGTAGTGGTGGCCGCGCGAGGACACCGCGACGACGCGGGCGCCGTCGTTGATGGCCGGCCAGAGGCGGTTGACCAGGGCGAAGTGGCCGAGGTGGTTGGTGGCGAACTGGGCTTCCCAGCCGGGTCCGACGCGGGTTTCGCCGGAGGCCATGATGCCGGCGTTGGCGATGAGGAGGTCGATGCGGCGCCCGGTGGCGAGGAAGCGGCCGGCGAAGGCGCGGACGCTGTCGAGGTCGGCCAGGTCCAGCTCGTCGATCTCGACGTTGTCGATGCCGGCGAGGGCTTCCTCGGCGGTGGCGCGGCGGCGGGCCGGGACGACGACGTGCGCGCCGGCGTTCACCAGGGCGCGGGTGGTCTCCAGGCCGATGCCGGAGTAGCCGCCGGTGACGACCGCCAGCTTGCCGGTCAGGTCGATGCCGGCGAGCACGTCGGCCGCGGTGCTGGTGGCGCCGAAGCCCGAACCGATCTTGTGCTGCTGTGTCTTGGTCATGTTTTCGACGCTATGACCTGGAGTGTGCTCCAGCGCAAGCCGAGGATGTGTGATGTGCGACGAGTGCTGGTGCTGGGCCGGGGTGGTGCGGGGAAGTCGACGTTCGCGCGCCGGCTCGGCATGCTGCTGGGGATTCCGGCGGTGGAGCTGGACGCGGTGTTCTGGCGTGCTGGGCTCGAGGCGACGCCTCGCGGCGAGTGGGTCGCGCGGCAGCGGGAGCTGGTGGCGGCGCCGGCATGGATCCTGGACGGCGACCTCGGGCCGTACGACGTCCTCGAGGTACGGCTGGCCGAGGCGGACACCGTCGTGCTGCTGAACTTCTCGTTCGCGCGGTGTGCCTGGCGGGCGGGGCGGCGGTCGCGGGAGCGGTGGGATTTCTGGGTGTGGCTGGTGTCGTACCGGTGGCGGTATCTCCCCCGGCTGCGGCGGCTCGCCGGCGGGAAGCTGATCGAGCTGCGGACGCCGAGGGCGGTCGAGCGGTTTCTAGCGCAGGCGCAGCGCGGCGACGGCGTTGTCGAGCCAGGCGGCGCGGAAGCGGGCCGGGGTGAGGTCGCCGGGCGTGTGGCCGATGAGGATGTCGAGGATCGGGAAGTAGGTCAGTGACGCCGCGAGCACGGCGGCGGTGGCTTCGGGGTCGGCCACGTCGGTTCTCCCCCGCTCGCGCAGGCCGGTGATCCAGTCCGTGCCACGCCGGTAGACGGTGGCGAGCACGGCCTGCCACATGCGCTCGAACAGGTCGGGGAAGCCGTCGAATTCGCGGATCATCAGCCGGACCAGGTCGCGGTCGAGATCCAGCACCGCCCAGACGGCGTCGGCGAGCAGGCGCAGCGCTTCGCGCGGTTCGTCGGGGAGGTGGGTGTCGGCGACGGCGGCGTTGCGGGCCTCGAGCGTCTCGATGTTTTGCTCGACGGCGGCTTCGAGCAGGGCGCGTTTGGACGGAAAGTGCTTGTAGAGCGCGCCCGAGCCGGGGGCGAGCCCGCAGGCGATCTGGATGTCCGCGACGGAGGTGGCGTCGTAGCCGCGGGTGGCGAACAGGCGCACGGCTTCGTCGAGGATGCGCTGGCGGGTGACGCCGGGGGTCGTTCGGGCCATAGAAAGAGAGTACTCTCTCACTATGGTGGAATCGACGGTTGAGCAGGTGATTTCGTGCGCGCCGGAGGACTTTCTGGCGCTGGTGATGGACCCGAGGCGCTACGCCGGGATCGACCGCAAGGTGGGCGCGATCGACTGGGTTCGCCGCGAGGGTGACGTCACGGAGTTCCGGTTCCGGTCGCATCTGCCGGGTGTGCCGGGCCCGGGCTCGAGGATCGTGTCGCGGATGTCGCTCTCCCCCGGCGTGCGGGTGGACGTCCGGCTGCCGGACGTGCCGGAGAACCGGTTCGCCCGCCGGGTCTCGACGTTCTCCGCGAGCTTCGTCTGCGAGCCGGTCGAGGGAGGGACGAAGGTGATCAGGACGCTCGCGTGCGGGTTCCGGGCGCCGGTCGGGTGGTTGGTCGAGCCGATCCTGCGACGCACGCTGCGCGCGGACCTCGAGGACGAGCTTCGGGGTGCGAAGGAGCTGCTGGAGCGTTGACTGAAGCAATGAATCGGTGCTTCACTTCTTGACGTGCCCTACCGCCGCACCCCGAAGGTGCAGGAAAGACTCGACGCGCAGCGCGAGACGATCGTCGCCGCGGCGACGCGTCAGCTCGCCGAGCGCGGGTACGCCGGCTGCTCGGTGGCCGCGGTCGCGGAGCGGGCGGGGGTGGCCGTCGGCAGCGTCTACCGCCACTTCCCCACCAAGGCCGAGCTGATCGTGCACGTCTTCCGCCAGGTCGTGACGCGCGAGGTCGAGGCGGTGCGGGAGGCGTCGGCCGGGGTGGGCGACCCGGCCGAGCGGGTGGTGGCGGTGTTCGAGACGTTCGCCCAGCGCGCGCTCAAGGCGCCACGCCAGGCCTACGCGCTGCTGGCCGAGCCGGTGGACGCGCTGATCGACGCCGAGCGGCTGGAGTTCCGGCGCGCCTTCACCGAGGTCGTGGCCGAGCATGTCGCGGCCGGCGTCCGGGACGGCGTGCTGCCACCGCAGGACGGGAAGCTGACCGCCGCGGCTTTGGTCGGCGCGGCTGCTGAGGTCATGATCGGCCCGCTGACCAGCGGGAATGCCAGTGACGTCGCTGAGCTGCGCACGTTCGTGCTTCGTGCTCTAGGAGGTTCCGATGCCCGCCACGCATGAGGTCACCAATCAGGTCCCGCCGCTGGTGGGACACGACGTCGGCGCCGATCCGGCGCTGCTGGAGGGGCTCGATCGCGCCGGTGCGGGCTGGGCCGCGGCCGAGGTGCACGAGCTGGGGGTGCTCGCCGGGAGCGAGCAGGCGCAGGAGTGGGGCCGGCTGGTCAACGAGAACGAGCCGGTGCTGCGGACGCACGACCGGTTCGGGCACCGGATCGACGAGGTCGAGTTCCATCCGTACTGGCACGAGCTGATGAACGTCGCCGTTTCGCATGGGCTGCACGGCACACCGTGGCGGGACCCCCGCGAGGGTGTCCACGCGGCGCGCGCGGCGAAGTTCTACGTCTGGGGTCAGGTGGAGGCTGGGCACAGCTGCCCGATCTCGATGACCTACGCGGCGATCCCCGCGCTGCGCGCCAATCCCGAGCTGGCGGAGCGGTACGAGCCGCTGCTGGCGGCGACCGAGTACGACTTCGGGCTGCGCGAGCCGAGCACCAAGCGCGGCCTCATCGCGGGCATGTCGATGACGGAGAAGCAGGGCGGGTCCGACGTCCGGGCCAACACGACGACCGCGACGCCGTCGGCCGACGGGACGTTCACCCTGGTGGGGCACAAGTGGTTCACCTCGGCGCCGATGTCGGACATGTTCCTGACGCTGGCGCAGGCGCCGGGCGGGCTGTCGTGCTTCCTGCTCCCCCGCGTGCTGCCCGACGGCACGCGCAACCGGATCCACCTGCAGCGGCTCAAGGACAAGCTGGGCAACCGGTCGAACGCGTCCTCGGAGATCGAGTACGACAACGCGGTCGGCTGGCTGGTCGGCGAGGAGGGCCGCGGGGTCCGCACGATCATCGAGATGGTCAACAACACCCGCCTGGACTGCGTGCTGGGAAGCGCGTCGAGTATGCGTATTGGCGCGGTTCGGGCGATCCATCACGCGACGCACCGACGCGCGTTCGGCAAGGCGCTGGTCGATCAGCCGCTGATGGCGAACGTCCTGGCCGACCTGGTGCTGGAGTCCGAGGCCGCGACGACGGTGGCGATGCGGCTGGCGGCCGCGGGCGACAACCCCGACGAACAGGCGTTCCGGCGGCTCGGCCTGGCCGTGACGAAGTACTGGGTGTGCAAGCGGGCGCCGGCGCACGCGGCGGAGGCGCTGGAGTGCTTCGGCGGCAACGGCTACGTCGAGGAGTCCGGGATGCCGCGGCTCTATCGCGAGGCGCCGCTGATGTCGATCTGGGAGGGCTCCGGCAACGTCGCCGCGCTGGATGCCTTGCGCGCCATGGGAAAGCAGCCCGAGTCGGTGGCGGCGTTCTTCGGCGAGGTCGAGCTCGCGGCTGGTGCGGACGCGCGGCTGGACGACGCGGTGGACCGGCTGCGCAAGGAGCTGACCGACTTCGACGCGCTGGAGTACCGGGCGCGGCGGGTGGTCGAGTCGATGGCCTTGGTGCTGCAGGGTTCGCTGCTGGTCCGGCACGGCGACCCGGCGGTCGCGGACGCGTTCTGCGCGTCGCGCTTCGGCGGCGACTGGGGCATCGCCTTCGGCACCCTCCCCGCGGGTACCGACACCACCTCGATCATCGCCCGTGCAGTGACCATCCCCCACTGACACTCCGGGCTGCCCAAGTCCGTGAAGGACTCCTTGCCAGCTGTAAGAGCCGGTAAGGAGTCCTTCACGGCTTATAGGCCGAGGGTCGCGTAAGCACCGTCGATGGCGGCGCTGGTCCCGGCGAGCTGACCCGGGTGGGCGCGCGAGGTGCCCGGCACCCCGCGCGCCCACACCCCCAGTCCGCGGGTGGCGCGTCGAGGAGAAGGAGGCATCGAGGGCGCCTCCGGATACCAAAACCAGCTGCCCGGAGGTTGCAGCCTGGTTACGCTCCTCCTTCGTGTCCGCCGTGGAGTTCTTCGCCGACGTCGTGACGACCGGCGAAGTCCTGGGCGTCGACGGCTGGCTCACGCCCGAGATCGTCACTGAGGTGTTCGGCGTGGCCGGCGCCGAGAACACCCGGCCGGGTTCGCTGGACCGGGACTACGGGCTCGTCGAATTCAGCTGGACCCGGTTCGCCGATGGTCCCTGGTGCGGGCTCGGCTTCTCTGTCAGGGCGGATCCGATCGTGGCCAACGCCGCCATCGAGGCTCGCTACGGCCCGGTGCGTGTCGCGCCGCGGCTCGCTGAACTGCGGCGGGAGCTGGGCCGGCGGGGTGTGGCGCTGACCGACGAGCATTGGCAGCCCGAGTCCGAGGTGATCGTCTACGTGCGGGACGGCATGGTCACCGGGCTCAATCATCCCTCGCTGCCGTTGAGCCACACGGGCCTTCCCGGGTTGAGCAAAAGCCTGCCCCAGACCTTGAAACACCTGCTTCCGCTGTCCGAAGTGGACCGTCGACGCTGGGCCGAGCGCAAGCAACCGGACCCGCGGTGGTGGGAGAGCGCGGCCTCGTGGAGCCGGCACCGGGTCTACGCCCCGGAACGTCCCGAAGATCACGAAGCCTGGCTCGGCCTGACCCGCTGGCTGAGCGGGTACGGCCGCGAGATCGGTGCGGTGAGCGTTGCCGAGGCCGCACTGGCGAGCGCCATCTTGAGTGCCGATCTGCTGCAGCAACGCCGGTTCGAGCACCTGCTGCCCACTGCCGACGAGGTCATCCGCGACTGCCTGGACGCGCTGCCCGAGGATCTTCGCGAGGCCCGTGCCGCCGGCCGTCCCGCGATGATGGCGAAGCGGCTGGTCGACGTGGCGATGAGGTTCGAGGACCGGGTTCGGGACCCGGAGCCGGCCGCGCGACTGCGCGAGGTGTTCGCGACGCGCTGGGGTTGACCTGGGCTACCGGCTGTACTTACTAGTATGTACAGTGGTCGTCGTGGACACCGCGGAACGTCTCATCGCCAGCACCAGGGAGCTGCTCTGGGAGCGTGGCTACGGCGCGACCAGCCCGAAGGCCATCCAGGAACGCGCGCAGGCCGGCCAGGGCAGCATGTACCACCACTTCTCCGGCAAACCCGCGCTCGCGCTCGCCGCCATCCGCCGCAGTGCCGACGAGCTCGTCGCCAAGGTCGACGACCAGCTCACCGCGTCCGGCACCGCGCTGTCCCGCATCGAGGCGTACCTGCTGCGGGAGCGCGAAGTGCTGCGAGGCTGCCCGATCGGCCGGCTGGCGCAGGACGCCGAGATCGTCGACAACGAGGACCTGCGCGCGCCGCTGGCCGAGACGTTCGAGTGGCTGCGCGGGCGGCTGGCCGAGCAGATCGCCCAGGGTCAGGCCGACGGCGAGTTCAACGCCGGCCTCGACCCGGACGCCGTCGCGGCCGCGCTCGTCTCGGTGTTGCAGGGCTCCTACGTCCAGGCCAGGGCCGCCGCTTCGACCGACCCGTTCGACCTCGCCATCTCCGGCATCCTCGCCCTGCTGTCCCCACCCGAAGGGAACTGACGCCCGATGCACGCGATGCAGTACGAGATCACGCTGCCCGCCGACTACGACATGGCCATCATCCGCAAGCGCGTCGAGACCCGCGGGCACCTGCTCGACCAGGCCGACGGGCTGGGCATCAAGGTCTACGCGATGCGCGAGCGCGGGGTCGACGGCTCCCCCGTGAACCAGTACTCGCCGTTCTACCTCTGGCGCGAGCTGGCCGGGATGAACACGTTCCTGTGGTCGGGCGGCTTCAGCGGGATCGTCGAGTCGTTCGGCCGTCCCGTGGTGCAGCACTGGACCGGGCTGGCCTTCGAGGAGGGCGAGGCGATCGACGCCTCGCCGCAGGCCGCGAGCAAGCACGTCGAGGTCGTCCCCACCGAGGCTTCGCCCGCCGAGTACGTCCACAAGGCGATCGAGGACCTGCGCGAACACGCTAGCCGCCCCGACGTGCACTCGGCGGCGCTGGCCATCGACGCGCGCGGCTGGCAGCTCATGCGCTACACGCTCTGGCGCGACACGGCCCCGAAGGACGACGACGTCCGCTACGAGGTCCTGCACCTCTCCACCCCGCAGCTTCCGGTCCTGCGCCGCGGCCGCCACTGGTAGCCGCTAATGAGCCGTGAAGCCCCCTACCAGCTGTGAGAGCCGGTAAGGGGGCCTTCACGGCTTATAGGAAGACGCCGGGGTCGGACTCCGGAGGGCCCGAGGGCCACCAGACGTCGGCCTCGAGGCGGTAGGGGTGCCAGCGGCCGGAGCGGTCCAGGCGGAGCTGGACTTCGCCGACCGTGCACCGGTTTCGCTCGAACGTGACTTCCTCCTCCAGCGCGGCGTGGGCCCGAGCGAGCACCGCCGACGGCGGGGACCACGTCGACTCCAGTACCTCCAGGCCCGCGCGGCCGCCGTACGTCCAGGCCGCGACCGCCCGCGGATCCGCGTCGCCTTGGCCCGACAGCACAGCGAGCCGCACGACATCCTGACGACGGCTCGGCCACGACGCACCACCCAGCATCGCGCCCGCGAGTTCCGCGGCACCCGAGACGAGGAGCGCGAAGCTCTCTTCCGGGATCCCCGGAGCCGCGGGAATCGACGGCGCACCCGCCGGGGTGAATGCCGCGAGATCCGGCACTGGCCCCGGCACGTCGGAGAACACGCCTTCGGTGACAGACCGCGGCGCAGTGCGGCTACGCAGCTCCGCCAAGACCTCGGGCTCGGTCATCCCCCGCATCAGCAACAGCACGAACGGGTCGGCGTCGAGCAGCCACGACGTCTGGAACGACAGCGCGGCCGCGTGCCGGCACGGCAGCTCCCAGCCGGGACAGTCGCACTCCGGGTCGAGGTCGCCGATCCCCGGCAGCAGGTGGACGCCGACATCGTCGGCCGCTTCGACCAGGTCGTGCGGCATGTCGCGATCCAGCAGCGCCGCCAGGTGCCCGGCCCGCGACGCGACCCGGTCGAGGAACCGTTCCCACTCCACAGTGGACAGTTCGGCCAGCCGCAGCTCGGTGGTGAACGGCCCGCCGTCGACGTCGTCCACCGTCGCCGCGATCCGGCCGGGGCTCACCGTGATCGGCCCGACCAGCCCGGCCGCGGCGTACCGGCGGCCCTGCTTCAGCTGCCGCTGGTCGAGCGCGGTGTCCTCCATCGCCTGCAGCCACGCCCGGCCCCACCACGACCTCGCGAACCTGCTGCCCGCCGCGGCCTTGGCGAACGCCGGAAATCCGCGTACCCGCTCGGTCATCCCCGCCTCCTCAGCTCGACCAGCTCCGCGAGCTCGGCATCGCTCAGCTCGGTCAACGCCGCCTCGCCGCCGGTCAGCACCGCCTCGGCCAGCGCCCGCTTCTCCCGCAGCATCGCCGCGATCCGGTCCTCGACCGTTCCCTCCGCGACCAGGCGGTGCACCTGCACCGGGCGGGTCTGCCCGATCCGGTACGCGCGGTCGGTCGCCTGGTCCTCCACCGCCGGATTCCACCAGCGATCGAAATGCACGACATGGTCGGCGCGGGTGAGGTTCAGCCCGGTGCCCGCCGCCTTGAGCGACAGCAGGAACACCGGCGCCTCGCCCGCCTGGAACCGCGCCACCAGCTCCTCGCGGCGCGGTACGGGCGTGCCGCCGTGCAGCAGCTGCGTCCCGATCCCGCGTGCGGTGAGATGCCGCTCCAGCAGCCGGGCCATCGTGACGTACTGGGTGAACACCAGCACCGACCCGTCCTCGGCGAGGATCGTGTCCAGCAGCTCGTCGAGCAGTTCGAACTTCCCGGACCGGCCGGGCAGCACCGCGTCGGGCTCCTTCAGGTACTGCGCCGGGTGGTTGCAAATCTGCTTGAGCGCGGTGAGCAGCTTGACGATCCGGCCACGCCGTGCGATCCCGTCGGCCTCGGCGATCTCGGCCATCAGCTCCCGCACCACGGCTTCGTAGAGCGCCGCCTGCTCGGCGGTCAGCGTCACCGGCCGGTCCGTCTCGGTCTTCGCCGGGAGCTCCGGCGCGATGCCCGGGTCGGACTTGCGACGCCGCAACAGGAACGGCCGCAGCAGCTTCGCCAGCCTGTCCGCGACGACGGCGTCGCCGCCTTCGATCCGCTTGGCCCACTGCTCGCGGAATTCGCCGAGCGGGCCGAGCAGCCCCGGTATCGTCCAGTCGAGGATCGCCCACAGCTCCGAGAGCGTGTTCTCCACCGGAGTGCCGGTCAGCGCCACCCGCGCGGCCGCGGGCACCAGCCGCAACGCCTTCGCCGTGCCGGAGCGATGATTCTTGACGTGCTGGGCCTCGTCGGCCACCAGCAGATCCCACCGCGACGAAGCCAGCGGTGCCGGATCCGCCCGCAGCGTCCCGTAGGTGGTCAGCACGAAACCACCGAGAACGCCGTCCAGCGAACGGTCGGTTCCGTGGAACCGCCGGACCGTCGTGCCGGGCGCGAAGCGGCGGATCTCGCGTTCCCAGTTGCCCAGCAGCGACGCCGGGCAGACCACCAGCGTCGGCCCGCCGCCGCGGCGCAGATGCAACGCGATCAGCGTGATCGTCTTGCCCAGCCCCATGTCGTCGGCCAGGCAGCCGCCGAGGCCGAGCTCGGTCACCGTGCTCAGCCACTGCAGCCCGCGCAGCTGGTAGTCCCGCAGCGACGCGGCCAACCCCGGCGGTGGCTCGGGCGGTTCCGGCGGCGCCGTGAGCCGTTCCCGCAGCGAGGCCAGCCACCCGTTGGTGACGACCTCGACCTGCTCACCGTCGACCTCGGTGGTCCCGCTCAACACCGCCGAGAGCGCGTCGATCGGGGTGAGCGGCTTGAGCATCCGGTCCCGCGCCTTGGCCGCGAGCGCCGGATCGACCAGCACCCACCGGTCGCGCAGCCGCACGACCGGCCGCCGGGCCTCGGCGAGCGCGTCCAGCTCCGCCGCGGTGAGCACGTCGCCGCCGAGCGCGAGCTGCCAGTCGAACGCCAGCGCCCGCCCGCCGCCGAAGAACGACGGCAGATCGCCGGGAGTGTCCCCGGCCGACACCACCGCGCGTGCGGTCAGGTCGCGGGTGAGTTCGGCAGGCCAGTGGACGTCGATGCCCGCGGCGGCCAGGCGCGGTGCCGCCGACACGAGCAGTTCGGCGAGTTCGTCGTCGCGGATGGGCAGTTCCTCGGGGACGGCCGAGGTCAACAGCGGCCCGAGCGCGGGCCAGACCTGGGCGCCGCGGCGCAGCGCGAGGACGACATCGATGCGGGCCCGCGGCCCGAACCGGCCGGTCGCCCACAGCTCCGCCGCGTCCACCAGCTCGCCCTGGCCGTGCACCTGGACGACCAGCCGATAGCGCCCGGCGTCGGCGTCCGGGACCTCGACCCGCAGCGAGATCCGGACGTCGGAGTCCAGCCCGGCGGCCAGTTCGTCGGCCCAGTCCCGGAGGTCGGCGGCGGAATGCGCGGGCATGGCCGCGAACAGCTTCGTTCCGGCCGCCTTCGCCGCCGCGGGGGTCCGGGGGAGGACGTCGGCGACAGCGTCGAGGAACGCCCGAAGCGCCACGGCCGGCGCGCGCTCCCCGGCGACGGCCTCCCGGGGCATCGCGTCGGCCAGCTCCCGCAGCCAGGCCCGTTCGGCGGGTTCGAGGGGACCGATCCGCCAGCAGTCGTATCCGGCGTCGGACAGCCCGGGCAGCAGACGTCCGGCGGCGACCAGCCGCAACGCGGCTTTCGCCGCCGTCGCCCAGAAATCGGTCATGGTCAGGAGCTCCGGCAGACCGTCCGAAAAGGACAGCCGCCGGGTACCGAAGACGAGCCGGCCCGCGCGGGGCGGGTCGGCCGGTTCGAAGACGATGTTCAGTTCCCCAACCTCCCGTAGCGGCGCACCGACAGCGGCACGAACACCGCCAGAATCACCAACGGCCAGACGATCGCCATCACGACCGAGTGCGAGACGACCCAGGAATCACCCGCCCAGCCCGGGTTCCCGAACAGCCGCCGCGCCGCGGTGACCGTCGAGGACAGCGGGTTCCACTCCGCCACCGTACCGAGCCAGGCCGGCATGGTGGCCGTCGCGACGAACGCGCTGGAGAGGAACCCGAACGGGAACTCCAGGGTCTGCGCGAGCGTCACCATCGCCGGGTCCGTGGTCAGCAGCCCCAGGTAGATGCCGACCCACACCAGCGCCATCCGCAGTAGAAGCAGCAGCACGAGCGCCAGAACGGTCTCGCCGAGGCCGCCGTGCGGACGCCAGCCCACCGCGAACCCGCACCCGACCAGCACGGCGAGCGCGAGCACCGCGTTCACCAGATCCGCCGCCGCCTGTCCGGTCAGCACCGCCGACGGCGCCATCGGCAGCGACCGGAACCGGTCGGTGACGCCCTTCGCGGCGTCGTCCAGCACCGCGATCATCGTGCCGGACAGGCCGAACGCCATGGTCATGCCGAACATCCCCGGCATCAGGAACTCGCGGTAGCTCCCGCCGCCCGGCACGGTCATCCCGCCGCCGAGCAGGTAGGCGAAGATCAGCACCATCAGGATCGGGAAGGCGACCACCGTGGCCAGCCGTCCCGGCTTGCGCACCAGATGCGCGAGGTAGCGCTGGGTCAGCGTCCACCCGTCGGAGACCGTCCAGATCACGCGGCCTCCTTGGTTCCGGTCAGCTGCAGGAACACCTCGTCCAGCGTCGGCCGTCGCAGAGCCACGTCCTCCACGCGCAGCCCGGCCGCGTCCAGCGCGAGGACCACGTCGGTGAGCACCGAGGCGCGATCCGGCGCCGGCGCGCTCACCTTCAGCTCCTCGACCGCCGGGTCCGTGCCGGTGACCCGGCCCAGCACCGACGCCGCGTCGCCGACCACACCCGGGTCGGTCAGCTCCACCTCGATCCGCGTCGCCCCGAGAGAACCCTTGAGCTCGGCCGGCGTGCCCTCGGCGATCACCCGGCCGTGCTCGACCAGGCTGATCCGGTCCGCGAGCCGGTCGGCCTCCTCCAGGTACTGGGTCGTGAGCAGCACGGTCGTGCCGTCCGCGACCAGCGAGCGCACCGCCCGCCAGACCTCGATCCGGCTGCGCGGGTCGAGCCCGGTCGTCGGCTCGTCGAGGAACAGCACCCGCGGGGCGGCGAGCAGTGAGACGGCCAGGTCGAGCCGCCGCCGCATCCCACCCGAGTAGTCGCCGACGGCCTTCGCGCCGGTGTCCGCCAGGTCGAAACGGGCCAGCAGGTCGTCCGCGCGGCGGCTCGCCTCGCGTTTGCCGAGGTGGTGCAAGCGGCCGAACAGCACCAGGTTCTGCCGTCCCGACAGCAGCTCGTCCACGGCGGCCTGCTGCCCGACCACCCCGATCGCGGCCCGGACCTGCGCGGGCTGAGTGGCGACGTCGAAACCGGCGACCTTCGCGACGCCGGAGTCGTGCCTGGTCAGCGTGCTCAGCACCCGCACCGCGGTCGTCTTGCCCGCGCCATTGGGTCCCAGCAGGCCACAGATCGTGCCCACCGGGACCTGGAGATCGAACCCGTCGAGGGCATACGCGTCGCCGTAGCGCTTGCGGACGTTCTCGACGTGGATCTGCACTGTCATCCCCACCCCATTACTCTGTACTTTGTACGAAGAACAGCGTAGCACAATCTTGTACGGCGTACGGGAAAGTGACCGGCAGAATGAGCGACGTGAGCACGGAGTACAGCGGCGGTGGCGATCCGCGACGAACCATCGAGCTGCTCTGGGGCGTGCAAGGTCCGCCCCGGCGCGGCCCGAAACCCAAGCTCACGGTGGCCGAGGTGGTCCGCGCCGCGATCGCGCTGGCCGACGCCGAGAGCCTGGAGGCGGTGACCATCCGCCGCGCCGCCGAGCATCTCGGCGTCTCCCCCATGACGCTCTACACCTACGTCGCCAGCCGGGCCGAGCTGCTGGACCTGATGATCGACCACGTCCACGGCGAGCTGACCGCGCCTGACCCCGGGCTGGAGTGGCGCGACGCGCTCACCGCGATCGCCGAGGACGCCTGGGCGATGTACCACCGGCACCCGTGGCTGCTGCAGATCACCACCAGCCGCCCGCCGCTGGGCCCGCACACTTTCGCCAAGTTCGAGCTGGCCCTGCGCGCCATCGACGGCATCGGGCTGGGCGACCTCGAGATGGACGCCGTCGTCGCGCTGGTCGAGGGGTTCGTCCTGGGCTCGGCGCGCGGTTCGGTCGACGCGGCCCGGCTGGTCCGCACGTCCGGGATGACCGACGCGCAGTGGTGGGAGCGCAGCGCGCCGGTGCTCGCCGGGATCCCCGCCGCCGACCCCTCGCACTACCCGCTGGCCAGCCGCGTCGGCACCGCCGCGGGCGAGACGCACGGCGCGGCCGCGGACCCGGCGTTCAACTTCCGCTTCGGCCTCGCCCGCGTCCTGGACGGCATCGAAGCCCTGGTGCGGACGCGCTGAGCTGAAGGGGACTTTCCTCGCGTCCGGTGAGAGGAAAGTCCCCTTCACCGCATCAGACGCGAGGAAAGTCCCCTTCAGCGAACGTGACCGGGAGCGCGGCCAGCCGCCAGGTGCCGCCATCCGAGGCCCGCTGAAGGTCAGCAGGAGGTACGGCGAGCGCGAGGTCCCGACGGACCAGGGCGGTGAGCGCGACCTCGGTCTGGACCCGCGCGATCGACGCCCCGACACAGAAGTGCGGACCGTGCGAGAAGCCCAGATGCGGCGGGCCGGTCCGCGTGACGTCGAGACGTTCCGGCTCGGGGTAGACGCGCGGATCCCGGTTCGCCGACACCATCGCCGCCGTCACCGCCTCGCCCTTCTCCACCGCGACGCCGCCGACCTCGGCATTCTCCCGCGCGAACCTCGGCGTGGTCAGCAGCTGCGGGCTGCACCAGCGCATCAGCTCCTCCACCGCACCAGGCATCAGGCTCGGGTCGGCGCGCAGAAGGGCGAGCTGATCGGGATGGGTGAGCAGCGCCTCGACGGCGTTCGCGATCAGGTTGGTCGGGGTCTGCCCGGCCAGCACGAGGTGCCACACCAGCGTCACCAGCTCGACGTCGTTGAGCCGGTCGCCTTCTTCGTGCGCGGCGATCAGGTCGGAGAGCAGGTCGTCGGCCGGTTCGGCGCGGCGGCGGGCCACCGCCGCCTTCGCGCCGTCGATAATCCCCGGGATGGCCTCGAAGAACGCCGGGCCGATGCCGCCGGCGATCCCGGCACCCCACTCGCGCCAGCGCGGCCGGTCGGCCTGCGGGATGCCGACGAGCTCGCAGATCACCTCCATCGGCAGCGGCCGCGCGAAGTCGGCGAGCAGGTCGACCGGGCCGCTGAGATCGTCGAGCAGCGAAGCGACGATCGCCTCGAGCCGTGGGCGGAACGCGGCGGCCCGGCGCGGGGCGAACGCCGGCGCGATCAGCCGTCGCAGCCGCAGGTGGTCGGGGCCGTCCTGCTCGGCCATCGTGCGCAGGTAGGGCCGGTACTCCTCGGCCACCGGCATCCGCAGGAAGCTGCCGGTGGTCACCTCGAACCGCGGGTCGCTCAGCATCGCCCGCGCGTCCTCGTGGCGGGTCACGATCCACAGCGTGCCCAGCCCCGGCACCCCCATCTTCGCCACCGGGCACCGCTCGCGGGCGGCGTTGTATGCGGTCACGGGGTCGTTCAGCACTGCGGGATCACTCGGGTCGATCTCGGGCACCGCGGTCATCACGCCTCCAGTTCGGATGATGCAATCAGATGTTCTCATCATGTGAATGGTGACGATATCTTGGCACTCGACACCGGGGCAAGGAGGACGATGGTCCGGCTCAGCAGGGCGCAGACCCAGGAACGCAACCGCGCGAACGTGCTCGACGCCGCCCGCCGTGAGTTCGCCGAGCGCGGCTTCCGCGAGGCGAAGATCGACGCCATCGCCGACCGCGCCGAGCTCACCCGCGGCGCGGTCTACTCCAACTTCCCCGGCAAACGAGCCCTCTACTTCGCCGTACTGGCCGACCTCGCCGAGCGCGCCCCCGCCCGTCTCCAGCCCGGAACCACCACCCGCGAGTCACTCGCCACCTTCGCCCGCCTGTGGGTCACCCGGCTCCCCCTGGCCACCGACCAGCACGACTCGGCACGGCTCGGGATGGACCTGCTGCCGGAGATCCTCGCCGACGAGCAGCTGCGCCAGCCGTTCGCGCAGCTCATGCGGCTCGACGCGATCCTGCTCGGCCTCGCCCTGGAACACCGGCACCGTCGACGTCTCGTGCGCGCGGCCGAGGCGGTGCTGACCACGCTGCACGGCGCGACCCAGCTCGGCGCCGCCGCACCCGGCTTCGTCGAGCCGTTCAACATCGTGACCGCGTGCGAAGCGCTCCTGGACCTCGACCTCAACGACACCTGGACCGGCGCGCCGATCGTCCCGCAGACCCGCCCGACCGACCAACCATGGACGCCGGCCAAGGCGGACGACGCTGTCCGCGCCAAACCCGCGCGGCTCGGTGAGGACGGCATCGTCGCGGTCCTCGGCTTGCACCGGCTCGCGGCCGCCGAGGAAGCCGTGCGCGCCGCGCCGCCGGGTGCCCAGATCACCGCGGTGCTGGTCACCGGCTCACCCGCCGAGCTCGCGCCGCTGGCCCGGCTGATCGTCGCCGAGGTCACCGGCTGCCTGCGGCAGGCGTTCCCACCCGAGGCATGGCCACGGCTGCAAGTCGTCCACGACGAGACCGGACGGCTCGCCGCGGCCGCCGGCGTCACCGCCGTCAGCGACGCCACCGAGACCGCGGTACGGATCGAGTCCGGCCGGATCGTGCTGCGCGCCGAAGGATTCGGTGCCTGCCACGCCGTCGCGGCCGCGGAAATTCCCGCCCGCTGAGCCTGTCGATTTCGCGGACCGCCGCTCGTCGGGTACTCGACCGGATCGGATGACGAAGGAGCCGGGGTGGACGTCGACGCGGCGGTGGCGCGGGCCTTCCGCGAGGAGTGGGGCCAGGTCGTGGCCACCCTCATCCGCGTGACCGGGGACTGGGACCTGGCCGAGGAATGCGCGCAGGACGCGTTCGCGCTCGCCCTGCGCACCTGGCCGCGCGACGGCGTCCCCCACCGCCCCGGCGCCTGGCTCACCACCGCGGCCCGCAACCGCGCCACCGACCGGATCCGGCGCGAAAAGCTCGGCGCCGCGAAACTCCGGGAGGCTGGCCTGATGCACATCCCCGACGACGCCGGCGCACTCGACGAAAGCGGCGTCCAGGACGACCGGCTCCGGCTGATCTTCACCTGCTGCCACCCCGCCCTCGCCATCGAAGCCCAGGTCGCGCTAGCCCTGCGCACGCTGGCCGGGCTCACCACGGCCGAGATCGCGCACGCGTTCCTCGTCCCGGAAGCGACGATGTCGCAACGGCTGGTCCGGGTGAAACGCAAGATCCGCAACGCCGGCATCCCCTACCGCGTGCCGCCCGCGCACCTGCTGCCCGAACGCACCGCCGCGGTGCTCGGCGTGCTCTACCTGACCTTCAACGAGGGCTACTCCGCCAGCGCCGGACCCGACCTGCTCCGCCCGGACGTCGCCGCCGAAGCCCTGCGCCTGGCCCGTGTGCTGGCCCAGCTGATGCCCGACGAACCCGAGGTCCTCGGCCTGCTCGCGCTGATGCTGCTGCAACACGCCCGGCGCGCCACCCGCGTCACCGGCACCGGCGAGCTCGTCCCGCTCGAGGAACAGGACCGGACCCGGTGGGACGCCGCCGAAATCGCCGAGGGCACCACCGTCCTGGAGACCGTGCTGCGGCGACGGCGTCCCGGGCCGTACCAGGTCCAGGCGGCGATCGCGGCCTGCCACGCCACCGCCGCCCGCGCCGCCGACACCGACTGGGCCCAGATCGCCGGGCTCTACCGCGAACTCCGCCGGTTCGTCCCAGGCCCGGTGGTGGCCCTCAACCACGCCGTCGCGGTCGGCATGGCCGACGGACCGGCCGCGGGACTCGCCCAGGTCGACGCCCTCGACGGTCAGATCGAGGGCTACCACCTGTACCCGGCCACCCGCGCCGACTTCCTGCGCCGGCTGGGACGTCACGCCGAAGCAGCCGAGGCCTACGAAACCGCGCTCGCACTGGCGCCCACCGAATCCGAGCGGAACTATCTGAACCGAAGAATCGCCGAAGTGTCGATCCGGGCCGATCCCGCTCGTCGGGTGGACGATCGAGAGGAAGGACAACCATGACCACGCTCAAGGCGCCCGGCGCCCGGATCCACTACGACGTCACCGGCAGTGGCCCGGTGCTGCTGCTCATTCCGGGCGGCCCGGCCGACTCCGGGGTCTTCACCGCCATCCGTCCGGTGCTGGCGCAGCACTACACCGTCGTCACCTATGACCCTCGCGGCCTCTCACAGAGCCCGCTGGACGGCCCGCCGCCGGAGCAGGGCCTCATCCGCGCACACGCCGACGACGTCCAGCGGCTGCTCGCCGAGGTCGGCGGAGAACCGGCGTACGTCTTCGCCAGCAGCGGCGGCGCCCTCACCGCGATGGATCACGTTGCGCGGCACCCCGAACTGGTCCGCGCGGTCGTCTTGCACGAACCGCCCGTGACGCGTTACCTCGACCCCGCCATGCTGGCCGGCGGGCCGGACGTCCCCAGGATCTACCGCGAGCAGGGCATCGACGCCGCGATCGAGGCGTTCCTGCGGATGGTGGGTGCCGAGCCGTCCGCGGCGACGCCGCCTGGGATGAAGGCGAACTTCGCCTACTTCTTCGGTCACCTCATGCCCGCCATCGGTGCGTTCACCCCGGACATCGACGCGCTCAAGACCAGCCCGGCGCGCCTGATCGTCGGTGTGGGTGAGAAGGCCGCCGGCACGCTCGCCCACGACTCGGCGACCGGCCTCGCCGCCGACCTCGGCCTGAGCGTGGAGCAGTTCCCCGGTGACCACGGCGGGTTCATCGCCGAGCCGGCCGCATTCGCCGCGCGCTTGCGCGAGATCCTCGAGGAGAGCTGATGCAGTACCTGCTGTTCATCTGCGGCGACGAATCCGCCGCCGCGCACCAGAACGACGGCTGCGGAGGCTGGGGCGAGGAGATGGAGCGCCGCGGCATCCTGCGCGGTGGCCAGGGTCTGCACCCGCCCTCGGACGCCACGACGATCCGGGTCCGCGACGGTCAGGTCCTGCTCACCGACGGGCCGTTCGCCGAGACCAAGGAACAGATCGGTGGCTACTGCGTGATCGAGTGCGCCGACCTCGACGAGGCCATCGAGGTCGCCTCCCGGCACCCTGCCGCGACTTACGGCACCATCGAAGTCCGCCCCATGTTCGTCCCCGGCCCCTGAGGAGCACCATGCCGTCCCTGGTGGACCGCCCCGCCCAGCGCTACGTCGCCGAGCGCGATGTCCTGTCGATCCTCGAGTTCCCGCGGCTCGCCGACCGGCTGCCCGGCATGATCGGCACGCTCATCGCCGCCGGCGTCGAGCTGGCGGGCGCGCCGTTCTTCCGGTACCGGGTCATCCACCCCGGCATGCGGTTCACCGTCGAAGCCGGGGTGCCGATCGCCGGGGACTTCGCCGCGGCGGAGCCGATGTTCGTCGACGAGCTGCCCGCCGGAAAGTACGTGACCAGCACGTACGTCGGAGCGCCGGACGGGCTGGCCGGCGCGACCACCGACGTGCTGGCGTGGGGCGCCACCGAAGACGTCCGCTGGGACAACCGGACCGTCGCCGACGGCGAGGAATGGGCGTGCCGGCTGGAAGTCCTGCTCACCAACCCGCTCGAGCAACCCGACTCCAGCCAGTGGGTCACCGAGCTGCTGTTCAAGCTGGCGGACTGACTCACGAGTCCTTCACCCGCGCCTCGCGAGGAGTGCGCCCACCAGGCAGCCGAAGCCCGCCGTCGAGACCAGCGCGCGGAGGATGTTCCAGCGCACCCAGGACGTCTCGAACGCCGCTCGCAGCTCCGCGTAGTTCGTCTTGCCGTTCTCCAGCGCGTTGTTCATCGGGATGTTCGCCCCGCCCGTGATCAGCACCATCGCCAGCAGGAACACGAACCCCGCGATCACCCACGGCAGCGCCGAGCGCGTCTCCGAGCCCAGGTGCAGGAAGATCGCCACCCCCGCCAGCAGCGGCGCCCCCAGGAACGACAGCATGAAGACCGGGTTGATGATCGCGACGTTGATGCCGCGCATCGTCTCCACGAACGTCTTGTCGTCGGTCCGCGCCAGCCCCGGCATCACCGAGCACGCGTAGGCGTAGAAGAGCCCGGCGGCCAGACCCGCCGTGATCAGCGCGGCAACCAGCACGATCGTCGAAACAGTGCTCATCTTCTTCTCCTTCACCGGTTCCAGACCCCGCTGACCGCCGTCTTCCGCGCGAACTCCGCGAAGCCGGCAGCCGTGCGGCCGAGCACCCGCTCGACATCCACGCTCACCGAGGAGTTCCGCCCGCCGAGCACCCGGGTGAACAGCTCGGTCAGCGCGGCCACTTCCTCCTCCGGCACCCCGTAACCGGCCGCCGCGGCGGCGTACTCCTCGGCGGAAACCGGAACGTAGCGGACATCTCGCCCGGACGCAGCCGCGATTTCCGCCGCGGCCTCGGCGAAGGTCAGCAGCCGCGGCCCGGTCAGCTCGTAGACCTCGCCGTTGTGCGCCGGGGAAGTCAGCGCCTTCACCGCGATCTCGGCGACGTCGTCGAGGTCGACGAACGGCTCGGTCACCGTGCCCGCGGGCATCGCGATCTCGCCGGAGAGCACCGGCTCCAGCAGGAAGTGCTCGCTGAAGTTCTGCGCGAACCAGCTGCAGCGCAGGATCGTCCAGCCGGTGCCGGCGCGGCGGACGATCTGCTCGCACGCCTCGGCCTCCTCCTCGCCACGCCCGGACAGCAGCACCAGCCGCCGCACGCCGCGTTCGACCGCGAGCGCGCTGAACGCTTCGATGTCGTCGGCCGCGCCGGGCGTGACCAGGTCGGGGTAGTAGGTCAGGTAGACCGCGTCGACGTCGTCGAGCTGCGCGTCCCAGGTTGAACGATCGGACCAGTCGAAGGGCGGCTCCGCCTTACGGGACGCCACGCGGACCGGTAGCCGCAGCTTGCGCAGCCCGGCGGCCACCCGCCGCCCCGTCTTGCCGGTGCCCCCGAGAACCAGGATCTTCTTGCCGTTGGTGGAAGTCATGACACTCAGTCAAGCGTCCGCAGATGAGAGTCTCCATAGTTCATTGGCTCGATTCCATGTTTCATCGTCTACACTCAGGCGCATGGATCCGCTCGCGGCACTGCTCGACGGCCCCCGCGCCCACGGCGCTTTCCTGCTCCGCTCCGTGTTGACCCCGCCGTGGTCGCTGCGCATCGAGGACCGCGCACCGCTCACCGTGGTCGCAGCCGTGCGCGGCGAGGCCTGGATCGTGCCGGAGGACGGCGACGGGGTGCTGCTGGGCGAAGGCGACGTCGCCATCGTGCGCGGTCCCGACCCCTACCTCGTCGCCGACGACCCGGCCACGCCGCCGCAAGCGGTGATCCTGCCGGGCCAGGAATGCCGCACCCCCGCCGGCGAGCACCTCACCGAGCTCGCCGACGTCGGCGTCCGGACCTGGGGACACGGCGTGGACGGCCCGACGGTGATGCTCACCGGCACCTACGGGATGGCAGGCGAGGTCAGCAAGAAGCTCCTGGCCGCGCTGCCGATGCTGATCGTGCTGCCGGCCGCGGAGTGGACGAGCCCACTCGTGCCGCTGCTGGCCGAGGAGATCGTCAAGGACATCCCCGGCCAGGAAGCCGTGCTCGACCGGTTGCTGGACCTGCTGCTGATCGCGTCACTGCGGACCTGGTTCGACCGCCCCGGCACCGGCGCGCCCGCCTGGTACCGCGCCCACGACGACCCGATCGTCGGCCACGCGCTGAAACTGATGCAGCACCAGCCCGCCGAGCCCTGGACGGTCGCGAAACTCGCCGCCGACGCCGGGGTTTCCCGCGCCGCGCTGGCGCGCCGGTTCACCGAAACCGTCGGCGAACCCCCGATGTCCTACCTCGCCGGCTGGCGCCTGGCGCTCGCCGCCGACCTGCTGCGCCAGCATCCCGAATCGACCATCGGCGCGGTCGCCCACCAGGTCGGCTACGGCAGTTCGTTCGCACTGAGCGCCGCCTTCAAACGCGAGTTCGGCCTCAGCCCGCAGCAGTACCGGGCGAGCTAGGGGTCAACGGCACGGAACTGTGCTCGTGGACGATCTTCCAGCCTTCGCCGGTTTCGCGCAGGCACACCGTCGAGCGCACCCACATCGAAACCTCGGTGCCGTCGGTCATCGTGCCCTGCACGTGGAACACGTAGTGCGCGAAGCCCAGGCCGTCCACTGTGGACACCTTCAGCTCTTCGATCTTCAGGTCGATACCGCCCTCGTAGGCACCGAACCAGCTGTCCAGGCGGGCTTTCTCAGCGTCGACGCCCTGGCTGCGCAGCGGACCGAGGGCGTCGAACAGCACCACGTCCTGGGCGAACTGGGCGACCAGCGTGTCGGCATCCTTGGCGGCGATCGCGGCCACCCGGGCCTGGATCAGCTCGGCGACCGCGTTCACGACGCCAACTCCTTGCCCAGTTTCGCCAGCCAGTCACTCGTGCCGCGCTCCCGCCAGGCGGGTTCTTCGGCACCGTCGAGGAAGGTGCCCTGCTCAGTCAGCACCAGCCGGGTGCCCTCGCCCTCGGGATGGAACTCGATGGTGGTGACCGAAACGGTGGCCAGGGTGTCGTCGCCGGTCAGCGTCGTGGCGTAGACGATCCGCTCCAGCGGGACGATGTCGTGGTAGACGGAGCGGGCGGCCAGCGCGTGCCCGTCGTTGGTGTGCCCGGTGGTCAGCTCGGTGCCGCCGACCCGGAAGTCCAGCTCATGGGTCTCCCCGGAACCGAACCAGCGCGCCTTCGCCGCCGGATCGGACCACGCGGCGAACACCTTCTCCGGTGCCACCGGGTACGTGCGCTCGAGACTGAAAGTGGAGTGCAGGACGCTCATGACGTGCTCCCTTCGGTGGTGCCGGGCTCGGCGAGGAAGTCCCCGAGCCGGTCGAACGTGCTCTCCCACGCGGTGCGCTGACGCCCCAGCCAGCCCTCGCCGGCCCGCAGCACGTCCGGCACGATCCGGCACGTGCGCACCCGGCCTGCCTTCTCCGACCGGACGATCCCGGCGGCCTCCAGCACCTGGAGATGCTGGACGACCGCCGCGAGCGACATCGTCATCGGCGCGGCCAGCTCACTGACCGACGCCGGACCGCGCACCAGCCGCTCGACCAGCGCGCGCCGGGTCCGATCCCCCAGCGCGCGAAACGCCAGGTCGAGCTGCTCGTCATGGTTAAGCATCTACTTAAGTTACGTCGCCGAACCCCGATAGTCAAGTAACTGCTTAAGTGTGCGCCTGGAAGCCGCCGATCTCCTGCTCGAGCAGTTCGGCCAGCCGCAGCGGGGTGCGGTCCTCGAACATCGGGCCGATGAGCTGCACCCCCACCGGCAGGCCCTCAGGGGGCCGGCCCGCCGGGATGGCGGTGGCGGGCAGGCCGTGCCTGGTCGGCACTACGCGCGGCGGCCCGCGCACGGTCGAAGTCCGGCACACAGATCGCGTTGATCACCTTGTCGTCGCGCTCGATACGCGCAATCGCTTCGTCGGTCAGTTCCGCCGAGGTCACTTCACCAGCACGCAACGCGGCCGCCAACTCTTCGGCCGTCTGAAAGCTCCACTCCATGAATCCGACGCTAGCGGCCCCTCGAACAGGTCACAAAATCCCGATTCGCACAACGAAATGGACGCCTCATTGTCCATTGTGGTCGGCTATGGCTCGATCGAGGGGAGCAGCGCGGCGAGGTCGGCGGGGAGCTCGACCTGCGGGTTCTCGCGCAGGATCGCGACGGCGGCGAGGACGCGCGCGAGGGTGTGTTCGGCCTGCTCCGCGCGGACCGTGTGGGTGCGCAGGTCTGCGCCGAGGGTCGTGGTCGTCTCGTGCATCGAGCGGACGGTCTGCTCGTGCCCGGCATGCAGTTCCGCGAGGCGCTGATCGAACATCGCCCGCTGACGTTCGGCCTCGGCCCGAGCCGAGTCCAGCGCCGCATGATGGCGCGACACCGTGTCCGCGAACTCCTCGCGGGCGGCCTCCAGTTTTTCGGCGGCGGCCGCGGTCCTCAGCTCGGCGGCCTCGGCACGGGTGCCCGCGCCCTGGCTCCGCGCCCGTTCGTCGGCGAGCGCGGAGCGGGTGGCGTCCAGTTCCGCTGACATCGCCGCGAGTGCGCTGGCGCGCTCCCCCGCCAGCTCGGCGGCGGCGTCCGCCCGGTCGGCGACGCGGACGAGCTCGTCCCGCACCGCCGCGAGCCTTCCTTCGGCGCGCTGACGGTCCTCATCGGCGAGATGCCTCGCAGACTGTGCGTCGTCTCGCTCTTTCGAAGCCTCCACACGGGCCTTGTCGGCGACCGCGGCTTTCTGGAGGGCTTCGGTGGCGATCTCACGAGCCTGCGCGGCTTCGGCTTCGGCGCGGCCACGCTGCCGACGGTGGTCGTCAGCCTCGGCCAGCGCGGTATCGCGAGCGGAGAGTGCTGCCGCTGTCGTGGCCTCCAGCTGCTGCCGGATCGTCGTGAGGGCTTCCATCAGTCCCTGCGCCGGTTCGAGCACCCGGTCGACCTGGTTCGCCAGCGCCGACACGGCCGTGTCCTCGAGCTCGGTGTCGCTCTCGCGCAACGTCTCCGCGTCCGACAGCACCGCCTCGGCGTCGCGGCAGTTCAGAGCCCGGCGTCCCCACGTCTTCCCGTCCTGACAGAACCGCGCCCGGCTCCCTCGTCCCACGGCTGGCGGCAGTGGCGCACCGCAGCGCCGGTACTCGCACACCCGCACCGTCGCGACGTCTCCAGGGCTCTGATCAGCGTCTTCTCGCACGTCGAGCAGTCTATCAAAGATTCTAATCAGAATGAGAAGCATCTGTTACAAAGTAGAAGATTAAATCTTGGTAGCCTGAGTTGGGATAAGGTCACATATCCCAACCCAGAACGCCGGAGAGGCGTCTGGAGGGCTTCGAAAACTAGGCAGCTGGCTCGGCGGTGCTCAGCGGCCGGGCCAGGCGAGGTCGTCAACGGCGAGAAACGGCTCGCGGACGACGGTCGCGGGTGGCACCGGTGAACGCCACGACATCGCGGTGCAGGTGGGACTGGCCCGGTGCCGGCGTACTGGCTCACCAGGCACGGCGTCAGCGTCACCGTCGTCGATGACTACCCGCCGTCGTCCACCCGATCATGACGAGCCGCTCGCTCGAGGGTTTCGAAGACGTCCGCGAAGACCTCGCCGACCCGGACCGGCTCACTCCCTGCTCACCGGGCTCCGGCTCACGCGGGCGCGGCGGGACCGAGCCACGCTGCGGCGTGGTCTCCGAGGTCTTCGGTCTCGTGCGGTCCATCCGCGGTCCTGAGGTCGGCTCCCTCCAGCGTGCGCAGCGTGACGGCTTCAGGACAAGGTGCGGTCGGGCGAAAAATTCTTTGAAGAAACTTCGCGGCGGGATGTCGAGAACCCGCGAGCGGCTCCGTCCCCGCATCGAACAAGCCACCACGAGCAGGGAGAAGCCCCGTGAACGCCACCGAGATCGCCGAGATCCTGAACCGCCCGCACAGCCGCGAACTGCTGGCCCGCGACGTGGCCCGGCTGGCCTACGTCGCCAAGGACGGCACTCCGCGCACCGTCCCGATCGCGTTCACCTGGAACGGCACCGAGATCGTCATGTGCACGACCAAGAACGCCCCCAAGCTGCCTGCCCTGCGCGCGAATCCCATGGTCGCCCTGACCATCGACACCGAGGTGCACCCGCCGAAGATCCTGCTGATCCGCGGCCGGGTGGAGCTGGACGTCGTCGACGGCATTCCCGAGGAGTACCTCCAGATGAACGGCAGCTACGAGATGTCGGCCGAGCAGCGCGTCGAGTGGGAGGCCGAGATTCGCTCGCTCTACGACGGCATGGTCCGCGTCGTCGTGACCCCGACCTGGGCGAAGCTGATCGACTTCGAGACGACCCTGCCGAGCGCCGTCGAGGAACTTGTCGCGAAGCGGGCCGAACGCCAGCACGCGTGAACCGAATCAGTCAAAATCAACCGAACTCACCGAGGAGATCATGATGGCCAAGTACCTGCTGCTCAAGCACTACCGCGGCGCGCCGGCGCCGGCCAACGACGTGCCGATGGACCAGTGGACGCCGGCGGAGGTGGACGCGCACGTGAAGTTCATGCGCGACTTCGGGGCCCGACTGGAGGAGACGGGCGAACTCGTCGACGTTCAGGCGTTGTCGACCGAGGGCGCGTTCGTGCGGTACGACGGCGAAGGGCGCCCGCCGGTGACCGACGGCCCGTTCGCCGAGACCAAGGACCTCATCGCCGGCTGGTACGTCATCGACGTGGAGTCCTGGGACCGCGCGGTCGAACTGGCCGGGGAGCTGTCCGCCGCGCCCGGCGCCGGTGGCAAGCCGATCCACGAGTGGCTCGAAGTGCGTCCGTTCTACGGCGTGCCGCCCACGGTGACCGAGTGAACGAGGCGTTGCTGCGGGAGCTCGTGCCCGCGGTGATCGGCGTCCTCGTCCGGCGCGGAGCGGATTTCGCGACGGCCGAGGACGCCGTGCAGGACGCGCTGGTCGAGGCCGTGCGCGTGTGGCCGGACGACCCGCCGCGCGACCCCAAGGGCTGGCTGGTCACCGTGGCGTGGCGCCGTTTCCTCGACGCGACCAGGGCCGAGACCGCGCGCCGACGGCGTGAGGACGTCGTCGATGAGGAACCGGCGCCCGGGCCCGCGTCCACTGTGGACGATTCGCTCCAGCTGTACTTCCTGTGCGCGCATCCGTCGCTGACCCCGGCCTCGGCCGTCGCGCTCACGTTGCGCGCGGTCGGCGGCCTGACCACACGGCAGATCGCGCAGGCCTACCTGGTGCCCGAGGCGACCATGGCCCAGCGCATCAGCCGGGCCAAGAAGACCGTCTCGGACGTGCGGTTCCGCCAGCCCGGCGACGTCGCCACAGTGCTGCGCGTGCTCTATCTGGTCTTCAACGAGGGTTACTCCGGCGATGTCGACCTCGCCGCCGAGGCGATCCGGCTCACCCGGCAGGTGGCGGCCGCCATCAAGCACGAGGAGGTCGCGGGCCTGCTCGCGCTCATGCTGCTCCACCACGCCCGGCGCGAGGCGCGGACCGGCCCCGACGGTCAGCTCGTGCCCCTGGCCGAGCAGGATCGCGGCCGGTGGGACACCCGCCTGATCACCGAGGGCGTCGACATACTCCAAGCCGCCCTGGCCCGCGACCGTCTGGGCGAATTCCAGGCCCAGGCCGCCATCGCCGCGCTCCACGCCGACGCCCAGACGGCCGAAGAGACCGACTGGGCGCAGATCGTCGAGTGGTACGACGAACTCGTGCGGCTCACCGACAGCCCGGTGGCGCGGCTCAACCGGGCCGTCGCGGTCGGCGAGGCCGACGGCCCGCCGGCCGGCCTCGCGGCGCTGGCGGAGCTCGACCCCGCCCTGCCCCGCCACACCGCAGCCTTGGCGTACCTGCACGAGCGTGACGGTGACACGGCCACCGCGGCCCGGCTCTACGCCGAAGCCGCCAAGTCGGCGCCCAACCTCGCCGAACGGGCTCACCTGACCCGGCAGGCGGCGAGGCTCAACGCGCAGCTGCGCGGGTGAGCGGCAAATGTGCCGGTGACGGCAGCCACATCCCTCGTCGATCGCCTGGTCAGTGCCCCGTTTCGAGGCCGGTGCGGATGAGTGTTTCGCTGGCGCCGGGCTCGCTAGGGTCGAGGGGCGGGGTCGAGGGGGTCGATCCCGCCTGCTTGCGGGTTGAGCGGTGGTGGGCGCAGGCCCCTCGAACCGCGCTCACCACCACTCAACCCGCCGAGAGCGCCTCGAGCTTGCGCTCCAGCAGAGCGCGCTCGGCATCGTTCCGGCTCCGCTCGATCGCCGACCGGTACGCCGACGCCGCCTCCGAAGTCCGGCCGAGTCGGGCCAGCAGCTCCCCACGGATCGCGTGAAAGAGGTAATAGCCGTCCAGATCCAGCTCGTCGACCAGAGCCAGCGCCGGTTTCGGACCGTCCGCCTCGGCGACCGCCACCGCACGGTTGAGCGCCACGACCGGCGTCGGGGCGACCGTGAGCAGCTGGTCGTAGAGCTGCCGGATCTGCCCCCAGTCGGTAGCCGGCGTCGAGAGCGCGTCGCTGTGGACGGCGTTGATCGCGGCCTGGATCTGATACGGGCCCGGCGCGCCGCGGCGCAGGCAGCGCCGGACGATCTCCTGGCCCTCCGCGATCAACCCGCCGTCCCACGCCGATCGGTCCTGGTCGGCCAGCAGCACCAGCTCGCCGTCGGAGTTGATCCGGCTCGCCCGGCGTGACTCGATCAGCAGCATCAACGCGAGCAGGCCCCACACCTCGGGCTCGTCGGGCATCAGCTTCGCCAGCACCCGGCCGAGCCGGATCGCCTCGCCGGACAGGTCTTCCCGCACGAGCGTGTAACCCTCATTGAAGATCAGGTACACCACCGCCAGCACGGGCTTCAGCCGCTCCGGCAGGTCGTGGTCCTGGGGCACGCGGTACGGGATGCCGGCGTCGCGGATCTTGTTCTTCGCCCGCACCAGCCGCTGCGCCATGGTCGGCTCCGCCATCAGGAACGCGCTCGCGATCTCCGCGGTGGTCAGCCCGCCGAGCAACCGCAGGGTCAGTGCGACCTGGACGCCCTGGCCCAGGGCCGGGTGGCAGCAGGTGAAAATCAGCCGGAGACGTTCGTCGGGCACGGCGCCCTCCTCGACGGGCTCGGCATCCGCGTGCAGCAGGGCGGCCTGGGCGTGCCGGTCGGCCCGCGACGACTCGCGGCGCAGCCGGTCGATCGCGCGGTTGCGGGCGGTGGTGATGATCCAGCCGGCCGGGCTGGGCGGAAGCCCCGCCGACGGCCAGTGGCGCACCGCTTCGGCGAAGGCGTCCTGGACGGCCTCTTCGGCGACGTCGATGTCGCCGAAGACCCGGATCAGCACCGACACGGCCCGGCCGTACTCCGCGCTGAAAATCCGCTCGATGTCGTTCATTCGCCTTGGAACGGCCGGACCTCGACCGGCAGCGGCGCCACCGCGTCCGCGAGCCGGCGCGCCCACACCAGCGCCGCGTCGAGGTCGGGCGCGGTGAGGATGGTGAACCCACCGAGGTGTTCCTTGCCCTCGGTGAACGGCCCGTCGGTGAGCAGGAAGTCGTTGTCCCGCGCCCGGACCACCGTAGAGCTGGACGGGGGGTGCAGGCCACCGGCGAACACCCACGAGCCCGCCTCGCGCAGGTCGGCGTTGAGTGCGTCGAGCTTCTTCATCACCTCGGCCAGCACCTCCGGCGGCGGGGTCGGACCGTCGGGCTGGTAGATGCTGAGCAGGTACTGCTTCATCGGAGGCTCCTCACCGCCGGGACGCTCCCGGCCACACCCCTCATACGAACGCCGCACGGCCGGATCGACAGACCGTAGCGAAGATTTCACCGGCCAATCGGTGAGACACTCAGCCGATGATCAGCTCACGTCAGCTGGAGTACGTCCGGGCGGTGGCCCGGGAGCTGCACTTCACCCGCGCGGCCGAGACCCTGCGGATCGCGCAGCCCGCGCTGTCGCAGCAGATCCGGAAGCTGGAACGCCAGCTCGGCGTCGAGCTGTTCGACCGGAACAACCACCGCGTCGCGCTGACACCGGCCGGGACGGCGCTGCTCGGGCATGCCGAGCGCATCCTGGCCGACCTCGCCGCGGTCGAGGAGGAACTGCTCGGCTGGGCCGGTGGCACCCGTGGCCGGATCCGGCTCGGCAGTGCCCGCGGCCTGACCACCCGGCTGGCCCGGCTGCTCACCGCGTTCGGCGGGCAGTGCCCGGCGGTGGAGGTGGAACTGCGCGAGCTCACCACCGGCGAGATGCTCGGCGGCCTGCACGCGGGCGAGCTCGACGCGGCGACCGTCGCGCTTTCCCCCGGCCTCGAGGACGGCCGCCTGATCACCCGCTCGCTCGGCGAGGAACCGCTGGTGCTCATCAGCGCCGAGGACGGCCCGTTCTCCGGGCGCTATCGCGTCCCGGTCGCCGAGCTCGACGGCGCGGATCTGGTCGGCTACCCCGAGGGCTCGGTCGTGCGCGAGATCGTGCTGACCGCGCTCGGCGCGGCCGGGGCGCGGGCGCGGTTCCGGTTCGAAACCCGCGACCACAGCACCGCCCGCGCCTTGGCGAGCCTCGGCTCGGCTGTCGCGATCGTGCCTCGCTCGATCGCCGAGGAGCCGGGCCAGGCCGTGCACGTCGCCCGGCTCGACCCGGAACCTTCGTGGGCACCGGCCCTGGCGTGGTCGGCGACCCGGCGTCCCGGCCCAGCCTTGGCGGCCTTCCTCGAGTTCGCGAGCCTCGGTGATAACTGGACGCAATGACCGTGAGCTGATCCAGATCTTGGACGTCTGCCAGCGTTTCGACGATGATCAGCACATGACGACCGTGACGATCCGCGGCAGCCACGGGCCCGCCGTGCTGCTGGTCCACGCACTGGGGCTGGACCAGCGGATGTGGAACCCCGTGCTGGACCGGCTCGCGACCGGACGGCGCGTGATCACCTACGACGTCCGCGGGCACGGCGCGGCGGCCGGGGCGCCGATCCCGTTCACGATGGCGGACACCGCCGCCGACCTGCTGGCGGTTCTCGACGCGTGCGAGCTCGAGTCCGCGCACGTCGCCGGGCTGTCGATGGGCGGGGCGATCGCGCAGAGCGCCGCCGTCGCCGATCCCTCGCGGTTCGCGTCCTTGACGCTCCTCGCCGCCCCCGACCGCCCACTGCCGGAGGCGTTCGAAGAACGCGCCCGGATCGCCGAGACCCAGGGCATGGCGCCTCTGGTCGGGCCGACGCTGCAGCGGTGGTTCACACCGGCCGCGCTGGCCGCCGACTCCGACGGCGTGCGGTACGCCCGCGAATGCCTCAGCGCGTTCGACCCGGCGGCCTGGGCCGCGATCTGGCGCGGTTACTCCACTTTGGACGTCTACGGACGGCTGAAGGATTTCCCCGCGCCCGCACTGGTTTTGGCCGGTGAAGCGGACGCGTCGATCCCGGTGGACGGCATGCGGGCGATCGCCGGCCGGATCGGGGCGGGTGCCCGGTTCGAGATCGTCCCCGGCGCGCCGCACCTGCAGCCGCTCGAATGTCCCGGCGCGGTGGCCGACGCACTGGACCGCTTCCTGCCCGCGGAGATCCACATCCCGTAGGGTCGCGCCGTGACCGACCTCGCCCCGGTACCGGACTTCGTGCTCGCGACCCCGGAGGAACGGCTGGCGCGGCTCGACGAGGCCGCCGCCAAGCACGTCGCCACCCAGCGGCCGCCGAACACGCTCAAGGCGTACGCCCAGGATTGGCAGGTCTGGCAGGACTACACCGCCGAGGTGGGCATCCCGCCGCTGTCGGCCTCGGCCGGCGCGCTCACCGGGTTCGTGGTGTGGCTGGAACGCGGCCGCACGCTGCGACCGGACGAACGGGCGGTGCCCGAGGTCCCCGAACGTGCCGCGCCCGCGGCGCCGTCGACGATCGAACGGCGGCTGACCGGCGCGCTCGCCGGGCTGCGGCACCACAAGGTCGTCGTCGATCCCGAAGCCGGGCGTGCGGCGTGGCGCGCACTCAAGGGCTACCGCCAACGGCTTGCGCGCGAAGGTGTTCAGCGCGGGCGCGGCAAGGCCACCATGGTCACGCTCACCGACCTCAAGGCGATGTCGCGTGCATGCCCGGACACCGTCGGCGGCGTGCGTGACCGGGCGATGCTGCTGATCGGCTTCCCGATCGCCGCGCGCTGCTCGGATCTGGCGAACCTGCTGGTCGGCGATATCGCGCTGGTCGACGACCGGGGGCTGGCGGTGACCGTGCGGCACGGCAAGAGCACCGGCGACATGGTCGTGCCGCGCCGGGAAAGCGCGGACACCGATCCGGTGCGTGCCTGGCAGGCCTGGCGTTCGGCGGCGGAGCTGAGCGACGGGCCGGCGTTCCGGCGGGTCGACCGGCACGGCAACGTCGGCGCCGGGCTGAGCACGACCGGCGTCAACCAGATCCTCGCCCGCGCGGGCGAACGCGCCGGGCTGTCCTACACCGTCACCGGCCACTCGCTGCGCTCCGGCTTCGCGACCGAAGCCCGCCGCGCCGGGGCCGACGACCTCGCGATCGCCGACCAGGGCCGCTGGGTACGTGGCAGCCGCGCGCTCTACGAATACATCCGCCGCGTCGACCAGTGGAACGACAACGCCGCGGGCGCGCTCGACCTCTGAGCCGGCTACGGCGGGTAGGCGAGGACTGTCAACCGAGATTCGGCTGGTGGCTCGGCAGCGAGCGAGGCATCCCGAACCACGGGAGCACCGTGTTGTCGAAGCGGCTCATAGCGGAGATCCGGTCACCGGCGAGGGTCAGGACGATGAAGCCGACGCCGTGGCTGACCCCGGCACCGCCGCGCAGGTAGGCGGCGAACGCGGGCTGGCCGTTGGCGCGCGTCCGCACCAGGTCGAATCGGCGGCCGGCGCGGAACAGCCCCGAGCAGAAGCGGGCCACGATCTCGCGGCCCTGGTACTCGAACGGCATCGGCGGCATCGAGATGAAGACGTCGTCGGTCAGCAGCGCCACCACCGCGTCGAGGTCGGCGGCCTCGTAAGCGCTGACGAACTTCGTCACGATCTCGTCTTCGACCTTGGCGTCAGGTGGTGGTTCGGCCGGTTGCCGCCGCAGGCTCGCCCGGGCTCGTTTGAGGGCGCTGGTCACCGAATCGACGGTCGAGTCCAGCATCCCGGCGACCTCGTTGGCCGGGAAGCCGAGGACGTCACGCAGGATCAGTACCGCGAGCTGGCGCGGCGGCAGAAGCTGAAGTGCTGTCACGAAAGCCAGGGACAGGGATTCGGTCTGCTCGTACCGGGCTTCCGGGCCGAGGACGGCGTCGGGGAACGGCTCGAGCCAGACCACCTCGCCGAGCCGGGTCGGCTCGGGCGGTTCGACCGCGGGGATGTTCCACTCCTGCGGCCGCCGGCTCGCCGCGCGGCGCATGTTCAGGCAGCGGTTCGTGGCGATCCGGTAGAGCCAGGTGCGCAGCGACGCGCGTCCCTCGAACCCGCCGAGGCCCTGCCACGCGGTCAGCAGCGTGTCCTGCAAGGCGTCTTCGGAGTCCTGGAACGAGCCCAGCATCCGGTAGCAGTGCACCTGCAGCTCCCTGCGATACGGCGTGGTCAGCTCCCGGAACGCGCCGCCGTCCCCGGTCAGTGCCATCGAGATCAGCTCGCCCTGTGCCACAGTTCGTCCCTTGTCCATGCCCGGATAGACACCGGCGGAGACGCGAACTGGGCGCCCAGTCTCCCCGGGTCGCGGTGTCTCCATCATCGACCGCTCCCACGGCGGAAGGAAGCCGAGATGATGCTGAAGGATCGGGACTACGTCACTCTGTCGATGGGCAGCCTGGACGACTGGCCGGCGATGAGCGGGTCGCGCCGACGACGACCCCGTCGAGCCGGGCGAGCCAGCTGCCGCAGACGCACTGGACGTAGTCGAGGTGGTTCGAGACGGCTCGGCCGGGGAGTTCGGCGACGGGCCAGCCGCAGCGGGGGCACAGGTTTCCGGTCATGCTCCCATCGTGCTGTAATGGGTTAATGCACTTCAACCCTTACGGCGGGTCGGGCGCGCTCGTCGCCGCCGACCTGGTCAATTCGGGCGCCGCCGGTGAGGTCCTGGCCGGAATGGTGCGGAACGGGATGGCCATCGCGTCCCTCACCGAGGACGAGGAACGGCAGATCTGGGCCTGGGCGCAGCGGCTGCGCCCGGTGTTCGCGGCGTCGCCGGTCGACCGGATGGCGCTGGTCAACGACCTGCTCAGGGACTCGGCGTGCCGCCCGTACATCACCAGCCACGACGGAAAGCCGCCGCACCTGCACTACGCGGACCCGGGTGCCGGGCCGGCCGCCCGGGTCCGTGCCTACACCGCGGGCGGGCTTGCCCACCTGGTGTGCGAGGACCCGGACCGCCTCGGCGTCTGCTTGCGCGAAGGGTGCGACATCGCGTACGTGGACACGTCACGCAACGGTCGTCGTCGGTTCTGCTCGACCCGCTGCGCGACGCGCGTCCACGTCGCCGACCACCGCGCTCGTCAGCTGAGCGCCTAGGCGGTCGCGGCCTGCTCGGCGCCGACGATCTTGTCCACGAAGCCGTAGGCGAGCGCCTCCTCGGCGTCGAACCAGCGGTCGCGGTCGGCGTCCGTGGTGATCCGCTCGACTGACTGGCCGGTCTGGGCCGCGGTGAGCTCGGCGATCCGGCGCTTCATCCGGCCGAACACCTCGGCCTGGATCGCGATGTCCGCGGCCACGCCGCCGATCCCGGCCGAAGGCTGGTGCATGACGATCCGCGTGTTGGGCAGCAGGTATCGCTTGCCCGGCTTGCCCGAGGACAGCAGGAACTGCCCCATCGACGCGACGAACCCCATTCCCCAGGTCGAGACGTCCGGCTTGACCAGCTGCATCGTGTCGTAGATCGCCATGCCCGCGGTCACCGAGCCGCCCGGCGAGTTGATGTAGAAGGTGATGTCGCGCTCGGGGTCGTCGGCGGCCAGGAGCAGCAACTGCGCGGTGATCTTGTTGGCGACTTCGTCGGTCACCTCCGTGCCGAGGAAGACGATTCGCTCCTGCAGCAGCTGTTCGTAGACCGAGTCGTTCAGAGACAGCCCGCTGGTCGGTGACCGCAGCTCGGGTGCCAGGTGCAGTGTCATGGGTCCCGCCTTTCGAAAGATCGAAGTCCCGGCCGACGGTAAACGGAATGGCGGCGTTCATGGGCGTCGTTCGCTGTGGGCGAGTTCGCTGGGAGCGTAAGGCGACAGTAAGAATCGCGACCGCGGATTCGTGTCACGATCAAGGGGATCCGAAAGAGAGGTCACCATGCAGATCCCGGTGGTTACCGGGTCGCGTTCTTCCTCAGCAGCGCCATGATGACCAGCGTCGGGCTGGTGGGCGCCTGGCTGATGTTCACCGCCGGAATCGCCTACGCGGGCGTGCGAATCCGGCCGAGGATCGGCGTCGCGCTCTTCGCGGGCGTCGCTATCGGGGCGATTCTGACCATTGTCTTCGGTGGAATTCACGTGATGAGCTAGCCCTTGCGGGCGACGAGGGCGAGTCCGCCGCAATCCTCCGGCCGTTCGCCGACGTCCTCGGGGTCCTCTGGCCGCCATTCCGGGATGAACACGATGCCCGGCGGCAGGATTTCGAACCCGTCCACCAGCGTGCGCAGCTCGTCGCGGGTGCGCATGGTGAGCGGGGTGGGGCTCTTCTCGTACATCTTGACCGCGCGGGTGGTGTCCTCGCCCTGCCCCTCGAAGGTGCCCGAGGAGAGCGCGAGGTAGCTGCCGTCGGCGAACTCGTCGCGATAGGCCGCGATCATGTCGGCGGGGCGGCGCGAATCCGGGACGAAGTGCACGAACAACGCCATGATCAGCATGACCGGCTGGCTGAGGTCCAGCAGCTCGAGGGTCGTCGGATGCTCGAGGACGTCCTCGGGGTTCTCCGCGTCGGCCTGCACCATCGCCGCGTACTTGTTGTCCTGCAGGACAATCTCGCTGTGCGCGACCGCGACCGGCTCGTTGTCGACATAGACCACCCGCGCCTCGGGGTCGAGCTCCTGGGCGACCTCGTGCACGTGACCGACCGTGGGCATGCCCGAGCCGATGTCGAGGAACTGGCGGATGCCCTGGTCCATCCCGAAACGCACGGCGCGGCGCAGCCAGTGGCGGTTGATCCGGGCGCGGTCGCGGGCGTTGGGCTGGGCGGCCATCACCTGCTCGGCGAACATCCGGTCGATGGCGTAGTTCAGCGCGCCACCCAGCATGTAGTCGTAGACCCGGGCCGCATTCGGTCGGTCCAAGTCGATCCCTCGCCGCGCTCGCTCGTCCGCCACCGTTTCCCCTTCGAACCCGGCAAGAGAATATCCCACCGTCCCGCTCGGCGATGACTCCCTCACGCGAACGGGCGAGGCTTTGGGGGGTCCCGGTGGCGTGATCCTTGTACGATCCGGGCGTGACCACACCGGACGGGATGACCGCCGTACAAGCCATCGACCGCATCGAAGCCGCGGCTCACCCGCGCCCGCAGGACCGCAGGCTGCACGCGCGCGGCGCCGTCTACGAAGGCAAGTTCATCCCGAGCGGCCGGCTCGCGGGGCTGACCTCGGCCACCCACCTGACCGACGGGTGCGATCTGGTCGTCCGGTTCTCCAACGGCTCACCTCAGTACGACTCCGACGACCGCGCCCGCGGCATCCGCGGGATGGCCGTCAAGTTCCTCGACGGCGAGGGCAACGGCGTGCACGACCTGGTCGCGGCGAACTTCCGGGTGTTCCCGAGCAGCACTCCCGAGGGCTTCATCGAACTAGTGGAAGCGCTTGCCGCGACCACCGAGACCGGGTTCAAGGAGAAGCTCAGTGCGGGCGGCAAGCTCGCCGGATTCCTGTTCCAGCACAAGGAAAGCCACGCCGGGATCAAGGCGTTCGTGTCCCGCCGCGCCCCGGCGAGCTTCGCCACGACCCGCTACGACGGCCTGCACGCCTTCTCTTTCACCGACGCCGAGGGCCGGCGCCGCGCGTTCCGCTACCGGCTGGTCCCCCAGCTCGGCGAGGTCGACCTCGAAGCGACGGACACGACGTTGCCGCGCGGCTTCCTGCTGCCCGACCTCGACCGCCGCATGGCCGACGGGCCGGTGTCGTTCACCCTCGTCGTCCAGCTCGGCGAGCCCGGCGACCCGACGCACGACCCGTCGATCGCCTGGCCCGAGCAGCGCACCCTGCTGCCCGCCGGGGAGATCCGGGTCGAGCGCCTGTCCCCTACGTCCGACGAGTGGGAGCGCCAGGTCTTCGACCCGACCCGGGTGACCCCCGGCGTCGCGCTGTCCGACGACCCCGTGCTGGCGTTCCGCCCGCACGCCTACTCGGTCTCGGCGGAACGGCGTCTCAGCAACTCCTGATCAGAGGTCGAGCACCTCCAGGGTCACCGTCGCGACGTCGCCCACGTCGAGGGCTTCGGCCTTGCGGACAGCGCGTTTGACGGGCAGGACGTAGCCACGCTTGCTGTCCGGGAAGATCGAGGTGGCCCAGCTGCTGCCGCCGACGGTGACCTTGACCCGCAGCGAACCGAAGCCGCGGCGGGGCTGCCCGTCGGTCAGCTCACGGATCTCCGCCGAGGCCTCGGCCGGCAGGCTGACGAAGGTCCAGCTCTCGGGGCGCGCGTCCCAGAGCCACAGCTCGGCGTCGAAGGTGACGATCACGGCGTCAGCATCACACACGGCACCGACAGTTTCCGCGCCGTCAGACCGGGCGGATCGTCGCCGTCACGGTGATGTCCACGAACCGGCCGATCACGAACCGCGGCGCCCGGATGCCCAGCGGCTTCCGGTCCATCCGGACGGTCGCCGTCAGCGTGACCTCTCCGCCGTCCACAGTGGACGCCCGCGCGGTGCCGATCAGCTCCGTGGTGACCCCGCGGACGCCGAGCGTGCCGGTGATCAGCCAGCCCGCGTCGACCGGCTCGACGAAGGTGGACGTGAAGGTCATCGTGGGGTGGGTGTCGAGGTTCAGCAGGCCGGGTTTGCGCAGGTCGTGGTCGCGTTTCGGGATGCCGGTGTCGATCGCGGAGAGGTTCAGGGTGCCGCGAACGGACCGCAGCCGCCCGTCCGGGCCGACCTCGACGAAGCCTTCGGTGATCGGGACCGTGCCCGTCGCGGTCCGGCCCAGGTTGCCGATGCGGAAGGACGCGGTGCTGCGGGACAGGTCGGCCTGCCAAGTCCCGGCGGTGAGCAGCGTGCTCTTGGCGGCGGTCACGACCGCACCTCGCCGTGCTCGACGACCTGCTCGACCGGGTAGAGCTCGACCCGGTCCGGTCCCGGCAGCAGCGCCGGGTCCTCGCCGGGCAGCAGTTCGGTGCTCATGATCGCCTTCTGGGTGTCGATCAGGACCTGCTCGGAGTCGGCGAAGGAGACCACGACCTGGGTGCCGTCGGGCCGGCTCAGCAGGTAGGACGCGATGTTGCCGGGCATCGCGTCGACCGCCGGGATGATCCGTTCCTTCATCGCGAAGTCCGCGGCGGCCTGCTGCGCCGCGGTGCGCGGCCCGTCGAAGTAGCTGAGCTGTGCGTACATCGGTTCCTCCTGGTGGGTTGCTCTCACCAATGAGTCTTGGCCGGACCGGGCCGCCGCGGATCAGTGTCAGCACGGAGAGCAGTACCGAACTGCCGCCGATCATCGATACTCACGTCGTGGAAATTCCTCTCGTCGGCCGGGACCGCGAGCTCGGCACGCTGCGGGCGGCCCTGATCGCCGCCGCCGGCGGCACGGGCAGGCTGGTCCTGCTCGGCGGCGAGGCAGGCATCGGCAAGACGCGGCTGGCCGGCGCCATGGCCGAGGCCGCCGCCGGCTACGGCGTGCCGGTCCTGCGCGGCCACGCCGTCGACGATCCCGGCATGCCGCCGCTGTGGCTGTGGCGCCGGCTCGACCTGCCCGAACTGCGGGACGTCCTCACGCGCTCCGAGCAGGTCGCCGCGGCCGACTCCGCCTCCGCGCGGTTCGTCATGTTCACCGACGCCGTCGACGCGCTCGTCGCCGCGGCCGGGAAGACCGGGCTGGCGATCATTCTCGAGGACCTGCACTGGGCGGATCGGACGTCGCTGCGGCTGCTCGCCCATCTCGCGCGTGAACTGGACACGACCCGGCTGCTGGTGGTGGGCACCTACCGCGACGCCGGCACCGCTCTGTCGGACGCGCTGCCGGAGCTGGTCCGGGCTCCGGCGTCCCGCACGATCCGGCTGGGCGGGCTGACCGGCGCGGATGTCGGGAGGCTGGTCCGCGCGAGCGTGACGGTTCCCGATCCGGCGGGGCTGGCCGCGCGGCTCGCCACCGGAACCGCGGGCAACCCGCTGTACCTGCGGATGCTGCTGGAGCGCATCGCCGACACCGGCGACGACAGTGCCGCGGTCACGTCGCATCCCGAGCTTCGGCGACTGGTGCTCGCCCGGCTCGAAGGGCTCCCCGCGCCGAGCCGCGAGCTGCTCGGCGCCGCCAGCGTGCTGGGCGAGCGGATCGAATCGTCCCTGCTCGCCGACGTCACCGGCCAGGATCCGGCGGAGCTGACCGGACTGCTCGACGAGGCACTGACCTCCGGGGTGCTGGCCGGTGCCGATGGCGAGCTGGCCTTCACCCACGCGCTCGTGCGCGACGCCGTTTACGACGACCTCGCGCCATCCGTGCGGGCCGCGCTGCACCGGCGTTTCGCGGAATCTCTCGCCGCGGGCCGGGCGGAGGGTGCGGCGGGCCGCATCGCCATTCACTGGCAGCGCGCAGGCGGACCGGAGGCGACAGCGGAATGCGCGCGCTGGGCCCGGGACGCCGCCGAGGCCGCCATCCGCGCGCTCGCCTACGACGAAGCCGTCCAGTTCGCCGAGCTGGCGCTGGCCGCGAGCGGGCACGCGCCGGCTGAAGAACGCGCCGAGCTCGCGCTGAATCTGGCCAAGGCCCAGTTCCTCACCGGCGACGCCGAAGCGACGTTGGATCGCTGCCGGGTGGCGGCGCGGCTCGCGGAGGAAGCGCACAGGCCTGATCTGCTCGCGGCGGCAGCGCTCGTCATCACCGGTCTCGGCGACTCGCCGGTGCTCGCCGTCGTGGATCAGCTGTGCGAGACGGCGCTGCGGAGGCTGCCGCCCGAGGACATCGCGCTGCGGGCCCGGCTGCTTTCCCAGCGTGCCATGGCGGCGGCTGCCGTCGGCGGGGGTGAGCGGGCCCGGGAGCTGTCCGCGGCCGCGATCGAGCTGGCCCGGCACAGCGGTGACCCGGACGCCGAACTCGACAGCATTCACGCCCGCCACCTCGCCCTGACCGCCCCGCAGTTCCGCGCCGAGCGGGTCGACCTGGCACACCGGGCCATCGCGATCGCCAAGAAAGCCACCCAGCCACTGGCCGAGCTGTGGGGACATGTCTGGCTGGTCGACGCCGCGTTCCAGGTCGGCGATCTCGCCGCCGTCGACCTGGAGCTGGACCGTATCGAACAGTTCGCCGTCAGCGGCGGGCACGTGGTCGCGTGGTGGCACCTGCACCGGCTGCGTGCGACGAAAGCGGCGCTGCTCGGTCAGCTGGACGCCGCGCGCGAATTCAGTGAGACCGCCCGCGCGGTCGCCGAGCGCCTGGGCGTTACGGCTGCGTTGGGGATGTACCACGCGTTCCTGATCCAGCTGGCGCTGCTGCGTGGCACCATCGATCCGGACTTCGTGCGGCGGTCGATCGTGCTGCTGGACCGCGCCCCCGACCTCCCGCTGGTCCGGATCTTCGTGCCGCTCGTGCACGCCCTGAACGGCGACCGCGACCAGGCGCTGGCCACGTTCGAGCAGTTCCGGACGATGCCGGTGCGGCTGGAGGTCGGGCCGTTCTGGGCGCCGATCATGTTCCACATCGGCATCGTGGCCGTGCTCCTCGGCGACGTCCCCACCGCCGAGCTCGTCTACCGGCGAATGTCCACATTGGACCCGGATTACCTGAACGACGGGTCGGGCGCGGTGTTCTGCGCCGGCGCGTCCGCGCGCCCGCTCGGCGACCTCGCGCTCACGTGCGGCCGGACGACCGAGGCGATCGCCCAGTTCCGGCTCGCCATCGAGATGAACGCCCGGATCGGCGCCCGCCCCTGCCTCGCGCTGAGCCGGCTCGGCCTCGCCACGGCTTTGGTGACCCACGGCGACCCGGCCGACCTCGCCGCCGCGCGCGAGCTGGCCGGCCAGGCGGCGGGCGAGTGCCGCCGGCTCGACCTGCCCGGCCCGCTCGCAAAGGCCGACCTCCTGCTGCGCCGCATCGACGCGGCCGAGCAGTCCGCCGACCCGCTGACGCCGCGTGAGGCGGAGGTGGTCGCGCTGGTGGCCCGCGCGCTGACGAATCGGGAGATCGCCGGGGAGCTCGTGCTGTCGGAGCGGACGGTGGAGAGCCACGTGCGGAACATCCTGGGGAAGCTCGGGCTGCACACGCGGACTGAGATCGCGACCTGGTCGTTGCGGGGCAAGGACTCGTGAGCGTTCCGACCGCCCGGAACGCTCACGAGTCCGTATTGGCCGTGGATGCCTGTCGAAAACCCGCCCGCTCCTTCGACGCGTTGGCGAGACCTCGAACCGAAGAGAACAGGACACCCCCATGGCACTCGTGATCTGCGACATGTCCATCTCGCTCGACGGCTACGTGACCGGCCCGAACGACAGCCGCGAGAACCCCTTCGGCGACGGCGCCGGGATGCTGCACGACTGGATCTTCGACGCGGCGACCGACGAAGACCGCGCCCTGCTGCAGGAGCTGGTCGACGGCTGCGGCGCGGTCGTGATGGGGCGGAAGTCGTTCAACAAGAACGAAGGTGACGGCGGCTGGGGTGATGGCGGGCCGGTCGGCGACGTGCCGTGTTTCGTGGTCACCCACCACGAGCCGACCACCGAGTACCCGCCCGTCTACACCTTCGTCACCGACGGCGTGGCCAGCGCGATCGAGCAGGCCAAAGAGGTCGCCGGCGACAAGGTGGTCGGCCTGCACGGCGCGACCGTCATGCAGCAGGCCCTGCCGCTCGGCCTGGTCGACGAGATCCGCGTGCACGTGATCCCGGTCCTGCTGGGTGGCGGCACGCCCTTGTTCAGCACGCTCGACTCGTCGATCACCCTGGAACGCACTCAGGCGCTGGTGACCCCGGCCGCGACGCACATCGGGTATCGCGTGGTGCGGTAGATCGGCGGCGTGTCCGGTCAGACGACACCCGCGGCGATCAGCTGCTGCCAGATCACGCCCTGGTCGACGACCTCGACGCCGAGCTTCTCGGCCTTGGTGAGCTTGCTGGCTCCGACGTCGGCACCGGTGATGAGCAGGTCGGTGCTCGCCGAGACCGACGTTGCCGTGGTCGCGCCGGCCTTCTCACAATGCCGCTGAAAAGTGGGGCGAGGGACCTTCTCCCCGGACCGCGGGTCGCTGATTCCGCCGGTGATCACCACCGTCTTCCCGGCCAGCGGCGCACCGGACACCACGACCGGAGGGAGGTCCTCCTCGCGCACGTCCAAGGACACACCGCGTTCGCGCAGGCGCTCGAGTTCGGGCCGCAGCCTCGTGAGGTGCTCGATCAGCGAGGCCGCGACCTTCGGGCCGATGTCCTCCACCGCCACGAGCCCGTCGACACCCGCCTCGGCGACCTCCTCCAGCGAGCCGAATCCCGCTCGGCACAGCCGGGCGGCGGTGCCCTCGGAGGCCATCGGGATCGCCAGCCCGATCAGCGCGCGGCGCAGGCCGACGGCCCGGCTCGCGTCGATCGAGTCGATCATCCGGGCGGCCGAGACCTCGCCGATGCGGTCGAACTCCAGCAACTGCTCCTTGGTGAGGGTGTAGAAGTCCGACGGGTGCTCGAGGATCGCCGCCTCGGCCAGCCGCTCGATCCACACGCCACCGATGGCGTCGATGTCCGCCGCGGCCCGCGACGCCCAGTGGATCAGCCGCCGCACGGTCTGGGCGGGGCAGGCGACGTTGGTGCAGAACAGTTCCCGGCTTTTGCCCTGCTCGGTCAGCGGCTGTCCGCACGACGGACACACGCTGGGCGGCACGATCTCGCGCTCCGCGCCGGTGCGCTTGGACGCGTCGAGCACGCCGGCGACGAAGGGGATCACGTCGCCGGCGCGGCGCACCAGCACCGTGTCGCCGATCATGACGCCGCGGGCGCGGATGACCTCCTGGTTGGCCAGGGTCGCGCGGGTGACCGTCGTGCCGCCCACGAACACCGGCTCCAGCCACGCGACCGGGGCGATCTTGCCCGTCTTGCCGACGTCCCAGACCACATCGGAGAGCACCGTGGTCTTCTCCTCGGCGGCGAACTTGTACGCCAGCGCGCCCCGCGGTGAGCTCGACCGGGTTCCCGCGGCGGCGTAGGCGTCGCGATCTGCCAGCCGCAGCACGGCGCCGTCGAGGTCGTAGTCCAGGTCGTTGCGCTGCTGCTCGATCGCGGTGATCACCGCCTGGGCCGCGTCCGCGTCGGCGCAGCGCCGCATGTCGGCCGCGGTGAACCCGAGCGTCTGCAGCGCCCGGCCGAGGTCGGTCTCGGCGCTGTCCGGCTCGGTGTAGAGGTCGAAGGCGAAGAACCGCAGACGGCGTTCGGCGACGACGGCCGGGTCCTTGGCGCGCAGGGTGCCCGCGGCGGCGTTGCGCGGGTTGATCAGGGGCTTGTCCGGATGCGCGACGTTGTAGGCGGCGAAGGTGGACCGCAGCATGACGGCTTCGCCACGCACCTCGACCCGGCCCGGCGCGTCGACCCGCTCCGGGATCCCGTCGGTCAACGCGCGCACCAGCATCGTCACGTCGTCGCCGGTCGTCCCGTCGCCCCGGGTGACCGCTCGCGCCAGCCGCCCGTTCTCGTAGACCAGGGCAAGCGACAGGCCGTCCAGCTTCGGCATGACCACCACCGGCTGACCGGGGAAGCGGCCGAAGAACGCCACGACCTGCTCGGGCTGGGTCGCCTTCTCCAGCGACAGCATCGGCCGCGAGTGCCGGATCGGCGCGTGCAGCACCGCCGGGGCACCCACCTGATCCAGAGGATTCGGGTCGGGCGCGAGGTCCGGATTCGCCTCGATCAGGCTCCGCAGCTCGTCCTCGATCGCGTCGTACTCCGCGTCCGCCACCACCGGCGAACCGCGGTAGTAGGCGTCCCGCATGGTGACGATCTGATCAGCGAGTTCCTGAATGCGCTCCCGAGCTTCCACGGCACCAGACCCTACCGGCGGCCACCGACACAACCGCGCAGAAGCGCCACCTCGGCCTCGTGAGTGGTAAGTGTCGTTAGAACGACACTTACCACTCACGAGACTCCACCCCGGCGGCACCAAGCCTTTTTCGGTTGACCGGCATGCCAAAGTCCATCCTTGTGGACAACGATGCCAACACACTTCGCCGGATGGCCGGGCTCGCGACCCCGATGGCGCTCCGGGTCGCGGTGACCTTGGGCCTGCCGGACCGTCTCCTCGGAGAGGACGCCACCGCCGAGCACCTCGCGGCCGAACTCACCGTCTCCCCGATCGCGCTCGAGCTGCTGCTGGGTCACCTGACGACCCTCGGCGTCCTGGAACGGAGGGCCACCGGCTACCGGACCACGGACTTCGGCGCGAACCTCTGCGCCGATGCCGGCAACGGCTTCACCAACATCCTGCTGCACCTGGATTCCATGGCCGGGCGCGCCGAACTGGCCTTTGTGGAACTTGCCCACAGCATCGCCACCGGCCAGGCGGCCTACCCGCGCCGGTACGGCCAGGACTTCTGGGCCGACCTCGCCGAACATCCCCACCTGCGCGAGTCGTTCGACCGGCAGATGACCCTGCGGTTCGAGGAGCAGGCACCGCGGATCGCCGCCGGTTTCGACTGGTCCCGGTTCGCCACCCTCGTGGACGTCGGCGGCGGCCGAGGCACCCTGCTCGCCGCGATCCTGGCGGCTCACCCCCGGGTGCACGGTCACCTCGTCGATCTCGGCCCGACAGCGGCCGATGCCCGCCGCGCCCTCGGCGACCGGGCGGAGGTGACCGCGGGCAGCTTCTTCGACCCGCTGCCGGCCGGGGCGGACGCCTATCTGCTGTCCGACATCCTCCACGACTGGGACGACGAGCACGCCCACCGCATCCTCGCCCGCTGCGTCGAAGCCGCTCCGGCCGGCGGCCGCATTCTCGTGCTCGAACCGGTCGGCGGGCGGCGGGGCAACAGCGAGATGGACCTGGCGATGCTCGTGCTTTACGGCGGCCGTGAGCGGCGGATCGAGGAGTTCCGCACGCTCGCCGCGGCCCATGGGCTCGTCCTCGACGCCGTGACCGAGCTGACCGACCAGCGCTGCCTGCTGGAATTCCGGCGCTAGCGGTTTCGCCTGTCGTCGATCGTCGTCCGCCGGAGCTGGTCGGCGTGCTCGGTGAGGGCCTGGACCTGATGCGCGAGGTCGCCATGGTCCGCGGTCAGGTGCGGGCCGACGTCGGCCAGCGGTGAGAGCAGCTCCGCCGCGTCCGACTCGCCCAATGCCTCGCCGACCCGTGCCACGGCCTGCCGGCCGGCCGCGTCCAGGCCTTCGACGGTGCTGAGCCGCCCGGCCAGCGTTCGGAGGGCGGACGAGTTCCCGCGTGCCCAGGTCGAGACCGCCCGGTCCGCGGCCCGCCGGTCGCGCTGCGCGTCGACGCGCGCTTCCCCGGTGTCCTCGCCGGTGGCCGACGGCTGCAACCGCAGGTAACGGCGTTCCGCCGCCTGGCGGCTCGCGACGCCCAGCGCCGGTGCGAGCGCGGACCAGCTGGTCCCGTTCGCCCGGGCCGCCTTGATCAGCTCCGGTTCCCACGCCGAGAGCTCGCCGCGTAGCAGCCGAAGCGCGGTCAACGCCATCAGCAGCTGCTCGGGCTCGGCCGCACCTTGCCGGACCGCGGACACCACGTCCTGGATCGTGCTGACCGCGGCGGCCGGGTCGTCGCTCATCTTGTCATCCTTCCGACGACGAACTACTTGTCATCGCTTCGATGACATGTTAGAACAGTAGTGCGTGTTGACACCAGTAGCCGAACCACCAGGAGGGGATTCCGATGTTGATGCGCACCGACCCGTTCCGTGAGTTCGACCGGCTCGACCCAGCAGGTCTTCGGCTCGCCCGCCGCGGGCACGTGGTCGAAGCCCGCCGCGATGCCGATGGACGCCTACCGCGCCGGCGACGAGTTCGTCGTCTGCTTCGACCTGCCGGGCGTCGACCCCGCCGCGATCGAGCTCGACGTCGAGCGCAACGTGCTCACCGTCAAGGCCGAACGGCGGCCCGCTGCCCGCCGGCGACGACGTCCAGATGCAGGTGTCCGAGCGTCCGCTGGGCGTGTTCTCCCGCCAGCTGTTCCTCGGCGACACCCTGGACACCGACCGCATCCGCGCCGACTACGACGCCGGTGTGCTGACCCTGCGCATCCCGATCGCCGAGAAGGCCAAGCCGCGCCGCATCGAGATCATCGGGCAACCACCGAACGCAAGGAAATCAAGGCCTGACGGGCCGTTTCTCCCCGCGGAGAGGCAGGTGATGCCTTCGACGCTGTGCCTGATCAACGCTGTGCCGGACCAACGCGGTGGGGCCGTCCCCCTCACGGCCCCACCGCACGTCTCCCCGAAAGGCCTTCCCACTCGTGACCGCATCGATCGGCTCCCCGACCGGCCACCAGCACCGCGCCCTGCACGCCCTGCGTAGCTACCTCGGCGCGGTCACCGCCCGGCTCGGCATCGGGCTCGAATCCTGCATGATCGACCACGACTCGCCGGTATCGGCCTACGTCGCGCTCGACGCCCGGCTGCCGCACTACCCGGACCGCGACGTCGCGCTGCTCTGGGACGAATGCCACGGCTGGTCGATCGCCATCGAAACGCACTCCGGTGAAGACCTGATCGTCCTGCGCTACCTCGGTGAGACGCTCACCCCGGAACCCCGGCGGGTCGCGCAGTTCCTCGCCGCGGTCAGAGCCGACGACCACGCGCTCGGCCAGCCCCAGCCGCCGATCCTGCGTATCGCGGGAGACCTCGCCGACCTGGCCGAAGTCTTCGACGGACTCCGTCGGACGGGCGCTTTCGGCCGATAGGCACTGGGCCGAGTGGCGCATCCTCCGGCCTGGGCGGCATTTCCGCGGCGCGAGCGGGTATCCCGCCGAGCGCCCGCCCGGAAGGAGTTCCGCCGATGTCCGACGATCAGCCAACGATGGGCGTTGAGGAGGAGTTCCTCCTCGTCAACCCGCGTACCGCGCACGCGTCGCCGTGTGCGGAAGCCGTGGTGGCCCGGTATCGCCATCACGGCACGCTTCCCGGCGGCGCCACCGTGCACCGCGAACTCCGCCTCACCCAGATCGAGGGCGCCACCGGCGTGTGCACGACCGCCGGCGAACTTCGTGAGCACCTGACGGCCGCCCGCCGCATCCTGGCCGGTGCCGCGGCGGCCGAGGACTGCGCGCTGCTGGCCGTCGGCACGCCGATCGGGCCTGGGCCGGCGGTTCCGCCTCCGGCGGGCGAGGGCCGCTACGCCGAAATCGACGCCGCTTACGGCGCCGTGGTCGCCGACTACGAAGCCTGCGGCTGCCACGTCCACATCGGCGTCGCCGATCCCGACACCGCGGTCGCCGTCGTCAACCACCTCGGCCGCTGGCTGCCCACCCTGCTCGCCCTGTCCGCGAATTCGCCGTTCGACCACGGCCGCGACACCGGCTACCACAGCTGGCGGATGGTGGTGCAGTCCCGCTTTCCCGGCTCGGGCGTCGCGCCCCACCTGCCCGACCACGCCGCGTACCGCCGAGCAGTCGAGACGCTGGTCGACTGCGGCGCGCTCGTCGATCCGGACCAGACGTTCTGGCTCGCCCGGCCCTCCGGCCGGTTCCCGACCGTCGAGTTCCGGGTCGCCGACACCGCGCAGACCGTTGACCAGGCAATGCTGCAGGCGCTGCTGAGCCGGGGGCTCGTCCAGCGGGCACTGGCCGACCTCGACCGCGGCCGGGAAGCGACCCCGGTGAACCCGCAGGTGAGCGCGGCGGCGGTGTGGTCGGCCGCGCGCCACGGGCTCACCGGTTCACTCGTCGACGACGTCGAAGAAACCCGGGAGCCGGCGTGGTCATTGGTGGACGCGCTGCTGGCGCACGTCCGGCCCTCCCTTGAGGACAGTGGGGATTTGGCTGAGGTCAAGGGACTTCTCGCGGGTCTACGGGCCGACGGCACCGGGTCCGTACAACTCCGGGCGGCCGCCGAGCACGGGCGCGCGGCCGCGGTGCGGTGGCTCACCGCGCAGACCGTGCCGACGGGGAATGGAAAGCTGCTCACCGGGTAGCCGGGATGCCATGACGACCTTCACGACCACTGCCCGGGGTGTGCTCTCGGAGTCCGTCCTCGGCGCCTTGCACGGCCGGGGTGGTCTCCCGTTCGAAGCCGTGGCCGACGCCGACCCGCTCGGCGACGACTTCCAGCTCGCCCTGCACCTGTGCTACGAGCTGCATTACCAAGGCCTGCCAGGGGTTTCCGCCGACTGGGAGTGGGACCCGGAGCTGCTGCGCCTGCGCGCCGCACTGGAAGCGCGATTCCTCGCCACGCTGCGCGAAAACGTCGCAGGTGGTGACGACGTCGCCGGTGAGCTGGACGCGCTGCTGGTCGAACCCGTCGATGGCGAGGGCGTTTCCCACTTCCTGCGCGACCACGGCGACTGGGCACACGTGCGCGAATACTTCACGCACCGGTCCGTCTACCACCACAAGGAAGCCGATCCGCACGCCTGGGTGATCCCCCGGCTGCGCGGGCGCGCCAAGGCAGCACTGGTGGCGGTGGAGTTCGACGAGTTCGGCGGCGGCCGCGCGGAGCTCGTGCATGCGCGTCTCTACGCCGACCTCCTGCGCGCGGCGGACCTGCCGGACGGCTACCTCGAGCTGATCGACCACGTACCGGGGTCGATGCTGGCGGTGGTCAACATGATGTCGCTGTTCGGTCTGCACCGGTCGCTGCGGGGCGCGCTGTGCGGGCACTTCGCCGCCGCCGAGATCACGACCGCGCCGTCCGCGCACCGGATGGACCAGGCGCTGCGGCGCCTCGGCGCGCCCGAGGCGTGCCGGTTCTTCTTCACCGAGCACATCGAGGCCGACGCCGTGCACGAACAGGTGATGCGCCATGACGTCCTCGGCGACCTGCTCGAGCAGGAGCCCGCGCTGGCCCCCGACATCGTGTTCGGCATCCAGGCCACGGAATTTCTCGAAGGCCGGTTCGCCACGCACCTGCTGGGCTGTTGGCGCGCCGGAAGGTCGTCCCTGCGTCAGCCGCTGGGCTGAGTACGCACGCGCTGCCGGTGGCTGGTGTCGCAGAGCGGGAACCGCTTGCTGCGGCGGCACGCGCACACGGCGACCACGAACCGGTCGGAGCGCACGATCTCGCCGTCCGGCGTGCGCAGCTCCACCGGGCCCTCCACCAGGATCGGCCCGCCGGGTACCACCCGGACCCGGCGGGCATCGCGGTCAGCGCTCGGCACGGAGCACCACCAGCTCTTCCATGCGCTGACCAGGTTCGATCAGGCCCGCAGCCTCGAGGAACGCCGTCCGTCCGGAAAGGACCGGGCCGAACGGGATGCACGCGCTGGCGGCCACCCACGTCCGGAGTCCTTGGGCTGCCAGCATTTCCCGCGATCGGTCCACATCGGACAGTCCGGACTGGACGATGAGCAAGGTCCCGCCGGGTCGCAGGAGCACGCCTGCCGCGGTGCACAGCGGATCCAGGACCGCACGTCCGTCCGGGCCTGCGTCCCAGCCACGGGTCGCGCGGATCGCCGGCGACGGCGACGGCACGTACGGCGGGTTGGCGACGACGACGTCGAACGGTCCTTCGCGCAGTGCCCTGCTGAGATCGCCCCGGCACGGCCGGATCGCGACCTGCCGGACCAGCGCGTTGAGCCGTACCGAAATCAGGGCCCGGCGCGAAAGATCCAGCGCCAGCACGGACTTCGCGCCACGGCGGGCCAGGGTGATCGCCTGGGCGCCGGTCCCGGTGCAGAGATCCAGAGCCCGCGCGCCGTCGGCGATCGCCAGCTCGCCGATCGCCGCCGCGAGCAGCGCGGTGTCCTCCTGCGGCCGGTATACCCCCGGCAGCCGCAGGAGCCGCGGGGTGGGCCGGACGAGTTCCGCGAACGTGGTCATCTCGATCTCACCCCTCGTCGAACTCGAACGGCAGGGCGTCCACGCAGGCCTGGTACTTCTGCACCATCTCGTGCTCGGTGTGCCCGGCGATGAACAGCTGCGCCAGCTCGAAGCTGTAGCTGTCCTGCTCGGGCAGGTCCGACAGCCGCCGGCCCGCTTCCGGCACGATTTCGATCTGGGTACCGTCGATCCGCTCCTGGATCGTGGCGATCTCGGCCCGGGTCGGCACGCGCGTCACGACGGCGTCGGAGAACCGGCGCAGATACCACTTTCCGGCGATCTGGTACTCCCCCTTGCGCGCCCGGCGCCCAGGGTCACGGCCGAGCCCGAGCCGCACCATGATCTCGTGATTCGCCACGCCGTCGACGAACTCGAACAGCTCGGCATGCGACTGCGAGTGCCGCGGATTGATCTCCAGCAGGCACACCTGACCCGAGGTGGGGTCGCAGAAGAACTCGATGCTGAAGGTGCCGTTGTCGAAGCCGATCTGCTTCATCACCAGCTCGGACACCTCGTGCATGCGCCGCACGGTGTCCTCGCCCAGCTGTGAGGGGTACTGGTGGCGGAGGAAGGACGAGCTTTCGGGGTAGTTGATCGAGTCAAGCGCGCCGTAGACGACGACGTCGCCCCGGTACACGTAGCCCTCGACGGCCGCCTGAACGCCCTGCATGGCCGCTTCGGCCAGGCACGCCGCCCCGCCGACCTCGGCGATCTCCGGCGGCAGCCGGACCTGGTCGAGGACGTAGCCGAACGGCTCCCCCACCCGGCCGACGCCTTCGCGGATCTCGGCCACGGCTTTGGCGAAGTCCTGGTCGTCTTCCACCTTGAACGCGAGCTCGGAGGAGAACGACTTCACCGGCTTGAGCCACATCGGGAAGCCGACACCGTCGGGCGGCGCGGGTTGATCGTCGTCGAGGTCGACGATGCCGAAGTCGGGTAGTTCGTCGATCACCTTGCGCTGCTCCAGGCGGCTCCAGTACTTGTGCTCGCACTTGAGCACCGCCTCCAGCGGCACACTCGGCAGGGAGTAGCGCGCACACAGGATCGGCACGAGCGTCGCGGCGGGAAAGTCCCAGTAGCTGACGATCGCGCCGACGTCGCCGTCGAACGCGTCCAGCTGATGCTGAGCTTTCGTGAGCAGCTTCTCGAAGTCGATTTCGCCATGCTGCAGTTCTTCGGGGGTCAGGAGGCCGTGAAAGCGGTAGTTCCCGGCATCCGGCAGGCGTTCCAGGACATGCTGGTTCTCCTCGTCCAGGCCGACGACGAAAATGTTCTTACTCATGCCGCAACAGCTACCCGGCCGCCCACCGTCCAAACGGGCCGTCTGGCGGGTTTGCGCGCGCCAGGGACCGGGAAATCGGGGGCCATGACAGTGCTGCCCGAACCCCGGTCACTCTGGGTCGAGACCGCCCCGGCGCCGGATCGCACCGGCGTGCCTTTACCGGATTCCGTGGACGTCGCCGTGCTCGGCGCGGGGATCGCGGGCCTCACCACGGCCCTGCTCGTCGCTCGCGGCGGGCGTTCGGTCGTGGTGCTGGAGGCCGAGCGGGTCGCCGCCGGCGTTTCCGGGCACACCACCGCGAAGGTGAGCGCCCAGCACGGGGCGAAGTACGCGGAGCTGACGTCCCGGCACGGCGCCGAAGCCGCGAAGACCTACGCCGAAAGCCAGGTGGCCGCCTGCGAATGGATCGCCGCCACGGCCGCGGAGCTCGGGATCGACTGCGCTTTCACCCGCGCCGACAACTACGTCTATACGACTCAGGCCAAGAGCGTGGACTCGCTGCGGCGGGAAGCCGACGCCGCGGCGGCCGCCGGCCTGCCCGCGTCGTTCGTCGAACAGATCGACCTCGACGTGCCCGCGCTCGGCGCCGTGCGGACGACCGGACAGGCGTACTTCCACCCTCGCCGGTGGCTGCTGGGGCTGGCCGAGCAGGTCGAGAACGCGGGCGGGATCGTCGTCGAGAACGCTCGCGCCACCGCCCTGCACGGCCGGACCGTCCGGACCTCGCGCGGCGACGTGGTGGCCGGTCAGGTCGTGGTCGCGACCCACTACCCGGTGTTCGACCGCGGCCTGTACTTCGCCCGGCTGAACCCGGTGCGCGACCTCGTCGTCGCGGGCCCGGTGGCCGGGAACGCGCCGCCGTCCGGCATGTACCTCGACACCGACACCCACCATTCGGTGCGCGGCCACACCGAGCAGGGCACGCCGATGGTGATCGCCGGCGGCGAGCACTACCGGGTCGGCGCGCACGTCAACGTCGAACGCCGCTACCGGCGGCTCGCGGAGTGGGCCGACGCGCACGCGGGCCTGCACCGGGTCACCTACCGCTGGTCCGCTCACGACATGTCCACAGTGGACGGTCTGCCCTACGTCGGCCGGTACCTGCCAGGGACGAAGGACCTGTGGGTGGCCACCGGCTTCGGCCAGTGGGGCATGACCGGGGGCACCGCGGCGGGCCACGTCCTCGCGGCGCGGATCCTCGGCGAGCCGCACCCGGCCGCGGACCTGTTCGACCCCAACCGGTTCGACCCGCGCTCGGCGCTCGAGCTGGCCCAGGACAACCTGACCGTGGCCCGCTACCTGGTCGGTGACCACGTGGCGACGCTGTGGCGTTCGAAGGAGCTCGACGACCTCGCCGCCGGTGAGGCCGCCGTCGTGCGGGTCGGCGGGGAGCTGATCGCCGCGCACCGCGATGAGGCGGGCCAGCTGCACACCGTCGGCGCGCACTGCACGCATCTGGGCTGCCTGGTCTCGTTCAACAACGCGGAGAGGACCTGGGACTGCCCCTGCCACGGTTCGCGCTTCGGCGTGGACGGGGAAGTGGTGCAGGGGCCCGCGGTCCGGCCGCTACGTCGTGGGCCTGAGTGAGCAAAGGCCGTGAAGGCATTCAGGAACTGGGCCGGTCGGGCACCGTCTCCGTTCCGCGCATGTCCTTTGTGGACTACCTGGAGTGAAAGGGCCCTTCGGTGCGTCTGACCTACCGAAGAGCCCCTTCACCCCATCTCGCCACACTCGAATCGTGGCCCGAAATCACCCGACTAGTCCGTACTATCCGGTCATTGCTGGGAGATGAGCTGGTTGGGCCGGAACCCGGCACCCCCGACATCCGGAACCCCGCCGAACACGCCAAGCTTGCCTTGCCTGCCGCTTAGTCCGTCAATGCGCCTCACGGACTTATTCGTCCGCGGAGCCAGGCTTCATCATCTTGCCCTGCTGCTTCGCCTTGGCCTCCTCGGGCAGGACGCGCGAGGCGACGGACTGGAGCTTGTTCTTCGCCGCGCCGGCGACGACCTTGTCCTTGCCCGCCATCAGCGCGTCGTACCCGGCTTCCGCGACCTCGGCCGCCGAATCCTTGTCGCCGGAGCCGACCTTGGTGTCTTCCATATCGGCGCGCTCGAAGAACTCGGTGTCGGTCGGGCCGGGCAGCAGAGCGGTCACGGTGACGCCCTTGTCCTTCACCTCGCCGCGCAGGCCTTCGGAGAACGACGTGAGGAACGCCTTCGAGGCGGCGTAGACCGCCTGGTACGGACCAGGCGACGTGCCGGCGATCGACGAGGTGAACAGCACCCGGCCCTGCCCGCGTTCGATCATCCCGGGCACCACGCGCTTGGTCAGGTGTACCGCCGAGCGCACATTGAGATCGACGACGGTGAGCTGGTCCTCCAGCCGCGTGTCGCCGGCGAACTCGCCGTTGACGCCGACTCCGGCGTTGACCGCGAGCGCGTCGACCGGGCGGCCGGCGGCGTCGATGTGCCGGACGAGTTCCTCCACCCCGTCCGGGGCGGCGAGATCGGCGCGGACGGCGTCCACCTGCGCGCCGCAGGCCCGGACCTCTTCGGCGGCGGTGGCGAGTTCGTCGTCCTCGGCGGCGAGCACGAGGTCGAAGTCGTGCCGGGCGAACTGTTTCGCCAGCTCGAGCCCGATCCCGCTGGATGCGCCGGTGACGACGGCCAGTGGCCTGATTGCGGTGGTCATGTGTACTCCTTTCCGGTGTTCTTCCTCCGCGTACCCGCCACCGCGACCGGCAATCATGGTTTCCCGGGCCGTGGGACGGGTATTTGGCGGCGATGGGACGTATCCGACTGCGGCGTAGTGACCTGCGCGCCCCCGGCATCCGGCGGACCCGCCGCGGCCGGGGGTTCTCCTATACGACGCCCGAGGGCGAGCCGCTCACCGACGAGGAGACCCGCGACCGGATCACCGCCCTGGTCATCCCGCCGGCCTGGCGGAACGTGTGGATCTGCCCCTATCCGAACGGGCACATCCAGGCCGTCGGGACCGACGACGCCGGGCGGCGCCAGTACCTCTACCACCAGCAGTGGCGTCGGGACCGCGACGAGGAGAAACACGACCGCGTCCTGGCGATGGCCCGCCGCCTGCCCCGGTGGCGGGCCGAGGTCGAAGCCGATCTGACCGGCAGCGGGCTCACCCGGGAACGGGTGCTCGCCGCGGCGTTGCGGATGCTCGACCGGGGGATCTTCCGCACCGGCGGTGAGGAGTACGCGGAGGAGAACGGCACCCACGGGGTCGCGACCCTGCTGCGGGAGCACGTGGCGGTCCACGGCGACGAATGCCGGTTCTGCTACCGCGCCAAGGGCGGTCTCGACCGCGAGGTGGCGATCACGGGACCCCGCGCTCGCGAAGGTCGTCAAGGCGTTGCTGCGCACCCGGTCGGGCAGCGACCGGCTGCTCGTCTACCGCGAGGGCCGGACCTGGCACGAGGTGCACGCGGCCGACATCAACGAGCGGTTCAAGGAACTGGCCGGCGAGGACTGCACCGCCAAGGACCTGCGCACCTGGACGGCGACCGTGCTGGCGGCGGCCGCGTTCGCCGTGGCGGACAAGCCGTCCTCCGAGCGGGCTCGCAAACGCGCGGAGGCCCGGGTGATGCGCGAGGTCTCGGAAGCTCTCGGCAACACGCCCGCGGTGTGCCGGTCGTCCTATGTGGACCCCCGGCTGGTGGAGGCCTACCGCGGCGAGCGCACCATCGCCGCCGCGCTGCCCCGGGCGGGGCGGCTCGACGGTGACGAAGCACGGGCGGTGCTGGAGAAGGCGTGTGCCCGCCTGCTCAGCCGGTGCTGACGTCCTTGCGCAGCAGGCAGAACTCGTTGCCCTCCGGGTCCTGCAGCACCACCCACGGCTCGGTGCCGGTCTGCCCGACGTCGGCCGGGCGGGCGCCCAGCTCGAGCAGGCGGGCCAGCTCCGTTTCCTGGTCGCTGCCGTCCGGGCTGACGTCGAAGTGCAGGGGCAGCTGACCTCGCCGCGGGTTGTCCGAGCGGCTCAGGATGAGCGTGGGCACGCCGTCGCCGAACCGGACGCCCGGCGGCCCCAGTTCCAGGCCGTCCGGTTCCTCGCCGATGACCTCGTAGCCGAGCACCCCACACCAGAACCGCGCGAGCCGCTCGGGGTCGACGCACTCGAGGATGAGTTCGGTGATCCGGCTCGCCATCCGCTCAGCTCCGCTCGCTGTCCTGGGCCACGGACGCGGCTTCGTCCTCGTCCATGGCCTTGGTGTCCCGCGGCGGCAGGAACGGCTCGTCCTCGCTCTCCTGCCCCGCCTCGATCCCCCGGCCGCGGACGAGTTCGGCGTCCAGTTCGGCGCCGAGCAGTACCGCGAGATTGGAGATCCACAACCAGACCAGGAACACGATCACCCCGGCCAGCGAGCCGTAGGTCTTGTTGTAGGAGCCGAAGTTCGCGACGTACAGCGCGAATCCCGCCGACGCCAGCACCCACAGCACGACGGCCACCAGCCCGCCCGGCGTCAGCCACTTGAACCCGGGCTGCCGGACGTTCGGCCCCACCCAGTAGAGCAGCGCGAACGCCAGGCTGACCAGCAGCGCGATCACCGGCCACTTCGCGATCTCCCACACCAGGACCCCGGTCGGGCCGAGGCCCGACCAGGTCCCCGATCCGCCGGGCGACCGTGCCGGTCGCCACCACGCCTGCCGCGCACAGCGCCAGCAGCAGCACGATGCCGACGGTCAGCAGCACCCGCAGCGGCAGCACCTTCCACAGTGGACGTCCCTCCGGCATGCCGTAGATCGCGTTCGAAGCGCGCATGAACGCGCCGACGTACCCGGACGCCGACCACAGCGCGCCGAGCAGGCCGATGCACCGCCAGCGGCCCGGCGAGCCCGCGAGAGCCGGCGAGCTCCTGGATCGCCCCGACGAGGATCTCCGGCCCTGGCCGGGGACGACCTGGTTGACGTTGTCGATCACGGTCTGGGTCGCGCCCGGCCCGAGCAGGCCGAGCATCGCGGTGAGCACCACCATGCCGGGGAAGATCGACAGCACGCCGTAGTAGGTGAGCGCGGCCGCCCAGTCGGTCAGGCCGTCCCGGCCGAACTGCTTGACGGTGCGCTTGAGCACCGCCCACCACGATCGCCGTGGACAGCTCTGCGGGCCCCTCGGGCTCTTTCGTTCGCGTGTGCACCGGCCTCATCTCCTGCTTCGTCATCGCAGGGCATACCCCGTCCACGACGGGGTACTCCTCCCCTGTCCCGAAACGGAGGAGGAAACCGTGACCGAGGTCAGCCGCGTGGTCGACGTACCGCCCGACGCGGTGTTCGCCGTGCTCGCCGACGGCTGGCTCTACGCCGGCTGGGTGGTCGGCAGCTCGCACATCCGCGACGTCGACAAGGACTGGCCCGCGATCGGGTCGCGCATCCACCACAGCGTCGGCCCCTGGCCCTTCCACGTCCAGGACACCACCGCGGTCACGTCGGTCGAGCCGGGTCTTTCGCTGTCCCTGGACGCCCGCGCGTGGCCGCTCGGCGCGGCGGCGGTCGGGATCACCCTGGTGCCGCACGGGGACGGGCAGACGCTGGTGCGGATGACCGAGCACATCACGCGCGGGCCGGGGAAGGTGCTGCCGGCGGCGATTCAGGCGCTGCTCGATCAAGCCGCGCAACACCGAGTCCCTGGCGCGGCTGGCCGACCTGGCGACCGGCAAGCACGCCCAGCTTGAGGACTCGCTGAGCGTTCCGGGACGGTTCATGAACCGCCCGGAACGCATCACGGAGTCGTTTAGCCGTAGATGGCCCGGTGCGCCGCGCGGATCACCGTCGCGTAGCCGCCGCCGAGCAGGCCCGCCCGGGCCAGTGCCGCCCGGGCCGCGTTCGCGCCGGGGCCGCCGTGGACCGCGCCGCCCGGGTGGGCCGACGCTCCGGCCAGGAACAGCCGGTCCACCGGGGTGTCCGCGCGGCCGGTGCCGGGCACCGGGCGGAAGAACAGCTGCTGGTGGATCGCCGTGGTTCCGCCGTTGATCGCGCCGCCGACCAGGCCGGGGTTGTGGCCGGCGAGCTCGAGCGGGCCCTGGACGTAGCGGGCCTTGATCAGGTCCGTGAAGCCCGGCGCGTTCGCCTCGACCGTCTCCTCGATGCGCTTGGCCCGCCGCTCCAGGGCCGCCCGGTTCTCCATCGTGCCGCGCGGCACGTGGGTGTACGCCCACGCCGCCTCGGTGCCCGCCGGGCGAACGCGTCGGGTCGCTCGTGGTCATCTGGCCGAACAGCAGGAACGGACGACGTGGCGTCCGGCCGCGCGCGAGTTCGCCGCCGAACGCCGAGAGGCCGTCGAGGTCCGTGCCGAGGTGGATCGTGCCCGCGCCGCGCGCGCCGTCGGCCGTCCACGGCACTGGGCCCGACAGCGCCCAGTCCACCTTCACCGTCGCGCTGTCCCACTCGAACCTGCCGAGGTCCTCGACCAGCCGCGACGGCAGCCATTCCGAAGCGACCAACGAGCCGTACAGCACCGGAGCGGGGACGTCGGCGAGAACGGCCTTGCGCGCCCGCACCGGGTCACCCGCGGCGTCACGCACTCCCAGCGCCCGGCCGCCGCCGACGAGCACCTGCCGACACCGGACGTCCACAGTGGACAGTACCGCCGCGGGACTCCAGCCGGCGCACCAGCGCGGCGGTCAGCTCCCCGGCGCCGCCGACCGGCACCGGGAAGCCGTCGTCCTGCCCGATCATCGCGAGCAGCCAGCCGAACACCGCGCTGCCCGCGTTGTCCACCGAAAGGTCGCTGTGCGCGGCGTTCCCGGCCAGCAGCAGCCGCGCGCCTTCGCCGTTGAAGACCTCCTCGCCGAAACGGCGCGCGGGCAGCGTCAGCATCCGGGCCAGTCGCACCGCGTCAGCGGTCCCGGTGCGACGCAGCAGCCTCAGCGCCGGGCGGACCGGCGGGAACGGGGTGAACAACGCCGTCCAACAGCGGCTCGCGGATCTCCTGCCACTGCTCGAACAACCGCCGCCACGCGTCGCCGTCGCCCGGGGCGAACTCGTCGGCCGACGCGGCTGTGCGGTCGATGTCGCGCGAAAGCACCGCGCACCGGTCGTCGGGAAGGATGTGCGCGAGCACGTCGGGAGCGTGCCGCCAGCGCAGGCCGTGTTCCTCGAGCCGCAGTCCCTGGATCACCGGGGACACCACGGTGAGCGGGAAGAAGGAGCTGCAGAGGTCGGTGCGGAAGCCGGGCTCGGTGACCTCGGCGGTCCGTACCGCCCCGCCGGGGTGGTCGGTGGCCTCCAGCACCAGCACCGACCAGCCCGCGTCGGCCAGCAGGTTCGCCGCGACCAGGCCGTTGTGTCCGGCGCCGATCACGACGGCGTCGACGGCTTCCGTACTCACATCGGTGCGGTTACCCGCCGGCGCGCTGCCGGAAACCCGGTCAGACCAGGTCGCGCGGGATCCGGCGGTGCCAGTTCCGGGACACCACCCGCCGGGCGCCTTCGTAGCCGTCGAGCTGCGCGTCGATCACGAACTCGGTGTCCGTGCACGACACCCGGGTGCGGGTCTCGCTGCGCGCCAGCCATTCGCCACGCGCGAAGGTGACGGACCACTCGGTTTCCGCGACCGGCGAGCAGAAGTCGTCGGCGGTCGAGCTGTAGCGCTCGCGGACATCGCGCGTGACCTCCAGGTCGAGATCGTCGTAGCGCACGGTTCCGGCGTTCTTCACGACGTCGAGCGCGGAGTGGTAGTCGACGAGGTCGCGCGAGACCGTCCAGCGCTGCTCCCCCGGCGTCAAGGCTGTCACCGAAATCGGCGGGGTGCCTTCGGGGTCGCCGAACGGCCGGGCCGACAGCTCGTCCGGCTCGGTGATCGGGCGGACCGGCAGCTCCAGCGCGCTGTGTCCGGTGTGGACGGACAGCAGCACCGGCCGCGGCGGCGGCCAAGCCAGCGGCCAGTACGAAGTGGACAGCGAAAGGCGGATCCGGTGCCCGGCCGGGAAAGCCTGCGCGACGGCGTTCAGCTCGATCTCCACCGCGTAACGGCGCCCGGGTTCCAGCGGCGCGGGCTCGTCGTGGCCATCGCGATGGGTCAGGTTCAGCAACCCGTAGGTGACGCGGGTGGCGCGGCCGTCCGGCGCGACGTCGGACAGGCGCGCCGCGACCATCGCGACCGGCTGGTCGGCCGTGACCTCCAGCCGCACCTTCGGCGAGCCGAGGATCTCGCAGCATTCGGTGAGCACGTCGGTGTCGAAGACGAGCGACCCGCCGTCCTCCTCGCGCTGGTCGTAGGGAAGGTCGGGCGGGGCGCTGTAGGACGCCCACTTGCCCGAGAACTGCCCCACCGACAGCGGGGAGGACACGGTCAGCGCCTCGTCCTGGCGACGGTCCTCGTCCGGCCGCGCCAACCGATGCCGGGCCAGCGGCAACGAGGTGGGCTTCGACGTGCGGGGAAGGCCAGGCCGGCTCCCCCACCCACCGGCCGGGACGGTCCTCGTAGGACGTCGACGGCGGCACGCTCTCCTGCATCCAGGTGCGCAGCATCGGCCCGTCCATGGCCTCGTTGTCCTCCCCGCGCAGCCAGTGGTCCCACCACCGCACGACCTCCTGGAGGTACCCGATCGCCGGGCCCGGTTCGCCGAGGTGCGGGTACTTGTGCGACCACGGCCCGATCAGCCCGCGGCGCGGGACGTCGAGATGGGCGAGCAGCCGGATCACGGCGTTGGAGTAGCCGTCGGCCCAGCCGCTCGACGCGAGCACCGGCACCTGGACGTCGCTGTAGTTCCCGCACACCGACGCGTGCCGCCAGTAGTCGTCACGACGCTGGTGGCTGAGCCAGTTGTCGATCCACAGGCTGCAGTTCTCCAGCCGCTCCAGCCACATCTCACGCCACCGGTCGCCGACGACCGCCGGGTCCGGCGGCAGCGTCGCGTAGGCGAACATCGTGCCGGACTCGGCGACGTTGTCCGACAGCAGGCAGCCGCCCATGTAGTGCATGTCGTCGGCGAAGCGGTCGTCGGTGAACGACGAGATGACGATCGCCCGCAGGCTCGGCGGTTTCCGCGCCGCGACCTGCAACGCGGCGAACGCGCCCCACGAGATCCCCATCATCCCGGTGTCGCCGGTGCACCACGGCTGCGCGGCGATCCAGTCCAGGACGTCCTCGGCGTCGAGCTGCTCGCGTTCGAGGTACTCGTCGGCGAGGACCCCCTCGGACTCGCCGGTGCCGCGGATGTCCACGCGCACGCAGGCGTACCCGTGCCCGGCGAGGTAGGGGTGGTGGATCGAGTCGCGCGGCGCGGTGAGGTCCCGCTTGCGGTAGGGGATGTACTCGAGGATCGCCGGCACCGGCTCGGTGTCCGACGAGACCGGCCGCCAGATCCGGGCGGACAGGACGGTCCCGTCGGACACCGGGATCCGGACGTGGTCGGTCTCGGTGATTTCGTACGGCAGCGAGGTGACGGCTCGCAACGGCAGGTTCCTCCCGAGGGTTACTTGGCGGGCTGCAACAGGATCTTCTGCGCGCCGTCGAGCTTCTTCTGGAAGATCTCGTACGCACTGCGGCGCTTCGGCCAGCGGCAGCTTGTGCGTGGCGAAGCCTTCGACGCCCAGCGGGTCGCCGTCGCCGGTGAGCACCGGCATGATGTCGTCGATCCAGCGCCGCACGTTGGCCTGGCCCATCCGCAGCTGGATCTGCTTGTCGAACAGCTCCATCATCGGCATCGGGTCGACCATCCCGCCGTAGACGCCGGACAGCGAGATCGTGCCGCCGCGGCGGACGCTGTCGATCGCCGCGTAGAGCACGCTCAGGCGGTCGATGCCGGCCTTCTCGGTGATCTTGGCCGCCGAGCGGCTGCGGCAGCATCGCGACGAGGTTGTGCGCGAGCCGGCCGACCGGGGCGCCGTGCGCCTCCATGCCGACGGCGTCGATCACCGAGTCGGCGCCGCGGCCGTCGGTCAGCTGGCGGATGGCGTCGCCGATGTCCTTGTGGTCGCGCGGTGTCGAGCGCGGTGGCGCCGTGCTCGCGGGCCCGGGCCAGCCGTTCCGGCACCAGGTCGACGCCGATCACCTGGCCGGCGCCGTGGTGCCGGGCGATCCGGGCAGCACATCTGGCCGATCGGGCCGAGGCCGAACACGACGACCGTGCCCGCCGCGGGATGCCGGCGTACTCGACGGCCTGCCAGGCGGTGGGCACGACGTCGGAGAGGTAGACGAACCGCTCGTCGGGCGGGCCCTCGGGGACCTTGATCGGCCCGTAGTGCGCCTGCGGGACGCGCAGGTACTCGGCCTGCCCGCCCGGGACCTGGCCGTAGAGCTTGGTGTAGCCGAGCAGCGCCGCGCCCTTGCCCTGCGCGGTGACCTGGGTGGTCTCGCACTGCGACTGCAGGCCGCGCTCGCACATCCAGCAGTGCCCGCAGGAGATGTTGAACGGGATCACCACCCGGTCGCCGGGCTTGAGCCCGGTCACCGCGGACCCCACCTCCTCGACGATGCCCATCGGCTCGTGGCCCAGGATGTCGCCCTCGGTCATGAACGCGCCCAGCACCTCGTACAGGTGCAGGTCGGAGCCGCAGATCCCGGTCGAGGTGACCCGGATGACGGCGTCCGTGGACTCCTCGATCTTCGGGTCCGGCACCTCTTCGACGCGGACGTCGCGTTTGCCGTGCCAGGTCACTGCCTTCATGGCTCTCCCTTTCCGCGGTGTGCACTCCTCGGAGATCACGGTTCCCCCGTCGGCGCGCCCGGCAAACGCGGGTGCCCGAGGTCGCGCGGCCGGGTTCGCATACCCTGTGGCGACTTCAGGTTTAACGTGCGGTTTCCGGGCAACCAGGGGGCCATGACCGCTCCCGAACCCCGGCGCCTGCGGGTGCTGCTGTGGCACGTGCACGGCTCCTGGACGGACGCCTTCGTCCGCGGCCGGCACGACTATTTCCTGCCGGTCTCGCCCGAAGGCGGCGCCGTCGGGGCTCGGGCGGGCCGGGCGGGACTGGCCGTCGGTGACCGAGGTGCCGCTGGACCGGCTGGCCGAGGCCGAACCCGACGTCGTCGTCCTGCAACGGCCCGAGGAGCTGGGCCTCGACGGCGGGCCTGGGCGTTCCGGCCGTCTACGTCGAGCACAACGCGCCCCGGCCCTACGCCGCCATCGAGCGAGCACCCGCTCGCCGGGCGGTCCGACATCACCATCGCGCACGTGACGCACTTCAACGCCGCCATGTGGGACTGCGGCCGCGCGCCGACGACGGTGGTCCCGCACGGCATCCCCGACCCCGGCCCGCGCTACACCGGCGAACTCGCCGCCGGCGTGTCGATGATCAACGAGCCGGTGCGCCGCCGCCGCGTGACCGGCGCCGACCTGCTGGAAACCCTCGCCGAGGCCGCTCCGGTGGACGTGTTCGGCATGGGGACCGAGGAGCTCGGCGGCGGGTTGCGCGGCCTCGGCGACGTCCCCGCGCCCGCGTTGCACGACCAGATCGCCCGCCGCCGCGTCTACCTGCACACCGCCCGGTGGACGTCGCTGGGGTCTGTCGCTGCTGGAGGCGATGCACCTCGCGATGCCGGTCGTCGTCTTCGCCGCCACCGAGGCGATCGAGGCCGTACCGGCCGACGCCGGGGTGCTCTCCACCGATGTTTCCGTGCTGGCCACCGGGTTCCGGGAGCTCGCTGCACGAACCCGACTTCGCCGTGCTGGCCGGCAAGAACGCCCGGACGTACGCGCTGTAAGCACTACGGGCTGGACGCCTTCCTGACCGCCTGGGACCACCTCCTCACCGAGACGTCCCGCTGACCGAAGGGATCACCGCACCGATGAAGATCGCGATGGTTTCCGAGCACGCCAATCCGCTGGCAGCGCTGGGCGAAGCCGATGCCGGCGGGCAGAACGTGCACGTCGCCGAGCTGTCGGCCGCGCTGGCCAGGGAAGGCCACGACGTCACCGTCTACACGCGACGGGAAAGCCGCGACGAGCCCGCCGGAAGTGGCGACGCCGCAGGGCTACCGCGTGGTCCACGTGCCCGCGGGGCCGCCGCGGAAGGAGCCGAAGGACAACCTCCTGCCGTACATGGGTGAATTCGGCAGCTTCCTGCGCGACCGATGGGCCGCATGACCGGCCGGATCTGGCGCACGCGCACTTCTGGATGTCCGGCCTCGCGACCGCCCTCGCGGCGAGCGCGACCGGGACGCCGTTCGCGCAGACGTTCCACGCGCTCGGCGTCGTCAAGAAGCGATATCAGGGCGACAAGGACACCAGCCCGGCCGACCGGATCCGGCTGGAGCGGATCATCGGGCGGCAGGCCGGCCGGGTGATCGCCACCTGCTCCGACGAGGTCTTCGAGCTCTCGCGCCTCGGCGTGCCGCGGTCGCGGATCTCGATCGTCCCTTGTGGCGTCGACCTGGCGCAGTTCAACCCGAAGGGCCCGGTCGCCTGCCGCCGCGCCGCGCACCGGCTCGTCGCCGTGGGCAGGCTGGTGCCGCGCAAGGGCTTCGACGTCGCGATCACCGCGCTCGCCCAGCTGCCCGACACCGAGCTCGTCATCGCCGGGCGGTCCCGAGCGGGGACGGCTGTCGCAGGACCCGGAGGCGCGACGGCTGCGGCAGCTCGCCGACCGGCTCGGCGTCGGCGACCGGGTGCGCTGGCCCGGCCAGGTGTCCCGGGAGGACATGCCCGCGCTGCTGCGTTCGGCCGACGCCGTGGTCTGCACGCCGTGGTACGAACCGTTCGGGATCGTGCCGCTGGAAGCGATGGGCTGCGGCGTCCCGGTGGTGGCGGCCGCGGTCGGCGGGCTGACCGACACCGTCGTGGACGGCGTCACCGGGCTGCTGGTGCGGCCGCAGCAGCCGAAGGAGCTCGCGTCACGGGTCCGCCGGCTGCTCGACGACCCGACCCTGCGTGACGCCTACGGCACCGCGGGCCTCGACCGCGCCCAGGCCCGCTACTCCTGGGACCGGATCGCGCGCGGACACCCTCCGCGTCTACCGCCGGATGGTCCCGCGACCTGGCCGCGGCGGCCGAGGCTCGCTGACCTGACCGGTTGTCCGTGAATGGCACATTGAGGGTCATAAAGGCCCTCGATGTGCCATTCACGGCTTTCAGCCGACGTAGCGGCGGGCGGATGAGCGGCGCTGGGGTCCCTCCAGCAGGCGTAGGCCCTCCTCCACTTGAGGCGGGACGACCCGGCGTTGGGACGAGGACCCACGGCAGGCCGCGCAGGGTGTCGAACAGCGCGGCCGCCGTCGTGCGGTCGGCGGGGGCGGAACGCAGCACGTCCGCGCCGCGGCGGAAGACCGCGGGCCAGGGACGGCGGAGCAGGAGCGTCCACAGCGTGTTGCGGATGCCGAGGCGGCGACGGTGGCTCGGGTCTCGCAGCGTAGAAGGTGCGTGGTGGATCACGACGTCCTCCGCCCAGCACATCCACCAGCCTCGCGCGGCGAGGTCGAGGGCGAACAGCTCCTCCTCGCCGCCGAGCCACATCCGCGGCGAGAAGCCGCCGACGTCGCGGAACGCCCGGACGCGCACCGCCGTCAGCCCGGCCATGATCCCGAGCAGCGCGGGCCCGGGCAGCCACTCCGGCCCGGGCACCGGGGACTCGCGCAGCTCCGGCGTGATCGGGTCCTCGGCCAGGTCCGGCTCGACCAGGCACCGGCCGGTCACCGCCCCGAGGCCGGGGTGAGCGTCCAGCAGGTCGGCCGCGCGGGTCAGCGCGCCCGGCTGCCAGCACGTGTCGTCGTCGCAGAAGGCCACGTACGGGGTGGTCACCTCGGCCACCGCGACATTGCGCGCCACCGCGCCGAGGTTCTCCCCCAGCCGGATCAGCCGGACGCCGGGGAACTCCCGCGCGACCAGGTCGGCCGAGCCGTCCCCGGAGGCGTTGTCGACGACGAAGATGGGCGCGTCGTCCGGCAGGGAAGTCATGTGCGCCAGCGTTTCCCGCAGTTGTTCGCGCCGCTCGCAGGTGATGATCACGACGGAGATACGCGCCATTCGGCGGTCCTTTCCAAGGTCCGGGCCTGGTGTTCGACGTGCTCGGGCAGGACGCGGCGGGACCGCAGCGCCCGCGGCAGCCGGGCCACCGCGCCGAGCAGGGCGGCCGGGGAAGCGGTGCGCAGGACAGCCCGCCGGCACACGGGCCAAGGCCGGCGCAGCACGGCGATGAGCAGCCGGTTGCGCAGTTCGGCGCGGCGGCGCCACGACGACGGCGGCCGCGATCGCGACGGGTGGTGGTGAGCGCGCAGGTTTCCGACATAGCAGACTTCCCAGCCGCGCGCGGCGAGGTCGTAGGCGAGCAGTTGCTCCTCCGCACCGAAGTGCAGCAGCGGGCTGAACCCACCGGCCTGCAGATACGCCGTGCGGCGGACGATCGCGGAGCAGGCAAGGAACCCGAGGACGAGCGGGCCGGGCGCGCCGTCCGGGTGCCCCAGCGGACTGCACGCCATCTCGGGTGTCACCGGGTCGTCGCGGTTTTCCGGGCCCACGAGGGTGCGCGCGGCGAGCAGACCGGTCTGCGGATGATCGTCGAAGATCCGCTCGGCCTCGGGTAGCGCATCGGGCGCCCACCACGAGTCGTCGTCGCTGAAGGCGACATACGGAGTGTCGGCGACCTGGACGCCGAGTGTCCGCGCGGCGGCGCCGAGGTTGTGTGCCAGCCGGATCACCCGGACGCCGGGGTACCGCCCGGCGACTTCGGCGGTGCCGTCGGTGGAAGCGTTGTCCAGCACCACGAGCGGTGGTCCGGGGTCCAAAGCGGACAGCCGGTCCAATGTCCTGGCCAGTTCCCCGGCACGGTCACGGGTCGCGATGACGACGGTCGTCCGCGCGCTCAAATCGGCCAGCCGGTGAGCAGAACTCGCATGCGCGGCCGGGTACCCGCTGCCGCCGGCCTTACACGGGTTTGCGCGGACCGCCGCCGGGTAGCCGCAGCGGCATGACGATTCCGGAACGACCAGGGAGTTCGAGCGGGCGGTGGTGACCGGGGGCGCCGGTTTCGTCGGCGCGCAGCTGTGCGAGCTGCTGCTCGAAGAGGACATCGAAGTGATCGCCGTGGACAACCTCGCGACGTCGACGGCCGGACGCGCTCGACGAACTACGGCGCCACGAGCGATTCCGGTTCGTGCGCCACGACATCACGCAGCCGATGCCGCTCGGACTGCCGGGTCGACGTCGTGTTCCACCTGGCCTCCGCCGCGTCGCCCCGCGACTACCTGCGCCCTGCCGATCGAGACGCTGCGCGCCGGCTCGCTCGGCACCGAGCACGCCCTCGACCTGGCCCGCCGCGACGGCGCCCGGTTCGTGCTGGCGTCGACCAGCGAGATGTACGGCGACCCGCTCGAACACCCGCAGCGCGAGCGGTACTGGGGCAACGTCAACCCGATCGGGCCGCGCAGCGTCTACGACGAAGCGAAGCGCTACGCCGAAGCCCTCACCTCCGCCTATCGCCGCGAGCACGGCGATCGACACCGCGATCGCGCGGATCTTCAACACCTACGGGCCCGGCATGCGCCACGCACGACGGCCGGATGATCCCGGCGTTCCTCGACCAGGCGCTCGCCGGCGAGCCGATCACCGTCACCGGGAGCGGCGAGCAGACCCGGTCCATCTGCTACGTCGAGGACACCGTCCGCGGCCTGCTCGCGCTGGCGCGCTCGAGCTCACCCCGGCCCGATGAACATCGGCAACCCGCACGAGCTGACCGTTCGGCAGGTGGCCGAACGGATCAAGGACATCACCGGCTCGGATTCCCCGATCGAGTTCGTCGACGCGATGGTCGACGATCCGCAGCGCCGGTGCCCCGACATTTCGCTCGCCCGGAGACGTCCTGGGCTGGGAGCCGAAGATCGACGCGGACGACGGCCTGCGTCGCACCGCGGCGTGGTTTCAGCGCGCGCCGCTGCGCTGAGTAGCGACGCCCTGGGGTTTTCCCGTCAGTCGTTTATCAACGACTTCGCCGGGTAGCGCTATTGCCGAGCGCGGACCACAGGTAGTCCGCCCCGGAACACCAGAGGCAGGTCGATGCGCATACTCGGGATCAACGCCGTCTTCCACGATCCGGCCGCGGCGCTGGTCGTGGACGGCGAGATCGTCGCCGCGGCTGAGGAAGAGCGCTTCAGCCGCCGTAAACACGGTAAGCAGGCGGTGCCGTTCTCCACTTGGGAACAGCCCGCGCAGGCCGCGGCCTGGTGCCTCGCGCAAGCCGGACTGTCCGCGAAGGACCTCGACGCCGTCGGCTACTCCTACGACCCTGAGCTGGTCGAGCCCGGCCTGCCCGGCCACGACCCGAGCGGTGAGGAGCTGCGGACGCAGTTCGCGCAGCGGGCGCCGATGTTTCTCAAGGCCGCACTGCCGGGACTCGACCCGGGAATCGTCCGGTTTGTACGGCATCACGTCGCGCACGCCGCATCGGCCGCGCTCGCGGCGCCCTTCGGCGACTGCGCGGTCCTGGTCGCGGACGGCCGTGGCGAGAGCACGTCCCACCTGGCAGGAGAATACCGCGACGGCCGCTTCAAAGAGCTTGCGGCGCAACGGCTTCCGCATTCACTGGGCCTGCTCTACGAGGACCTGACCGAACACCTCGGCTTCGCGCGATCCAGCGACGAGTACAAGGTGATGGCGCTGGCCTCCTACGGCACTCCGGAGTATCTCGACCAGCTCTGCGAGCACGTCCACGTCACCGGCGACGGCGGTTTTCACACCGCCGGCGTCGACCTCGCCGCGTTGGCTCCGCGGCGCGAAGCAGGCGAAGAACTGACCCGGCGGCACGCAGATCTAGCGGCCAGTGTCCAAAAGGTTCTCGAGGACGTTCTGCTTGGAGCTCGCGTACTGGCTGCACGAGCACACCGGCCAGCGCGACCTGGCGCTGGCCGGCGGGATCGCGCTCAACTGCGTCGCCAACAGCCGGCTGCACGCCGAAGGCCCGTTCGAACGGCTCTGGGTACAACCCGCCGCGGGCGACGCGGGCACGGCGCTCGGCGCGGCGCTGCAGCTGGCCGCGGACGCCGGGGAGCGCGGTGCGCCGATGGCGAGCGCGGGCTGGGCCGCGAATGGAGTGACGCGGAGCTCGAAGACGTGCTGCGCAAGGCGAAGCTGCCCTACGAGCGGCCCGGCGACCTCGCCGAGACGGTCGCCGAAGCACTGGCGGACGACGAGGTCGTGGCCTGGTTCCAGGGGCGCGCCGAGTTCGGGCCGCGGGCGCTTGGGCCACCGCTCGCTGCTGGCCCATCCCGGGCCGCGACGGCGAACCTCGAGCGGCTCAACGACGTCAAGGGCCGCGAGCAGTTCCGGCCGGTGGCGCCGATGGTCCGGGCCGAGCGTGCGAGCGAGATCTTCAGCCGCGGCCCGCTGCCCAGCCCGTACATGCTCTTCGTGCACGACGTCGCGCCGGAATGGCGAGACCGCATCCCGGCGGTCACGCACGTCGACGGCACGGCACGCGTCCAGACCGTCGATGACCGCGAAAGCCCGTTGCTGGCCCGGATGCTGGCCGGGTTCGAACGGCGGACCGGGCTGCCGGTCGTGATCAACACCAGCCTGAACACCGCGGGCCGGCCGATGGTCGACTCGCCGCGCGACGCGCTCGAATGCTTCGGCTCCGCGCCGATCGACCTGCTCGCGCTGGGGCCGTTCGTGCTCCGGCGTCCCATCCGAACCGGCGGGGCGTCGCCGGAGGAAAAGGAGGTGCCGTGATGGAGGACCATCTCGCCGCGTTGGCCGAAGCCGCCCGTCGGATCACCGGATCCGCTCCCACGATAGCCGCGCTGGGGACGGCATCTCGCCACCGTGTTCGACGCCGGCGGCAGGCTGCTGGCCTGCGGAAACGGTGGCAGTGCGGCCGAAGCGCAGCACCTGACCGGCGAGCTCGTCGGCCGGTTCCGCCACGAACGGCGACCGCTCTCGGCGATCGCGTTGCACGCGGACACGTCCGCGACCACGGCCATCGTCAACGACTACGGCGACCATGAAGTCTTCGCCCGGCAGGTAGCCGCGCACGGGCGGCCGGGCGATGTCCTGGTCTGCCTGTCCACCAGCGGAAGCAGCCAGAACGTCGTCGCCGCGGCAAAGGCCGCGCACGAACTCGGGGTGACGACCTGGGCGTTGACCGGGCCGGCCCCGAATCCGCTCGCCGCGTTGTGCGACGAAGCCGTGACGGTCGAGGCGCCGACCGTCGGCGACCGTGCAGGAGATGCACCTGGTACTGGTGCACGCCCTGTGCGCGTCGCTCGACGAAGCGCTCGGAGTGACCGCGTGAAGCCGCTGGTCGTCCTCGGCGACACACTGCTCGACGTCGATGCCGAGGGGACCGCCGAACGCTGTGCCCGGAAGCGCCCGTGCCGGTGGTCGACCTGAAATCCCGCCGCCGACGTCCTGGCGGCGCGGGCCTGGCCGCGTTGCTCGCCGCGCGCTCCGCCGCCGACGTCGTGCTGATCACCCGCTCGGCGACGACGACGCGGGCGCAAGCCCTCGCCGGACTACTGGAGCCGGACGTCACCGTGCTGCCCCTGCCGCTTCGGGGAACGACGGTGTGCAAGACCCGGGTTCGGGCAGGTGGGCAATCCTTGCTGCGCCTGGATTCCGGAGACGGAACGGCCACCGCGGACGCGCTCCCCGAGCGTGCCCGCGACATCTTGGCCGACGCCGGCGCGGTCCTCGTCGCCGACTACGGTCGCGGCCTGACGCGCAATCCGGACGTCCGGCGGATTCTCGGGCAGCTGCGGGTGCCGGTGGTCTGGGACCCCCATCCCCGCGGTGCCGCGCCGGTGCCCGGAGCCCGTCTGGTGACCCCGAACCTGGCCGAAGCCCGCAACGTCCTGACCGGACACGAAGAACCGGCCGAGCTCGCCAAGCTGTTGCGCGGCCGGTGGCGTGCCGACGCTGTCGCGGTGACCGTCGGTGCCCGTGGCGCCGTCCTCGCCGACGGTTTCGGCGAAACGACCGTTCCGGTCCCACCCACGGCACGGACGTGCGCTGTGGTCGACACCTGCGGTGCGGGTGACCGGTTCGCCGCGGCCGCCACCGTCGCCCTGCTCGGCGGCGCGGACACCACCGAAGCCGTCGCGACGGCCGTCGAGGCGGCCGCCCGGTTCGTGGCCGACGGGGGCGCCACCGCGCTGTCCACCGAGGACGGTCCGGCGCCGGATCCGCACCCCGCGTCCGACGCCTTCGGCCTCGCCGACCGGATCCACGCGGAAGGCGGCCGGCTGATCGCCACCGGCGGCTGCTTCGACCTGCTGCACCCCGGCCACGTCAGCCTGCTGCGCCAGGCCAGGGCGCTGGGCGACGCTCTCGTCGTCTGCCTGAACTCCGACGAATCGGTCCGGGCGCTCAAGGGGCCAGGCCGTCCGCTGGTGCGTGACCGCGACCGGGCCCGGCTGCTCACCGCACTGTCCTTTGTGGACGCGGTCGCGGTGTTCGACGAACCTTCGCCGGCCGCGGTGCTCGATCGGCTGCGCCCGCACGTCTGGGTCAAGGGCGGCGACTACGCGCGACGCGGACCTGCCCGAACGCGACGTGGTCGGAGCGGCACGGCGGCGAGGTCGTGTTCGTCCCGACCGTGCCGGGCTATTCGACGTCCCGGCTGGTCGCCGCGGCGGCCGGTGCCTGACCACTCCGAACTCCCGAAGGAGAGCGATGCGACCCCTCGGCAACATCCTGATCACCGGTGGCGTCTCCGGCCTCGGCGCCGCTACCGTCGACGCCGTCCGCAAGGCGGGCGGCACTCCGTACGTCCTCGACCGGGTCCGCGCCGGGCGATCCGGCCGACTACGTCGAGGCCGACCTGGCTGACACCGCCGCCACCGAACGCGCGGTGGGCGAGCTGGCCGAGCGGGCGGGCGGGCTCGACGGCGTCTTCACCGCGGCGGGCATCGACGCCTGCGGCCCGATTTCGGCCGCGTCCCCGCCGACGACTGGGAACGCGTGGTGCAGGTGAACCTGCTGGGCACGGCCGCCGTCGTCCGCGCCGCGTTGCCCTACCTCGAGCAGCGCCCAGGGCACGGTCGTCACCTGTCGCGTCCACTCTGGGCATCAAGGCGGTCGAGCGACGCGACCGCCTACTGCGCCGCGAAGTTCGGCGTCGTCGGGTTCACCCGCGCGCTGGCCGCGGAGCTGGCCGGGCGGGTCGGCGTCACCCTGCTGATCCCGGGCGGGATGTGGACGCGGTTCTTCGAGGACCGCGACGAGCAGTACAAGCCGCCGCCCGGACGCGAAACTCAACAATCCCGAACACGTCGCGAACACCGTGGTCTTCGCGCTTCAGCAGCCGCCGGGCGCCGAGGTCCGCGAGCTCGTCGTATGCGCCTCGGAGGAGGGGTCGTGGCCGTGATCCTCGTGCTGCGCGCGCTCGGGATCGGCGACCTGCTGACCGCCGTGCCCGCACTGCGTGGCCTGCGCGCTGCGTACCCGGACGACCGGCTGGTGCTTGCCGCCCCGCGTGAGCTGCGAGATCTGGTCGCGCTGGTCGACGCCGTCGACGAGCTGCTGCCGACCCCCGGCCTCGGCGAGCTCGCGTGGCAGGGGCAGCCGCCGAGACTCGCGGTGAACCTGCACGGCCGCGGCCCGGAGAGCCTCCACGACCTGCTTGCCACCGAACCCGCCGAACTGCTCACCCACCAGCACCCGGACTTTCCCGACGTGCCCGGTCTCGGGTGGCGCGACGACCTGCACGAGGTCGACCGGTGGTGCCGGCTCGTCGAGTACGCCCATGTCGAGGCAGACCGGACCGCGCTGGCGTTGCCCGCGCCGCCCGGGCCCAGCCCCGCGCCGGACGCCGTCGTCGTCCACCCTGGTGCGGCGTACCCGGCGCGGCGCTGGCCGCCCGAGCGATTCGCCCGCGTGGCACGGGAACTGGCCCGCGAAGGACATCGGGTCGTCCTCACCGGCGGCGCCGGGGAACGTGACCTGGCCCGCGGGATCGCGGAGCGGGCCGGGCTCGGTGAGGAAGCGGTGCTGGCTGGGCGGACCGGCCTGGCCGAGCTGGCAGCGCTCGTGGCCGGGGCCGCGCTGGTCGTCTGCGGCGACACCGGCGTCGGACATCTCGCGACCGCGTTCGGGACGCCGTCGGTGCTGTTGTTCGGCCCGACGCCGCCGCGGCTGTGGGGTCCGCCGCCCTCGGCGCGCCAGCACGTCGTGCTCTGGGCCGGGCAACGTCGGCGACCCGCACGGCGACCGGGCGGACGACGGCCTGCTGCTGCTCGGCGAGGAGCGCGTGCTCTCCGCCGCCCGTTCGGCGTTGAAGGCGCGGGTGTCGCATGGCTGAGCACATCGGGGTCGTCGGTGCGGGCTACGTCGGCCTGACCAGCGCCGCGTGCTTCGCCCGGCTCGGGCACCGGGTGACCTGTGTGGACGCCGATGAGTCCAAAGTGGACGAGTTGAGCCGTGGCGTGGTGTCCATCGCCGAGCCCGGGTCTGTCCGAGTTGGTCGCTCAGGGCCTCGCCGATGGGACGCTCAGCGTTCACCACCGCCCAGGCGGAGCTGTACGGCGCCGATCTCGTCCTGCTCTGCCTGCCGACGCCGCCCGACGGGGACGGCCGGCCCGGATCTCGGCGTCCTCGAATCGGTGGTGCCCCAGCTCGGGCGGCTGCTCCGGCCCGGCTGCGTGGTCGTCACCAAGTCCACCGTGCCGGTCGGGACCGCCGCGCGGCTGCCCGGCCTGCTCGGCCGCCAGGACCTGCCGGTGGTGAGCAATCCCGAGTTCCTCCGGGAAGGCCACGCGGTCGAGGACTTCCTGCACCCGGACCGGGTCGTCGTCGGGACGGACCCGCCGGGTTCCGCGGCGGCACAGCGGGTCGCGCGGCTGTACGAGCCGACGTCCGCGCCGGTCGTGGCGACCGACTCGGCCAGCGCCGAACTCGCGAAGTACGCCAGCAACGCGTTTCTCGCGGTGAAGCTGTCCTATGTGAACGTCCTGGCCGAGCTGTGCGAGCGGTTCGGCGCCGACGTCGGCGAGGTCGCGCGCACCATGGGCCTGGACGCGCGGATCGGCCCGCATTTCCTGGCTCCCGGACCGGGCTGGGGTGGTTCGTGCCTGCCGAAGGACACTTCTGCGCTGCTGCACGCGGCCGAGTCCGCGGGGGTCGACTTCGGCATCCTGCGTGACGCCGTCCGCGTCAACGCCCGCCAGCGCGCGCGGATGGTGCGCGCCGTGCGGCAGGCGGTGACCGGCTCGGCCTCGGGTTCCCTGGCGGGGCCCGGATCGGCCTGCTCGGGCTGGCGTTCAAGGCGGGCACCGGCGACCTGCGGGACTCCCCGGCGCTGGCCGTGGCGGCGGAACTCGCCCACCAGGGCGCGGAGCTCACCGCGCACGACCCGGCCGTCGGCTGCGTGCCCGGCTCGGTCGCGATCCAGGTCGTCGACGACCCGTACCTGGTGGCCAAGGACGCGGCCGCGCTGGTGGTGCTCACGGAGTGGCCGGAGTTCCGGGACCTCGACTGGCCCCGGCTCGCCGCGGCGGTGGCGCGCCCGGTCGTCGTCGACACCCGCAACCTGCTCGATCCCGAAACCCTCGCCGAGGCCGGCTTCACGCACATCGGCGTCGGCACGCAACGCACGGAGGCACTCATGAGGGTCCTCGCGCTCGATCTGCACGCTCAAACCCTCGCCCGCCGAAGTCGAGCAGCAACCTCATCACGCGCCAGCTGCTCGACCTCTTCGCCGAGCAAGGCGTGACCGGCGAACTCGTCCGCGTCGTCGACCACGACGTCCGCCCCGGCGTGGAGGCCGACATGGGCGAGGGCGACGAATGGCCGGAAATCCGGCGGAAGGTCGCCGCGGCGGACATCCTGCTCGTCGCCACGCCGACCTGGGTCGGCCACATGTCGAGCGTCGCCCAGCGGGTGCTCGAACGCCTCGACGCGGAACTGTCGCGAACAGGACGACGAAGGGCGGCCCGCGATGTTCGGCAAGGTCGCGGTCGCCGCGGTGGTCGGCAACGAGGACGGCGCGCACAAGATCATCGCGGACCTCTTCCAGGCGCTGAACGACATCGGCTTCACGGTCCCGGCCCAGGGCGGCACGTACTGGAACGGCGAGGCCATGCAGGGCGGCGACTACAAGGACCTCGACGAGACGCCGAAGGCCGTGGCCTCGACCAACGCGACGCTGGTCCGCAACGCCGTCCACCTGGCGAACCTGCTCCGGGAGCAGCAGTACCCGGCGTCGTGAGCGGCGTCTTTCAGCACGCGCGGCTCAGCGCGGCTTCAGCCTGCCCGCCCGCTTGCTCCTTTCGGGTGACAACGGCCCCGGCGGAGTGTGGCCGCGCGCCCACCGGGTAAGCGCGGAGGGACTACGAGCCCGGGGGGAAGCCATGCCGAACCGAATCCTGATCAGCCGCGACAGCAAGCCCATGCCGTGCGAGGAGTGCGGCCTGCCCACCCTGCACGTCGCCCGGCTCGTCTCCGGCGACGGCAACCTGCTGGGCCAGACGATGGTGTGCACCGCCTGCCGCCGGCACGACTCCGGGCCCGACGGCGAACCGGTGCGCTGACTCACTGATCCTCCAGCGCCGTCACCAGGTGCCGCGCGGGCAGGGTCATCGTGCCCAGGCCCAGCCGCGCCGGCACGCCGTCGTTCGCGGTGACCAGCCGCTCTTCGAGCTCCGCCAGCAGCGCGCGGCAGCCGTCGAGGTCGACGCTCGCCCTCCCTCGCCACCGACCGGACGGCGCCGGCCAGGCAGCGGATCAGGTCGGCCAGCGAGTCCCGCGCGTCCGGCCACGGGTAGCCGAACGGATGCGTCCTGCGCTGCCCGACGTCGTGCGGACCGCGGCGATCAGCTGGGACACCGGCGGCCACAGCGCGATAAGCGTCGCGAGCGGACGCTCGTGGCGGCCGCCGGCCCCGGGGCGGCGGCGGCGCAGGTTGAGCAGCCGCCCTTCCCGGGTCAAGCCGACCGCGTCCTCGGCCGAGCAGCGACCAGGCTCCGCGCGTCCCGGGCCTGCGCGAGCAGGTCGTCGACGTCCTCCGGCGGCTCGTCGCGGCGGACCAGGTCGGACATCGACTCCAGCAGGTCCGCCAGCGACGACGCGAGCCGGCCGGTGGCGGAGGCCAGGCGTTCCCCGTACAGCGGCGGGAAGATCAGGGCGTTCACCGCGGCGCCGATCGCCGCGCCCAGCGCCGTCTCCAGCAGCCGGTCGCCCAGCAGCACGGTCTCGGTCGCGGTGCCGTAGGAGATCACCAGCATGCCGGTGACGCCGACCCAGACCCCGGCGGATCCCGAAGTGCCGCCAGTTCCCGGCCAGCAGCCCGATGAACACCACGACGGCGAGCGCCACGGCCTGCGCCGGGATCAGCTGGCCGGCGACGGCGGCGAGCAGCACGCCGGCGGTGACCGCGCCGACCTGCTGCAACCAGCCCCGCAGCGACCGGTAGACCGTCGCGTCCACCAGGAACACCGCGGCGTACGGCGCGAGGAACGGCTGCGGGCAGGCGCAGTACCAGCGTCGCCAGCAGCCAGGCGCCGGTGGCGGCGAGCGTCGCTTTCGCGGCCTGGACGAGGCTCCGGCGTTCGCTGCCCGGGATCCGCAGCGCGCGGGCGAACCAGCCGAGCGGGGTCCGGTCGTAAAGGTCGGCCACCGGGCGGCGCCACGTGCACGAGCTTCGTCTGGGTCATCTCGTCGAGCAGCTCGGGCCCGTAGCCGTAGCCGTTGCCGCTGCGGCGCGCGGGATGCGCGGCCCCGCCGGGCGCGCCGCCGAAGACGTTGTTGATCTTGACCGTGCCGGCCGGCAGCTCACGCCAGGCGTGCTGGGCGCGGGCCATCGACGCGGTGAGCACTGTCGCCGCGAGCCCGTAGTCGCCGCGGCGGCCTCGGCGAGACCGTCGTCGAAGCTCGGGACGACCTGGACCGGGCGCCACCGGGCCGAACGTCTCCTCGCCATCACGCGCAGCTCTGGCGCCAGCCGGTGAGCACGGTGGCCGGGTAGTGCGCGCCGGGGCCGTCCGGCAGCACTCCCCCGGTCAGCAGCCGGGCGCCGCGCCCGAGTCGCGTCTTCGACGTGGGCGTGCACGTGGTCGCGGTGGCGCTCGGTCCACCAGCGGCGCCAGGGTCCGCGACCTCGGCTTCCTTCACCAGCGCCGCCAGGAACGGCTCGGCGATGGCCTCGTGGACGTAGATCCGTTCGACGGCGACGCAGATCTGCCCCGAGTTGGCGAACGCGCCGAGCGCAGCCTGGCCCGCCGCCCACTCCGGGTCGACGTCCTCGTCGATCACCAGGGGGTCGTTGCCGCCGTTCTCCAGCAACGTCTTCGCGCCGGTCGCGGCCGCGCTCGCGGCGATCGACCGGCCGGTCGCGGTGCTGCCGACGTGGGCGATGACGTCGACGTCGTCGCGCATCGCCAGGATCGCGCCGACGCCACCCTCGCCGTGCAGCGGTCTGGAGGACACCACCCGGCAGGACCCCGGCCAGCACCTCGCCGAGCAGGTCGCCGGTGTGCGGCGCGCGCTCGCTCGGCTTGTGCACCACGGTGTTCCCGGTCACGAGCGCCGCGCCGAGCAGTCCGCAGGCCACCGCGACCGGGTCGTTCCACGGCGTGAGCGCGACGACCACGCCACGCGGCTCGGGCACCATCAGGTCGGTCGCGCCGAAGTCGCCGAGCAGGCTGCGGCCGCGGTGCACCGGCCCCAGTTCCGCGTACTGGTCCAGGGTTCCAGCCCCCGCGAGGACGCCGTCACGGGCTTCGTCGCGCGGGCGCCCGGTCTCCGACTCGTTCAGCTCGGCGAGGTCGTCCGCGTGCGCCCGCAGGCGTTCGGCCGCGATGTGCAGCAGGGCGCCGCGTTCGGCAGCCGGGGTTCGCGCCCACCCGGCCTTGTCCGGTTGGCCAGCGCCAGCGCGGCGTCGATCTCGTCTTCACCCGCGGTGGGGATCGTGCCCACCACGCTGTCGTCGGCCGGGTTCCGGATCTCGATCGTTCCCGCGGTCATCCGCGCCTCCTCCGTGTCGCCGCCCGGTTACCCGCGTGCGGTAACCGTTTGAACCGGCGCTGTCCCGGGTAGTCCGGCGCGGTGACTGATTCCCTCGACTACACCGTGGTGATCCCCACGACGGGCCGGGAGACGCTTCGGCCACTGCTCGAAACCTTGCTCGGCGGCGAAGGCCCGAGGCCCGCGGAGGTGCTCGTCGTCGACGACCGCCCGGGCGGGCCCGATCTGGACGTTCCCGCCGGCGTCCGAGTGCTCCGCTCCGGCGGGCGCGGCCCGGCGGCCGCCCGCAACCTCGGCTGGCGCACCGCGAAGAGCGAGTGGATCGCCTTCGTCGACGACGACGTCGTGCTCGCGCCCGACTGGCCGCGGCAGCTGGCGGACGACCTGCTGCCCCTGCCGGCGGAAGTCGCCGCGTCGCAGGGCCGGATCACCGTCCCGCTGCCCGCGGACCGGCGGCCCACCGACGACGAACGGGGCACGGCGGGGCTGGAGCACGCGCGGTGGATCACCGCCGACATGGCGTACCGGCGCAGCGCGCTCGTCGAGGCGGGCGGCTTCGACGAGCGGTTCCCGCGCGCGTTCCGCGAAGACTCCGACCTGGCGCTCCGCGTCGCCGAAGCCGGGCACCGGATCGACCAGGGCGAGCGGCTGACCACGCACCCGGCCCGCCGGGCCGGGTTCTTCGCGAGCCTCAAAGCCCAGCGCGGCAACGCCGACAACGCGCTGATGCGGCGCAAGCACGGCGTGCTCTGGCGGCAGCGCACCGGCGCCGGCTCGGGCCGCCTGGGCGGCACGCACTGTCCACAATGGCCGGTGCGGCGGCGCTGGTCCTGCCGCTGCTGCGGCAGCGCGGGAAAGCCGTGCTCGCCGCCGGGATCTGTGGGCCGGGATTGACCGCCGAGTTCGCGACCCGCCGCGATCCTGTCCGGGCCACGGACGCCGGGCGAAGTCGCGCGCATGCTCGTCACCAGCGTCCTCATCCCGCCGGCCGCGTGCTACCACCGGCTGCGCGGGGAGATCTCCGCCCGGCGCCGGCGGCCGGCGCTCGCCGTGCTGTTCGACCGCGACGACACGCTGATCGTCGACGTCCCCTACCTCGACGATCCGGACGGCGTCCGGCCGGTACCCGGCGCCGTCGAGCTGGTGCGCGGGCTGCGGGACCGCGGGCATCCCGGTCGGGGTCGTGAGCAATCAGTCGGGTGTCGCGAAAGGACTGATCACGCCGGACCGGCTGGCCGCGGTGAACGCCCGCGTCGAGGAGCTCTTCGGGCCGTTCGGCACGTGGCAGGTGTGCGTGCACGACGACGGCGACGGGTGCGGCTGCCGCAAACCCGCGCCCGGCCTGGTGCTGCGCGCCGCGGGCGAGCTGGGCGTCGATCCCGCGTCCTGCGTGGTCATCGGTGACACCGGCGCCGACGTCGACGCCGCGCTCGCCGCGGGCGCCCGCGCGGTCCTGGTGCCGACCGCCCGTACGCGCGAGGCGGAGATCGTCCGCGCCCGCGAGCGCGCCGCCGTCGCCAAGGATCTGTCCGAGGCGCTGCGCGTCGCCGGGGTCGCCGGATGAGCCGGGTGCTCGTCGCCCGGCAGGACAACCTCGGCGACGTCCTGCTCGCCGGGCCCTGCGTCCGGGCGGTGGCCGCGCACGCGTCGCACGTGACTCTGCTGACCGGCCCGCACGGCCGCGCCGCGGGCGAACTGCTGCCCGGCGTCGACGCCCTGATCACCTGGCGAGCCCCGTGGATCGACCCGGAACCACCGCCCGTGACGGCGGCCGACACCGGCGCGTTCGTCGAGCGGATCAGCGCGCTGGCCCCGGACCAGGCGTTGATCCTGACCTCGTTCCACCAGTCGCCGTTGCCGTTGGCCCTGCTGCTGCGGCAGGCGGGAGTGCCGTGGATCGGCGCGATCTCCGAGGACTACCCGGGGAGTCTGCTCGACCTGCGCCATCGCGTGGAGGGCGACCCGTCCGGAGCCGGTCCGCATGCTCTCGCTCGCCGAAGCGGCCGGGATTCACGCTGCCGCCCGGACGACCACGGCGCCCCGCGCTGCGCCGTCCGTTGCCGGACATGGCCCGGCTGACCGGGGGCGGCGCCTACGTCGTCGTCCATCCCGGCGCTTCCGTGCCCGCCCGGCAGCCGTCGCCGGACCACAGCCGCCGGATCGTGCGGGCCCTGGCCGCCGAGGGGCACCGCGTGCTGGTGACCGGCGCGCCCGGTCCGAACAGAAGCTGACCACCTGGGTCGCGGGGTCGGCCGCGGTGAACCTCGGCGGCCGGACGTCGCTGCCCGAGCTGGCTTCGGTGCTCTCCGGCGCCCAGGTCGTGGTCGCGCCCAACACCGGTCCGGCCCATCTCGCCGCCGCGGCCGGGACACCAGTGGTGTCGTTGTTCGCCCCGGTCGTGCCCGCCGCGCGGTGGGCGCCCTACGGCGTTCCGGTCGCGCTGCTCGGGGATCAGCAGGCGCGGTGCCGCGACAGCCGGGCCCGCGCGTGCCCGGTGCCAGGCCATCCCTGCCTCGACACGATCGAACCGGCGGACGTCTGCCGTGCGGTCGCCGAGCTCGCCCAGCCGGGCGATCTCGGGTTTTCCGCCTACGGTCCCCGGGTAGCTGGAACTACAACCCGGCCCTGAAGGAGGTTCCCGTATGCCTGCGACCGAGCCGGCGGCGTCCGCCGTCGTGGTGCAGTACCGGCTGCACGCGGACTTCGTCGTCCCCCATCCCTGGCTTCGCCGGATCCTCGGCCGGATCAGCGGGCTGGACCTCGATGCCGACGGCCTGCGGGTCAGGTTGGGGCCATGGCTGGTCACGACGCCGCTGAGCAATCTCGCCGGAGCGGAGGTCGTCGGCCCGTTCAGCGCGTTGCGCGGACTGGGGGTCCGGCTGTCGCTGGCCGATCGCGGCCTGACGTTCGGCACGACGACCGAACGCGGGGTGTGCCTGCGGTTCCGCGAACCGGTGCGCGGGATCGACCCGTGGGGACTGCTCCGGCATCCGGGCCTGACGGTCACGGTCGCCGAACCCGACCTGGTCGCCGACGCCGTCACCAGGATCACGACCTGAACCGCGTCCAGCTCGCCGATCCCGAGGGCACCGAGTACTGCGTGCTGCCGTCGCGGTGAGGGGTCCGGATCAGGCAGAATCGGTGCCGCGCAGCCCGCGATGAAGGCCCAGGCCCGAGCCCGGAGGTAGGAGCCCGTGACGCGAACACTGGTCGAAGCGTCCGACCGTTGGAAACCGCTCAATCAGCTGCTGGCAGGCCTGCTCGACCGGATGGCCGCGGAGATCCCCGGCTGCCTGGGAGCGACGCTCACCAGCCGCCACGACGGCGAGCCGCTGTCCGTCCTGGCCACGTACGGCGTCGCCGAACATCTCGCGCCGGCCCAGCTGCGCCGCGGCGGACCCATCCCCGACGCGGCCGAGACCGGGGTTCCGGTCAGCACGGACGACGTGTTCGCCGACGAGCGCTGGCCCCGGCTGGTGCGGGACACCCTGCTCCAGGAGCATCCCGGTCTCGCCGACGAGTGGCACCGCGTCCGCGGGCTGGTCGCGGTGCCGGGAACCTGGAACGGCAATGGCACGTTCGTCCTCTCGGCGGCGCTCGACGGCCCGGCCTCCTCCGAAGCGCGCGCGGTCCTGGCGCGCTACGAGAAGCTGACAGCCGACCTCCTCGTCGTCGCCGAGGCCGCGGCCGCCGGAGACCCGGGCCAGATGCTGGCGCTGCTCGCCTCCCGGGCCGCGATCGAGCAGGCCAAGGGCGCCGTCATGGCGGTCCGCGGCTGCGACGTGGACGAGGCGTGGCAGACACTGCGCCGCGCCAGCCAGGAGTTCAACGTGAAGGTCCGCGACCTGGCGGTGGCCCTCGTCGAACTCCTGGGCGGCGCGCCCGTCCACCAGCCGGAAGGAACGCCTCCGGTGCGCCCCGACGAGACCGCTCGCGATGCGGCCCGGGAGGTCTGGGCGGCGTTCGCCCCGGCTCAGCCGTAGGAGAGGGCTTCCACGAGCTCGCCGGCCTGCGGGTTCGGCAGCGCCTTCGCGACGTCCGCCTGCGCGACCACGCCGACCAGGTCGTGGCCGTCGATCACCGGCAACCGGCGGACCCGGTGCTCGGTCATCGTGCGCATGATCTCCTCGGCCTCGTCGTCCGCACCGATCGTCACGGCTTCGCCCTGCGCCAGCTCGCCGACGTGCACGGCGCGCGGGTCCTTGCCCTCGGCCAGCACCTTCACCACGATGTCGCGGTCGGTGAGCATGCCCTTCAGCCGGTTGTCCTCGCCACAGATGGGCACCGCGCCGACCCCTTCCCTGGCCAGGACAATGGCGGCGTCGTGGATCGTGTCGGAGGCGTGGGCGCAGGTGGCGTCCGGGGTCATGATGTCGCGGGCTTTCGTCATTTCGCTTCCTTTCCACGAGAAGTTGCTTTATCAGGCGGCTACCCCCTCCCGGCCGAGCTACACCTGCGATTAGCGTGGGTGGGGACGGACGGAGGTCCGGCGATGACGCGACAGGACCGAGAGTGCGCGGCGCGGGCGGTGCTGGCCAACGCCAGCCGCCGGTCGGCGCTCGGTGAAGCGACGGGAATCCTTGTCGCACAAGGAAACGGCCACGCCCGCGAATGGCTGCGCGAGATCGACGGCCTGCTCGGTGAGGATGCGGTGGCGGCCCGGGTGGTGGCCGCCGCGGACGCGCGGGCCGAGGGCCGGACCGATCCGGACTGGATCTGACCGCTCAGTCGTCCTGGGCCCGATGGGTGGCGACCGCGTTCGACTGGCGGGGTGGGGTGGCCGCGGCCAGCTCCGCCGGGGCCAGCGCACCCGTGGTGATCGCTTCCGCGACCTCGCCGGTCGTCGAGTGGGTCCGATCGGCGTGAGCCTGGAGCAGCGCACGGGCGGCGCCCGGGTCGAGATCCCTGGCCGCCGCCACCATGCCCGCCGCCTGGGCGAGCCGGACCCGGCCGTTGAGCACCCGCAGCGTCGCCTCGGCCAGGCGGGCGTCACGGCGTTCGCCGGGTTCCACGGTCAACCCCAGCACCGCGAGGTCCGCCAGAGCCTGCCCGGCCTGCAGCTGCTCGCGGGTGAGCGCGCCGGCCTGGGCGTGGAAGATGTTCAGCCCGCCCAGCGCGCGCCCGCGCAGGCGCAGCGGGAACGCATGCACCGCACGGAATCCACTGGACTTCGCCGCGGCGGTGAACGTCGGCCAGCGGGCCGGATCCTTCGTGCCGAGATCGGTTTCGAAGACGAGCTCCCCGGTCCGGATGCATTCCACGCACGGGCCATCGCCGGTCAGGGCCTGGAGCAGTTCGAGGAACCGGGTCGTGTCGTCCGACGCCGCGACCACCTCGACCGCACCCCGGGGATCGGTGATCAGCATGCCCGCCGCAGCGGCGCCGGTCAGCTCGCCACAGGAACGGGTCACCACCCGGAGCAGCGCCGCGGTGTCGGTACCGTCGGCGACCAGCCGAGTGGTGAGCTCGACCAGCACGTCGGCAAGCTGTTCGCGGGTGTCTGGCACTCCGCGAGCATACGGCCCGGCCTCGCCGGACGCGGTGTGGTCGGCGGTCATTCCGCCCACCGATCGAGGGTGATGCGGCGGGCGATCACGTCGCGGGACACCTCCAGCAGCGAGCGCCCTTCCCCGAAGGAGTGCGCACGTAGGCGGGCGGAGGCGTCGGCCAGGCTGATCCGCAGCTGGACGGCGATCATGCCGGTCGCGATGTGCACGTCCTCGTACGCGCCGCCGCCCCGGTCCGCCAGGTCCTCGTCCAGGGCCTGCCGCAGGATCAGCACCAGGGCTACGTCGGCGAGCACGATCGCGTCCGCCAGTGCGTCGGTGCTCAGCCAGCCCGCGGTCCGCCGGTAGAGGTCGAGCGTGCCCAGCCGGATCGCACCGGTGTGCAAGGGAAAGGCGAAGGTGGCCGCGACACCGGCCTCGCAGGCCGCGTCGGTGAACATCGGCCACCGGCCGTCCTGCGCGGCGACGTCGTCGATGAGCACCGGACCGTCACTGACATAGGCGGCCACGCCGGGTCCTTCACCCAGGGCGTACTGGATCTCCTCCAGCTTCGCGGCCCACGGCCCGCTCGTCGCCAGCAGTTCCTGCGTACGGCCTTCGGTCCGCAGGGTGAGCGCGGCACCGTCGGCCAGCTCGTCGGCACAGACGCCGCACAGTGCCGCGGGCAGCCCGAGACCGTCCCGGGCGGCCCGCCGGGTTACCTGCTGCCACAGCCGCTCGCGGCGCCGACCGTCCACCGACCCCTCACCCGCGGGGTCCGCGTGGCCGGCGGGGACGCCGCGGCACGCACGGTCGCCGCATGTTTCCGCTCCGACGTTGTGCAATACCAGGGTACGAACCCGGCGCTGCCCCCGCAGCCCGGGTTTCGGCTATCGCGGGGCCGGGCACCCGCCAGCGGTGCTCAAGGAGGGGTTCCGCCATGGCCCACGGTGACGTGCACACGTATTTCGAGGACGGGCGCTGGAAGAACCGCATCGAAGGAGGCACCCGGGCGTCGAACACGGCATTGCGACGAACGGACGCGGTCGTGTCCGGCCGGGCGATGGCTCGCAAACGCCGGGTCGTCCACGTCGTCCACCACACCGGTGGGGAGGTCGACGAAGAGCGGGACTACCGGCCAGGAACAAGAAGGAGGTAACCCATGACGAGCGTCAGAAGGACTCGTGAGCGTTCCGGGCGGTTCTAACCGCCCGGAACGCTCACGAGTCCTTGCTGAGCGTCAGCCTGCTTCGTCCGTTACGTGGTGTTCCGCACCGACCGGCTTGGACTCCGGGGAACCACGCTGGCGCAGGTAAACGCTGAACACCGCCATCGACCCGATGGCGAGGAACTCCGACTGCCAGTTCTGCAGGGTCCGGTTCCAGAAATCGGCCGAACCCAGGTACTCGAGCCAGGACACCGGATCCGCGAAGTCGCTGAGCTGCTGGGCGTTGTAGGCGCTCACTCCGGCCACCGACTGCGCGAGCCAGGACAGCAGGAACAGCGCGCCCATCACCAATCCGAGGGAACGCGCGAACACCGCGGTCCGCCAGCCACCGGCCTTCGCCCACGGAGGCGAGCCACGCCGGACATGCCGTCCCAACAGCTGGTCCTCGTCGCTTTCAGTGCCGACCCGGCCCAACGGCTTGGATTCGGGCGATCCTCGCTGGACCAGCCACACGGTCGCGAAGACATACAGGAAGAACTGTAGATATTCGGACTGCCAGTTCTCCGCGACGTCGACTCCGAACGTCGAAGACGTCAGATAGGCGCCGAGACTGACCGGTTCGACGCCGTGCGCGAGCTGCTGGTCGTTGAAATCGGCGAAACCCGACAACGCCTGCCCGATCAGGGCAAGCAGAAAAAGCGCACCGAAAGCCAATGACAGCCCGTTGTCCCGGATGAACCGCTTCATCGCGCCAACACCCCCAACACGATGAAATAAAGCAGCCCGCCGACGACGAGGACCCAGTAGACGGTGAACACCGCACGCGCCTTCATCGCCCACCTACCAGGCAGTCGTAAACCTGCTCGTTCCGCGGGTGACAGCCGGCGCCGGTGACCAGCCAGCCGGCGGAGAAGGCGTGCAGGAACAGCACGTCACCGCTGGTTCTGCTCTGGGCTTCCCCACCCCAGACGCTGACCGATTCCACCGGGCCGCGCGGCAGGGACGACAGCGTGCCGCAGCCCGCTGCCCCGAGCAGGTCCCGTGCCCGGGGTGCGAGCAGGGCGCACGCCTTGTCCGGCGATCCCAGCGCATCCACGAACGCCTGTGCCGCGTCTTTCGCCGAGGCCTGCTCAGCGTCCGCGCAGCCCGAAAGCATCAACACCCCGAGCACGACTGCGACGATCTTGGTCACAGCTTCCTACTACCCGGACCCGCCGCTACTTACGCGCGCTCTGCAGTTTCAACGGATCCGCCGGTGCGTCCTTGCGCGCTTCCTGCATCCGCTGGCCGAGCTCCTGCAGCCGTTTCCGGCCCATGGCCGAACGGACCTGCGGGAACCATTCGTCCTCTTCCTCCTCGACGTGATGGCGCACGTTCTCCGTCAACACGGTCACCTTCGCGTCGAAAGTCTCGTGTTCCGGGTCGAGCCCGGCGAGTTCGGACAGCATCCACACCACGACGTGGTGCTCCTCGACGCTTTCCAGCACGTGGTCCTTCGTTTCCGGGACCGCCTTCCGCGCTTCGGGGTAGAAGATCTCTTCCTCGATATAGGCGTGGGTCGTCAGCTCTTCGATGATCTGGTCGACGATCCGGCGCTTTTCGGCGTGCGCGGAGTCTCCTGCCTTCTCGAATTGCTTGAACAGCTTTTCGACCGTCTTGTGGTCGTCTTTCAGCATGACGATCGCGTCGGTGGACACGGAGCCTCCTCGTGGTGGTGCGCCGGGAACAGCGCGCGAGGGATACCCATCGCGCGCGGAACGAAACTGCCGTTCAGTCGTCCGGCTTCATCCCGCCCGCGTCCCCGCGGGAACTCTCGTCGTCCGCGCCTTCGGTGGGTTCCGGCGGTTGGTCGCGGAACGTCGGCTCTGTGTGCTCGTCGCCGAAGTCCGCGTCCTGCTGTTCACTCTCGGCGGTCACCGGGTCGATCTCGGGTGTGCTCATCCTCAGGGGTACCGCGCCGCCGGAACCCGCAAACCGACCGGTCTCAGGAGCCGATTTGCTTGCTCACCCCGCTCGGCCCCTCGTAGGTGCGCTCGGGCAGGCCGCGCAGCACTTCGAGGGTCTGGTCGTCGGCTCCGTTGCCTTCCGCGGCCGGCACCAGGTCGTCACGTCCGGCGGATTAGTCCACTCCGGACAGATACTTCTGTAGCTCGATCGGGTTCGTCTTGCTCATGGTTCGCTCCTTTCGTCGTCCGACCGCATACCCGTCTCGGCGGCGGTCACACCGAGGTCATCGTTCGGCGAGCTTCTTCCCGGCGTCATAGAGCAGGTGCAGGATGTCCGCGCCGGCGACGGCCGTGAGCACCGTGGCCGCCGTCCTGGCCGCACGCGGAGCCAGTACGAATCCCGCGGCCAGCCCGGTACCGACCCAGACATTCAGGCAGAAGGGACAGGAGATCAGCTCCCCGATGGCGTGCGCGGCGCCGTGGCCCGGCACGGATTCGTTCAGCTCGTCCTCACCCGCGGGTTCTTCGAACCGCGTGAACGGCGCACGCAACGGGCTCGTCACGGCGTCCTTCGCCAGCAATCGGCTGGCCTTGAAGGTCGAGACGCCCAGCAGGATCGTGTCGCCGAGGCTCCACCGGCGGGGCAGGCGTGCCCCGCGGAGCCGGCCGACCGCCGTGAGTCCGCCCAGGACCGCGGTGTACCCGCTCATCAGGCCGGCATAGCCCGGTAGCGGCCGATCGGCGTCACCCTCGTAGCGGCGCCGGATTTCGGCAGCCTTGTGTGCGACCCGCTTCATCCCGCTGGACGCCGTGGTGGTGCTCATCCCTGCTCCCTTCGGTCGGTCCGGCCAGGCGTACCCGCTTCACGGCCCGACAACCGTCGGTCGTGATTGGACCGCCGCCGGCGGGGTATCCGAGCCGGAAGTGCTACCAGGAGTGATCATGATCGCGAAAGACCTCGCCACTTTGCTCAGCGACGACCACGTCGCCCTTTGCCGGCTCTGCACCGAGCTGGATCTCGACCACGGCAGCCCGGAGAACCGCAAGGAACTGACCGACCACCTGATCGCCGAGCTGGTCCGGCACGAGGTCGCCGAAGAACCCCATCTCGGCCCCGATCCCGATCTCGTCGAGGCCGAGACGCTGATGCGGCAGCTCGAAGACACCGGACCACAGGAGTCCAGGTTCGAGCGGCTGCTGGCCGCGCTCGTCCGCGCCATCCGGCGGCATCTGCGCGACGGCGGTCCGTCCGCGATCCGCGGGCTGCGCACCCGGTACCCCGCGCCACGACTGCGCGAGCTGGGGGACGCCGTCGCCGGGTCCCGCCAGACGGCGCGCTACCTCCCGCACCCGGTGTTACTGGACCGATGGCCCGCGACGGCACTGCTGCGCCCCGGGCGGGGGTTCGTCGACCGCGCGCGTTCCGCGTTCAGCGAGCACGTATCCGTTTGAAGCCCTCGAAAGGAACGTCATGACCTTGCCGGCTGACTTGCCCGAAAACGCGCCCGCGCCGCAGACCGCCATCGTGACGGGGGCCGACTCCGGCATCGGCCGCGCGGTGGCCGTGGCGCTCGCGGGCGGCGGCCTCGATGTCGGCATCACCTATCATTCCGACAAACAGGGCGCCGAGGAGACCGCGGCCGAGGTCGCGGGAACGCGGCGTCTCGGCGCACGTCGCCCATCTCGACCTGACCGACCTGCCCGCGGCGTCCGGCGCGATCGACGAGCTCGCCGAACAACTGGGTGGAGTCGACGTGCTCGTCAACTGTTCCGGGACGGGGAGCAGCGAACGCGTCCTCGAGATGGATTACGACAAGTGGCGCGAGGTCGTCGACGTCGATCTCGACGGAGTTTTCCTGTGCTCGCAACGCGCCGCACGCCGGATGGTCGAGGCCGGTCGTGGCGGGCGGATCGTCACGATCACCAGCGTCCACGAGCACGCCCCCCGCGTCGGAGCCGCGCCTTACTGTGCCGCGAAAGCGGGTGCGGGCGCGCTCACGAAGGTGCTCGCCCTCGAGCTCGCGGAGTACGGGATCACGGTGAACTCGGTGGCACCCGGGGAGATCTCGACCCCGATGACCGGCCAGACCGACGTCGATCCGCGCGAGCAGGAACGCCCGGGTGTCCCTTTGGGACGGACCGGGCACGCCCGTGAGGTCGCCGCCGCGGTCGCGTTCCTCGCCACCCCCGCGGCCGGGTACATCACCGGCGCATCCCTGGTCGTCGACGGTGGGCTGCTGCTGATGGGCCCGCAGGCCGGGACCGCGTTCCCGGATCACTCCTGGCGCACTCCCTGACCCCGTTTGCCGCTCGTCGCGCGCGGGAATACCCGGCGCGAGGTGATGACGATGGCGCGTGACGGAGCGACGGTCCGTACCGACGTACCCGCCCGGATGGACCGGCTGCCCTGGTCCTCGTGGCACTGGCTGATGCTCGTCGGGCTGGGCACGGTGTGGATCCTCGACGGTCTCGAGGTGACGATCGTCAGCGCGCTGTCCGACCGGCTGACCGAACCCGGCAGTGGCCTGCAGCTCAGCGACACCCAGATCGGGCTCGCGACATCCTGCTACGTGACCGGGGCCGTGCTCGGTTCGCTGCTGTTCGGCTATCTCACCGACCGGTGGGGCCGGAAACGGCTCTTCCTGGTCACCCTCGGGCTCTATCTGCTGGCCACGGTGCTGACCGCGTTCTCGTTCGCGCCATGGTGGTTCTTCCTCATGCGGTTCATGACCGGCGCGGGTATCGGTGGCGAGTACGCCGCGATCAACTCCGCCATCGACGAGATGGTGCCCGCCCGGCGTCGCGCCACCGTGAGCCTTGCGGTCAACGGCTCGTACTGGTTCGGCGCGGCCGCTGGTGCCGGGCTGAGCCTGGTGCTGCTCGACCCCGGCCTGATCCCGCCGTGGCTCGGCTGGCGGCTGGCCTTCGGCCTCGGCGCGCTGCTCGGCCTGCTGATTCTCGTGGTGCGGCGGACCGTGCCGGAGAGCCCGCGCTGGCTGTTCACCCATGGGAAGGCCGACGAGGCCGACGAAGTCGTTTCCGGTATCGAACGCCGGGTCGAGCGGGCCAGTGGCGAGCGGCTCGAGCCCGTCGACGAGACGATCGAAGTCCGGCAACGCACGCGGACCGACCTGATCGAGGTCGCGCGGACGCTGGTGCGGACCTACCCGCGGCGCACGCTGCTCGGGCTCGCGTTGTTCGTCGGCCAAGCATTTCTGTACAACGCCGTCTACTTCACCCAAGGTCTCGTGCTCGGTCGGTTCTTCGGCGTCTCCAGCGCCTCCGACGGCCTTTATCTCTTACCGCTGGCGGTGGGCAGCTTCCTCGGCCCGCTGCTGCTGGCCCGGTTCTTCGACACCATCGGCCGCCGTCCGCTGATCATCACGAGCTACCTCGGCTCCGGGATCCTGCTGGTCGGCACCGGGCTGCTGTTCCAGGCCGGGACACTGTCCGCCACGACGCTCACGATCGCCTGGTGCGCGGTGTTCTTCCTGGCCTCCGCAGGCGCCAGTTCCGCGTATCTGACCGTGTCTGAGATCTTTCCGCTGGAGGTCCGGGCGCTGGCGATCGCGATCTTCTACTCCGTGGGCACCGGAATCGGCGGGATCGCCGGCCCGGTCCTGTTCGGCAGCCTCGTCGAAACCGGCGTCGTCGCCAATGTGGCGTTCGGCTATTACCTCGGCGCCGCGATGATGATCCTCGGTGGGATTGCCGAAGCCCTGCTGGGCGTCCGGGCCGAACAGCGCTCGCTGGAGTCGATCGCCACGCCACTCTCGGCGCAGCCGGCGACCGCGGCCGCGGGTTGAAGACTCGATCGTATGGCCGCTTGCACCACCGACCCCGGCAGCACCTGGAGTCACACCCCTCGTGAGTGGTAAGTGTCGTTAGAACGACACTTACCACTCACGAGAACCCGACCAGCGCTCACGAGCGGTTTACTCCGCCTGGCCCACGGGAATCTGCAGTCATGCCCGCCGAACCCCCGGACACGACGAACCTGGCACGGCTGAGGTCGGCCGTGACCCAGTGCCACGGCTGCGACCTCTACCGTGACGCCACGCAGGCGGTCTTCGGTGAAGGGCCGCCGAACGCGTCCGTGCTCGCGGTCGGCGAACAGCCGGGCGACCGGGAAGATCTTGCGGGCGAGCCGTTCGTCGGACCGGCGGGCAAGCTGCTCGACAAGGCGCTCGCCGAGGCGGGCATCGACCGGGCGTCGCTCTACCTCACCAACGCCGTCAAGCACTTCAAGTTCACCCCCGCCGAGCGTGGCAAGCGGCGCATTCACCAGAAACCGTCCCGCGGTGAGGCCGTCGCCTGCCGGCCGTGGCTGCTGGCCGAACTGCGTGCCGTACGCCCGAAATTGGTGCTCCTGCTCGGCGCGACGGCGGCACAGTCCCTGCTCGGCCCCAAGTTCCGCCTCACCGCCCATCGCGGCGAGCAGCTCGACCCGCCCGAGGACCTCGCCGACCTCGTCCCGGCCGCGATCGCCACGGTTCACCCGTCGGCCGTCCTGCGGGCGCGAGACCGCGACGACGCCTATGCCGCCTTCGTCGCGGACCTCGAAGCCGCGCGCGAGGCGCTCGGCTGACGGCGCTTCAGCACCGCCTGGCCGGGGGCTGGCGCTAGGCTGGCCCCGACAGCGCCGGACGGAGGACCGCCATGCCCGAACTCGACAACGCCGGGTCCGGTGACCCGGCCGTGCCGAAACCGGGTATCCGCGCCGAACGGGACGTCCGGGACACCGCGGTCGTCGTGCGGATCGCGGGCGAAATCGACCTGGCGACCACGCCCGAATTCACCCAGGAGCTCCAGGCCGCGTTCGAACTGGCCGCGACACAGCGCCTCGGGATCGTGGTATTCGACCTTCAGGAAGTCGTCTTCTTCGGCAGCAGCGGCCTGGCCGCGGTGCTGAAGGCCCACTGGCAGGGCATCGACTCCGATATCGCGCTGCGCCTGGTCGCCGGGAACTACGCGATCCTGCGTGCCTTCGAGGTCGCGGAGCTGGACAAGCTGGTCGCGATCTTCCCGTCGCTCGACGAGGCGCTGGCCGGGGAGCGCGGCTCGGGCTGAGCCCAGGACTCCCCGTGACGACGCACCGGACCACCCCCGCCGACCTCGCCGCCGCCGCGGCGCTGGGCGGTGAAATGGGCCGCCGCTTCCTCGAATACGACTGGTCCGCGCATCCGCTGGGCCCGGTCGACGGCTGGTCGCCGGAGGTCCGCGCGGCCGTCGCGGTCGCCCTGACCTCGCGGTTCCCGATCGTGCTCTGGCTCGGCGCCGATGACCTGTTCCTGGTCTACAACGACGCCTACCTCCCGGTCCTGGGCGAGAAGCACCCGGCGGCGCTCGGCGCGCGAGGCCGCGAAGTCTGGTGGGACATCTGGGACCCCATCGAGGACATGCTCGGCGGCGTCGTCACGAGCGGCGAGGCGACCTGGGCAAAGGACCTGTACCTGCCGGTCGTCACCGCCGGACGCCCCGAAGAGCGCTACTTCACCTTCAGCTACAGCCCGCTGCTCACCGCGTGCGGCGACGTGGACGGCATCTTCTGCGCCGTCACCGAAACGACCGAACGCCTGCTGAGCGAACGCCGGCTGCACGTGCTCACCACGGTCGGCGCGGCGCTGATCGAAACCCACACGGTCGACGACGCCGTCGACGCGCTCGTGCGGGCCTGCGCCGGGCCGCATCCGGACCTGCCGTTCCTGGCCGTCTACGTCGACTCCCCCGACGGCCCCGCCGAGCTCAAAGGCGCAACCACCGACTTCCTCCCCGCCACGCTGGACCTCGCCGCGGGAACCCGTGTCCTTACGCTGGACGGAGGCGAAGAGGCGCTGGTCCTCCGGACCGCGGGCACCGGCGCGCTCGTCATCGGGCTCAACCCTCAGCGTCCCCTCGACGACCAGTACCGCGCGTTCTGCCGCCTCCTGGGCGACCAAGTATCGGCAGCCTTCGCCACCGCGGCCTCCTACCAGCACGAACGGCGCCGCGGCGACGCGCTCGCCGAGCTGGACCGCGCGAAGACGGCGTTCCTGACCAACGTCAGTCACGAGTTCCGCACCCCGCTGACGCTGCTGCTCGGCCCGATCGACGACGCCCTGCGCGAGGCCCGGGAGCCCGCCCAGCTCGAACGGCTGCATACCGTGCGGCGCAACGGGATGCGTCTGCTGCGGCAGGTGAATTCCCTGCTGGAGTTCTCCCGGGCCGAAGCCGGCCGGGCCACGGCCACCCGCGTCCGGACGGACCTCGGCGAGTTCACCCGGCAGATCGCGTCGTCGTTCGCCGAGCTGTGCCGCCGCGCCGGGCTCGCGTTGACGCTGAGCTGCGCCAGGGCGATCGGCGACGTCGACCCGCGGATGTGGGAGACGATCGTGCTGAACCTGGTGTCCAACGCGGTCAAGTACACCCTCGACGGGCAGATCGACCTCGAGGTCGGGCCCGATCCCGACCGCGCGGATCTCGTCCTGTTCCGGGTCGCGGACACCGGGATCGGCATCTCCGAGCGGGACCTGCCGCACCTGTTCGACCGGTTCTACCGGGCAGGCAACGCCCGTGGCCGCAGCGCCGAGGGCAGCGGGATCGGGCTGGCGCTGGTCCGGAGCCTGGTCGAACTCCACGGTGGCCGGATCGAGGTCGGGAGCGTGGTGGACGTCGGCACCGTCGTGACCATCCGGCTGCCCGCCGCGCCGGACGACACGATCGAGACCGTCGCGCCGTCGGCGGAGAACCCGTTCGTGAGCGAGGCCCTTCAGTGGCTGGAAACCGAGCCTGCCGGGGAACGGGACGGCAGGCCGCTCGTACTCGTCGCCGACGACAACGCCGACATGCGCCGCCACCTGCGGCGCATTCTGGCGCCCCACTGGGACACCGCGCTGTACGCCGACGGTGCGGCGGCGCTCGAAGGTGCTCGCCAGGACCGGCCGGACCTGATCGTGACCGACGTGGTGATGCCGGTCCTCGACGGCTTCGAGTTCGTCCGGGCTCTTCGCGCCGACCCGGACCTGGCCTCGATTCCGGTGCTCATGCTCTCGGCTCGTGCCGGATCCGAAGCCGCCGGTGAGGGGTTCGCCGCGGGCGCCGACGACTATCTACCGAAGCCGTTCACCGCCGACGACCTCCTCAACCGGGTCACGGCCCGGCTGACCGCGGCGTCGCGGGTGGCGGACATCCGCCACCGTGAGGAAATGGCGGCCGCACTGAGCACCGCCCGCTCGATCGACGACATCCTCGCCGCGGTGCTGGGTTCGCTCGACGCGGACGGTGCCGCGCTGGGCGTGGTCGAGGAGCACGGCATCCGCGTCACGTTCGCCGGTGGCGTGCCGGTCGAGGCTCGGGAGCGCTACCACCTCATCGCGCCCGACGGGCCCCTGCCGCTGGCCGAGGTCATCCGGACGGCCGAGCCCGCCGTCCTCACCGACGACTCTCGCACCATCGTGATCCACCCCTTGCGTGACGCACTCGATGCCGTAGTCGGTGCCCTCGCGATTTACTGCGCCACGCCCAAGGAATTCGATGCCGCCGAACTCGACGGGTTCGCCGCCACCGCGGCGCGGTCGGCCGCGACCCTCGACCGGGTGCGCGCCCGCGAGCGCGAACACCGGATCGCGACCGGCTTTCAGAACCACCTGCTCGACCTCGACCGTCGTTCGACAGCCGCGGTCGTCGCGGCGCGCTACGAACCGGCGAGCGAGGTGATGAGTGTCGGCGGCGACTGGTACCTGACCGTCGCTCCCGACCGGCGCGGGTCCATCGCGGTCTCGGTCGGCGACGTCGTCGGCCACGGGCTGCCGGCCGCCACGGTGATGAGCAGGCTGCGGTCGGCCACCACCGCGGCCGCGCTCACCACTCCCGAGCCGTCCGCCGTGCTCGGCGTGCTGGAACGCTGCGCCGCCACCATCCCCGACGCCCGGTGCTCGACCGTCGCGTACGCGCTGCTCGACACCACGGACCGGACCCTCACCTACGCCTGCGCGGGCCATCCCTATCCGCTCGTGGTCGCCGCGGACGGAACGACCCGGTTCCTCGAAGAAGGCCGACGGCCGCCGCTGGCGGCGGCCCGGCAGAGCACATCCGGTCCCGCCGGCCACGCCGAACTCCCGCCCGGCTCGCTCGTGCTGCTGTACACCGACGGACTCGTCGAACGGCGTGGCGAAGCACTCGACACCGGCTTCGCCCGGCTCGCTGCAGCGGCCGCGAGCTGCCGCATGTTGCCTGTCGGCGAGGTGTGCAACGAACTGCTCGCCCGGCTGCGCCCGCCCGAGGGCTACACCGACGACGTCGCCCTGCTCGCCGTGCGCCCCGCCGATGTCACCCCGGAGAGTTTCGTCGCCGCCATCCCGGCCGATGCGGACGAGCTGGCGCCGCTGCGGCACGGCTTTCAGGACTGGCTGCTGGCCTCAGGCCTCGATCAGGACCAGGCCTACGACGCCGTGCTGTCCAGTTCCGAAGCGTTGAGCAACGCCATCGAACACGGCAGTCCCGAGGGCGGCACCGTGTCGATCGAAGCGTTCGCTCACGCCGATGTCGTGACCGTGACGGTCAGCGACAGCGGTCAATGGTCCCGGGACTCCTCGGCCAGCAGACGGGCCGGGGGGCGAGGGCGGGGCCTCACCCTGATGGCAGGCCTTGCCGAAGGCGTCGAGACGGCTCGCACTCCGCAGGGCACGCGCGTCACCCTCACCTACCGGCGTCGCTCGTACGCCTCGCGCCTAGCGGCCGAGCGCCTTCTGCAGTTCTTTCTTCGTCATGGTCGAGCGGCCGCGGACGTTGCGCTTCTTGGCCTCGTTGTAGAGCTGCTCCTTGGTGGGGCCACCCGGCCCCTTCCGGTTGCCCGCGCGCTCACCGCCCCGCTTCTGCGGGGACTTGTCGCGCAGCGAAGACTTGCTGGCCTGCTTCGATTCGCCTGCCTGCGCGCGGTTCTTGTTGACCGTCCGGGCGGCGATCTCCTTCGCCCGCTTGGTGCTGGCACCGCGATCCTCCGCCGAGGACTTGATGTGCTCGTACTGGCGTTCCCGCTTCTTGCTCGAACCCTGGGGCATTTCTACTCCTCCCGACGTCCTTGACTTGCGGATACCCCGGAATGATCGACCGAAAACCGCACGTTGCCGTCGTTGCGTACCCCCAGCGGCATGACGAACCAGAGGATGCCGAACAGGAGCGCGGCAACCGCGGCCGTGAGGCCCATCGCGATGCCGCCGTAAACCACCTTCGCGATCAGCGCGACCGTCGAGGTGATCGCCAGCGCCAGGCACACCAGGCCGACCAGCACCACCCGGTTGCCCACGGTCAGGATCCGCTCGCGGCTGCCGGTGCGGAACAGCAGGCGGTGCCACGCCGCCGGCGCGGTCAGCAAGGCCGTCGCCGCCACGGCCAGCAGCACCGCGGTCAGGTGCAGGGACTTCTCGAATCCGCTCGCGTTGTGGAACCGCTCGGTGAACACCACCGACAGCAGGAACCCGAACAGGATCTGCACGCCCGCCTGGGCCACCCGCAGCTCCTGCAGCAGCTCCCCGACGTTCCGGGACAGCTTCTCGTTCTGCGTCTCGCCGGTGTGCTCGGTCATCAGACCCGCACCGCCGGTTCCAGCGCATAGGTCGCGAACGCCGCCCGGAGCACCGGCTGAGCCACGTTCCGCACCCGGACCCCGCCCGGCGTGATGCCCTGCTCGCAGCCGAAATGGGCATGGCCGTGCAGCGCGAGATCCGCCTCGACCTCGTCGATCGGCTCGCACAGCAGATAGGACCCCAGGAAGGGGAAGATCTCGGGCGGCTCGCCGTGCAGCGTCCCGGGAATCGGCGAGTAGTGCGTCAGCGCGACGACGACGTCGGTGTCGAGCTCCTGCAACGCCGTGCGCAGCCGGGCCGCGGCCTCCATCGTGTGCTCGACGAACCCCTTCATCTCGCGCTCGCCGAAGCGGCTGGCGCACTTGCCCGCGAAGCCGCCGCCGAACCCCTTCACCCCGGCCACGCCGAGGGTGCCGCCGGGCAGCTCGAACCGCACCGAAGTGCCCTCCAGCACGGTAATCCCGGTGTCCTCGAGCAGCGCGGAGATCGGCTCGGCGGCGTCGTCGTGGTAGTCGTGGTTGCCCAGCACCGCTGCCACCGGGATGCCGAGCCCGGCGAACTCCTCGGCCACCACCGCCGCCTCGGCCAGCGTGCCGTGCCGGGTCAGATCCCGGCGAGCAGCAGGACGTCGGCCTGCTCGGCGGCGTGCTCGAGTGCCGGGCGCAGCAGCCCGGCCGAATCTTCCCCGAGGTGGACGTCCCCGACCGCGGCGATCCTCATCGCAGCTCCTCGGTGTGGGCGGGGCCGTGGTGGTCGGCGACCATGACGTCGTTGTGCAGCGTCTGGGCCCCCAGCTGCTCCCGGGCCACCTGCCCGAGGATCTCCTTGCGCTCGGCGCAGGTGACCTCGCCGGTGAGGTGCACGTGGTCGCCGCGCACGGTCACGTGCACGCCGAGCTCGGCGGTGCGCGGATCCTCGGCGAGTGCCCTGCTCAGCCTCGCCACCAGGTACTGCGGTGTCTCCAGCACTGCGGTCTCCTCTTCCTCGATCACCGACAACCCCGCCAGCAACGTCAGGAACGCCCGCGCGTAGGGCGAGGCGGCGACATCGGTGGCCACCTGCCGCCAGTCCACCTGCTCCCGCAGATCACGCGCGATCTGCAGCAGCGGCGCGAAATCGCACCGGTGCGCGTCGAGCACGAGCAGCTTGTCGACCAGCAGGTCGGTGCCCGAGACGACCGGCGCGGCGGTCGGCCCGATCCGCATCAGGTCGGCGCGGTCGAGCAGCTCGTCGGTCACCGGATGGTGGTTGGGGCGGAACACCAGGTCCACCAGCCGGTCGCCGTCGTAGACCTTGGTCAGCCAGTCTTCGGGCGGGTCGACCGCGCGCATCCCGGCGTCGGCCAGGAGCTTCTGCGCCCGGTCCGCGTCGGTTTCCTTGACGAACAGGTCGACGTCGTGGTCGGACGGCGGCCCGCCCCGCGCGTACACCGCCAGGCCGCCGGCCACCGCGAACCTGATCCCGGTGCCGTCGAGCGTGGTGACCACCCTGGTCAGGCTCTGCAGCAACTCGTCGACGTCCACGTCGGAGGGAGTACCCCGAAGCCACACGCTCTAGCCCTTCCGCCCTCAGCCAGCCCGGGCCACCTCAGGAGCCGAGCTCGGCCAGCGCAGCCTCGGCCGACCCCGCGTGAGCGTCGATGTCCCGCCAGGGATCGTCCTTGCGGGACAGACGCCGCCGGAGCTTCGCCGGATCCCAGCCGGCCGGGTCGGCCTTGCCGAGCTCGGGCCAGTCGAGCGGGGTCGCGACCGGAGCACCCGGGCGGGCCCGCAGCGAATACGGCGCCACGTACGTCTGCGCGTAGCCGTTGCGATTGGCGTCGAGGAAGACCCGGTCGCCGCGTTTGTCCTTGCGCTGGGCCGTGGTGAGGTGCTCGGCGTCGTCCGCGGCGACGCTGTCCGCGATCCGTCGCGACAGGGTGAGCACGGTGTCCGTATCCGACTTCGCATCGAGCGGCGCGACGATGTGGAAACCGCGGCCACCGGTGGCCTGGACGAACGCGGTCAGGCCCAGCGACGTGTAGCGGTCGCGGATCCGCCGCGCGATGTCGCGCAGCGCCGAGACCGGAGTCCCGTCCGGCGGATCGAGGTCGAGGACCAGTCGGTCCGGCCGGTCCAGAGCGTCCACTGTGGACAGCCAGACGTGGAACTCGAGGGTCCCCTGGTCCGCCAGGTACAGCAGCGTGTCGGTGTCCTCGCAGAGGACGTAGTCATCGGTGCCGCCGTCGCGGCGCGGCACCTGGGCGACGCGGATCCAGTCCGGGAAGTGCGCGCCGGGGTGCTTCTGGAACCAGCCTTCCCCCTGGATGCCGTCGGGGTACCGACGCAGCGTCAGCGGACGGCCGCGCAGGTGCGGCAGCATGACGTCGGCGACCGCGCGGTAGTGCTCGACGACGTCCGACTTCGTCAGCCCGTCGTCGGGATAGAACACCTTGTCCCCGTGGGAAGTCATGGCCGCTCCCGGACGACGTCCGCCGGCTTCTTGTCCTCGCGCAAGCCGAGGAACCGCGGGTGCCGCAGGCGGCCGTCCCGGGTCCACTCGGAGAAGCCGATCTGCGCGACCAGCTCCGGCTGAACCCAGTGCGCGCCGGGCTCACGAACCCGATCGGCGAACGCCGATTCCGCGGTTTCAAGCCCGGTCAGCTGACCATGCAGCGACCTCAGCAGCTCCTCGTCGAAGCCGGTGCCGACTTTCCCGGCGTAGCGCAACCCGCGGTCGTCGTGGTAACCCAGCAGCAGGGCGCCGAAGCCGTGCCGGGCGCCTTGGGGGTCGGTGTAGCCGCCGATGACGAACTCCTGTCCTTGCGCGCACTTGAACTTGAGCCAGTCGGGGGTCCGGCCGGACCGGTACGGCGCGTCCGCGCGCTTCGCGATGAGGCCTTCCCAGCCCCGTTCACAGGCGTGGCGGAAGAACTTCTCGCCGTCACCGTTGCGGTGCGCGGAGAGCCGTAGTGGATCGCCGAAGTCGAACGCCTTGCGCAGCAACGACTTCCGCTGACGCAGGGGCAGCCCGGTCGTGTCGTGCCCGTCGTAGTAGAGCAGGTCGAACAGGTAGTAGAACACCGCGACCCCGGTCGCGCGGGCACGAGCCGGGTCGGTCAGATGGATCCGCGGCTGGAGCGCGGCGAAGCTCGTCGTGTCGCCGTCGAACGCGACGATTTCCCCGTCCACGACGAACGGAGGCCGGTCCTGGGCGGCGAGCGCCTCGACGATCTCGGGGTACGCCGAGTCCATCACCTTGTGGTTACGCGAATAGAGCGTCGGCGTGCCGCCGTCGTGGACCGCGATGGCGCGGACGCCGTCGAGCTTGCGCTCGAAGATCCAGCCGTCGTCGGAGAACCGCCGGTCGGTGAGCGTCGCCAGGGTCGGTTCGCGCCAGCCGGGCCCGATCACCTGCTCAACACCGCCCAGACGACCTTTCCCCCGCGCCACGACCGGCTGCAGCCCCACGTGGTGGCGATCTGCGCGACGACGAGCAGGCCCAGCCCCGGTTCGAGCGGGCCGAGCCGCTCGCGCACGGCGACCGGGTGGGGGTCGTCGTCAACGACCGCGATCCGGCAGATCCCCCGGCGTAGATCCAGGCGGAGCCTGGGCACCGAATCGGTGTGCGTGAGGACGTTCTCCACCAGCTCCGTGACGACCAGCCAGGCGTCGGCGGTGAGCTCGGCGATCGCCCATTGGTCGAACATGTCCGCGACGAACGCGCGGGCGTGCGCCGAGGTGGTCGTGTCGCGGCTGAACGTGCGCTCGACGCGTTGCCGGACCGGGCGCCGCAGCGTCGAGCGCGCACGCTCGACGTCGGGGCACACCGCGACGAACCGGTCCGCTGTCATCCGCCGCAGCAGGTCCCGCCCGCTCTGGCCGGCCACCACCGCGAACGGAATGCCCGGCCAGTCGGAGATGCGCAGGGCGACCAGCGAGAAGACGCTGGTCAGCGACGGATCGTCGATCGCGAGGCCGGTGATGTCGACGATGAGCCCGTCGCCCGCGTCCGTGGCGGTCTTGAGCAGCCCGTCGCGGAACTCGGGATAGGTCGACAGGTCCAGCTCGCCGTCGGCGGTCACGACGGTCGCCGACGCCTGATCCGCGAAGCCGAACCTGAGCGCTTGGCCGGTCATGACGTCACCTTCCCGCCGTCGGGTCCCACATCAGGCCGGATATCCCGGGACGAGCAGGGCGAAACAGGTTAACCCCTCAGCAAGGGCAGCAGTTCCTTCTCGGCGAAGCCGAGGAAGTCCTCCTGCTGGTCCCCGCCGATCTGGATCAGCGCCAGATCGGTGAACCCGGCGTCCGCGAACTCCCGCACCCCCTCGGCGATCGCCCCGGCGTCAGGCCCGCACGGAATCCCGTCGGCGACGTCCTCCTCGCGGACGAACTGGGTCGCACCGGCGAACCCGCTCGGCCCCGGCAGTTCGGCGTTGACCTTCCACCCGCCGGCGAACCAGCGGAACTGCTCGTGCGCGCGCCGTACCGCGGCCGCCTTGTCGGTGCCCCAGGAGATCGGCATCTGCCCGATCTTGCGGGTCGACGGCCCCGCCCTGCTCGCATCCCATTCGCTGCTCAGCTCGGCCTTCGGTTCGACGGCGATCATCGCGTCCGCGAACGGCGCGAACCGGGTCACCGACTGCTCCCCCGACACCGCCACCGCGACCGGCACCCGCCGCTCCGGCAGATCCCACAGCTTGGCCGAGTCGACCCGGAAGTGCTTGCCCTCGTAGGAGAAGTAGCCGCCGTCGAACAGGCCGCCGATGATCTGCACCGCCTCGGCGAGCATGTCGTGGCGGACGTTCGCGGGCGGCCAGCCCTGCCCGACGACGTGCTCGTTCAGGTTCTCCCCGGCACCGAGGCCGAGGGTGAACCGCCCGCCGGACAACGCCTGCACGGTCGCCGCTTTCTGCGCCACCACCGCCGGGTGATACCGCATCGTCGGGCAGGTCACGTAGGTCATCAGGTCCACGCGCTCGGTCACCTGGGTGACGGCGCCCAGCACGCTCCACGCGTAGGGCGAATGTCCCTGCTCGGCCAGCCAGGGGAAGTAGTGGTCGCTCATCACCTCGAAGTCGAACCCGGCCTGTTCCGCGCCGGCCGCGTAGCGCACGAGATCGTTCGGGCCTGCCTGCTCGGTCATCAGGGTGTAGCCGATCCGCATCGGTGCCTCCATTCGGTCGTGTCCCCGGCATACCCGGTGTCCGCGGTGGCCAACCGCGTGGTTGATCTACGGCTCGGCGGGTACCCAGCGAAGCAATGGAGGTGTCTGCAGTGATCGAAGAGGTGAACCGGAAACCACCGGAGGAACGCTCGCTCGGCGAGCTGGTCACGGACCTCACCGACGAGGTGAAACGCCTGGTCCGCGACGAGTTGCGGCTCGCGGTCGTCGAACTCCAGAGCAAGGGCAAGCGGATGGGCATGGGCGCCGGGCTGCTCGGGGCGGCGGGTCTGTTCGCGTTGTTCGGGGGCGGCACGTTGATCGCGGCCGTCGTGCTGGCGCTCGCGCTCGTCCTGCCGGGCTGGGCCGCCGCCCTGATCGTCGCCGCCGGCCTGTTCTTCATCGCCGGAGTGGCCGCACTGGCCGGGCGATCGAAGGTCAAGCACGCGGTCCCGCCGGTACCCGAGGAAGCCATCGCCGGTGTCCGCGACGACGTCGAGGTCGTGAAGCAGGGAGTGCACACATGAGCGGCGAATTCCCGGAGAAGCCCGAAGACGTCCGCGTGGACCGCGACACGACCCGGGCGGAGCTGACCGAGACGCTGGAAGCGCTGGCGCACAAGCTGGACGTGAAGACCCGGGTCCATGACGCGGTCGACGACAAGCTGAACCACGCCGAGATGGCGGCCGCCGACGTCGTGGGCGCGCCGACCGCGGTCAGGCTCCGGCAGGGCGCCGAAATCGTGCGGAGCAACCCGCTTCCGGTGTTCGCGAGCGTGCTCGGCCTGATCATCGTGATCCGGCTGCTCATGCGGCGGCGGTCCGCATGAAGAAGACCCTCTACAAGCCATTGAACTTCGCGGTCAGTGCGCTCGGCGGGGTGCTCGCCGGGCAGCTGTTCAAGCTGCTGTGGCAGCGGGTCTCGGGTGAGGACGAGGCGCCGAATGCCACGGACCGGGACCACACCTGGGCGCAGATCCTCATCGCCGCGACCGTGCAGGGCGCGATCTTCGGCGCGGTCAAGGCCGCCACCGAACGAGCCGGAGCCGTCGGCTACCGCAAGGCCACGGGCGACTGGCCGGGAGACGACTAGTCGTCCTCGGCGCGCACCACGGCGACGGGACAGGGAGCGTGGTAGATCATCGCGTGGCTGACCGAGCCGACGAGCATGCTGCCGAGCGCGCCCCGGCCGTGGCTGCCCACGACCAGCAAGGCGGCGTGCTCGGCCTCGTGCAGCAGCGCGGTCGCCGCACGCCGGAAGGAGATCTCCCGGCGAACGACGACGCCGGGATGCTGCTCGGCCTGACCGGCGAGGCATTCGGCCAGCAGCCGCTGCGCCTTGCGCTGGACCTCGTACAGATCCTCGTCCCAGGCACGGACCGGCTCCAGCGCGTCCATCGGCAGCTGCGACCACGCGTGCACGGCCACGAGTTCCCGCCCGTGCCGGTCGGCGAAGTCGTAGGCGAATTCGATCGCCGGGGCGCTCAGGGCGGTCCCGTCCACCCCGACCACCACCCGACCCGGCCGGGTGAACTCGCCCTGGGTGGGCCGCACGACCACGACCGGCCGTTCGGCGGCGTGCAGCAGCCCGGCCGCGGTCGACCCCAGCACCATCCGCGGCAGCGCGCCGCGCCCGGACGCCCCCACCACCAGCAGGTCCGCCTCCCGACCGAGCCAGGCCAGCACGTCCGCCGGGCGGCCCGACTCGGCGCGGGTCCGCACGCCCAGGCCCGGCCACCGGCGCCGGATCTCGTCGGCCACGTCGTTCAGGATCTCCTCCGCCTGGGTGCGCAGCATTTCCTCGCCGAGGAGGCTGTCGCCGACGTTGGGGAGCGCGCCGGGGACGACCTGCGGGGCGGCCACCGGCCACGGCAGCGCGTAGCCGACGAGCAGGTCCAGGTCGCGGCTCGACGCTTCCTCGGCGGCCCAGTTCACGGCCAGCCGCGCGGCCTCCGACCCGTCGTAGCCCGCCACCACGCCGAGCTCCACTGTGGACTCCTGTTCCGCCACTCCGGACATCAGGACCTCCGCTTCCGTCTGCGTACCGGAGATCTGGGTACCCGTGACCGGCCGGCGACAACCGACTGCCGAAAGGAGAACCGAAATGACCGGAGTGACCCGCTTGGTCGTGGCTCTGCTCGGGCTCGTGTACCTGGTCCTGGGAGTGGCCGGCTTCTTCACGCCTGAGACCGCCGACGTCGGCCACCATCCGCAGAACGCGGTCTGGCTCTTCAGCGCCAGCGGGCTGCTCAACCTGCTCCACACCCTGCTCGGCGTCGCCGGGCTGGCCGCGGCCCTGCGCACGACCACCGCCCTCGCCTACTCCTGGGCCGCGTTCATCGCGCTGACCGGGCTGACCGCGTACGGCCTGGTGGCCGCCACCGGGAACCCGCCGGAAGACCCGGTGAACATCAACTGGGCCGACAACTGGCTGCACGGACTCAGCGCGCTGATCCTGCTGGCGACCGGCGTCCTCGCCACCCGTGCCCTGCGGGAAGCTCGTCAGAGCCAATCGCGGTAGCGGAAAAGCCCGTAGAGACCGACCGAAAGGACCACCAGCATCACGGTCGAGATCCAGAATCCGCTGGTCGCGCCATAGCCGGGGTAGGGCACGTTCTGGCCGTAGAACCCGGTGACCGCGGTCGGGACGGCGATCACCGCCGCCCACCCGGTCACCTTCTTCATGATCAGGTTCAGCCGGTTGCCCTGCAGGCTCAGCTGGGTCTCGCGGATCGTCGTGGCCCGCTCGCGCAGCGACTCGGTCCACTCCGAGGCGCGCAGGACGTGGTCGTACACGTCCTGGAAGTACGGCGCGGTCACGTCGTCGACGAACTTCTGGTCCCGGCGCATCAGGGAGTTCACGACCTCCCGCATCGGGAGCACCACCCGGCGCACCCCGGTGAGGCTCTTGCGCACCTGGAACGAGCGTTGCTGCAGCTGGGACTGGCGTGGCCGCTCGTCGAAGACCAGATCCTCGAGCGTCTCCATTTCGTCGTCGATGTCCTGCACAGCGTCGAAATAGCCGTCGACGATGTAGTCGAGCAGGCCGTGCAGCAGGTAGGACACCCCGGATTTCGCCAGATCGGTCGACTGGTCCCAGTGCCGGACGAGCCCGTCGATGTCGAAGCCGTCATCCTTGCGCACGGTGACCAACGCCTGCGGCGTGACGAACGCGGCCAGTTCGGACACGCTGACTCGCCGGTCCTCGGCGGCGAACCGGACGGCGTAGGCGGTGAGGAAGGCGTGGCCGTCGTACCGGTCGTATTTCGGCCGCTGGTGCTCGTGCACGGCGTCCTCGACCGCGAGGCGATGCAGCCCCAGCTCGCCGGCCAGGTCGGCGAGATCCGCTTCCGAGGGTTCGCACATGTCCACCCAGACCGTCGTCTCGGCGTCGGCCAGGAAGTCGGAGACGCGTTCGAGGGGAAAGTCCTCTTCGTCCAGCACGCCATCGCGATAGGCCCGGGTTCTGGTCATGCCCTGAATTACCCAGGACGCGCCGGATTACACCGCGGTGCCCCGGGTATCCGCGTGCCGACCGTGGGAAGGAGACACCCGTGCCTGCCAGGACCGCCGACGGACCCCAGCTCACGCCCGAAACCGAGAAGCTCGCCGAGGGAAAGAACTTCGCCGCCGTGACCACCGTCCTGCCGAGCGGACGGCTGCAGACCCAGATGATCTGGGTGGACGTCGAGGACGGCGAACTCCTGCTGAACACCGAGACCCATCGCGTCAAGACCCACAACGTGGCGCGGGATTCCCACATCACGGTGCTGATCCGCGACGAGTACGACCCCTACCGCTACGCCGAGGTCCGGGGCCGCGTCACCGGCACGGAGACCGGCGAGCGGGCGCGGCGCCACGTCGACAAACTGGCCCGCAAGTACACCGGCGACGACTATCCGCCGGAGCAGATCAAGTCCGAGCGGGTGATCCTGCGCATCACGCCGGAGCGCCAGACGTTCATCGACCAGAGCGACGGCGTCGCGGACTGAGATCCGAAACCCGGGCGAATGGGTACTCCCTGGTCATGTCCACTTCGGGCGAGGTTGCGCAGCGGCGCCGCTCCGACGAGCCGGTGACCGCCGTCTACAGCTGGCGCGCCCGCCGCGGCCGGACCGACGAGTTCGCCGCGTGGGCGAAAGGGGCCGTGGGCGAGGCCAGTCATTTCCGCGGCAACCTCGCCACGACGGTCGTCCACAACGAGGACAGCCGCGACTTCCACATCGTCCATCAATTCGAGCGGTGGCGAGACCTCCAAGCCTGGCTGGACTCACCGGAACGCGAGGAGTGGGTGCGCCACGCGCGTGAGCTGGCCGCCACCCGGGTCGCCCAGCAGGAACGGACCGGGCTCGAGACCTGGTTCCACGTCCCGTCCGAAGCGACCATGCGGCCGCCGCCGCGGTGGAAGATGTGGCTGATCTCGCTGGTCGCCATCTATCCGCTGGTGCTGGCTTTCCAGGCGTTCGTCGTGCCGCTCACCAACTCCTGGCCGCTGCCGCTGCGGGCGGCGCTGTTCCCGGTCGTACTGCTGACGACGATGACCTACGTCGTGATGCCGGCGGTGACCCGGCTGCTGCGCCGCTGGTTGTGAGAAGGATTCGTTAGGGGGTAAGGCAAACGGGGCGGGTCTGGTGAGCGGGGGGTTGGGTTCTCGTGAGTGGTAAGTGTCGTTAGAACGACACTTACCACTCACGAGGCCCTGCCGGCGTCTGATGGCCGAAGAAGTCGATGAGCGCGGCGGCAAGGGCTTCCGGGTTGTCCTCGGCCATGTGGTGGCCAGAGTCGATGGCGTGTCCGCGCAGGTCGGTCGTCCAGTCCCGCCAGACGGCAAGGACGTCGCCGTAGAGATCGGCGAGGTCGTCGCGGCTCGACCAGAGAACCAGCGCCGGGCAGGTGATCCGGCGGCCCGCGGCGCGGTCGGCGTCGTCGTGGGCGCGGTCGATGCCCAGGCCCGCGCGGTAGTCCTCGAGCATCGCCTTCACGGTGGCCGGGTCGTGGATCGCGCGGTGGAAGTCGGCGAAGTTCTCGGCACCCAGCCGGTCCGGGGAGTTCTTCGCGGCCACGTTGTACCAGGTGTCGGGATCGTGATTGATCGCCCGCTCGGGCTTGTCCGGCTGGGCGAAGAAGAACCAGTGGAACCACCACTCGGCGAACCGCGCGTCACAGCGGGCGAGAGCTTCGCCGATCGGGACGGAATCGAGGATCGCCGCTGCCCGGATCTTGTCCGGATGATCCAGCGCCAGCCGCGTGGCGACGTCGGCACCGCGGTCGTGCCCGGCGACGGCGAACCGGTCGTGACCCAGCCGCCGCATCAGGGCGACGCAGTCGGCGGCCATCGCGCGTTTGCTGTATGGCGTGTGCTTGTCATCGGTGGGCGGCTTGGTGGATTCGCCGTAGCCACGGGTGTCCGGGCAGACGACGGTGAACCGCTCGGCCAGCCGCGGCGCGACCCGGTGCCAGGTCGTGTGCGTCCGCGGATGCCCGTGCAGCAACAACACCGGCGGTCCCGAACCACCGTGACGCACGCGCAGGGTGACGTCGCCGACGTCGATCCGGTCGAGAGTGAAGCCGTCGAACACGCTGCTCCTTTCATGGCAAGGGAAACGGCCGCCACGCCGGAGCGTGGCGGCCGCTGCGGACTCCGGTCAGTCCTTGGTGCCCTTCACCGCGTCCTTGACCTTGTCGGCGGCCTGCTTGAGCGCGCCCTTGCCCTGCTCGGCCTTGCCTTCGGCCTGCCACTGCTCGTTGTCGGTGGCGTCGCCGACCGTTTCCTTGGCCCGGCCCTTGAGCTCTTCGGCCTTGTGTTCCATCTTGTCGTTCATCGCGCACCTTCCTTTCTCGGCTTCGGTTTCCGGCTACCCGGTGAGGCCGCGGATACACATGGAATCCGGATCAATTCAGGATGGGCTGGGGACCCGCTTCGGGAAGATGGTCGAGCAGGTTCTCGTGGGAGCCGGCCGGACGCAGGGCCGGCGGCTTGCGGACCAGCGTGGCCGGATCGCCGGCCCGCATCAGGAATCGCACCACGGCCGCCGGGGCGGGGACCACCTCGTGGCCGCCGAGGTAGCCCAGCACATTGACGCCGTCACAAGGATCCTCCACGGCAAGTGCCCAGCCGTGCCGCTCGTCCCACACCAGCGCGAGGTCGTGCCCGGGATAGTGCGGCAAGCGGCGGTCGAGGGCGATGTACGCGCCGGCCGGGGTCCCGACGTCGATGCTGCACGACTCGATCCCGACGCCGACGGCCTGTGCGACAGCGGCCAGGTAGGCGCGGAACCGGCGCTCGAAGTAGTACTCGACATCCCGTTCGAAATCGATGAGCATGCTCACTTCCGCCGCCTTTCGCCGCGATACGCGCGGCCTCGTCCTCGATCGCCCGGCGGATACCCCGACCATCGGCGCGGCAACCGTGCGATCTCAGGACGGCTGCGTCCGGAGTCCTCTGAGGAGCAGTTCGACCAGCCGGCGGGGGTCGTAGCGCGGGCCGCGGCCGATGCAGAGGTTGCCGATGCCGCGCATCAGCTCGAAGGCCTGCGTGCCGAGCCGGATTTCCCCGGCCTCGGCCGCCGCGTCGAGCAGCTGCGCGCAGACGGGCACCAAGCGGTCGAGGAAGTACGTGTGCAGCGCCTCGAAGCCGCCGCTGTCCGACTGCATCGCGTTGGCGAGCCCGTGCTTGGTGACCAGGAAATCCACGAAGAGGTCGACCCACTGCCGGAGCGCCGCGAACGGCGAACCGGCCTCGGCCAGCAGGCTCGCCCCGGCCTCGGCGCACGCCTCGACCTGGTGACGGTAGACGGCGACGACGAGATCCGCCCGCGTCGGGAAGTGGCGGTAGATCGTCCCCATCCCGACGCCCGCCTTGGCCGCGATCTCCCGGATCGGCGCGTCGACGCCGGAGGTGACGAAGACTTCGGCGGCGGCGGCCAGCAGCGCCTGCTGGTTCCGCACCGCGTCCGCCCGCTTGCCGCGGGTCGGGCCTGAAGTGGGCACGCATGCTCCCTGTCGACGACGTTGACAAAACGGAACACTGTTCCGTATCGTTCCGGAACGTCGCTCCGTTTGAGAGCTTAGTGGTTGCCATCGGAAGTCCTTCGGGGGTATTCGGCGGATCCGGGTTTCTGCTGGGCGTGCGGCCGTGAGGTCCTCGTACCGGGGTTGTACTCGGACCTCGCGGCCGTGCGTCCAGCGGGAAGCTGGGCCGTTGGTGACCACTTACCCCTCGGAAGGGAAATCATGAGTACATCGGTCCTCTCGGTCAGCCCCGTGGTGTTGCCGGCCCCCGACCGCGCCGTGGACCTGCAGGTCCGGGTCTCCGCGCCGACGACCGGCGGCGAGCTGCCGATCATCCTGCTCTCGCACGGCCAGGGCCCGTCGAACCACCTCTCCTCGCTGAACGGCTACGCCCCGCTCGCCCACTCCTGGGCCGCGCACGGCTTCGTCGTGATCCAGCCGACCCACCTGAGCTCCCGGACGCTGGACCTGCCGCCCGACACCCCCGGGGCGCCGCTGTACTGGCGCTCCCGGGCCGAGGACATGAGCCGCATCCTCGACCGGCTCGACGAGATCGAGGCCGCCGTCCCGCAGCTGCGGGGGCGCCTGGACCGGGGCAAGGTCGCCGTCGCCGGGCACTCGATGGGCGGGCCACACCGCGAGCCTGCTGCTCGGCGCCCGGCTCAACCGACGACGGCACGGAGGTGGACCTGGCCGAGCCCCGGATCAAGGCAGGCGTCCTGCTCGCCGCACCCGGCCGAGGCGGCGACGCCGTCACGGAGTTCGTGGCCGAGAACTACTCCTTCTTCGTCAGCACGGATTTCTCCACCATGACGACGCCCGCCCTCGTGGTCGCCGGCGACAAGGACACCTCCACCCACCTCACGATCCGGGGCGCGGAGTGGCACACCGATCCGTACTTCCTCTCCCCGGGCCGGAAATCCCTGCTCACGCTGTTCGACGCCGAGCACGGCCTCGGCGGGATCTCCGGCTACGACGTCGCCGAGACCACCGACGAGAACCCGGAGCGGGTCGCTGCGGTCGCAGAGCTCACCGCCGCCTACCTCCGCAGCGAGCTCTACCCTGGGGATTCCGCCTGGCAGGCAGCACGCGACGCGCTCCCGCACACGCTTGGACGCGTCGAATCCAAATAGGGGTGGCATTGGCCGACGACGAGGACCTGATCCGGCAGCTGGTCGAGCGGTGGGCGAAGGCGGTCCACGAGGGCGATCTGGCCGGCGTGGTCGCCGATCACGCCGCGGACATCGTGATGTTCGACGTCCCGCCGCCGCACGAAGGAGTGCGCGGGCTGGCGGCGTATCGGGAAGCGTGGCCGCCGTTCTTCGAGTGGCAGTCGAGCGGAGCGGTCTTCGAGATCCAGGAACTCGCCATCACCGCCGGCGCGGATGTCGCGTTCGCCTACGCGTTGCTGCGCTGCGACACGGCGGAAGGCCTGGCGCGCAACCCCGGCAACCGCCTCCGCCTGACCCTCGGGTTGCGCAAGCAGGACGGCCGCTGGGTGGTCACGCACGAACACCACTCGTTCCCCGCCGTCGGGTGAAACCGGCACGGGCGCGTGTCGGCGGCCCGTGCCGGTGGTGTTCAGCGCATCGGCCGGAACCCCGCCCGGAGCTCGGCGGCGTAGATGAACGGCTGTTCCCAGGCTGCGAAGTGCCCGCCCTTCTCGGCATCGTGGAAGTACACGAGCTGGTGGTACGCGCGTTCCGCCCAGGTCCGCGGTGCCTGGTAGATCTCGGTCGGGAACGCCGTCACCGCGACGGGCAGCGACAGGTCGGCGGCCGCGGTCGGGCTGATCGTGTTCTCCCAGTAGAACCGGGCCGATGAGATTCCGGTGTTGGTCACCCAGTACGTCGTGAGGTTGTCGAGCACGTCGTCGCGAGTCAGGTGCTCGTGGGTGCCCCGCAGCGCCGCGGTGATCGCCGCCGCCGGCTGGTCGGCGCCGTCACCGTGGTCGATCAGCCAGCCGGCCAGGCCGACCGGCGAGTCCGCGATCCCGTAGAGGGTCTGCGGGCGCGTATGCATGAGGCTCGCGTAGGCGAAGTGCTTCGCGTTCAGGTCGGTCAGCTGCAGGTACGCCCGCCGTTCCTCCGGGGTCAGGCTGGGAGACGGCGGTTCGCCGCGCTGCATCGCCTGCGCGATCTCGGGCGGGACGGTGGCGGGGAGGCTGGTGTGGATGCCGAGCAGTCCGGCAGGCGCCTGGCGGGCCAGCGCGGTAGTGATCACCGAGCCGACGTCGCCACCTGCCGCCACGTACGTGCCGTAGCCCAGGCGCTTCAACAGCTCGGCCCAGGCGCGGGCGGTCCTCGCGGTGTCCCAGCCGACGGTGGTCGGCCGTGCCGAGAATCCGTACCCGGGGATGGACGGGATGACCAGGTGGAAGGCATCCGACGCGGCGGCACCGTACGCGGTGGGGTTGACCAGCGGGTCGATGATCTTCAGCTGCTCGACGATCGAGCCCGGCCACCCGTGCGTGACGAGCAGCGGCAGCGCGTTCTCGTGCTTCGAGCGGATGTGGAGGAAATGGATGTCCAGGCCGTCGATGGTCGTCATGAACTGCGGGATGCTGTTGAGCTTCGCCTCGAACTTGCGCCAGTCGTAGCGTCCGCCCCAGTACCGGGCGACGTCGCGCATCAGAGCCAGCGGTACCCCCTGCGAGGTGTCCGTGACGGTCTCGGCGTCGGGCCAGCGGGTTCCCGTGATCCGGCGGCGCATGTCGTCGAGCACCGACGGTGAAACGTGGACCTTGAACGGCCGCACGCTCGTGGCCCCCGCGCTCGGTGAGGCCAACGCCGGGCTCGGGGCGGCGGCCAGTGTGGCGGCACCCAGCCCCAGGGCCAGCGCACCGCCGCGGACGACGCTGCGGCGGGACAGCTCGGTTTTGGTGAACTCGGATGATGAATCGGTAGCCATATGGTGGTCTCCCTTCAACCACCATCAGCTTCGGCTTGCGCGCCGCCGGTCGAGCCCGTGAAAGTCCCTGGCCGCACCCTGGTCAGCAGCTGGTGGCCACGGTGCCCAGTACCGCCTTCGGCGTTGTGGTCGCGAGCCCGGTGAGGGTGATCGGGACCCGCACGCAGTTGTTGCCTTCGTTCAGCTCACGCAGCTTGTTCGCCGGATCGACCTTCGTCATCAAGGCGTAGGTGCCGTCGGTCAGGGAGCTGACCTCGATCATCTGGTCGGGCAGCGCCCACCAGTACTCGTCGGCCCAGCCACGGGAGATGCCGCTCTTGAACGCGTCGGTCCCGACCGGGGAATCCGGTTCGGGGGCGAGGCAGCGTGGCGCGGGATAGCTCTGCGGGGCGTTGCCCTTCTTGGCCCACCAGAAGATCTCGGAGTCGGCCATGCAGAACCCGTTCTTCTTGCCAGTGGCCACCGGTGTGGTCGGCGTCCCGGTGGCGTCCACCGCCCACAGCTGGGACACCGAGAAGTCCTCGAAGTGGTAGTGCTGGTGGATCGGGTGGAAGTGCATGACACCCACGGAGGGGATGTCGGTGAACGTCCCGTCGGCGCGGTGGATGCGCTGCGCGCCGGCGACCTCGGGCGGCCGTTGGCCGGCGGGCGTGGAGAACCGGACGTCGACCGGTCCTTCGCCGATGTTCGCCATGGCCTGCCCGAACCGCAGGCAGCGGG
>CAVXMR010000039.1:0-49767 GCA_963762765.1 uncultured Actinomycetota bacterium
GGGTGGCGCCGTCGAGCATGTGCACGGTGAGGTGGGACGCCCAGCGGTGGTCCAGCTCGATGACGCGGGCGCGGACGTCGGCGGGCTGGTCGTCGCTGAGCGGCCGGTTGCGGGCGAAGTCCCAGGCCCGGTCGCCGGTGAAGAAGTCGAGCGGCAGGCCGGATCCGATGTGGATGCCGTACAGCTCGCCGGCGTATTTGTGGCCGAGCTGGCTGGAGACGATCCCGCCGATGTCGCAGCCCGCGGCTGCGTACTTTTCGTAGCCCAAGGTCTCGGTCATCAGGAGGTGCCAGAGATCGGCGACCTTCCAGAAGTTGACGTCCGCGAAGCCGGTGAGCGGCCCGGGGAAGCCGAAACCGGGCAGGGACGGCACGATGACGTCGAACGCGTCGGCGGGATCACCGCCGGAGGCGGCCGGGTCGGCGAGCGGGTCGATCACCTTCGACCAGTGCCAGAAGGTCCACGGCCAGCCGTGGGTGAGGATCACCGGGATCGGGCGAGGGCCGCGGCCCGGCTTGCGCATGAAGTGCACGGGGACACCGGCGACGCTCACCTGGTAGTGCTCGTAGGCGTTGATGGCGGCCTCGGCCTCGCGCCAGTCGTAGTCGTCCCGCCAGTAGGCGACCAGCTCACCGAGATAGCCGGCCGGCACGCCGTAGGACCAGTCTTCGTTCCCCTCGTCCAGCGGCGGCCGGGTCGAGGCCAGCCGGACGCGCAGGTCATCGAGGACCTTGTCGGGCACATGGATCGGGGTGGGCTCCAGCCGGACGGCGGTCATGCCGGGGAACGTTTCCACATCCGCCCGGACCAGCCGAACCGGCCCTGACTACGGATGAAACGGCGAACCGGTTGACACGGAATGATAACGAAGAGATTTCGCTGGCCGGGTTTACAAAGCCGGGGTTCGATTTCTAGGATTCCGCAACACGAGCCGGAGCGCTCGAGCATTTTCGTGGGGACATGGAGGTACCGGCATGGCGCGCGCCGGGCGGCGAAGAGCTGGGCGGTCCCGAACGACCGATTTTACGATGGTAACCGCGGAGCCGGGGGAAGCGGTTTCCGAGCCGGACGAGCATCGAGTACGTCTCGAGCGCCAGGCTCAGGAAGCGGCTTATCCGCAACAGCGAGCAGGTGCGCGAATCCGTTGGGTGGCCGCGGGCGTGGCGGGACTCGTGGTGCTGGCCAGCGGCGTGCTGCTCGTGACGGTGTCGCGCAGTTCGGAGCCGCGTCCGGTGGCGTTGTCGTCGGTTCCGCTCGCCCCGGCCACCGCGCAGCCGACCACGTCGAGTGCGAGCCGTCCCCCGACCCAGGCCGCCGCACCGCCCCCCACGCTCACGACGTCGGTCTCGGCGACCCAGTCGGGTGTCGCGCAGCCACCGCCGAAGGCCCCCAGTTGCCCGGCCGCGAACACGGCGGCGTTCAACGACGACACGCGTGACATCACCTACAACGGCTCGTGGAGGGTCAGCAGCGACCGCGGGCTCGGCGACTTCGGCGACGACGTGCACTTCACGAAGTCGGACGGGAACTTCGTCAGCTTCTCCTTCCAGGGGTCCGGCATCTCCCTCTTCACCGAGACCAACAACGACGAAGGACGGATCGACATCCTCCTGGACGGCGCGTTCCAGCGCACGGTCGACGCCACCAGCGCGACCCGGCGCGCACAGCAGGCCGTGTTCACCGTCTGCGGCCTGTCACCGGGCTTCCACAACATCCGGGCGATCAAGCGCAGCGGCGAGTACATGCTGGTGGACCGCTTCGACGTCACGACCTGATCCACCGCTGCCGCGCAATGCGATTAAGACCACCTTACGGGCGTCAGACCCCCGTAAGGTGGCCTTTAACGGCACGTCAGTTCGCGCCTTGCGGGATCCTCGGCGTGTAGGGGATCCGGCCGATGACCGTGAACTCGAGCGTGCCGGGGATCGGGGTCCCGGCGCACTTCAAGGTCGCCGTGTACTTGCCCAGTTTGGTGGTCACCCGGGTCGAGCCGCTGAACCGCCCGAAGTTCCCGCCCTCGGTGAACTCCAGCGGCGTCGCGAAGCCGGGCGAGGTCGCCGGGCCCACCGGTCCGCCCCGGCAGCCGCTGATCGTGTCCGACCCGCCCGAGATCAGCTGACCCGGCTGCACCACGAGCGGGTCCAGCCACCAGGACGGAGCCCGGTAGGGCAGCACGGTGAACTGCGTGGTCAACGTCGCGCCGTCACACGTCGCTGTCGCGGTGTAGGTGCCCGGCGTGGCGACGGCATGTCCGTTGCCCCACAGGTTGTTCCGGTCGCCGCCGACCGCGACCAGGTCCACCGGCGCGTCGAAACCGGGCGAAGTGACGGCCGAGTAGCTGTCGCACCCGCCCGAGATGCCCGTCCCGAACAGGTCGCCCGGATCCACTTCCGTCGGATACACCTCCAGGTAGGGCGTATCAGCGGCGGACGCCACCGGCGCGAGCCCGAGCCCGAGCGCGATGGCGGCCAAAATCGTGGTGGCCAATCTCGTCATGATGATGTCTCCCCTCGACCGCGCCGATCGTCGGCGCGGGCCCCACCCCTCGGGACCTGCCCAGTTCACCACATCCGGCCCGGGCGCGCGGCCATTCCTGGACGAACCTGGACAAAGCCGGACGGCCCGGCGGAGCTGCCTTGCCGCCCTCGATGGTGCCCGGCGGGCTTGCAGCAATCCTGCATGCGAACTTGAATCCGCTGTCAGCGGCGGCGACGCAACCTCCGCGCTCCCCCGGCGTCCTAAGCAGTGATCGACCAAAAGCGCCCGGCCGGCGGTTAACGGGATCAGGAAATCAAGGACGCAAAGAATAACCGCCGAGAACAGGACGAATGAAATGACTCGCAGCCACGTTTCCCGTTTTCTTTCTGTTTCCGCCGTTTCGGCGAGTGTCCTGCTGCTCGCCGCCTGCGGAACGGGCGGGACCACGACGGGTGCCGCTGGTCCGGCGCCGGCGTCCACCGGTACGGACGCGCCCGCTCCGACCAGCACCGTGACCACGAACGGCTCCGGTCAGCCTGAAGTCGTTGCGGCTACGAAGCGCACCGACGGCCTGTGCAAGGCCGGAGACGTCAAGCTCGCGCTCGGCCAGGGGGACGCCGGTGCGGGCTCGGTCTTCCGTCCGCTGCTGATCACCAATGTCAGTGCCCGGCCGTGCACCATCCAGGGTTTCCCCGGAGTGTCCTATGTGGCCGGTGACGACGGGCACCAGGTCGGCAAGGCGGCTTTCCGGACGGGCACCAAGGGCGCCGCGGTCAAGCTCGAGAAGGGACAGACCGCCGCGGCCGACCTCCGGTTCGTGAACGCCCTGAACTTCGATCCGGCGGTGTGCCGGCCGACCGACGTCACGGGCTTGCGGATCTACCTGCCGCAGGAGACCGCGGCCAAGTTCCTGCCCGCGCCGGGCACCGGCTGCGCGGGCACCGGCATTCCGGGTGAGCAGCTCGAGGTGAAGACGGTCCACCGCGCCTAGCCACAGCGAACGGTGACGGTGCGCAGTCATCCGGGCGCACCTCACTCCACGCTCAGTGACCACCGACCGGTGGTCGGCAACCTCGTTTACAGCGGCGAGCCGTGTCGCTACCCTGAGTCCGAAGCGCCTGAAAGCGCTATCAGCCACGAAGCATTGCGCACCGCACTGCCTCGCAGCGCTGACGTCACCGCCTATGACGTCCGATTTCGAAGCATCTACAAGTCGATGTCACCGGACCAGGCGAGGAACCCCTGTGATCACGAAGTTCGTCACAGCACTGTGCGCGGTCATCACCATGGCGGCGGGCGGGGCCGCCGCGGCGAACGCGGCTGCCCCGCCCGCCGCCTGCCCGGTCGGCATCCCGGCGGCGATGCGGCTCGTCAACGATTACTGGCAGTCTCACCACGGCGTCCCGAACGCGAAGGACTGGACAGTCGGCGCGTACTTCATCGGCGACATGGCCGCCGCCACGACGCTGCATGAGCCGCGCTACCTCGATTACGCGTCACGGTGGGCGCGAGGTCAGCAGTTCGCCCTCAACGGCGGGCCCACCACCACCAACGCGGACAACCAGGTCGCCGGGCAGACCTACCTCGAGCTGTATCAAAACGACCCGAACCACCCCGCCGCCGATATCGCGCAGATCCGGCAGAGCGCGCGGATCGTGCTGAACCGCCCGGCGGTCAACGACTGGTGGTGGGTCGACGCGCTGTTCATGGCCATGCCGGTGTACGCCAAGCTCGCCCAGGTCGAGAACAACCCGGCGTATCTGGCCAAGATGTACGCCCTCTTCCACGACACGAAGCAGCCGCGCGGACTGTGGAACAACACCCTCGGGCTGTGGTGGCGCGACAACGGCTACGTGGGCCAGAACGTCTACTGGTCGCGTGGCAACGGCTGGGCGGCCGCGGCACTGGCCCGCACGCTCGACGTCCTGCCCGCCACCGACGCCCATCGCGCCGAATACGTCCAGGTGCTGCGCCAGATGGCGGCCGCGCTCAAGGCGGCGCAACAGCCGTCGGGCTTCTGGTACGTCAACCTTCGCGACGCCTCGCAGTTCCCGGGGCCGGAAACCAGCGGCACCGCCCTGTTCACCTACGCGCTGGCGTGGGGCATCAACCACGGCGTGCTCGACGCCGCCACCTACGCTCCCGTGGTGACCCGGGCCTGGCAGGCCATGACCACCACTTCGGTGCGTGCCGACGGCTTCCTCGGCTACGTCCAGCAGGTCGGCGCCGCACCGGCCAAGGTCGCCGCCGGGTCCACCGCGAACTACGGCGTCGGCGCCTTCCTGCTCGCCGGCAGCCAGCTCGCCCCGCTCTGCGGCCAGTAAGCCCCCGAAGAAAGTCGCCGCCGCCACGGCTACCACCATGAATGGAGGAACCGTGCCACAGGTGAGAAAGCTCCGGCTGGCCCTCGCGGTCACCGCGGCGCTGGTGGTCGGGCTCGCGCCAGCCGCGTCGTCGGCTCCGCAAGCCGATTCCCTGCTGTCCCAAGGCAAACCGGCGACAGCGACGTCGCTGGAGAACAGCACGTTCCCCGCGTCCAACGCGGTGGACGGGAACACCGGCACCCGCTGGGCCAGCCAGCTCGGGCACGACCCGGAGTCGATCACCGTCGACCTCGGCGCGACCGCCCAGGTGAACCAGGTGAAACTGGTCTGGGAGGCGGCCTACGCCAGGGCGTACCAGATCCAGGTGTCCTCGGACAATGTCACCTGGAACAGCGTGTACACCACGACGACGGGTGCGGGCGGCACCGAGACGCTCTCGGCGCTGGCGGCATCCGGGCGGTACGTCCGGATGTCCGGCACCCAGCGCGGAACACAGTGGGGCTACTCGCTTTTCGAGTTCCAGGTGTTCGGCTCGCTCACCTCCGCGGCCTCCCCCACGGCACCGGCGAACCTGCGCAGCACGGCCACGTCGGACACCAGCATTTCGCTCGCCTGGAACGCGTCCACGCCGGGTACCGGCGGCGCGCTCAAGGAGTACGACGTCTACCAGCACGGCTCCCAGATCGGCACGGTGGCGCCCGGCACGCTGAGCTACACCGCGACCGGGCTGACCCCGAACACCCAGTACTTCTTCACGGTTTTCGCCAAGGACGTCAACGGCAACGTATCGCCGCCGTCCGCCGAGCTGCCGGTGAAGACGGCGCCGTCGACCGACACCACCCCGCCCACCGTGCCGGGCAACCTCCGCGTCACCGGCACGACCGCCAACACCGTCGCGCTGGCGTGGAACGAATCCACCGACTCAGGCACGGGCATCGCGGGTTACGACGTCTACAATGGACAGACCAGGGCAGGGACGTTCAGCACCACCGCCGGCACCATCGACGGGCTGGCGCCGTCCACCAGCTACACGTTCACCGTCAAGGCCCGTGACGTCGCGGGCAACGCGTCCGGCCCGAGCAACGCGGTGACGGCGACGACGTCCACCGGAACCGGCGGCGGGGGCACCAACCCCGGGCAGGTCACGCAGATCGCCACCGACTCCGACATCCCGTGGGGGCTGGCGTTCCTGCCCGACGGTTCGGCGCTGATCTCCGAACGCGACACCTTCCAGATCATCCGGGTGACCCCGGCCGGGCAGAAGACGACCGTGGGCAGCGTGCCCAACGCCGCGGGCACCGGCGGTGAAGGCGGCCTGATGGGCCTCGCGGTCTCGGCGAACTTCGCCAGCGACCACTGGCTTTACGTCATGCACACCTCCCCCAGCGACAACCGGATCGTCCGCTTCCAGTACGTCAACGGGGCGCTGAGCGGGGAGCAGATCCTGCTGACCGGCATCGCGCGCAACCGCTATCACAACGGCGGGCGGCTCGCGTTCGGCCCCGACGGCAAGCTCTACGTCACCACGGGCGACGCTCAGAACGGCGCCAACGCCCAGGATCTCAACTCCCTCAACGGAAAGGTGCTCCGGCTGAACCCGGACGGCTCGGTGCCCTCGGACAACCCGTTCGCGGGCAAGTACGTCTGGAGCTACGGGCACCGCAACGTCCAGGGCATCGCCTGGGACTCCCAGGGCCGGCTGTGGGAGGCCGAGCTGGGCGACTCGACGATGGACGAGGTCAACCTGATCGTCAAGGGCGGCAACTTCGGCTGGCCGGTCTGCGAGGGCACGGCGAACCACGACGGCTCGTGCGGCACCCCGGGGTTCATCGCGCCGAAGCGCACGTTCGGCCCGACCGGCTCGAACTCGCCGAGCGCGCTGGCGATCACCGGTGACGTGCTGTTCATGGCGGAGCTGACCGGGCTGCAGCTGGTGCGGATGCCGATCTCGGGCAGCTCGCTGCCGTCGCAGCAGGGATTCTTCAGCGGCACCTACGGGCGGCTGCGCACGGTCGCGCTGGCGCCGGATGGCAGCCTCTGGCTGACGACCACCAACGGGGACAAGAACAACACCCCGGGCCAGCTCAGCAACCGGATCCTGCGGGTGGCCATGAACAAGTGACCCACCGGGAGGCACGCGGGAGGCGCTGAGCGTGCGGGGCAGGTGCGGGCCGGGTTCTCGTGAGTGGTAAGTGTCGTTCTAACGACACTTACCACTCACGAGGCCCGGCCTGCGCTGCTCGGCCACCAGCCAGGCCAGGCAGAACGGGTGGCCCGCCGGGTCGGCGTAGACCTGGAAGTCGTCGCCCGCCGTGTGTCCGTTGGCCGCTTGCAGGATCGACGCGCCCAGCGCCATCACCTGCTCGTGCGCTTCGGCGAAGTCCTCGACCCACAGGTCGAGGTGGATCTGCTGGTTGATCGGGCCGTCCGGCCACTGGGGCGGCACGTGATCAGGCGCGAGCTGGACGCCGATCCGCGGTGCCCCGTCCACCAGGACCATGTGCCAGTCGCCGTCGTCGTCCACCTCCCCGCCGAGCACGCCCGCCCAGAAACGGCTCTCGGTCGTGAGGTCGGCGGCGTCGAAGGTGACGACCTGGTGTTTGATCCGCATGATCGCAGTCTGCCAAGAACGGCCCGCCGGTGTCAGCCGGCGGCGTTCTCGGCGTAGTTCACGGTGACGTTCTTGAAGCCGAGGGACTGCAGCAGGCCGACCAGCATCGTCCTGGTGTTCCGCTCCGCGTCGGCGATCAGCTGGCTCTTCGCGGCCGCGGCCTGGATCTGTTTCTGGGCGAGCTGGTAGAGCGCCTGCTGCGAGTTCGGGTTGCCGGTGAGGAACTCGTTGATACGGGTGAACAAGCCCTGCTGCTGCGCGTACACATAGGATTCCTTGACGTCCAGTGTCGCCGGCTCCAGCTGGGCGTGCGCCAGGGTGATCGTGGCGGACAGGCGGTCGTCGGAGACCTGGACCGCGTTGCCCTTGAGGTGCGAGAACTCCACGAAGGCGTTGTCCGTGCCGACGCCGACGAACATCGTGTCGCTGCCCACGAGGAAGCTGGGCAGGATCGAGCTGGTCGAGATGTCGACGATCACCTGGAACGAGCCGCTGGCCGCCTCGTAGCGGGACAGCTCCACGATCGACTGGAGCAGCACCGGACCGGAGCGCTCCTGGGTCGTTTGGGCGAACGGGTTGCGCAGTTGGGGTAACAGGTGCACTGCCGATGCCACGAGTACCGCGACGGCCAGGACGACCACCGCACCGGCGATCGCGACGAGCCGCTTGCCCCATGTGCTCATGCCGGAAAGACTACCCACGGCGCTGTCCGGTTAAGCGGTGCCGCCTGTACGGTGCTCGCTTACGTGGTCAGATCTCCGACGATGGGAAGCGTCGTGCGTAAGTCCATATGGCTGTGGGTCCTGCTGATCATCCTCGCCATCCTGGTGCTGGGGCTGATCTTCGGCGGCTATCGCAAGGGCGACAAGGTCAGCGCGCCTCCGATTGCGGCTTGGAGCATGAGCCAACCGGCCTAACGGGGCGCACTGTGCACTGTGGACGGTTACCTGTCGGCGAGGGCGTCGACGACGGTCTGGAAGCGGCGCGGGTCGAAGTAGTCGTGGTAGGCGATGATCAGCCCGTCCTGGAACTTGAACACGGCGATGTTGGTGTTGGTGTACTCGACCCCGCCGGTCAGCACCGCGCGGTTGGTGTACTCCACGCACACGGCGTCGGAGTCCGCGGCGGGGTAGACCGCGGTCACCGTCGACTGGAAGGTCTCGTAGTTGCCGAACATGCCTTTGAACGCCGTGAGAATCCGGTCTTTCCCGTCGATGGTGGCGTCGAACCCCTCCGGCGGGTAGGGAATGAGGATGCGCCCTTGCTCGTGCCACAGGTCGATCCACGTGTCGATGTCCTTGGCGCTGAGCAGGTCGTAGAACCGGCGCGCGGCGCGGACATGGGCTTCGCGGCGCTCGTCGGGAACGGTCAACGGCATGAGAACTCCCCAGTTCAGCCAACTCCGATGAAGATCATGCTACCGGCAGGCCGCCGATCGGCGCCTTGACACGCACGTCTCCTCATTCATACATTCGAGGGCACTTTGTATGAATGACGTGGGGAGCTGGTCGGCATGGAGCTCGGCAAGACCGCCGTCGTCCTGGGTGGCAGCGCCGCCGGCTTGTGCGCTGCGGGCGCGCTCGCCCCGTACTTCGACCACGTGCTGGTGCTGGAACGCGATGAGCTGCCGGCCGAGGCCGAGCACCGGCGTGGCGTGCCGCAGAGCAAGCACCCGCACTTCCTGCTGAACTCGGGCCGCCGCGCGATCGGGACGCTGTTTCCCGGGTTCGAGGACGAGCTCATCGCCGCGGGCGGGCTGCACCTGATGCCCTCCATGGACGCCGCCTACCTCGACGGCGAGGGCTGGTCGGCCCGCAAGCGCGGCACCATGACGATGATCTACGGCTCGCGAATCCTCATCGAGCGCGTCCTGCGCGACAAGGTGCGAAGCCTGGCCAACGTCGTCATCCGCGAAGGCGTCACCGTGAGCGGCCTGAGCACCCACGACGGGCAGGTGACCGGCGTCGACTTCAGCGGTGAGCACGTCGAAGCCGACTTCGTGGTGGACGCCATGGGCCGCGGCTCCTCGGTCGGCAGCTGGCTGGTGGCGGCCGGGTGGCCCGAGCCCGAGGTGCGGACCCTCGATCCCAAGGTCACCTACACCTCGCGCTGGTACGACCTGCCGGCGGATCGTCCCGCGTCCTGGTGGTGGCAGCACCTGGTGATCATGCCGACTCCGGACAAGGGCGAGCACCCGGCCGAGCACGAGTTCCTGGTCAACTTCTTCCCGATCGAGCGCAACCGCGTGATCGCCTGCATGGGCTCGTGGGGCCTGGACATGCCGCGCACCACCGACACGTTCGTCGAGTCGGCGCGCCGGGTGCGGACGCCGTTGTTCGCGGCCGCGATGGACCGGAGCACCCCGACTTCGGAAGTGCATCTGACCCGGTCGACGGGCAACAAGTGGCGTCGCTACGACCGGTGGGCGACGCCGCCGCGGGGTCTGGTGTTCATCGGTGACTCGATCTGCGCGTTCAATCCGTTCTACGCGCAGGGCATCAGTTCCGCGGCGGGTTCGGCGCTGCTGCTGCGCGAGCACCTCGCCCGCACCCGCCGTCTCGACGCCGGGTTCTTCGCTCGATTCCTTGCCGCGCAACGCAAAGTCCTCCAAGTGCCCTGGTCATTGGCGATGGCAAGGGACAAGGGTTACGCCTGCTCGGCGGGTACCGAGCAGCTGCCTGAGTGGCGGCGCCGCATCCTTGCGGCCGTGTCCGGTCCGGCGTTCAGCTTCATCGTCGGCGCCGCCCGCGAGTACGAGGTGGTCGACGAGCATTTCGCCAAGGTGTTCAACCTCGACGAGTCGCTGGGCCGGATGCTGCGCAACCCGCGGGTGCTCGCGGGGCTCGTGCGCTACCGGGTCCGGACCGCGCTGCGGCGGCACCGGATTCCGTTCGGGTTCGATCCGCGGGCCGAGCCGCCCGCCACGGACTACTCCCCTGCCACAGCGGCCGCCCGGTGACCGCCGGGTGCGGGCCGGAGGCCGAGGCCGTCACCCGCGATCTCGGCTTCGACTGCCACGACGTCTCGCCGGTGATTTCGGTCCGCTTCCCCTGGGAGCTCGCCCATCCGACGATGCCGCTGCTCGAGCTGCTGGTGATCGGCGGCGCTGTTTTCGCGCTGGTGCACGCGATCCGGCGGTACCGCGCGGGCGATCCGGTCAACCTGGCGCTGTGGTGGACCTCGCTGGTCTACCTGCTGGTGACCGAGCCCCCGCTGTACTTCCCGGAGTGGTTCGGGCTGGACAAGGTGTACGGCTTCATCTTCGCGCACAACCTGTTCACCGTGCAGTTGATGGGAGACCGGCTGCCGCTCTACATCGTGGCGTTCTACCCGATGATCAGCCAGCTCGCCTATGAGCTGGTGCGCTCGGCCGGGATCTTCCGGAGCCGGGGCGTGCTCGCCGGTTCGGTGGCCGTCGCCTTCGCGTGCCAGGTGTTCTACGAGGTCTTCGATCAGCTCGGCCCGCAGCTGAAGTGGTGGGCGTGGAACCCGGGCAACCACATCGTCAACCATCCCGCGCTGGCGGCGGTGCCGATGACCAGCATGCTGCTGTTCGCCTCCGTCTCGATGGGAGCCATGACGTACCTGGTCGTGCGGCTGGCCGACGGGACACGCCGGGTGTGGCCGCGTGTCCTGCTGGCCGGCGTCCTCACCCCGCCGACCATGGCGATCGCCGGGATCCCGTCGAGCATCTTCGACGGGAACACCCGGGCGCAGGCGTGGATCCTCGGCGTCGAGCTGGGGCTGGTCTGGCTGGCCGGCGCGTGGATCGTCGTGTCGCACCTGCGGTCTCCGGATCGCGGGCCGGTCGAGCCGCTGTCCGCGTTCGCCCGGTTCTACCCCGCCATCTACCTCGGTGGGATGGCCGTGTGCTGGATCAGCGCCCTCCCCGCGTACTTCGCCGCGCACGACGGCATCACCGGCGAAGGCACTCCGATCGGGAGCGGCCTCTACGCGCTCGCCTGCTTCGTCGGGTCTGGGCTGTTGCTGGCCGCGCTGTATCGCGTGCGCCGGACGGCACCTGCCGCTGTCTGAACCGTCCCGATCAGGGAAGATGGCGCGCATGGGGCATCACGGCTGGCGGGGCAACCCGCCCGGCACCGAAGAGGAGGCGCGCCGCCGGATCGTCGAGGCGGCGACGGCCTGCATCGACCGCGCCGGACTCGCCAAGACCAGCTTCTCCGACGTCGCCGCCGAGGCCGGCGTGACGCGGCAGACCGTCTACCGCTATTTCCCGAGCCTGGCCGACATCCTGCGCGCGGTCGCCCTGGCGGGCGTGGAGGAGTTCGCCGAGCGGATGGAACGGCACCTGGCCACGTTCAGCAGCGCCACCGAAGCCGCGGTGGAGTCGGTGGTGTTCGCCGTCCGGACCGTGCCCGGCGAGCCCTACCTCGGCCTGCTCCTGCAGGCGGGCGAGGGCGAGTTCTTCACCGCCGGGGTCACCTCTCCCCTGTCCTTCGCCATGGGTGCGCAGATCCTCCGCAACCTGCCGGTCGACTGGGCCGCCGTCGGCGTCACCACCGACGAGGACCTCCAGGGGCTCGCCGAAATCCTGATGCGGCTGTTCATCTCGTTCCTGCAGTACCCGTCGACGCCGCCGCTGAGCGACGGGGAACTGCGCGCGCTCGTCCGGCGCTGGATCGGGCCGGCGCTCAGCCGATAACGTCGGCGAAGCCGGTGAAGGTGGGTGTTCCGGGGCGGTTGTCGAGCACCGCGAACACGATGTGGCTGAAGAATCTGTTGCGCTGCAAGGCTTCCTGGAAGGTCGTCGCGACCAGCTCGGGATCGTTGCCGAACACGCCGCAGCCCCACGCGCCGAGGACGAGCCGCTGATGTCCGTGCGCGGCGGCGATCTGCAGCACGCGTTCGGCGCGCCGCGCGAGGATGGCCGGGATGCTCGCCGCGCGGTCGGGCTGGTTGCCGACGACGGCGGTGCGGTTGGGCGCCGCGGCCGTGAGGAACGAGACTCGATACGGCTCGGCCAGGAGCGCGCCGGCGTCGTCGCGAAACACCGGGACGTCGGGCGAGTGGATCACCCGGTCGCTGTAGGTGAGATCCTCGTGCGTGCGATGGTGGGTGTAGAACTCCTTGGCAGCGTTGAGGCTCCGATAGAGCGCCGAGCTGCGCGCGATGCTCTCCTCCTGCGCTTGGGCGCCGTTGAGGAACCCGCCGCCGGGGTTGCGCGCCGACGCGAACACGAGGCATGCGACGTCGCCGCCGAGCCGGCGCGCAGCGGCGAGCCGGCGCGCAGCGGCGAGCGTGGATTCGTTGGTGACCTCGACGCGCGGGTTCTCGGCCTTCTGCGCGGGAAGTGTCAGGGTGTCCTCGGGCAGGTAGAGCCGGGTGCCGGACACCGAGCCGATGTCCACCCGGCCCGCCGGGGTTTCGTACCAGCCGCGGCCGGTGATCGCGACGGTTTCCTCGGCGATCGCCCTCAATCTGTTTCTCATCGCCGTCATGGTGACCGGCGCGCCGTCTCCCCGGCAATCGGTTTGCCGCGGAGCCGGGCGGTTCAGCTCAGGTGATCACCCGGTGCGGCGTCGATGGCCGCCTCGTAGACCATCGGCCGGGCGACGACGTCCAGCTCGGGGTCGTCGAGCACCCGCTTGATCGAGGCCTGCCACTCTGGGTTGCGCCGGGCCTCGTCCAGGGCGGTGCCGGCCGACCACTCGGCGACGTTGACGTAGGTCAGCTCGGCGCGGTCGCTCAGCGCGCGGAACATTCGCGCGCGGAGGAAGCCCGGTGCGCCGATCATCAGGTTGGCGTTGTCCTTCCAGCGGCTCAGGAATCGCTCTTCCTGCGTCATCGGCACGGAGAACGCGTTGATCAGGGTCACCGGCGTGTCGACGCCGGCCAAGGTGTGTCCCACAGGGTTCGTCATGACACCCACCATAAATGCCCTAGGAGTGATTGTCACTTGAAATGACAATCACGGGCGTTGGCTATGCTGGGCCGATGAAGTTCGACGGCTACAGCGCGTTCCTCCTGTCCCAGCTCGGACACCACATCGCCGACCGGTTCGCCGACGGCCTGTCCCCGCTGGGTCTGCGTCCGGCGCACTTCGGTGTCCTGTCGCACCTGAAGGAGGCCGACGGCCGCAGCCAGCAGCAGCTCGCCGACCTGCTGCGGATCCACCGGAACGCGATGGTCGGGCTGGTCGACGATCTGGAGGCGGCCGGGTTGGTGCGCCGCGCGCCGCACCCGGAGGACCGGCGCGCCCACGCCGTGCACCTCACCGACCGGGGCCTGACGACGCTGCGCGAAGCCGGCGCCGTGGCGAGCCGCCTGGAGGCGGCCACGCTGGCTCCCCTCGACGACGCCGAGCGCGCCCAGCTCGCCGATCTGCTGCGCCGCGTGGCCGACCACGCCGACCTGCCGCCCGGCGTGCACCCCGGGCTGAACCGGCGCCCGCCCCGCCGTCCCGCCGAGGAGAGCCCCACCGTCTGAGGCTCAGCGCAGCGGTTCGAGCGCCTTCGCCAGCGGCTCCAGCACAGCCGGGGTGTGCGGCGGCGGCAGGTAGACGATCGCCAGATCGAGGCCTACTTCGCCGAGAGCGGCCGCGTCGGCGGCGACCTTGGCGTAGTCGCCGTCCGGGTCGAGGCGCACGTGCGAGGACAGCGTGATCGCGCTCGGGTCGCGGCCGATGTCCGCGCAGTGGCGGTGCAGCACGTCCCGCTTGTGGGCGAACTCCTCCGGCGTGCCGCCGACGAAGTTCCAGTGCTGGGCGAACTTCGCGGCGGTGCGCAAGGTGCGCTTCTCGCCGCTGCCGCCGATGCAGATCGGCGGGTGCGGCTTCTGCACACCCTTCGGTTCGCAGCGGGCGTCGGTCAGCTGGTAGTGCTCACCCTGGAAGCTGGTGGTCTCCTGGGTGAGCAGCCCGACGAGGACCTCGCAGCCTTCCTCGAACCGGTCGCTGCGCTCCTTGACCGAGCCGAGCTCCATGCCGTAGGCGCCGGACTCCTCCTCGTTCCAGCCTGCGCCGATACCGATCTCCAGCCGTCCACCGGAGACGATGTCGAGCGTCGCGGCCATGTTGGCGAGCAGCGCCGGGTGCCGGTAGTGGATCCCGCTGACCAGCGTGCCCAGCCGGAGCCGCCTCGTGGCCTGCGCGAGGGCGGTGAGGGTGACCCACCCTTCCAGGCAGGGTCCGGTCGAATCGGAGAAAATGGGATAGAAGTGGTCGAAGGTCCAGCCGGATTCGAACAGCTCGATCTCGTCGGCGGCCTGCCAGACGGCGAGCATGTCGGCCCAGACGGTGTTCTGGGGAGAGGTCTTGATGGCGAATCGCATGATCACGATCGTAAACCTGGAGCTCCTCCAGCGCGGTCTCCTCGATCCCCCGGCCCTCGTGAGTGGTAAGTGTCGTTCTAACGACACTTACCACTCACGAGACCCGACCTCCGCCCAGCCCGCAGCTTCCCTACTGTCCGCTTAGGAGTGCTGAGCGGATCAGCCGGTCGGCGATGCTAGGAAAGCGCGGCCGAGCCAAGCACGCGCACTGCCACCCGCGGCGCGGTCGTAGGCCGGGTGCACCTTCCGTCCGTGAGCGGTGGCAACGTCGCTGAGGTCGCTCACGTCGGGTTTCCAGCCGTACTTGGTCAGCCAGCGGGCCGGATCGGCCGGTCCCGGCTGCCACAGCGAGGTCAGGTGCGGGTCGACGGCGTCGATCGCCGCACGCAGGGCATCGCTGCTTTCCAGATGGTCGAACGCGAGCACGCTGCCCGGCGCGCTGAGCTCGCTGATCGTGGCCAGCAATCGGTCCGCGCCCGCTTCGTCCCACGCGTACAGCAGTCCTTCCGTCAACCACGCCGTCGGCCGGCCGGTGTCGAACCCGGCGTCGCGCAGCGCCGTGGCCCAGTCGTCGCGCAGGTCGACGGCGACGGGGCGGACCGAGGACGACGCCGGGGCGACCGCGTGTTTGAACCGCAGCACCGGTTCCTGGTCGAGCTCGAACACCTCGGTGCCCGCCGGCCAGTCCAGGCGCCACGGGCGACCGTCCATTCCGGACGCGACCAGCACGACCTGGCGGCAGCCGCCCGAGGTCGCGGCGAGCAGTGCGTCGTCGAGGAACCGGGTGCGCACCGCGACCTGCGGCCCCATCACGGCCGCGAAGTCACGCCTGCGCGCGGGCACCTCGTCGCCGATTCCCGCCGCGTCGAGGAACGTGCGCGCGTACGGATCGGCGAACAACCGGTCCGGGCGGCGGTGCTCCACCGCGCGCAGCAGCGCCGTTTCGAACGCGGTACGGCCGATCGCGTCAATTCCCCCGCCGTCCATGCTTCCCCTTCCACGCCAGTTCGTAGCGTGAACAACAGTATCATTCGATACGGTTTCGGGTGAAGCATTCACTCCGCCGGCGGATACGCGAACCGGGTCAGCAGATCCATCAGCTTCGCAGGCTCCCCAGCACGCAGGTGCGAGACCAGCTCCTCGGCCGGACCGACCGCGTCGTCGTGCGCGGCGTCAAAGGCCTTCAGTCCCTGCTCGGTGATCTCGACCGCACGCACCCGCCGGTCTCCCGGCACCAGCTTGCGGACCGCGAACCCCTTCGCCTCCAGATCGTCGACGACCCGCACGATCCCTGCCTTGTCCGAACCGGTCTCCGCGACCAGGTCCCGCTGCGTCGTCGGCCCGCGGTCGGCCAGGATGATCAACACGGCGAAGTGCCGCAGCTCCAACCCATGCGGGCGCATCGCGGCGGCCATCGCGGCGGCCGCCCGAGCGTGCGCCCGGCGAAGCAGCAGTCCAAGCGCGAACGGGGACACGTCACCGGGGCGGTCGATGGCACGCGACTTACGGCTCATGCGCGCACCCTACCGTCGCCGACCTCGGGTGATACCGTTTCAGTCGATACGGAAACGCGGAGGTCAGCCGTGTTCAGCCTCGGAGTCGCACCCCTTCCGGCGGAGATTTCCGCCGCGGCGCCGGGCGACGACCTCGTCCCCCATCCCGACGTCGTCATGGACCGTGGATTCACGCTGGCCGCCCCGCCCGAACGCGTCTGGCCGTGGTTCGCCCAGCTCGGCAAGAACCGCGCGGGCTGGTACTTCCCCACGTGGGTCGAAGCGCTCATCCCCCGGCGCCGCCGCGCCCTCCGCCACCTCGACCCGGCGCTGCAGCACCTCCGCCCCGGCGACGTCATCGACGACTGGGGCGGCCGCGACGCGACGTTCGAGATCGTCACCCACGACCCGCCCCGCACGCTCGTCCACCGATCCACCCGCGGCCGGCTCGAGATCAGCTGGGCGATTCACCTGACCGACATCGAAGGCGCGACCCGGGTGCATCTCCGGTTCCGGCTGAGCGGCGCGCGACGCCCGCGGCTGGTCCGGTACGGCGGCGGGCTCGTCGACCTGCTGACGATCGCGGGTCTCGCGGCCGGGCTCCGGGAACGCGTCACCGACTCGCACTAGCCCAGGCCGCGACCTGCGCCCGGTTCGTGAAGCCGAGCTTGGTGAGGATGTGCTGGACGTGGCTTTCCGCGGTCCGCTCCGAAATATGCAGCAGCGCCGCGATCTGCTTGTTCGTCAGGCCGTCGGCCAGATGCGCGGCGACCTCCCGCTCGCGGCGGGTCAGCGACCCGGGCGAGTCGCCGCGCAGCGCATCGGCGTTGCGCCGCAACGGAACCATCCCGAGCCGCTCGGCCGCGGCCGACGCCAACGCGGCCAGCGCGTGCGCTTCCTCGACGTCTCCGGGACGACGGCGCCGCGTAAGAACTTTCGCCAGTTCGAAGCGGGCCAGCGCGGCGTACGGCGGAGTGCCGGCGTCGTCGTTGGCCTCGATGGCGAGCCGGAGTTCGCGGACCGCGTCGTCGAGCTGTCCGGCGGACGCGGCGGCGAGGCCGAGGTACCGGCGGACCGAACCCATGACGATGATCGTGCCCGCACCACCGGTGACGAACAGCTCTGCGTGCGGGCGCAGGATCGCCGCGGCCTTCGCGACGAGGTCCGGCGCGTCGAATGCGGCGCCGAGTTCGATGGCGAACGCGGCCGAAGGCAGGATCGCCGGCACCGGCACGGGGTCCGGGTCGGGCACCGCGGCGAAGAGCTCGCGGGCGCGTTCGCGCTCCCCGGTGAGCAGCAGGTAGACGGCGTGAAAGTGCAGGACGAACCGCGGCGCGTCGGCGTAGAGCGCGGCCATCGCCGGGGTCACGAGGTCCGCCTGCCCGGTGATCCCCGCGATGGCGGACAGCACGCTGTTCGGCACGCCCCGCAGCGCGACGTGCGCCCGGCCCGCGACGAGCTCGATGCTCTGCCTGGTCACATCGGTGGCTTCGGCGAACCGGCCTCGCGCGAAAGCGAGCGCACCGGCACTGCGCAGGAAATGCCAGCGCGCCAGCGGACGGCGGAGCCGTTCGGCAAGGCCCCGGATCAGCACCAGCTCCCCTTCGGCCGCATCGATCCGGCCGAGCATGAGCAACGCGTCGAACCGCCACAACCGGCCCCACAGCATCGCGTCGGGATCGTCGCCGTCCTCGCCGAGCGTGAGCATGCGCTTCGCCAGGCCGAGCCGCTCGTGCACGCCGTCGGGCGAGGACCGGACCATCTGGCGCGCCCGCAACGCCGAATGCAGCACGGCCGGATCGCCGAGCCGTTCCGCGATCGCCAATGCCTCGGCGGACGCCGTTTCGGCCTCGTCGCTCCCGAAAAAGCCCGCTTCCCCGGCGTGCAACGCGAGCAGCCGCGCCCGCAGCGGATCGTCCCCGGGCGGCATCGCCTCGAGCACCTCGCGGGCGACCTTCGCGCCACTGAACGTGCCCCACGGATCGGACAGGCCCTCGATCGCCAGCGCCGTCTTGCCCAGCGCGACCGGGTCGCCGGCCTCCCGGGCCGCGTCGGCGGCCACCGCGAGCACTTCGGAGCCCTGCCGGACGTCGCCGCCGCGCAGATGCGCGAGCCCCTCCTGGGTCCGCAGCCGCGCACGGTCGGCCGCGGCCGCGGGCCTCACCTCGAGCGCCCGCCGGTAAAGCTCCACCGCACGTTCCCAAGCGAGCTGGGACAACGCCTGATCGGCGGCTCGCTCGGCCCAGACCGCGGCCAGCGCCGGATCGCCGACGGGCAGCGATTCCAGCCAGTGGTAGGCGATTTCCGACGTCCGCGCCGCGTCCCGCTGCTCGAGCCAGGCGGCCATCCGGGCGTGCGCGGTGAGCCGGGCCGCGGTCGGCAGGCTCAGCCGCGCGGCCTCGCGGATCAGGTCGTGCCCGAACCGCCCGGCGGCCACGATCCCGGCGTCCGCCGCCTCGTCGAGCGCAGTCAGTACGTCGGCGATCGACGTGCCGAGGACTTCGGACAGCGCAGCCGGATCGAGCTCACCACCGAGCACCGCCGCGGTCGGCGACGAGCTCGCGGCACGGCTCGCTCAACCGGGCCAGCCTCGCGCGGACGGTGTCGACGACGCCGTCCGGCAAGGCGTCGCCGGCGATGCCGACGAGCCGGGCCAGCTCGGTCACGAAGAACGGGTTGCCGCCCGAACGGCGGCTGACCAGCGCCGCGACGTCCGCCGGCACCTCGCCCCGGACGTGCGCGAGCTGCTCGGCGACCTCGGCCTCGCTCAAACCGACCAGCCGGATCCGGGTGAGGACCGGCTCGCGGGCCAGCGCGGCCAGCGCCGTGGTGAGGGCGTCCCGGCCGGTCGTCTCGGTGTCGCGGTAGGTCACCACGATCATCAGCGGCGCCCGCGCGAGGTCACGGGCCAGGTGTACGAGCAAGGCGAGCGACGCCGCGTCGGCCCACTGCAGGTCGTCCAGCACCACCAGCAGGCCGTGCGGCGTGGCCGCCTCGCGCAAATCCTCGGCGAAGGCCTCGAACGCGGCGAACCGAGCCTCCGCCGAGCCGTCCGTGCCGCCCATGGGAAACGGGCGGCCGAGCGAACGGGCCAGCTGCCGGAAGATCCAGTACGGCGGGCTGCCCAGGTCGTCGCTCGCGCGCCCCCACCCGACCGGCATCCCGGCGTCCGCGGCGAGTCGCTGGACCAAGCTCGTCTTGCCGATCCCCGGCTCCCCGGTGACGAGCACGAGCCTGCCGTGCCCGGTCCGCGTCTGGTCGAGCCGCGCACGCAGCAGGTCCACCTCACCGGCGCGGCCGACAAAGCCCTCCCCGAGCTCCATGAGACCGCAACGATACGGGCTCGCGGCCCGATCAGCGTGGAGGCGGACCGCCGGGCCACGGGTACCAGACCGGCGCCGGCGCCCACGCGGACCTGGCCAACGCCCAGACCAACGCCTTCAGAAAACGCTTCATGCCACCCACTCCCCTCGCGCGCACACCGCGCGCACCCGGCGCATCGCCTTCGGATCGGCCAGCGGATCCCCGTCGACGGCCAGCAGATCGGCGTCGTAGCCCGGCGCGATCCGGCCCTTGCGATGCGCCAGCCCGCACACACCCGCCGCCACCGAAGTGATCGCCCGCAGCGATTCCGCGGCGGTCAGGCCGACCTGGCGCAGCATCAGCGGCGCCCACGGGAGCACGCCGTGCGGCTTCACCGGCGCGATCCCGGCGTCAGTGCCCGCGACGAACCGCGCACCCAGCTGGTACAGGCGGCGGTGGTTCTCGATGATCCCCGGCATCCGCGACGCGATCTCCGCCGGCGGCGCGACACCCTCGACCGGCACCATCCCGACCGTCGCACCGACAGCGACCCCCTGCTCGACGATCGCGCGCAGCAGTTCCTCGGAACGGTCGATGCCCGCGGCGGACCAGAACGTCACGTGCTCCATGCCGTCCACCCGCGCGGCGAGCGCGTCGGCGATGGCCGGCGTGCCGTGCGCGTGCGCGGTCACCATCAGCCCGTGCCGATGCGCCTCGTCGACCGCCGCGCGCAGCACGTCCCGGTCGAACTGGGCGCACTCCTGACGCGTACCCGGCGTCATCGTCCCGCCGCTGGCCATGATCTTGATGACGTCGACCCCGCGCTCGACGTGCTCGCGCACCGCCGCCCGCACCCCGGCCTCGCTCGCCTCGGCGGCCCCGCCGAGGAAGTGACAGTGCCCGCCGGGGCTGGTGATCGGCGGCCCGGCGGCGACCACCGTCGGCTGATCCGCCCGGTCCCTCAGCAGCAGCGACAGGTAGTTCCGGTCGCCGAGATCCCGCACCGTCGTCACACCGGCGCGCAGCGACGCGCGCCCGGCTTCGGCCATCGCGGCCAGCGCCGCGTCGTCGTTCCGCGCGGCCAGCCTCCCCACGGGGTCGGGGCTGGCGTCGAATGCCAGGTGGACATGCGTGTCGACCAGCCCGGGCAGCAACGTCGCACCCGCCAGGTCCACGACGTCGGCGCCGTCCGGCGCGACTCCGCCGGACTCCACACCCAGGATCGTGGCACCGTCGAGCACCACCAGCGGGTCGGCCACCAGAGCCGAACCCACACCGTCGAACAACCGAGCCGCCCGGATCGCCGTGAGCCGGCGCCGCTCCGTCACCACAAGCTGTTTCGTCATGCCTGTGACGATCGCCGCCCAGGCCCCTCGGCCGCGTCCGTGCCAGTACGGAGATGCGGTACGGAACTGTGCGTACTAGAGCACGCCGAACAGCGTGATGGCGATCCCGAATAGAACCCGACTTGCCACTCACGAGGGCCGCAGAGCCACGATGGGCCCGCCGCCCGATCGGCGCCGATCACCTCCAGAACGGTCCGATATGTCCGGCCCGACCGACGTCCGACGTGCGTCAAGCACAGGAACCGGCGCCCCGGCACCCAGCCGAAACCGCGGTCGTAGAGCCGCACCGGAGCCCGGAACACCACCCGCATCAGCTTGCCGGTCATGCCGCACCCCCGATGAGGGCGGCCAGCACCGCGGCCACGTACCGGTCGATCAGCGGAAGCATCACCCGCCGGATCCGGAGCTGGGTATCACTGCTGCGCGTCGAGCGTCTCGCGCAGGATGTCCGCGTGCCCGGCGTGCTGGGCGGTCTCGGAGATGAGGTGCATCAGCACCTTCCGCACGCTGTACGCCCCGCCCGACTCGAGCCACGGCGCCTCCGGCAGCGGCTGGGTCGCCGACAGGTCGGCCTCGGCCACGATCTTCTCGGTACGGGCCGCGACCTGCTCGTACTGGTCGAGAATCCCGGCCAGCGTCTCGCCGGGCAGCAGCACGAACCCGTTCTGATGCTCGGCCAGCCACTTCGGGTACTCGCGCGCGGTACCGGCCATGATGTCTCCCCAGGTCACACCCTCGGGCAGCTCGTGCGGCATCGCCGACGGACCCTCGACCGCGAAGCGCAGCCACTGCTCCTCCATGGCCGCGACATGCTTGACCACGCCGCCGAGGCACAGCGTGCTGACCGTCGGCCGTGCGGCAGCCTGCTCGTCGGACAAACCTTGGACGGACTTGAGCAGCGCCTGGCGCGCGTCCGCCAGCACGGCGAGCAGGTCGATCAGTTCGTTGGTGTTTGTCATGAGGCCACGGTCGCAGGAGAAGCGGACAGGATGTGGCCGCTTCTTGAGGCACCATGGCCTCATGCCGAAAACTTCCGCGCGACTCCTGGCGTTGCTCTCGCTCTTGCAGGCGCGCCGGGACTGGCCGGGGGCACTACTGGCCGAACGGCTGGAGATCAGCGAACGCACGGTGCGCCGCGACGTCGACCGCCTGCGCGAACTCGGCTACCCCATCGCGGCCATCAAGGGACCTGACGGCGGTTACCGGCTCGGCGCCGGCACGGAGTTACCCCCCTTGCTGTTCGACGACGAACAGGCCATCGCCCTGACCGTCGCACTCCAGGCCGCCGCCACGACCGGCGCCGGAATCGAGGAGGCCGCGGCACGCGCGTTGACCACCGTCCGGCAGGTCATGCCCGCGCGCCTGCGCCACCGCATCGACGCTCTCCGCGTCACGGCCGTCGAACGCGCCGGCACACCGCAGGCCGACCCCCACGTGCTCGAAGCTTTGAGCACCGCCGTCCACGCCTGCGAAGTCCTGCGCTTCGACTACCCGTCCGGGCCTCGCCGGGTCCAGCCTCACCACCTGGTCACCCGGGGCGGCCGCTGGTACCTCCTCGCCTGGGACCTCGACCGTGACGACTGGCGCACCTTCCGCGCCGACCGGATCACGCCGCGCATCCCCACCGGCCCCCGCTTCACCCCGCGGGACGTGCCCGGCGGAGACGTGGCCGCGTTCGTCTCGAACAGGTTCCGCGGCTCCGACACCGGCTGGCCGTGCACCGGCGAGGTGATCCTCGACCTCCCCGCCGGGGACGTATCCGTCTACGCCCGCAACGGAATCATCGAAGAGCTGGGCCCTAACCGCTGCCGGCTCATCCTGGGCGCGTGGTCGTGGCCCGGGCTGGCCGCGACGCTCGGGATGTTCGACGTCGGCATCGAGGTCGTCGGGCCAGCTGAGCTCAAGGACGCCTTCGCCCACTTGGCCCGGCGGTTCATCCAGGCTTCGTCTTAGCTGTTTTTGGAGTGAGCTGAGGTAGGGCACCTGGCCCAGTGGAATCCAAACAAGCGCGGCAGTATAGGGCGTTATACATAAGTACGACGTACTCGTGAGCGTTCGGGGCGGTTCTGGCCAGCCGTATTTGGCGACCTACGGTCGTAGGGGTGATGGCGCTGCACCACCAGCACCGGCCACAACACTCACGAGTCTTTAAGCCGAGGTCTCTGCCGGGTGCGCTCGCCCGAGGTCTACCCAGGCCGCACGGGCTCGCCCCTCCGGGTCGAGCCGTTCGTACATCACGTCGGCATGCCGAGGCCGGGCGAGTGCGTCCAGTGCCGCTCGCTGCATCTCGTGCAGGACAGCCACTTCGGCCCGCAGAGTGCGGAAGCGGCGGCGCAGCAACGGGCGTTGGCGCCAGGGGTGCCACAGCGTCGAGAGCAGCAACCGCCGCGCGCTCATGTGGTACTCGTGCGTGGTGCGGGCGAGGTGGTCGGCGTCGGCGCCCAGTACTCCCCCGGCGTAGCCGTCGATCAGCAGGATCAGCTCGGTCTCGAGCGCGCGTTCCTGTGCCCCGCCGGCGAAATCCAGGACCCGGCGCGGCATTCCGGCGGCGAGCATCGCCGTTGCAAGACCAGCAAAGGCTTCGCGGTGGGCGCGGTAGGCATCGGTGCCGTCGTCGAGGACCGCGGTCAGGCCGAGCCTTGTGACTGCCGACAGCGAAGGTCGCGGCGGCGGGCCGATCTCGACGCCGCGCACGCGAGCGCCGACCGCGGTCAGCTTCTGCATCCAGCCCTGCGCTTCCGCGCGGAGCTGACGGCGTTCCTGTTGCTTCGCGAGGTAAGTCGTGACGACCGCGCCGATCACGCCGCCGCCGGTGGTGTAGGCCAGTTCCGCCAAACCGGGCACCGAGACTCCTCCCCCACGCACAACAAGAGCGTGCAGTCTCACACCTCCGGACCCGGCGCCGCTAGGCCCAGCCGCCATCTTTACATTCATCTATCACTTGTCAATCGCCATGTACGTCGGCTACCTTCTTGTAAATCTGCTGGAGGTGGATGCGATGAGCGAACCAACCGGAACCGTCCCGGCCGGCTCGACCGAGCAGTGGACCGACCGCAAGCGCTACTTGTGGCTGATCGGCCTGGTCGTGCCCTCGCTGGCGTTCCTCGCCATCGGCCTGCACGCGGCCACCGGCTGGGGCGTGTGGTTCTGGATCGGGCCGATCGTGATCCTGGTCGTGGTGCCCCTGATCGACCTGCTCGCCGGGCTCGACCGCAGCAACCCGCCGGACGACGTCCTCGAGAAGCTCGAGAACGACCGGTACTACCGCTGGATCACCTACCTCTTCCTGCCCATCCAGTACATCGGCTTCGTAGCGGCGTTCTGGCTGATCGGCCGCGGCGACCTGAGCGTGGTGGACAAGATCGGCCTGGCCGTCTCGATCGGCTGCATCGGCGGGATCGGCATCAACACCGCCCACGAGCTCGGGCACAAGAAGGAGAGCCACGAGCGCTGGCTGTCGAAGATCGCGCTGGCGCAAAGCTTCTACGGCCACTTCTACATCGAGCACAACCGCGGCCACCACGTCCGCGTCGCGACGCCGGAGGACCCGGCGAGCAGCCGCGTCGGCGAGAGCTTCTACCGGTTCTGGCCACGCACTGTCGGCGGCTCGCTGAAGTCCGCCTGGCGGCTGGAGCGCAAGCGCTACGCCCGGCGCGACCGCCACCCGTTCCGCATCGGCAACGACGTGCTCAACGCCTGGCTGATGTCCGCGGTGCTGTGGGCGGCGATGATCGCCTGGCTCGGCGCCGGCATCCTCCCCTACCTCGCGATCCAGGCCGTGATCGGCTTTTCGCTGCTGGAGGTCGTCAACTACATGGAGCACTACGGGATGCTGCGGCAGCAGGTCGGCCCGCCCGAGCGCCGCCGGTACGAGCGGGTGGATCCCAGCCACAGCTGGAACTCCAACAACATCGCCACCAACGTCCTGCTCTACCACCTGCAGCGCCACAGCGACCACCACGCCAACCCGACCCGCCGCTACCAGACCTTGCGCGACTTCGCCGAATCGCCGGTCCTGCCCACCGGGTATGCCGGGATGATCGTGCTGGCGCTCTTGCCGCCGCTCTGGCGCCGCGTGATGGACCCGCGGGTCCGCGCCCACTTCGACGGCGACATCACTCGCGCCAACATCCAGCCGGGCAAGCGGGCGAAGTACGGAAATCACCAGGGCACTCGCGTCACGGCCGCAGCCGACGTCCGCGGCGACGCGACCGAAGGCGGGATGTGCCCGGGCTGCGGCTATATCTACGACGAGGGCCGGGGCGACCCACGGGAAGGCTTCCCCGCCGGCACACCGTGGTCGGCGATCCCGGACTCCTGGTGCTGCCCCGACTGCGGGGTCCGCGAGAAGGTCGATTTCGTGGCTCCGGGAAGGGTGAGCGCGTGATGCGGATCGACGCGGACCGGGCCAAATGCGACGGCCTGGGCATGTGCGAAGCGATGGCGCCGGACTTCTTCGAGGTCGGCGAGGACGGCACCGTGCTGGTCCTCGACGAGCACCCGGCCGAGGAACACCGCCAGGACCTCGCCGCGGCGATCGACGCCTGCCCGGTGCTGGCGCTGAAGCTGCGGGACTGACCATGACGCTCGTCGTTGTCGGCGCCTCGCTGGCCGGGCTGCGCGCGGTGGAATCCGCCCGGCGCACCGGATATGACGGCCGGATCGTCCTGATCGGCGCCGAGAAGCACCTCCCCTACGACCGGCCGCCGCTGTCGAAAGCGTTCCTCGATCCGGGTGGCCCCAGCCGGGTCGAGCCCTTCCCCGCCGGGCTCGACGACGTACACCTGATGCTCGGCACACCAGCCGAGAGTCTCGACACGACCGCCCGCGAGGTCGCCGTGGCGGGCAAGACGGTCGCGTATGACTCGCTGGTCATCGCCACCGGCGCGTCCGCCCGCCGATTCCCGGGAGCCGACGGCCTGGCAGGCGTGCACACCCTGCGCACCGCCGAAGACGCGCTGGCCGTCCGCGCGGCGCTCGACCGTGGCGCCCGGACGGTGGTGATCGGCGCCGGGTTCATCGGCTCGGAAGTCGCGTCGGCAGCAAGAAAACGCGGCCTTCCGGTGACGATCGTGGAGACACTCGACGTTCCCCTCGCCCGCGCGGTCGGCGCCGAGGCCGGGACCGTGTGCGCCGGGCTGCACCTGGCCGCGGGCACCGAGTTACGGCTCTCTACCGAGGTCACCGGCCTGGAATCCGTCGGTGGCTTCGTGACCGGAGTCGCGCTGTCCACCGGCGAAGTCCTGCCGGCAGATCTCGTGGTCGTCGGTATCGGCGCCGTCCCGGCGACCGGCTGGCTCGAGGGCAGCGGCCTTACGCTCCACGAGCGCGACCGAGGCATGGTCTGCGATGCGACGCTCGCCGCCGCGCCCGGCGTGTACGCGGCCGGAGACGTCGCCCACGTCGTGAATCCCTTGTTCGACAACGAGTTGATGCGGCTGGAGCACTGGACGAACGCCGCCGAACAGGGCGCGGCCGCCGCCCGTCACGCACTGGACCCGCCGAGCGCGCGGCCGCTGTCCCCCGTGCCGTACTTCTGGTCGGACTGGTACGGCCACCGGATCCAGTTCGTCGGCACGCCGCACGCCGACGAGGTGGTGCGGGCGGTCCCGGCCGACGCGGGGTTCACCGCGCTCTACCGCCGGGGCGATCGGATCGCCGGCGCGCTGACCATCGATCGTCCCCGCGAGATCATGAAGTACCGCAGGAAGATCGCCGCCAGGGCGCCGTGGCCGGAAGCACTCGCGTTCGCGCACAGCACGGCCGCCTAGAATGCCGATCATGAGCGAGGCACTTCCGGCCGCGCCGCCCGAGGGCGGCCAGCACCGGCAGCCGATCGTCGTCGCGGCGATCGAGCTGACCGCGAGCTCGGGCTGGTCGGCGGTCACCATGGCGCGGCTGGCCGAGGCGGTCGGCGTGAGCCGCCAGACGGTCTACAACGAGATCGGCTCCAAGCCCGCGCTGGCCGAAGCGATGGTCTCCCACGAGCTGAGCCGGTTCCTCGCCGTCGTCAGCACCGCGTTCGACCGGCATCCCGACGACCTGGTCGAGGCGATCTACGAAGCCGTCCGGGCCGTCCTCGAGCTCGCCGACGACAACATCCTGCTGCGCTCGATCGCCACCGCCACCCACGGCACCGACACCGAACTCCTCCCGCTGCTGACCACCCAGGCGGGTTCGCTGCTCACCGCGGCCAAGGCCATGCTGGCCGAGCGGGTGCGGACCTACCGGCCGCCGCTGGCCGACGACCAGCTCGCCGTCGTCATCGACATCGTCGTCCGCACCGTGCTCAGCCACGTCATGCAACCGTCCGGCTCCCCGGCCCGCACGGCCGACGCGCTGGCCTGGGTCGCCGCCCGCGTCCTCGGCACGCCGTCGACGCGGTCGATGCGGCACGGCTAACGCCGGGCGAAGTCCGGCGCGTGCTCTGGACGCAGCACCAGAGTGCCCGCCGCAGCGGCGATCCGGTGCAGCGCCGGGAACCGGTCCAGCATCCGCAGGGGGAGCGGGATGGTCCGCGCGTCGAGTGTGCCGTCCAGGGCCGGCCGCACCAGCGTGTTGTGATCGGCTTCCTGGACGCGCTGCGCGATGGCCAGTGGGCGCTGACGCCGCTTTTGCACCTTCGCCAGCGTCGCGGTGTCCGGTCGTTCCCCGCGTCGCAACGGCTCGGCGAGGATGCGCGCGGCCGCCACCGCGTCGGCGACAGCCATGTTGACCCCGACGCCGCCACTGGGCGACATCGGGTGCGCCGCGTCGCCGATGCAGAGCACGCCTTCGTCGTACCAGCGCGGAACCCGGCCGCACCGCACCTCGAGCAGCTTCACGTCGTCCCAATCGCGGATCCCTTGGGTCGCTTGCCGGGGCCAGTCCAGGAAATCGCCCAGCCGCTCCCGGAAGTCCTCGATGTTCTCGCGGCGCCGCTGCGCGTCGGTGCCCTTGGCGATCAGGTACGCGACTTGGTAGTAGTCGCCGCGATCCATGGTGACCGCGGCCTGGCCGCCGCCGAACCGCTGGAACACCCGGCCGTCCATGCGCTCGTCGACGTGGTCGTCCTTCGGCAGGCGCACCTGCCATACGTCCATCGGTGCGTCCCGCTCCTCCACTCGCATCCCGGCTGCCTCACGGACGACGGACCAGCGCCCGTCGCAGCCCACGGTGAGGTCCGCTTCGAGTTCGTGTTCCGCACCGTCCGCGTCGGTGTACCGGACGCCGGTCACCCGGCCGGCGGCGTCCCGGAGCAGACCGGTCGCGGCGGACTCCATGCGCAGCGTGAACGTCGGCTCCTCGGCGGCGGATTCGGCCAGCAGGTTCAGCAGGTCCCACTGCGGCACCATCGCGATGTACCGATGCCGTCCGGACACGTGTTTGAGGTCGACCAGCACGAGCGTGGTGGCGTCGATCTGGATGCGCAGCTCCTGCAGCCGATGCGCGGGCAGGCGCGCGAAGGCTTCGCCGAGGCCGAGCTCGTCCAGGAGCTCGAGCGTCTGCGGATGCACGGTGTCACCCCGGAAGTCGCGGAAGAAGTCCGCGTGTTTCTCCAGCACGGTCACCGAAACCCCGCCGCGGGCAAGCAACAACCCGAGAACGATCCCCGCCGGGCCGCCCCCGACGACACAACACTGCGTGTGTTCCCCCATGCCCACGACGGTACTCCGTAGACTCCCCCGGTGATCGATTCACTGGGGCTGGACGCCGCTGTCGAGGTCGGGATCGCCGCGTTCTGCGCCGGCGAGAAGCCGCCGCACGACAGCGAAGTGGAGGACCGGCTGACCGGGGCCGGCGTCGAGCCCTGGCTGGCCGAGCGGCTGATGTACTTCCTGCCGATGGCTTACGTGCGACGGCTCATGCCCGAGGCCGCCATTCCGGACACGGTCATCACTCCGGGCGCCCGGGTGCGCCTGCCGGCCGAACCGGTGTTCACCGCCGCACTCCGTCGCGCCCAGCGGGCCGGCCGCGGCGAGCTGAAGCGGATCGCACTGCACAGCGCCGAGGCCAACGGGATCAACCAGCTCCTGAACCGCGGTTCCCAACTCAAGAACATCGTCCTCGTCGAGACGGCCCTGGTCACGGACCTCGAACCACCCCGGCGCGGCGACGGCGGCGTCCCCTCGCCTCTGGCCGCGTTCGACGCGGCCCTGCGCGATCACGGCGTCCGGCTCGGCCGCAAAACGAAGATCGACGCATCGCTCATCGTCGAGCTCTCGCCGTCCGGCGTCGTGGGGACCCAGGTCGACTTCGCCGTGTCCCACCCGGCACTGGCCGTGCCGTGGCTGAAGCAGAGCTTCTCCGGGCATGGCGCCACCTACCGCGAAGCGGTCGGCCAAGCCGTGCACAAGTTCGAGCTCGGCGCGCTGCACACGTTCATCGAGGGCCTGCTGAGCCCCGGTTCCGCCGCCGACCAGGTCGAACGGGAACGCTACGAACACCCCGGCGGCGCGTTCGAGCTGGTGTCGAGTACCCAGCTCGTCCTGCCCACCGGCCAGCCGGTGCCCGAGGCAGGACCGCCGGTGGACCAGCTGCTGGAAGCGCTGCGCGCCGAGCCTCTGACCCCGGAGGTGCACGGGCTGGGGGTGTACCTGCGGTACCAGGACGGTCGGCCGCGGATCGCCGAAGTCCTGCTGGACAACCAACCCTGGCCCGCCGGCGAAGCCGTGGCCGCCGCCGCTCCCGCGCCCCTGCCGGACGGCGAGGTCACCATGCGAGCCTTCGGCCTGCTCGTTCCTCCCCAGAAGAGCACCCGGCGCTGGGCACCGAAAGTGCTTTCTCACCGATTCAAATGATCTTTCAAGGCGTCCAGCCGGCCGTCCCAATCGCGGGCGAGCGCGGCCAGGAACTGTTGTGCCACTTGCATCGGCGCGGAGCTGAGCCGGTACCGCACCCGGCGCCGCTCCCCCGGTTCGGCGATCACCAGGCCGGCTTCGGCCAGCGTCGCGAGATGCTTCGCGATCGCCTGCCGGGTGATCGGCAGGCGCCCGGCGAGGTCGGTGGCCGTGGCGGGTCCCCCCGAGGCCAGCGCGGCCAGGATGGCCCGCCGGCTCGGGTCCGCCAGCGCCACGAAGACCTGCTCGGCGACCGCCTCGATGTCAGGCCGCATCGAGGTATTCGACCAGCTCGCCGAGCTCGCTGCGCCACCCGTCGGTGTTGCCTTCGAACGCCTTGCGGAAGCTGTCGTCCGGCAGCTGGGCGAAGCCCGATTCGACCACGGTCAGCCGCGTGCCGGCCCCGACGGGCTCGAGCGTGAACTCGACGTAGGTGCGGCGCGGGTCCTCCTCCGGCAGGCCGTAGATGTGCCAGGTGTACCCGAACACCGAAGGCTCCTCGACCCGCTCGACGCGCATCTCGGCGGTAGGGCCCTCGGTCCACTTCATCTGCGCGGACCCGCCCGGGCGCAGGTCGATCTTCGCCTCGTTGCCGAACCAGCTGCCCAGCCCCTCGGCCGTGGTGAGCGCCGCCCACACCTTCGCGGGCGGGTGCGCGAGCTCGACGGTCCGCTCGATGCGGTCAGGAAATCCCATGACAACCTCCTCTTGTAGCAACTGGTCGGTTGCTACTTTATGGCAACCTGTCGGTTGCGTCAAGCGCGCGGTAGCCTCAGGGCCGTGCGCGAGGTCCGCGAGGAACTCGGCCTGGACCGCCCGCTCGGCAGGCCGCTGGTCATCGACTACGCCTCCGCCGACGACCGGATGCCCGAAGGCATCGCGTTCGTCTTCGACGGCGGGCTGATCAGCGACGAGGAGGTCCGGAACCTCGAGCTGACCGATCCGGAGATCGTCCGTGCCGGGCTCTACGAACTCGACGAGGCTCTGCCGAACCTCGAGGTGCCCCTGACTCGCCGACTGACGGTCGCGGTGGACGCGGCCCGCCGAGGCGGGCTGGCATTGTGCAACGACGGCGTCGCCATGACCCACTGACCGCGGACGGCACGGCGCGTGGTCCGGACCACTATTTGCGCAACGCACAGGTGCTGCGCCAGCCCCTTCCGTGCGGCACGATAGGGGCATGGCGATCAAGCGATGGTGACGGCACACGCCGAGCACGAGGCCCGGGTCGAAACACTGCGGAAGCAGCTGGCGACGATCCCCGCCGACGGCACCGTCCGGCTGGCGAAGCGGACGTCGAACCTGTTCCGGACCCGCGCCGCGAGCGCGACCCCCGGCCTGGACGTCTCGGGCTTCACGCACGTCCTCGAGGTCGATCCGGAGACGATGACCGCCGAGGTCGAGGGCATGGTCACCTACGAGCGGCTGGTCGACGCGACCCTCCCGCACGGGTTGATGCCGCTCGTGGTGCCGCAGCTCAAGACCATCACCCTCGGCGGCGCGGTCACCGGGCTGGGAATCGAGTCCTCGTCGTTCCGCAACGGCATGCCGCACGAGTCGGTGCTGGAGATGGAGCTGCTCACCGGCGACGGGCGGATCGTCGTCGCCCGGCCCGACAACGAGCACGCCGAGCTGTTCCACGGCTTCCCCAACTCCTACGGCACCCTCGGCTACGCCCTGCGGTTGCGGATCCAGCTCGAGCCGGTCAAGCCCTACGTCCGGCTGCGCCACGTCCGCCACCGCGACCGCCACAGCTACTTCGAGGCGCTCGGCGAGATCTGCCGGAACCAGAGCTACGACGGCGAGCGGGTCGACTTCGTCGACGGCACCGTGTTCGGCCCGGACGAGCTGTACCTGACGCTGGGCACCTTCACCGACAACGTGCCCGAGACCAGCGACTACACCTGGCTCGAGCATCTATTACCGGTCGATCCAGCAGCGGCAGACCGACCACCTGACCATTCGCGACTACCTCTGGCGCTGGGACACCGACTGGTTCTGGTGCTCTCGGGCGTTCGGCGTCCAGCACCGGCTGCCGCGGCTGCTGCTCGGGCGCCGGCTGCTGCGGTCCTCGGTCTACTGGAAGGTCGTCGCGCTCGACCGCCGGTTCAAGTTCGCCGAGCGGCTGCTGAAGTGGCGCGGCCTCCCGCCCGAGGAAACGATCGTCCAGGACATCGAAGTCCCGTTGACGCAGGCCGCGGACTTCCTCGAGTTCTTCGAGCGGGAGATCCCGATCAGCCCGGTCTGGGTGTGCCCGCTGCGGCAGCGGCCCGGGGACGCGAGCTGGCCGCTCTACGAAATGGACCCCGAAGCGCTGTACGTGAACTTCGGGTTCTGGTCGGCTGTCCCGCTGGCGCCCGGCGAACCCGGCGACACGCACAACCGGCTGATCGAAACCGAGGTCACGAAGCTCGGTGGCCGCAAATCCCTCTACTCCGACAGCTTCTACGACGAGGACGAGTTCTGGCGGCTCTACAACGGACCCGCCTACCGGAAGCTCAAGGACGAGTACGACCCTCAAGGACGGCTGCTGGACTTGCACGCGAAGTGCGTCCGGCGTCGATGACGCAGCGAACCGGCATAAGTGAGACGAACATGAGCAACCCCAAAACAGCGGTCGGCGAAGTCTTCGAGCGGCTGCTCGGCGCGAGCACCGGCGTCGCGATCACGGCCTACGACGGCAGCCGCACCGGACCGGCCGACGCGCCCGTCCAGATCGAGGTGCGCTCGCCACTGGCGCTGACCTACCTGATGTCCTCGCCGGGAGACATGGGCCTCGCGCGGGCCTACGTCGCCGGCGCGCTCGAGGTCACCGGCGATCTGTACACCGCGTTGCGCGAGCTCGCGGCGCACGTCGACCAGCTGAACTCGGCCGACCGGCTGTGGCTGCTGCGCAAGCTGGGCCCCACCCACCTGCGCCGCGTGACGCCGCCCGCCGAGGAGCTGCCGAGCAAGCTCCGCCGGAACCTGCAGGGCCTGCGCCACTCGAAGGCCCGCGACAGCAGCGCCATCTCCAAGCACTACGACGTCTCGAACCGCTTTTACGAGCTGGTGCTCGGCCCGTCGATGGCCTACACCTGCGCCGCCTTCCCGGACGCCGACGCGACCCTGGAAGAGGCGCAGGCCAACAAGTTCGACCTGGTCTGCCGCAAGCTCGCCCTCAAGCCCGGCATGCGGCTGCTGGACGTCGGCTGCGGCTGGGGCGGGATGGTCGAGCACGCCGTCGAGCACTACGGCGTCGAGGCACTGGGCGTGACGCTCTCCCGTGAGCAGGCGCAGTGGGCGCAAAAGGACATCGTGGCCAAGGGCCTGGCCGACCGTGCCGAGGTCCGGCACCTGGACTACCGCGACGTCACCGAGACGGACTTCGACGCGGTGTCCTCGATCGGCCTGACCGAGCACATCGGCGCCCGCAACCTGCCGTCCTACTTCGCTTTCCTCGCCGGGAAGCTGAAGCCGGGCGCGCGGTTGCTCAACCACTGCATCACCAACCCGGACACGCGGGTGGCGCACCAGTCGGGCGGGTTCATCGACCGGTACGTCTTCCCGGACGGCGAGCTGGAGTCCGTCGGCGAGATCGCCACCGCGATGCACGACAGCGGTCTCGAGGTCCGGCACTCGGAGAACCTGCGCGAGCACTACGCGATGACGCTGGCCGGGTGGTGCGCCAACCTGACCGCGAATTGGGACGAAGCCGTCAGCGAGGCCGGCGCGGGCCGCGCCCGGGTGTGGGCGCTGTACATGGCGGCGTGCCGCCTGGCCTTCGAACGCCGGGAAATCGAGCTGCACCAGGTCCTCGGGGTCAAGGTCGCCCCCGGCGGCGACGCCTCGATGCCCCTGCGTCCCGACTGGGTCTGATCCCCGGCCCTCGTGAGTGGTAAGTCGGGTTATTGAAGGGTAAGGCAAACGTGGCGTGGTGAAGCGAGGGGGACCTGCCGACGGGCTCGTGAGCGTTGCGGGCGGTTCTAACCGCCCGCAACGCTCACGAGTCCTCAATGCCGCAGCACGACACATTTGCCCTACCCCTCAATAGAACCCGACTTACCACTCACGAGAACCCGACCCCAGCGGCCCTCTGTGACCGGCGTCACACTCGACCCCTGTCCCCCTCCCCTCTCCCCGTTCGTTCCCTGGCCAAATCACCTCACTGGAGGGATGGGTCATGGGAAAGATCATCGTCATGGAGTTCGTTTCGCTCGACGGCGTGATGGAGGATCCGGACGGGTCGGGCGGGACGCCGTGGGGCGGCTGGGCCTTCCGGCACGGGCCGGAGGCGGTCGCCGGGGACAAGTTCAAGCTGGGCCCGATCCTCGACACCGGCGTGATGCTGCTGGGCCGGAGCACCTGGCAGCTGTTCGCCAAGATCTGGCCGGGCCGCGACGACGAGTTCTCGCGCAAGATGAACGCGATCCCCAAGGTCGTCGCCTCGCGCTCGCTGGACCGGGTCGACGACTGGGCGAATTCGACGCTGTTGCAGGGCGACCTCGCCGAAGAGGTCACGAAACTCCGCGAGACCCGCGACGTCGTGATCACCGGCAGCGCCTCCGTCGTGGACGAACTCCGCAAGCACGGCCTGATCGACGAATACCGGCTGATGGTGTTCCCGACCGTGCTCGGCCAGGGCCGGCGGTTGTTCGACGAGCCGGTCGAGCTGGATCTGGTTTCCGCGGAAACCTCCGGACAGGGTGTCCGCCTCGTCTACGGGCTAGGGTCGGGCCGATGAGGTACGCGCTGCTGATCAACGAACGGCCCGGGTCGTACACAGGCCTGAGCGCCGACGAACGCGCCTCGCTCACCGCGGAATACACCGCTATCCGCGGCGACGAACGGGTGACCGCGGGCGAACGGCTGGAACCGGCGTCCACCGCGACGACGGTCCGGGCCGTCGACGGCGAGCTGTTGCTGACCGACGGTCCCTTCGCGGACACCAAAGAGATCTTCGGCGGCTTCTTCCTCGTCGACGCACCCGATCTCGATGCCGCGCTGGAACTGGCCGCCCGCATCCCGGCCGTGCGCCTCGGCGGTTCCGTCGAAATCCGGCCGCTGGCCTACCACTGACCCATGCTCGACGACATCTTCCGCGACGAGTGGCCCCGTGTCCTCGCCTCACTGGTCGGCTTCCTCGGCGATTTCAACCTCGCCGAGGAAGCCGCGCAGGAGGCCTTCGCCCTCGCGGCGGAGCGGTGGACCGTGCCGCCGGAGAACCCGAGGGGGTGGCTCGTGGTGACCGGACGCAACCGCGCCATCGACCGCCTTCGCCGTGAGCGCACGTTGGCCGAAAAGACCCAGCTCCTCGACCGGCCGGCGCAGCCCGAGATCACCCTCGAGGAAACCGTCATCCCCGACGAGCGGCTCGAACTGATCTTCCTGTGCTGCCACCCGGCACTGGCCACCGACGCCCAGGTCGCCCTCACCCTGCGCGCGCTGGGCGGGCTGTCCACCGCGGAAATCGCCAGGGCGTTCCTGGTCCCCGAAGAGACCATGAAGCGACGGCTTTCCCGCGCCCGCAACAAGATCAAGGTCGCCGGGATCCCCTTCGCGGCACCGCCCGATCACCTGCTGCCATCGCGCCTTCGCACGGTCCTCGCCGTCGTTTACCTCGTCTTCAACCAGGGCTACGGCGACGGCCGCGCCGACCTCGCGGCCGAGGCGATCCGGCTGGCCACCACCTTGAACGGCCTCATGCCCGGCGAGGCCGACGTCCTCGCCCTGCTCGCGCTGATGCTGCTGCACGACTCACGCCGCGCCGCCCGCATGCGTGACGGCGAGATGGTCCTGCTGACCGACCAGGACCGCGGGCTGTGGAACACGGTCCAGATCGAGCGCGGCAAGGACCTGCTCGGCCAAGCGACCGCGCGCGGCGCCGACGGCGTGTACGCGATCCAGGCCACCATCGCCGCGCTGCAGACCGAGCCGGAGATCGACTGGCCCGCCGTCGCGGAGCTTTACCGCAGGCTTCGCGATGTCACCGGCTCCCCCGTCGTCGACCTCAATCGCGCTGTCGCGGTCGCCCACACCGAGGGACCGCGGGCCGCGCTCGCCATCGTCGACGCGCTCGATCTCGGCGAGTACCGCTACTACCACTCGACGCGGGCCGAACTGCTCCGCCGCATGGGGGACGTCGAGGAAGCAGCGGCGGCCTACCGCGCTGCGCTCGACCTCTCCACCACCGACAGCGAGTGGCGGTTCCTGCAGCGGCGGCTCAGCGAACTCTGACCTTGTCCAGGAACGCGGACAACGTCGTCATGGTCCGCGCGATCTGCTCGTCCAGCGTGAGCGACTCGGGCGGCCTGCTGCCGGGGCCGGCTTGCTTCTTCCCGCGCAGGTACAGCGAACAAGCCAGATCGGTGCAGATGTAGGTACCGACCGAGTTGCCCAGCTGCCCTTCGCGCCCCGCCTTGCGCGCGGTCATCAGTGAAACGCCGTCGCCGCTGTGCGTGGTCAGGCACACCGCGCACATGCTGCGTCGCGCCGTGCCCGGTGGCGGCGTGGCTCGCCGCAGGGTGACACCGACGAACCCGTCGCCGGATTCGGTGACGAGGTAGGCGCGCTGCGGCGCGGCGGGGTCGCGCCAGCCGAAGAAGTCCAGGTCGTCCCACGGTTGCGTGGCCAGATCCCGGGGTACGGCGAGGCGTTTGGCCTCGCCCTTGCTGCAGTTGACGAAGGACGCGCGGATCTCGCGCTCGCTGACGGGCTTCATGACCGCTATCCTAGGAGTCCTAGGCAAATGCTTATTACCCCTAGGGAGCGCTCGTGGCCCGTGCTGGGCTGACCCCCGACCGCCTGACCAGGGCGGCGGCGGACCTGGCCGACGAGATCGGCTTCGACAACGTGACCGTCTCGGCGCTGGCGCGCCGGTTCGGCGTCAAGGACGCGAGCCTCTACTCCCACCTCAAGAACGCCCAGGACCTGCGCACGCGAGTGGCGCTGCTGGCCCTCGCGGAACTCGCCGACAAGGTCGCCGCCGCCCTGGCCGGCCGAGCGGGCAAGGACGCGCTGGTGGCGTTCGCCAACGCTTATCGGGACTACGCCAAGGAACACCCGGGCCGGTACGCCGCGGGGCAGCTGGAGCTCGACCCGGAGACCGCGGCCGCGAGCGCCGGCGGCCGGCACGCGGAGATGACGCGGGCGATCCTGCGCGGCTACGACCTCGCCGAACCCGACCAGACCGACGCCATCCGGATGCTGCACAGCATGTTCCACGGATACGTCAGCCTGGAGACCGCTGGCGGCTTCCGCCACACGCCGCGCGACACGGACGTCTCGTGGTCGAGATCGCTGGATGCACTCGACTCACTGCTCCGGAACTGGCCGGCCTAACGGTTCCACCAGATCCAGCCGTCTTCCTCGTCTTCTTCCGGAGGAGGCGGTGCCGCGGGTTCGGGAACAGCGTTGAAGGCCTCGATCATCCGGGCCGTCGTGTCGTCCCAGTCGGCTGTGAGCGCCTGCTTTTCCTCCTCGGGCAGCTCATGCCACTGCTCGATCGCGCTCCAGACGCTGCTGAGGTCCTTCTCCGGGAGGATCGAGCTGCGCAGGATCGCGCGGAGGTCGGCCCGGCCCGCGAGCACCTCCGTCGCGAACTCCCCGACGACGCCGTCCTGACCGGACAGCAGACGCAGCTGCACTTGCCGCGCGCTCCGGCCCGCCGCGGTGCCCCACGGATTCTCCGGCGTGGTCATGACACCGCCGGATGTGCGTATTCGAGCGGCGGCCAGGCCATCGTCTGGACCGACTCGTTGGCCGTGTGGAAGGCCGCGACGCCCTTGAAGGTGTTGACCGCGGCCTCGATCAGGTCGAGCGCGTCGCCGACCTTCGTCACCCCGGCCAACACGCCGGCGAGCAGTTCGTGCGGCATGGTGCCGCGGAGCATGCCGATCGCCGCGCCGATGAGGTCCCCGGCTCCCGGCGCCTTGAGCAGGACGTCGACCAGTGCGTCCAGCAGCCAGTCCACCGCGATGTCCAGCGCCTGCAGGCCGTGGTAGGCCGCCCGCGCGAAGTTCTGGACCGCCACCCCCGCGTTGTCGCAGAACATCCCGAACTCGGTGGCATTGTGGGCGTAGTCCCACAGCCAGTCCCGCGCGGTCCCCGCCGCGTTGCCGTCCCACAGCGGCCCCAGGTCGCTCCAGCCGCGCATCACGTTGGCACTGATCCGCCCGAACGCCACGGAGATGTCGCGCATCGCCATGCCCTGGCGCATCAGCTCGACCCAGTCGCCGCTGATGTAGGTGGTGACCTTCTCGATCCAGTCGGTGCCGGTGAGGAACTTCAGCAGGTCACGGACGTGCTGCGCGACCGAGACCTTCCCGAGGATCTCGTTGATCGCGCCGGTGATCTCCAGAACGGGCCACCCGTCCCCCACTTTGAGGGTGTCCTCGGTCGGCGTCGCGGTGCCGCCGTAGTCGGACCCGGGTTTGCGCGGGTCCTCGGCGGCGTCGTACGTGTCGACGAACGCGTTGCCCGGGGAGTGGTACTGCATGGTGAACACGTGCGGCGGGCTCACCGCGCCGGGGAAGGTGGCGTCCATCGCCGCGGCGGCACGCTCGTCGGTGTCCTGGTAGTACTTCGCCGCCTTCCGCAACGCCTCCGAGCACGTGCCCGACAGGTGCCAGCCGGCCTGGAGATTGAATTCGGCGTAGGCCTGGTACTTGTCCAGCGCGTCGAAGACGGTGTTGAGCAGCATCCCCTCGTCGACGTTGCTGGCTCCGCTGAGCGCGTGCGCGTAGAACAGCTGAGCCGCGTCGCACGTGCGCCCCATCATGGCGCCCATCGCTTCCACCGCCCAGGCGTTGACCCTGAAGCTCACCCGGCCCCCATCCCAGTTCAAGGCATGGAGTGTAACCATGAACTGGGATGAATGGCTCAGAGGCCATGCCGCCGATCGCCCATGACGCTCTCGCAGGTGCGGGCCTCGCTCTCGTGCGAGAACGGGTCCCGGCGGGTCGCCACGGCCAGCCGGGTTTCCTCGGCGATCAGGTCGGCGTTGATCGCGGCGCCGGCCATCGAGCCGGACGCCGCGGCCACGACGACGGTCGCGAACAGGCTGGTCAGATTGCCCGCGACCCAGACCCCCGGCACCTCGGTCCGACCGGTCGGGTCCACGGCGGTGATGCTGTCGCCGTTCGGCTGCGGCGTCGGGTGCAGGCCGAGCGGCGCCAGCATGTCCGCACGCGGACGGGACCGCGGCGCGACGACCAGTGCCCGCAGCGGAACGACCTCGCCGCCGCTGAGCCGGACGCCGGTGATCCGATCGTCGGCGACCTCGACCTGCGCGACTTCGCCGTCGACCACGGTGATGCCGCGGGCCGCGAGCCCCTCCGCCTCCTCGTCGGTGAGGCCCGGCCCGGTGTGGGTGAAGTAGACGACCTCGCCGGTCAGCTGGCGGAACAGCTGGGCCTGGTGGACGCTCTGCGGCCCGGTGGCCAGCACGCCGACCGCCTCGTCACGGAACTCCCAGCCGTGGCAGTAGGGACAATGCACGACATCGCGGCCCCAGCGCTGGGCGAGCCCGGGGATGTCCGGCAGCTCGTCGATGATCCCGGTCGCCGCCAGCACCCGACGGGCCTTGACCTTGGCCCCGGTGTCCAGCTCGACGACGAAGCCGCCGTCCTCTTTGGACACCGTCTGCGCCTGACCGGTGACGGTCTCGACACCGTATCCCGCAGCTTCCTCTCGCCCGGTCTTGAGCAGTTCGAGCGGCGACGCGCCGTCGTGGCCGAGGAAGCCGTGCATGTGCGCGGCGGGCGCGTTACGGGGCTCGCCGCCGTCGACGACCAGGACAGACCGGCGGGCCCGCCCGAGCATGAGCGCCCCGCTCAGGCCCGCCGCGCCGCCGCCGAGGATCACTACGTCGTATTGGGCCATGGTGACCACCTCCACGGCCAGCATCACCCCGGCTGCGCGGATCTGGCAAAGTTCGTTGCCGGAATGGCAACTCGCCCGGTCAGTCCTCGTCCGGCTCGCGCGCGGCCGCGTCTTCGAAGATCTCCGGGAGGGGACGCCGTGGTTCGCGGACGCCGCTCGGGTCTCCGTCGTCGGCGACCCAGACGGTCACCGTGTCCCACTGGTCCAGGCGCGCGCCCGCCGCGGGCAGCTGCGCCACGACCCGGCCGTTCGTCAGCGGATGGGGACTGTCGGGATCGGGCCCCTGCAACAGCAACCCCGCGTCATGCCCGGACAGCCACGCGTCGAGCGCCTGCTTGCCCCGGAAGTTCGGCACCACCACCGGCCGCTCGGGCCGAAGTTCGTCTGCCAATTCTGCTCACCCGGGATCCAGGCTACCCGAAGTCCGTGAATGGCACACCGGCGAAGGGCGGAGATGGGGTTCCGATGGGACCAGCGCGTCCGACGATGGTCGTGGTTGAGCGGTCACGGGCTCGATAGCACCAGTTGCGTCGAGTGACGCCTTGACGTGCTTCACGAACCGATCGTGGGACGCGTACTCCGCGCCGGCGTCGATCACGTCGTTGATCGTGCAGCCGTTGCCGATGTCGATGTTCTCGACCTGGCTGTCGACCTCCCCGAGCATCACGGTCTCGGCGTGCCCGAGTTCGGGCACGCGTCCGGAGGCGGGGTGGCCGCGACGACGGTGAACATGCCCGGCTGTCCTCGGAGACGTTCCCGGCGACGTCCGTGGCGCGGACCGCACCGTGTGCGCGCCGAGCGCGTCACCACGACCGGCGGCCACCGCGGGGTTGCGCGACTGTCGCGAGTGCGGCCGCGGCGCCGCCGAGGATCATTCGTCGGGAGTACTGTTCACTGCCCATGGAACTCCCTCATTTCTGGGTGCTGAAAGCCGCGTCGAAGGCCGCCGCCGGCTGGTCGAACAGGTTCTCGCGCAGGTACTTCACCGCCTCCGCCGCGCCGCGGAGGCGGTCCATCCCGGCGTCCTCCCACTCCACCGAGATGGGGCCGCGGTAGCCGATCGAGTTCAGCGCGCGGAAGCAGTCCTCCCACGGCACGTCCCCGTGCCCGACCGACACGAAGTCCCAGCCCCGCCGCGGATCCGCCCAGGCAAGGTGCGAGCCGAGCCTGCCGTTGCGGCCGTCGAAGCGCTTGCGGGTGTCCTTGCAGTCGACGTGGTAGATCCGGTCGGCGAAGTCGAGGATGAACCCGACCGGGTCGAGGTCCTGCCAGACGAAGTGGGACGGGTCCCAGTTCAGCCCGAACGCCGGCCGGTTGCCGATCGCTTCGAGCGCGCGTTTGGTGGTCCAGTAGTCGTAGGCGATTTCCGAAGGATGAACCTCGTGCGCGAACCGGACGCCGACCTCGTCGAAGACGTCCAGGATCGGGTTCCAGCGCTCCGCGAAGTCGGTGTAGCCCTCGTCGATGACCTCCCGCGAAACCGGCGGGAACATGGCCACGTACTTCCAGATCTTCGAGCCGGTGAAGCCGATGACTGTGTCCACGCCCAGCTTCGCCGCGGCGCGCGCGGTGTTCTCCAGCTCGGTCGCGGCTCGCTGCCGGACGCCTTCGGGCTCGCCGTCGCCCCAGATCCGCGCGGGGATGATCGCCTGGTGCCGAGCGTCGATCGGGTCGTCGCAGACGGCCTGGCCGACCAGGTGGTTCGAGATCGCCCAGACCTTGAGCCCGTGGTCGGCGAGCAACCGCAGCCGGTTCGGCACGTAGTCCTCTTCGGACAGTGCGCGGTCGACCTCGAAGTGGTCGCCGGAGCAGGCGATCTCGAGCCCGTCGTAGCCCCACTCGGCGGCGAGTTTGCAGACCTCGGTGAACGGCAGATCGGCCCACTGGCCGGTGAACAACGTGACAGGTCGACTCATGACAGCTCCGTCCATCGGGCATCGTCGGCCGCGCTCTGCTCCACCGCGTGCAGTACGCGCTGGACGCGCAGCCCGTCGTCGAAACTCGGCGCCGGATCGGTGCCGGCGGCGATGGCGTCGAGCAGGTCGGCGACCTCGTTCGTGAAGGTGTGCTCGTAGCCGAGCAGGTGCCCCGGCGGCCACCACACCCCGACGTAGGGGTGCTCGGGCTCGGTGACCAGGATCCGCCGGAACCCGGCCTCGGTGCCCGTGCCCTCGTACCAGGAGAGCTCGTTCATCGACTCGAAGTCGAACGCCAGGCTCGCCTTCGAGCCGTTGACCTCCAGCCGCATGGCATTCTTGCGCCCCAAGGCATATCGGGTCGCCTCGAAGCTCGCCACCGCGCCCGACGTGAGCCTGGCCAGGAACAGCGCGCAGTCGTCGACGGTCACGTCGGCGGTTCCCCCGCTGCCCGTGGGGCGAGTCTCGACGAAGGTGTTCGTCAGGGCCGACACGCCGGTGATCTGCTCGCCGGTGACGAACTGCGCGGCGTCGACGATGTGCGCGCCGAGGTCGCCGAGCGCGCCCGAGCCGGCGTGCTCGCGCTGCAGCCGCCAGGTCATCGGCGCTTCGGGGTCGGAGAGCCAGTCCTGCAGGTAGACCGACCGCACGTGCCGGATCTCGCCGAGTGCCCCGCTCGCCACCAGCTTCCTGGCGTGCGCGAGCGCGGGCACCCGGCGATAGTTGAACGCGACCATGGCCCGTACCCCGCGCTCACGGGCCCGGCGCGCCGCCTCGGCCATCGCCTCGGCTTCGGCGACCGTGTTCGCCATCGGCTTTTCGCACAGCACGTGCTTCCCGGCCTCCAGCGCGGCGATCGCGATCTCGGCGTGGCTGTCACCCGGGGTGCAGATGTCGACCAGGTCGACGTCGTCGCGGGCGACCAGCGCGCGCCAGTCGGTCTCGACGTCGGCCCAGCCGAACTTCTCGGCCGCCGCCTTCGCGCGGGCCTCGTCGCGGCCGCCGAGCACGGCGAGCCGGGGGATCAAAGCGGGGTCGAAGAACCGGTGCACGCTGCGCCAGGCGTGCGAGTGCACCGCGCCCATGAAGGCGTGGCCCACCATGCCGATCCCGATGGTCTCCCGTGCCGTGCTCATGCCCCTCCTTGTTTCGGGTGTTTACCGGTCAGGAATCGAAGCCGACGTCGGCGTACTGGTCGACGTTCTCCTTCGTGACGACGGCGGAGTAGGTGGTGATCTCGGCCGGGATGTCGTGCTCGGCGAACTCGCCGATGCCGGTCCCCTGCCCGAGCAGCCGCGCCAGCGCGACCGCGGTCGACGCCATCGACGGGCTGTAGAGCACTGTCGCCTTGATCGGCGACGCGTCGGCCTTGATCAGCGTCATCATGTTCTTCGACCCGGCGCCCCCGACCATCAGGAACTCCGAGCGCTTCGCGTTGTCGATCGCCGCGTTGACGCCGACGCCCTGGTCGTCGTCGTGGTTCCACAGCGCGTCGATCTTGGCCGCGCTCTGGAGCAGGTTGGCGGTCTGCTGCTCCCCCGACTCCGGGGTGAACTGCGCGGAAACCCGCGGGCCGACCTTGTACCCGGCTCTGCTCAGCGCGTCGGCGAAGCCCTTGCTGCGTTCCTGGGTCAGCGGCAGCGAGTCGATCCCGGCGACCTCCGCGATGATCGGGTTGGCGACGTTCTTGGCCTTGAGCTGCTTGGCGATGTAGGCCCCGGCGTTGACGCCCATCCGGTAGTTGTCGCCGCCGATCCATGTCCGGTAGGCCAGCGGCGTGTCGAAGATGCGGTCCAGGTTGATCACCGGGATGCCCGCGTCCATCGCCTGCTGGCCGACGGCGGTGAGCGCCTTGCCGTCGAAGGGCAGGATGACCAGGACGTTGACCTTGGCGTTGATCAGCGTCTCCACCTGGGAAATCTGCTGGTTGACGTCGTTGGTGCCCTCGGTCGCGTTGAACGTCACCTCACTGAACTTCTGCGCCTGGGCGCGCGCGTTCTTGGTGATCGCGGCGATCCAGCCGTGATCGGCGGCGGGTGCGGAGAAGCCGATGGTGATCGGCTTGCCCGGCTGGGAGTTGTTCCCCGCACCGCCCACCGGGGCGTTCTGCTCGGCCGGGGTGTTCGAGGTGCACGCGGTCAGCAGCGCGCCGGCCCCCACCGCGGCACCGCCGAGCAGGAATCCCCGGCGGCCGAGGAAAGGTTGCGTGGTCATGACGACCTCCATCTAGGGATCGGTCCTGGTCTTCCTGGCCCGGAACTGCAGCAGCACGGCCAGCACGATGATCACGCCCTTGGCGATGTTCTGGATGTCGGTGTCCAGGTTGTTGAGCGTGAACAGGTTCGACAGCACCGTGAAGATCAGCACGCCGATCAGCGTGCCGACGAGCGAGCCGCGGCCACCGGTGAGCAGCGTGCCGCCGATGACCACCGCCGCGATCGCGTCGAGTTCGTAGAACATGCCGTTGGTCGAGGCGCCCGCCGTGGTGCGCGCGACGACCATCAGCGCGGCGATGCCGCAGCACAGCCCGGCGACGCCGTAGACGAGCGCGATGTGCCGCTTGACGTTGATCCCGGCCAGCCGCGACGCCTCGGCGTTGCCGCCGACGGCGTAGGTCCGCCGGCCGAACGTGGTGCGCTTCAGCACCACCCAGCCGACCACGAAGACCAGCGCGAACATCCAGATCAGCACCGGGATGCCGAGGAAGTCGCCGCGGAAGAAGGTGAGGAAGTCGGTGTCGCCGACGACCTGGGTGCGGCGGCCGCTGAGCCGCTCGGCCAGGCCGCGTGCCGAGACGTACATCGCCAGCGTCGCGATGAACGGCACGACCTTGCCGTACGCGATGAGCACGCCGTTGACCAGCCCGCAGCCGAGGCCGACCGCGAGTCCACAAAGGACCATCACCCACGGGCCGTAGGACTGGGTGGCCAACGTCGTCAGCCAGACGCTGGACAGCGCGACGATCGAGCCGACCGACAGGTCGATGCCGCCGCTGATGATCACGAACGTCATGCCGACGCTGACCACGCCGATGGCCGCGGCGAGCCGGAGGATGGTCGAGATGTTGCTTTCGGTGAAGAACAGCTCCGGCCGGGTGAACTGGCCGATCAGGCACAGCACGACCAGCACGCCGGCCAGCCCGAGCAGCCGCGGGTCGGCGTGGAACCTCTTGGCGGGTGCCGTTTTCGGCACCGTCGCCTCCACCGGTCGCGTTTCGGTCATGCCGCGCTCCCCTCGAGAATCACGTCGAGCACGTCGGCCTCGGTCAGCCCGTCCGAACGCCGGTCGGCGAGCACGCGGCCCTCGCGCAGCACCAGCACCCGGTCCGAAAGCCCGAGCACCTCGGGGATCTCGCTGGACACCAGCACGATCGCGACGCCGGTCGCGGCCAGCTCGGCGATCAGCTGGTACAGCTCGGCCCGGGCGCCGACGTCGACGCCGCGGGTCGGTTCGTCGAGCAGCAGCACCCGGCAGCCGCGCACCAGCCAGCGTGCGAGGACGGCCTTTTGCTGGTTGCCGCCCGACAGCGTGCGGACGATCCGGCGGGGGTCCGCCGGCCGGAGGTCGAGACGCCGCAGGCTCGCGCCCGCGTCGTCCAGCTCACGGCTCTGGTCGGTGAAACCGAGCGTCGCGTAGTGGTCGAGGCTGGCCAGGGTGACGTTGTGGACGACGGGCATGTCGAGCAGCAGGCCCTGGCTCTTGCGTTCCTCCGGCGCCAGGCCGATACCCGCGCGGACGGCAGCCTGCACGCTGCCCGGGCGAAGCGCTTTCCCCTGCACCGTAACCGTTCCCGCATCAGCCTTGCGGGCGCCGAAGATCGTCTCCAGCAGTTCGCTCCGGCCGGAACCGACGAGCCCGGCGATCCCGAGCACCTCCCCGGCGTGCACGGTGAAGCTGATGTCCTCGAACTCGCCCTTCCGGGAAAGCCCATTCACGCCAAGCAGTTCCGTGGAGTGGTCCGCGTGGCCCTCGTGGCGGGGGCCGAAGACCGTCTCGACCTTGCGCCCGGCCATGAGGGCGACCAGGTCGGCGGTCGGCGTCATGGCGTCGAGCCCGGTGCCGACGGTCCGGCCGTCCTTGAGCACGGTCACCCGGTGCCCGATCCGGCGGAGCTCCTCCAGCCGGTGCGAGATGTAGACGACCGACACGCCTTCCGCGGTCAGCTCGCCGACGATCCGGAAGAGGTTGTCGACCTCCTCGCCGGCCAGCGCGGCGGTGGGTTCGTCCATCACGAGCAGCCGGGCGTCGTGGGCCAGCGCCCGGGCCATCGACACCAGCTGCTGCCCGGCCGCGGACAGGCGGCCGACCTCGGTGGACGGCTGGATCTCGGGGTGGCCGAGCCGGGCGAGCAGGCGGCCCGCTTCTCCTTTCGCTTGCGCAACCCGGGTGAAACCGAAGCTCGCGCGTTCGCGGCCGAGGAAGATGTTGTCGGCGACGGAAAGCCCGGGCACCAGGTCGAGTTCCTGGTACATGGTGGCGATGCCGAGGCGCAGCGCGGCGACCGGCGAGGCCAGCGTGACCGGCTCGCCCTGCCAGGTGATCTCCCCCGCGTCCGGGCGATGGGCGCCGGCCAGCACCTTGATCAGCGTGGACTTGCCCGCGCCGTTCTGCCCGAGCAGGCAGTGCACCTCGCCGGGTTCGACGTCGAAGTCGACGCCGTCGAGCGCGCGGACGCCGGGGAAGGCCTTCACGATCCCGCGGACGGACAGCAGGGTCATACCGACGCCTCCTCGGTGGCGAGCAGGGCGAGCGTCGGGTCGGCGAAAAGCCGTTCGGCCGCCAGGTGCGCCGCGCCGCGCAGCGGGGCCGTCGTGCCGAGCGGCGACGGAACGACCCGGCAGTGCGGGTCGTGCGGGCGGGTGGCGAGCTCGACCCGCACCGGCTCGACCAGCCACTCCCCCAGCTCGGCGAAGTACCCGCCGAGGACGACCACGTCCGGATCGAGCACATCGACCACAGTGGACAGTGCCACGCCGAGCGCGACACCGAGTTCGAACACCGCTGTGGCCGAGCGGCGGTCACCGCGGAGCACGCGATGCTTGAGCAGCGCTACTCGGCCGTCGACCCCGAGTGCGGGATCGTGCAGCGGGTCTCCCGGCGGCGCGGCGGCCCTGAGTACCGTGGCCAAGCCTGCCTTGGTTTCCAGGCATCCGGCGCGGCCGCAGGAACACCGTTCGCCGGACGGATCGACGGTGATGTGGCCGACCTCGCCGGCGAAACCCCTTGCCCCGCGCAGGATCGAGCCGCCGGACAGGAGCCCGCCGCCGACGCCCATCCCGCCGCTGAGGTAGAACAGCTCGCGCACCCCGGCCCCGACGCCGGCGATCGATTCGCCGACCGCGCCGAGGTTGGCTTCGTTGTCCACGGTGATCGCCTCGACGGGCACGGCCAGCCGGGCGGCCATCAGGTCGGCGATCTCGGCGTCGCGCCATCGCAGCGTGGGCGCGAACCGGAGCACCGCGGCGGCCGAATCGACCAGGCCGGGTACGGAAACCGTGACCCCGACCGGCGGAGTCGGCAGCACGCGTCCGGCGAGGTGGGCGAGTTCGTCCATGCTGCGGTGAAGGCCGAGGGCGGCGACGTCGGCGGTCTCGGAGCGTTCCGCGACGACGCGGCCGCTGAGGTCGGATACGACCGCGGAGAACCGGTCCGCCTCGATGCCGAGGGCGAGGCTGTAGGCGCCTTCGGCGTTCAGCTCGACCCGCTGGCTCGGCCTGCCGTTGCCGCCGGCGAGCGACTCCGGCCGTGCGGACCAGGCCGCGGTCGGCGAGTTCGGCGACGAGGCCGGGCACCGCGGTCTTGGCGATCCGGCAGCGCGCGGCGAGCTGAGCACGGGAAAGAGGACCGGGCCGCAGCGCCCGCAGGACCGCGGAGAGGGGAGCCGTGCGCGGGTTCGCCTGGTCGGCTCGCCCGGTACCGGTCACGGCCACAATGCCCCCAGACATGCGCTGCCAGCGGAACAAACTTTGTAACGTACGCAGCGAAAGTAGGGTGACCGCCGTCACCCGTCAAGGTGACGAAGTCGCCGTTAGTCCGGTTTTCACCCGATTAGCCGCCTCAAATCGTGCAGACTTTCGAATTCGTCGAGCGAAAGTAAGTTACATTCGAGCGTTACGCTCAGCTACTCAAGGTGAACGCACGGTCGGTGGCGGACCACGCGGCACCGATCACGCCGGCCGTCTCGCCGAGCTCGGAGAGCACGATCGGGAGGTTGCCGGTCGCGAGCGGCAGCGAGCGCCGGTAGACCGCGCTGCGCACCTCGGCGAGGAGCTGGTGACCGAGCTGTGCGACGCCGCCGCCGATCACGACCATGCCGGGGTTGATGAAGCAGACCATCGACGCGATGACCTGGCCGAGCCGGCGTCCGCCGTCGCGGACCAGGTTGACGGCCGCGAAGTCACCCGAGGCCGCGGCGCGCCCGACGTCCTGCGCGGTGACCGCGCCCCGCTCCGCGACGGACTCGGCGAGGAACAGCGAGCGGCCGCTGCGCGCGAGCGTCAACGCGTCCCGGGCCAGCGCGGCGCCGCCGAAGTACGCCTCGAGGCAGCCGACCTCACCGCAGGCGCAGGTCGGGCCGTAGTCGTCGAGCCGGATGTGGCCGATGTCGCCCTGCCGTGCCCGCGACGCCGCGGTAGACCTTGCCGCCGAGCACGATCCCGCAGCCGATGCCGGTACCGATCTTGACGAAGATCAGGTCGTCGGGCGAGCGGGCGACGCCGGCATGCCGTTCCCCAGCGCCATCACGTTGACGTCGTTGTCCACTGTGACCGGGCAACCCCAGAGCCGGACAGCTCGTCGCGCACCGGAAAGCGGTCCCAGCCCGGGCATGATCGGCGGCGCGACCGGCATGCCCTCGGCGGAAGCTGACCGGGCCGGGCAGCCCGATCCCGGCGCCGAGAGCCTGCCGGGCGCCTTGCCGCGCACCTCGTCGGCGAGCCGGCGACCCGCCCGAGCACCGGCACGGGACCTTGGCGCACAGGCAGTCCTCGGTCTCGGTGTGCGCGAGCACCTCACACCGGGCATCGGTGACGGCGACGGTCACCGAGGTCGCGCCGACGTCCACGCCGAGGAAGCGAGATCGCCGGCCAAGTGGACCAGAGTGGACCGTCGGCCGCCCCGGCTGGCGGCCGGGCCACCGATCGCCGACGAGCCCGGCGTCGACGAGCCGGGCGACCTCGCCGGTCAGCTTGGCCCGCGGCAGCTCGAACCGCTCCCCCAGCTCGACCCGGGACATCGGGCCTTCATCGCGCAACACGGCGAGCAGCCGCGTCTGGTGTCGGGTTTCGACCATCGGATGCTCCGTGGTGGATGCCGCGCTCATCCAAGAAGCCTACGACGCGAGTCCTTCTCCGCGCTCAGGCGCAGTGGTCGAGCATGGTCGCCAGCGCCGTCCGTTCCGGGACCGTGATCGTCAGGTCGTAGTTGCGCTTCACCACGATCCAGTCGGCGGCATACGTGCACCAGTACGAGACCAGCGGCGGCTTCCACTGATCAGGCGCCTTGTCGCTCTTCTGCTCGTTCAGGTTGTCGGTGACCGCCTTCAGCTGCGGGCGCACGAGATCGTTCGCGAACTGCTCGCGACGCTGCTGCGTCCACGACTTCGCGCCGCTGATCCAGGCCTGGCCGAGCGGAACCATGTGGTCGATGTCCACATCGGACGCTTTGCTCCAGGTCTTCCCGTCGTAGACGCTCGTCCAGGTGCCCGACTTCGGCGCGCAGTCCTTGCCGACGTTCACGCCTTTCCCGTCCCGCTTCAGCACTTCCTCGCGGACGTCGCACGCGCCATTGACGGTGTCCCAGTGCGGGAACTTCTCGCGGGAGTAGCCGTCCAGCGTTCCGCGCACCGCCACCCGGAGCGCGCTCAGCTGGTTCCGGGCGTCGGCGGGCGAGATCGGCGGGGCCGCCGGAGTGCCGCCGTCGGCGATGTTCTGCGGTTGACATCCGGAGAGGAGAGACGCGACCAGAATCCCGAGTACGGCAAGAGAGGTCCGCAGCATGCCGGTTTGATGCCCAGACGACGCCGGGGCAAAACGCGTCAAGGACGGATCGTGACGCGGTTGATCACGCGAGCGCGCAACTGGCCGCCGCGCCCTCGGCCGGATGGGCGAGTGTCGCTGACGCGGGTAGATTGCGATCATCATGATCCCGATCCCCGCCGGCGAGATCCTCCTGCGCGACGAGGGCAGCCGCACCGAATGGCCCGTCAAGTCGATGCCTTCCTCCTCGCCCCGCACCCCGTGACCCGGCCCGGCTCGCGCCTGCCGATGGTCGACGTCTCCTGGCTGGACGCGGTCCGCTACTGCAATACGATGGTTGAGTACGACAG
>CAVXMR010000040.1:0-472326 GCA_963762765.1 uncultured Actinomycetota bacterium
CCCGGCCGGATGAAGTGATCGATGGCATTGCGCTCAAGGGTGATGCCCCGCCGGCCTCCACGGCACCCCCCCCCGGCGATGCCCGCGTTCAATTCGCTGTCGGAGAGCGAGGACTGGTCCCGCCGGCGGAGAAGAGCAGGGCGAACATGGGCGCTCCGCCCACGTCGATGTGCAGGTTCTGCAGATTCCAGCGCCCCTGCACGCGCACCACCGCGCTCTGCGCCTTGCGGCCCGGGACGATGGAAGGACGCGGGGTGCCCTCGCCCCGGAGCGTGATGGCGGCGGCGCCGCTGCCCTTGGAGCCCAAGGTGGTCTCCTCGGAGTAGACCCCCGGGAAGACGCGGTGACATCTTCCGGGTTGGCGAGCGCCACCGCCCGGCCCACCGTCCTCAGGGGCGCCGCGAGGGTGCCCGCGCTGGTGTCCGCGCCCTTGGGGCCCACGTACCAGTCACGGCTCGGGGCGCCGGCACCGCGGGCACGTCATCCGAGGGCTGTACCCACTGCGAGGACTGGCCCCGGTGGCCTCGGAGCCCCGCGAGCGGATCCGGGCCACAGGCCAGCATACAAACACGTGCAAATCCCCAGGCACCTTGAAACCAACGTCCTTCACGATTCCCTGGATTCACCCGTGACCTCCCAAGTCAACGCCCTGACGGCGCGCAAGGTCGGCATGAGGCAAGACATCATCAAGGTGGATTCTTCTCCACCTTGAGAGGAAAAGTTTTGCCCTTGTTCGGCAGAACAGGGGGACAGGGCTCAGTGGGCCCCGGCGCCCTCGGATTCCTCGAGCGGCCCCTCGGACTGCTCCAGGGCCTTGGCGTCTGGGGTTTGCTTGAGCCCCCTCGCCCACCCACTCGTAGGCGCGGTGGAGGAAATCCGAGAAGGCGGTGAGAGCGAAGATGGAGGCGAGCAGCCGCGTCTCGCGCGGGCGCACGGCGCGAGCACAGACGAGCGCCCCGGCGACCCAGGGGCCCAGGCAGAAGGTACACGAGACCAGGTCTCCGATGGCGCGGCGCAAACCCTCTCCACGAGAGGATTCACTGACCTCGCCTGCTCGGTCCTTGTGTTCAAAACGAACAAAGGGAGCGCGCACCGGCGTGGTGACGAAGTCCCGGCCGATGATGCGGGTGAGCTTGTGGGTGGCCAGGGCGTACGTCGCCAGGCCCTCACCTCCCATTGCGGTGACAGCCCCCGCGAGCCGCCCCGCCACGCGAGGAAGCCCGCGAGCGCGGAGCCGTACAGCCCCATCAGGAGCGCGTAGGAGCCCAGCGGAGCATCTTCCTTGCCGTAGCCCGCGAAAGGACGGAACTGTTGCAGCGACGTGGTCATGGTTTCTCCCCTCCCCCGAGCCCTCGGGAATACCCCGGGGCTCACCTGTCCCAAGGTGCTCACTCGGCTCCGAGGGTCCATGTAGACAAGCGGCGAAGGAAGGACGGCCTCCCTGGCTGGTCGCTGTCACGTCGCCCCGAGGGGGCGTCAGCGCTTCACCTTGTAGCGCAGCCAGAGCAGGTCGCCCGTGCGCTTCTCGAAGGAGACCAGCTTGAGGGGACGAGCGAGCCCCTTTTCCTCTCTCGCATCGAAGAGCGACGGGGTCCGATGGCACCGTCCGCGATGGGCGCCACCAGCACGCTCAGCTCGTCGATGAATCCGCCGCCAGGAAGGAGCCATTGATTTTTCCGCCGCCCTCGAGGAGCAGCTTCTTGATGCCGAACTCCTTCCTGAGCTTCTCGAGCACGCTCTTCAGGTTCAAGTCCGTCTTGCCGCCAAACAGGTAGGAGACGCCTTTGGATTGAAGGAAGGCCAGGTAGTCGTCCAAGACCGCCTCGGTGAGGACGGTGATCACGTGCTCCTCATCGATGGAGTTCGACTTCCAGGTGAGCTTGCCGGAGGGATCCAGCGCGATGTGTAGGACTCCGCATCCGCCTCGCGATGAAGTCCGTCCGCGGAATCGGCTGCGGCACCTTGCGCGCCGGAACCCGGGCCTTCCCGGCGTAGGGCGCCATGGAAATCCGGCCAATCATCCACGCCTCGGCGTCGAAGGTCTGGGCCGTGCCGCGTAGTCGCCCAGGACGTTGGCCGGGAGCTTCCAGTTCTTGGTGACGATCCGTCCATCGACGGAGGGAACCATGTGGCAAATCACATACGGCCGCTCGCTCCATTCATCTGTCGGATCCTCGTGAGAAAGAGTCGGAGTCCAGTCTACCGTCCCTCAGCGGTCGATTGTCGCCATCTGCTGCTGGCTGTAGCGGGGACCCACCGTCGACCCCAGGGGAACGGCCGCCTTGAGTGCGCGGCCTCGGCGGCGGTGAGCACCACATCGCCGCGGCCAGGTTCTCCTCCAGGTAGACGCGGCGCTTGGTTCCGGGAATGGGCACGAGGTCGTCGCCTCGGCCCAACACCCAGGCCAGTGCCACCTGGGCCAGGGTCGCCCCTTTGCGTTCGGCCAGCTCCTTGACCCCGGCGGCGATGCGCTGGTTGGCGTCAAGTTCTCCCCCTGGAACCGCGGGTCGTTCCTGCGGAAGTCACCCTCCGGGAATGACTCCGCGCGCTGGGCGGTCCCGGTGAGGAAGCCGCGGCCGAGCGGAGCGAACGGCACCAGACCAATCCGAGCTCACGCAGCAACGGGATGATGCGCTCCTCCAGATGCCGCTCCCAGAGCGAATATTCGCTCTGCAGCGCCGAGATGGGATGCACCGCGTGGGCCCGGCGGATGGTCGCGTCGCCCGCCTCGGACAGCCCAGGTAACGGACCTTGCCCGTCGAACCAGGTCGGCCATGGCCCCCACCGCCTCTTCGATCGGCGTCGCGGGTCGACGCGGTGCTGGTAGGGAGATCGATGTGGTGGTGCCCAGCCGTCGCAAGGAGGCTTCCCCGCCGCGCGCACGTATTCCGGCCGGCTGTTCAGCCCCACGATGTTCCCTTCTTGCGGTGCCGAACTTCGTGGCGATGACCACCTGGTCGCGTCGCCCCTGAATGGCCCGGCCAATCAGCTCCTCGTTGGTACCGGCCGTAGCATCCGCGGTATCGAAAAAGGTATCCCCAGCTCCAGGCTCGCAGGAGGGTGGCGATCGACTCCGGGTCGTTGCGGACCATAGGACTGGCTCATTCCCATGCACCCCAGACCGAGTGCCGAAACACGAGTCCCTGTCGTCCGAGCCTGCGCTTGGTCAGCATGATGTCTCCTTTCAGAGTTCGATGCGGTTCCCGTTCCAGGAACCGAACAGCGATGAAAAACCCATGCACGAAGAAAAGTACGCACCGGTCCCGCCGATGACTACGACCAGGGAGCCCATGGGCTTTGAAGCGGTGCTTCACAGTCAGCGCTCCCCGGTGCCGGGGGAGAGTTGCAGCAAGCCCAACTCCTCCAAGTCGAGTTCCTGCTCGATTCGCTGGAAGGCCGTATCACCGATGGTGCCGTCGCCCGCAGCGCGAGGAGCCGCTGCCGCTCGGCCGAGGTCGTCTGCGCACGATGGCCGCGTCTACGTCAACGCGCGACCGCACTCGCGGTCGCCCCGTGAGCCACGTCCCCGTCGCCAGCCTGCTCCGCTTCAGCGCGCCGGAGCAAGACTTCATAGCGGCGACGCAGCAGCCCTGACATCTCCTCGCCGGGTAGCTCGGCCGTGGCCGAGAGCGCTGCGCGCAACGTCTCGACACGGGCGAGTCGCACCTCTCGCTCCACCGAGCCGTCGTCCTTGAGTTGAAGCAAATTCATGAGTGGGCGCAGCGTCATGCCCTGGACGACGAGGGTCCCGAGCACGACGGCGAATGCGGTGAACAGGATCAGGTCGCGGTAGGGAAACGCGGGACCGTCAGACCCGCCGGTCGGAAGAGCGAGCGCCGCGGCGAGGGTCACGATCCCTCTCATGCCACACCACCCGACGACCGCCGCGGCGCTTCTCGACAGGGCCACCGTGTCGCGACGCCCCATCGGCCGTCCGGCGCTGGACGACACCGCCAGCGACTGAAGGCCGCGGCGCTCGACACCCATGCGATCCGCGCGAGGATCGTCGCGACGCACACCGCGCCCGCGACGCCGGCGTACGCGACGAGCGTGCGCGAGTCGAGCCGACTGAGGATCCCCTTGAGCTGGAACCCGACGAGGATGAAGGCGAGCACGTTCAACACGAACACCGCGAACTCCCAGACCGCGTACGACGGGAGCCGGACGCGTGCTGGGATCACATCCGCGGCGCGGCGGGCGGTCGCCATCGCGAAGACGACCACGGTGAGGATGCCGGAGAGATGGAGCCGCTCCGCGAGCATCCAGATCGCGAACGTCCCGCAGAACTGAACGACGACCGCGATGGAGACGTCGTGTATCCGCGCGGTCAGCAGGAGCATCACCCGAGACAGCACGAACCCGAGCACCACGCTGCCCAGGGTGACGACGAAGAGCTGTGGGATCACACCCGCCCGCGACAGCCCGCCCGCGAGCGTCGCACCGACGGCGAGCCGATAGATCAGCAGGGCACTCGCATCATTGAAGAGGCTCTCGCCCTCGAGGATCACGAGGAGCCGATGCGGCGGACGGAGTTGCTTGAGGACGGCGGTCGCGGCCGCCGCGTCAGGGGGCGCGACGATCGCGCCGAGCGCGACCGCGACGGCCCAGGGCATGCCGGGCACGAGCAGGCGGGCGACCCCCGCGACGACGACGATGGTGAGCGCAACGGCGCCAACCGCGAGGCCGACGACGGTCCGCCAGTTCGCCCGGAGGTCGCGAGGAGACGCATCGAACGCGGCATCCAGCAGCACCGGCGCGACGAAGAGCGTGAGCGCGAGCTCGGGATCCAGCACGAGCGTCGGCGTGCCTGGAACGAGCGCCAGGCCCGCGCCGGCGAGCGCCACCATCGCCGGGTAGGGAGTTCCGATGCGTTGGGACAGCGCGGTGAGGCCTGTACCGGCGAGTAACAACGCGATGATGATCTCAAAGACGTGCATGCGTCCCCAGCTTGCCACGCATCGACCCCGAACCCAGAATGCCCGCCTTGCTCAGAGACCGGTCCTTTTCTCCAGGTGTTCGGGATACCGAGCCCCTGCACGGTGATTTGCGCGGCGGCGCTGTCGATCTCACGGAGATCGTCAGGCGTCAGCTCGACGTGGCGGCGCCGAGGTTCTCCTCCAGGCGGTTCAGCTTCGTGGTGCCGGGGATGGGAACGATCCACGGCTTCTGCGCGAGCAGCCAGGCCAGCGCGATCTGCGCCGGCGTCGCCTTCTTGCGTTGCGCGATCATGGCCGAGCAGTCCACCAGGGCCTGGTTCGCCTTCCGGCGCCTCCGGCGTGAAGCGCGGAAGGATGCTGCGGAAGTCGGTGCTGTCGAAGCGTCGTGTCCTCGTCGATCTTGCCCGTCAGGAAGCCCTTGCCCAGCGGGCTGAACGGCACGAAGCCGATCCCGAGCTCCTCGAGCGTCGGCAGCACTTCCGCTTCGGGGCTCTCGCTACCACAGCGAGTATTCGCTCTGGAGCGCAGTGACCGGCTGGACGGCGTGGGCGCGGCGGATCGTCTTGCGCCCGCTTCGGACAGGCCGAAGTGCTTGACCTTGCCTTGCTGGATCAGGTCCTTCACCGCTCCGGCCACGTCCTCGATCGGCACGTCCGGATCGACACGGTGCTGGTAGAACAGGTCGATCGCCTCGACCCTGAGCCGCTTGAGCGAAGCCTCGGCGACCTCCTTGATGTGCTCGGGCCGGCTGTTCAGCCCACCTGTTTCCGCGTCGGGATCGAACTTGAACCCGAACTTGGTGGCGATCACGACCTGGTCGCGGAACGGGCGCGAGGGCTTCGCCGACGAGCTCCTCGTTCGTGAACGGACCGTAGACCTCGGCGGTGTCGAAGAAGGTGACGCCGCGTTCGACGGCCGCGCGAATCAGCGGAGATCATCTCCTGCTTGTCCGCGGGCGGGCCGTAGCCGAAGCTCATGCCCATGCAGCCGAGGCCGATGGCCGAGACTTCCAGATTGCTGTTTCCCAGTTTGCGCTTTTGCATTGTATTTTCTCCGTCCAGGGGTCGCATGCACTAGAAAAAAAGTACGCCCCGGCTCCGCGGATGACTACGCGCCATGGAGCCAATAGGCTGTTAAGCCGTGCTTAACAGTGAGGCGTCGCTTCCCAGGAATCCACAGACGCCTCGAGGTACTCTCGCCATGAATACGGCTCCCTTCCCGCAGCTCCAGGTGTTCCTCGCCGTGGCCCGCCTGCGCAGCTTCAGCGGCGCGGCGCGCGAGCTCGGCGTCTCCACGTCCGCGGTGAGCCAGGCGGTGCGGCAGCTCGAGGAGCAGCTGCGCGTGGTGCTGCTCACCCGCACGACGCGCAGCGTGTCGCTGACGGACGCGGGCCGGCGGCTCGTGGAGGGCGCGGGCCCGGCGATGGGGCAGGCGCTCGCGGCGCTCACCGAGGTCTCCGCGCAGCCGGGCGAGGCGGTGGGCCGGGTGCGGCTGTCGGTGCCGCGGACGGCGGTGCCCTTCGTCATCGCCCCGGTGCTCCCGACCTTTCGCGCGCGTCACCCGCGGGTCGAGGTGGAGGTCGTCATCGAGGACCGCTTCGTCGACATCGTGGCCGAGGGCTACGACGCGGGCGTGCGGCTGAGCGAGGCCATCGAGCGCGACATGGTGCAGGTGCGGCTCACCGACGCGTTCCGCTTCGTGGTGGTGGGCGCGCCCGGCTACCTCGCGCGCCACGGCACGCCCCAGCGCCCCGAGGATCTGCTGCGCCACGAGTGCATCACCTTCCGCTCGCAGACCACCGGCGCGCTCTACGCGTGGGAGCTGGAGCGGGGCCGCAGGACCTGGCGCGTGCCGGTGCGCGGGGGCGTGGTCACCAACGACGGCCAGCTGGGCTGACCCTGGCGGAGCAGGGCCTGGGGCTGGCGTACGCCTTCGAGCCGGTGGTGGCGGAGCAGCTGCGCACCGGGCGGCTGCAGCGGGTGCTCGAGCCCTACGCGCCCACCGTCCCCGGCTTCTTCCTCTACTTCCCGAGCCGCGCGCAGCGCTCCCCGCCGCTGCGCCTCTTCGTCGAGGCGGCCAAGGAGCTGGCCGCGCACGCCGTCGCGATCAAATGTTCCTTTCTCCACCACGTGCACGCGCTCGGGCGCTCGAAGTGCACCTCGAAGAGGGGCAGGCCGCTGGCCAGGTGGTGCAGGGTCTGTTGCAGGTGTCGGCTGCCGCGCTGGTGGAGCTCCTCGCGCAGCGCCTCGGTGTGCCGGGGCTCGAGGGGGACCAGGGGGCCCAGCCGGCGGAAGAAGTCCACGTAGTAGTCGCGGTGGCGGTCGGCCACCTGGGGGTGCGCCACGAAGACCTGCTGACGGCCCACGGAGGGCGACACCAGCGGGATGAGCGTGAAGTCCCAGAAGTCCTCGTCCACGAAGACCGAGAGGATGGCGCACTCGTCATGCCCGCCGTCCAGCATCGCGAACTCCACCTCGGGAGAGCCCTGCCACAACAGCTCGTAGAACGAGCACACCATCCCCTTCACCAGCTCGGGCCGGACGCCGTACTCGTCCGGGTTCTGGGATCATGAGCTTGAGGTGGCCACAGCCCATGTTGGCGGGCTCGGACAGGTGCTCGAGCAGTTGAGGCCACATGCGGCGCGGGGGCCTGCGGAAGAAGGCGCGCCAGCCCGCGTCGTCCTGGGGCGCGGGCAGCCCGAGTGAGAGCCGGGAGTCCGACCGGACCGAGGTGAGGAGCGTCGTCCACGCCTGGGTGTCGGTGTGAGGTAGAAGCGCCCAAACGTGTCGAACTCGCTCAGCAACAGTCGAGGCAGCGCCTCGTCGGAGATCCGCTGTCCGGTGACGGACTCGATTGTCTCAGCCCGAGCGCGGACTCGCCCATGTCTCCTCCCGGCGTCCCGATCACGCCCTGCTCATCCCGGCCATCCACGCACGAGCGCTTGCCATTGATGAGCAGGGCGGTGAGCCGCACCCACCGCACCTGGCTGGGATCTCCCACGTGCGCCCGGATGCGCTCCGGGGTCATGGGCCCGGTCACATCCTCCGCGTACGAATCCGGATCGAGACCTTCTCGAAGACGCGCTCATGGCGGTCGCCGCGAACCCCGCGGCCTTCCAGGCGAGCATGCCGCCCGCGAGGATGGCCACGTAGCGCATTCCCAACTCCTGCAGGTAGAGCGCGGCGCGCGCGGCCCGGCGTCCCGAGCGGGACACGAGGACGACCGGCGCGCTCACGCCAGCTTCGCCGCGATCCACCGCCACCTGCTCCAGCGCCACCCAGGCCGAGCCCGGCACGTGTCCGAGCGGGCCCAGCAGCTCCTCGCGCTCGCGCACGTCGATCACCCAGACCGACTGGCTCTGCTCGGCCACCCACTCGGGGGAGAACTCGGAGACTTCCAGGACACCCGGCCGGGCGCGCTCGCTCCACTTCACTCCAAACAACCGTTCGTTGCGGGGGCCACTCATGGGGAAAGCACCTCCGTGCCTGCTGCGGGGGGAAAGAGGGGAAGACCCGGGCGGGGAGCGCGGGGCTGGGAATGGGCTGGCCCGACCAGGGGACGACCTCGTCGAGCGTCCGGGCGATGGAGTCGGAGATCTCCTCGAGCGGCAGATCATTGTCTTCAAAACCGAAGGGATCCTCGATCTCCACGCCGATCGCCTCGACGCCCAGGAGGGTATGCGCGATGAGGAAGACGACGGGCACGGAGAGCCAGCCAAAGACATCCACCAGGGCGAAGGGCAAGGTGAAGAGGAAGAGGATGAGGGTCCTGCGCAGGTGGAGCATGTACGAGAAGGGCATCGGCGTGCGCACGATGCGCTCACACCCTCCTGGTAGTCGATGAGCAACTGGATGTTCTGGTCCAACTGCAACTGCATGTAGTCGGAGATGAGTCCCCGCTGCCGGGCCTCGACGAGGACGGCGGACATGCGCAGGGCCACGGCCAGCGCGGGGTTGACCGAGTCCCGCACGTGCTCGAGACCCGTGGCGGGCAGCAGGGGCTCGGCGGGCCCGAGCTCTCCCTGGCCGAGCGCAGCACCCGCGTGAGCGCATAGGGGAACATCACCGTCCACACCGCCAGGCGGCGCACCAGCTCGGGGGACGGGAGGTTGAGGGCCGCGGCGCGCAGCAGGTTGCGCGTCTCGTTGACGATTCCCCCCCAAGCTTGCGGCCCTCCCAGAACCGGTCGTAGGAGGAGTTGGTCCGGAAGACGAGCAACAGGCTGAGCGCGGTGCCCGCCAGGGTATGTCCCGTGGTGGGGATGCCCACCTTGTGGACATTCAAGTGAAATCCGACCACCCCCGCCGCCCAAAGCGTGGTCACCCCGAAGCGTCCGACGATCTCCTTGAGCAGGCCCCCTCGGATGTTGAGGAGGTAGAGCCACGAATGATGAGGGTCGTACTTGATCATTCGCTTCGTGCTACCTCACCCGCGCGCCGTGCGGCAACCGGCACGGACCGGACGGACGAACCGAGGACACGCGGGCCTCGCTCCATGCGCTGCGCTTGAGTTGGACGTGGGATGGGGCGGGGGGAGCCGGTGAACGACCTCAGCGACGCCGATGCGGGCGACCGGGTCGGCTCGGCCCTGGGGGTAGCCGTACCCTTGCTCCTCCCACGGACGTGAGGTGACGTCGGGGGGCGCCGCGCTGACCGGACAGTTCTGAGCCTGACGCGGTGAGACCGCTTGGGGTAGACTTTCGCCATGACGCCCTGTAAGCCGCTCAGGCGTCTCCCCAACGCTGGCGTCTCTCGTCGCTCGCGTCGCGGCCCGCCTCCCATCTTCCCCATGCCCGAGCACAACCTCAATGATCAGGTCATCTCTCAATGGCGCGAGGGCTGGGCGGGGACCCTGGCTCCGGACGCCCTGGTCGACGTCTTCGAGCGGCCCTGGATGCGCTCTGGCGCCGGGCCCACATCAGCCTGGGACAACTCACCCTGATGGCCATCGTGGATCGTGTGCTCCACCAGGGCGCCGAGAAGTATCCCCACCTCTCGGCGCTCAAGATCGAGACGGTGGTGTGCGCTTCGGCGAGTTGCGTCAGAAGGCCCCGAACCTGGAGGTGAAGTTCCTCGAGGAGTCGCTCGTGTTCCTCATGTTGGAGCTGCTGCGGGTGCTCGGAGTGCTCACGGGAGAGATCCTCACGCCGGGTCTCCATGCGGAGTCGCGAAAGGTTCAAGTGCAGTCGGCCGATGAGGAGGGAGAAAAGACATGAGTGGGCCAGGTGAACCCCAGGCCATTCTTCGTTTGGAGACGGGCATTCCCAACCTGGATGCCATCTTCCGCGGCGGCCTGCCCAAGGGCGCGATGACGGTGCTCGCCGGCCCCCCGGGCTCCGGCAAGACCATCCTCACCCAGCAGATATGCTTCCACCACGCCTCCCAGGGGGGCCGGGTCCTCTACTTCAACACCCTCTCCGAGCCGACCGCCAAGACGCTGCTCTACCTGCGGCCCTTCGCTTTCTTCAACCCCCGGTTGCTCGACGAGAACATCCGCTTCATCGACCTCGGCCTGATCCTGCGCACCAAGGGGCTCGAGCTGACGTGCAACCTGTTGATGGAGCACATCAAGCAGTTCAAGCCCTCCATGGTGGTCATCGACAGCTTCAGGGTCTTCGACGACCTGGCCCACTCGACCGAGGAGCTGCGCAAGTTCACCTACGAGCCTCACCGTGCGGCTGATGGCCTGGGAGTGCACCACCTTCCTGCTCGGGGAGTACAGCCCCACGCATTTCGAGCACCCGGCCTACTCCATCATCGACGGCATCATCACCGCCCGGCAGTTCGAGATGTCCGGGGAGCAGCAGCGGATGCTGCAAGTCATCAAGCTGCGCGGCACCTCGCACAGCCGGGACGAGCACCCCTTCGTCATCACCGACGCCGGCGTCGAGGTGTATGCGCCGGGCATCACCCTGCGCCGCCACCGCCACCTCCCCCAGGGCCTGGAGGAGTCCGACCGGATGAAGACCGGCATCTCCAAGCTGGATAGACTCCTGGGCGCGGGCATCCCCCGCGGCTCGAGCATCATCATTGGGCGTGGCGGGGACCGGCAAGACCGTCCTGGGACTGGAGTTCCTCTACCGGGGCGCCCGGGAGCAGAACGAGAAGGGGCTCTTCATCTCGTTCGAGGAGACCGAGGAGCGCCTGACCGCCACCGCCCGGGGGCTGGGCTGGGAGTTGGACAGGAGATCGACCGGGGGATGGTGCGCATCCTGTTCATCCCTCAGCCGGACATCCTGGTGGACCGGGACCTCTTGAGGGTGCAACACCACGTCGAGGCGTTCGGGGCCCGGCGCGTGGTGGTCGACTCCATGTCTGTTTTCCTCCACAAGGTGGAGAGCCCCGCGCATCATCCGGGACAAGGTGTTCGGCTGGCCAACATCGTGCAGAACCAGAACGCCGTGGGCCTCTTCACCAATGACATCCCCGCCGGCACGGCCCAGCACACCCGCTTCGGCGTGGAGGAGACGGTGATGGACGGGCTCATCCTCCTATCGTCGGAGGCGCAGGGGCTCGAGCGTCATCGCTACCTCGAGGTGAACAAGCTGCGCAACACGGGCACACCACCGGCCGTCACCCGATGACGATTGGCCCCGGGGGGGTCCACATCGTCCCACGCGTCGATCGGGTCCCCGAGCCCTAGGCGCTCGCTCCCCCCTCGTCCAAGCCCACCCTCCTCCGCCGGGTGGAGGAGGAGGGCGGCGACCACAAGCCTGCCCGGCGGGTATTCGACGGTTCACACGTCGTTATGTCCAGAGCGGGTTTCGCTCGTTCGGGTGCTCATGTGGGTCAGGGTCCGCACTTGACCTGAAGACGCCGGAAAGAGGACCCGCGGGCAAGGGTCATGCAGCGAGGAGGCCGTCCCGTGAAGAAACCAGGCCTGAAGCGTGAGGGGTCTCCGGGGGTGCGCCGGGAAGACCCGCATCCGGCGCCCGGGGGAGGCTCACCCGAGGTGTTCCGCGAGTTCGAGCACGCCCGGCGTCACCTCGACCATCTGTATGAGATCAGCAAGCTGCTCACCGGCTTCGAGGGGGTGGAGCGGACCTTCCCCCGGTTGATGGTGCCGGCCAGCCAGGTATTGCCCCTGCGCACCGCGCTCCTGCTCGAGGGGGTGGAGCCGAGCGGCCAGCCGCGTCTGGAGCATCCACTCCTGACGGCCTGGCGAGCCGCGGAGGTGACAGACGCCCAGCTCGACGTGGCGGCTGAACGGGCGGCCTCGACCTATGCCTACCTGTTGGGGACGACCGGAGGGCGGACTCCCCTGAAGACTCCGGACGCGAGCGCGAAGCCAACGCTCATCACCCTTCCGCTCGTGGCCAAGGGAAACATCTCGGCACACTCCAGATGGAGGTGGGCGGAGTCGTGGCCGAGGAGGGGCTCGCCTTCATCGACGCGGTGACCAACCAGCTCGCGGCGGCGCTGGATCGCCACTACGCCCTGAGACGGGAGGTGAGCCTGCGAGAGCGCGCGGAGGCCAGCGAACGGCTTCAGCGCGAGCTGCTGGAGCGCGAGCAGCGGGCGCACCTGGATTTGGAGGAGGCCCACCGGCGTCAGGCCTTCCTCGTCGAGGCGGGCGCCCTGCTGGGCGACTCGCTGGACTATCGCGCCTCGCTTCCCCGCCTCGCGCACCTGCTGGTGCCCCAGTGGGCCGACTGCTGTGTCATCGACCTCTTCTCGAACGACCCCAAGGATCCGTCTGGCACCGAGCGCATCGCCCTGGTGGGCTCCGAGCTTCCGGCGCACGCGAGTCCCTCCCACCTCCGCCTGCTCATCCAGGTGCGCCGCCGCCTGCTCGGGGTCTTGAACGTCAGCTCCGCCCGGCCCGGACGCCATGGCCCCACCGACCTCGCCCTCTTCGAGACGCTCGCCCAGCGCATCGCGGCGGCAGTGGAATCCGCGCAGCTCTACCAACACGCCCAGGACGCGGCGAGCTGGCGCGAGGAGCTGTTCGCGGTCGTCTCCCATGACATCAAGACACCTCTGCTCGCGGTGCGGCTCAACACCGAGATGCTCCTCATGGACGCCCAGAAGCACGGCGCGCAGCCCCCCCTTCAGGGCCGCCTGCTGGAGTCCACCCTCCAAGCGGCGAACCAGATGCGTGAACTCATCGTGGGCCTGCTCGACCGGGCGCGTCTGCAGGGCATGCCCCAGCCACTCACGCCCCAGCCGCAGGAGGTGAAGGCGCTCCTCGAGGAGACACTCCAGGTGCTCCAGCCGCTCGCGCTGAACAAGTCGCAGCGGCTGAGGGTGGCGGTGAGCCCGGAGCTGCCGCGCGTGAGCGCCGACCGGGGGAGCATCATCCAGGCCCTCACCAACCTGGTGGGCAACGCCATCAAGTTCACCCCCGCGCACGGCACCCTCTCCGTGAGGGCCAGGCAGGTGGAGGGCATGGTGCGCTTCTCGGTGAAGGACAACGGTCCGGGCATCCCGCCCGCGGACGTGCCCCACCTCTTCGAGCGCTTCTGGCGGGCGACCAACGCCTCCGCGCCCGGAACAGGACTCGGGCCAAACATCGTCAAGGGCATCGTGGAGGCGCACGGCGGCACCCTGTGGGTGGAATCCCAACTGGGAGTCGGCAGCACCTTCTTCTTCACCCTGCCCGTGGCCAACTCCTGAGCCGTGGTCGGTTGCCTGCCGATGCAAGAGTCCCGAGTCCTCGAAGCGCATTGGTCCTATATGGACCGATTCGCGAAGCAACTGATCGCGCGTGGCCCGACGCTCGACGGGGACACCCCCACCGGCAGCGTGCACATCGTCGATCTGCCGGACCCCGCCGCCGCTCGCGCGTTCGCCTTCGACGAGCCGAATTACCAGGCAGGCGCGTACCGGGACGTGCTGTTGCGCCGGTGGCACAACACGCTGGGACGCACGATGTGGGACTTCCCCGGCGGCCCGGAAGGCAGCCGGTACCTCGTGCTCGGCCTCGGCTCCGGCGACACCGACGCCCCGGCCGATCAGGACGACCTGATCGCCTACGGGCCGCTGCTTTCCGACGACGGCGAGACCTGGCTGGGCACGGCGGCGCTGGTCCAAGCGCCGGCCCCGGACGCGGCGCGCGCTGTCCTGACGCCGGACCGGTACGCGCACATCGAGGTCCACACCTGGCAGTTCGGCGGCCGCCGCTAGTGTCGCGTGATTCCGCTGCCTTGCGGCGCTGTGGATCCACGTGGTTCCTGGCAAGGCGGAGGAAAGCCCTCGTACCGGGCGTACTCGGGCTTTCCTCCAACGCGGCCAGGGACCGCGTGGGCCGCAGCGGCGTAAGGCAAGTGGGATCACGCGACACTAGAGATCCAGGATCAGGTCCGTTTCGGGGCGGGAGCAGCAGACCAGCGCCGTGCCGGGCGCCGGGGGTTCCAGCGGATCGGGCCGGTACCGGACGGCTCCGGACAGGACCGGGGTCTGGCAGGTGTGACAGACGCCAGTGCGGCACGCCCAGCGGGTCGGGACGTCGCAGGCTTCGGCCAGCTCGAGCACCGACGGGTAGTCCTCGCGCCAGGGCACGGTCAGGCCGCTGCGCGTGAAGGTGATCTGCGGCCCGGTGCCCGCGGGGCCAGGAGGTTGGTGCGGTGGGGTGTGAGTGGTGTCGGTGATGCCGGGGTTGATCGCCGAGAGCGTGCCGAACAGTTCGCTGTGGATGCGGCGGTCGGCCAGGCCGATCTTCACGAGCGCCTCGCGCGCGGCAGTCATGAACGCGTCGGGGCCGCACAGGTAGGCCACAGCGTTGGCAGGTAAGGAAAGCGCGGCCAGAACCTCGTGGTTGAGGCGGCCCGACCGAGCGGTGTAGTGGACGTACTCGTGAGCCCCGCCGATACGGGCCAGCAGCTCATGGGCTTCCGCCGCGAAAGCGTGCTCGGCGGCTGAGCGGGCGGTGTGCAGCCACCAGATTTCCCGTCGGCTGCCCGCCGCGGCGAGTGCGTGCAGCATCGCCATCACCGGCGTGGCGCCGACACCCGCGGAAAGCAGCACCACCGGCGCGGTGTCGTCGTCCAGCACGAAATCACCCCGTGGCGCGGCGACATCCAGGATGTCGCCGACCTTCAGCCCAGTGTGCAGGTATGTGCTGACAACGCCTTCGCGTTTGACGCTGATCCGATACGACGTGTCCGAAGCCGCGGACAGCGAATAGTTGCGCACACCATCGGCAACGCGCAGGGTCAGATACTGGCCGGGCTGCGGCCGCGCCAGCGGAGCACCGTCGTCCGCCGCGAGATGAATCGACTTCACCGACGCGCTTTCAGGCACGATCCGGGTGACCCGCAACGGCCGGAAACCCGTCCAGCCAACGGATTCGACGTCCTCGGCATCGAGTAACTCGCGGAACGACCCCTGCCAGCCCGGGCTCAACGCGGGGATGTCGAGCGCCTTGCGGAGCTGGTCGCGGTCACGGCCGGGCAGGTAGAGCAGCGCGTCCACCGCGGCGACGCTCATCCGGTGCGGGCCGACCCGCGTGCGGACGATCTCGTCACCCGCCTGCACCCGGCCTTCGGTGATGACCCGCAAGTAGAACCCCGGCCGGTGGTGCGAGACCAGCAGCGAGGGCATCTCGGGCACGCCCAGGCGCATGCCGAGGCGGAAGCAGGTCACGCGCGGCTGCGTGACTTCGAACTCGGCCTCGCCGATCCGGTAGCGGTCGCCGATGTGCACTTCGTCGTCGGGAAGGCCGTCGACGGTGAAGTTCTCGCCGAACTGGCCGTACTCGAGATCGCGGCCGAGTTCGGACCGCCAGTACTCGTAGGACGAGCGCTGGTAGACGAGCACCGCGCGGATTTCCCCGCCGTGCCCGCCGAGATCGCCTTGCCCGTCACCGTCGACGTTGAGCCTGCGGACCACCCGCGGGCCGTCGACCGGGTACTTGAAGATTCCCGTGTGGACGGTCCGGTCCTGCCAGGCGACGTCCTGGGGCATGCCGACGTTCAGCGACAACAGCCGGGCCATCACGCCTCCTGACGGGAGCGCTGGTAGTGGCGGCGGGCCTTCATCCGGTTGCCGCACACCGCCATCGAGCACCAGCGCGCGCTGTTCGGTTTGCTGTGGTCGATCAGGAACAGCCGGCACTCCTCGTTCGCGCACGGGCGCAACCGCCCGGGGCCGGACACCCGCAGCGCGTCCCAGGCCAGCACGGCGGCGGCCGCGGCGGACCGGCCCTCGGGCCGATCGAGCGTCCACGCCACGCCGTCGCCTTCGAACGAAGCGCGGCAGCTGACGCCTTCCACGAAACGCGCGACCACAGCCGGAGCCGCTTCACCGCGAACGACCTTCTGGAGCGCGTCGCGCGCCCCCACCAAGGCGCGCCACTCGTCATCAGAAGCGGGCTGACCATGCGAAACGAGCCAGCGGCGGCCCGCCTCGGCGTCGGCGAGCAGGTCGCGGGGTGCCCCGTCACCGGCCGGGGTCGTGTTCAGCAGGTCGAGCAGCACCGTCTCGTCGGTCTCGATCACCATCACACCTAACCTCCAAACCCTACTTGACGGGTTATAGCACATGGCCGGCGGCAGCGCTGGCCTGACTGTGGGGTTTGGCTTGGCAGCAAGGACCTTGGCCACGAAGTCGACCGGCAGGTTCCTGACGGCGCAGCCGCTGCCTGATTCGACGCCGGAAAGGCATTGCGGGCCGCCGGGTCGCCTTCGCCTGGCGGGCGATGGATGCCGTCTACGAGGAGGACGAGCGCATCGTCGGTTCACCCGAGCTTGAGGTACGGGGACAGCGCGCGGAGGAAGTCGGGCGCGTCGAAGATCTTCCCGGCGGAGGCGACCCCGGTCGTCTTGATCTGCCCCGTGAGAATGCGATGCACCGCTTCCACCGCGAGCGGCGCGGTGACGGCGTAGATGTCCTGGCCGCTCGCGACCGCACGGCGTTCCTCGCTGCCGGAGCGCACCACGACGTCCACGACGAAGGTCTGCGAGGACCGGCCGCGCTCGTCGACCGCGTCCGGCGCCACCGGGTCCGCGGCCGTCAGGTCCGTGACCGCGTCCGCCGACATGTACGTGCGCACCTCGGGGACGGACAGGTGGCTGGGCAGCGTGACGATGTCGGCCATCGAAAACTCGCCGAAGACGCTCCGGGTGCCCATCGGCGCGGGGAACGTCCACTCCCCCTTCGGTAAGGCGTCGTCGCGATATTCGAGGCGCCCGTCGGCATAGCGGACACGCCGTCCGTTGCGCCGTTCCCGGGAAACCTTGCCCGCGGCCAAGGTGCCGGCCGTGGGGTGCCAGCTGCTCAGCCCGTACGCGATCTGGATCTCGTCGGCCGACGTCCAGTCGCCCATCGCCGCGGTGGCCAGCAGGTCGGCGAGGCCGCCGTAGAAGGCCATCGCCGGGACGACCACGGAACCCGCGGCGCGGTCCGCGAACCGCGTGAACGTGTCGAGGTTGGCCTCGATCTCGGCCGCCACGTCCACGTACGGGATGCCCGCCCGCAGCGCCGCCTCGATCACCGGGGCGGCGGTCGTGGCGAAAGGCCCGGCACAGTTGATCACGGCCACAGCGCCCGCCAACGCCCGGTCGAGCGAGGCCGGGTCGTCGACCGACGCGGGACGGACGTCTTCATCCGGAAACGCCGCCCGCAGCTTGCCTTCGTCCCGGCCGGAGAGCACCGGGACGAACCCGCGCTCGCGCAGCTCCGCCGTCACGAACCGCCCCGTGTGCCCGTAGGCACCGAACACCGCCACCATCTCGTTTCGATCCACAGTGGACATCCTGACGGCGCCCGTCCGCCGGCGACAGTGTCCGGAACGCCATCATGCGTACAATTTCGGACATGAGCTTGGTCGCGGTGGCCGCCACCGACGGAATGCTGCACTTCGAGCTGGCGATGGCGTACGAAGTCTTCGGCAGCGACCCCGGCTACGAGCTGGCCATCTGCGGTCCGGGACCAGTGCGGGCGGGCCGCTTCGGGGTGGAGCCGGACTCCGGGTTCGACCGGCTGCCCCAAGCCGGCACGGTGATCGTCCCCGCGCTGGCGGACGTCGACGTGGCCCCGCCCGCCGACCTCGTCGACGCGGTACACGCGGCTCACGAGGCCGGAGCGCGAGTGGCTTCCCTGTGCACCGGCGCGTTCGTGCTGGCCGCCGCGGGCCTGCTGGACGGGCTGCGGGCGACCACGCACTGGGCGCACACCGCCGCGCTGGCCTCGCGCTATCCGCGGGTGGAGGTCGACCCGGACGTGCTCTACGTCGACAACGGCAGCGTGCTCACCTCCGCGGGCAAAGCGGCCGCGATGGACCTGTGCCTCCACCTGGTCCGCCTTGACCGCGGCTCGGCGGTCGCGAACGCCGTCGCCCGCCGCCTGGTCGTGCCGCCGCACCGGGCCGGCGGCCAGGCCCAGTTCGTCGCCACCCCGGTGCCCGCCCGGGAAGGCCACCCGCTCGGCGAGCTGTTCGGCTGGGCGACCGCGCGGCTCGACCAGCCGCTGACCGTGGAGGACTTGGCCCGCCAGGCGAACATGAGCTCGCGCACCCTGGGCCGCCACTTCCGGTCCGTCACCGGCACCACCCCGCTGCAGTGGCTGCTGGTCCAGCGGATCCGCCGCGCCCAGGAGCTGCTGGAGACCACCGGCGACAGCGTCGATGCCGTGGCGGCCGCGACCGGGATGGGCACCGCCACGACGTTGCGAAGGCACTTCAACCGGACCGTCGGCGTGCCGCCGGACGCCTACCGGCGCACCTTCCGCAGCTAGCCCGACGTCAGGAATCCTTCGACCACCCGGCGCACCCGGTCCACGACTTCCTTGTCCCCCAACCGCAACGCCGTGTTCGCGGCCATCAGCACCGCGTCGATCTGAAACGCCGCGAGATCGGCGTCGAGGTCGGCGATCTCCCCCGCTTCGACGGCGTGGCGAAGCTGGGCGGCTAGCAGCGCGCGCCAGCCCCGCTGCTGGCCGAGCAGGATGTCGCGGACCTGCCCCGGGCGGCTGTCGAACTCGGGCAGCGTCGCCGCCCAGAAACAGCCGCCCGGGAACAGCGGCGCCGCCGCGTACTCGAGCCAGCGCTCGACCAGCGCACGCAGCCGCACCGCGCCGGCGGGCGCGTCCACAGCGGGCCCGACGACTGCGGTGAGGAACTCGTCGCGCGCGGCCTCGGCCACCGCGACCTGCAGGTTTTCCTTGGTACCGAACAACGTCTGCACGCCGCTCTTGCTCAGCCCGAGGTCGGTGGCCAGCCGGCCGAGGCTGAGCCCGGTCAGCCCTTCCAGCGACGCGACGTCGACGGCGTGCCGCACGATCGTCCGCCTCGACCGCGCGCCTCGCAGCCGCCGCTGGTCGGCCACCTCGTCGGCTTCCTCGCTCATCGTCCGCGATCCTTTCACTTGCCTAAAGCATACGACCGGTCGTATGTTTTGTTTCACGGGACCCCACCGGGAGGACGAAATGGACGGACTTCGGATGGCCGAGCTGGCGAACGCGCTGGCCGAGGCCAAGAGCAGGCAGGACGTACCCGCGGCGATGCGGCTCTTCCACCCCGACATACTGCTGGAGACGCCCGCCTTCGGGACGTCGGCCCGCGGCCTGGCCGAGAACGAGCGGGCGCTGAACCGCTTCTTCACCTCGTTTCCGGACTATCACGTCGACCTGCACGGGCAGGCGAACACCGCGGACACCCTGGTCTGCTGGGGAACCGCGCGAATGACCATGACCGGCGACCGGTTCGGGGTCACCCCAGGCGGCCGGCGGGCCGAGCTGCCGGTGTTCATCCGGTTCGCCTTCGCCGACGACCTGATCTCGGGCGAGCGGTTCCACTTCGACCTGTCGGCGCTGTGCGCCCAGTCGGGCGTGTCGACCGACGCGGTCCGGCTGCGGATCTTCGGGGACGAGTCATGACCTCTCGCGTACGGGACGTCGGCGAGATCCGGACCGAGCACCTCTTCGACGTGGTGATCGACCTGGCTCCCCGGCTGGACATCGGGGGCGGGCGGGTTCTCTTCGGCGCGACCGGGGGTTCGTTCGAGGGCCCGCGGCTGCGAGGCGAGGTCGTGCCGGGTGGCGGCGACTGGGCCTTCTTCCGGCCCACCGGGACGATGGCCCTGGACGTCCGGCTCACCTTGCGCACGCACGACAACGCCCTGCTGTACCTCACCTATGGCGGCCGGTGGACGTTCCCACCCGAGGTGGCGGCGGAGCTGGCGGACCCCGCCACGCGGCATCGGGTCGATCCGGCCCGCTACTACTTCCGCACGACTCCGGTCTTCGAAACCGGCGCCGAGCAGTACGCCTGGCTCAACGACGTGGTCTGCGTCGGGTCGGGCTACCTGGTCGAAGGCGGGGTCGCCTATCGGATTTCGCAGGTGCTGTGACTACTGCGTGGTCACCGGCCGCGGCGCCGCGGTGCTCGACGAAGCCATCAGCACCGCGCAGATCGGCACCGCCATCGCGAGCGCTGCCAGCACGAACACCGGGAACAGGAAGGAGAAGACCTCCACCCCGCCCGGGTCCGGCGCGGCCGGGTCCAGGTGCAGGCGCACCGCGGCCATCCCGGTGTAGTGCATCCCGGTCACCGCCGCGCCCATCACCAGCCCCGCGGCCAGCCGGGGCAGCAACTTGTCCAGCCCGACGGTGAACCAGAACGCGGCCGTCGCCGCGACGACCGCGATCACCACCGAAAGCACCACCAGCGGCACGTCGTAGCCGATGGTGCCCTTGATCTGCAGCGCCCACATCCCCGCGTAGTGCATGACGGCGACCGCGAGCCCGGTGATCACCCCGCCGAGCAGCAGCCGTTTCCACGCGAACCGGCTGCGGACGCCGAACACCAGCAGGCCGAGGAAGACCGCCGCGACCGAAAGGACCGCGGACAGCACCGTGCGGAGGATGTCGTACCGCACCGGCAGTCCCGGCGTCGAAAAGCCCAGCATCGCGATGAAGTGCATGACCCAGATGCCGACGCCGCCGATGGACAGCGCGGCCAGCCCGAGCCAGGCGAGCCGGGCCCGTGGACTGTCCGTCGAACGGGCTTGAAGCGTGCAGGCCAGCCCGAGCGCGCAGCCCACGACCGACGTGAGGTACGCGAGCACGAGTAGCCAGTTACCCATGGCGAAATCGTCGTGATCCATATGCATTGCGTGTCAACCTTTCCGCTGTCGCGGCGCGTGCAACTCCGCCAGAGCGTGTTCGGCCGCGGCGATGAGGGTCTGTTTCGTCGACTCCGGCGAGCGCGCGTCGCAGGTGATCACCTGGACCGCGGCCGGGATCTTCAGTGCCTCGCGCACCTGTTCCGGCGCGTGCTGGCGGGTGCCGTGGAACTGGTTGATGGCCACCAGGAACGGCAGGCCGCGCGACTCGAAGAAGTCGATCGGCGCGAAGCAGTCCATCAGCCGTCGCGTGTCGACCAGGACGATCGCGGCGACCGCGCCGCAGACCAGGTCGTCCCACATGAACCAGAACCGGTGCTGGCCGGGCGTGCCGAACACGTAGAGCACCAGGTCGTCGGCGAGGGTCAGGCGGCCGAAGTCCATCGCGACGGTGGTCGCGATCTTGCCGGGCACCGCCTCGACCCGGTCCACCCCGACGGCCGCGGCCGTCATCATGGCCTCGGTCCGCAGCGGGAGGATTTCCGAGACCGCACCGACGAAGGTGGTCTTGCCGGCGCCGAACCCGCCGGCCACGACGATCTTGGCCGAGGTGATCCGTCGTTCAGAGTGCGCGTAGTCCACTGAGGACCCTTTCGAGCAGGTCGTTGCGTTCGTCCCAGGAGGTGTCTTCGGTGAGCGTGTCCCGCACCGACACCTGCCCGCTCATGAGCAGGTCCCCGATCAGGACCCTGGCCACCCCCAGCGGCACGCTCAGGTGTGCCGCCACCTCCGCCACCGAGCGCTGGTGCAGGCACAGCTGCGTCACCACCGCCAGCGGGTTGGTGGGGCTGTACGGCGCGGTGCGGCCCTCCGCGGTGGTCTCCACCAGCGCTTCCACCGCAAGGTCGACCGTCGGCCGGGTCCGGCCGGCGGTCCAGGCGTAGGGGCGGGCCAGCGATGCCGCGTGCCGGCCGCCCTCACGTCGCCGGGCTTCACTCACCGGCTCGCCCCCGGTGCGGCCGCACGCCGCACCGGGGTGTCGACCCGCTTGCCGACCCGGTCGACCAGCAGGGTCATCTCGTAGCCGACCAGCCCGATGTCGCAGCCGGGATTGGCCAGCACCACCAGGTTCGAGCCGTCGCCGACGTTCATCAGCATCAGGAAGCCCAGTTCCATCTCGATGACCGACTGCACGACCCGCCCGGCGGTGAACAGCTCGGCCGTGCCCAACGCGAGGCTCGACAGCCCGGACGCGATCGCGGAAAGCTGGTCGGCCCGGTCCCGTGGCAGCGTTTCGTTCGCCGCCACCAGCAGGCCGTCCGCCGAGACGAGCGCCGCGTGCGCGACCCCGGGGACGTCCTGGGTGAACGCCGATACCAGCCAGTTCCGGGACTGGTCGACCACGTCCGCTCCTTCTTGCCGCGTGTTCATCGCGTCTCCGCTTTCGGTTCGGCCGTCTCGTTCGTCATGCGGTGCCGGGCCGCGCGCATCCCGCTGTAGTGCCGGGAAAGGTTGTTCCGCACCGCTGCGGGGTCGCGGAACGACGTGTCCTGGGGCTGCGGCTGGCGCGGCGCCACCGAGCCGGGCGCGAGCTGCGCGCCGGGTTGCCGGGTCGGCAGCCCGGACTCGGTGAACTCGAGGTCGGCCAGGCCGCTGACGGCGGCTTCGGCGGCCAGCCGGACCTGGTCGGCGGGAGTGGCCCACTGATCGGTCTTGTCCTTGTCCTTGTCCTTCTCCGGCCGGGCCGCGACGGCGTCGTCGGCGAACCAGTGCGACAGCATCTGGTCGAAGATCGGGGTCGGCATCGTGGCTTGCTCCGGGTCGAAAGCTGGACTGGGTTCTTCGACGGGCCACCGGGGTTCGAGCTCGTGGCGGGCAGCGCCGTTGATCGCGGCGGGCTTGGCCAGGGACCCGGCGGGCCGCGGCGGCAGGTCGACGAGCACGAGCACGCCCGGCACGTGCACGCTGGCGGTGATGCCCGCACTCGCGCTCCGGGTGGTCGTCGGCCGCAGCCGGACGGTGATCCCGTGCGACGCGGCGAGCCGGCTCACCACGAACAACCCCATCCGGCGGGTGGTTTCCGGGCTCACCGCGGCACCGGCGGACAGCCGGGCGTTGGCCGCGTCGATGTCCTCGCGGCTCATCCCGAGCCCGACGTCGACGACCTCGATCAGCACGCCGCCGTCGAACCCCCGGTCGGCGGTGAGCACGACCTGCTCGTCCGGCGGCGAGGTGCGGATGGCGTTCTCCAGCAGTTCGGCCAGAATGTGCACGACGTCGGCGGCGGCCTCGGACTGGACCGACCCGCGCGGCGCGTTCCCGAGCGTGATCCGCTGGTAGTCCTTGACCTCCGAGGTCGCGGCCCGCAGCAGCTCGACGGTCGCGATCGGCCCGACGTCCCGCCGTACCGGCCGCCCACCGGCGAGGACCTGCAGGTTCTCGCCGTTGCGCCGCAACCGGGTGGCGATGTGGTCGATGTGGAAGAGCTCGGACAGGCGCTGCGGGTCCTGCTCGTCGGCCTCGAGGTCCTCGATGACCGAAAGCTGCAGCTCCACCAGCGACTGGCTGCGCCGGGACAGCGTCATGAACATCTCGCTGACCTGGATCCGCATCTCCGCCTGCTCGCCGACGGCCAGCCGGACGGCCTGCTGGTGCATGTCGTCGAAGGCCCGCGCGAGCTGGCCGACCTCCTCCTCGGAGTCGACCGGGATCGGTTCCAGGTGTTGCCAGTCGATCTCTTCCCCACCCCGGATCCGCTCGATGGTGTCCGGCAGCTTCCGCCGCGCGGCGTCGATCGCGGCCGCGTGCAGCCGCCGGATCGGCGAGACGAGCGACCGCGCCACCGCGAGCGCGATGGCGAGGGCACCCAGCAGCGAAGCGAGGATGAGCGCGGCGTCGCGCAAGGCGTCGGAACGAGCCACGTTGGTCTGGTTTCCGACCGAGTCGGAAAGCGTTTTGACGTGGTCCATCAGCAGATTCCCGAGCGCGGCATGCTTCGCCTCCGGCCCGCCGGCACCCGGAATGGTCGCCGCGGCGAACCGGGCGGCCTCGGCGCCGCTCGGCAACGATCGGCGAATCTGCGCGGTGAGCACCGATTCCTCGGCCGCGGCCTGTTGGGCGGCAACAACAATCGGCGAGTCCTGCGATTCCCCGGCCAATGCCTCCTGCACGGCAAGACTCGTCCGCAACTGTACGAATGCCCGGGCGATACCGGCCGAAGCATCGAGATCCGCGCTACCCGCCTGCCCGACGACCCCCGGAATCACTTCGCTGAGAGCGAAGGCGAATTCGTGGTACCCGGCGGTTTTCACGGCCGGCGAACCCGCCTCTTGCCGCAGGTCGGCCAGCTTTCCGAGCTCGGTCTCCAGCACCCGCGCGGTCTCCGGCGCGAGCTGCGCGAAGTCGGCGCTGTGCCGGACATCCGCGGCCTTCGCGTCGACCGCACTGGTCTGCGCGGCCCCGGCGTCATGGATCATCTCGTCGTCGACGAGCGCACTGAGCTCGGCGATCCCTTGTAACACCGGCATTTGGTCCCGCACCGCACTGAGCGCCCCCGCCCGGGAGAGCTCGGATTGCACCCGCACCCCCGCCAGCGCCAGCGCGACGAGCACGGGCAACAGCAACACTACGGAGATCTTGGTGCGCAGCCGCCACGTACTGGGATTCCAGTAGGTGTCGGCAGGACGACGTCGAAGCTGTTCGTCTTCTTTCATCTGTGGCGTGGCTCGATTCGTACCCGTGGCCCGATGAACGATTTCGGAGTTACTTTTCCCCCGGAATTCAGGCAAGAGACGTAACTCCGGTGCCCAGGGTGTTGTCAAGAAGCCGGACTCGTTTCCCCCGTACGCACCAGCTACGGAGGGTTAGATCTACACAGCCCGGCTTTTTACCCTCGCAGAGGGTGAACGGCGTGATTCGGAGACTGCGGAGCCGTGATTTTCCGCCCACTCGCTCATGATTCGCCGTACTCGATCACGACCACCCGCCTGGCCTAACGCCACCACTCAGCCCACTGGCCATGACGTTGGGTGATCACCTCGCGGGCGTGATCGCGCATTTCGCCGGCGGGCATTTTTGGGCTCACGCGCAATTCCACCACCGCTGCGGATGGCGGGGGGCGGGTCTTGTGAGTGCTGCGGCCGGTGAGAACCGGCTTTGCCACTCACGAGTCCTTGCCGACCCCAGCGTTGCCGCAGGTTTTGGGCAGGGTGGCGGGCGTGCGGAATCGGCGCTCAAGATTCACCCGACCGTGGGACCGCCATGAAGGATCGCCAGGGTCCGCACCGCGGCGAAGATCCTCAGCGTGACGCTCCTTCCGGGCGGCCGCGCCGAACCCGTACTGTGGCAGCAAAGCAGAGCACCGGAAGGGCGAGCATGCCGTCACGAAACCCGTTCCGCTGGTTCGCCCGCTGGGCGGACTGGTTCGAGGAGCGTGGCGTCTACGTGCCCGGCGAGGAGAGCCGGGCGGTCGATCCGGTGCGCGATTTCGGCTGGCTGATGGCGGCGTGGGCGGTCGGCGTGGCGATCTTCATTTTGCTCTTCGCGCTCGCCCTCTGAGTGGCATCCCGGTGACGATTGTCACCAGCCGTGCCTTTCCGGTCACGGATTGGCCACGGGTCGGCTCCAGGTGGGCACCGACCTCCTGTCGTCGCTCGTATCCGCGCGCGATCACGACCAGAGTGGAGCGGGTTCGCTCCCAGCACCTGGGCCGAACGCCCTCCCCGAACCGCCGACTGGAGTACCCGCAATGGCGCTCGCGCGCACGAGCAAGATCATGTTCATCGCCGGATTGCTCTCACTGGCGGTGTCCTGCGGGGTTCCGGTGGCCGAAAACGGCACCGCGGTGATGGGCGGCTCCCCGGCCGGCGCGGCCGCCGCCCCGGCGGGCAACGATCTCGTGTTCGGCTCCGAGCATCGCTTCGCCACCGGCGTCACCATCTCCGTCGCCGCGCCGAGGTCGTTCAAGCCGAGCGCGACGGCGTACCCGAGCAGCCCCCGCGGCGCGGCGTTCGACATCGAGGTCGTCAACGACGGCGTCGACACCTTCAAGCTCTCCGGCCTGGCCGTGACCGCCGCGACGATGGCGGGCACCACGGTGAAGCAGGTCGTCGACACCACCCAGGGCATCAACGGGATCGACGACGCCGGCAAGGATCTCGCGCCCGGCCGGTCGGTGCACGTCACGGTCGCCTTCGCCGTCCCGCAACCGCAGACCAAGCTCCGGCTGCAGGTCCGCCCGAGCGCGTCAGAGCAGGTGGCGGCCACCTATTGCGGCCCCGCCTGACGCTAGGCTCGGGTCATGACCGAGCGACTTTCCCCTGGTGACGAGGCCCCCGACTTCACCCTGCCCGACAGCGAGGGCAAGGAAGTCTCGCTGAGCGACTTCCGCGGCCGGTCCGTCGTCGTGTACTTCTACCCGGCGGCGAGCACCCCCGGCTGCACCAAGCAGGCCTGCGACTTCCGCGACAACCTCGCCGAGCTCGACGACGCCGGCTACCAGGTGATCGGCATTTCGCCGGACACCCAGGCCAAGCTCGCGAAGTTCGCCGAGAACGAGAAGCTGACGTTCCCGCTGCTCGGCGACCCGGAGAAGAACACGATCTCCGCGTACGGCGCGTACGGCGAGAAGAAGAACTACGGCAAGGTCTTCATGGGCGTCATCCGCTCGACCTTCATCGTCGACCCCGAGGGCAAGATCGCCCACGCCTGGTACAACGTCCGCGCGACCGGCCACGTGGCGAAGCTGATCAAGGATCTCAAGATCGGCGCCTGACCGTTCGCTGACGAGATCCACACAGTCGTCCGGGACGCTGCTTCCGTGTCCCAGACCACGAAACTCACCTTCGTCGCCGCGGCCGCACTGGCCGCGGCGACGCTCGGCGCCACGCCCGCGAGCGCCGCCGACGACGTCGTCAGCCACGACCTCGCCCGAAGCCCGGCCGAGCAGCAGGCCGTCCTCGACTACTGGACGCCCGAGCGCATCGCCGCGATGCCGACCGGCCCCGCCGCTCCCGGCACCCCGCCCACCGACGGCCCGGACGGCGCCGCCATCCCGCCCGGCACCGCCGTGGACCGCACCGTCGGCAGGCTGTTCTTCGTCAACCGCGGCGAGGACGAGAGCTGCACCGCGACGCTGGTCGCCGCCGCCAACCGCGCCACCGTCGTCACCGGCGGGCACTGCGTGCACACCCTCGACCTGATCGGCAACGATCCACAGTGGACGGACAAGGTGCTGTTCGTCCCCGGCTTCCACGACAACACCCGGCCCTACGGCTCGTTCGTCGCGCGGACCGCGTTCGTCGATGCCACCTGGGTCGCCGATGACCAGCAGAACGCCCATGACCAGGCGTTTCTCGTGCTCAACACCGATCACGGCCGCCGCGCCGCCGACGTCACGAAGGCCGCCCAGCCCCTCGGCATCGGCCTCGCCGGCGACCTGCCCGCGACCGAGCTGGGCTACCCGCGCGCGGCCAAGAAGCCCGGCCACCAGGGCCGTCCGGAGTTCATCGGCCAGCGCGTCGCCCGGTGCTGGGGCAAGCCGAAGGAGAACCCCGGCAACGCCGAGGTCCCGATGCCGCGCGGACAGTGGGGCCTGCCCTGCGACATGGGCGGCGGCTCCAGCGGCGGCCCGCGGCTGACCGGGTTCTCGCCGCACACCGGCTACGGCGTGGTCGTCGGCGTCGACACCGAGGGCTGGTACCTCGACCAATACGGCGCGCTCTGCCTCGACCAGGGCCCCGAGTGCACGCGCTACCTGTTCGGCCCGCAGTTCACCCGCGCGATCACGGATCCGTTGTATCAGCGGGCTCAGCGGGCAGCCGCAGGGTGAACGTGGCGCCCTGACCGGCGACGCTGACGGCGGTCGCGGTGCCGCCGTGCGCCTCCGCGAGCTTGCGGACGATGGCGAGACCGAGGCCGCTGCCGGCGGTCCCCCGCGTGCGTGCCTTGTCCGCGCGCCAGAATCGGTCGAACACGTGCGGCAGGTCGTCGGCGGCGATCCCGCTGCCGGTGTCGGCGACCTCGATGACGACGTCGTCGCCGTCCACCGACCCGCGCACCACCACCTGCCCGCCGGAGGGCGTATGCCGGACGGCGTTGGAGATCAGGTTCCCCACGGCCTGCCGCAGCCGCACCGGATCGGCCGTGAGCTCGAGCGACGCCGCCGTCTCGACGGTCAGCTCGACCCCGGCCGCGGCGGCGCCCGGGCTGTGCGCGGCCGTGGCCTGGGTGAGCAGGTGTTTCGCGTCCAACGGCTCCGGATGCAGCTGCAGCGCCCCGGCATCGGCGAGCGCCAGGTCCTGCAGGTCGTCCACGATGTGCTGCAGGTGCACGGCCTCCTCGTGCAGCGACGCGATGAGCTCATCGTCGAGCTTCGTGACGCCGTCCTGCGTCGCTTCCAGCCAGCCGCGGATGTTGCTCAACGGCGTGCGCAGCTCGTGCGCGATGTCGCTGACCATCGCCTTGCGGGTCTCCTCCAGGCGTTCCCGGCTCGCGGACATGTCGTTGAAGGCCGTCGCCAGCCGCGCGATCTCGTCGCGGCCGCGCACCTTCACCCGTGCACCGGACTCGCCCGCCTCCATCCGCTGCGCGGCGCCGGTGAGCGCGCGCAGCGGCCGGATCAGCCGCAGCCCGCCGAGCACGGTGACCGCGATGGTCAGCAGCAGGATCCCGCCCGCCACCTGGAAAAGCCGGGCCTTGTTGTCCGAGGACAGCGTGAATCCCGCGGGTGGCTCGCCGCTGGGCGCGGTGATGTAGAGCAGCGCGGCGGGCGCGACATACGGCGTGAGCTGCTCGCGGCGGGAGGCGTTCACGCAGGCCTGGACGCTCTGGTCCGCCTCGGTGCCACGCTGGGTCTTCGACACCCAGGTGAAGTCGGGCAGCAGGTACACCTCGGACAGCGGCTTGGGCGCCGGCCCGCGGTTGAGGCAGGCGTTGACCAGCTCGGAAAGCTTGGCCAGCGCCGTCTCCTCGGTCTTGCTCGGCGCGGCCAGGAGGGTCCCGCTGCAGCGCAGCAGGGTGTACGGATCGGCGCCGTCGATGCGCGGGTGCCCGTTGGGCGCGGTGACCAGCGTGCCGCCGCCGTAGCGGTTCTGCACGCAGCCCAGCACCTTGTCCGCCAGCAGCTTGAGCTCCTCGCGTTCGTCGGCGGGCAGCGCGTACGGGCCGACCGCGTCCGGGTCGATCCGGTCGGCGGTGGCGGACTGACCGAACCCGGTGTCGACCGACAGCGGGTCGACCACGATCGACGGCTTCTTCGGCAGCTGCCCGGGATGCGTCGCGGAGTCGGCGATCGGGGCGCCGGTGGTCGTGGTCAGCGCGATCCGGCGGCCGGTGAGCTGGGCCGACGTGGCGATCTGCGCGGCGACGTCGTGCCAGTTCGGGTGGGTCGCGGCGTAGTGCAGCAGGTCCTTGTAGATGTTGCTGTCGTCGGCCAGTGCCTGACCCTGCTCCTGCTGGATCGCGCCGGACGTCGTCCGGGCGGCCAGCCAGGCCGTTGCGGCGATCGCGGCCACCGCGACCAGCGCGGACAGGACGAACAGCCGCAGGAGGAGACTACGGCGCATCGGCGCCCGCGGTCAGTTTGTAGCCGACGCCGTAGACGGTCACCAGCCGGGCCGGGCGGCGTGGCTCGGCCTCGATCTTCTTGCGCAGGTTCATCACGTGGACGTCGATCGCGCGCTGGGTGATGTAGCGGTCGAAGCCGTGCAGGTGCTCCAGCAGCTGCCCGCGGGTGAAGACCCGGTCGGGCTGGGCGGACATCAGCTCCAGCAGCCGGAACTCGCCGGGCGTGCAGTCGATCGCCCGGCCCTCGACGGTGATCTCGTGCCGGAGCGCGTCGACGGTCAGCGTGCCGACCCTGGCGAGCCCGGCCTGGGGCGCGCGCGGGACGCCGCCGGTGCGCCGCAGCAGCGTCCGGACGCGCGCCATCAGCTCGCGCGGGCTGAACGGCTTGGTCATGTAGTCGTCCGCGCCCAGGTCCAGACCGGTGAGCAGGTCGTCCTCGGTGGACCGCGCGGTGAGCATCAGCACCGGCAGGTCGGACTCCGCGCGCAGCACGCGGCAGACCTCGAGACCGTCCATTTCGGGCAGCATGACGTCGAGGACGAGCAGGTCGGGCGACTGGCGGCGGACGGCGTCGAGCGCGGCCCGGCCGTCGGGCACCACCGCCACCGTGTGCCGCTCCCGCTCGAGGTACCGGCGGACGAGCTCGGCCTGTTTGGCGTCGTCCTCGGCCAGCACGATGTGGGCGCACATGACGCCGAGCATAGGCGCGACTACCGGAATCCCACCGCTTCCTGACCACTCCCTGACAATCCGCCAGGAGAGTGACGGCCATGCGCACTACCCCTTCGGGTGACCCCCGGCGCCGGATCATGCGGTGGGTGGTCGGCGCCGGGGTGGTGGTCCTCGCTGGCCGCCGGCGCGTTCGTGGTGATCGACCACGGCCGCGGCACCGCGGCCACCGCCGCCGCGGCGCCCCCGGTCGTGACCGTCGCCGTCCGGAAGACCGATCTGTCGAACACCCAGTCGTTCACCGGCTCGCTCGGCTTCGGCACTCCCTTGCCGCTCAAGGGAACCGGCGCTGGAGTCGTCACGAAGCTGCCTGCGGTGGGAGACATCGCCGCGCGTGGTAAGCCGTTGTACTCAGTGGACGGTAGAGGCGTGCCGGTTTTCTTCGGCGACACCCCGCTTTTCCGCAAGCTCGACAATCCGGACCTCACCGGGCCGGACGTCAAGGTGGTCACGGCCAACCTGGCCGCGCTCGGTTTCAAGGGCAAGCTGACCGAAGCCCTCAAGAAGTGGCAGAAGAAGGCGGGGCTCGAGGAGACCGGCACGCTCGACGTCGGCCAGGTCGTGGTGCTGCCCGGTCCGGCGCGGGTGAACTCCGTGACGGCGCAGCTCGGCGACCCGGCGGCTTCGCCGTTGCTGACCATGACCCCGACGGCGAAGGTGATCACCGCCGCGGTGGACGCCGCCGACGTCGGCGCGGTCAAGACCGGCGCCGTGGTGAGCGTGGTCCGGCCCGACGGCAAGGAAATCCCGGCCAAGGTGACGTCGGTGAGCACGCCCGCGGATGGTGCTGGCGGCCAAGGCGGCGCGCCAAAGGTGACGATCACTCTCACGCCGGACGACGGCGCCGCGGTCGCGGACCTCGAATCCGCGTCCGTTCAGGTCAAGGTCACCACCGAGACGCACGCCGGGGTGCTCGCCGTGCCCGTCGGCGCGTTGCTGGCGCTGCGCGAAAGTGGCTATGCCGTGCAGTTGCCCAACGGGACGCTGAAGGCGGTCAAGACCGGGATGTTCGCGCGGGACCTGGTGGAGATCAGCGGTGTCGGCGTCGTCGAGGGCCTGCAAGTGGTGACGACGTCGTGACGCCGGTGCTGGCCCTGCGCGGGGTGAGCAAGCGGTACCCGGGTGACGTGGTCGCGCTGGACGACGTCTCGCTGACCGTGCTCGACGGGGAGCTGCTGGCGATCGTCGGGCCGTCCGGTTCGGGGAAGTCGACGTTGCTGCACATCGCCGGGACGCTCGACTTGCCTACGTCGGGCTCGGTTTCGTTGGGCGGCCAGGACGTCACGCAGCTGAGCGACCGGCGGCTTTCGGCGTTGCGCGGGCGGTGGCTGGGTTTCGTGTTCCAGCAGTTCCAGCTGACCGACGGACTGTCCGCTGTGGACAATGTGGCGACCGGGCTGCTGTACGCGGGCGTGCCGCGACGCCGCCGTCGCCCCATGGCCTTGGAAGCGCTGGACCGGGTTGGCCTCACGCATCGGGTTTCGCATCGGCCGCACGAACTTTCCGGCGGGGAACGCCAGCGCGTCGCGATCGCGCGGGCCGTGGTCAACGACCCGGCCCTGGTGCTCGCCGACGAGCCGACCGGCGCGCTCGACACCGCGAACGGCGAGGCCGTGCTGGACCTGCTCACCGCCTTGCACGCGGAGGGGACGACGATCGCGGTCATCACGCACGACCGGGAGATCGCGGCACGGCTGCCGCGGCGGGTGGAGTTCCGCGACGGCCGGATCGTGCGGGACAGCACGACATGACCTTGGTGGACGTTCTCGATCTCGGCCTGCTGGGCATCCGGACCCGAAAGTTGCGCGCGGTTCTTTCCGCGCTGGGGATTTCCCTCGGTATCGCGACGATGATCGTGGTCACCGGGATCCCGGCGTCGAGCCAGGCGGCGCTGCTGGACAAGCTGACCGCGTTGGGCACCACCATGCTGCGCGCGGAGCCGCAGCCGAACCAGACGCCGCCGGTCGTGCTTCCGGAGTCCACTTTGGGCAGTGTGCGGCGGATCGGCCCGGTGACCACGGCGGCGGTGGTCGCGAACACGCACGCCGTCGTCCGCCGCTCCGACCGCGTCGACCCGCAGGACGGCTCCGGGCTGGCCGTGCTGGCGTCGAGCCCGGACCTGCCGGCCGCACTCAACGGCACTGTCCAATCAGGACACTTTCTCGACGATTCCGTGCTGCCCAAGGTGGTGCTCGGCTACGTCGCGGCGTCGCGCCTCGGCATCCCCACGCTTGTCCCGCAACAGCCGCCGCCGGTGGTGCTGATCGGCACGAGCTGGTTCACCGTGACCGGGATCCTCGCACCGATGCCCCTGGCACCGGACGTCGAACGCGCGGTGCTGATCAGCTGGGGCTCCGCTCAGCAGCTGCTGGGCTTCGATGGCCATCCGACCGTGGTGTATGTGAAGGCGCGCGAGGACGCGATCACCGACGTCCGTGCAGTGCTGCCGGCGACGGTGAATCCGGAACTTCCCGGCCTGGTCCAGGTTTCCCGGCCGTCCGACGCGCTGGCGGCGAAACAGGCGACGCAGACGACGTTCTCCGCGCTGTTCCTGGGTTTGGCGGGAGTGGCGCTCCTGGTCGGCGGGGTCGGCGTGGCCAACACGATGTTCATCTCGGTGCTGGAACGGCGGCGGGAAATCGGGCTGCGGCGGGCTTTGGGCGCGACGCGCGGCAACATCCGGGGCCAGTTCCTCACCGAAGCCGTTGCCCTGTCCGGACTCGGCGGGCTCGCCGGGACTCTGCTGGGGACGCTGGCTACCTTGGGCTACACGACTTATCAAGGCTGGCCGCCGGTGATCCCGCCACTGTCGGTCGGTGTGGGGATCGTGGGCGCGCTGGTGATCGGCGTGCTGGCGGGCCTGCATCCCTCGATCCGGGCGGCGCGGCTGCCCCCGGCCCAGGCGCTGGCGACCGCATGACCCGCTCACATCGCGCTGACGGGATCCTCAAAACCGCAGGTCATGCTGGGTTCATGGTTCGCATTCTCCTTGGCGCGGTACTGCTTTTGGGGCTCGGCGCATGTGCTTCCGCTCCGGCGGCCGCCCCGCAGGTCGCCTCCCTCACGACTCCGTCGAGCACCACGGCTTCGGCGTCCGCCCCGCCTTCGGCCGACGCCGACGGCGGCCGTCCCCGCCACCGCGTGGACGAGACGGCGGAGGAGTCCAAGCGGCTGATCGAACCCTGGCGGACGTGCATGAAGGACCACGGTGCCGACGTCGACACGCAGCCGAACTCCATCGAGGGCGCGAAGAAGTGGAGCGCCGACCACAAGGACGCTGGCGACGCGTGCCGCGCCAAGCTGCCGCTGCTGCCGTGGGGCATGGACAGCGCGAACCCGGCGTACCAGGACAACATGCACAAGTGGGTGCAGTGCATGAACGATCACGGCATGCACGTCACCGAGACGCCGGGCAACGACGAATCGCCCTGGACGTACGCCGGCGACAACCAGCCGCCGAACTCGGAGAAGATCGAGCACGACTGCGAAGTGACGATCCTGGGCCCCAGCGACAAATGACTCGTGAGCGTTCCGGGCGGTTCTATTAACCGCCCGGAACGCTCACGAGTCCGCGAGCTCCCGCAGGGCCGGAAGCAATGCCCGCAGCGCCCGCCCCCGGTGGGAGAACTGGTCCTTCTCCGCCGGCTCCATCTCCGCCGACGTCCGCGTCTCACCTTCCGGCTGGAAGATCGGGTCGTACCCGAACCCGTTCGTCCCCCGCCGCGCGCGGACCAGCGATCCGCGCCACTCGCCGCGGACCACGGTCTCCTCGCCGGACGGCAGCACCAGTGCCGCCGTGCACACGAACGCCGCGCCGCGCCGCTCGTCGGGGACGTCGGAAAGCTGCCCCAGCACCAGATCCAGGTTCGCGTCGTCGTCGCCGTGACGGCCGGACCAGCGGGCCGACAGCACGCCGGGCATGCCGTTCAGCGCGTCCACGGCGATGCCGGAATCGTCGGCGATGGCCGGTAGACCACAAGCCGCCACCGCGTCACGCGCCTTCGCGACGGCGTTGCCCTCGAAGTCGGGCGCGGTCTCCGGGGCCTCCGGGAACGAAGGGACGTCGGCGAGCCCCAGAACCTCGATGCCCGAGATCCCTTCGGCCTCAAGGATTCGACGAAGCTCGCGAAGCTTCTTGGCGTTGCGCGTCGCGAGAAGCAGCTTCGTCATTTCTTCTTCTTTCCCGCGCTTGGCTCGGGCAGTTCGCCCGGGTACGGGAGCGCCAGCGCTTCGGTCTGCAGGCGGGTCAGCTCCGCGCAGCCGGCGAGCGCCATGTCGAGCATCGTGTCCAAAGTGGACCGTGCGAACGTCGCGCCCTCGCCGGTACCCTGAACCTCGATCAGGGTGCCCGCGTCGGTCGCGACCACGTTCATGTCGACCTCGGCGCGCGAGTCCTCCTCGTACGGCAGGTCGAGGCGCACCCGGCCGTCCACGACGCCGACGCTCACCGCGGCCACCGACGACGACAGCGGCTGCGGGTCGTTCAGCCGGCCCGCCGCGCCGAGCCAGGTCATCGCGTCCGCCAGCGCCACGTACCCGCCGGTGACCGCCGCGGTGCGGGTGCCGCCGTCGGCCTGGATGACGTCGCAGTCGATGACGATCGTGTTCTCGCCCAGCGCGGCCAGGTCGATGCAGGCGCGCAGCGAACGGCCGATCAGCCGCGAGATCTCGTGCGTGCGCCCGCCGATGCGGCCCTTGACCGACTCACGGTCGCCGCGCGTGTTCGTCGCGGACGGCAGCATCGAGTACTCGGCGGTGACCCAGCCGAGGCCCGAGCCGGCGCGCCAGCGCGGGACGCCGTCGCTGACGCTCGCGGCGCACAGCACACGGGTCTCGCCGAACTCGACGAGCACGGAACCCGCCGGCCACTTCTGGAACCCCCGGGTGATCTTGATGTCGCGGAGCTGGTCGTCGTTCCTGCCATCTTTTCTCGCCACGGGGAGCACTCTAGGACCTCCCCGGAGACGGCCTCGTCGCGCATCCGGCAGCGTAATTCAGCACACGTTGACTTCCTCGGCCACCCGCGCGCAGAATTCATCGAGAGGTGAATTATGGCGAAGCGCACACTGAAGGTCCTCGGCACGGCGGCGGTGTTCGCGGTCGTCCTGTTCACCCTGCGCGACAAGCTCCCCTCGCCGTCACAGACCCTCGACGCGCTCCGCAGCGCTGACACCCGCTGGCTGCTCGTGGGCGCGTTCGCCGAGTTCGTCTCGATGGGCATGTTCGCGCGCCAGCAGCGCCGCTTGCTCATCGCCTTCGGCGTCCGGCTGCCGCGCCACCGCGCGCTCGCGCTGTCCTACAGCCGGTCCGCCATCTCGATCAGCCTGCCCGCGGGCTCGGCGGTCAGCGCGGCGTACGCCTTCCGCCAGTTCCGCGCGGGTGGCGCCGACCGTGCCGCCGCGACGTCCGTCATGGTGCTGTCCGGCGTGCTTTCCTTCGCCGGGCTGGCGCTGCTCTACCTGACGGGCGCGCTGGTCAAATACGGTGCGCTGTGGATGCTCCCGGCGCTCTTGATGGTCACGTGGCTGGGCATCACGCTGCGCCCCCGCGTCCACATCGGACGTCTCACACCGCTCGTCGACGCCGCTCGCCGCGTGGCCCCGCGCCACTGGACGCTCGCCCTCGGCGCGGCCGCCGCGAACTGGCTGACCGACCTGCTCTGCCTCTACGCCGCCGTGCGCGCGTTCGACCTGCCGCTCGGCCTGCCGCAGCTCGCCGGGGTCTACCTGACCGTGCAGATCGTGCGGCAGATCCCGCTCACCCCGGGCGGCATCGGCGTGATCGAGGCGAGCCTGCTGGCCGGGCTCGTCTCCGCGGGCGCCGCGGAGTCCGCGGCGGCCGCAGCCGTGCTCGCCTACCGGCTGCTCTCGTGCTGGCTGATCCTGCCGCTCGGCCTGGTCGGCTGGCTGGTCCTGCGCCGCTCAGACGTCGTAGACGGCGCCGTCGGCGACGAGCTCGGCGCCGGGGAACTCGGCCTCGGCCTCGGCGAGGATCGCGAACGGGTCGGTCCAGGGCGCGATGTGCGTGAGCAGCAGCCGTCCCACGCCGGCGTCGCGCGCCAGCTCACCGGCCTGCTTGCCGGAAAGGTGCACGCCGTCGGGGCGGGTCGGCGCGTCGGTCCAGGACGCCTCGGCGAGCAACACGTCGACGCCGTCGGCGAGCTCCCCCAAGGCCCGGCACGGCCCGGTGTCGCCGGTGTAGGCGAGGATCCGGCCGCCGTAGGAGATCCGCAGGCCGAACGCGGTGGTCGGGTGCTCGACCTCGATCGCGGTGACGTCGAACGGCCCGATCTTGACGGTCCCGGCGCGCAGCGGCTGGAAGTCGTAGACGTCGGAGAGGTCGGTGGCGAGCCGCTCGGTCTCGTTCGGCGCATACGCGTTCGCCAGGCGCGCCGGTGCGTCCTCCGGCGCGTGCAACGGCAGCATTCGCGGGCGCGCCGGGTACGGCGGCGCCGGGTGGTACCGCCGGAGCACGGTGAGCGCGCTGACGTCGGCGCAGTGGTCGGGATGCAGGTGCGTGAGCACCAGCGCGTCGAGGTCGAACGGATCGGCCACCGTCTGCAGCCGGGACAGCGTGCCGTTCCCCAGCTCGACGGCCATCAGGAAGCCCTCGGCCTCCAGCAGGTAGCCGGACGCGGCGGTGTTCGGCCCGGGGATGCTGCCGGAGCACCCGAGGATGGTCAGTCGCACGTCGACACCCTAAGCGCCCGGCGGGGCGATCACGCGGTGGTGGGAGCCAGGACACCCGGGGCGAAACCCATGAACCGCTGAGCGAGCCGGGTGAACGGCTCGGCCGACCCGGTCGCGAGGAACTCGTGGCGAGGCGGCGTGTCGCGCTCGGCGAGCAGGTCACCCTCCGTCAGCACCCGCACGAGGTCCTTCGCGGTCTCGTCGGCGCTCGAGACGAGCGTGACCTCCTGCCCCATCACGATCTGCAGGACACCCTGGAGCAGCGGATAGTGCGTGCAGCCGAGCACGAGGGTGTCGACCTCGGCGTCGAGCAGCGGCTGGAGGTAGCCCTGGGCCAGCCCGAGCACCTGCCGCCCGGTCGTGATGCCCCGCTCGACGAAGTCGACGAACCGCGGGCAGGCGATGCTGGTCAGCTTGATGCCGGGCGCGGCGGCGAGAGCGTCGTCGTAGGCACGCGAACGCACGGTTCCTTCGGTGCCGATCACGCCGACGCGGCCGGTGTGCGTGGCGATCGAGGCGCGGCGCGCGGCGGGCAGCACGACCTCGACGACCGGCACCTCATAACGTTCGCGCGCGTCCCGCAGGCAGGCCGCGGACGCCGTGTTGCAGGCGATGACCAGGGCCTTCACGCCGCTTTTGACGAGCTCGTCCATCGCCTCGAGCGCGTAGCTGCGGGCCGTGGCGATGGGCAGTGGGCCGTACGGGTTGCGGGCGGTGTCACCGACATAGCGGAGCTGCTCGGCGGGCAGCTGCTCCAGGATCGCCCTGGCGACCGTCAGCCCGCCGACGCCGGAATCGAACACACCGATCGGGGCATCACCGGGCTGAGACGTCACACGTCGAGGTTACCCGGGACGCTCGGCTCGGCCTTGCGGGACTTGCCCACGCGGGTGGTCAGCCAGGCCGCGAGGACACCGGCGAGCGCGCCGAAGAGGTGCCCCTGCCAGGAGACGCCGGGATTGCCCGGCAGCAGGCCGGCCAGCATCCCGCTCCAGACCCCGAGCAGCACCACGGCGACCAGGATCTGCCCGGCCGCGCGGTTGAAGATGCCGCGGACCAGCAGGTAGGCCAGCCAGCCGAAGGCCAGCCCGGACGCGCCGACGGTCACCGTGTTCGCCGGGCCGACCAGCCACACACCGAGCCCGGACACCACCCAGATGATGGCCGTGACCAGCGCGAACCGGCCGATCCCCGCGGCCATCGCGAGGAAGGCGAACACCAGCACCGGCACCGTGTTGGCGAACAGGTGCGACCAGCCCGCGTGCAGCAGCGGCGCCCAGAGCACGCCGTCGAGCCCGGACAGCTCGCGCGAATGGATCCCGCCGAGATCGAGGTTCGCCGGCAGGATCACGTCCACCAGCTCGATCAGGTAGAGCAGCGCGGTGAACGCGAGCGCGACGATGGCGGCGGCCTTGGGGTTCGGCGGCAGGACGCGCTTGGTGACGTCGGTTTCGGCTGGTTGCGCGGGGAGAGTGCTCACGTAATCGAGGCTACGTCCGCGTTCACGGCCTCGCCTCGGGTGAAAACCCTGAGGTCCGGCGAAGATCGGAAAACTGTCGGTGGCCGCGGTTAGGGTCGCGGCATGGACGTCACCGGATACCTGACCCGGCTCGGCCTGCCCGCCGAGCAGCCCAGTCTCGACGCGCTGAAGCGGCTGCACGCGGCGCACGTCGAGCGGGTGCCGTACGAAGCGCTGGAGATCCAGCTCGAGCGGATCACCTCGCTCGACCCCGCGGTCTCGGCGGGCCGGATCCTGCGCGGCCGCGGCGGGTACTGCTACCACCTCAACGGCGCCTTCTCCGCGTTGCTGCGGACGCTCGGCTACGACGTCACGCGGCATCTCGGTGGCGTACAAGGGAAGGCGAAGTCAGAGCCGGGCATCCACCGCAACCACCTTGCGCTGACCGTCGCCGGCCTGCCGGACGCCCCGGAGACGTCCTGGCTGGTGGACGTCGGGCTCGGCGACGGGCTGCACCAGCCGATCCCGCTGCGCGAAGGCGAGTACACCCAGGGCCCGCACACCTATCGGCTGCGGCCCTCCGCGGTCGCGCCCGGCGGCTGGCGGTTCGAGCACGACCCCTCGGGCAGCTTCGCCGGCATGGACTTCGCGCCCGAGGAAGCCGAGATGGCCGACTTCGCGGAGAAGCACGCGTGGCTGTCCACCTCGCCGGAGTCGGGGTTCGTCCGGGTCAACGTGCTGCAACGGCGGGACGCGGCGGGCGTGGATTCGCTACGCGCGCTCACGCTGACCCGCCGCGGCGACGTCGAACGGCGTGAGCTGATGGAGTCACCCGAGCAGTGGTGGACGGCGGCCGCGGACGTCTTCGGCATCCCGTCCGCGATCTTCACCGACGACGAGCGCGAGCGGATCTGGCACCGGTCGGTGGCCCAGCACGAGGCTCACACCTCGGCGGGTGCCGGAAGGGAGGCGTTGCCCAGCGCGTAATCCACCGCGGCTTCCGCGTGCAGGCGAGTCGTCGGGAAGGTCGGCACCGCGCTGTCCTCGGGGCCGACCAGCAGCTCGATCTCGGTGCAGCCGTAGATCACGCCCTCGGCGCCCGCCTCGACCAGCCGCGCGATCACCGCGCGGTAGGCGGCGCGGGATTCCTCGGTGACCACGCCGAGCACCAGCTCGTCGTAGATCACGCGGTGCACGAGGTCGCGGTCGTCCGGGCCGGGGACGAGCACGTCGAGCCCGTGCGCGGCGAGGCGGTCGCGATAGAACGGCTGCCCCATGGTGAACCCGGTGCCGAGCAGGCCGACCCGGGTGATCCCGGCGCGCTTGATCGCGGCCGCGGTGGTGTCGCCGAGGTGCAGCAGCGGGATGTCCAGGCCGTCGGTCAGCTCATCGGCGACCTTGTGCATGGTGTTGGTGCAGAGCACGACGAAGTCGGCCCCGGCCGCGCGCAACGCCTTGGCGGCGCGGTTCAGCACCGCGCCCGCCTCGTCCCAGCGCCCCTCGGCCTGCATGCGCTCGATCTCGGCGAAGTCCACCGAGTACAGCACGGTGTGCGCCGAGTGCAGCCCGCCGAGGACATCCTTCACCCGCTCGTTGACGAGCCGGTAGTACTCGATCGAGGACTCCCAGCTCATCCCGCCCAGCAACCCGATGACCTTCATGAGCCCCATCCTGCTCCCCCAGGTGGCATCTGGGACGTCGAAGGCACGTTTCGGCTGGTCAGGTGGGGTCGTGAGTGGTTAGTAGGGTTATTGAGCGGTAAGGCAAACATGGCGTGCCGCGGCTTCGAGGACTCGTGAGCGTTGCGGGCGGTTAGAACCGCCCGCAACGCTCACGAGCCCGTCGGCAGGTCCCCCTCGCTTCACCACGCCACCTTTGACCTACCCCTCAATAGAACCCGACTTACCACTCACGACCTCCCCGCGCCGCCGGGTGCCGGGGTTCCGGGGTGCCGCTCAACGCACCCCAATGTGGCATTGGGGTGCAAGAAGCAGGAGGTCAGGCCCAGAGCTGCCCGTCGAGGCGCTCCGCGGCTTCGTCGAGCGAGCCCGAGTACGCGCCGGTCGACAGGTACTTCCATCCGGCGTCCGCGACCACGAAGGCGACGTCAGCGGTCTTCCCGGCAGCGGCCGCCTTCTCCGCGACGGCGAGCGCCGCGTGCAGCACCGCGCCGGTCGAGATCCCGGCGAAGATCCCTTCGTGCTCCAGCAGCTCCCGCGTCCGGCGAAGGGCGTCGTACGCGCCGACGGAGAACCGGCCGTTGAGCACGCTGGGGTCGTACAGCTCCGGCACGAACCCCTCGTCGAGGTTGCGCAGGCCGTACACCAGCTCGCCGTAGCGCGGCTCGGCCGCGATGATCTGCACGTCCGGCTTGGCCTCGTGCAGGTACCGGCCGACGCCGACCAGCGTGCCGGTGGTGCCGAGGCCGCCGACGAAGTGCGTCAGCGTCGGCAGGTCCTTGAGCAGCTCGGGCCCGGTGCCGCGGTAGTGCGCGTCGGCGTTGGCCGGGTTGCCGTACTGGTAGAGCATCACCCAGTCCGGGTTCGCCGCGGACAGCTCCTTCGCCCGCCGCACGGCCTCGTTCGAGCCGCCCGCCGCGGGCGAGAACACGATCCGCGCGCCGTAGGCCTGCAGGAGCTGCTTGCGCTCGGTGGAGGTGTTCTCCGGCATCACGCAGACCAGCCCGTAGCCCTTGAGCTTGGCGGCCATGGCCAGCGAAATGCCGGTGTTGCCGGACGTCGGCTCCAGGATCGTGGAGCCGCGCCGCAGCCTGCCTTCACGCTCGGCGGCCTCGATCATCGCCAGTGCCGGGCGGTCCTTGATCGAGCCGGTCGGGTTGCGGTCCTCCAGCTTCGCCCACAGCCGCACGTCGTGGGTGGGCGAAAGCCGGGGCAGTCCGACCAGCGGGGTGCCGCCGAGCGCGTCGAGCAGGGACTCGAAGCGAGCCATCGATCAGCCACCGGCCACGGCGGGGAGGATGGTCAGCGTGTCGCCGTCCTTGACCTCGGCCTCGAGCCCGCCGGCGAAGCGCACGTCCTCGTCGTTGACGTAGACGTTGATGAATCGGTGCAGCTTCTCCTCCTTGACCAGGCGCGCCTTGATGCCGGCGTGGCGGGACTCGACGTCGTCGATGATCTCGAGCACGGTGGCGCCCTTCGCCTCGACGGACTTCTCGCCGCCGGTGTGGGTGCGCAGGATGGTCGGGATGGAAACGGTCACGGCCATGGGTTCTTACCTCCGGTGGGTTCTTACACGCAGACGCACTCGGCGCGGCGCTTTATTCCGTGAAGGCTCAGTCGAGGATCTCGACCGGCTCCTCGGTGATCTCGGCGTCCACGATCCGGTACGAGCGGAACTCGTGCACTTCGGGGTCGCGGGTGGAGACGAGCACGTAGTGCGCGTCCGGCTCGGCCGCGATCGAGGCGTCCGTCCGGGACGGGTAGGCCTGGGTGGCGGTGTGCGAGTGGTAGATGACCACCGGCACCTCGTCGTTCGCGTCCAGCTCCCGGTAGAGCTTGAGCAGGTCGGCCGAATCGAACTCGTAGAACGTCGGCGAGCGGGCCGCGTTCAGCATCGGGATGAACCGTTCGGGGGTGTCCGAGCCTTCCGGGCCCGCGATCACCCCGCACGCCTCGTCGGGATGGTCACGACGGGCGTGGGCGACGATCTCATCGACGAGTTCACGGCGAATTCGGAGCACAAAGACATCTTAGGTCGTGGACACAAGCGGTCCAGCAGGTGAGATTTTCACCTCCCGGGGCTTGGAGAAGACGCGTCCGAGCGGCCGATGCGGTAGGGCGTCCGCATCGTGGACACTGATCATGTGCCACTTTCGTCGAAGGTCCGCGATCGCTGCCGGCCGTACCTGGGCACCGACGAGCGGATCCAGTACGTCATCCCGGGCATGTCCCTCTACATCGGCGGCATGAAGATCCGGGTGGGCTTCCTGGTGATGGTGACCGACCGCCACGTGACCCTGCTGGCCTGCAGCCGGTTCCGGATCAACCGGCCGAAGCAGGTCTGGGAGCGGCTCGGCCGCGGCACCCAGCTCAAGGTCGAGATCCAGCCTTCCCTCGGTCCGATCCTCACGGTCGGCGGGGTACATATGGAGATCGACGAGGAGTACGTCGCGGCGGCGCGCGCGGCGAACGTCGAGGCGACCCGCGACGCGTTTCCGCCGGACCCGCTGCCCGACCTCTAGAACGCCTCCGGCCACACGTCCCGGTACGCCGCGACACCGCCCGCCGTCGTCGCCGACAGCATCCCGTGGACCATCGCCCGCGCGAACACCCGCGCGGCCGCGGAGCACAGCGCGTCCAGCCCGCCGGCCCGCGCCGCCAAGCCGAATGGCCCTTCCGCCGATGGCAGCTCCCGCGCGCCCGTGGCCAGCGCGAACACGGTGTCGCCGTCGAACATCGAGTGCGCCGGGCGGACCGCGCGTGCCAGCCCGTCCTGCGCCGCGACCGTCAGCCGCCGGGCTTCGGCCTTCGACAACGCCGCGTCCACCGCGACCACGCCGATCGTCGTGTTCAGGTCCGTCCGCCGCGGCTCCAGCGAGCCCGGCCGCGACGGCCAGCTCACCCCGAACTCGCCGTCGACCTCGTGATCGGCCGCGAACGCCCGCCCGGTCGCCAGGTCGACGCCTTCACCGGCCGCGTTCACCGCCACCAGCGCGCCCACCGTGAACTCGCCGACGACCTCGCTCGCCGTCCCGATGCCGCCCTTCAACGATCCGACCGCCGCGCCGGCGCCCGCGCCGACAGTCCCCTGCGGCACAGGTCCCGAGGCAGCGGCTTCGCAAGCGGCGTACCCGAAAGAGGCGTCGGGCCGGTTGCCCCAGTCGCTGCGGGGCAGGTCGAACAGCACCGCCGCGGGCACGATCGGCACCACCTCGTGCGGCTGGGCGCCCACCGGGAAACCGTGGTTGCGCTCGGCGAGCCAGCGCATCACGCCGTCGGCCGCGGCCAGCCCGTAGGCGCTGCCGCCGGACAGGCAGATCGCGTTGACCCGCTGCACCAGGTTCTCCGGCTCAAGCAGGTTCGTCTCACGGGTGCCGGGCGCACCGCCGCGCTGGTCGACCGCCCCGACCGCGCCCTCGGGCACGAGCACGACCGTGGTCCCGGTCGCCCACCCGTCGCCGACCCGGTGGTGGTGCCCGACGAGCACGCCCGGAACGTCGGTGATCACGCCGTCAGCGCCTGGATCAGCGTCTCCTGCACCCAGGTCAGCCAGTGGTAGACGCCCAAGTGCGGCGAGCGCGGGTCGTCCTCGGGCAGCTCGTCCGGCATGTCCTCGGTGACGTCGAGCGCGGTGCCGAGCGCCAGCCGGACGTCGTTGAGCGCGCCGAGCCAGGCGTCGGCCTGCTCCTCGGTGAGCCGGACGTCGCCGCCGTCGCGCGGGAGCGTGTCGAGCACGACCTTGGCCACGCCGACCTTCACGTCGAGCAGCTCCGGCTCGTGCAGCGAGCGCATCGCGGCCGCGGAATCGAGGTCCTCGCGGGTCGGGTTGTCCGGGTCGAGCCGGTGGAAGTCCGGCAGCAGCCGCGAAAGCACCGGGTCGTCCGGGGACTCGGTCGGCCCGATCCGGATGCCGGTGAGTTCGGCCAGCTCGTCCTGCGGGGCTTCCTCGGCGCGCGCGGTGAGCATGTCCTCGAGCTGGCTGACCAGCCCGCGCAGCACCGCGGCTTCCTGCTGCTCGAAACCGGCGTGGATCTCCTCGCCTTTGCGGCGCCAACCGATCACGAGTTCTTCTCCATCGTGGCCCACAGACCCGCCGCGTGCAGTTTCGCCACGTCCGTCTCCACCTTCTCCTTGCTGCCCGAAGACACGATGGCCTTGCCCTTGTGGTGCACGTCGAGCATCAGCTTGGTCGCGTGGTCGCGGCTGTAGCCGAACAGCTTCTGGAAGACGTAGGTCACGTAGGACATCAGGTTGACCGGATCGTTCCACACGACGGTCCGCCACGGCGTGTCCGCTTCGGTGACCTCGGACCCGACCGGCTCTACCTGCGTCTGTTCGGCTGCGACAGGCGTGGACATGCACCCCATGGTGTCACGTAGCCGTCCGGGTACGCCGCGCCAGGTCCGGCCATGTGAGTGAATAAGCTTCCCCCTATGGGTTCACCTGAGCCGGCCGGCGCCAGCACAGCGCTGCTCACCGACCACTACGAACTGACCATGCTGGGCAGCGCGCTCGCCGACGGCACCGCGGACCGCCCGTGCGTGTTCGAGGTGTTCGCCCGCCGGCTCCCGGACGGACGGCGCTACGGCGTGGTCGCCGGGACGGCCCGGGTGCTCGACGCGATCGCCGACTTCCGCTTCACCGACGCCGAGCTCGCGCAGCTCGAGGCGACCGCGGTGGTCGACGACGCGACGCTGGCGTGGCTGGCCGACTACGAGTTCAGCGGCGACGTCGACGGGTACGCCGAGGGCGAGCTCTACTTCCCCGGCTCCCCGATCCTGACTGTCTCGGGCACCTTCGGCGAGGCCGTCCTGCTCGAGACGCTGGCGCTGTCGATCCTCAACCACGACAGCGCGATCGCCTCCGCCGCGGCCCGGATGTCCGGCGCCGCGCACGGCCGCCCGATCATCGAGATGGGCGGGCGCCGCACCCACGAGTACGCTGCCGTCGCCGCCGCGCGCGCCGCGTACCTGGCGGGCTTCGCCACGACGTCCAACCTGGAGGCCGGGCGCCGCTACGGCATCCCGACCCGCGGCACGGTCGCGCATGCCTTCATGCTGCTGCACGACAGCGAGGAGGCCGCGTTCCGCGCCCAGGTCGACAAGATGGGCCCGGACACCACGCTGCTGGTGGACACCTACGACATCACCGCCGGCATCGAGACCGCGGTGCGGGTGGCCGGCCCTGAGCTGGGCGCGATCCGGATCGACTCCGGCGACGTCGGCCCGCTCGCCCGCCGCGCCCGCGAGCAGCTCGACTCGCTCGGGGCGAAGGACACCCGGATCGTGGTCTCCGGTGACCTCGACGAGCACGCCATCGCGGCGCTGCGCGCGGAGCCGGTGGACGCCTACGGGGTCGGCACCTCGGTGGTGACCGGCTCGGGCGCGCCGACCGCCGGGATGGTCTACAAGCTGGTCGAGGTGGACGGCAAGCCGGTCGCGAAACGCAGTGCGCACAAGGAGTCCCGCGGCGGGCGCAAGTCCGCGCTGCGGCGCCACCGCGGCACCGGCACCGCCGTCGAGGAGGTCGTCTGGACAACGGCGTCGGCCGCGCCGGAGCCGGACCCGAACGACCGTCCCCTGCAGATCCCCCTGGTTCGCGGTGGCCGGACCGCCGAGGACCTGCCTACGCTCGACGATGCGAGGCAGCGGCTGCGCCGTGGCCTGGTGAGCCTGCCGTGGGAGGGCCTGAAGCTCTCGCACGGCGAACCCGCAATCCCGACGCTCTTTCTGTGAACGGAGTTCGACCCATGGGGACCGCGCTGATCGTGGTGGACGTGCAGAACGACTTCTGCGAAGGAGGTTCGCTCGGGCTGCCGGGCGGCGCCGCGGCCGCGGAAGCGATCTCGAAGCTGGCCGCCTCGGGCGAATACGGCGCCGTCGTGGCCACCCGGGACTACCACATCGACCCGGGCGCGCACTTCAGCGAGACGCCGGACTTCAAGGACAGCTGGCCGCGCCACTGCGTCGCCGGGACGCCAGGCGCGTCGTTCCACCCGGCACTGGACGTCGTGCCGATCAAGGCCGTGTTCTCCAAGGGCGAGTACACCGCCGCGTACTCGGGCTTCGAAGGTGCTTCGGGTGACGGCAAGAACCTCGAAACGTGGCTGCGGGAGAACGAGATCAGCGAGGTCGACGTCGTCGGCATCGCGACCGACTTCTGCGTGCGCGCGACGGCGCTCGACGCGAAGGCGGCGGGCTTCGGCGTCCGCGTGCTGCTGGACCTCACGGTCGGTGGCTCGCAGCCGACGGTCGACGCGACACTGAAGGACTTCGACGCCGCAGGCGTCACCTACACGGGCACCGCCGCAGTGCCGCCGGCCGCGTGAAAGAGCTTCAGACAGCGCTGGCGCGGCACCGGCTCGTCGCGATCCTGCGCGCGGGGGACGCTTCGCGTTTCGCAGACGCCGCAACGGTGTTGCACGCCGCCGGGATCCGGCTGATCGAAGCCACCTTGACGTCGCCGGGGGCACCCTCGGCGATCACGGCGATGCGCTCGGCGCTGAGTGACTCCTGGATCGGCGCGGGCAGCGTCCGCGAGCCGTTCGACGTGGACGTCGCGGTGGACGCCGGGGCCCAGTACCTGATCACGCCGACGGTGAACGCGGCGGTGTTGGATCGGGCCGCCGAGCTCGAAGTCCCGGTGATCTGCGGGGCGCTCACGCCGACCGAGATCGACCAGGCCTGGCGGCTCGGCGCGGCCGCGGTGAAGGTGTTCCCGGTGGCCGCGGTCGGCGGCGTCGCCTACCTGCGCGCGGTGCGGGCGCCGATTCCGGACGTCCCACTGGTGCCGACCGGCGGCGTGCACCTGGCCGACGTCGAGGGATACCTGTCCTCGGGTGCGATCGCCGTCGCGGCCGCGACGCCGTTGCTCGGAGACGCGCTGGGCTCCGGCGGGAGCCTGCCGGACCTGGCCGCGCGCGCGAGTGAGTTCGTGGCGGCGGCCGCGAGGTTCACGACCCCGGCTTAGGTTTCTTGCCATAGGGGTCGCAAGCGGCGGTGGCGAGGTAGATGTCGCCGCTCGCCGGGCCGCCCTGCGGGAACAGCTTGATGTGCAGGGCGTGCGTCACCAGGCTGCCGTCCGCGGGCGTCGGCGTGACGGTCTCGTTGAGGACCACGGTCGCCAGCGCCGTGCCCGCGGGCCCGCCGGGGATGACGATCTTGTAGTTCGACGGGATGTTCTCCGGCACCGCGATCCCGGTGGTGTCGCCGACCTCGATGGCCGCGAAGCTGCCGTCCTGGGTCGTCGCGCACTTCGCGAAGAACGAACGCACAGTGATCACCGGGCCGCCGAAGCGCTTGAGGACGTCCAGCCGGAACCGGTGCCCCTGCCCTTGGGCGACCGACACCGCGCCGTTGCGCCCGCAGCCCGTGTCACCGGCGCCGAACACCGCGATGTCGCCGGTCGTGCCGCCCATCGTCCGGTCCGCGTACGGCCCGTCGACGGTGCATTTCGCCAGCTCGCCAGTGACGATGTGCTCGCTGTCGATCGTCACGTCGACCGACCCGGTGGACGCCCACGCGCTCGACTTCGCCGGCGCGGCCGCCACCAGGAGCGGCACGGCGAGCGCGGTCATCGCCAGCACCGAGCACGTCCTGGTACGCATTCACCGGCCTCCTCGTGTTCGTGACGGTTCGTAACTATCGTGCCCACTATCGTCCGGCCGCACCCCGCCGCGCCCGGACATCACCCGGACGAGTGGCCGGTGAGAAGGGCAACTTGTCCGGTCCGCCCGGCGGAAACGAGCGTTAACCTGCCTGGACGTCTTCATTCTGGGAGGTTTCGTGTCTTCACTGACCCTGACCGGCAAGCGGCCCGTGCTGGCCGACCTCGTGCCCGGCACGCTCGTCCGGGACATCGCGCTCGTCGCGGGCGGTGCCGCGCTGACCGGCGCCGCCGCGCAGCTGACCATCCCGGTGCCGGGCAGCCCGGTGCCGATGACGGCCCAGACGTTCGCGGCGCTGCTCGTCGGCGCGACACTCGGGATGCGCCGCGGCGCCGCCTCGATGCTGGTCTACCTGCTCGTCGGCGCAGTCGGCGTGCCGTGGTTCCAGCACGGCACCTCGGGCCTGTCCGGCGCGAGCGCCGGGTACATCGTCGGGTTCGTCTTCGCGGGCGCGCTCGTCGGCGCGCTGGCCGGGCGCGGCGGCGACCGCACGCCGGTGCGCATGGCGGGCACCATGGTGCTCGGCAACGTCGTGATCTACGCCTTCGGCGTGCCGTGGCTGATGGCCGCGACCGGGATGGACCTCGCGACGGCGTTCGACAAGGGCGTCATCCCGTTCCTGATCGGCGACGCGATCAAGATCGTCGTGGCCGCGGGCCTGCTGCCCCTCACCTGGAAGCTGGTCTCGCGCCGGGACTGAGCCGAAGGGGACTTTCCTCGCGTCACGCGGGAGGAAAGTCCCCTTCATCGCGTCCGGCGCGAGGAACGTCCCCTTCAGCTCGGCGGCGCGAACGGTCCGTTGGCGCCGTATCGCCGATCTTGTCGGTCACGGCGGCTAGTCTGTGTCGCTGTGCCCGCCCGAACAGATTTTCCCGGCGTCCTCGAACTTCTCACCCACGCGGTGGAGTCCGTGGGCGGTGCCGAACGTCCTGGGCAGGTCGAGATGGCCCAGGCGGTCGGCCGCGCGATCCGCACCGGCGAGCACCTCGCCGTCCAGGCCGGCACCGGCACCGGCAAGTCGCTGGCCTACCTCGTCCCCGCCATCCGGCACGCGGTCGAGCGCGAAGCCACGGTCGTCGTCTCGACCGCCACCATCGCGCTGCAGCGCCAGCTCGTCGACCGTGACCTGCCCCGCCTCGCGAAGTCGCTGAAGCAGCTTCTCGGCCGCGAGCCGACCTTCGCGATCCTCAAGGGCCGCCGCAACTACATGTGCCTGCACCGCCTGGATTCCGGCGCGCCCGACGAGCCCGAGGACGCCCAGCTCTTCGACCCGTTCGCGGTGTCCCGCCTCGGCAAAGAGGTCACGCGGCTGCGCGAGTGGTCGTCCGACACCGAAACCGGTGACCGCGACGAGCTCGTCCCCGGCGTGTCCGACCAGGCGTGGCGCCAGGTTTCGGTGACAGCGAAGGAATGTCTCGGCGCTTCGCGCTGTCCGATCGGTACGGACTGCTTCGCCGAGCGCGCCCGCGCCGAGGCCGGCCGCGCCGACGTCATCGTCACCAACCACGCGCTGCTGGCGATCGACGCGCTGCAGGGCTACCAGGTCCTGCCCGACCACGACGTGGTGATCATCGACGAGGCGCACGAACTGGTCGACCGCGTCACGTCGGTCGCCACCGGCGAGCTGACCAGCGCGATGTGCGCGGCCGCCGCCCGCCGCTGCGGCCGCCTGATCGACGCCGACGTCGCGGACAGGCTGCTCGAAGCCGGTGACGGGCTGGCCCTGATCGTCGACGACCTGCCCGCGGGCCGGATGGACCAGCTCCCCCAGCCGCTCAAGGGCATCATCCCGGCCATCCGCGACGCCGCGCACGCGTGCATCACCGGACTGGGCTCGGATCGCAAGGAGGACGTCGAGGAGGCCACCGCGCGCAAGCTCGCGCGATCGCTGCTCGACGAGGTGCACGACACCGCGGTCCGGCTGCTGGAAGCGTTCGACGACGACCAGGCCCACCAGCGCGACGTCGTCTGGCTCTCCGGCGACCGGTTCTCCTCGAACCCGCGCCCGCCCGCGCTCAAGGTCGCCCCGCTCGGCGTCGCCGGGCTGCTGCGTGAGCGCCTGTTCAACCAGCACACGACGATCCTGACCTCGGCGACGCTGACCTTGGGCGGCACGTTCGACACCATGGCCCGCCAGTGGGGCCTGCCGCCCGGCCCGGTGAAGGTCGAGAAGGCGCCCGGCGCCGCGACGGACAAGGAAGTCCCGTCCGACGCCGAAACCGGCCCCAAGTGGACCGGCATCGACGTCGGCTCGCCGTTCGACCACAAGCGCAACGGCATCCTCTACCTGGCCAAGCACCTGCCGCCGCCGGGCCGCGACGGGCTCGCGACGTCCACAATGGACGAGCTCGCCGAGCTCATCGAGGCCGCGGGCGGGCGCACGCTCGGATTGTTCTCCTCGATGCGCGCGGCCAAGCAGGCGGCCGAGGAGATGCGCGAGCGCCTCGACTACCCGATCCTCTGTCAGGGCGACGACTCGACGTCGCTGCTGGTCCAGAAGTTCGCCGACGATGTCCGGACCTGCCTGTTCGGCACGCTCTCGCTGTGGCAGGGCGTGGACGTCCCCGGCCCGTCGCTGCAACTCGTGGTGGTCGACCGGATCCCGTTCCCGCGCCCGGACGACCCGGTGTCCTCGGCGCGCCAGCGCGCGGTGGAAGCCCGTGGTGGCAACGGGTTCCTGACCGTCGCGGCGACGCACGCGGCGCTGCTGCTCGCTCAGGGCACCGGCCGCCTGCACCGCTCGGTCACTGACCGCGGGGTGGTCGCGGTGCTCGACTCCCGTCTCGCCACGGCTCGCTACGGCGGCTTCCTGCGGGCGTCGCTGCCGCCGTTATGGCCGACCATGGACCCGAAGGTGGTGCGCGACGCGCTGCGCCGGCTGGACGCAGCCGCGCCCGCGTGACCCGCCGCACAACCACGCAGGTACGGTGAGGCACAACGATGTGGCAAGGGAGTGACCGGTTGACCCAGGATTCGTCCAGCGCACGATCCAGGACCGTCAGTGTCGACGACACCGGCGTGCGGCGTCAGCTCGCGGACGGCACCGAGGAGGCCGTCACGTGGTCCGACCTCGCCTCCGTGATGGTCAGGGTCATCCCCGACGGGCCGTGGAACGAGGACGTCTTCTTCATGCTCGTCGGCACCGACGGCAAGGGCACCGCGGTACCCAGCGGTGACCCGGCGGCGGACGCGCTCATCGAGCGGCTGCAGGCGTTGCCGGGCTTCGACAACGAGAAGTTCATCGAGGCCATGACCACCGACGCCGACCAGGCCTACGTGGTCTGGGAATCCAGCACCAACTGAGCGGCCGGGAACGTCTCCGTCACCGGAATCCCCTTCTTGAGCGTGCGGCTCACCGTGCAGAGCCGCTCGATCGCCCGGTCCACCGCGTCGGCCAGCCCCTGACGCTGCTCCGGATCCAGTGTCGACACATCGACATCGAACGCGACGTGCACCGCGTCCAGCTCCGAAGCGCCCTCACGGCGGTCGGCCGAAACGGCGACGCGGAACTTCGAATCCTCGCCCACGCGGCGCGTGATCAGCTGTTCGGCGGTCACCGCGCTGCAGCCCGCTGCGGCGATCTGCAGCAGCTCCGACGGCGAAAATGCGCCTTCCGCACCGGTCCGGCCGATGCGTACCTCGGCGCCGCGCTCGTTACGTCCCACGAACGAGTGCTCACCGTCGCGCTGAACTTCGAGTCCCATACCGGCTCCAACCAGCTCAGGCGGGTGTCTGTTCCGGGTCCCATTGGGCAAGCACGGTGATCGTGCCCGGGTCGACCTCGGTGAATCCGGCGTCCCGCACCGCGATCACGCGGTCGCGGCGCCACGCACCCTCGGGGTCGTCGCCGGGATGCAGTTCCTTCCACCGCGCCACACTCGGCGTCCGCACCGCGACGCGGTAGTCCCGCGCCCGCCAGGCCGCCAGCTGGTCGTCCTTGAGCAGCGCGGCAAGGATCATCGTGGCGTGGCCGACCTGCGCGGCGCCCTTCCCGACGGTCATCGGCACCTGGGGGTTGAGCAGCAGCAGCGGCACCCCGTCCGGCACCGGGCCCGGCTCGTCGGCCGGCAGCTCGCTGCCGGAGATCTGCAGCCTGCTGACCTCTTTCGGCGTCTCCGTCACCAGCCCGGGAAGCAGCGCGCGAGCCTGCGCGCCATCGACGTCCACCGTGATCCCCGGCAGTTCCTGCACGGCCTCCCAGTGCGCGCCACGGGCCCGCCGCGCGACCTTGCGGATCCGGTTGTCCAGCCAGGCGTGCAGGGGCTCGGCCCATTCACCGCCGGGCTCGACGCGCTCGTCGAGACACACCGCGAGCGCGGCCGACGCGGCGGCTTCGAGCAGCGGCGTGCGGCCGGGTGGCTCGGCGCGTTCGATCCGCAGGATGACAGGCATCGCGCGGACCTCGTCCGGCTGCTCGTCCGAGGTGTCGGACGTGTCCTCGGCGGGCAGCCCGAGCCAGTAGGCGTACCGGGCACCCAGCGGGTCGAGCACGCTCATGGCCGGGTCAGCTCGAGCCCGTCGGCGGCGTCGGCGGCCTCGACCTCGGCGCGCGTGAGGCCGAGCATGAACAGCACGGCGTCGAGGTACGGGTGCGAAAGCGCGGCGTCGGCGACCTCGCGCAGCGCGGGCTTGGCGTTGAACGCCACCCCCATGCCGGCGGCCGACAGCATGTCGATGTCGTTGGCGCCGTCACCGATCGCGACGCACTGCGCCAGCGGAATGTCGTATTCGGCCGCGAAGCGGCGAAGCGCCTTCGCCTTGCCCGCGCGGTCAACGACCTCTCCAACGACGTTTCCGGTCAGCTTCCCGTCGACGATCTCGAGCTCGTTCGCCACCGCGAAGTCCAGGTCGAGCTCGTCCACGAGCTTGGCGATGACCTGCGTGAACCCGCCGGACACGACACCGCAGCGGAAGCCCATGCGCTTCAGCGTGCGGACCGTCGTGCGTGCGCCCGGAGTCAGCTCCAGCGTCGCCGCGACGTCGTCGAGCACGGACGCCGGCAGCCCCTCCAGCAGCGAGACCCGCTGGTCCAGCGACTCGCTGAAGTTCAGTTCGCCGCGCATGGCGGCTTCGGTGATCTGGCGGACCTCGGGCTCGACGCCGGCGTGCGCACCGAGCATCTCGATGACCTCGCCCTGGATCAGCGTCGAATCGACGTCGAACACCACGAGCCGCTTCGCGCGCCGGGCGATCCCGGCCCGTTCGACCGCGATGTCGATGGCCGCCTCGGAAGCGGCATCGGCGAGCACCTCACGCAGCTTGGCGTCGGCTTCCTCGGTGTCCTCGCCGACCGAGACGTACAGCTCGAGGCCGGTCACGGGGTAGTCGGCGACGCTGCGGATCGAGTCGATGTTGACGTCCAGCGAGGCCAGCCGTCGCGCGACCTCGGAGAACGCCCGCGCGGTGACCGGACGGCCGAGCACGACCAGCACGTGCGAGGAGCCGCTGCGGCCGAGCGCGAAGGGGTCGTCACCGATCGCCGCGCCGATCTTGACGTCGACCTGCATGCCGACGGACGCCATCGCCTGCTCGACGTACTCCTGCAGGCCCTCCGGGTCGCGGTAGACCCCGGCGAGCACCCCGAGCACAAGCTGCCCGCGGATGACCACCTGCTCGACGTCGAGCACGTCGACGTCGTGTCTGGTCAGCACCGCGAACAGGACGGACGACACGCCCGGCTTGTCGGGACCGGTCGTCGTGATCAGGACGGGCGTCTGGGTCACTGGTCATCCCTCGTTCGGCAACGCTGCAGGATCAGTCTGCCGGTCCGCACTCGAACATAAGAAGAGCGCGTGCCCGGCCTCACAAAAACCGGTCACGCGCTCTTCAGGAGATCGTTTCCTACTGTTCGCTCGCGTTGTCCTTGGAGTGATCACCGGGCATCACGGCCTCGGTGAGCAGCTGCGACGGCGCCGCGTGGCTGGCCGCCTTCGGCTTGCCGAAGAAGCCGATCTCGCCTTCGGCGTGGATCCGCTCGACCATGTGCGGGTAGTGCAGCTCGAACGCGGGCCGCTCGGACCGGATCCGGGGCAGCTCGGTGAAGTTGTGCCGCGGCGGCGGGCAGGACGTCGCCCACTCGAGCGAGTTGCCGTAGCCCCACGGGTCGTCGACCGTGACGATCTCGCCGTACCGGTAGCTCTTGAAGACGTTCCAGATGAACGGCAGCGTCGAGGCACCGAGGATGTACGCGCCGATCGTGGAGATCGTGTTCAGCGTGGTGAAGCCGTCACTGCTCAGGTAGTCCGCGTACCGGCGGGGCATGCCCTCGGCACCCAGCCAGTGCTGGACCAGGAACGTGCCGTGGAAGCCGATGAACGTGGTCCAGAAGTGCCACTTGCCGAGCTTCTCGTCCATCATCCGGCCGGTGATCTTCGGGAACCAGAAGTAGATGCCGGCGAACGTGGCGAACACGATCGTGCCGTAGAGCACGTAGTGGAAGTGCGCGACGACGAAGTAGCTGTCCGACACGTGGAAGTCGATCGCCGGCGCGGCCAGCAGGATCCCGGTCAGGCCGCCGAAGAGGAACGTGACGATGAAGCCCATCGAGAAGATCATCGGCGTCTCGAAGGACAGCTGGCCCTTCCACATCGTGCCGATCCAGTTGAAGAACTTCACGCCGGTCGGAACCGCGATCAGGAACGTCATGAAGGAGAAGAACGGCAGCAGCACGGCGCCGGTGGCGTACATGTGGTGCGCCCAGACCGCGACCGACAGGGCCGCGATCGCCAGCGTCGCCCAGACCAGGCTCTTGTAGCCGAACATGGGTTTGCGGCTGAACACCGGGAAGATCTCCGACACGATCCCGAAGAACGGTAGCGCGACGATGTAGACCTCGGGATGGCCGAAGAACCAGAACAGGTGCTGCCACAGGATCACCCCGCCGTTCTCGGGGTCGAACACGTGCGCCCCGAGATGCCGGTCCGCCAGCAGGCCCATCAGGGCCGCGGTCAGGATCGGGAAGGCGAGCAGCACCAGGATGCTGGTGACCAGGATGTTCCAGGTGAAGATCGGCATCCGGTACATCGTCATGCCGGGCGCGCGCAGGCAGACCACGGTGGTGACCATGTTGACCGCGCCGAGGATGGTGCCGAGACCGGAGACCACCAGGCCGGAGATCCACAGGTCCGCGCCGACGCCCGGCGAGTGGATCGCGTCCGACAGCGGGGTGTAGGCGAACCAGCCGAAGTCGGCGGCGCCACCCGGGGTCAGGAAGCCCGACAGCACGATCAGGCCGCCGAAGAGGTACAGCCAGTAGGAGAACGCGTTCAACCGCGGGAACGCGACGTCCGGCGAACCGATCTGCAGCGGCATGATGAAGTTCGCGAAGCCGAAGAGGATCGGCGTCGCGTACAGCAGCAGCATGATCGTGCCGTGCATCGTGAACAGCTGGTTGTACTGCTCGGCGGACAGGAACTGCTGCCCGGGGCGGGCCAGCTCCGTGCGGATGAGCATCGCCATCGCGCCGCCCGCCATGAAGAAGGCGAACGACGTGACCAGGTACATGATGCCGATCTGCTTGTGGTCCGTCGTGCGGAACAACCGCAGCAGGTACGAACCCTTAACCGACTCGCGCGCGGCGTACGGGCGCGTGGCGATCGGCTTGGGGGCTACGGCCGTCACTCCTGCCTCCAACACTGAAACCTTGTGGTGGTCATGTCCATGCCGAACCGGGTCGGGACGAGCCTGATCCAGCGGCTAGGGGGATCGTAGCCCTCGCTACCGACAGTCGCGCGCACCGGCTGGCAAGATCGGGCCATGGCCGACTTCCACACCGAATCCGCGGTCGCCGCGGCACTGGACGTGACCGGCCGGTTCGGTGTCCCGGAGCAGCCACTGGAGCTGCTGCACACCAGATCGAACGTGCTGGTGAGACAGGGTGCGCTGGTGGCGCGCGTGCCGGCCACCACGCTGCTGATGCGCGCCGAACCGGCGGCGTGGCTGGCTCGCGACGTCGAGCTGTCGCGGCACCTCACGCAGTGTGGTGTGCCGGTCGTCTCACCCAGTACGGATCCCCCGGCCGGGCCGCATTTTTCCGGCGGGCTGCCGGTCACGCTCTGGCACTACCGGCCGCACGATCCGGACCATCGGCACAGCCCGGCCGAAATCGCGAAGTCACTCGGGCGTGTCCACGAAGCCCTCCGCGACTACCCGGGTGAACTGCCCCTGCGCGGCCCGCTCGACGACATCGACCGCATCCTCGAGCGGCACGGCGACGCGATCGGCGACGCACTGCCGAGACTGCGCGAGGAGGCCGCCCGGATCGAGGCGGCCCTGCCGTCGGCTCCGGTCCAGGCGCTGCACGGCGACGCCCACCCCGGCAATGTCCTCGCGACCGACGAAGGCCCGTGCTGGCTCGATTTCGAGGACACCTGGCGCGGGCCACTGGCCTGGGACGTGGCGACCCTGGTCGGCCAGAGCGACGAGTCCGCGCTCGACGCGTACCCGGGCGAGGTCGGCCCGCTCGGTCCTTGGCTCGAGCTCCGACGTCTGCAGGGGACGCTCTGGAAGTTCGTCAAGGCCGGGCGGTTCGACTCGTACGACGAGGCCCACGACGCTTTGGCCGCCTACTTCTCCTGATCCCACCAGGAAAGGATCGCTTCGACGACGTCCGCCGGAGCTTCCAGCGGCGTCAGGTGGCCGACGTCCGGCACGACGACGAGGGTCGCGTCCGGCAGCGCTTCGGCCATCTGGCTGGCGGCTTCGACCGGCGTGATGGCGTCCCGCTCGCCGACGATCACCAGCGCGGGCACTTCGGCGTTCCGCAGCAGCCCCACCGAATCCGGGCGCGTGCGCAACGCGCGTGCGGTCCACGCGATCCCTGACGGCGGCTGGGATTCGATGATCTCGCGGACGGTTTCGACGATGTCGTCGGACGTGCCCGGCGCGAGCAGGTTCGGCAGGTTCGCCTCGGCGAGCCAGCCGGCGATGCCCTCTTGTTCCACGCGCGCGGCGACGTCCAGCCGGGTCTGCGCGGCTTCCGGGGTGTCCGCGGTGGCCTTGGTGTCGATCAGGACGAGCCCGGCGACGCGCTCGGGCGCCTGCCGCAGCACGGCCATCGCCAGGTAACCGCCCATCGAGCAGCCGCCGAGGACGACCTGGTCCAGCTCGAGTTTGTCCAGCAGGGCCACGACATCGCGGGCGGCGTCGGCGAGGCTGGGTTCGCGGTCGGAGTCCGGCAGCGGGGAACGGCCAAGGCCACGCTGATCCGCGGTGATCACCCGAAAGCGTGAAGACAGAGGTTCGCGTACCGCGTTCCACATGCGGGAATCCAGCGGGAAGGCGTGCAGGAGGACCAGCGCGGGTTCGGTCATGCCCGCCATTTTGTCGGACCGCCCGGCTAGCTTCGCCATCGTGCTCACCGACATCGAAACCGACCGGCTGCTGCTGCGTCCTCTCCGCGAAGAGGACAGGCAGGCGATGGTCGACATCCACACCGATCCGCGCACCAACCGCTTCCACCCGGACCCGCCGGGCGTGGCCAAGGCGAGCGAGAACTTCACGGTGTGGCTGGCGCACTGGGCGGAGCACGGCTTCGGCTACCAGGCGGTCACCGAGCTCGGCGGCGCCGCCGTGCTCGGGCTGACCGGGGTCCGGATCCGGGAGTTCCACGGCGAGAAGGTGCTCAACTTCGGCTACCGGTTCCGGCCCGAAGCCTGGGGAAAGGGCTACGCGACGGAGGCCGGGAGGGGCGTCCTGGACTGGTGCGCCCGCGAGCTGCCCGGGACGCCGGTGCTGGCGAGCGTCTCGGTGGCGAACAAGCCCTCGCTCCGGGTGGCCGAGCGGCTCGGTTTCACCGAGTACACGGAGGAGATGTACGAGGGCGCCCTCTCGCGCCACTACCGGCTCTGAGCCGGGCGGTGTTTGACAACTCCAAAGTGAGTCAGAAGCGGCGGTTCGGGCGGCGGCGGGCCCGCGCGTCCCAGCAGGCGCGGTGCCAGTGCCGGCGGTCGGCGACCGAGCCGGTGTCGTCGGCGGGCCAGACCACGAGGTGCGGGGTCCCGGGCCGGATCTCGTGGTCACAGCCGGGGCACCGGTAGAACTTGGTGGCCTGCGCGCCGGGCACGGTGCGCACCAGCCAGTCGCCGTCGGGCCCGGACTCGGCGCGCGCCCAGCCGGTGGCGGCACCGAGCTCGCGGTCCGGCTCGCCACTGCCGGCCGGGCGGCCGGGGCGGTTACGTCGAGGCACGACCGAACGGTATCCGGCGGCGTCCTCAGTCCGCGTTGTGCCCGAACGCGGTGTGGCCGGCGGCACCCGAAACCGTGTCGTCCATCCAGGTACGCGAGACGTCCGTCCAGGTACGCGAGTTCGCCGGTTCGGTACGGCTCAGCCCTGGGCGAGGGCCAATGGGACGAGCTGTTCGGCGGTGGTCAACGAGCCGTGCTGGCCCAGCAGCGACGTCTCGACGGCCTCGGCGAGCCCTCGCACCATGGCGAACCGGCCGCGGGCGGCGGCCACGACGTCGCCGATCCGGGGCAGCACGCGGTCGCTGACGGTGTGCCCGAACCAGCCCGCCGCGACGGCCTCCTCCCGCGAGCGCACCCAAGCGCGGTCACCGAGGACCGCGCGCCAGGCGGCGAGGACGTCGGCGGCGGCGCCCGGATCGGTGTAGATGTGCCGGGCCCTGGCCTCGCCACCGAAGGTGCGGACGCCCTCGAGCAGCTCCGGCACGTCCTCCAGGTCGAGCTTCTCCTCGATCGCGACCATCCCGTGGTCGGCCACGACGGCGAAGAGCGCGCCCGGCGGCAGTCCGTCCACAATGGACTCCACGAGCCGGTCGACCTGGCGCAGCTGCATGCGCCACGCCGTCGATCCCGGTCCGTAGAGATGCCCGATCGTGTCGAGGTCGCCGTGGTAGCAGTAGCAGAACGACCGGCTACCACTCAGCACGTCGAGGGTGCGTGCGGCGAGGTCACCCAGTGCGTGCACGCCGGCGTAGCGGGCGCCGCTCTGGGTCGCCCGCGTCAGCGCGCTGTCGGCGAACGGGGCCGGCGCCACCACGGCGGCGTCCACCCCGGCCGCGGCCGCACGCTCGAACGTCGTCGGCAACGGCTGGACCTCCCGCGGCGGCAAGGCGCCACGGAGATCCCCGCCGTCGTCGTGGCTGCACCAGCGCAAGGCATTGAGCACGCCCACGCCCGTCATCTCGAAGGTGTAGCCGACCATCCCGTGCTCACCGGAGGCGAGCCCCGTCCCGATCGCGGCCACCCCGGCGGCGGTGGTCGACGGATAGCCCACGCGCAGCGACTGGCGGGTGAGCTCAGTCAGTACCGGCGCGTCGGCGGCGTGGTCGGCGAGCAGCTCGGCGCCGAGCCCGTCGACGAGCAACACTCCGGCGCTCCCGGCCTCCGGCAGCGCGAGAGTGTCGGCGTAACCGGGCACCCCGAGGACGGCGAGCAGCGAAGGGACGACCTGGCCCAGATGCGGGACGTCGGCGAGTACGGGCGGCTCCACGTGCCCAGCTTCCCACCCGAAGGCGCGGCGGCGATAATCCGGCACATGCCCACCTATGCCTACCGCTGCCGCGAATGCACCGAGACCTTCGAACTGCTGCGCCCGATGAGCGAGTCGAGCGCGCCCGCGCCGTGCCCGGAGGGGCATTCGGACACGGTGAAGCTGCTGACCACGGTCGCCCTCACCGGGGCCGCGACCGGTCCGTCGCGGGCCCCGGCGGGCGGCGGCTGTTGTGGTGGCGGCTGCTGCGGCTAGGCCTGGCAGGCCTTCAGCGCCTGGTCGAGGTCGTGCCACAGATCCTCGACGTCCTCGAGCCCGGCGGAAAGCCGGATCAGCCGGTCGGAAACCCCGGCGCCCCGCCGGTCCTGCTCGTCGACGATGCGGTGGCTGATCGACGCCGGGTGCTGGATCAGCGAGTCGACCGCACCCAGGCTCACCGCCGGGGTGATCAGCCGGACGGCGCCGATCAGCGCGTGCGGGTCGCCGTCGATCTCGAAGGCGATCAGTGGACCGCCGATCCGCGGGTGGTGCACGGCGGTCACGGCCGGATGCGCGGCAAGGCGCTCCGCCAGCGTCGCGGCGGTCGCCGCGGCGGCGGTGACCCGGAGCGGGAGAGTGGAAAGCCCGCGCAGCAACAGGTATCCGGCGAGCGGGTGCAGCACACCGCCGGTCGCGAACCGGATCTGCCGTAGACGCGCGGCTTACTCCTCGTCGCAGGCGACGATCCCGCCCATCACGTCGCCGTGCCCGCCGAGGAACTTGGTGGCGCTGTGCAGGACGATCCGGGCGCCGAGCAGGCCGGGCCGCTGAAGGACCGGCGTGGCGAAGGTGTTGTCGACGAGCAGGGGCACCTCACCGCAGGCGGCGGCCAGTGCGGCGACGTCGGCCTCGGCCAGCGTCGGGTTCGCCGGGGTCTCGACGAACACCAGCCCGGTGTCCGGGCGAAGCGCGTCAGCGACGTCGCCGGGCGCGACCCAGCTGACCTCGGTGCCCAGCAACCCGGACTCCAGCAGGTGGTCGCTGCAGCCGTAGAGCGGGCGCACCGCGACGATGTGCCGCTTTCCCTGCGCCACCGCGGAAAGCAGGCACGCGGACACCGCCGCCATCCCGCTGGCGAAGGCGACTCCGTGCTCGAATCCTTCGAGCTCGGCCAGTGCCCGCTCGAACCGGTCGACGGTCGGGTTGCCGACGCGGCCGTAGATCGGCGGGCCGGTGAGGCCGCCCCCGGTGGCGAACTCGTCGATCCGGTGGGCTTCCCCGGCACTGTCCCGCGACGGGTAGGTCGTGGACAGGTCGAGTGGAGCGGCGTGCACGCCCAGGTCCGTGAGGTCGTCACGGCCGGCGTGGACGGCTCGGGTGCGCAGCGCTGAGGTCATACGGCCATCGTCGTGCGATCCCCGGACCAGGCGCAACGATCTCGGATATCATTCGGCGATGACAGCTTCTGTCGAACTCAGCACGGTTGATCTCGAGATTCTCCGCCTGCTGCAGAACGATGCCCGGATCACCAACAAGGACCTCGCGGCCGCCGTCGGCATCGCGCCCTCGACGTGCCTCGACCGGGTGTCACGGCTCCGCGAGACGGGCGTGATCACCGGCCAGCACGCCCAGGTCGACGCGGCCAAGCTCGGCCGCCCGCTGGAGGCGTTCCTGTTCGTCCAGGTCCGCCCGCACCGGCGGCCGCTGGTCGACCCCTTCATCGAGCACCTGCTGTCCCTGCCCGAGGTGCGCGCGGTCTACCACCTGACCGGCCCGGACGACTTCCTCGCGCACGTCGCCACCAGTTCGGCGGGCGAACTGCAGCGGCTGGTGCTCGACGAGCTCACCGCCCGCGACGAGGTCGCCCGGGTGCACACGAACCTGGTGTTCCAGCACTGGAGCGGCGGCCCGCTGCTCCCGCCGGGCGCCTAGTGTCGCGTGACCCCACTTGCCTTATGCCGCTGCGGCCCACGCGGTCCCTGGCCGCGTTGGAGAAAAGCCCAAGTACGTCCAGTACGAGGGCTTTCCTCCGCCTTGCCAGGAACCACGTGGATCCACAGCGGACGCAAGGCAGCGGAATCACGCGACGCTAGTGTCCCCCGTCGGAAATTCGTCGCGATATATTTGGCGAGGGAGTCGAGGATCTCCTCGGCGGTCTTGGTCCAGACGAACGGCTTCGGGTCGTGGTTCCAGTTCTTGATCCATTCGCGGACGTCGTTCTCCAGTGCCGACGACGCTCTTGTGGACCCCGCGGCGGAGGAGCTGGTCGGTGAGGAACCCGAACCAGCGTTCGACCTGGTTGATCCAGGACGAGCCGGTCGGGGTGAAGTGCAGGTGGAAGCGGGGGTGGCGGGCCAGCCAGTCCTGGATCGCTGGCGGTCTTGTGGGTGGCCAGGTTGTCGCAGACCAGGTGCACGTCCAGCTCGGCGGGCACGGCCTTGTCGATCGCGACCAGGAACTTGCTTGAACTCCACCGCCCGGTGCTGGCGGTGGAGTCTCGGAGATCACGGTGCCGTCGGCGATGTTGAACGCCGCGAACAGGCTCGTGATGCCGTGCCGGACGTAGTCGTGGCTGCGCCGCTCGGGCATGCCCGGCATCATCGGCAGCACCGGCTGGGAGCGGTCCAGGGCCTGCATCCCGGACTTCTCGTCCACGCACAACACCACCGCCGACTCCGGCGGGTGGTGATAGAGCCCGACCACGTCGAGGACCTTGTCCACGAACTGCGGATCGGTGGAGAGCTTGAAGACGTCCTGCACCAGATGCGGCTTGAGCTCGAACTTGCGCCAGATCCGCCCGATCGTCGACGCGACAGCCCGGACTGCGGCTGGCCATCGAGGCCCGGGACCAGTGCGTCGCGTTCGGCGGGGTCTGCTCCAGCGTGGCGACCACGACGTCCTCGACCTGATCGAGCAGGATCGACGGCGGCCGGCCCGGCGCGGCTCGTCGACCAACCCTTCCAGCCGGTGCGCGACGAACCGCCGGCGCCAGCGGGTCACCGTCGTCCGAGCGCCACCCGCAGATCGGCCGCGACCTGCTTGTTCGTCACCCCGGCTCCGCGCAGGCCAGCACGATCCGCGACCGCAACGCCAACGCCTGCGGCGGTCTTCGCCCGCCGCGACCACCGGGTCAACTGCTCCCGCTCCTCGTCGGTCAACACCAGCTCGGCCTTCGGCCGCCCCGGACGCGGGCCGTCGGCCAGCCCGTCCAGCCGGGCCTGAGCGAACCGCTTACGCCACTTGCCAACCGTCACCCGCGACACGTCCAGATCAGCGGCGACGTGCTCGAACACAACGCCGGGCTCGGCGCACCGCAACACGATTCGTGCCCGCACCGCCAACCGTGACGACTCCCGCGACCACTGAACCAACAGGTCCACGCTCATCCTCGGCAAGCACGAACTCGCCACCTGACTGCTCCGGGACCCCCATCGACCATGATAGCAACCTAAATCACGAATTTCCGACGCAGAGACACTAGTCGATCCGGACCTTGAAGGCGTGCCGGGCATCCGTCGGGCAGGTGAAGACGTTGAGCACGCCGCGGCGGCCGAACGACCATCCGGCCGGCGAGCGCTCCGGGACCTCGCACTCGCAGGCGCCGTCCTCCTCGTCGGTGGCCAACGCGAGGGTCTGGCGCAGCCTGATCCCGCACTCCCCGCAGTCCAGCTCGTGGGGATCGCTGGCGTACCAGGCCGTCCAGCCGCCGATCTTGGTGTACTGCTCGATCGAGGGCCAGCCCTCGAAGTCGTCCAGCTCGGACTCGTCGAGGTCCATCGCGGATTTGACGGACTCCGGCAGCTCGCGGACCCGCGGCAGTTCCTCGGTCATGCACGGCTCGAAAGCGCACGCCGTCGGCAGGTATTCGACGGCTGCTCCCGCCGGCGCCGGCGGGGCCTCGGCGACGTGCTCGACCTGACTGGAGTCGCGCCACACCAGCCGGACCGCGGGACCGTAGCAGTTCCTGGCCTCGTGCTCGAACGGGCAGAGCAGCACCTGGAGCAGGTCGGTGCCCTCTGGATAGGGCAGCTCCGGGAAGTCGTCGCGGAAGAACTGCGCCGCGGCCACCATGACCGGGGTCGGCTGGTCGAGCGCGTGCCCGGCCGTCCAGTCGTCGTCCGAGGCCTCGGGCTCGGGCGGCCAGGTCACCGGGCACACCGGCCACGGCTCGTCGGCCGGCCAGAACAGGGGCCCGCCGAGGTGGCTGTCCTCAGGCCGGGGGTCGGCCTTCCGGGGGTGGAGCCGGACGGCGGTGCGGACCAGGTCGCTCAGCCCGGGCACCGCGGTGCCGTTGTAGGTCACGAGACGCATGGTTGGAGAGCCTATTCGGCCGCGGGCTCTTGTGGACCCCGGTAGGGGAGGGTCTGGTGGTACACGATGTTCGTGTTGGTGCTGCCGAACCGGGCCAGCTCGTCGGCGACCCGCTCGAGATGGGGCATCGACGTGGCCGCGACCTTGAGCACGTAGCAGTCGTCGCCGGTGGTGCGCAGGCATTCCAGGATCTCGGACCGCTCGGCGAGCAGCTGGTGCAGGGGCTCGTGCCGGCTGCCCGGGTACTTCAGCCGGATGACGGCGAGCACCGGGAAGCCGACCCTCGTCAGGTCGACGTCGGCGCGATAGCCGGTGATCACGCCGATCGTCTCGAGTCGCTTGACCCGCTCGGTGACCGCCGAGGCGCTCAGATTCACCCGGCGGCCGAGCTCGGTCAGCGGCACCCGCCCGTCCTTCTGGAGCTCGGCGAGGACGGCCCAGTCGGTCGAATCGAGACTCACGGTCACCCGCTCAGATTACCGGGGAATCCACGGCCGGAGCTCCAGGACGCCGTGATCGTTCCCTTTCCGAGGGCCGTTGCGGCTGGATAGCCTGGCTCCATGGATCTCGGCGTGAACGTCCCGAACTTCGGACCCGGTACCGATCCCGGTGTGCTGCGCGCCTGGGCGCAGACCGTCGAAGGCCTCGGTTTCGGCCTGCTGATGGTGTCCGACCACGTCGCGGTGACTCCCGACGTCGCCGAGGACTACCCGGCGCCGTTCTACGAGCCGTTCACCACGCTGGCGTGGCTCGCCGGGCAGACGCGCGAGCTGCGGCTGGGCACCACCGTGCTGATCGCGCCCTACCGGCACCCGCTGCTCGTGGCCCGGATGGCGGCGAACCTGGCCGATCTCAGCGGCGGCCGGCTGGTCCTCGGCGTGGGCGTCGGCTGGGCGAAGCAGGAGTTCGACGCCCTCGGCGTTTCGTTCGAGCAGCGCGGAAAACTCACCGACGAAACCCTCATCGCCGTCCGCGAGGCCTGGAAGAACGAGAGCGACTACCGCGCCGGGCGCATCCCGATCTGGATCGGCGGCAACAGCACCGCGGCACTGCGACGGGCCGTCCGGCTCGGCGACGCCTGGCACCCGCTGCGCACCACCGTCCCCTTCCTGACGGACGCCGCCGAGCGGCTCAGAATCACCGCACAACGGGAGAACCGTCCGGTGCCGGGGTTCGCGCCGCGGCTCATGGTCCGGCTGACCGACCAGCCGCTGACGGACCCGGACCGGCTCGCCGGCCAGGGCACCCTCGATCAGGTCGTCGCCGACCTCGACGAGGTGCGGCGGCTCGGCGCCGAGAGCGTCCTGCTCGACACCTACGGCGGCGACCCCCGCGAAACCCAGCACCCCGAAGCGGCGTGGCGCACCCTCGCGTCCGTGGCCGCGGCTTGGAAGGAGAACCGGTGAACCACGACGAGGAAACGCTGCTCCGGCGCGCGATCGAGCTCGCCCGTGAAGCGCGGGAGGTGCACGGCAACCCGCCGTTCGGCTCGCTGCTGGCCGACGCCGACGGCAACGTCCTGGTGGAGGAGCGCAACACGTCGCTGGCCGACAACGACATCACCGCGCACCCCGAGCTGAAGCTCGCCCGCTGGGCGGCGAGCAACCTCGACCCGGCCGTCGCGGCGAAGACGACGATGTTCACCAGCACCCAGCCGTGCGGGATGTGCACCGGCGCGATCGAGCGGTCCGGGCTCGGCCGGGTCGTGTTCGCCCTTTCCACCGAGCAGTTCATGACGCTGCGGCCGCCGATCACCACCGGCAACTACGCGCTCGACGGCCCCGCCCTGTTCGACGAGGCCCGCGTGCCGGTCGAGGGCTACTACACCTGAGCGTCAGAGCAGTTCCAGCTCCATCGCGGTGAGGGTCTCCGGGTCGGACAGCATCTCGACCCGGGCGACCTTGCCGTCGACGAAGGTGAACGCGAAGACCACCTTCGGGTCGCCGCCCTTCGACCAGACCAGGCCGGGCACACCGTCGATGAGCGCCAGCCGGGCGGCGCGGGCGCGACCGGCGAACGTCCGCGCGACCTCGGTGGCGCCGCGGACCTCGGCGTCGGCGCCCATCCGGACGGCGGCGCTGTCGGCGCGCAGCACGATGTCCGGGTCAAGAGCGGCGATCAAGGCATCGAAGTCGCCCTCACGCGAAGCAGCCAGGAAGGCCGAGACGATCTCCCGTTGCCGGGTCTGGTCGGCGACGACCTGGCCGGCGACGGTCTCGGTGCCCTGCACCCGCCGCCGGGCGCGGCTGGCGAGCTGGCGCGCCGCCGCGGGCGTCCGGTCGACGATCGGCGCGATCTCGTCGAACGGCACGGCGAACATGTCGTGCAGCACGAACGCGAGGCGTTCGGCCGGGGCCAGCGTGTCGAGCACGACGAGCAGCGCGAGCCCGACCGAGTCCGCCAGCACGGCCTCATGCTCCGGATCGACGACCTCGGCCGAGCCGGGCAGCTCCTCGCCGACCGGGTCCTCACGACGGGTCCGGCGCGACTGCAGCATGTTCAGGCACACCCGCGCGACAACCGTGGTGAGCCACCCGGCCAGGTTCTCCACGTCGGTGGTGTCGGTGCGGCTCAGCCGCAGCCACGCCTCCTGCACCGCGTCCTCGGCCTCGGCCGTCGAGCCGAGCATCCGGTAGGCCACCGTCCTGAGATGGGCCCGGTGCGTCTCGAAGCGGTCCGCCAGCAACTCGTGCTCGTCCATCGGTCACATTCCTCCGTCGGCGTCTGTCATACCCGATGACCGGCGAACCCGCGCCGATGTGACACCGAGGAGAACACCATGTCCGCAGGCATCAAGACGATCATTTACCCCGTCGGCGACCTGGAAAAGGCGAAGACGCTGTTCACTGCGCTGGTCGGCGCCGCGCCCGAGATGGACGCGCCCTACTACGTCGGCTACAAGGTCGCGGGGCAGGACGTCGGCCTCGACCCGAACGGCCACCGCCAGGGCCAGACCGGCCCGATCGCCTACCACCACGTCGCCGACATCAAGGGCACCCTGGCCGCGCTGCTCGACGCCGGCGCCGAGACCGTGCAGGACGTCAAGGACGTCGGCGGCGGCCGCCTGATCGCGACGGTCAGGGACGCCGACGGCAACGTCATCGGGCTGCTCCAGCCCGAATGAGCGAGTACCTGCTGCGGCCCGTGGGCCGGGTCGAGTCCTCGCTGACCGATCTCGCCGACGCGCCGAGACAAGGGGACGAAGGCGCTCCCCCGGCGCGGATCGTCTTCGTCCCGGAGTTCCGTGCGGCGGCCGCGAACCTCGTGGTCGGCGCCGAGCTGCTCGTGCTGACCTGGCTGCACGAAGCGGACCGCGAGGTGCTGGCGGTCCACCCGCGCGGCGACCCGGACCGGCCTCGCGAAGGCGTGTTCACGACCCGCTCGGCCGACCGTCCCAACCCGATCGGGCTGCACTCGGTCACGGTCGTCGAGATCGACGAGGACGCCATCACCGTCGACGGGCTCGAGGCCATCGACGGGACGCCGGTGGTCGACGTGAAACCCGTGCTGGGCGGCATCCACGAACGGTGACCGATGAGTTTCCGGCCGTGCCCCGGTCTACCCCGGGGACACGACGAAAGGCGGGACCATGGCCAGGCTCATCTACTCGGTCACCATGTCGCTCGACGGCTTCATCGCCGGACCGGGCGGGGACATGTCCTGGATGACCGAGTACCTCGAACCGGACCCGGCGGTGGACGACCTCATCGGCGAGATCGGCGCGCTGCTGGTCGGCAGGCGCACCTTCGGGGGCGACGACCCGTACCGCGGCACCGAGCGGGCGGGCAAGGCGTTCGGTGGCGGGTGGGAGGGGCCGCAGTTCGTCCTCACCCACCACGCCCCGGACGCGCCGGTCCCCGGCGTCACGTTCGTCGGTGACCTCGAAGAGGCGGTCACCGCGGCGAAGGCGGCCGCCGGGGACCGGTACGTCAACATCCTGGGTGCCGCTGTCGCCAAGCAGTGCCTCGACAAGGGCCTCGTGGACGAGCTGTTCGTGGGCATCGCGCCGGTGCTGCTCGGCGACGGCGTGCGGCTGTTCGACCAGCCCGGCGGCGCCCACGTCCGGCTCGAACGCACCGGCCTGAGCCGGACGCGCTCCTCGACCAACCTGCGGTTGCGCGTGGCTTAGTGGTTGCCATCGGGAGTCCTTCGGGCGACTTCCGATGGTGACCACTTAGTAGTCCTTGAAGCCCTTGCCGGTCTTGCGGCCCAGCCGTCCGGCCGTCACGAGGTGCTCCAGCAGCGGCGCCGGGGCGAAGCCTTCCTCGCGGAACTCGTTGAACAGGGTCCGCTGGATCGCCAAGGAGACGTCGAGGCCGACCACGTCGAGCAGCTCGAACGGGCCCATCGGCAGGCTGCAGCCGACCTTCATCGCGGTATCGATGTCGTTCGCCTCGGCGTAGTGGGCCTCGAGCATCTTCACCGCGTCGTTGAGGTACGGGAAAAGCAGTGCGTTGACGATGAAGCCGGCCCGGTCACCACAGTGCACGGCGTGCTTGCCGACCGCGGCGCAGACCGCGCTCGCGGTGGCGAGCACGTCGGGTGCGGTGGCGATGGTCGAGACGACCTCGACGAGTTTCATCACCGGAGCCGGGTTGAAGAAATGCAGACCGACCACATCGGACGGTCGCGAGGTCGCGGCCGCGCATTCGATGACCGGCAGGGAGGACGTCGTCGTGGCGAGGACGGCGCCGGGCCGGACGACGTCGTCGAGCGCGGCGAACACCGCCTGTTTAACCGAAAGTTCCTCGGCGACGGCCTCGATCACGAGGTCGACATCGGCAAGCGCTTCGAAGTCGGTGACCGGGACGATCCGGCCCAGCGCGGCGGCCGCGTCCTCTTCGGACAGTTTGCCCTTGACCACCGCCTTGTCGAGCGACTTCTTCACGCGGGCCACGGAAGCCTCGGCCTTGTCCATGCTTCGTGCCCGCAGCACGACATCGAAGCCCCGCTTGGCGAAGACCTCCGCGATGCCGGTGGCCATGGTCCCGGTGCCGACCACACCGACCTTGGCCACCCCGCGCGGCTCCGTCGAGTCCACTATGGACACCGACGCGCCGTCCGCCACCATTGTCGGCGAGTCCGCCGAGTCGTAGGTGTAGAAGCCGCGGCCGGTCTTGCGGCCCAGCAAGCCCGCGGTGATCATCTGCTTGAGCAGCGGTGCCGGCGCGTGCAAGCGGTTGCGGGACTGGTGATACATCGTGTCGAGGATTTCGTAGGCGGTGTCCAGGCCGATCAGGTCCAGCAGCGCGAGCGGACCCATCGGATACCCGCAGCCGTAGCGCATCGCGGCGTCCAGATCCTCGCGCGTGGCGTAACGCTGCTCGTACATCCGCACCGCGTGGTTGAGATAGCCGAACAGCAGCGCGTTCGCGATGAACCCGGCTCGGTCGCCGATCACCACCGGCACCTTCCCCAGCCGTTGCGCGAACGCGACGACGTCGGTGACCACCTCCGGCTCGGTCACCACCGTCTTCACGATCTCCACCAGCGTCAGGATCGGCGCCGGGTTGAAGAAGTGCATGCCGACGACCTTGCCCGGCCGCGCGGTGTGCACGCCGATCTCGGTGATCGACAGCGACGAGGTGTTGGACGCGAAGACGACGTCCGGCCGGGTGATCTTGTCCAGCTGGGCGAACACGTCGGCCTTCGCGGCCAAGCTCTCCGGGATCGCCTCGATCACCAGGTCCACTTCGGACATGTCGGAGAGCGACGTGCTGTAGGAAATCCGGCCGAGCAGCGCCTCCCGGCCCGCCTCGTCGAGCTTCCCGCCGGCCAGCGCCCGCTCGGTCGAGTGGAGCAGGTGCCCGCGGCCGCGGGCCACCCCGGCGTCGTCGAGCTCGACCGAGACGACGTCGACGCCGCTGCGCGCGAGCACCTCGGCGATCCCGGCCCCCATGGTGCCCAGGCCGATCACGCCGACCGTCGAGATTTCCCGCGCCATCGCGACCTCCGCAAGTTACCCGCTGGTAAGGCTCCTGATAGTGACACGGGAAGCCGCCGGAAGCACACCGGAATCGAGTCAGACCGACGCGAATCACCTGATCGACCAGGTCAGGCAAGGAGCCCGCGAAGAGTCGCCAATTATCTGACAAGTCAGGCGAAATACTGACGTTCCGGAGAAGGTCGAGCTGCGAATGATCGCCGGACCTGCACTGTTCCCCCATTTCTCCAGGAGAAGTCACAGTCATGGCCGGACTCCGCACGACCCTCGCCGCCCTTACCGGTGCCGCCGCGATCGCCCTGCTGAGCACCGGGACCGCCGGAGCGGCCGTGGAGGTGACCGGCTCGGCGAGCTACTGGACCACGCCGAACCCCAACAACGACCCGCTGTGCGGTCTCACTCGCCGAAGTTGCCGTCGACCAGCTCGGTGACCTTCGCCAGGGCGGCCGCGGCCTGCGGTCCGCGCGCCCGAACCTGGATCCGGTCGCCCTGGCGAGCACCGAGCGACATCAACGCGAGCACGCTGTGCGCGTCCGCCTCCTGCTCGCCCAGCCGCACCGAGACCTCGGCGTCGAACGAGCTGAGACTGCGCACCAGCACCGCGGCCGGCCGGGCGTGCAAGCCGACCTCGTTGTGCAGCACCAGATCGGCCGTCTCCCCACCCTCGGCCGGCTCGGCCGGGAACAGATCCTCCGGCATCCCGGCTCCCGCCGCGGACTCCGCGACACCCGCGCGGCCGGCTCCGGCCTGCGCGGCCACCGCGGCCGCGATCGCGCCCTCGACCAGCGGGCCGTCCGCCACCTGCGCCTCGATCGAGCCGACCAGGGTCTCGACGACGAGCTCGGCGGTCATCTGCGCGCTGCCGAGGTCGTAGAGCAGCACGACACCGTCGCCGGAGTCGGCGCGCTGGGTGGCCGCGACGACCTCGTCGTAGTCGGTCCCGATCCCGCCGCCGGGCAGCCCGCCCGCCGGGACGATCTTGACGTCCGGCGCCATCTGCGCGGCCAGCTCGGCCAGCCCCTCGGCGAGCTTCGAGCTGTGCGACACCAGGACGATTCCCACCGTCACCGGGCCGCCTCCGCGAACGCGCGCAGCAGCAGCGCGGTCGAGCGAGCGCCGGGATCCATGTGCCCCACCGCTCGTTCACCGAGGTAGGAGGCACGCCCCTTGCGCGGCACCAAGTCCACTGTGGACTCCGCGCCGCGGTCGGCGGCATCGGCGGCCGCGGTCAGCACGGCCGCGACGTCGGCGCCGCTCTCCGCGGCGGCTTCGGCGGCGGACACCGCGGGCAGCAGCGCGTCCACCATGGTGGCGTCCCCGCCGACCGCCTTACCGCGGGCCTGCACCCCTTCCAGCGCCGCGCGCAGCGCCTCGACCAGCGTCGCGGTGTCCATTTCGGACGCGTCCCCGAGCTTGGCCGAGGCACGCAGGAAAGCCGTGCCGTACAAGGGACCCGCCGCGCCGCCGACCTTCGAGATCAACGTCGTCGCGGCCAGCTTCGCCACCGCGGCCGGGGTGTCCGGGACGCCGGCGTCCAGCGCCGAGACGATCGCGGCGAACCCGCGGTTCATGTTCTCGCCGTGGTCACCGTCGCCGATCGCGCGGTCGAGCTCGATCAGCTCGGCCCGGTGTTCGGCCACCACTTCGGCGGCGGCTCGCAGCGCGGCCGCGACGCCCTCGGACTTACAGGTCATCAGATCCCCCAGCGCAGCGCGGCCGTGTTGACCGGAGCGTCCCAGAGCGCGGTCAGCTCGTCGTCGGTTTTCAGCAAAGTCAGGCTCATCCCCTGCATCTCGAGGCTGGTGATGTACGGCCCGACCAGCCGGCGTTCGACCACGATGCCACGCTCGGCCAGCAGCCGCTCGGCGATCCCGTGCGCCAGGTAGAGCTCGACCAGCGGCGTGCCGCCCATCGAGTTGGTGAACAGCAGCACCCGGTCACCGGACTCGTACGGCAGATCGGTGACCACGGCGTCGACCAGCCGCGCGACCAGCGCGTCCGCCGGTTCGGCCGGGATCCGCTCGCGGCCGGGCTCGCCGTGGATGCCGATGCCGAACTCGATCTCGTCCGGGCCGAGGTCGAAGCTGGGCTCGCCGACGTGCGGCACGGTCGGCGCGGTGAGGGCGACGCCGATCGAGCGCACCTGCCCGATCACCTTCTCCGCCAGCGCTTTCACCTGCTCGAGCGAGTCACCTCGCTCGGCGGCCGCGCCGACGATCTTCTCCAGCAGCACGGTCCCGCCGACCCCGCGCCGCCCGGCGGTCCAGGTGGAGTCCTTGACCGCGACGTCGTCGTCGATCACGACGCTCTCGACGGTCAGCCCGTCGGCGGCGGCCAGCTCGGCGGCGGTCTCGAAGTTGAGCACGTCCCCGGTGTAGTTCTTGACGATCAGCAACGCCCCCGCGTCACCGGTCGTGGCGCTGATCGCGGCCTGCACGGCGTCCGGCGTCGGCGAGGTGAATACCGCGCCGGGCACCGCGGCCGCCAGCATCCCGAGGCCGACGAACCCGCCGTGCAGCGGCTCGTGCCCGGAGCCGCCGCCCGAGATCACCGCCACCTTGCCCGCGACCGGGGCGTCCGCGCGGACCACGACCGCCGGATCGTCCTGGACGCGCAGGATGTCGGAATGTGCGGCGACGAGCCCCTTCAGTGACTCCGTGACCACGTTCGCCGGATCGTTGATGATCTTCTTCAAGGCGGCCTCCGGCACACATCGGCGGGTGGGGTGTCCCCTTCCTACCGCCCGCGGGAGCCCACCGCCAGATCAGGCTTTCGGCAGTTTGGCCAGCATCGCCTTGGCGACCGTGACGGCCTTGCCGCACGGGTCGTCGGTGTCGGCCTTCGCGGTGTAGTTCCGGTACTGGACCGAGGCGAGTTCGACCTGGTCGCCTTCCCAGGTCCGGTGCTTCCACACGACCGTGCAGTCCGACGCCTTGCCCGAGGCCGCCTTCTTGAACGCGGTCACCCCCGAGCCGAGATCCACCTTCTCGTTGCCATCGCCCTCGATCGGCGTCAGCCCCGGCCGGAACCCGGTCTGCACGCTCGGGTCACTCCCGGCGCCCCCAGCGCTCCAGACGCACGAGTGCAGCGAGTCCCCCGTGCCCTTCGCGCCGGGCACCACGGGGACGACCGAAGCGCTGTCGAGCGCGGCGCAGGCGTCCACGCTGACGAGGGTGCCTTGCGCGGCCTCGTACTTGTCCGGGTTGTTGTGCAGCTTCGCGACGATGGCCTCGATGACCTTCTGCCCGGCCTGGCACGCGTCGCCACCGGCGTAGTCGACCGATAAGCCGACGCCGAAACTCGGCTGGGTGGTCACGGCGGCGAGGGCGCAGTTGTCGTCCTGCTTGTTCATCCGCAACGGCAGCCCGCCGACCGTGCCGGTCGTCTTGTCCTTCGTCGGGATCGACCTGCTGCCCATGTCGATGGTGAACCGGATCGTCTTCCCGCCGGGGTCCTTGACCGAGTTGTCGCAGCTGTCGAACCGGATCGAGGACAGCCTCGGGTCGTCGTCGACGGTGCCGAGCGAGCTCAGCGCGTCCTTGGTGAGGAACTGGCACGGCTTGACCAGCCGCAGCACGTCGGTGGCCACCGCCGCGTCGGTGATCGGGCCGTCGGTCGACGCGCCCGCCGCCGCGGGCACGGTGGTCCGGGCGAAGTTCGACTTGCCGAGATCGGCGCCACAGCCGGTCAAGGCCACGGTCAGCACCGCGACCAGCGGGAACACCTTCGGGAAACGGCTGCGCCGGGCAATCGAGAACACGCGCTGCACGGTAGCGGCAACGGCCTGCGGCTGTCCGGACAACCCGGCTATTCGCCCGGGGCGGGGGACGTGGTGTCCGTCTCGGCGGGCACCACGATCGGGCGCAGCACCGACCACAGCACGAACAGCCCGGTGAACACCAGCAGGCCGATCCCGGCCCACAGGTTGATGTTCACGCCGGCCGCCTTCTCGAGGTCGGCGTCGGAGGTGAACCAGATGCCCATCACGGTCAGCACCACGCCGTACACGCCGGTCAGCAGCGCGATGATGCGCCGGATGTCGAACGCGCCCGCCTTGTGCGGCCGCGGGGACTCGTCTGCCATGGCGACCTCCTAGAAGATGACGTTCAGGGCGATGGTCAGGATCAGCACGATGCCGGCCAGCAGGCCCGGCTTGCGATACCAGCCGGCGTTCTCTCCGGTGTTGTCGTGCTTGAGCGACTCGCGCGACGTCAGCGAGTAGACGAGCCCGACCAGTTCCTCGTCCGGCTTCGGCTTGGTCACCAAGGAGACCACGACGCTCGCGACGATGTCGACGACGAACGCGACCCCGGCGGCCACGAAGCTGGTGCCCTGGCCGTGGAGGCCGATCACGCCCGCCTGCGACAGGCCCCAGATCGTGATCGCCGAAGCGGTACCGAGCACCAGGCCGATCCAGCCGGCGTGCGGGGTCATCCGCTTCCAGAACATGCCGAGGATGAACGTCGCGAACAGCGGCGCGTTGAAGAACGAGAACAGGTCCTGCAGGTAGTTCAGGATGTTGCCGGAGTTCGACGCGATGAACGCGGTGCCGATCGCGAGGATCGTGCCGCCGGTGGTCACCACGCGGCCCAGGTTCAGGTAGTAGTGGTCCGGCTTGTCCTTCTTCACGTACGTCTGCCAGATGTCGTACGTGAAGACCGTGTTGAAGGCGCTCAGGTTCGCCGCCATGCCCGCCATGAACGAGGCGAGCAGGCCCGCGATCGCGACGCCGAGCATGCCGTTGGGCAGCAGGTCGCGCATCAGCAGCAGGAGCGCGTTGTTGAACGTGACGCCGCTTGCCGCCTTGCCGCCGTCGAGCAGCACCTGCTTGTCCTTGACGTACTCGGACACGGTGACCGCGGCGATCATGCCGGGGATGATCACGATGAACGGGACCAGCATTTTCGGGAAGGCGCCGATGATCGGCGTGCGCCGCGCGGCGGACATGCTCTTCGACGCCATCGCGCGCTGAACCTCGACGAAGTTCGTCGTCCAGTAACCGAAGGACAGCACGAACCCGAGGCCGAAGACGATGCCCAGCACCGAAAGCACGCTGTTGCCGAAGCCGGTCAGGTTGTCACCGGGCCATGAGTGCAGCTGCGCCGAACCGCCGGGGCTGCCGGTCACCTTGTCGACCAGGCCCTGCCAGCCGCCGACCTTGACCAGGCCGACGATGGTCAGCGGGAGCAGCGCGGCGACGATCACGAAGAACTGCAGGACTTCGTTGTAGATCGCGGCGGAGAGGCCGCCGAGCGCGGTGTAGGAGAGCACGATCACCGCGGCGATGATGATCGACACCCAGATCGGCCAGCCCAGCAGCAGGTTCACCACGCTGGCCAGCAGGAAGAGGTTCGCGCCCGCGATGAGGATCTGCGCGGCGGCGAAGCTGATGCCGTTGACCAGGTGCGCGGGCTTGCCGAAGCGGCGCCGCATGAACTCGGGGACGCTGCGGACCTTGGAGCCGTAGTAGAACGGCATCATCACGATGCCGAGGAACAGCATCGCCGGAATGGCGCCGATCCAGAAGTAGTGCACGGTCGGCAGGCCGTACTGGGCGCCGTTGGCCGACATGCCCATCACCTCGACCGCGCCGAGGTTCGCCGAGATGAACGCGAGCCCGGTGACCCAGGCGGGCAGCGACCGGCCCGAGAGGAAGAAGTCGAGACTGCTCGACACCTGCCTGCGTGCCAGGTACCCGATGCCCAGCACCAGCGCGAAGTAGAACGCCAATTCGACGTAGTCGATCGCACTCGCGTCGAGTCGCAGGTTCGCATCGGCTAGGACGAGCACCCGACCCACCTCCGGAATTCGACAACTTCCGACAGGAATGCCCACCATCCCGTCGGATCGGGACAGTACTGCATGGATTCAGGGTCGGCACGCTGGACGGCCGGATACCTGCCGAAGGCCCTGTTTCTCCCCTTCTTGCTGGGAGAACAGGGCCTTCGGCGCCAGGATCAACGGTCGGTCGGGATGGCGATCTCGCCCTCCTGCTCGATCAGCTGGGCGAGCACCGGGTCGGGCAGGTAGACGCGGTGCGGGTAGTCCGGGCCCCACGAGTTGAGCAGCGGGACGGCACCGAGCTCGTCGGCGCGCGCGTTGCCGAGGACCGCGTGCACGTCGTCGACCGTCTTGGCCCAGCGGAAGGCCTTGATGCCCTGTTTGGCCTCGGGGGTGTACTTGGCGCGCTCCTGCCAGTCGTCGTCGGCGTGGGCCTCGTCCCACAGGACGTGCCCGGACTCCTTGAGCACCTCTGCCGCGGCGCGCACGGACGTGCCGTTGTCGTCGCCGGGGTTCGTCTCGGGCCACTCGTCACGGTTCTTCGCCGAGTCCCACAGCCAGCGCGCGGCGTACTCCACGCCGTTGAAGATCGTCATGCACCGCGACCAGCCGAAGCCGACACAGGCACCTTCGTGGCCCTGGTTGTAGAACGCGTACCAGGCGTCGGTGTCGGGCGTGCCGCCCGGCTCGAGGCAGACGCAGTGGCCGCCGCGGACCTTGGTGATCTTGCCCGCCTTGGCGATGAAGTACTCACCCGACTTGGCGTCCTTCTCGGGCTTGTCGAATTCGGTGTACCAGTTGACACCGATCACGACCGGCGAGTTCGTCGGGCGGTCCTCTTCGGCGAGCGCCGACAGCGGATACCGTTCGACGTGCCGCCAGTCGTCCGGAATGAATCGGCCGAGCCGCGGGTCGAGCGGATCCGAGCCGAGCGGGCGATAACGCATGACATCCTCCTCCTGACTGCCACGAAAACGCGCGCACACCGGCCGGCGGACGTGCGCACACCGAGCTCGAAGGCGGACGAAAACGTTGGCATGACAAGAAAGACGCCTGCTGCGCCACCCTCCGGCCACACCGGAAACTCCGGCGGAACCCCTCGTCGCCAGTGTGCCACCGTTCCACCGAATCGCGGCCGGTTCTCACCTGAATGGCGCAAAGAATTGCCCATAAGGGAAATGATCGGATCACTTCCCGGACGGATATCCTGTTATCCATTACCAGCGTGCGCTGGCGAGGGAATGAGATACCCGATTCCGGTATCGATAAGGACTCACGAGTGGCGAGGCCGGGTTTCGGCGCCGCTCGGCCCGGGTCGTCGTGAGTGGTAAGTAGGGTTCTATTGAGGGGTAAGGCAAAGGTGGCGCGTTGGTTCGAAGGTCATGAATGACGCGTTGAGGACGTTGGGCGATGCTGTTGGCGAATGCGAGGGTGGCCAGTTGTGGCTGCTGGGCCCTTGTGGTTGCTGAGGTGTGTGGGGCGTATGGCTGGGGGTCGTGAGTGTTTAGGAGGGTTGGAACCCTACTTGCCGCTAACGACCGTTGCGGGCGTGGTCGACGGGACGCCTGGGGCGGCGCAGCGGAGGCCTTGTGTCCTGAGTGGACAGATGTCGGAGGTCCGAATTGGCCAACAGCGTCGTTGGGCGTCCTGAATGCGTCGTTCACGACACCCGCCCCCGTGCCATGGGCACGGGGGGCGGGTGGTCGTGAGTGGCAATGCCGGTTCTAACCGGCGGTGCCACTCACGAGACCCGATCCCAGCGTGCCCATCCCTCTCCCGCCCCCACAGCTGTGACTCTTGAGGTTCCCGTGGTCGCTGTGGCAGACGGACATGCACCCAATGTGGCATTGGGTGCGTTGGACGCACCCAATGCCACATTCGCTGCATCAGGCCAGCGCGGCCGCGAGGAAACGACACGCCACCTTTGCCTTACCCCTCAATAACCCGACTTACCACTCACGAGAGGGGTGGCGCTGGCGTGCTGATACCGGGGGCCTGCGGCCGAGCACCAGGTGCACTGGCAGTCACAAGACCCTCACCTGTACCTATTCACGTATCAGTCCTTGTGCCGCGCCAGCTCCAGCACGACATCGTGGTTGTGCCCGTACTTCTGCTCGAAGAGCTGCTGGATCCCGTCCGGGTCGGCGGTGTCCAGTGGCACGAACGCGAAGGGCCCGGTGACCGTCCGCTCCCCTTGCGCGTTCGCCTCGACGAGCCGCGCGGGCAGCCCGGCCACGCCGCTGTTGAGGTGGTGCGCCACGATGTCGCCGCCGCTGACGAAGGTCCGCTCGCCCGCGGTCACGTAGCGGACCTTGTGGTGGTGCGTCTGTTCGCCGGCGCCGACCTGCACGGTGACGGCGCGGAACTGGTCGAGGGTGCGGGTGTTCTCGGCCTCCCACAGCTCGTCGAACTTCGAGCAGACGAACGTGCCCAGCTGCGCGCCCGGGTTCGTCTGGTACTGCGCGGCGTTCCAGGACGTCATGTTCACCGGGAAGAACGACACGATGATGCGATCGTCCACCCGGTACATCTGCACCGGCGGCAGCGCGGAATAGACGCGGATGTCGACGAACCGCCGCAGCCGGTCGGGCAGCCCGCGGCGGAACTCGTCGAGGCGCTGCAGGTTCTCCATGATGTTGTCGACGACGTTGGTCCGCCCGAGCTCGTCCGCTCGCTGCCGGGCCGCGGCTGCGTCCGGGTCCAGCAGCAGGATCCGCAGCTCGACCTCCCGCTCGACGGCCTCCTTCAGCGCGGTCGAGAACGACTCGCGATAGCCGCCCTGGAGCAGGTCCAGCCAGAGTTCGAGCACCACGATCCGCTGCCGGGCATCCCGCGACTGGCGGATGAAAGCCTTGTGGTCGAACCGGTCGAGCACGGCGTCGCGGCCGCGGTCGCCCCGCTCGATCATCGGCGCGATGAGGAACAGCACCACGATGGTGCCGATGAGGTCGGCCCCGAGATTCAGTGCGAGGTTGCGGCCGTAATCGGCGACCCCGCCGGCAGCGATGAGCAGCAACGCGGTGACGACGCCGAGCACGCCCGCGATGGCCACGTAATAGCGCCGATGCCGCAGGTAACGCCAGAAGTACCTCAGCCACCCGCTGCTTCGGCCCACGCGCGCTCCCCCTTCGCCGTCCCCTCGATGGTAGAGGACTCGATCACCGACGCAGGACGGCGTTTTTGTCGGTGCCCCGTGGCAGAGTCCGGGATGACCTGAGGAGGTTGCGATGATCCTGGTGACCGGCGCCGGCGGCAACGTGGGTTCGGCCCTGCTGACGGAACTCCGCGCGCTCGGCGTCCCGGCGAGGGCAGCTTATCGAGACCCGGACCGTGCCGGACCTGGCGCCGTCACCTTGGATTTCGGGGAGCCGACCGGGTTCCCGGCGGCCTTCGACGGCGTGGAAGCGGTCTTCCTCTTGGCGGGAGTGAGCCCGCGGCAAACGGAGTTGGAGCTCAACGTCGTCGATGCGGCGGTCAAGTCGGGCGTGCGCGTGGTCAAGCTTTCGGTCTGGCGTGCGGACGAGGGCCTTTCCGCGATCGCCCGCCTGCACCAGCCGGTCGAGGAGGCGCTGATCGCGTCCGGTCTGCCTTGGACGATCCTGCGGCCGAACTTCTACCTGCAGAACTTCCTCCGCCAGCCGACCATCCGTTCGGCGAGCGTGTTCTCGACGCCCCTGATCACGGCACCGATCAGCTTCGTCGACACGGCCGACATCGCTCGGGTCGCCGCGCGCGTCCTCACCACCGAAGGTCACGAGGGCCGCGTCTACGACATCACCGGGCCCGAAGCGCTGACCTACGACGAAGCCGCGGCACAGTTCTCGGAAATCCTCGGCCGCCCGGTTCGCTACATTTCCCAACCGGACGAGGAAGCCCGCACGACGATGCTCGCCAGAGGCATGCCCGAGTTCTACGTCGAAGCCCTCATCGAAGTCGCCCGCGCCTACCGGACCGGCGGCGCCGAAAAGGTGACCCCGACGGTCGAGGAACTGACCGGTCGCCCGGCGACGTCGTTCCCCGAATTCGTCCGCGCCCACCAAGGGGTCTTCAGTTGACCGGAAGAGGTCGGCCCGGGATTGAGCGCGAGGTCACGCCTGTAGTCAGCGATCCTCCGGCGGCGACGCCGGCTTACGTCGTCACCAGTTCGCCGGCGTCCCTGACGACGTCGACCGACCGCATGTACTTCTTGTACAGCTCCTTGTTCGACTGAAATGAGAGCTGGTGCACCGGGTAGGCCGACCGCGCTCGTCCAAGATCGCTCGGCGAGCGCTCTCCATTTCCTGTTCGTAGTGGGTGTCACCTTGTTCCCGCAGGTAGTCCCGGCCGGGGCCGTAGTCGGGATCGAGCGCATAACACCGGAGCGTGACGCCCCTTCGGTACTGCTCCCGGAGCGGGTCCCGAAACTCGTCCGGTCGCTGGCCGTTGATGTATTTGGCGAATGACGTCAAACCGGTGCCGATTTCGGTGATCTCGTGGGTGCCGTTCCGCATGAACTGGACCTTTTCGCGGATCGGAAGCCGCCCGCCAGAGTGAATGACGAACGGCGTTGCGATCCTGCCTGTCAGGCCGAGATCTCTGACGGATAGCTCCCACAGCTTCAGCGGGCCGACTCCCTTGGCCTCCACGTCGAACTCCGCACCGATGAGGACCTCGCGATGATCCACCAGGTACGACCGCACAGTCCTGAGCAACGCATCATCGACCAGCACTTGCCCGGGACAGGCCAAGGACTTGATGCGCGAACACCCGTCGACCGCGTAACCGACGAGATCCTCTCCGCCATCCAGCCGCGGGTATGAGCTCGCCTGGCCGATCGTGAGTCCATAGGAAGCCTGCGCATCGAGCTGGTACGTCACCGTCTTCACGTTCAAAGCGGCGACGCAGGCGTCCAGCGGACGCTCGAACCGGCACAAAATCCCGTCGCCGTAGTTTGAACGACTACCCCGCCGCATTCGCGTCGACCGCCGCGCCGACGTCGGAGACGATCTTTTCCAGGTTGCCAAGAACGATGGACGCCATCTCCGGCCTTCCACGCAAGGGCGGACCGGCTACGCGTCCGGCCCCGCCAGAAACGTGAATCGTGGCACCGGTCCGGCGCTGGTGTCCACCGACTCCACGAACATGCTCGCCGGTCGCACCCACAGGCCTTCGTCTCCGTAGAGTGCGCGGTAGACGACCAGGGGCTCGCCTGTCTCGCTGTGCTCGGCGACGCCCAGCACCTGATATTCGTAGTTCTTGTAGTGGCGGTATCTCCCAGGCGCGACTGAGGTCATACCCCGGGACGCTACCTCGGCAGACCGCAGGCGACCGGTGAACGAAACGGCCACTTCGGCATGAAGTTCAGAACAGGCGGAACTCGTCCGATTCGATGCCGCGCAACTCGTCGTAGTCCAGCGTCAGGCAGCGGATCCCGCGGTCCTCGGCCAACGTGCGGGCCTGCGGTTTGATGAGCTGCGCCGCGAACACGCCCTGGACCGGCGCCAGGAGCGGGTCGCGGTTGAGCAGTTCGAGGTAGCGCGTCAGCTGCTCGACCCCGTCGATCTCGCCGCGGCGCTTGATCTCCACGGCGACACTGCGGCCGTCGGCGTCGCGGGCCATGATGTCGACCGGGCCGATCGCCGTCGGAAACTCGCGGCGGACCAGGGTGTAGCCGTCGCCGAGGGTCTTGATGTGCTCGGCGAGCAGCTCCTGCAGGTGCGCCTCAACGCCGTCCTTCTGCAGGCCCGGTTCCACGCCGAGTTCCTGGGCGTGGTCGTGGAAGATCTCCTCGATCGTGATGACCAGCTTCTCGCCCTGCTTGTTCTCGACGATCCAGAGCTTGCCGTCCTCGATGAGCCAGCAGGGCGGGCTCATCCAGTTCAGCGGCTTGTAGGCCCGGTCGTCCGAGTGCACCGAAACCGAGCCGTCGGACTTGACGAGCAGCAGCCGGGTGGCCATGGGCAGATGGGCGGTCAGCCGGCCGGCATAGTCGACCTGGCACCGAGCGATCACGAGACGCACCCGCCGAGGGTAGGGCAGGGTCGGTGATACTGGGCGGGTGGACCCCATTCAGCGTGTCGCGTCGCGTGAGGTGTACCGGAACAACTGGATGACCGTCCGGGAGGACGACATCCGCCGGGCCGATGGCAGCGCGGGCATCTACGGCGTCATCGACAAGCCCACCTACGCCTTGATCATCCCGATGGACGGCGACCGTTTCCTGCTGGTCGACCAGTTCCGCTACCCGGTCGGCAAGCGCTGCTGGGAGTTCCCGCAGGGCACCGCGCCGGACCTCGCCGAGGTCGAGCCCGCCGAGCTGGCGGCGCGCGAGCTGCGCGAGGAGACCGGGCTGCGGGCCGGGCGCATGATCGAGCTCGCCATCGTCCACTGCGCTCCGGGCATGGTCAACCAGTTCGGCCGGATCTTCCTCGCGCTCGACCTCGTCGAGGGCGAACCCGAGCGTGAGCACGAAGAACAGGACATGGAAACCGCGTGGTTCCACCGCGAGGAGCTGGAGAAGATGATCCTGGCGGGCGAGTTCAGCGACGCCCAGTCGCTGGCGGCCTACACCCACCTCATGCTTTCGGGGCGGCTCCGGCCCTGAGCATCCCGCGGATGATCAGGTGGTGGAACGGCCTGATCACGGTGAAGTACACCGGCCCGGTGCGGCGGTGGTAACGCACGATCGTGCCCAGCTGGAAACGTTTGCGCTCGGGTTCGGCGACGAACGTCAGGTGCGCGCTGAGGTGGTTGTCGTCCGCCCCGAGGACCAGGTAGCGGTCCTCGGCGCCGGAGCGCACGGTGAAGAACGCCGCCGCGTCGCCAGGAGTGAAGCTCACCGTTTCCGGGGTCAACGCGGGGCGCCGCGGAACGGTGGCGGTGTCCAATCGCAGCACTTTGGCGAGCAGGACGCGGGCGCCGAACAAGGCTTTAACCCAGACCGGCGACCAGCTGAGCGCGCCCGCGACGAACTCGCGCAAGCTCACCTCGCTCTCGATCTCGCGGAATTCGATGTAGTCGGCGCCTTCGAGCACGGGCGCCAGTTCGGGTGCGGTCATCGGTCTCTCCCCAGAGTGAATTCCAGAGCCCGCCGGAGTTCGGCCGGCTTCAATGGCGGTACGACCTGGCTGGCGCCGACGTACACCAGGTACAGCGCCTGGGCGAGCTCGGCGTCGTCGCAGACGTCGGCGAGGTAACCGGCACGCGTGCGGTCGACCCGCGCCTGGATTTCGCGCGCTTCGGCGTCCTGCAATGCCCATGCGCGCATGGCGATCTCGAGTTCCGGGCCGCCACCGGACGCGTAGACGAACTCGAGCAGCGCGTGCAGCTTGTCCCCGGACGCCTGTTCGGCCTTCTCGATGTAGCGCGTGGTGTATTCGGCCTCGAAGTGCGCCAGCAGCGCGGTCCGGAAGCCGGACATGCCCTTGAAGTGGTGGTAGAAGGAGCCTTTCGACAGGCCCAGCCGCTCGGCCAGCCGCTCGATCGTCACCGCCGGCGCGCCGTGGGCCGCAAGCACCTTCAAACCCTCGTCCAGCCAGTCCCGTTTGCTCGCCACGGCTCGACCATACCATACCGTATGGTATTGATCAGTCGGGGAACGACTCCCGCTCGACCAGCTGCCAGACCGCACTCGCCGAGGACAGCTCCAACGCTCTGGTGGCGACGACACGGCATGCGCTGTCCTTGAGCCGGCGCACTCGCGACCGGACGTCGTCGAGCGCGGCGGGCGCCACCGACAGCACGTCGCAGCCCAGCCCGATCAACAGCGGGATGACGTGCGGGTCGGCGGCGGCGTCCCCGCACACCGAGACGACCCGGCCGTGCCGATGTGCGGCGGCCACGGTGTCGCGGATCGCCCGCAGCACGACCGGATGCGCGGCCATCGCGGGAGTGGCCTCCGGGTGCCGCCGGTCCAGGCCGAGCAGCTGGCACGTGAGGTCGTTGCTGCCGATGGACAGGAACGCCGCCGTGGCCGCGATGTCGTCGATGTCCGCGACGGCCTCGGGCAGCTCGATCATCGCGCCGAGCGGCACGGGCCGGTCACCGGCCTCCGCCAGCAGCCGCGCGCAGGCGCGCAGGTCGTCCCCGCTCGCCACCATCGGGATCATGATCCGGATATCGGCGTCCACGCCGGCGGTGAGGATGGCCCGGAACTGGTCGATCAGGGCCTCCGGATGCGCGAGCATGACCGGCAGCCCCGGCCCGAACCGGGCACCGCGCTCGGCGGCGAGGAACGGCGGGAGCTTGTCGTCGGCGAAGTCGAGCGTGCGGACGGTGACCGGTTTTCCTTCGAGACGCCGGAAAACCGGCTCAAGGGCGGCCATGTGCTGACGGAAACTCGGCCACGCGGTGACGTCCAGGAACGGCAGTTCCGTGCGGAGCAGGCCGACGCCCTCGGACCGGGCTTCGTGCGCCGCCTGGACGTCGGCGGGTGTGGCCACGTTGGCTCGCAGCACCATGACCGTGCCGTCGAGCGTCTCGCACGGGAGATCCCGGGAAGCGACAGCCGCCGCGCGGCGAGCCCGGGCCGCGTCCATCGTGCTCAGCGCATCCTGACGCTGTCGCGGCGCGGGGTGCACGATGACCGTCGAACGCCTGGTGTCCACCAGGATTTCCGCCCCGTCCGGGCAGTCGAGGGCGTCCCGGTCGACGCCGAGCAGGAACGGGATACCCAGCGACCGCGCGACGATCGCCGCGTGCGAGTTCGGCCCGCCGGTCACCGAGACCGCGGCCGCCACCGGCGCGTGCGGTTCGAGCAGGTCGGCCGCGCCGATTTCGTGGGCCAGCAGCACCAGCGGCCCGTCGAGGTCGACGTCCGTCTCGGCCGCGCCGTTCAGCCAGGCCACCACGCGGCGGCCGACCTGCCGCACGTCCGTCGCGCGTTCGGCGAGCATCGGGCTGTCCAGCCCCGCGAGCATCGCGGCGTAGGTGTTCACGGCACGGGTGACGGCGACAGCGGCGGGCGTGCCCTCCCGAGCCTGGCCGATCGCCGCGCCGCGCAGGTCGGGATCGGCGGCGATCAGGCCGGCCGCGTCCATGATGTCGGCCTGCTCGACGTGGTCTCCCGCGCGCAGGGACGCGGCGAGCGCGCGCAAGCGTTCCGCCACCGCGTCGAACGCCTCGGTGATGTCACGCACCGGATCACCGGTGCTGCGCCGGAGCCGGAGGTGTTCCACGACCCGATCGGTGCGGTACGCGAGCCCGAGCGCCACCCCGGCGGAGGCGGACACACCAGCGAAGACGCGGCGGTTCACCGCGGTGCGGTGACGTCGGCGAGCGCCCGGAAGATCAACGCGGTCGACGTGGCACCCGGGTCCTGATGCCCGACGCTGCGCGGCCCCAGATACGACGCCCGGCCCTTGCGCGCGGTCAGCGAGATCGTCGCGCGCATGCCGCCTTCAGCCGCCGCGGCTGCCGCGGTTGCGGCCGCGGCGAGGTCACCGCCGCCGTCGAGCGCTTGCTCGAACGCGGCGACAGCGGGTGCGTAGGCGTCGACCATCGTTTTGTCTCCCGGCACCGCCGCGCCGAGCCGCTGCACCGCCGCCAGCCCTTCGGTGAGCCCGGCGAGCAGCCGCTTACCGTCCACTTCGGACTCCGGAACTGCCTTGCCGATCGCGCGGAACATGCTGCCGTAGAGCGGTCCGGAGGCCCCGCCCACGCTGGACATCAGGGTGACGCCGGTCGTGGTCAGGACGGCGCCGACCGTTTCGGGATCGCCGCCCTTCAGCGCGGCGGCGACCGCGGTGAACCCCCGGCGCATGTTCACGCCGTGGTCGGCGTCGCCGATGGCCGAGTCGAGCTGGGTCAGGTGGTCGGCGTGCTCGTCGACGGCCGTGACGACCGCGCGCACCCAGGCCCCGGCAAGGGCGATGTCCATCGGGATCTCCTTCGATCTTGGCTGGGTGTGGGTGTGCCCGGGTGAGCCCATCCGGACCCGGGCACACCCACGTTTATCGCAGGTACGCGGCGAAGCGTGTCCTCACGTCCCCCATCTGAGGGCGGGAGTCCGCACGGGCGCGTCCCACAGGTTCAGCAGCCGGTCGCCGGCACGGCAGACCGTGATCGACGCTCCCGCCATGTCCAGGCTCGTGATGTAGTCGCCGACCAGGCTGCGGACGATCGTGATGCCCTTGTCCGCCAGCGCCGTGGCGACCTCGCCGAAGAGCAGGTACAGCTCGATCAGCGGGGTGCCGCCGAGCCCATTGACCATGACGATCGTCTCGTCGCCCGGATCCAGCGGGTGATCGGTGAGGATCGCGTCCAGCGCGATGGCGACGATCTCCCTGGCGCTGCTGAGTTTTTCCCGGCGGCGTCCGGGTTCGCCATGGATTCCCACCCCGACTTCCATCTCGTCGCCGGGCAGGTCGAAGCCGGGCTTCCCGGCGGCGGGCGTGGTGCACGCGGTCAGCGCCACGGCGAACGAACGGGACATCGCGTTGACGTGGCGGCCGATCTCGGCGACCTCGGTGAGGGAGGCGCCGCCTTCGGCGAGCGCGCCCGCGACCTTCTCGACGAACACCGTGGCGCCGGTGCCGCGCCGCCCGGCGGTCCACGTCGAGTCCTGCACCGCGACGTCGTCGTCGACCAGCACGGTCTCCACCTCGATGCCCTCGTCCGCGGCGAGTTCCGCGGCCAGCGCGAAGTTCATGACGTCACCGGTGTAGTTCTTGACGACGTGGACGACGCCGACGCCGCCGTTCACCGCCCGCGTCGCGGCGAGGATCTGGTCGGGCACCGGGGACGTGAACACCTCGCCGGGGCACGCCGCGTCGAGCATGCCGAGGCCGACGTACCCGCCGTGCAGCGGCTCGTGGCCGGAGCCGCCACCCGAGACCAGACCGACCTTCCCCTCGCGCGGTCCCTCCGCGCGGGCGATGAACTTCGCGTCGCGATCGACCCGCAGTTCGGGATGGGCCGCGGCGATCCCGATCAGCGCCTGGACGAGCACGTCTTCCGGCGCGTTGACGAACTTCTTCACGACACGGCTCCCTTCGCCATCACGCGGTCGGGGACAACGGAATCCACCTTCGCGGCACGCCGCGAATTCAGTGCGGCGTAAAGGAATCCCGCGGCGAGCGCGCCGACGCACTCGGCCAGTACGTAGACCGGGAGCTGTCCCCAGTGGACGGTCCCGCCGAAGAGCTGCCCGGCCAGCATCGGGCCGAACGTCCTGGCCGGGTTGATGGACGCGCCGGTCGCCGGGGCGATCGGGATGATGATCGCGAACACCGCCAGCCCGATCGCCAGCCCGGCGAACCCGCCGGGCGCCCGGCGGTCGATCGCGCCGACCACGACGAACGCGAGCAGGAACGTGCCGAGTGCTTCGGCGAAGAAGGCCTGGCCCGTGCTCACGGAATCGCCGTAGCTGGCGATTCCGAGCCCGACGTCGACGGCTTTGGTGCCCAGCACGCCGATGATCGCCAGCGCGCCCAGCGTCGCCCCGGCCAGCTGCGCGGCGAGGTAACCGGGCACCTGCCGCCAGGGCATCCGTCCGGTGGCCGCGAGCGTCAGCGTGACCGCCGGGTTGATCTGGCAGCCGGAGATGTGGCCGATCGCGTAGACCATCGCCACGACGGCCATCGCGAAGGAGAAGGAGATGATGCCGAGCTCGGCCATGGTGAACGGCGCCGTGCCGCCCACCAGCTTGGTGGCCGGGACCGAGCCGACCCCGATGAAGACCAGGGTCGCGGTGCCGAGCACCTCGGCGAGAAGCTTCTGCAGGTAGGTGTTGTCGTCCATGGGTTACGCCCGGGGCAGCACTGCCGCCGGGCGGTTCACCTCCTCCGCGTCGGAGCGGAACTCGAGGGTCGATGGCGAAGTGTGTTCGTCATCACTGAACAAGGTTCCGAAAAGTTAGATCGGCCGACGCGGCTCTGTCAAGAGTCAGGCGCTGCGATACAGCGCCGTCCGGCTCGCGCCAAGGTCGCGCGACAGGTTGCGGGCGGTCTCGCGGACCATCACGGCGAAGGTCTGACGGGCCGGCTCGACCAGCACCCGCTCGACCGGGCCGATGATGCCGATGGCCCCCGCGACCTGGCCGGACCGGTCGAAAACGGCGGCCGCGATCCCCGCGTCACCCAGCGCGGACTCCTGGTCCTCGACGGCGTACCCGACGCGCTGGACCTCGTCGAGCTGCGCGGTGAGCTCCGCCCGGTCCGTCACACTGGCGCCGGTCAGCACCGCGGGCTCGGCAGCGAGCAGCCGCTCGCGTTCGGGCGCCGGGGCGGCCGCGACGATCGCCTTGCCCAGCGCGCAGGTGCTCCACGGGATGCTGGCGCCCACCTCGAGGATCTGCACCGCACCTTCGGGTCGGAACGCGTGGTGCACGACCAGGACGTGGTCGCCGGTCAGCACCGCCACCCAGACCGCCTCCCCGGTCCGCGTCGCGAGCCCGTCGGCCCAGGTCAGCGACCGGGTGCGCAGTTCCTGGGTGTCCAGATACGCGTTGCCGAGCTGGAGCAGCCCGGGGCCGAGCAGGTACTTGCCGGTTTCGGTGTCCTGCCTGATCAGGCCCTCGCCCTCGAGCGTGCGCAGCAGCGCGTGCGCGGTCGGCTTGGCCACGCCGATCCGTTCGGCCAGCTCGGTCACCCCGAGCCGGGGCCCGCCTGCCGCCAGTTCGCGCAGGATCGCCACCGCGCGCCGCACGGACTGAACCATGAATCCACCTTTCGGTATTGCCGAACGCTGTTCCGATATTTAACATCAGCGTTCATGACCAAGCCAGTGGGGATCGTACTCGTGTCACACAGCGCCGAGCTGGCCGCCGGAGTCGGCGCGTTGCTCGGGCAGATCGCGTCCGCCGACGTCCCGATCGAGCTCGCCGGCGGTACCGACGACGGCCGGATCGGGACCAGCTACGACCGGGTCGCCAAGGCCATCGCCAACGCCGACCACGGCGGCGGGGTGGTCGTGCTGCCCGATCTCGGCAGCTCGGTGCTCACCACCCGCGCCGTGCTGGCCGACCATCCGCGCGCCGACGTCCGGGTGGTCGACGCGCCCTTCGTCGAAGGAGCCGTCGCCGCCGCCGTCACCGCGGCCGGAGGCGCCGACCTCTTCACCGTTTTCACCGCCGCCGAGGAGGCTCGCGATGTCAGCAAGTTCTGAAGGACACAGCGCCACCGTCACGCTGCCCGCCGACCTGCACGCCCGCCCGGCGGGCAGGCTCGCCCAGGCTGCCGCCCGGTTCACCAGCAGCATCCAGGTCGGGCACAACGGCCGGACGGTCAACCCCACCGGGGTGCTGTCGGTGATGAGCCTCGGGGCCACGACCGGCACCGAGGTGACCGTGAGCGCCGAGGGCGAGGACGCCCGCGCGGCCGTCGAAGCCCTGGCCGAAATCCTCGCGACGGTGGAATGACGGCGGTGGAAATGTCTCAGTCGGGCCAGGAGGGGTGGCGCTTTTCGAGGAAGGCCGCCATCCCCTCGCGCGCGCCGGGCAGCTGGGACGCCGAGGCCATGACTTCCAGCGCGATCGCGTAGGCGTCGGCCTCGGGCCGGTCGAGCTGGGCATACAGCGTCACCTTGCCCATCGCCTTGCTGGCGCGGCTGCCGCGGGTGGCTCGCGCGAGCAGCGCGGCGACCTCGTCGTCGAGCGATTCATCGGGGACGACCCGGTTGACCAGGCCCCAGTCGAGCGCCGTCGCCGCGTCGACGACGTCACCGGTCAGGGCCAGTTCCATCAGACGTTTGCGGCCGATCGCTCGCGCCACCGGGACCGCCGGGGTGTGGCAGAACCAGCCGCCTTTGCCGCCGGGCAGCGCGAAACCCGCCGATTCGGCGGCGACCGCGAGGTCGCACGACGCCACCAGCTGGCAGCCCGCGGCGGTCGCGAGCCCGTGCACCCGGGCGATCACCACCTGCGGCACCGACTGCATCGTCCGCATCAGCTCGGTGCACAGCGTGAGCAGCTCGCGCACCCCCATCAGGTCGCGCGCCGCCACGTCGCCGAAGTCGTGGCCCGCGGAGAAGACCGGCCCGGCCGCCGCCAGCACGATGCCGGTCGCGTCGGACGTCCCTGCCTCGTGGAACGCGCTGAGCAGCTCCGCGAGGTGGTCGGCGGACAGCGAGTTGCGCCGCGCCGCACGGTTCATGGTGATCGTGACGGTGTCGCCGTCCCGCTTCACGAGGATGTGCTCGTACTCGGCCATACCCCGACGGTAGCCCTCAGGCGCGGAATGTGCGCCGGTAGGAATCCGGGCCGACGCCGACCTCGGCGCGCATCCGGCGCCGCAGGTTCGCCGCGGTGCCGAGCCCGGACCGCTGCGCGACCCGCTCGACCGGCAGCTCGGTCGTCTCCAGCAGCCGCTGCGCGTACCGCACCCGCTGCACCCGCAACCAGCGCCCGGGTGTGACGCCGGCAGCCGCGGCGAACTCGCGGTGGAACGTCCGCTCGCTCATACCCGCGTGCCCGACGAGGTCGTCGACGCCGATGTCGTCCCCGAGACGGGCCAGTGCCCAGTCCATTGTGGACGTCATGCCGGGGCGGGACGGCGTGGGTGGCAACGGGTTCTCGACGTACTGTCGCTGCCCACCCTCGCGAGCCGGCGACATCACCAGCCGCCGGGCGAGCGTGGCCGCGATGTCCGCGCCGTGGTCGCGGCGCACGAGGTACAGGCACAAGTCCAAGCCGCCGACGACACCCGCAGACGTCAGCACGCCGCTGTCGTCGGTGTAGAGGACGTCGCCCTGAAGACTCGCTTCCGGGGCGACGCGGGCGAGATCGTCGAGGTCACGCCAGTGCGTGGTGGCCGGGCGGCCGTCGAGCAAGCCCGCGGCGGCCAGAGTGAACGCGCCCGAGCACAGCCCGGCGACCGTCGCCCCGGCGCGGTGGGCCCGGCGCAGCGCCGCTCGCGCCGCCGCGGGGACATCGGCCAGCGGGTCGTCGCGGCCGGGCGCGAGCACGAGGTCACAACCGTCGAGCCCGGTGAGGCCGTGCGTCGCCGCGACCTCGCCGAACGGCGACACCGCGGTGCGCACCCGGCCGGGACTGCACAGCCGCACGGTGAACGGCCCGATCCCGCTGTCCGTGCGGTCCTGGCCCCAGACCTCGGCGATCACCGCGAGGTCGAACATCCGGCTGCCCGGCAGGAGCAGCACCCCGATCGTGCGCATGGCAGAAAAGTATCGCATCGCGCGTCTTCTGCCACTCCCCTCCTCGGACTGGAACGACGAAACTCGACGTCATGACCGACACGGCACTGATCCTGATCGACGTCCAGCGCGGGTTCGACGCCCCGGAGTTCTGGGGACCGCGCAACAATCCCGGCGCCGAGGCCAACATGAAGGCGCTGCTCGACGCCTGGCAGGCGCGTCGCCTGCCGGTGGTGCTCGTGCACCACGATTCGTCAAAACCGGACTCGCCACTGCGGCCCGGTCAGCCGGGCAACGACTTCAAGGCCGAGCTCGACGGTGCGCGGCCGGACCTGGTGTTCGGCAAGAAGGTCAACTCGGCGTTCATCGGGGACGTCGACCTGGACGCGTGGCTGCGCAAGCGCGGGATCAGCAGCATCGTGCTCGCCGGGATCCAGACGAACTTCTGCTGCGAAACGACCGCGCGAATGGGCGGAAACCTCGGCTACGACGTCACTTTCGCCCTCGACGCGACCTATACCTTCGACCTCGAAGGCCCGGACGGGACCACCCTCACCGCGGACGAGCTCAGCCACGCCACCGCGACCAACCTGCACGGCGGCGGCTTCGCGACCGTCCGCAGCACCAAGGACATCCTCGGAGATCTGGACTAGGGCCTCGTGAGTGGTAAGTAGGGCTATTGAGGGGTAGGGCAAACGTGGCACGTTGTGTGTTGCGGGCGCGTGGTCGGTGGTCATTCGGGACACGCCGGCACCGGCTCGCCGATGGCGACTGGAGCGAGGGGGACCTTCCTGTCACCAGGCGCTGGCAAAGTCCCTCTCGCTCCAGAACCCAGTGGAGAAGGTCGTGAATGACCCGTTCAGGACGTCGCACGTCCTGAACGCGTCATTCACGACCTTCGAACCACCACGCCATGTTTGCCTTACCCCTCAATAGAACCCGACTTACCACTCACGAGAACCCGACCCCTACCTACGGTCGATGACCGCCCTCAGAAACTCCTTCGTCCGCTCATGCTCAGGCTCGCTGAAGAGTTTCTCGGGCGCGGCGTCTTCGAGGACCTGACCTTGGTCGAACATCATCACCCGGTCCGAAACGTCCTGCGCGAACTGCATTTCGTGCGTGACGCACAGGATCGTGATGTCCGTGCCGGTCGCGATGTCCCGCAGCACACGCAGAACGTCGGCCACCAGCTCGGGGTCCAGTGCCGACGTGACCTCGTCCAGCAGCAGCACCTCCGGTCGCATCGCCAAGGCCCGCGCGATCGCGACCCGCTGCTGCTGACCGCCGGAGAGCTGCGCCGGATGTGCCGACGCCTTGTCCCCGAGCCCGACCATGCCGAGCAGCTCCCGCGCCCGCGATTCGGCCTCATCGGGCGAGAGCCCGAGCGAGCGCACCGGCGCCTCGGTGATGTTGCGCAGGACGTTCATGTTGGGGAACAGGTTGAACTGCTGGAACACCATGCCGATCCGGCTCCGCATCCCGCGCAGGTACTTCTCGTCCGCCGGGACCAGCCGCTCGCCGCGACGCTGATGGCTCAGGTACTCGCCGCCGACCTCGATGGTGCCCTCGTCGACCTTCTCCAGAGTCATCAGCAGACGCAGGATCGTCGTCTTGCCGGACCCGCTCGGGCCGATCAGCGAGACGAACTCCCCCGGCGCGACCGTGAAGCCGAGCTGGTCGAGCACCACGTGCTCGCCGAATCGCTTGACGACACCGGAAAAGCGGATCATGTCCTCAGGCACGGCGGCGTTCCAATCTCCGGACCAGCAGCGACGCGGGCAGGCTCACCAGCAGGAACAGCACGCCGGCCAGGGTGTAGGGCTCGACCACGCGGAACGTGTCCGCGCCGACCTCCTTGGCCCGGTTGAGCACGTCCAGCACGCCGATCGCCAGCAGCAGCGGCGTTTCCTTGAACATCGAAATCGTGTAGTTCCCGAGCGCGGGCAGCACCCGCGGCACGGCCTGCGGCAACACGACCGCCGTCCACACCCGCGAGCGTGGCAGGTTCAGCGCCACCGCCGCCTCCCACTGTCCTTTCGGGACGGCTTCGATGCCGGCCCGGTAGACCTCGGCGGTGTAGGTCGCGTAGTGCACGCCGAGCGCCACCACGCCGGTGACGAAGGCAGACATCTTGAACCCGGTCACCGGCGGCACCAGCCAGTACAGCACGAAGACCTGGATCAGCAACGGCGTGCTGCGCACGAACTCGATGAACAGCCACACTGCCTGCGACAGCACCGGAATCCCCGACCGCCGCAGCAACGCCAGGACCAGGCCGAGGGCGTAGGCGACGACGGATCCGAGCAGCGTGAGCTCGACCGTGACCAGCAAACCCTTCAGCAGCAACGGGATCGCGTCGGCGGCAGCCTGCCAGTCCCAGTTCATCCGGCACCGCCCTCCACCGTGAGCACGCGCCTGCGCGCCAATCGGGCGGTGCGGCCGAGCCGCCGCGCCGCCGAGCGTTCCAGCGCGCGCATCCCCGTCGTGATCAGGATCGCGAGCAGCAGGTAGAGCACCAGCTCGGTGCCGTAGATCCAGCCGATGTCCGCGCCGAACACCGGCCGCAGCAGCTCACCGCGTTCGGTGATCTCCCCGGCCGAGATGAACGAGAGCAGCGCAGTGCTCTTCAGCAGCTGGATGAACAGGTTGTTGAACGGCGGCAGCATCTCCACGAACGCCTGCGGCAGGATCACCCGCACCATCCGCTGCGCCGGAGACAGGTTCAGCGCGATCGCGCCCTCGTACTGCTCCTTCGGCACCGACCGCACCGCGCCGCGGACGATCTCCGCGCCGTACGCCCCGTGGTTGAGGCCCAGCACGAGGATGCCCGCGAACATCGGCACCAGCTGGAAGCCGACCAGCACCGGCAGCACGAAGTAGAGCCAGAACAACTGGACGACCTCGGACGTCCCCCGGAAGACCTCGACGTACAGCCGCGCGAGCGCCCGGACCGGCCACGACCGCGAAAGCAGCGCGAGGCCCGCGATCAGCGCGAGCACCACGGTCACCGCGATGCCGCCGAGCGCGGCCTCCGCCGTCGCGACCAGTCCGTCGAGGATGGACGAAACTATGTGCGGCACATTCGACATGTCGTCAGGCGGCGCAGAGCTTCTCGGTGGTCACGTCCGCCTTCGGCAGGTTCGCCTCGGTGAACCCGAACGGCGCGACGATCTTCGCCCATTCACCGCTGTCGTGCAGCTTCTTGAGCTCGGCGTTGAACGCGTCCAGCAGGGGTTTGTCGCCGGTGCGGAAAACGAAGCCGCCGGCCGAAATCACCGGCTTGCCGTCCTTGACCGGGTCGAATCCCGGCGTGACCTCGGCCGCGGCGCCGGGGTTCTTCTTGAGCACGTCCTTGAGCGAGATGTCGGTGAGCGCGGCGCAGTAGACGCGGCCGTCGGCGACCGCGCGCAGCATGTTGTCCTGCGAGTCCAGGGTTTCGATCTGGCCCTCGGGCACGCCGGCGTCGGTGGCGTAGCCCTTTTCCACCGCCGCGGACAGCACGGCGACCTTGACCTTCTTCGCCGCGATGTCCTCGAACTTCAGGATGTTCTGCGGATTTCCCTTCGGCACCAGCAACGCCGTCAGCGCGGAGTAGTCCGGCAGGGAGAAAGCCGCCTGGCCACAGCGTTTCGCGGTGATGTTCATACCCGCCGCGACCACGTCGTACTGCTTGGCGTTCAGGGCCGGGATCAGCTGGTCGAACGACACCGCGCTCGCTTCGACGTTGTCGATCCCCATGTTCTTGAAGACCGCGCGCGCCACTTCGGGCGCCTCGCCGGTGACTTTGCCGCCCTGGTCGGTGAATCCGTACGGCGACTCGTTCGCGATCCCGATCTTGATCTTCTTGGCGTCCTTGGCCGCTTGCAGCGCGTCACCGGAAGACGTTGACGTACAAGCGGAAAGCAGCACGGGGCCACCGAGAACGGCCGCGCCGAGCAGGGTGGAGCGCCGGAAGAAATCCCGCCGCGACCAATCGTCGTGCTTCATCGACAGCACCTCGTTTCGAGACATACCTGTGGCTCGAACGTAGGTGGGACACCAGATACGGGCGCGGTGAGCGGATTAATCACCGACGGCTGTTATCGGAAAGTGATCGGATGGAGCACTCAGTGAGGACGCGGTTCCAGTCCGTGGCGCTCCCGGATCAGGCTGACGATGCCATCCATGATGTCGGTCAGCTCGTAGTCCTTCGGCGTGAACACCCGCGCGATGCCGCGGTCCAGCAACACCGCCTCGTCGTCCGGCGGGATGATGCCGCCGACGATCACCGGCACATCGCCGACACCGGCGGCACGCAGGCCGTCGACGACGCTGGGCACGACCTCGAGGTGCGAACCCGACAGCACCGAAAGACCGACGACGTGCACGCCTTCCTGCACCGCGGCCGCGATGATCTGCTCGGGCGTGAGCCGGATGCCCTGGTAGACCACCTCGAAGCCGACGTCGCGAGCACGGACGGCGACCTGCTCGGCGCCGTTGGAATGGCCGTCGAGGCCGGGCTTGCCGACCAGGATCCGCAGCCGCTCACCGAGTTCGGCCTCGGTGGCGCGCACGCGCTCCCGCACGCGTTCGATGCCCGGGTCGCCGGTGCCGCTGACGGCCGAGGCGGAAACACCGGTGGGTGCCCGGTATTCGCCGAACACCTCGCGCAGCGCGCCCGACCATTCGCCGGTGGTCACGCCCGCCCGCGCACAGTCCACAGTGGTCTCGAAGAGGTTCTCGTTCGTGCGCGCTTTTTCGCGCAGCACGGCCAATGTGCGCTCGACGGCGTCGTTGTCGCGGTGCGCGCGCCATTCCTCGATCGCCGAAACCGCGGCCTTTTCGACCGCGGGGTCGATGGTCTCGATCGCCTTCGCGCCTTCGGCCTGCAGCGGCGAGGGCTCGGTCGTCTCGAACTTGTTGACCCCGACCAGGATCCGCTCGCCGCTCTCCATCCCGCGCCGGTACTCCGCGAGCGAGGTGACCAGCTGCGACTTCATGTAGCCGCTCTCCACCGCGGCGACCGCGCCGCCGAGGTCCTGCACCCGCGCGATTTCCTCGCGCGCGCCGGCCATGATCTCGTCCACCTTGGCCTGGATCACGTGCGAGCCGTCGAAGATGTCCTCGTACTCCAGCAGATCGGTCTCGAACGCGAGCACCTGCTGCATCCGCAGCGCCCACTGCTGGTCCCACGGCCGGGGCAGGCCGAGTGCCTCGTTCCACGCGGGCAGCTGGATCGCGCGGGCGCGCGCGCCGCGCGAAAGCGACACCGCGAGCATCTCCAGCACGATCCGCTGGACGTTGTTCTCCGGCTGCGCCTCGGTCAACCCCAGCGAGTTGACCTGCACGCCATAACGCAGGCGCCGTGCCTTCGGGTTCGTCACGCCGTAACGCTCGCGCGTGATTTCGTCCCAGAGCGCGGTGAACGCGCGCATCTTGGACATCTCCTCGACGAACCGCACGCCGGCGTTGACGAAGAAGGAGATCGAGCCGACCACGCCGTCCATGTCGGACTGCTCGACCTGCCCGGAGTCGCGCACCGCGTCCAGCACGGCGATCGCGGTGCACAGCGCGTACGCGACCTCCTGCGTCGGCGTCGCCCCGGCCTCCTGCAGGTGGTAACTGCAGATGTTGATCGGGTTCCACTTCGGCACGTGGTGCACGGTCCAGGCGATCATGTCGGTGATCAGCCGCAGGCTCGGCCCCGGCGGGAAGATGTAGGTCCCGCGGGACAGGTACTCCTTGATGATGTCGTTCTGGGTGGTGCCCGCGAGCTTGGCGAACACCTCGTCGACGTCGCCGCCTTCGGCTTCGGCCTGCTCACGCGCCACGGAGACGTACAACGCGAGCAGCCACATGGCGGGCGCGTTGATGGTCATCGACGTGTTCGCCTCGGCCAGCGGGATGCCGTCGAACAGGCGCCGCATGTCACCGAGGTGCGAGATCGGCACGCCGACCTTGCCCACCTCGCCGCGGGCGAGCTGGTGATCGGGGTCGTAGCCGGTCTGCGTCGGCAGGTCGAAGGCGACCGAGAGGCCGGTCTGGCCCTTCGCCAGGTTGCGCCGGTAGAGCTGGTTGGACGCGGCGGCCGAGGAATGCCCGGCGTAGGTCCGCATCACCCAGGGCCGGTCCCGCTCGCGATCGGTCGGATAGGGCACGGCGCACCTCCATGTGGACGTTCAGGAGAGTGTACCGGCGAGTAACATCGCTGACTGAGTGGAATTCGCCACGTTCACGCTGTCGGGTCCGCCGGCATCGGCGGTCCCGATCAGGACGCGCCTTGCGCGGCTCTCGCCTGCGCGTTCGCGATCTGGTCGCGGACCAGGACGACGTCGGGGATCGCGCGCAGCTCGATGAGCGTGGAACCGCCGAAGGGATTGCGTTTCATCCCCGACATCGACGCCATCTGGGTCATGAAGTCCATCGCACCGAAGCCGATCGTGCCCGAGCCGTCCGACGCGGGCTTGACCACCGGCGGCGCCAGCCGGGTCAGGTACTCGGAGTGCTCGCTGTACCGCGGGCGGGTGGAGACCACGACCATCCGGCGGTCGGTCAGCAGGTACGTCGTCGACCGCAGCGCGAGCTGGCCCATCAGCACCCGCCCCCAGGTCATGACCAGGCCGAACGCGAGAAACAGAATCGGGATCGGGAGCGGCGGGCCGCCCCCGTTCAGCGCGGCCGCCAGGAACGTTCCGTTGAGCGTCAGCCAGAGCAAGCCGAACCCCAGCAGGTAGACGTCCATCAGGCGCAGGGGAAACCGCTGCGGCCGGCCCGACCAGAGCAGCCGCTCACCCGGTAGCAACGAGTGGGTCCCCAGATCCATGGCACGCTCCCAGGCTTCGTCGGGTTTGTACCGCCCACACGCCGGAGGAGTCAGCCAGGTTGCCCGCGGTCAGGTTTCAGCCGGTGCGTCCGGTTCCGCCGGGACCGCCACGCGGGCGCGGGCCTCCTCGATGGCCTTCACCAGCTGGTCCCGCACGCGGGCCGGCTGGCCGATGCCCATCAACGTCGCCGAGCTTTCGCTGAAGACGATCGTGCCGGTGGCGGACCGGCCGGGGCGCACCTCCGGCGTGCCCAGCCCGGCCAGGTCGTCCGACCGCTCCCGCGTGTGGAACAGGCCGGAAGTCGTGATGACCCGGTTGTCGGTGATCGCGTACGTCGTCTTGCCGAGGGCGAGATAACGCAGGAGCGGCCGCAGCACCCCGCCGTAGAGACCGAAAATGAGCACCACCACCGCGGCGAACATGCCGAAGCCGGCCGGGCTCCGCCCGAGCATCACGGCACCGGCCACGGCGATCAGCAGGCCGAGCGGGACGGTGAGAGCGTCACCTTTGGCGAGGATCGGGCGTTGGACCGGCTCTCCCGCCCACAGCACCCGTTCGCCGGGCCGAAGATCGATTTCGCCTGCGTACATGGCCGAACACTACCCTCTGAAAGCGCGGATGAACCGGTCCGCATGCGGGCGGCTGCCCGATCATCCACCGGGCGTTGCCTTCAGGACGAGTGCCACGACCTCGCGTGGCCGGTCGATCGCGACGAGTTCCAGCGCATAGTTCGACTCGACCTCGACGCGCGGGTCCGCCCTGCGCTGCCGGTTCGATTCGGCACCGCGGAAGGTCAGGGTGCCGGTGCCGTCGGCGTGCTCGGTGAGCACCGGCGGGGGCAGTTCGTCCAGCGGGTAGAGCTTCTCGTGGCCCCGGCCGGCCACCCTCGCCTGCACGACGATGCTGCGGTCGGTCCCGAACCCAGCGCGATTTCCCCCCGGTACACACCACCATGCTACGGCCTGCTCATGTGACGAAAATCCGCGAGACGCGCGAGGCGGGCGTCGATTAGCGTGGGTGGCCGTGACGTGGAGTGTGTACGGAAGTTACCTGGTCATCGTGGTCCTGATCGTCCTGGCGCCGGGCCCGGACACGATGGTGATGCTCAAGAACTCGCTGTCCGGCGGGTTCCGCGGCGGCCTGCTGGCCACGCTCGGCATCGTGACCGGCAACGCGCTGCAGGGCAGTGCGGCCGCGCTCGGGCTCGGCGTCGTGATCGCGAAGTCACAGCCGGTGTTCCTCACGCTCAAGTGGGTCGGTGCGGCCTACCTCGTCTTCCTCGGTGTGCAGGCGCTGCGCTTCGCGTGGCGCGGTGACTACGAAGGCGTCGCGGAGGTCCGGCGCGGCAAGGCGAGCGGGTTCCGGCGCTTCCGCGAAGGGTTCCTCTCCAACATCACCAACCCCAAGGTGCTGGTGCTCTACCTGTCGATCCTGCCGCAGTTCCTCGACCCCGGGCACACGACGACCTGGGACGCGCTCGTGCTCGCCTACACCGTCGCCGTGATCGGCGGGGCGTGGCTGCTGGCGCTGCTGTTCTTCGTCCACCGCGTGCGCGCGTGGCTGAAGCGGCGGCGCGTGCGCCGGACGCTCGACGGCGTCACGGGCACCGCGCTCATCGGTTTCGGCGCCGCGCTCGCCCTGGAGTCCTGATGACGTGGTCGACCTACCTCGGCTTCACCGCGATGATGGCGCTGCTGGCCGTGGTGCCGGGGCCGGACAGCATGGTCGTGCTGAAGAACGCCCTCACCGGCGGCGCGCGGGGCGGCGCCTGGTCGTGCGCCGGGATCACCGTCGCGAACTTCCTGCAGGCCACCGCGGCAGCGTTGGGGCTCGGCACGGTCATCACGCGGTACGAGCCGGTGTTCGTCACCGTGAAGTGGCTCGGCGCGGCTTACCTGTGCTGGCTGGGTTTTCAGGCCCTTCGCGGCGCCTGGCGCGGTGACTACCAGAGCCTCGACGACGTCCGCCGCGCCCGCGCCAGCCACTTCCGCCGGTTCCGCGAAGGATTCCTGTCCAACATCACGAACCCCAAGGTGATCGTGCTGTACCTGTCGGTGCTGCCGCAGTTCCTCACGCCGGGAGTCACCAACACCGGCGACGCGCTGCTGCTGGCGTACACGGTGGCCGTGGTCGGCGTGACCTGGCAGCTGCTTCTGCTGCTCTTCGTGCACCGGGTGCGCGGGTGGCTCACGCGGCGGCGGGTGCGCCGCGCCATGGACGGCGTCACTGGGACCGCCCTGCTGGGATTCGGCGCCGCTCTGGCCCTGGAGTCGTGAGCCTTCCGGGCGGTTATTGAGGGGTAGGGCAAACGTGGCGGTTCTGGCTGAGCGGGGGTTGGGTTGTCGTGAGTGGTAAGTGTCGTTCTAACGACACTTACCACTCACGAGTCCTTAAACCGTCCTATCGAGCCAGTCGAAGATGCGCCCCACGGCCAGGCGCTGCGCGCCCACGTGGCAATGCGCGTCGGCGCCCTCCTCCGCGGTGAAGGTCAGCAGCGTCTTCGGGCCGGTCAGGTGGGCGGCGAGCCGGCGCGGCTCGGATTCGGTGTCGCTGCCGAAGAACAGGTCGTCCGCCGCTTCGCAGACGAGCACCGGGCAGGTGATCTTCTCCGCGATGCCGCCTTCGAGCGTGTACTCGAGGTACTTGGCGATGAACTCGCGATCGGTCGCCGCGCCCATGACGAACCGGCCGTGATCGCACGCCCAGCGCATGGTCGCGCTGGCCTCGCGCGCGCCGGCGAGGATCGCGTCGAACTCGGGATCCTCCTCGGCGTTCGCCCGCCGCTGGACCTCCTCGCGGCTCCACGGCAGGAACGCGATCGCCGTGGCACCGGCGTCGTACACGCCGTCGACCGCGACCACCGCGGCGAGGCGGGAGTCGAACGCGGCCGCGCGCGGCGCGAGCATGCCGCCGAGGCTGACGCCGAGCAGCGCGATCCGGCCCTGGTCGACGGCGGGCTCACCGTCGAGGTAGTCCAGCACCGGACCGACGACGTTCTCCCAGTCCGGCCGGAAGACGAGCTGCTCGCGGATCGCCGCGGGCTGACCGGGGCCGTCGAACGTCAGCACGTGGTACCCGTGGGCGGCGCCCGCCGCCGCGCCGAAGGAGTGCAGTTCCTCGGCGCTGCCGTCGAAACCGTTGTGCATCACCAGCGTCGGCTTCGGGCCGTCGCCGGGCGCGCGGTAGAAGTAGCCGCGCAGAACCGTTCCCTCGTAAGGGATTTCGACCGGCTCGGCGAGGCCCGCCCGTCGGAAGCACTCGACGCTGCGGTCATAGGAGGCGTTGATCCGCGGGTCCGACGGGTTGCCGTGCAGGAAGAACCCGGCTGAGAAGTAGTAGGTCGACGCGCGCAGCAGCAGGTCGCGCGCCGTCACCGGGCCCGACGTCGCAGCTTCGGCATAGAGGCGGTCGGCGAGCGCGCGGTAGGCGTCGTGCCAGCTGTCGTAGTCGCCCGCCTTCACCTTCGAGGCCGCCGCCAGCACCTCGCCGAAGTCCGAACCGCCGTAGGCCGCGTGGCCGAACAGCCGCAAGGTCTCGAACCAGAACTGCTTGTCGTCCCCGAACATCACCTGCTGCATCACGGCCTCCTGGTCGCGTCGATACGGTTCCGTCCCGACCGACAATAGACGGAACGGTACCGTCTCGTCCATACGTTATGCTGAGTGCCATGCCCCGCACTCCGACCGGCGCCGCCGTCCTGCAGCCCGAGGTCACCCAGGCCATCACCGACGCCGTCCTGCACGAACTGGCCGAGCAGGGCTACGGGCGGCTGTCGATGGAAGCGGTCGCGAAACGCGCCGGGGTCGGCAAGAGCGCGCTGTACCGGCGCTGGAAGTCGAAGGACGAGATGATCGCCGCGGTGGTCGTGGAGTTCAGCGTGTCGCGCGCCGAACTCCAGGACACCGGCTCACTGCGCGGCGACCTGCTGCTGACACTGCGGGCGGTGCAGGACTGGCTCACGCACCCGCTGTTCGCGCGCATCCTGCCGGACCTGATCGCCGAGGGCGCACGGCACCCGGACCGCTCGTCGGACACCGGCATGGCGATCGCCGGACCACGGCGCGACGCGGGCGAGAAGATGTTGCGACGCGCCATCGAGCGCGGCGAACTTCCCGAGGACACCGACCTGGAAATGGCACTGGACCTGCTGGCGGCGCCGATCTACTGGCGGCTGGTGGTGCGGCAGGCGCCGCCGGGCCCGGACTACCTGGAGAAGGTCGCGGACATGATCGTGCGCGCGCTCTCGTGAGTGGTAAGTAGGGTTCTAACCCGACTTACCACTCACGAGGCGCTACTAGGACCGCTCAGGCTCGCTGGCGACGCGCTCGATGCGCGCGCCCAGCCGGTTCAGGTTTTCGACGAAGTGCGGGTAGCCGCGGTCGATGTGGAAGACGTCCCAGACCTCGGTGACGCTGTCCGCGCACAGCCCGGCCAGCACCAGCCCGGCGCCCGCGCGGATGTCCGACGCCCAGACCGGCGCGCTCGAAAGCCGCTCGACCCCGCGCACGACGGCGTGGTGGCCGTCGGTCCGCGCGTCGCCGGAGAGCCGGATCATCTCCTCGATGAAGCGGAACCGCGCTTCGTAGACGTTCTCGGTGATCATCGACGTGCCCTCGGACACCGCCGACAGCGCCACCGCGAACGGCTGCAGGTCGGTCGCGAAACCCGGGTAGGGCAGCGTGACCCAGTCGACGGCCTGCGGGCGGCCGGACTGCACGATCCGGAAACCCTTGTCGTCGAACGTGGTGACCTCGGCGCCGGCCAGGCGCAGCTTGTCCAGCACCAGGTCCAGGTGGTGCGGGTTGACCCCGCGCACGGTCAGGTCGCCGCGCGTCATCGCCGCGGCGAACGCCCAGGTCGCGCCCACGATCCGGTCACCGATCACGCGGTGCTCGGTCGGGTTCAGCTTCTCGACGCCGTGGACGGTGATCGTCGACGTCCCCGCGCCGTCGATCTTCGCGCCCATCTCGGTCAGCATCGTGCAGATGTCGACGAGCTCCGGCTCGCGCGCGGCGTTGTCGATCACCGTGGTGCCGTCGGCCAGCACCGCGGCCATCAGGATGTTCTCGGTGGCCCCGACGCTCGGGAAGTCCAGCCAGATCTGGGCGCCGGTCAGCGTTTCGGCCTGGGCGACGACGCAGCCGTGTTCGATCGTCGTGGTCGCGCCCAGCTTGCGCAGGCCGCTCTGGTGCATGTCCAGCGGCCGCTGGCCGATCGCGTCGCCACCCGGCAGCGCCACCACGGCCCGCTTGAGCCGCCCGACCAGCGGGCCGAGCACGCAGACCGACGCGCGCAGCTTGCCCATCGCCGCGGAGTCCGCGCGGTAGGACAGCTCGGCCGGGGTGGTGATCGTGGCGGTGTCGCCGTCGATGGCGACCTCGCAGCCGACGCTGCGCAGGACGTCGCCCATCAGCGGGACGTCGAGGATCTGCGGGCAGTTGGTGATGGTCGTCGTGCCCTCCGCCAGCAGCGCGGCAGCCATCAGCTTCAGGACGCTGTTCTTGGCGCCGACCACGTCGACCTCGCCGACCAGCCGAGCCCCGCCATGGACGTCGAAGTGCTCGCTCATGGCCGCCAATCATGCCCTCTCGCCCGGATTCGACCCGGGCGGGGGCCGCTATGGTGAGTTCATGGTCGTTCGCATCAATCGCGTCTACACCAAGGTCGGCGACAACGGCACGACCGCGCTCGGCGACGGTTCCCGCGTACCGAAAACCTCGGCGCGCCTGGGCGCGTACGCCGACACGGACGAGGCCAATTCGGTCATCGGGCTGGCGCTCGCGATGGGTGGATTACCCGGCGACATCACCGACGTCCTGCGTGCGGTGCAGAACGATCTCTTCGACGTCGGCGCCGATCTGTGCATGCCGATCCAGGAGGACCCGCCGTACCAGCCGTTGCGGATCACCGAGGCCTACGTCGAGCGGCTGGAAGGCTGGTGCGACGACTTCAACGAGCGCGTGCCGAAGCTGACGTCGTTCATCCTGCCCGGCGGCACCCCGGGCGCGGCGTTCCTGCACCAGGCCAGGACGGTGTCGCGTCGCGCCGAGCGCTCGGCGTGGGCGCTCTACGAGGCCGAGCCGGACGTCACGAACCCGATCGCGATCAAGTACCTCAACCGGCTTTCGGACCTGCTGTTCATCCTGTCCCGCCTGGCCAATCCGGACGGCGACATCCTCTGGCAGCCCGGCGGCGCGACTTCCTAGCCGCCCAGATGGGCGGCCCAGTAACGTTCGAGATCGGCGTCTTCCGGCGTGCCGTCGGCCGCCGGTTCGACCGGCTGCGTCGTGGTCATGTCCTCGAACCGGATCCGCTCCGGCAGCTCGTCGAATCGGCGCTCGTCGCTCATGAAAGCGAGATTACGCGCTCCAAGCCGCCCGCAGGTCTGCCAGCGCTTCGTGGAAGCCGGGGAAGGTCTTCTTGACGCACGCGGGGTCGTCGAGGGTGATGCCTGGCGTGCGCAGGCCGGTGATGCTGAACGCCATCGCGATCCGGTGGTCGCGGCGGCACTTGATCTCCGAGCCCACCGGCGTGCCCGGCTGGATCTCGATCCAGTCCCGGCCGGTCTCCACCTGAATTCCCAGCGCGCGCAGGTTCTCCTCGCACGCGTCGAGGCGGTCGCACTCCTTGATCCGGGTGTTGTAGACGTCCTCGATCCGCACCGGCCCGGACGCGAACGGCGCGATCGCCGCCAGCGTCGGCACCGTGTCGGAGATGTCGCGCATGTTCACCGTGACACCGTTCAGCGAGCCCCCGGTCACGGTGACCGAGTCACGTTCCAGCGAAACCGAAGCGCCCATCTGACGCAGCACGTCGACGAAACGCACGTCGCCCTGCAGCGCGTCCGACCCGAGGCCCGGGATCGTCACCGTGTTGCCGGTCAAGGCCGCCGCGGCGAGGAAGTACGACGCCGTCGAAGCGTCCGGCTCCACCGGGTAGCGGCAGGCCTGGTACGGCTGCGAAGGCACGACGAAGGTGTCACCCTCGCGCCGGGCGTCGACGCCGAAGCGCCGCATCATCTCCAGCGTGATCTCGACGTAGGGCACCGAAACCAGGTCGGTGACGGTGATCCGCAGCCCCTCCGCCGTCAGCGGGCCGACCAGCAGCAGCGCGGTGAGGAACTGCGAGGACAGGCCCGCGTCCAGCGTGAGGTCGCCGCCCTTGATCCCGGCGGCGTTGACGGTGACCGGGTGGTGCCCCTCGGCACCGCCGAAGACCAGGTCGACGCCGAGTTCCTTGAGGGCGTTCGTGAGCGGGCCCAGCGGGCGGTTCCGCATCTGCTGGGAGGCGTCGAAGCGGAACGTGCCGTGCCCCGCGGCGGCCAGCGTGGGCAGGAAGCGGGCGGTCGTGGCGCCGTCGCGGCAGAAGACGTCCGCCTCGGCGACGCCGGGGCCTTGCGGACGGCCTTCGATCGACCACTCACCCGGCTGCCGGTCGACGCGGTAGCCGAGCGCCGCGAGCCCCTCGGCGAAGCCTTCGGTGTCGTCGGAGTGCAGCGGCCGCTCGAGCACGGTCGTGCCGTGCGCGGCGGCCGCCAGGAACAGGCCTCGGGCGGTGACGGACTTCGAGCCGGGAATCTCCGCGATGGTCACGCCCCGAGTTTACGGAAGGCCCTCAGCGCGGTTGGATCTCGGCCATCGGGCCCCAGTCGGAGGCGTCCTGGACGTTGATGATCTGCGGGACGGCCGAGAGGTACTCACCCAAGGTCGAGACCGCGGTCTTGAAGTGCGAGGTCGACACGTGGGCGCCGCCGGCGTCCGCGTCGCGGAAGCCCTCCACCAGGACGTAGGTGTTCCGGTTGTCGACCGACCGGGACCATTCGAAGAACATGTTGCCGTCTTCGCCACGGGTGCCACGGGTGAAGTCCGCGACCAGGTCGGGCCACTCTTCGGCGTACTCCGGCTTCACCGGGAACTTGACCACGATGAAAATCATGGCCTCCACGCTAGCCCGGAAACGGCGAGCCGACTGTCTCGGAATGAGACAGCGCCGATTCAAAACAGCGTCAGGATGCGCGGGGCAGCCGGTGCCCGGGAGGCGCCGACTCGAGCCAGGAGAGGAAGCCGGTGAGCGCGCCGGGGCCCATGGCGATCTCGATCGCCTCCTGCGTCTCCGACTCGCACCGCAGGACCGTCGAGCCTTCGGGGACCGCGTAGGCCTCCGTGCCGGACGGGTCGCGGCGGTCGGCGATCTGCATGCTTTCGCGCTGGAACACCCGGTCCGGGCCGGTCCGCAGGCTCCACACGCGGTACCAGACGAACTCGTCGCCCTCGTACCGGCCGAGCCCCAGGTGCCAGCTGGACCGAGCGGCGTCCGGACGCCATCGCAGCGCCACGCTCACGCCGCCCCCGCGGCGCATCCGGATCCAGCGCTGGCCGTACCAGGCCGCCAGCACGGCGAGCACGAGCAGGAGCCCCAGTACCACCACGGTGATCGTCACGGCCCGGCTCCTGCCCGTCGTCCGGCTCGGCTCAGACCGGCTGACCGGCCGCGCGGAGCTGGGCCGAGGCCCGTGCCCGCTCGGTTTCGTCGTCGGCCGCGTTGAGCGCCGCCTTCGCCGCGTCCACGTCGATCTCGTCGGAAAGCTCCGCGCTCTCGGCGAGCACGCTCACCCCGGTGGCGGTCACCGACAGGAAGCCGCCGTGCACCGCGGCACACACCGTCTCGCCGTCCGTGGTGGTCACCTTGACGACGCCACCCTCGACGAGCTGCCCGAGCACCGGTTCGTGGCCGGGCATGATGCCGATCTCACCCTCGGTGGTCTGGGCCACCACGAAAGTGGCGGTACCCGACCAGAGACGGCGCTCGACAGCCACCAGCTCCACGGACATCTCAGCCACGTAGCACTCCTTCGCTCGGGGTGTTGTCCCCGAGTGTAATAGGTCTGTCTCCGACTATGAGAACGGCGGGGGCTCGAGTCCACAAAGGACCATCCCCCGCCGCACCTCAGACTGCGCCTTCTCAGGCGTTCACTTCTTGGTGATTTCCTTGTACTTCTTCTCGAGGTCCTCGAGGCCACCGATGCCCAGGAACGCCTGCTCCGGGTAGTGGTCGAAGTCACCCTTGCTGATCCGGTCGAACGACTCGATGGTCTCGGCCAGCGGCACCGTCGAGCCCGGGATGTTCGTGAACGCCTCGGCGACCAGCATGTTCTGCGACAGGAACCGCTCGATGCGGCGCGCGCGCTGAACGGTGAGCTTGTCCTCTTCCGAGAGCTCGTCCATGCCGAGGATCGCGATGATGTCCTGGAGCTCCTTGTACTTCTGGAGGATCCGGATGACCTCGGACGCGACGCGGTAGTGCTCCTCGCCGACGATGGCCGGGTCGAGGATGGTCGACGTCGACGCCAGCGGGTCCACCGCCGGGAAGATGCCCTTCTGGAAGACACCACGCGAGAGCTCGGTGGTGGCGTCCAGGTGGGCGAACGTCGCGGCCGGGGCCGGGTCGGTGTAGTCGTCCGCGGGGACGTAGATCGCCTGCATCGAGGTGATCGAACGGCCCTTGGTCGAGGTGATCCGCTCCTGCAGCTGCCCCATCTCGTCGGCCAGCGTCGGCTGGTAACCCACGGCCGAAGGCATCCGGCCCAGCAGGGTCGAGACCTCGGAGCCGGCCTGGGTGAACCGGAAGATGTTGTCGATGAACAGCAGCACGTCCTGGTTCTGGACGTCGCGGAAGTACTCCGCCATGGTCAGCGCGGACAGCGCGACGCGCATACGCGTGCCGGGCGGCTCGTCCATCTGGCCGAACACGAGGGCGGTGTCGTTGATGACGCCGTCCTCGCTCATCTCCAGGAAGAGGTCGTTGCCCTCACGGGTGCGCTCGCCGACGCCGGCGAACACCGAGGTACCACCGAAGTTCCGGGCGACGCGGGTGATCATCTCCTTGATGAGCACCGTCTTGCCCACGCCGGCACCGCCGAACAGGCCGATCTTGCCACCCTGGACGTACGGGGTGAGCAGGTCGACGACCTTGAGGCCGGTCTCCAGCATCTCCGTCTTGCCCTCGAGCTGGTCGAAGGAGGGCGGGTTGCGGTGGATGCCCCAGCGCTCGAGGTCGTCGCCGTAGCCGGGCTCGTCGAGGCACTCGCCGAGGGCGTTGTAGACGTGGCCCTTGACCTTGTCGCCGACCGGGACGGTGATCGGGCCGCCGGTGTCGGTGACCTCGGCGCCCCGGACGAGGCCGTCCTGCGGCTGCAGCGAGATGGTGCGCACGAGGTTGTCACCGAGGTGGCTGGCGACCTCGAGCGTCACGGTCTTGCGCAGCTGCTCGAACTCGATCTCGACCTTGAGCGCGTTGAACTGCTCGGGCACGGAACCGCGCGGGAACTCGACGTCGACGACCGGACCGGTCACCGACACGATGCGCCCCTTGGCGCGCGGGGTTTCAGTACTGGTCATCAGTCATCACTTCCTGCTGCGGCGAGCGCGTTCGCGCCGCCGACGATTTCGGAGATCTCCTGCGTGATCTGCGCCTGGCGGGCCTGGTTCATCTCCCGCGTCAGGTTGCCGACCAGCTCGTTCGCATTGTCCGACGCCGCCTTCATCGCGGTACGCCGGGCCGCCAGCTCGGAGGCCGCCGACTCCAGCAGCGCCGAGTAGATGCGCGTGTTGATGTACTTCGGCAGCAACGCGCCCAGCAGCTTCTCGGCGCCCGGCTCGAACTCGTAGCTGGGGAGCAGCGACGGCGGCGTCGGCTCCTCGTCTTCGGTGTACTCGACCTCGAGCGGCGCGACGCGCTTGGCGACCGGCCGCTGGGTCAGCATCGAGACGAACTCGGTGTAGACGATGTGGATCTCGTCGACACCGGTGATGCCGTCGGCGTTGCCGTGCCCGTCGTCCGCGCCGAGCATGAACGACTCGACCAGCGCCGCGCCCGCCTCGGACGCGCTCGCGTAGCCGGGCTGGTCGGAGAAGCCGGTCCAGCTGTCCACGACCGGGCGGTTACGGAACCGGTAGTAGCTCAGCCCCTTGTTGCCGGTGACGTAGACCTGGGCTTCCTTGCCCTCTTTCTTGAGCAGGGCGAGGAGCTCCTCGGTGGCCCTCAGCACGTTGGAGTTGTAGCCACCACACTGGCCCTTGTCGCTGGTCACGACCAGGACCGCCGCGCGCGTCGGGTTCGGGCGCTCGACCAGCAACGGGTGGTCGAGGTTGGCCGACGCGCTGGCCAGCGCCGAGAGCACCTTCGTGATCTCGTCGGCGTACGGCCGGGACGCGGCGACCTTCGCCCGCGCCTTGGTGATGCGCGCGGTGGCGATGAGCTCCATCGCCTTGGTGATCTTGCCGATCGACTTGGTCGCCTTGATGCGCGACCTCAGTTCCCGGAGTTGTGCGGCCATGAGGCGTCAGCTCACTTCTTCGGCGCGGGCTTGTTGACCTTGACGGTCTCGTGCCCGACCTTGTCGGCGTCCATCGCGTCGGCGTTGCCCTCGACCAGGCTCTTGCCCTCGGAGGTGGTGAACTCCTTCTTGAACTCGTTCACCGCGCCGACCAGACCCTGGCGAGTCTCGTCGGAGAACTTGCCGGTGTCACGGATGGCGCCGAGGACCGCGTCGTGCTTGCGGCGGGCCGAGTCGAGGAACTCGTGGTTGAAGCGGCGCACGTCCTCGACCGGGACCGAGTCGTAGTGGCCGTTCGTGCCCAGGAACACCGTGGCGACCTGCTCCTCGACCGGGATCGGGGAGTACTGCGGCTGCTTGAGCACCTCGTACAGCCGGGCACCACGCTCGAGCTGCGCCTTCGACGCGTCGTCGAGGTCCGAGGCGAAGGCGGCGAACGCCTCCAGCTCGCGGTACTGCGACAGGTCGATCCGGAGCGAGCCCGAAACGTCCTTCATCGCCTTGACCTGCGCGGCACCACCCACACGGGAGACCGAGATACCCACGTCGATGGCCGGGCGCTGGCCCGCGTTGAACAGGTCCGACTGGAAGAAGCACTGGCCGTCGGTGATCGAGATGACGTTCGTCGGGATGTAGGCCGACACGTCGTTGGCCTTGGTCTCGATGATCGGCAGCCCGGTCAGCGAGCCCGCGCCCAGCTCGTCCGAGAGCTTCGCGCAACGCTCGAGGAGACGGGAGTGCAAGTAGAAGACGTCGCCGGGGAACGCCTCGCGGCCCGGCGGGCGGCGCAGCAGCAGCGAGATCGCGCGGTAGGCGTCGGCCTGCTTGGTCAGGTCGTCGAACACGATGAGGACGTGCTTGCCCTCGTACATCCAGTGCTGGCCGATGGCCGAGCCGGTGTAGGGCGCGATCCACTTGAAGCCGGCGGAGTCCGACGCCGGGGCGGCGACGATGGTGGTGTACTCCAGCGCGCCCGCGTCCTCGAGGGACTTCTTGACCGCGGCGATCGTGGAGCCCTTCTGGCCGATCGCGACGTAGATGCAGCGAACCTGCTTGTTCGGGTCGCCGGTCTCCCAGTTGGCCTTCTGGTTGATGATCGTGTCCACCGCGACCGCGGTCTTGCCGGTCTTGCGGTCACCGATGATCAGCTGGCGCTGGCCGCGGCCGATCGGGGTCATCGCGTCGATGGCGGTGATGCCTGTCTGCAGCGGCTCCGACACCGGCTGGCGCTCGACCACCGAAGCGGCCTTGACCTCCAGCGGGCGGCGGTCGGTGGTCTCGATCTCGCCGAGGCCGTCGATCGGGGCGCCCAGCGGGTTGACGACGCGGCCGAGGTAGCCCTCGCCGACCGGCACCGACAGGACCTGGCCGGTCCGCTTGACCTGCTGGCCTTCTTCGACGGTTTCGAAGTCACCGAGGATCGCGCAACCGATGGACCGCGCGTCCAGGTTCAGAGCGACGCCGAGGACGCCGCCGGGGAACTCGAGCAGCTCGTTGGCCATGGCCGAGGGCAGGCCCTCGACGTGGGCGATGCCGTCGCCGGCGTCCACCACGGTGCCAACTTCTTCCCGGCTCACGTCCGGGGCGTAACTCGAGACGTAGTTCTCGATCGCGCTACGGATCTCATCCGAGGAGATCGTCAGCTCGGCCATGTCTTTCCCGCTCTCGCTTCGTTCTTGCCAGTGTGCAAAGTCTTGGGTGGCGCCCGGGCGCTAGGCCCGAGCCAGGCGCCGGCGCAGCGAAGCCAGCTGGCCCGCCGTGCTGCCGTCGATGACCTCTTCGCCGACCTTGACGACGAGACCGCCGCCCAGGAGCGGGTTCACCTCGACGTGCAGCGCGATCGGCCGCCCGTACAGCTCGTTGAGCTTGGCACCCAGCCGGGCGACCTGCTCGTCGGTCAGCGCGTTCGCGCTGGTCACGTAGGCGACCGAGCGCTGACGGCGTTCCGCGGCCAGCTTGACCAGCTTGTCGAGCCCGATGCCGACGCCGCGGCCCTTGGCCCGGCGGACGACCTGCTCGACGAGGGTCTCGGTGACCACGTCGACCTTCGACGCGAACAGCCCGCGCACCAGGGTGCGCTTCGCTTCGGCGGATCCGGTGAGGTCCGAGAGCGCCGTCTCGAGCTCCGGGTTGCTCGCGACCACGCGGGCGACCTGGAACAGCTCGGATTCGACGGCGTCGACGTTGCCGGTCTTCTCGGCCGCGCTCAGCAGTGCCGAGCGGCCCAGCTCCTCGAGCCCGTCGGTCAGCTGACGGGGGCTGGACCAGCGGCTGCCTGCCACGACGTCGAGCACCTTCAGCGACGGTTCACTCAGCTTGCCTTCGAAGAGCCGGCGCGTCAGCGCGGTGCGTGCCTCCGGCGCCGCCGAGGCGTCGCTGACGGCCCGGCGCAGACCGATCTCGCGGTCAAGCAGGTCGACGACCGAGAGCAGCTCGTCGCCAACGGTGGCCGCATCGGCACCCGCGTCGGCCAGAACCTCGCCGAGGCGTTCCTCGGCGAGGCCGAGCGCCTCACGGCTCGCAGCATTGAGCGTCATCTCTGGTTACTTCCCCGCTCCGTTGGAGGCACCGGCCGTGTCCAGCTCCTCCAGGAACCGGTCGACGGTGCCGCGGCGGCGCGCCTCGTCCTCGAGCGACTCGCCGACGATGCGGCTCGCCAGCTCGACCGCGTTGCGGCCGAGGTCGGCGCGCAGCTCGGCGATGATCTGCGCCTTCTGGGCCTGCAGCGCCGACTGGCCCTGAGCGATGATGCGCTGGGACTCGGCCTCGGCCTCGGCCCGCAGCTCCGCCTTGATCTGCTCGGCTTCGTGCCGGGCGTCGTCGCGGATCTTCGCGGCCTCGCTGCGGGCTTCCTTCAGCTGCGCCGTGTACTGCGCCAGCGCCTCTTCGGCCTGAGCCTGAGCCTGCTCGGCCTTCTCGATGCCGCCTTCGATCTTCTGCGCACGCTCTTCGTACGCCTTCTCGAAGCGAGGGACGACGTACTTCTTGAGGATGAACAGCAGGATCAGGAAGGCGACGATGCCGAGGATCAGCTCGGAAATGTCCGGCACAATCGGCAATGGCGTTTCCGATGCCAGAACCAGTTCGTTCGTCACGACAACGTCTCCTTAAGCGATGAGCGAATAACTCAGGCGGAGGCGATGAAGTAGATGACGATACCGATCAGCGCCAGCACCTCGGTGAGCACGAAGGTCGCGTAACCGATGCCCTGCAGCTTGCTCTGGGCCTCCGGCTGGCGGGCGGTGCCGTTGATGACGGCGGCGAAGATCAGACCCACACCGATACCCGGGCCGATCGCCCCGAGGCCGTAACCGATGGCGGCGAGACCCTTGTTGATGTTGGCGGCTTCGGTAGCGGCCTGGGCGAGAACGATGGCGCTCACGTGCATTTCCCTTCAAACTCGGTCCGCACCGTTTGGCGCGGATCGGGGGCTTGTGTGTTTCTCAGTGCTCCGACGCCAGCGCGGCGCCGATGTACCCGGCCGACAGCAGGGCGAAAATGTAGGCCTGCAGGACCTGGATGAAGGCCTCAAGGAAGGTCAGCCCGATGGCGAAGATCCACGCCACCAGCGAAACCGGCTTCAGGACCCAGCCCTGAGGTCTCGGTCAGCAGGAACGTGCCGCCGAGGGTGAACACCGCCAGGATCAGGTGACCGGCGAACATGGCGGCGAAAACACGGATGGCGAGCGTGATCGGGTTGAGGAAGAACTTCTCCGCGAACTCGATCAGCGCGAACAGCGGCAGCACCGCGGCGCGGCACACCGGGCGGGGCGAGTTCCTTCTTGAAATAGCCGCCGAGGCCGTGCCTCTTGATCCCGACGTAGTGGTACACCGGGAAGACCACGAGGACCGACAACGCGATCGGGAAGCCGAATCGCGCCATGGTCGGGAACTGCAGGACCGGGATGATCCCGTAGAGGTTGTTCACCAGGATGAAGGTGAACAGGGCGAAGATGACCGGCACGAACCGCTTGAAGTCCTTCGAGCCGATCTGTTCCCGCGCGATGTTGTTGCGGCTGAAGTCGTAGATCGACTCGGCGACGAACTGACCCTTGCCGGGCACGAGCTTCAGCTTGCGCGTCGCCAGCAGGAAGTATGTCGCGATGATCACGACCGAGAGCACGACGAGGACCATCGGCTTGGTGACCGAGCCGAAGATCGGCGGCAAGATAAAACTTTCGGCACCCGGGGGCTCGAACATCGCACCCTCGGCCAATACCAGCGCGCCCACTGGGCTCCTTCCGGTTCTCCCGGCCGGCGTTCACTCCGCCGGGGGAATCGTCACGATCTGGACTTAACGTACCCGACACGCGTCGGGACGTCGGAGGCGGCTGCCCCACTGTGCGCTGAACACGGCTTCACGTTCCGCACATGGGGTTTCTCGTATGAACACTGCCCTGCGGTCTACTTCGGACCAACGGCGCCTGAGGCGGAACTACACGGTCGCCACGCTGCTGATCGCGGTTCGTCTGAGGGAGCGTGCGGCCGAGCCGCCACCCATGACGCGGACCATACCAGCAGGTCAATGGGTCCCGTACAGGCGTACTCCATACCAGCCGATCGGCCGAGGACCTAGGTCCCGAATCGGCCGGGACCCTGGTCCCGAACCGGTTATTTGGCCGCGGGGATGATCGTCGGGATCTTGGTTTTCTTGAACGCGGCGAACTCGGCGCCGGCCGCGATCAGGATCGCCACGATCATCGTGATCCCCAGCGAGAGCGGATGCAAGGCCGTCACGCCCTTCAGCAGGGTGAGCGCGGCGAACAGCAGGATGACCTTGATCGCGTAGCCACCGAGCGCGACCACCATGACGAACGTCGGGTCCTGGCCCGCACTGAACCGCATCATGCCCAGCGTCGAGAGCGACGCCACCATCGAGAGCGCCCCGCCGACGAGCGAGCCCAGCAACCCCGGCACTCCATTGAGGACGGTGAAGAGCGCGACACACACAGCGATCGCGGGCAGGGTGACGATCAACGAGGCCTTCGCCATCGCCTTCGCGGCGTCCACCACGGGCTTGATGTGCGGGTTCTCCTCGGTCGCTTCGGACTCGCTCACAGCTGACTCCCTCATCTCGGAGGCCAGTGTAGAGAGCCCCTGACCGGCTCAGACGCCCGGCTGGTTGCGCGAGCGCAGGCGCGGCACGACCGAGACCACCACCGCGAACGCCAGGCCGACGCCGATGATCCACAGCGCCGCGGCGTCGTCGAACAGCGTCACCGAGACCGCGCCGAACGCGAGGATGCCTGCCCACAAGTAGATGAGCAGCACCGCGCGGCGCTGCGAGTGGCCGATTTCGAGCAGGCGGTGGTGCAGGTGCATCTTGTCGGCCGCGAACGGGCTCTCGCCGCGGCGGGTGCGCCGGATGACGGCCATGATCAGGTCCAGCATCGGCACGAAGAGCACCGCGGCGACCACGACCAGTGGCGAGAGCAGCGCGATCGCGTCCTTGCCGCTGAACTGCGGGTAGGGCACCTTGCCCGAGGCCGACGTCGTCGCGCCAGCCAGCATCAGCCCGATCATCATCGAGCCGGAGTCGCCCATGAAAATCTTCGCGGGCTGGAAGTTGTAGGGCAGGAAGCCCAGACACGCCCCGGCCAGCGTCGCCGCGATCAGCGCGGGCGGGTACGTGCCGACGTCGCCGCCGGAGCTGTCGAGCAGGCCGAGGGAGAACGCGCAGGTGGCGGCCGCCGCGATGAAGCCGAGCCCGCCGGCCAGGCCGTCCAGCCCGTCGACGAAGTTCATCGCGTTGACCATCACCACGACCATCACCACGGTGAGCAGCGCGCCCTGGTTCTTGTCCAGCACCAGCACCGAGCCGAAGGACTCGCCGCTGCCGCCCCACGGCACCCAGAACGACACCCACTGGACGCCGAAGATGACCAGAATCCCGGCGCACATAACCTGGCCGGCCAGCTTCGTCCAGGCGTCGAGCTCGAACCGGTCGTCTAGCGCGCCGATCAGCGAGATGACCCCGGCGGCCAGCAGCACGCCGAGGGAGTCGAACGAGACGTCGAAGCCGTGGCTCAGCGCGGGCAGCTGGTGCGCCATCGCCATCGCCGCGGCGACGCCGAGGTAGATGCCGATGCCCCCCATCCGCGGGATGGGGGCGACGTGGACGTCGCGCGCCCGCGGGTTGGCGATCGCGCCGACCCGGATCGCGACGCGGCGGACGATGCCGGTCAGCAGGTAGGTCGAGGCCGTCGCGATGAGCGCGACGAGGAGGTATTCCCGGATCGGGAGCAGGCCGGAAAAGGGCGGCATCGCTAGCTCACGCCAGCCGGGTCGAGGTCACCCGCGACACCGTATCGTGCGCCGGATCCGGGCTCACGCAAGGGTTTCCGCGGGTACACCGAGGACCTCCGCGACCGCTTCCCTGCTCACCGCACCCTCGCGCAGCACCACCGGGTCCGAGCCGGTCAGATCGACCATTGTGGACGGTACGGCGTCCCCGCTGGACCCGCCGTCGAGGTAGACCGCGACCGAGTCGCCGAGCTGGTCCTCGGCCATCTGCGCGGTGTTCGCGGGCGGCTGGCCCGAGATGTTGGCGCTGGAGACGGCCATCGGGCCGACGTCGCGCAGGAGTTCCAGGGCGACCGGGTGCAGCGGCATCCGCAGCATCACGGTGCCGCGTGACTGGCCGAGGTTCCACTGCAGGCTCGGCGCGTGCGGCAGCACGATGGACAGGTCGCCCGGCCAGAACGCCTCGATCAGGGCCCGCGCCTGCGGCGGCACGCCGAGCACCAGACCGTCCACAGTGGACCACGAGCCGACGAGCACGCCGACCGGCATGTCCGGGCCGCGGTTCTTGGCCCTCAGCAGCGACTGGACGGCGCCGGCGTCGAAGGCGTCGCACCCGATCCCGTACACCGTGTCGGTCGGCAGGACGACCAGCCTGCTCGACCGCACCGCGCCCGCGGCGGCGGCCAGCCCGTCGGCCCGCGAGTCACGCATGCTGCAGTCGTACACCGCGCTCATGCCGCCCAGCCTAGCCCGCGCACCCGGAGGACTCGTGAGTGGCGCGGCCGGTTAGAACCGGCCGCGCCACTCACGAGTCCTAGAAGCCGAACGCGGTGCATTTGGCCGTCGCGGTCTTCGACGGGTCGCTGACCGAGGTGGCGGTCAGCCTCACCCGGGCGGTGAAGTCACCACCCTGGCTCCGCTTCGCGTAGGCACCCACCTGGACGTGCTGGCCGAACTTCGCCGTGGCCAGCGCGTTCGGCAGCCGGACGTCCCAGCCACGGGCGTCGGTGGACGCACTCAGCCGGTAGGTGTCGGTGTCGAACGGCGCCTGCGCACCCTTGGCCGAACCGGTGTTGACCAGGGTGAAGTCGCAGGTCGCGAGGCCGCCCTGGCCGAACGCGGGCGGCGCGGGCCAGAGCGCTGCGCCGCGGGCCTGGCTGCCTGATCCGTCCAGCGACGCGACGGTGACCGTGTAGGACAGGATGCCCCGGCGGTCGCGGGCGACGTCGGTGATCAGGAAGTGCAGCCGGTTCGCCTGATCGGTGTACTCGTACGGGCTCGCCGCCTCGGTGCCCGCCTTGAACGTGGCGTCGTTGAGCTGGCGATAGTCGCCGATGGTGATCTTCACCGGGGTGCCGTCCGGCTTCGTGTAGTCGGTGATGCCGATGTCACCCGGGTTGGCGTCGATGATCCAGTCGAACGGGGCGTTGTCCTGGTTCTTCGTCTTGGTGATCAGGACGCCCGAGTCCGGGGTGAAAGAGTCCGCGCCCATCCGGTCGACGACCTCGACGGTGTAGTTGTCGTAGCCGCCGCCGTCGCAGAACGGGTCCTTGCTCCGGTCGCACTTCGGTTCCTTGTCGCCCCCGGTGAGCTTGATGTTGAGCCCGGTGTAGGTGCCCGGCAGCGGGTCGGCCGCCCGCGCGGTGATCCGCGCGGTCACCGGGCCGGTGGTGGCGAGCTTGGTCCGGTCGAGTTGCAGGACGTCGGCCGGGTCGAGGATGCCGAGCTTCATCTTGTTGCGGATCATGTGCTGAGAGCCCATCGAGCTGCCCTGGGTCGCCGGGATCTGCCAGCGGGTGTGCGGGCCGCCGGGACCGTTGAACGTGCCCCGCGAAAGCATGTCCCAGGGGCCGCTGTAGCTGCGCGACGGCGGGATGCCGAACGGGTTGTTGTAGTTGTCGCCGATGCCCAGGATGTGGCTGAACTCGTGCGCGTAGGTCGACTGCCCGGAGCTCTCGGCCTGCACGGAGCTGCCGTTCGCGGCGTTCGGCCAGATGCTCGCGGCGGACTTCCACGACGTCCACGGCACGTACCGGGTGGCCGCGTAGTTGGGCAGGTTGTGATTCGGCGGGCCGAACGCGTCCGGCACGTTCTCCTTGGCGCCGAACTTCATCTCGCCGAACTCCTGCCAGGTGGAGCTCTCGTCCTGGCCGGCGGAGAGGTAGAAGACGAAGTCGAACTGGTTCGCGGTGTCGCCGACGTCCGCGCGCCACGCGGCGCCGGCGTCCGTGCGGAGGTCGCGGTCGCAGTTGGCGTCCGGCGGGCAGGCGTTCGGCTGGAATTCCATGCCGTACTCGAACGACTTGCCGGGCAGCCGGTACGCCCCGAAGGCGGTCAGCTGGACGCCGAAGCGGCCCAGCGAGTCCTCCATCCAGTACTCGTTGATGGTGTGCCCGTGGTTGAGCGCCTGCGGCTTGTTGAGGAAGTCCTGGTAGTACTTCGCGACGTTCGCGCGCGGGATGTTGCTGGCGCTCGGCCCCGGGTTGCCGAAGACGGTCGAGTTGGCGGGCTGCGTGACGACGAAGTCCTGGTCCGGGTAGTCGGCGAGGACGACGGCGCCCTTGAACGTCCGCTGGGTGGGCTTGCGCGACGGGTCGGCCCAGTTCGTGCCCGGCACCTTCTTGTAGTCGGCCCAGGTCATGCTGTCCTGGTTCTGCCAGTGCGCGGCGTCGATCGGGGCTGGCCAGCCGCGGGTGAGCGGCTCGGCCGCGGCGGTGCCGGCACCCAGCCCGGTCAGCAGGGTGACGACGGCGAGCAGGCCCAGTGCTTTCGGGGTGCGCATCTGCGGCTCCTCACTTCTTCGAGGCCGGTCGGCCCCGAAGATCGACGGTATTGAGGAGCGCCCGATTCGTGTCGAGGTGTACCCGCTTGCCCCACAACCAAAGTCGGGGTCAGCCCAGGCGGTGGGCGGTGACGAAGCGGGGGCGCCCGGTCAGGTCGTTGTGGTCCTCGACCTGCGTGAGGACCCGGCGAGCGCGGACCAGGGCGGGGACGGCCGAGCCGTGCGTGTCGTCGTGCTCGATCGCCAGCCCGCCGCCGGGACGCAGCAGCCGCGCGCCCGCCGCGATCGCGTGCCGGATCACCGCCAGCCCGCTCTCGTCGGCGAACACCGCCCGGTGCGGGTCGTGCTCGGCGACCTCGGGCGGCACCGGGGTGCCCTCCGGCACGTACGGCGGGTTGCAGAGCACCAGGTCGACCAGGCCGTCGAGCTCGGCGAACATCGTCGAGTCGGCGATGTCGCCGGAGTAGAGCCGGATCGGGGTGTGCCCCGCCTCGGCGTGGACGTCGGCGTTGTGACGGGCCCAGGCCAGCGCCTGCGGGTCGACGTCGACGGCGTAGACCACCGCGTCCGGCCGGGCGTGGGCCACCGCCAGCGCGAGCGCGCCGGAGCCGGTGCACAGGTCCACCACGACCGGGAATTCGAGCCCCTGCAGGAACTTCACGCCCCACTCGAGCAGCAGCTCGGTCTCCGGCCGCGGCACGAACACCCCGGCGCCGACGCCGACGGTGATCTCCCCGAGCGCGGCCCAGCCGGTCAGGTACTGCAACGGGATCCGGGTCGCGCGCTGCTGGACGAGCTGGCCGATGGCCTCGATCACCGGCGGGTCGACCAGCGGCACCATCGGCAGCCGCCCGCGCTCGACCCCGAGCACGTGCGCGGCGATCACCTCGGCGTCGAACCGCGGAGACGCGACGCCGGCGCGCTCCAGGATCCGGGTGGCCTCGAGGATGGCCAGGCGCAGCGGCTGCCGGTTCACTTGTCGTCCCTCACCTCGTCGAGCCTGGCACATCAGGGGAGAACGCTCCCGTCGGGACACGCGCGCCCAAGGGTATCGAGACGGTCCCGGCAGCCGCGGATGCCCCGATCGCCGATCCGTGGGTGTGACTCCCGCGACTGTTGACCTTCACGCCGATGTCAGTGCCTAACGTCGGGACCATGAACGAACGTTTCAAGCTCCAGGTCGTCCTCCCGAACGAAGCGCCGGGCATGAACCCCGGGCGCCCCGCCGAGCTGGCCCTGCTTGCCGAGGAACTCGGCTACGAGACCGCCTGGCTGCCCGACCACGTCCTTCCGCCGGGGCCCTTCGGCGACGTCTTCGGCGGCGTCTACGAGCCGCTGATCACCCTCGCCCACATCGCCGCCCGGACCGAGCGGATCCGGCTCGGGACGTCCATCCTGATCCTGCCGCTCAGGGAGCCGTTCGTGCTGGCGAAGCAGGTCGCGACGCTCGACGCCCTCTCGAACCACCGGCTCACCCTCGGCGTCGGCGTGGGCTGGAACGAACCGGAGTTCGCCGGGGTCGGCGCCGATTTCCGGAACCGGGGCAAGCGCACCGACGAGACCCTCGCGCTGGTGGAGCAGCTGTTCACCACCGGTCGCGGCCCGGACGGCGGGTACTTCGCGCCGCAGCCCGGCCACGTCCCGCTGATGATCGGCGGCAACTCCACGGCGGCGCTGCGCCGTGCGGCCCGGGTCGGTGACAGCTGGCTGAGCGCCGGCCTGGATCCCACCGAGTTCGGCGAGCGTGTGACGAAGCTGCGCGAGCTCACCGATCGCGACGTCGAGGCCGTGGCGCGAATCAATTGGAATGGGGGTTCGCTGAACGACGCCCAGGCCGAGCTGAACGCCTATGCCGCGGCCGGTGCGCGCGCCGTCGCCGTGCATTTCGGCGACGAAACCGGCTACGCCGAGCGGATGACGGAATTCTCCGCGCTTGCCGAGAGCGGTGCCGGAACTAATCCGCCGATCTCCTAAGATGCGGGGTGTGACTCCAGCGTCCGCAGATCCGCGCAGGGTGGCGTTCATCTTCCCGATCTACAACGAGGAAGAGAACATCGACCTGCTGCACCGCACCGTCGACGAGGTCACCGCGCCACTGGCCGGCCGGTACGACTTCAGCTTCATCTACGTCGACGACGGCAGCCGCGACCGCTCCCTGGAGAAGCTGACCGAGCTGAGCCACCGCGACGCCCGCGTCACGGTCATCGAACTCTCCCGCAACTTCGGCCACCAAATGGCCGTGACCGCCGGGCTCGACCTGGTCGACGCGGACGCCACGATCATCATGGACAGCGACATGCAGGACCCGCCGCGGGTGGCGCTGGAGCTGATCGAGCAGTGGGAGCGGGGCTACGACGTCGTCTACGCGCAGCGCCGCTCGCGGCAGGACTCGGCCTTCAAGAAGCTCACCGCCGGCGGGTTCTACTGGTTCCTCCGCAAAATGGCCGCGGTCGACATCCCCAAGAACACCGGCGACTTCCGGCTCATCGACCGCAAGGTCGTCGATGAGCTGCGCAAGTACCGCGAGCGCGACCGCTTCCTGCGCGGGCTGGTCAGCTACGTCGGCTTCAAGCAGACGGCGGTGCTGTTCGACCGCGACAAGCGCCACGCCGGCGTCACCGGCTATCCCCTGCGCAAGATGCTCCGCTTCGCCGCCGACGGCATCCTCGGCTTCTCGGTGGCGCCACTGCGGATGATCACCCGGCTGGGATACCTGATCTCGTTCTTCAGCTTCGTCGGGATCCTCTACGTCGGCGGGGTCAAGCTCTTCGCGCCCGAGACCGCGGTCCCCGGCTGGGCATTCCTCGGCGTCGCGATGTTCTTCCTCGGCGGGATCCAGATCATCATGCTCGGCGTGCTCGGCAGCTACATCGGCCGCACGTACTCGCAGGTGCAGAACCGCCCGCTCTACGGCATCGCGTCGGTACGCACCGGCCTGCCCGCCCCGAAGCACGACGACGTCGACATCGACGCCGGGAGCGCGGCCCGGTGAGGCCGCGCATCAGCGCGACCCAGATCCGCTTCGGGATCGTCGGCATCGGCAACACCCTGGTCGACGCGCTCGGCTACGCGATCTTGGTCGCGCTCGGCGTGCCCCTGTTCGTCTCGAACTTCATCTCGACGAGCACCGGCATGCTGCTGAGCTTCACGCTCAACCGGAACTTCACCTTCCGCGCGAAGGACGGTGACGTCCGGCGGCAGGCGATCCTGTTCTTCGTGGTCACCGCGTTCGGGCTGTGGGTGGTGCAGTTCCTCATCATCCTGCTGGTCCGCGGGCTGCTGCCCGGGGTCAACGCGCTGGTCCCGAAGGGCGCGGGCATCCTGGTCGGGCTGGTCTGGAACTACGTGCTCTACCACAAGGTGGTCTTCCGCCACCGGCCGCCGGCCGTCCCGGCGGCACCGGTCCCGGCCACCGAGAGCGGTGCCGCGCCCGGCGACCCAGCGTGATCTGGAAGGCTCACCCGAATGCGACCCCGTGAACTCCGCTTCGGCCTCGGCGTGTTCACCGTCTCGCTGGGCGTGCTGCTCCTCCGGTTCCTGGTGCCCAGGCCGATCGGGATGGCCGACAACGGCGACGGCTGGCGGCTGCTCTGCCAGGTCGGCGGCCGCATGCTGGACCGCCCGTCCGAGCTCTACGTGCGCTTCAGCTACGCCCCGGCGCCCGCGTGCCGCAGCCAGTACATCTCCAGCCAGAGCTGGCTGGACCAGGCGGCGAGCAAGCTGGGCACGCTGCTCGGCTCGTCCTCGGCCCTCAACCTGCTGGTGCTCGGCGGCATCACCGTCGTGCTCATCGCCTTCGGGGTCACCGCGGTGGCGCTCGGCCTGGACCTGAGCCGCCGGTACCGGATCATCGCCGCCGCGCTGGTGCTGCTGGTGGTCGCCGATTCGGCGTTCTTCGGCTACGCCGCGTCCGTGCTGTCGGAGGGCGCCGGGTTCTTCGGGATCCTGCTGACCGTCGGCGGCATGCTGCTGATGCACCGCACCGGCGCCTGGCGCTACACCGGCGCCGTGGTCACCGTCCTGGGCGCCATGATCGGGATCAACGCGAAGTCGCAGACGCTGCTGCTGATCCCGGTGTTCGTCCTGGCCATGCTCTTCATCCGCCCGGCGCACCTGCGCGGCCTCCGCCGCTGGCTGCTGCCGCTGGGAGTGCTCGTGGTGGTCGGCACCGGCACCGCGCTCGTCCAGTCCGAGGGCGACCCGGCCAACGCCGAGTACCGCGAAGCGAACATGTACCACGTCGTCTTCGACGGCATCGTCGACGGCCGGCACGACACCAAGGCCGACCTCGCCGCGCTGGGGCTGCCGCCGGAGTTCGAGAAATACGTCGGCACGGGCTGGTGGAGCCCGAACGCGGCCTGGCGCTTCCCCGCCGAATACGGCCCGTACCGCGACCAGATCAGCCGTCGCAACGTCGCCCACTACTACCTCACCCACCCCGGCCGGGTGCTGGAGATGCTGCAGAAGGCGGCCACCGAGACCCTCACCGCGCGGCCGGAGCGGCTCGGCAGCTTCGGCGAGCACGCCGGGCAGCCGCCGATGGCCAAGGAGTACCGGGTGCCGGTGCTCTCGGGCCTGTCCGCGCTGCTGGCGCCGCTCGGGTTGTTCGCGCTGGTGCCGATCTGGCTGCTCATCGCGTGGGCCGGCGCGCGGGCGTTCCGCTGGCGCTCGGGCCGGCGCGAGATCGGCGTCGTCGTGCTCTTCCTGCTGCTGTTCGCGATCGGCCAGTTCGGGCTGTCCGGGCTCGGCGAGGGCATCGAGGGCGTGAAGCACCAGCTCCTGACGCTCTTCCCGACACTGCTCGCCGCCATGTTCGCGGTGATCAGCCTGCTTCCGCGCAAAACTGCCGAACCGGAAGCGGAATCCGCAGTCGAAGAACCCCGAACCGAGCAGTTGACGACCATCCCCTGAAAACGGGTGGGCGGTAACAGACCGGGAATCACGACCTTATAAACTGCACCCGCGGGGGCCGCGAACTGCCTGGTCACGGCGTCGCAAAGGCCAGGGGTGTCCAGTAAAAGGGGTTCGCGTGACCAGCACCGCGGTACCGGGGGAAATAGGGGAAGTACCGGTTGACGTCCCTTCGTCGCGGCGACGATGGCCGACGTGGCTGACCGGTGACTTCGCCAAGCTCTTCGCCGTCGTCGTCGCCTGGAGCGCCGTGCTCGTCGGCCTGGCCCAGCTGGCCGGCCGCTATCTGCCGGTGCCCGACCGACGAGGCCTCCCAGACGCCGGACCCGGCACCACCTGGAGCCTGTTCGCCCACACCTACCGCTGGGATTCACGGTGGTACGGCGAGCTCGTCCAGCACGGATACGCCAGCGACTTCGAGCAGGTCAGGGCCTTCTACCCGGTGTTCCCCGGCGCCGTCTGGCTGGTGCACACGGCCGGCTTCGGGCTGCTCGACGTGCTCGCCGCCGGTTTCGTCGTCAACCTCGTCTCGACCTGGCTGGCCGCGGTCGCTTTGCTGAAGATCGGCAGGCACTTCTTTCCCGAGCGGGGCGCCCGCCTGGTCGTGGTGGCGTTCCTGACCGCGCCGACGGCGTACTTCCTGCAGTCCTTCTACACCGAAGCCATCTTCTGCGCGCTCGGCTTCTGGGCGTACCTGTTCGCATTGCGGCGGCAATGGCACTGGATGGGCCTGGCGCTCATCCCGCTCACCGCCACCCGGATCACCGCCGCGCTGTTCGTCGGATTGTGTTTCCTGGAGTTCTGGCGCAGCAAGGAATGGAAACTGCGCGGTCTTGTTTCCTGGCCGGTGCTGTGGTTCCCGGCCGCATTCCTCGGCCTCGGCGCGCATCTGCTGCAGATGAAGCTGGTGACCGGGAACGCGATGGCCGGGTTCGACCCGGCGATGATGGAGAAGTACTGGTCCTATCACCGGCTCAACCCGAACGTGGTCAGCACCGGCTGGATCACCACCAAGACCGCGCTCCGGTCGATGTTCGGCGACCTTCCGCTCGACCAGGGCTACCTGATCAACGTGGTCCTCCCGTTCATCGGGCTCGCGTTGCTCTTCGTCTCCTCGGTGTATGTCCTGGTCGCGCTGCGCTGGAAGGGCGTTCCCCTGGGGGTGTTCGGCTTCGCGTCGATGGTGCTGCTCACGATCAACGGCAACGTCATTTCGGTGCACCGCTACCTGCTGCCCTGCCTGGTCATGTACGTCGCGCTGATCCTGGTCGGCGAGCGACGGCCGAAGCTGCGGTACGGAGTGAACCTCCTGCTCTACGTCAATTCGCTGATCTGCGCGGTGCTGGCCATCTGCTTCGCCGGCGGCGCCTGGACCGGATGAGTCCACGAAGGACTATCGGCGTGGCGCCCAGACCCCGGTGAAGCTGCCACAGCTGACCCGCTGCCCGGTGAGCGCCTTCCGGATCTTCGGCTCCACCTCGGACTTCTCGACGGGCTTGGCGTCCGGGGCGACCCGCGCGGGCACCGGCCCGCCCACGTACAGCGTTTCGGCCTGGACGGTCTGGAACAGCACGAGGTAGTCGCCTTCGGCGGCGAGCCGGCGCGCGGTGTCCACCATCCGCGTCTCGGCGTCGCCCGTCAGCTCCATCGGCAGCGGCCAGTCCGAAGGGAACGGGTTGCGCACCTTGAAGACCGGATAGACGAACGGGTTGTCCGGCAGGACCGCGATTCTCGACGCCGGGAACTTCGTCATGCAGTCCCGGATCTGCGTGACGTAGGTACGCACGCTCGGGGTCGTGCGGATCCCCGCCATCTCCGGCGTGACGTCGCCGAGGTCCGCGGTCAGCTGGGGACGGGGCAGGTCCGCATAGGACGCCTTGTCACGCGCGGCAGAAAGCTGCACGAAGGTGAAAGCAAGTGCGACAGCCGCCACCAGCGCGCCGAGAATCCTTGCCTGGTAACGGATCTTGGCCGAAGCCGGCCGAGGCAGGTCCGCAAGCGAAGCCGAGAGGACGTCGAGCGTGCCCAGCGCGAGCGAGCCGGCGAGCAGGGTCGGGAGCTGATATCCCCACGACAGGCAGATCATCCAGCCGAGCATCGCGACCAGCACGTGCTGCCAAGGAAAGCCGCGCCGGACGACGGCGGCGAGCATGACGCCCGCACCGAAGATCCACAGCAGCGCGAGCTGCCACTTGCCGCCGAAGTCGAACTTTCCTTGGGAGAGCACCAAAACCACAGTGGTGGCGACCCCGGCGGCCAGGACGGCGCGCAGCCACCTTCCGGCGACACCGAGCCGCTCGCGAGCCGCGTACGCCGCGGCGAGGACGAGCACGCAGGCCGCGCCCAGCAGCGCGAGGACGTGGATCTGGTCCCCCACCGGGTCACGCCAGAACCGCCAGACCTCCCCGGCGAGGGTCTGCTGGCCGCCGGTGAGCTGCTCGATCGCCGACGGCAGCCCGCCGGCGACGGTGATCCAGCCGAAGTACAGCAGCGGTGCGGCGCCGAGCCAGAGCACATCGACGGCGGTGCGGCCCCACCAGCGCAGGTTCTTCGGCCGCTGTGCCGGGTGCAGCAGCAGGATGAGCAGTCCAATGGGGACAGTCAGGGCGAAGCTCTGCTTGACGATCACCGCGAAGCCGAGGCAGAACAGGCCGAGCCAGCGCAGCCACCAGGCGCCCGTCCGCAGCCCGCGGTCGGTCAGCCACCAGCCGACGGCGGTGAGGAACAGGCCGTCCACCGTGTGCCAGGCCATGGCGGGGAACGTCGTGACGTTGAGGAGCGCGGCGACCGCGACCAGGCCGAGCCGCAGCGGCCCCCAGGTCAGCGGCGAGGTGCCGGTCAGGAACGCGACCAGCGCGACGGCGGCGATGGCCAGCTGGACCGTCATCACGAACGCGGACGCGACCATCAGCGGCGCGGGTACCGCGAAATCGAGCAGGTGCAGAAAGGCCGAGCCGAACGGGCGCGGGCCGAGGAAATCGACCTGCGGAATCTCGCCGTGCAGCAGCCGCCAGCTCTGCGCCAGCACGAAGCCCTGGTCGGTCGGGTTGAAGCCGAACCGGCCGTACCGGGCGACGAAAACCGCTGCCAGCAAAGGGATCCCGATGAGGATCACCACAAACCGGACCCACGCGAGGGGCGGGCGCTCGGGAACGGATTCGGCCACGTCACCCGGCGGGGCCACGTCGATGACGCGAGTCATGGTGATTGCTGATTCGCCCTGTTGTCGATTTCGTTTGCGGCTACGCCCCCGCAGCCAAGCTACACGAAATGACCGGCACTGGGATCAGCCCGACTGTGACGCCAGCCGCTCCTCGCGGTCCGCGGTGGCCAGCGCGTCCAGCACGCCGTCGAGCTCGCCGTCGAGGACCTGGTCGAGGTTGTAGGCCTTGTAGTTCACCCGGTGGTCGGAGATCCGGTTCTCCGGGAAGTTGTAGGTGCGGACGCGCTCGGAGCGGTCCACCGTGCGGACCTGGGACCGGCGGGCGTCGGAGGCCTTCGCGGCCGCCTCCTCCTCGGCGACGGCCTGCAGCCGGGCCTGCAGCACCTGCAGGGCGCGGGCCCGGTTCTGGATCTGCGACTTCTCGTTCTGGCACGATACGACGATGCCGGTCGGCAGGTGGGTGATCCGGACCGCGGAGTCGGTGGTGTTGACGCTCTGGCCGCCGGGGCCCGACGAGCGAAAGACGTCGACGCGGAGGTCGTTCGGGTCGATCTCGACCTCGACCTCCTCGGGCTCGGGGTAGATCAGCACGCCCGAGGCGGAGGTGTGGATACGGCCCTGCGACTCGGTCGCCGGCACGCGCTGGACGCGGTGCACGCCGCCCTCGAACTTCAGCCGCGACCAGACGCCGTCGACGTCGGCGGTCTTGCTCTTGATGGACAGCGTGACGTCCTTGTAGCCGCCGAGGTCGGAGTCGACCGAGTCGAGCACCTCGGCCTTCCAGCCGTGACGCTCGGCGTAGCGCAGGTACATCCGCAGCAGGTCGCCGGCGAACAGCGCGGACTCCTCGCCGCCCTCGCCGGACTTGATCTCCATCACGACGTCGGAGCCGTCGTAGGGGTCACGCGGCAGCAGCAACTCGGTGAGCTTGGACTCCATCGCCGGGATGCCCGCGGCGAGCTCTTCGGCCTCGGCGGCGAAGCCGGCGTCCTCGGCGGCGAGCTCCTTGGCCGCGACGAGGTCTTCACGCGCGCTGTCGAGGTCGCGGACGGCCCGCACCACCGGGGTCAGCTCGGCGTAGCGGCGGCCGAGCTTGCGGGCCCGGGCCTGGTCGGCGTGCACCGCCGGGTCGGCCAACTGGGTCTCCAGCTCCGCGTGTTCGGCGAGCAGCCCCTTGAGCGAAGTGGAATCCACCTGAGTTGCCTTTCCTGGCATGGCTGGGGTCGAAGACGAGAAACGGCGCCCATCCGACGTGCGGATGGGCGCCGTTGATCAAGCTACTTGGCGTCGGCGTCCTTCTTCTGACGCTTGCCGTAGCGAGCCTCGAAGCGCGCGACCCGGCCACCGGTGTCCATGATCTTCTGCTTGCCCGTGTAGAACGGGTGGCAGTTGGAGCAGATCTCGACGTGGATGTCGCCACTGGTCTTGGTGCTGCGCGTGGTGAAGCTGTTTCCGCAGTCGCAGTTCACGGCCGTGACCACGTACTCGGGGTGAATACCGCTCTTCATGGTGTCCTCTCTCGTTGGCGCCGGGTCCCCAGATCGAAACGTGCGGGGTGAACCGGAGCCGGACTTCAGCGGGTAATTCTGCCAGACGCGCTGACAGCGGCTTCAACGCACCCCGCTGACCAGCTATTCCCCAGCAAAAGACTCGTGAGCGTTCCGGGCGGTTAGAACCGCCCGGAACGCACACGAGTCCCTGGTGCGTCAGTCGTCGCTGTTCGAGCCGAGCGCAGTCTTGGAGACCTGCATCAGGAACTCGATGTTGGTCTTCGTCTTGCGCAGCTGCGAGATCAGCAGGTCGATGGCCTGCTGCGAGTCCAGCGAGTGCAGCACCCGCTGCAGCTTGTGGGTGACCGCGAGCTCGTCCGGCGAGAGCAGCAGCTCTTCCTTACGAGTGCTGGACGGGTTGATGTCGACCGCCGGGAAGACGCGCCGCTCGGCGATCTTCCGGTCGAGCTTGAGCTCCGCGTTACCGGTGCCCTTGAACTCCTCGAAGATGACCGTGTCCATCGTCGAGCCGGTCTCCACCATCGCGGTGGCGAACACGGTCAGCGAGCCGCCGTGCTCGATGTTGCGCGCCGCGCCCAGGAACCGCTTCGGCGGGTAGAGCGCGGTCGAGTCGACACCACCGGACAGGATCCGGCCGGACGCCGGGGCCGCCAGGTTGTACGCGCGGCCGAGGCGGGTGATCGAGTCGAGCAGCACGACGACGTCGTGGCCCATCTCGACCAGGCGCTTGGCCCGCTCGATCGACAGCTCCGCGACCGAGGTGTGATCGGACGGCGGCCGGTCGAAGGTCGAGGCGATGACCTCGCCCTTCACCGAGCGCTGCATGTCGGTGACCTCTTCGGGACGTTCGTCCACGAGCACGACCATCAGGTGGCACTCGGGGTTGTTCGTCGCGATCGCGTTCGCGATGTCCTGCATGATCGTGGTCTTACCGGCCTTCGGCGGCGACACGATCAGCGCGCGCTGCCCCTTGCCGACCGGCATCACCAGGTCGATCACCCGGGTGGTGAGCTTGTGCGACTCGGTCTCGAGGCGCAGCCGCTCGTTCGGGTACAGCGGGGTCAGCTTGGTGAACTCGGGGCGGCGCTTGGCCTCGTCCGGGTCCTGGCCGTTGATCGAGTCGACGCGCACCAGCGGGTTGAACTTCTGCCGCTGCTGCTCGCCATCGCGCGGCTGGCGCACGACGCCGGTGATGGCGTCACCGCGGCGCAGCCCGTACTTGCGGACCAGCGACAGCGAGACGTACACGTCGTTCGGCCCGGCGAGGTAGCCGGAAGTGCGCACGAACGCGTAATTGTCGAGGACGTCCAGGATGCCCGCGACGGGCAGCAGGACGTCGTCCTCGCGGATCTCGGTGTCCGGCGAACCGCCGTCACGCTGGCCGCCCCCGGTGCCCCGGCGACGACGGTCACGGAAACGACGGCCGCGACGGCCGCCTTCCTCGTCGTCGTCCTGCTGCTGCTGGGCGCGGTTGTCCTGGCCGCCGCGGTTGCCGTCCTGCTGCTGGTTGCGCTGACGGTTGCCGTCCTGGCCGCCCTGCCGGTTGTCCCGGTTGCCACCCTGACGCTGCTGGTCACCGCGCTGCTGGCCACCCTGACGGTCACCACCCTGCTGACGGTCCCCGCCCTGCTGGCGCTCGCCCTGGCCCTGCTGGCGCTCGCCCTGCTGGCGCTCGCCCGCCTGGCGCTCGCCTTGCTGGCGCTCGCCCGCCTGGCCGTCCGGCGCGCCGGCGGCACGGTTCGAGCCGCGGCGGCGCCTGCTGCGGCCACCCTCCTCGGCCTGGCCGTCCGAGGACTGCTGGCCGCCGTCCTGCTTGTCCTGCTGCGGCGCACTGCGCTCGGCCGGCGGCTCGGTGGCCACGGGCGCTTCGGCCTTCGGGGCCGCGACCGGGGCGGCGGGCGCCTCGGCCTTGGGTGCGGCCTTCGGGGCCGACGCCTTCGGCTCGGCCTTCACCGGTTCGCCGACGCCTTCCAGCGGCAGCGTCTCGGCCGCCGTGCGCTTGCGGGTCTTGCCCTGACGCTCGCGGATCGCGGCGATCAGGTCGCCCTTGCGCATTCCGGTCGTCTCGCCAATTCCGAGGTCCCCAGCCAGCGAACGCAGCTCGGCGACGGTCTTACCGGTCAGACCGCCGACCGCGCGCTTGGGAGCGGCGGCACCGTTGGATTCGGTCACGCCATTCTCCACGTCGCTCAAAAGATCGGTGTTGCTCACACATGTCCTTCCTGACCGATCCACGCCTCCAGGCGGATCAGCGGACTGCCGCTCGCTTCTGATCGCGAACCGGCGTAACTGCCCCCTGATACGGGAGATGAGCCCTTCGGCCGTGTGAAACACAGCTGGAGCGCCTCCACCACAGGGGTTTGCGTCCTCCATTCGGAGGATGCGGAATTCGGCACCGCCGAGACCGGAAACCCGCCTGCGTCCCTCCGCGTTACCCCGCTTGCCAGGCGGTGCGGATCTGGCGGATCAACGAAGGATGCGATCCGGGAGGCTCCCCGGGACCGGCATCGGGTGCGGAAACGCACGGTGATCGAACGCCCCCGAGGGTAGACCGCACCAGTGCCGGGTGCAACAACCACCCCCCGCGTGGCGGGTTCGGGTCCTCGCACGTGACCCGGCCTTTACTGAGCCGCAACCTGCACGCCGGTGTGATCCACCGGCAGTTCGAAGACGTCGAACCCTTCAACGCCGACCCCCGGCGGGAGTATTCCCGAGGTCGTCAGCGCGAGCACCGTGGGCCCGGCGCCGGAGATCGTGGCAGGCACACCTCGTGCACGCAGCGTGTCCACCAGCGCCGCGCTGGCCGGGTACGCCGGGGCGCGATAGCCCTGGTGCAGCCGGTCTTCGGTGGCCGTGAGCAGCAGCTCCGGACGGGCCGTGAGCGCGTGCACGGCCAGCGCCGCGCGGCCGGCGTTGAACGCCGCTTCGCCGTGCGGCACGGTCTCCGGAAGCAAGCCGCGCGTGGCTTCGGTCGACGAGCGGATCTCGGGCACCGCGACCACCGGACGCAACGAAGAGTGCAGGTCCAGGCGCTCGGCGTGAAACACCGGGCCGTCGGACCAGGCCAGCACGAGACCACCGAACAGGCTGGCCGCGGCATTGTCGGCGTGGCCCTCGAATTCGGCCGCGAGTTGCAGCGCGTCGCCGTCGAGCTCCCGCTCCGCGAGCGCGTACCCCGCGGCAACGCCGGAAACCACCGCGGCGGCGGACGAGCCGAGCCCGCGCGCGTGCGGAATCGCGTTGAAACACCGCAGATGCAGGCCCGGCACGCGAAACCCGAGGTGTTCGCAGGTGCGCCGGATCGCCCGTACCACCAGGTGCGTTTCGTCGGTCGGGACGTCCTCGACGCCACCCGCGCCCGCGTCAGCGATTTCGATCTTCAAACCGGCGTCGGTCAGCTGGACCTCGACCACGTCGTGCAGGCCCAAGGCCAGCCCGAACGCGTCGAATCCGGGCCCGAGATTCGCGGACGACGCCGGAACCGTCACCCGCAAGGCGGTCACCGCAGGTCCAGGGCGGCCGCGACGGCGCTGGGGTCGACGGCGAGGGGTTCGACCTCGACGTTGCCCTCCAAGGCCGTCTGCGGGTCCTTCAGGCCGTGCCCGGTGACCGTGCAGACCACCCGCGACCCGCGAGGCAGCCGTCCGTCGGCCGAAGTCGCCAGCAGACCGGCCACGCTGGTCGCCGAAGCGGGCTCGACGAAAACGCCTTCGCGGCTGGCCAGCAGCCGGTAGGCCTCGAGGATCTTCTCGTCCGTGATCGCCTCGAACAGGCCGTTCGACGCCTCCCGCGCCTTCACCGCGCCGTCCCAGGACGCCGGGCTGCCGATCCGGATGGCGGTCGCGATCGTGTCCGGTTCGCGCACCGGCTCGCCGTGCACGAGCGGCGCCGCGCCCGCTGCCTGGAAGCCGAACATTCGCGGAGTGTTCTTCACCACATCGTCGGCGGCGTACTCGGAATAGCCCTGCCAATAGGCGGTGATATTCCCAGCGTTTCCGACCGGCAGACAGTGAATATCCGGCGCCTCGCCCAGTACGTCACAAATTTCGAACGCGGCGGTCTTCTGCCCCGCGATGCGCACCGGGTTGACCGAATTGACGAGCGTGACCGGGTAGTCCGCGGCCGTTTTGCGCGCGAGCTCGAGGCAGTCGTCGAAGTTGCCGTCGACCTGCAGGATCCGCGCGCCGTGCAGGACGGCCTGGGCGAGCTTGCCCAGCGCGATCTTGCCCTGGGGCACCAGCACCGCGCAGGTGAGCCCGGCCCGCGCGGCGTACGCGGCCGCCGAGGCCGACGTGTTGCCGGTCGACGCGCAGATGACCGCCTTGAGCCCGCTGGCCAGCGCGTGCGTGATGGCCACGGTCATCCCGCGGTCCTTGAAGGAGCCGGTCGGGTTGACGCCCTCGACCTTGAGGTAGACCTCGCAACCGGTCACTTCCGACAGGTGATGCGCGGGCAGCAGCGGTGTGTTGCCCTCGCCGAGGGTGATGATCTTCGCGCCGTCGGGCACCGGGATCCGGTCCCGGTACGCCTCGATGATTCCCGGCCAGGAGTTGATCACTCGTCTTCGCCTTCCACGCGCATCACGCTCACGACTTCGTGCACCACGTCCAGTTTCGCGATGTCGTCCACAGTGGACTGCAACGCCGCGTCGGGGGCCAGGTGCGTCACCACGACCAGGCTCGCGCGGTCGTGCGCGTCGCTCTGGCGGACCGCGGCGATGCTGACCCCGTGCGCCGCGAACGCCTGCGCCACCTGCGCGAGCACACCCGCGCGGTCGGCGACGGAAAGGCTTACGTGGTAACGGGTCGGGGTCTGCCCCATCGGCCGGGCGGGCAGCCCGGCGTGCGCCGACTCGCGCGGCCCGCGCCCGCCGGCCACCCGGTTGCGCGCCACCGCGACGAGGTCGCCGAGCACCGCGCTGGCCGTCGGTGCGCCCCCGGCGCCCTGGCCGTAGAACATCAGCTCGCCGGCCGCGTCGGCCTCGACGTAGACGGCGTTGAACGCGCCGCCGACCCCGGCCAGCTGGTGGCTCCGGGGGATCATCACCGGGTGCACGCGCGCCGAGACGGACTCGACGCCGGCATCGTCGATCACCCGCTCGCAGATCGCCAGGAGCTTGACCGTGCGGCCGAGGATCCGGGCCGCGGCCAGGTCGGCGGCGGTGACGTCGGCGATGCCCTCACGGTGCACGTCGGCCGCGGTCACCCGGGTGTGGAAGGCCAGCGAGGCCAGGATCGCGGCCTTCGACGCGGCGTCGTAGCCGTCGACGTCAGCGGTCGGGTCGGCCTCGGCGTACCCGAGGCGGCTGGCCTCGTCGAGCGTCTCGGCGTAGCCCGCGCCCGTCGAGTCCATCGCCGAAAGGATGTAGTTGGTGGTGCCGTTGACGATCCCCATCACGCGGGTGATCCGGTCCCCGGCCAGGGATTCGCGCAGCGGCCGCAGTAGCGGGATGGCGCCCGCGACAGCGGCTTCGAAGTAGAGGTCGGCACCGGAGGCGTCGGCCGCCTCGAACAGGTCCGCCGAGTGCTCGGCCAGCAGCGCCTTGTTCGCGGTGACCACGGACTTCCCGGCGGCCAGCGCCGCCAGCAGCCAGCCGCGCACCGGCTCGATCCCGCCGACGAGCTCCACCACGACGTCCACGTCGTCGGAGGTGACCAGCTTCTCCACGTCCGCGGTCAGCAGCTCCGGCGGCAGCTCGGGGTGCTTGTCCGGGCGGCGGACCGCGATCCCGGCCAGCTCGACCGGGGCACCGGCCCGCGCGGCCAGCTCGTCCGCCTGCTCGGTGAGCAGGCGGGCGACCTGGCTGCCCACCGTTCCACAGCCGAGCAGGGCGACCCTGACAGCCTGTCCGTCCACATTAGACACGTGTGCTCAAACCTCCAGGCGCAGCAAGTCGTCCGTCGTCTCCCGCCGCAGCAGCACCCGGGCGCCGCCGTTACGGACCGCGACCACCGCGGGCCGCGGCTGCCGGTTGTAACTGCTGGCCATCGAGTAGCAGTACGCCCCGGTCGCCGCCACCGCCAGCAGGTCGCCGGGTGCCAGCGTGTCCGGCAGCCAGCAGTCTCGTACGACGATGTCGCCGGACTCACAGTGTTTTCCCACGACCCGGGACAGCACGGCCTTCACCGGCTCTTCGTTGTCCGCCGCGGACCGGGAAACCAGGCGGACGTCGTACACCGCGTCGTAGAGCGCGGTGCGGATGTTGTCGCTCATCCCGCCGTCCACGCTGACGTACCGGCGGGAGATGTCGTCCCCGAGCGAGACGTCCTTGATCGTGCCGACCTCGTACAGCGTGACCGTGCCCGGACCGGCGATGGCGCGCCCCGGCTCACCCGCGATCCGCGGCACCGGCAGCCCGGCGTACGCGCATTCCTTGCGGACGATCTCGCGGATCTGCGTGATCATCTGCGCGGGCGGCGGCGGGTTGTCCTTGTCGGTGTACGCGATGCCGAAGCCACCGCCGAGGTCGACCAGGTCCAGCTGGTCGAGCAGCTCGGGGCCGTGCTCCTTCGCGAGGTCGGCGAGCAGGCCGACGACCCGGCGCGCGGCGACCTCGAAGCCGTCGGCGTCGAAGATCTGCGAGCCGATGTGGCTGTGCAGGCCGACGATCTTGAGCGAGCGCGCGTTGAGCACCCGGCGCACCGCCTCGGCGGCGTCCCCGGAGGCGAGTGAGAAACCGAACTTCTGGTCCTCGTGCGCGGTCGCGATGAACTCGTGGGTGTGCGCCTCGACGCCGACCGTGACCCGGACCAGCACCGCCTGCACGACGTCGTGGCGCGCGGCCACCTCGGCCAGGCGCGCGATCTCGTAGTAGGAGTCGACGACCACCGTGCCGACCCCGGCCTCGACAGCGGCCTCCAGCTCGGCGACCGACTTGTTGTTGCCGTGGAACGTGATCCGCTCGGCGGGGAAGTTCGCGCGCTGCGCGACGGCCAGCTCGCCGCCGCTGCAGACGTCCAGGCTCAGCCCCTGCTCGGCCACCCACCGGGCGATCTCGATGGAGAGGAACGCCTTGGACGCGTAGTGCACGAGCGAGGGGTCGTCGAAGGCCTCCGCGTAGTCGGCGCAGCGCGACTTGAAGTCGGCTTCGTCGACCACGAACAGCGGCGTGCCGTGCTGCTCGGCGAGCTGGCGGACGTCGACCCCGGCGATCCGCACGACGCCGTCGGCGGCGCGGAAGGTGTTGCGGGGCCACACCTTCGGGAAGAGCTGGTCGAGTGCCTCGGCGCTGGCCGGCGGGAAACCGGAGGCGTCGGCGTGGGGGTAGACGTCGGCGTGCCGTGGGCCCGCGGGGTGCGCCATTCTTTACATCCGTTCCGGAGCAGTGACACCGAGCAGCGCGAGGCCGTTCGCGAGCACCTGGCGAGCCGCCTCGCACAGCGCGAGCCGGGCGAAGTGAGCTGGGTCGCCTCTTCGTCGCCCATGCGGGAGCACCCGGGCTTCGCGCACGGCGTAGAACTTGTGCAGCGCTCCCGCCAGCTCCTCGAGATAGCGCGCGACGCGGTGCGGCTCACGCATTTCGGCCGCCCGGCGCACGGTCGCCGGGATATTCGCCAATGCGTGCGGATCAGGTCGCCCTCGGCCGGAAGCGTGAGCAGTCCGAAATTGACGTCCGAGGATCGCGGACTTCAGCCCGAGATCGGCGGCGTTACGCTGCAGGGAACGCCAGCCGCGCGTGCGCGTACTGGACGTAATAGACGGGATTGTCGTTGGAGTGCTTGCGAAGCAAGTCCAGGTCGACGTCCAAAGTGGAGTCCACGGAGTAGCGGATCAGCTCGTAGCGGGCCGGGTCCACCCCGACGGCCTCGACCAGGTCCTCCATGGTGATCACGGTGCCCGCGCGCTTGGACATCCGCACCGGCTTGCCGTCGGCGACCAGGTTCACCATCTGCCCGATGAGGACCTCGACGGTGCCCGGGTCGTCGCCGAAGGCCGCCGCGGCCGCCTTGAGCCGGGCGATGTAGCCGTGGTGGTCCGCGCCGAGCATGTAGATGCACAGGTCGAACCCGCGGTTGCGCTTGTCCTTGAAGTAGGCCAGGTCGCCGGCGATGTAGGCCGGGTTGCCGTCCTGCTTGATGACGACGCGGTCCTTGTCGTCGCCGTACTCCTTCGAGCGCAGCCACCAGGCGCCGTCTTCGAAGTACAGGTTCCCGGAGTCCTTCAGCTGCTGGACGGCCTGCTCGACCGCGCCGGACTCGTGCAGCGAGTTCTCGTGGAAGTAGACGTCGAAGTCGGTGCCGAAGTCGTGCAGGCTCTGCTTGATCTGGCTGAACATCAGCTCGATGCCGACCCGGCGGAAGGTCTCGTGCCGCTCGTCCTCGGGCAGCGACAGCGCGTTCGGCTCGGCCTTGATCACCTCGGCGGCGATGTCGGAGATGTACGCGCCCGCGTAGCCGTCCTCCGGGGCGGGATCGCCCTTCGCGGCGGCGATCAGGGACCGGACGAACCGGTCGATCTGCGCGCCGGCGTCGTTGAAGTAGTACTCGCGGGTGACGTCGGCGCCCTGCGCGCCCAGCACCCGGCCCAGCGCGTCGCCGACCGCGGCCCAGCGCGTGCCACCGAGGTGGATCGGGCCGGTCGGGTTGGCGGAGACGAACTCGAGGTTGATCCGGATCCCGGCGAGCAGGTCACCGCGGCCGAAGGCGGCACCGGCCTCGAGCACCTGGCGGACGACCTCGCCCTGCGCGTCGGCGGCGAGCCGGAAGTTGAGGAAGCCGGGCCCGGCGACCTCGGCGGCGTCGACCCCCGCGTCCGCGGCCACCGCGTCGGCCAGCGCCTGGGCGAATTCGCGCGGCTGCAGGCCCGCCTTCTTGGCCACCTGCAGGGCCAGGTTGGTCGCGTAGTCGCCGTGCTCGGGGTTGCGCGGGCGCTCGATGGTGACGTGCTCGGGGAGCACGGCGGTGTCGAGGCCGCGTGCGGTCAGTACCTGCACGGCGGAGCTGCGGACCAGGTCGGCGAGAGCGGCGGGAGTCACCTGCCGAATTCTAGGTGTGCCCAGGTCGCGCGCTTCGGCCGGTCTCGACCAGGATCGCGTGAGGTGTTAACCGTGATCAGACGGCCGGTCTCTACACTGGCCCGGGCGGGAATCCGTCCGCAGCCACCAGAGGGAGAACGCGGGAGCCATGGCGAACGGGACAACGAGGAAGAAGGGGACGCCGAAGGGCTCGGTCAAGGCGGCCCGGGGCAGTTCCGTCGTAGGCAAGAAGGGCACGCCGTGGGGCACGATCATCGCGGTCGTCGGCATCGTCGCGCTGCTCGCCTCGGTGATCACCTATTACATGGTCAAGTCCGCCCCGAAGCGTGACCAGGCCGACCGCGAGGCGGCCGCCGCTTCGTTCGCCCCCTCCGCTTCCCGCCCGGACCCCTCCAAGGACATCCCCGGCGTGGTGACCGCCAACTACGCCCAGGGCGCGCACGTCCGGGCGACCGAGCGGGTGGCCTACGACCACAGCCCGCCCTTCGGCGGCCCGCACGACGACGTCTGGGCCACCTGCACCGGCGTCGTCTACCCGAACCCGGTGCGCACCGAGAACATGGTCCACACGCTCGAGCACGGCTCCGTCTGGATCGCCTACAACCCCCAGCAGGTCACCGGGGACGCGCTGAACCTGCTCAAGGTCCGGGTGCAGGGCAAGCCCTACACCTTGATGTCGCCCTACCCCGGCCTCGACAAGCCGATCTCACTGCAGTCGTGGGGCCACCAGCTGAAGCTGGACAGCGCCGACGACGCGCGCGTCGACGAGTTCATCGCGGCCCTGCGCAGCAACCCGAACACCTACCCGGAGGTCGGTGCCAGCTGTGACACCGCGACCGGCTTCGACCCGGACAATCCGCCCCCGTTCGACGCGAGCAAGCCGGGCCCGGACGCGAAGCCGATGGACTACAAGGGCAGCGCCGGCACCCAGCCCGACCAGTCGGCTGGTGGCATGAGCCAGCCGCCGGCGGCGCCCGGCGCTTCGACCGCTCCCCCCGCGAGCAAATGAGTTCCGAAGCCGCTGAGCCTTCGGAAGTTTCCGAGGTCCTGACCGACGAGCCGGAGTCCGAGCAGCGGGCTCCGGCGTGGTCCCGCTGGGTGATCATCGGCGGGGCCGCGCTCGCGATCCTGCTGATCGGCGCGACCGTAGGCATGTTCCTGACCCGGCTCGTCGACGCCGACCCGGTCGCCACTCCAGGGGCCGGGTCCGTCGAGGTCGGCTTCTCGCAGGACATGTCGGTGCACCACCTGCAGGCGGTCACCATGGCGGGCTGGGCCCGCGACCACTCCACCGACCCGCTGATCCAGGCGCTCGCCTTCGACATCGAGCGCACCCAGCTCGAGCAGGTCGGCCGGATGAAGGGCTGGCTCATGCTCTGGGACCAGCCCGAGCAGGCGATCGGCGCGTACATGACCTGGATGACCGAGCCGATGGCCGCGATGCCGGGCATGTCGATGCCGACGGCGTCTCCGGCGTCCGGAGTCACCATGCCGGGCATGGCTACCGACGCGGAGCTCGCGAAGTTCCGGTCGCTTTCCGGCCGGCAGCTGGACGTCTACTTCCTGCAGCTGATGCTCCGGCACCATCAGGGCGGCGCCGGGATGGCGTGGTACGCGCAAGCCCATACGTCGCTGCCCGCGTTGAAGGCGCTGACCAACAGCATCCTGGTTTCGCAGCAGGCCGAAATGAACCAGATACGGGACATGCTGATCGCGCGAGCGGCCCAGCCACTGCCCGCTTCATGATCCGCTTCACCTTATTGGCCGATATGACCGGCGGCGGATAACCGATAGCTTCGTGGTGTCCGAAAGGGCGACGAACAGGGGGCTCCGTCATATTCGGCGGGGCGGGGAAGTCGTGGCGGGCATTTCAGGGGGGATCGTGAAATTCGTGTGCGGGTGGACTTATCAGTCTCACGATCGGCGGGGCCGCACGTCGGCCTGAGCCCTCCAGCACGACGGCCGGTGAGCCCGGCACCACGTTCGTGCACACTCCTGCGCTTTCACGCGTCATCAATGCGGCCGATTTCTCGTCGGTCGAATTCGACGTGCTCTGATCCGTTCCCTCGAATGATGAATGCGATCTGGAGGAATTCCTTTGGAGACAAAGAAGCGAGTGAAGCGGATGGTCGCCGGTGCCGTGCTGGCGCTGGCGGCGACCACGGCAGGCACGTCGGCCGCCGCCGCCGCGGCGGTCGCACCCGACCGCCCGCTGACCGACTGCTTCGTGACGACTGTCGGCGTCCCCGCTTACGACTATCCCAACCGCAACATCGTGGTGTGGGTCGGTCAGGGCCAGGGCCTGTTCCTTACCCAGGTCTCCGGCTACTGGCGCAAGGGCAATCTCTGGGGTGGCCAGGCCAACGTGTGGATCCACTCGAACTACCTGCGCTACGCGAACGGCGCACCCTGCTGACGTCGCGCTCCTGATGAGCCGTGAAGGCCCCCTTACCAGCTGTGAGAGCCGGTAAGGGGGCCTTCACGGCTTAGTGGTCACCATCGGAAGTTCTCCCCCGAAGGACTTCCGATGGCAACCACTTAGGGGCTCAGCCTCACCAGGAGAGTTCTTGGCAGCGGGCCGCGCAGTCCGGGGCCTCCACCTGCAGCGTCGCGTGCTCGATCGCGTAGCGCGTCGAGAGCAGGTTCTGCGCCTCGGTGAGCACGTCCGACTGCTGCGCGGGCGGCGCCAGCGTCAGGTGTGCGGAGGCGACCTCCATGCCCGAGGTGAGCGTCCAGACGTGCAGGTCGTGGACGTCGGCGACGCCGGGGAGCGCGGCCAGTTCCGTGCTGATCGCGCCGACGTCGACACCCTGCGGGGCGTGCTGGAACAGGATCCGCAGCGCGCGGCGGGCCAGCGTCCAGGTGCGCGGGAGGACGAAGAGGCCGATCGCGACACCGATGATCGGGTCCGCGTAGCGCCAGCCGGTCAGGAGCGTCACCGCGCCGCTGACCAGTACCCCGACCGAGCCGATCAGGTCGGCCAGCACCTCGAGGTACGCGCCGCGGACGTTCAGGCTCTCCTTGGCACCGGACCGCAGGATCGCGAACGAGACGATGTTGGCCGCGAGACCCGCCGTCGCCGCCAGGATCACCGGCAGGCCGGGCACCGCGGGCGGGTCGCTGATCCGGCCGACCGCCTCGAACAGGACGTACCCCGCGACGCCGAAGAGCAGCACCGCGTTGGCCAGCGCGGCCAGCACCTCGGCCCGGTACATGCCGAACGTGCGGCTGACCGTCGGGCCGCTGCGGCGGGCCAGCATGATCGCGGCCAGCGCCATGCCGACGCCCAGGACGTCGGTGAACATGTGGGCCGCGTCGGAAATCAGTGCCAGCGATCCGGTGGCGAACCCGACGACGAACTCCAGCACCATGAAGCCGGCGCCGATACCCAGCGCGATGGTCAGGCTGCGGGTGTACCGCCCGGACGCGCTCGCCGGCGCCACCGCGTGCCCGTGACTGTGGCCGTGTCCCTGTCCCATCTCGCCTCCCGTCCGCTCGTTCCGCCGTGAACATATAGTGAGATGCGCATATGTGCAATACAGGTAAGCCTAAGTTCACGGTACCGAGCAGATCGGGGCTACCCCATCCTCCAGCCGAGCAATCTCGGCGGGCGGGACGACTACGCTTCGGCGTCGACCAGGCGAGCCAGCAGATCACGCAGCCGGACGCGGTCGCCGGGGCCCAGCGCGGCCAGCGGTTCGGCCGCGAAACCCAGTGCGGACTGGAAGTTCCTGGCCAGCTCACGCCCCTGGTCGGTGGCCGCGATGTTCTTGACCCGCCGGTCATGCTCGGCGGGACGGCGCTCCACCAGACCACGCGCTTCGAGCCGGTCGATGATTCCCGTCACGTTGGAGCGTTCGGACTTCAGCTTGTCGGCGATCCGGTGCATCGGCAGCGGCTCCTCGAGCGCGCCGAGCACCTTCGCCTGGACCGTGGTCAGGCCCTGCGCGGCGGCCGCCGACTCGTACGACGTGACGAACCGGTCGACGATCTGCGCGAGCAGGGCGACGACGTCATCGGTGACCGGATCGGAAGCCATGCGCCCGAGTCTAACCGAATAGTTGACTACCTTAACCATCCATGGCTATAGTCATTTTTGTTCACTACATGAACCATCATCCCGATGAACCACCTGAAAGGGTCCTCAGATGAGCAACGACCGGGTCGCCCTGATCACCGGCACGTCCTCCGGCATCGGCCTCGCGGCGGCGGTCCAGGCCGCCCAGGCGGGCTTCCGCACCGTCGCCACGCTGCGGGACCTGACTCGCGCGGACAAGCTGCGCGAAGCCGCCGCCGCGGCCGGGGTGGAGCTCGACATCCGCGCGCTCGACGTCACCGACGCCGCGTCGGTAACCGCCGCGTTCGAGGGCGTGCTGACCGACTACGGCCGGCTCGACGTCCTGGTCAACAACGCCGGCGCGGGCCACATCGGCACCATCGAGCAGGAGTCGGTCGACGAGGTCCGCGCGACCATGGAGGTCAACTTCTTCGGCGTCGTCCAGGCGACGAAGGCCGCGATGCCGGCGCTGCGCGCCAGCGGCGGGCGGCTGATCACGATCACCAGCGTCGGCGGGGTGGTCGGGCAGCCCTTCAACGAGGCCTACTGCGCCGCGAAGTTCGCCGTCGAAGGGATGATGGAAAGCCTCGCGCCGGTCGCGAAGGCCCAGGGCGTCACGGTCAGCGTCATCGAGCCCGGCGCGGTCGCCACCGAGTTCGTCGCGAACATCGGGGTCGACCCCGAGCAGATCTTCACCGCCGCCGGGCCGTACGCGGACTCGCTGCGCTCCTACGTCGGCCGCACCAGCCAGTCGTTCTCGGGCGCCCAGACGCCGGCAGAGGTCGCCGAGGTCGTCCTGCACGCCATGACCGCGCCCGAACCCGCCTTCCGGCTCCAGACGTCCAAGTGGGCCGAGGAATTCACCGGCACCAAGCTCGCCGACCAGGACGGCTCGGCGGTCCAGCGGCTCACCACGGCCTGGCTGCGCTGAATGCGCCCTCCGCGGTAAAGAGTGCGTCGGGCGGCCTAACGCACCAAGCGGAAGAACCCGCGCAGCTCGTCGACGAACAGCTCCGGCTGCTCGAGCGCGGCGAAGTGGCCGCCGCTCGCGGGCTGCCCGTACCAGCGCAGGTCGGTGTAGCGCAGCTCGGCCTGGCGCTGCGAGGGCCGAACGACCTCGCGAGGGAAGATCGAGACGCCGGACGGCACGGTCACCTCGGTCGTGTCGCGCAAGGTGTTCTCCCAGTAGATCCGCGCGGACGACGTCGCCGAGGCGGTGAACCAGTACGCCGAAATCGCGTCGAGGATCTGCCGCCGGGACAGCGCGTCCTCGGCCACGCCCTTGTTGTCGGTCCAGGCTTGGAACTTCTCGACGATCCACGCGGCCTGCCCGGCCGGTGAGTCGGTGAGGCCGTAGCCGAGGGTCTGCGGCCGCGTCGCCTGCTGGACGGCGTAACCGCTCCCGGTCTTGCGGAACTCGGCGAGCTCCTCGGCCGCGCTGCGCTCCTCCGGCGTGAGATCGGCGAAGGCGCCGTCGGCCTGGGGCACGGTCACGAGGTTCACGTGCACCCCGGCGAGGCGCTCCGGCACGACCGCGGCGAGCGTGTTCGTCACCGCGGAACCCCAGTCGCCGCCCTGCGCGCCGTAGCGCTCGTAGCCGAGCGAAAGCATCAGTTCGTTCCAGGCCGTCGCGATCCGCCGCAGGCTCCAGCCGGTCCGTGACGGCTTGTCGCTCCACCCGAACCCCGGCAACGACGGCGCGACGACGTGGAAGGCGTCCGCCGGGTCACCACCGTGCGCCCGCGGATCGCTCAGCGGCTCAAGCACGTCGAGGAACTCCACGACCGACCCCGGCCAGCCGTGGGTCAGCACGAGCGGCAGCGCGTCCGGCTCGGGCGAGCGGACGTGCAGGTAGTGCACGCCGAGGCCGTCGAAGGTGTCCCGGAACTGCGGGAAAGCGTTGACCCGCGCGGCGAGCCCGAAGTCGTAGTCCTCCGCCCACTCCCGGCACAGCTCCCGGTGGTAAGCCAACGGCACGCCCTGCGACCAGTCGCCGACGGTCTCCGCCTCCGGCCAGCGCGTCCGGCCCAGCCGATCCCGCAGCTCGGCGATCTCGGCATCGGTCACACGCACCTGGAACGGCTCGGCCACGACAGCTCCTTCACGGTGGGCTTCCCACGCTAGCGAGACCGCCGCAAGTCGATCAACCAGGTTCGACGCGCCAGCCGACCCTGCCCGCAGGGGCGCGGGTGCCGGTGCGCTAAGCTTGCCGAGTCGCGCAGCGATGCGCCCTTGTAGCTCAGGGGATAGAGCACTGCCCTCCGGAGGCAGGTGTCGCAGGTTCGAATCCTGCCAAGGGCACCCAGATCAACCTTCCCGCAGACCACTGCGGGAGGCGACGTAACGCCGCTCGTGACGCGAGCGGCGTTTTTCATGCCTATGGCCAAGCCATTCACGGGCCTCGAAACGCTCAGGGGATGGCTTGGCCCTTGCCGAACCATCGGGTCAGCGCGTCGCCGAGCCCGTCCGGTGTTCCGGTGAAGCAGACGTAGCCATCCGGCCGGACGAGCCGGACTTCGGCGGGGTCGCCGGGGGTGTGGTCGACGCGGTGCCGCCAGCCGTTGGCGATCCCGGCCGTGCCGCCGAGCAGCAGGCCGCGCGCGGACCGCAGTTCGACATCCAGCCGGGCGCCCAGCAGCGGATGGCGGGGGCTGTCCGGGATCGGGTAGCGGATGTCCAGGCCGGACACCATGCCCGCGAGCAGCCGGTTCCCGTCCGGGGTGGCGGCGAGTTCGGCGGCGATCGCCCGCAGCGCGAGGACGTCCGGGTCCGGCACCATCAGCACGCCCTGGGCGCGCGTGTTCTGCAGGACCCGCGCGGCCACCGGATGCCGCTCGGCGTGATAGGTGTCGAGCAGGCCGTCGGGCGCCCAGCCCGCGACCGTCGCGCCCAGCTTCCAGCCGAGGTTGAACGCGTCCTGCACGCCGAGGTTCAGGCCCTGGCCGCCGGCCGGGAAGTGGATGTGCGCGGCGTCCCCGGCGAGGAACACCCGGCCCGTCCGGTACTGCTCAGCCTGCCGCGACGCGTCGGTGAACCGTGAGGCGTGGTAGAGGCGAAGCAGTTTCGCCGCGTCCCCGCGCGATCGGTGCAGCGCGACGCGCACCTCCTCTTCCGTGACCGGTGCGTCGCGACTGAGCTGCTGCTGTTCCGGTCCGCCGAACAGGAAGCGGAAAATGTTTCCTGACAAGGGAAGGAGATATCCCGGCTGGTCGCGCGTGGCGCCGGGCAACCGCCATTCCGTCGGCAGGCTGGGGTCCTCGGCCAGCTCGACGTCGGCGACGACCATCGAGATCCGCCCGTCCCGGCCGGGAAAATCGACACCCAGCTCCTTGCGTACCCGGCTGCGTCCCCCGTCGGCACCGACCGCGTACGCCGCGCGCAGCGTCCGTTCGCCCGCGGCGTCCTTCATCGTGAGGTCGACGCCGTCGGCGTCTTGCCGCAGCGCGAGCAGTTCGGTGCCCCGCGACACCGGGATGCCAGCCCCGGCGAGCCGGGCTTCCAGCGCTTCTTCGACCCGGCCCTGCGGAATGCCCACCTGGTAAGGAAACCGGGTGTCGAAGACCGAGTAGTCCAACGGCAGCCCGGCGAAATGCCCGCCGGGAACATGGGTGATGGCCAGGTCGGCGATCGGGGCCAGCCAGCCCCGCGCGTGGAGCAGTTCGGCCGTGCGCGGCTGGAGGTTCAGCGCCTTCGACTGCGGGTGCCGCTCGGGCAGCCGGTCGACGATGATGACGCTCGCCCCGGCGAGATCCAGTTCGTTGGCGAGCGCCAGGCCGGTCGGCCCGGCGCCCACCACGACGACGTCGGCGTCCATGCTCAGACCTTCAGCCCGTGCTTGGTGATGTACCGGACGTGGAAGGAGATCAGGCCACCGAGGACGACCAGCCACTGCAGGGTGCTGACCAGCGGGACCGCGTCGATCGGCAGCGTGTAGGCGAGGATCACGCGGACGCCCGCGTCGAGCGTGAAGCCCAGGCCCCACACCAGGGTCACCACCCGCAGGTGCTTGCGGAAGGCCGGTTCGGTGTCCCAGCGGGCGTCCCACTGCCGGTGCCCTTCGATGCCGATCTTCACCGTGACGATCGTGCGGGCGATCGAGCGCATGAACGGCTGCTGCGTCAGCAGCGAACCGAGCACCCACAGCCCGAGCGCGCCGAAGATCCAGCTGTCCCGGACCAGCAGCAGCCGCGGGTCGCCGGTCACCGCGGAGGTGAGCGCGCCGAGCACGACCAGGCTCAGCGTGAACAGCGAGAGCGGATCGACCCGGCGCTGCTTGACCAGCGTGTAAGCGATCATCGGCACGGCGAGCAGGGTGCCTGCCACCAGCGAAAGCCACTCGTTGACGCCCGCGGCGCGCAGGCCGTAGTAGCCGCCCAGCGGCAGCACCAGTTCGAGCAGCAGCTGCACCACCAGGTGCTTGCGCAGCGCGGCGGTCTTCTCCTGCCGGGTCCGTTCCACGGGCATGGTTTCCACAGTCATCGTCGCGTCCTTTTCGTCGTCTTGGGGGTGGGGGCCGGTCATCGCTTCCTCGCGGCTTCGTAGAAGAGATCGGCCAGTTCGCGGCCGCAGGCCGCCGTGTCGAAATCCGGGTCGGCCGCCGCCCTGGCGGTGGCCTCGTTGAGGGCTCCGTTGACCGCGAGCACGAGGACTCGCGGGTCGAACTCGCGGAATTCACCCAGTCGCTGCCCCAGCCGGATCCGCTCCTCCTGCTCGGCGGCGAGCGCCGCCATGGCGGGGGCGAGACCCCGCAGCTCCGGGTCCTCGTTCTGGACCGCGTTCACGATCGCCAGCAGGGCACGCTGGTGCCTCGGGTATTCGTCGAGCAGCGCGAGACGGGTGGTGATGTAGATCCGCAGCCGCGCCATGACGCTCGACTCGGTGTCCATCTTGGCCACCAGGAACTCGCCGGACACCCGCATCACCTCGGCGACGACCTCGCGGATCAGGTCGTCCTTGCCCTTGAAGTGGTACGAGATCATGCCGGTGCTGCTCAGCCCGGCCTGCTTGGCGATCTTGGCGAAACTCGCCCCGGCGTACCCCTGCTCGGCGATCACCTCGATCGCCGCGTCCACGATCTGCGCCCGGCGGGCCGACTCGATGAACGTCCGGCCACCCTGCTTGTCCGAGCTGCTTTTTGCTGGCATGAGCAAACCATAGCGCGTATTGCTTGAGCGAGCAAGAACTAGGTCGGACGAGCAATGACTTGTCCCGGCGTCACTCGGACGACTCCATCGGCGGTCCGACTACTAATGGGCCGGTTTACCCGAGGGTCCAGTGTCCGGCGGCGGCACCAAGACGGCTGGGTCGAACTGCCCAGTGGCTTTCCGTACTGCGTCCTCGCGGACCGGGGCCGGCTCGCCGAGCTGCCTCATGGCGTCGGCGTGCCGTGTCGCGGTGCGCCGCAGGTTGCGAATCGCTGTTCCGTCCTCGACCCAGTAGTTGGGCATCGATGTGGCGGCTTGCGCGATTCGCAGGAGCGACAGCCCGAGTCGAACTTTGGCATGCAACGCTTGCAGAATCGGATCGTCGAAGCTCAATGTATCGACGGTTTCCTGCAAGCCGCACGTTGTCGCCCGTTCTCCCGGTAAGGCTGCTTCCAAGGCCTGTTGCAGGGTCCAGAGACCGTCAACCTGCTTGTCGTCCGCAGCCAGGCCGCGCATCATCGCGCGGGCGGCGCCGCCGAGGTCCTCGAATACCAGCTCGGCGACGATCGTCTCGATGCTGAGCGGCTTCTCGGTATCCCGGCGCTGAAGTTCAACTGCGGTACGGGCAGCCCGCAGAAGGTCTCGGGGCAAGCCCCCTGACCAGGCATGGCAGAACATTGCCACCATCGGCGGGAACCCCGGTGCACGGGCGCTCACCACTTCGACCGACTCATCGAGAGTCAGCCAGCGCGTGTGGACCACCGCGTCGAAAGCCGAGTCGAACGCGTCGCGACCGGCGAGGCCACGACGTTCGAACGAGTCCAGAGCGTCGGTGGAGACGGTCACGAGAAAGTGCACCTTTTGGGTGTGGAAGAGGTCCTTCAACTCGTTGACGATCACGATGAGCTGATCCGGGTCGCTGATCTTGTCCAACTCGTCGACGCAGACAACCATTCGCGCGCGATCCTCGCGGTTGGCGAAGAGCTCCAGTAACTCACGCAGCGCGGTGACCAGTTCCGCGTGGCCCATGCTGCGGCTTTTCAGTTTCAGACTGCGCTCGCCACCCATCTCGGCCAGCGAGTTGACCTTCACCGTGGTCTTGGCCGTTGTCCCGTGCTCGGTCTCCCACTTCACCTCGCGCAGCAATTCCCGAGCCCTGCGGACGTCCAGCGAGGAACCGGCCCTTGCCCGGAGCGTGACCTTCACAGCTTGGGCTACGCCCGCGACAGCGACAATCGACAGAGCGACAATCCTGGCAAGTGTCGAGTCGAAAATCGGCGGAACAGAGATCGCCTTTGCCGTCAACGGCAGCGCGAGCATGCCAACACCCACGAGCATGGCGATGGTCAGGAGGCGTCCATCGATCCGATCGATGGAGTTGCCGATCCGAGCAACCAAGCGACGGTCTGGCGTGCCGACCACGGCCTTGGCTATCTGGGTGAGCAGCAGCCGGATGAACTCACCCGGGTCGTAGCGCACAGGTGAGGGCACGATGACCACCGGACCATCCACATCCGGGTCTACCTTCAAAGCCCGCATCACGGTCGACTTCCCCGAACCTCGAGTTCCCGCGAGGCCGATCGCGGACGACTCGTGTTCGAGGATGAACGCCTTGATGTACGAGGTCGTCGTCGACTGCCGGATCTGAGCGACGTCCAATTCAACAAGCCGTGGCGCATACGCGGGGAACGCAACCACTCCGGTCGACCCCAGCTCAGTGTTGATCGACGTGGAAATTGCCGATTTGACAGCCGCGATCATCGATCGATCCAGGGCACCAGTCGCAATCCGGACAGAGGGCGCCCCTTCTGGCTTTGCCAGCGGCCCCCAGAACATATAGCCCCCCATGAAGCAAACTGCCAAAACGCCCAAGAGATTATTCCAGTAGCCCATCTCGGCAGGGTTTCTGAAAACACCAATGGCGGCAAGCGCTACGATCGCACAAATCGGCACGAATGCAGTCGCGATGAACCGCGTTCTGAATCGGGCAAAGCGCCTGCGGGATTCTTCGACGGCGGACCGGTCCGCCGCGGTATGCGTCCGGATGGCGTCCAGGTGGTCAGCCAGCAGTCGCGAGACGATAACGTCACGGTATGCCTGGTAGTGCTTGAACTCCTGGCTCTCGAAGACCTGGTTGGCGACGTCTGCGGTCTCCTGGGCGATATCAAGTTCGGCCACGGTGAAGATGTCGGCCAGATCGCCACTCCGTTACGGCAGTGAGTTTCTGTCGGCTCTGCATCGTATTGCGTAAGAATTGGTTGCCGTGATCCGAGCGGCCGCCGCGGAGCGCCGCCACTTCAGCCGGGTCCGAGTCGTCGGACCGGACCACAGCCCGCGCCTTGCCGGCAGAGGTCGAAGCAGCGCCAGCCGACGACGTCCGCCGACAGCCGTCCTATCCGGCACACGCTCCGAGGTCGACGGCCCGGCTTTTGCCCCGGGCCAGGCGGATCCGCAGCTCCTGCCGCACCTTGCCGTCCGGACCGGCGCACTGAAGCGTCCAGTCCTCCGCCACCACCTTGCCGTCGAGACCCGGCCGGACCGACGGGTTGACGTCCCAGCTGAACGGTCCCGGCGCGGTCATCGACGAGTGCAGGTCCTGTTTCGTCAGGGTCAGCGTCGTCCCCGGCGGCGCCGTGCCGGTGAGGACCGAGTGCAGCTTGCGATCCCCCGCCGCTTCGGCGTCACGCAGGAGCGATTCGCGCGTGCCGCCGTCGGCGCGGAGGAACGGGTCCGTGCCGAGGTATTGGTCGATCACCCCGCGCTGGAACGGGTCGTGGGAGTCGTCACCGCCCAGCTCGGTTTCGAAGCCGAAGCCACCGGTCGTGTGATACGACCACTCGCTCGTGCTGCCGCTCGTTTCGTACAGGTCGCGGCTGCGGACGCTGCGGTAGCCGTTCGCCTCGGCCGTCGACTGGCCGAGCGCGGCGTAGGCGGTCTCGTCGGGAGTGTCCGGTGTGGACAGTTGGCCGGGCGGGCGCAGGTTCAGCGCGGCGTGCGTGTGCAGGCTCACCAGGACCGTGATTTGCCGTGAGGACACCAGATCCCGGATGTTCCGGGTCTCGGGCTCGGAGAACGGCGAGGGCCCGCGGTAGTCATCCGCGTGCGGGTCGCCGCTCGAACCCGGGCCACCCCAGTGGACGGCGTAGTTGCGGTTAAGGTCGACGCCGACGTCCGGCGCGGAGACGCATTGCTCACGGGTGGTGCTGCCCGCGCAGTTACGGCGTTTGTCCGCGACGGCGCCGCCGCGGGAGATGTCGTAGCCGTCGGGATTGACCACGGGGACGACGATCACGCGGACCTTGTCCAGCAACGCCGTCACGCGCGGATCGCGACCGTCCTTTTCGGCCAGCTCGGTGGCGAACTCCACGCTGACGTCGACGGTCGGCCATTCGTTCGCGTGGTGCGCGCCGGTGAGCAGGAACGCCGGCTTCCCGTCGGCGGCACCGGCGTCGTGCGTGATCTCGACGCCGGTCACCGGGTTCCCGAGCACCGTGCGCGACGGCAACGTCAGCGGGCGGACGATGTCCGGGCGCGCCTTGGCCAGCTCCGCGAGATCGGCGGTGACGTCGGCGAGCGTGCGGTAGTCCGTTCGCCCGCTGGGCAGTTTCGACGCCCCGGCCGGGTGCTTCGCCTGCTCCAGCCGGGCTCCGGCGACCGCGGGATCGATCGCCGGGGCGGCGGCGCTGGTGCTCGTCGGAGACGGCGGCGCGGCGGCTGGGGTCGTGCAGCCGGCCAAGACGGCGGTCAGGGCCAGCCCGGCCGTGAAACGGGAGATCATGGCGCACAACCTCCCCTGCCACCGGCCGCCCGACGAGGTGAAATCAGGACCGGCCATGGTCAAAAGCGGACACTCAGCCGATGACGAACGGGAGTTTCGCCGCCAGCTCACCCAGCTCGGCCTTCTCGGCCTCGGTCGGCGCACGCCGTCCGGTGCCGACGCGCAGCGCGTCCGTGTCGGAGAACGACGCCGGGAACTCGGCCCCGGCGATCTTCTCCAGCATCCGGCGCGTCCGAGCGAGGCCTTCCGCGGGCGGCTGCGCCATGTCCGGCAGGTGCGCGATCAGGTCGAGGTGGTGCAGCGTCCACTCGAGGACGTACGCGGAGAGGTAGTCGCCCGCGGTGAGCACGTGGTCCTGGGTGCTGACCCGCAGGCCCGGATCGGCGAGCTCGGCGGCGCGGCCCGCGGCGGAACCGACGTCGTCGAGGTGGAATTTGAGCAGCGCCGGGTCCTCGTACGCGGCGGCCAGCCGGACGATCAGCGCGTCGAGCGGGTCGTCGCCGGTCGGCAGGGTCTGGGAGACGGTCCAGTAGGTGATGGCGTCGCGGGTCGGCTCTTTCTCCGACGGGGTCACAAGCGTGATCAGGACGTCCTGGGCGTCGATGACGAAGTGGCACACGAGGTCTCGCACGAGCCACCCGGCACAGCCGGACGGCTGGGCGAATGCCTCGTCGGGAAGTTCGGCGACCGCCGTGCGCAACGCTGTCCAAGTGCGCGAGAAGAGATCCACAGCTGCAAGCTAGCAGCGGCCTCCTCGCCCCGGCGAGCGTTTTCGCCGGGGCGACGAGGCCCGGTCCCTTAGTGGTCACCATCGGAAGTCCTCCGGGGGTCTCGACGGCCCAGCTTCCCGCTGGACGCACGGCCGCAAGGTCCGAGTACAACCCCGGTACGAGGACCTCGCGACCGCACGCCCAGCAGAAACCTGGATCCGCCGAATACCCCCGAAGGACTTCCGATGGCAACCACTTAGGCCGGCGCGATCGGGCCGAGATAGGTCCCGCCGGAGACGTCGAGAGTGCGGCCGGTGATCCAGCGGGCGTCCGGCCCGGCGAGGAATCCGACGACGTCGGCGACGTCCTCGGGTTCGCCGATCCGGCCGAGCGCGGTCATCGCGGTGAGCACCGCGGCCGCCTCGGGAATGGCGAACAGGTGCTCGGTCATGTCGGTGCGCACGGGGCCGGGGGCGACGGTGTTGACCGTGATCCCGCGGTGGCCGAGCTCGTTGGCCAACGTCGGCGCGAGCGCCTCGACCGCGGCTTTGGTGACGGTGTAAGCGATTTGGCTCTGTACCGCGATCCGGCTGGCCATCGAGCCGACGACGACGATCCGGCCGCCGTCGTTGAGCATCGGCAGCACGCGCTGGATCAGCAGCATCGGCGTCTTGACGTTGACTCCCCAGCAGCTCGTCGAGTTCCTGGGCGGTCACCTGGGTGATGGAGCTGCCCGACGGGATGCCCGCGTTGTTGACCAGGATGTCGAGCCCGCGGTCACCGAACTCGGCGCCGACCGCCTCGACCAGCCGGTCGATCGCGCCGTCCGTGCCGAACCGGGCGTGCACGGCGAAGGCGCGGCCGCCGGCGTCCTCGATCATCGCCACGGTGTCCTTGGCCGCGGCTTCGTTGCCGCCGTGATGCACCGCGACGACGGCGCCGTCGGCGGCCAGGCGCCGGGCGATCGCCCGGCCGATCCCGCGGGAAGCACCGGTCACCAGTGCGGTCTTGCCGGTCAGCGTGTTCATCGTCGTACTCCTTCGTGGCGTTGTGATGCCCCGAAGGTTGGCGCCGCCCGCTTACCGGATCCGCACCGAGCGCGAACCGTCGCGCTCCCGCGCGGTCAGTGGAAGAGCACGTTGACGGCCTGCCGTGCCGCGGCGGCGACGTCAGTGGCGTCGGCGGCGTCGGCGGCCCACCCCACATGGCCGTCCGGGCGGAGGATCACCGCCGTGACATCCGGCCACTCCAGCTCGCCGACGTGCGTCTCGATGCCCAACGCGGGCAGCGGTGTCCGGGAAAGCAGGACAGGCTTGCCGTCCCGCAGGAGGTCGAAGCCGCCACGCGCCCTGGTACCGGTCACGGGGTGCGCGTCGGGAGGCGCCGGATAGCGGACGTCGAGGGCCGACACCATCTCGGCGAGTTTGAGCGAGAGCTCGGGTTGAGAGCCGATCAAGCCGTTCATCACCGTGCGCAGTGCCTGACCGGCCGTCGTGGTGGCAGTGATCAGCGCGGTCTGGGCCTGGGTGAGCTCGCCGAGTGCGGCGCCGACGGGGTGGCGTTCGGCGTGGTAGCTGTCCAGCAGCCCCGCCGCAGCCCGCCCTCGCACCTCGGCGGCGAGCTTCCAGCCGAGGTTCATGGCGTCCTGCACCCCCGCGTTGAGGCCGACGCCGCCGGCCGGGGCGTGCATGTGCGCCGCGTCCCCGGCGAGCAGCACCCGGCCCTCGCGATAAGTCGTGGCGAGGCGGGTGGCGTCGCCGAACCGGCTGAGCCACACCGGGTCCCGCATGCCGAAGTCGGTGCCCGCGACCCGGATCGCCCAGTCCTTGAGCAGGCCCAGCGTCAGTTCCTGGCCGGGCGCCTGGTTGGCCGGGTCGAAGCCGGTGACGCGGAACCGTCCACCCGGGAGCGGCGCGATGATCAGCGCGCCTTCGGTGGTGCACCAGGAACGGCCGGGTTCGCGCGGCGGATCGTCGAGCACGACATCACCCAGCTGACCGAAAATGGCGGCATCCGTGCCGGGGAACCCGATCCCCGCTGCCTTGCGCACGGTGCTTCCCGCGCCGTCGCAGCCGACGACGAAATCCGCCGTCCGCGTGTGGACGCCCGAGGGCCCGGCGATCTCGACGGTCACCGAGGACTGATCCTGGCTGAGGCCGGTGACCTGGTGCCCCCGCAGGATCCGCGCGCCCAGGTCGGCCGCGCGTTCCTCGAACAGTTCCTCGGTGCGCGCCTGCGGATGCGCCAGCATGAACGGGAACGGCGTGGGCAGCGGCCGGAAGTCCAGCCGGGTCTCCAGCATGCCGAAATGCCAGCCGGGCAACGGCACGCCCGCGGCGAGGAACGGTTTCTCCATCCCGCGCATCGCCAGGACCTCGAGCGTGCGCGGGTGGATGCCCAGCGCCTTCGAATGCGGACTGCGTTCGCTCGCGCGCTCCAGCACCAGCGTGGCCACCCCGGCCAGCTGGAGCTCGCCCGCCAGCCACAGCCCCGCCGGTCCGGCACCGACCACGATCACCTGCTCGTCGTTCACCGGCCCAGGCTAGGGCGAGCGGGCTGGTCGACGCCGCCGCGCCCGGCGATGTCGGCACCTTCGGGCAGATTCGCTGTACCTGAGCGTCGGCTGTGAACTCGTCCCGGCGCGGCACTTACCGAGGGGGTGTCCGCGTTGTCCGGATAGAGCGGCATCCCAGCCGCTTCGACGGGAGTGAGGGACCATGGGTCTCATCGGAACACTAGTGGGATTGGCGCTGACGCTGTTCATCGTCGTGCTGATCGGCCGGATGGTCCTGGACTGGGTCGGCATGGTCACGGACACGCCGCCCTGGGCACGGCGGGCGCGGACGCTCGCGTATTCGGCGACCGAACCGGTGCTCGGGCCGGTACGCCGGGTCGTGCGGCCGGTCCGGCTCGGCGGGATCTCGCTGGACCTCGCGTTCACGATCGTCTTCGTGGGCGCGCTGATCCTGCGGTCGATCGCCTTCAGCCTGTGAGGCCGGGCCGCTCGTCGTGGCGGACGTCCAGCCGGTCGACGTCACGGTCGAGCTCGGCCCGGACGGCCCCGAGGTCGATGCCCTCGGGGTCGATCAGCACCTGCATGGAGATCCCCCGCAGCTGCCCGAGCAGCGCGGAGGCGTAGGAGTCGGCGTCGCGGACGCCGACGATCGAGCCGTCGGCCACGCCGGCCGAGATGGTCTGGGCGATCGCGAAGCGGAACCGGCGGTCGACCTCGGTCAGCGTCGGCCGGATCGCCGAGTTCCCCGCCGCGGCGTCGCCCCAGAGCGTCAGGAAGGCCTGGTACAGCACGGGCATGTCCCGCATCAGGCGGAACAGGACGTCCAGCAGGGAACGCAGCATCTGCATCGGTGTCGCGTCCCCGCCGCCGGAGCGCGTCTGGACGGCGGCGCCGTATGCCTCGTGGAACTCCTCCATGAGGTACTCGACCAGCCGCTCCGCCACCGTTTCCGGATCACCGAAGTGCTGGAAGACGACCACCCGCGCGTAGCCGGAGCGGGCGCAGATCGAGCCGATGTTCATCTTGGGCAGCCCGCGTTCGGCGATGAGGTGGGCCGCGGCGTTCAGGATCCGCCGCTCCACGACCTCCTGGCCCTCGTCATAGGGCACCGCGGGGCGATCCACACCGGGATCGTAGCCACCTATCGGGCATACCGCCCGGGAAGTAGTCCGCCCGGCCCAGCCGGGCGGTGGTTGCGCAGGACGGGCCTGTTTCGGATCGGGCAATTCGGGTTCAATGACCTGGGGGCGAGGAGACCGGCATGCCTGTCTTGTCCGAAACGAAGCCACTCCCGGTGCCCGGCCGCCGCGAGGCACTGATGCACGCGCTGCGCGAAAGGTCCGGCGCGGCGAAGGTCGTCCTGGCCGACGAACCGGTGCACGCGCGGCTCGAACACTGGTCGTTCGGCCCGCTCACGATGTTCCGCGCCGAATCCAGCGGGTTTTCCCTGAGCCGGACAGCGAAATTAGCGCAGTTCGTCGCCATCGCCGTATACGAGGGCGGCCAGGCCGTGCACCGCACGGAGGCCGTCACGCGGGTCGTGCGTCCCGGCGACCTGCTGATGGTCGACCTCACCAGGCCGTTCGACTTCACCTGGCAGGGCTACGGCGCCTCACGCACCCTGCAGATTCCGCTCGACCAGCTGGGCCTCCCGGCCGACGTCGTGCGGCGCGCCGGGCTCCGGCTCTCGCACAGCCCGCTCTACCGGCTGGTGAGCCGCCACATCCACGAGATGTCCCGCGACGCGGACCGGCTGAGCGCGAGCAGCGCTTCGACCGCGCTGGGCTGCGCGACGATCGACCTCGTCCGAGCCCTGATCCTCAGCGCGGCCGACGAACCGCCCGAAGTCATGGAGCAGACGCTGGTCGCGCGAGCCCGCGCGTACGTGCGCCGGCACCTGGACGAACCAGAGCTGTCACCTGGCTCGATCGCCGCGGCGCTGGCCGTCTCGCCGCGGCAGCTCTACCGGGCGTGCGCGGCGGCGGACCTCCGGCTCGCCCAGTGGATCATCACAACCCGTCTTGAGCGCGCGAAGGCGGAGCTGACCGACCCGCGGGCGCGGCGCCAGTCGATCGCGACGATCGCGCGGCGCTGGGGTTTCAAGGACCCGACGCACTTCGCCCGCCGCTTCCGCGCGGCTTACGGAATGCTGCCCAGCGACTGGCGCTCGGCTCAGGTCTCGTGAGTGGTAAGTAGGGTTCTATTGAGCGGTAAGGCAAACGTGGCGTGGTGAAGCGAGGGGGACCTGCCGACGTGCTCGTGAGCGTTGCGGGCGGTTCTAACCGCCCGCAACGCTCACGAGTCTCAATGCCGCAGCACGACACATTTGCCTTACCCCTCAATAACCCGACTAACCACTCACGAGAACCCGGCCATAGATCTCCCCCAGCCCGGCGGCCACCTCGCCCATCCGCTCCCGCAGTTCCTCCGGTGCCAGGACTTCCGCGCCGTCGCCCAGCCGCAGCAGGACCCCGGCCGCCTGGTCGAGCGACTCGATCGGCATCGTCACGCGCACCCACCCGCCGCTCTCCGGCGTCGCCGACGCGGACGCCGCCCGCGCCATCACCGGCTCCAGCACATCGGGCAGCAGCCGGAACATCCGCGGCGACACGCGCACGACGGCCTCGCCGACGAACCGCCGCCCGTCGAACTCCGCCAGGTAAGCCGCCCAGTGCTTCTCCAGCGCGAAGTCCGCAGGCCTCGCGAAGCCCTCCTCCAGCACTTCGGCCCGCAGGATCTGCGACACCCGGTACGTCCGCACCGAACCACCGGCGCCCGCGACCAGGTACCAGTGCCCGCCCTTGAGGACGACGCCGTACGGGTCCAACGTCCGGTCGACTTCACGCGGCTCCGCCCACCGCCGGTACCGGACGCGCACCCGTCGTTCGCGCCAGCTGGCGTCGACCACCGCCGCCAGGTGCGGCGTCGGCTCCGGCTCGGCGTACCAGTCCGACGTATCCAGATGGAACCGTTCCCGCAGCCGGCTCGCCCGGTCCCGTAGCTCCTCGGGCAGCGCCGCCATCAGCTTCAGCTGCGCCGTCGCCAGCACCGAACCCAGGCCGAGATCCTCCGCCGCACCCGGCAGCCCGGTCAGAAACAGCGCCCCCGCCTCGCCGGTGGTCAGCCCGGTGAGCCGGGTGCGGTAGCCCTCGAGCAGCCGGTACCCGCCCTCGTGCCCGGCCTCGCCGTACAGCGGCACGCCCGCCGCGCCGAGCGCCTCGACGTCCCGGTAGATCGTGCGCACCGAAACGTCCAGCTCCGCGGCCAGCTGATGAGCCGTCATCCGCCCCCTGGCCTGCAGCAACAACAGGATCGACACCAACCGCCCGGCTCGCATGCGCACAGTCTGCCCACCACCACCGACAAAAACCGTCAGCCCGCCGTGCGGGGACGGTAAGCGCGGGCTCGCAGTCTTGCGTCATCGAACAACGACCCGAGAGGGGAACCGCAATGAACGCCAAGACCGTGCTCGTCTCCGGGGCCAGCATCGCCGGACCGTCCGCCGCCTACTGGCTCCACCGCAACGGCTACGACGTCACCGTCGTCGAGACCGCGCCCGCGCTGCGCCCCGGCGGCCAGGCCGTCGACTTCCGCGGTGAGCAGGTGAAGGTGCTGCGGGCGATGGGCATCTTCGACGATGTCCGCCGCTACGAGACCGCGATGGGCGACCAGGTCGTGCTCGACCTCGAAGGCCGGCCCGCGCTGACCGTGCCCGGCGCCGCGTGGAGCGGCGAGGTCGAGATCCTCCGCGGCGACCTCGCGCGGATCCTCTACGACCACACCAAGGACTACACCGAGTACGTCTTCGGCGACCGCGTCACGGCGTTGCACGAGACCGCCGACGGGGTCGAGGTGACCTTCCGCCACGGCGCGCCCCGCACGTTCGACCTGGTCGTCGGCGCCGACGGCGTGCACTCCGGTGTCCGGGCCGCGGCGTTCGGGCCGGAGACGGACTTCCGCAAGGACCTCGGCTACGGCATCGCCGGCTTCACCGCGCCCAACCACCTCGGGCTCGACCACTCCAGCCTGATGTACAACGAGCCGGGCCGCGGGATGATGGTCGGCAGCCACCGCGAAGCCGACCGTCTGCAGGTCAGCCTCTGCTTCGCCGCCGACGCGATCGACTTCCGGCGCCGCACCACCGACGAGCAGAAAGCCCTGGTCGCACAGCTGTTCGCGGATACCGGGTGGGAGACACCGAAGCTGCTCGAAGCGCTGCCCGCCGCGAACGACCTGTACGTCGACTCGATCAGCCAGATCCACCTCGAGCGCTGGTCGAAGGGCCGGGTCGTGCTGCTCGGCGACGCCGCCTGGTGCGCCGGTCCAGGTGGGTCCGGCACCGGGCTGGCCATGATGGGCGCGCAGGTGCTGGCCGGTGAGCTCGCGGCCGCGGGCGGCGACCACGTGGCCGCGTTCGCGAAGTACGAGGAGCGGCTGCGCAAGGCCGCCACGACCGGGCAGAAGAACGGCAAGGGTTCGGGCAACTTCCTCGCCCCGCGTACGGCGGCGAAGATCCGCAGCCGCAACCGTGCCTACAAGATGATCACCACGAAACTGTTCGGCGGGCTCTTCAGCTGGATGACCGACCGTGCGGCGAACGCGGTCGAGTATCGGGAGTACCGGGCGCTCGACCGGGCCGCGTGATCTTCGTCTTTTCGGGGGACTCCGGTGGCGGGCCGGTGTGATCCGGAGCACTCTTGACGCCATGTCAATACGTGGCACCGACGCCCCGGTCAGGACCGCGCTCATCGGCATCGCGGTGCTCACGCTCGGCGTGATCACCGCGATGAACGTGCGGGACCTGCCGGTGATCGGCGACGGGACCACGTATTCGGCCGAGTTCGGAGACGCGTCCGGGCTCATCGCCGGCAACGACGTGCGGATCGCCGGGGTCAAGGTCGGCCGGGTGTCGGCGATCCGCCTCGACGGGGACCACGTGGTCGTCTCGTTCAAGGTCAAGGGCGCTTGGCTCGGCGAGAAGACCGCGGCGGCGATCAAGCTCAAGACCGTGCTGGGCCAGAAGTACCTGACCCTCGATCCCCAGGGCGATGCCGCGCTGGACCCGGGCAGCCCGATCCCGAAGTCCCGCACCACCACGCCCTACGACGTCCTCTCCGCGTTCGGCCAGCTTTCGTCCACTGTGGACAAGATCGACACCCCGCAGCTCGCCAAGGGATTCGACACGTTGTCCGCGACGCTCGCGAACACGCCGCAGGACATCCGATCCGCACTCAACGGGCTTTCGCGACTGTCGGACACCCTGGCCTCGCGCGACACGCAGCTGACGACCCTGCTGGCCAACACCCGGCAGGTGTCGAGGACGCTGGTCGACCGCGACGCCGCCGTCCAGCAGTTGCTCGCCGACGGCAACACGCTGCTCGGCGAGGTGACCCGCCGGGAGAGCGCGATCACGGCGTTGCTGGACGGCTCGCGGCGGCTGGGCACCGAGCTGTCCGGGCTGATTTCGGACAACGACGCCCAGCTCGACCCGGTGCTGACCCACCTCGACCAGCTGACCTCGATGTTGCAGCGCAACCAGGACTCCCTGGCCGCCGGGATCCAGGCGTTCGCGCCGCTGGTCCGGCTCGGCACGAACATCGCCGGCAACGGCCACTGGATCGACGGCTACCTGTGCGGGCTCATCCTGCCGTCGGTCGGTCCGCTGAATCGGGATGGCTGCTACTCGTGATGCGGACCGTGACCTGGTTGTCGTTGTAGGTGTAGGCCTCGTATTCGTACTCGACGCCGGTGCGCTCGACGTACTCCGTCCAGGCCCGGTACTCGTGCCGCTTCCAGCCGGGGAAGTTGAAGAACTCGTCGAAGTGCACGATGCTGCCGGCGCGCAGCCGCGGCCCGCAGAGGTCCAGCACGGTCTTGGCGGAGCTGTAGAGATCGCCGTCGACATGCAGGAAATCGATGTGGCCGGGGTGTTCCTCAGGAAGCCGGGCAGGCTGTCCGCGAAGAGGCCGACCACCAGTTCGGCGCCGGGGACGTCGGGCAGGTCGTCGCGGGCGAAGGCGCCGGCGGGCATGCCGTTGAGCCATGCCTCGGGCAGCCCGTCGAAGGAGTCGAAGCCGTAGACCTCGACGCCGCCGCGGGCGCGCGCGATGCGCGCAACGTGTTCCCGGACGCGACGCCGAACTCCAGCGCCATCCCGCCTTGCGGCGCAAGGGAAAGCGCGTACGCGAGCGTCTCGGGCGGACTGCCGAAGTGACGTGCGCCGACGAGGTTCTCGCGGGCGAAGACGTTGCTTTCCAGCGCCGCGTCCTGGTCGCCCGCGTAGACGATGTCGCGGCGGCTGCGAATCTCGAACTCCACCACCCGATCGAGGAGTCGGTCACCCTGTCGGACGATCTCCCGGCGGAGTTCCTCGCCCAGTCTGTTCAGCTGATCGGTGTACGGATCGTGCACTTTCGAGGCAACCTTGTGCAGTACGCGACCAACCGACTTGCGCACGATTTTCCTTGCGCCTGAACGATCTTCATCCTTGACCATCCCGGGACGATACCCGCGCCGAAACGCCGGCGGGCATCGGCAGGGCTACCCGTGAGTACCCCGCCGCACGACCGCGGAACCTTGCGCCGCGGCACAAAGGGTTTCGTTCCCGCCGTCGTCGACCGCGTACAGCTCACACCGGCACGTGGCTCGTGACCGTCCAGATTGGACGACCACGGCGCGCGCCACCAGCCTGGCTCCTTCGGCCGGGCGCAGGTAGTCGATCGTGAAGCCGCTGGTGAGCAGCGACGGGCCGAGCACCGTGCCCGGCGGCGAAGGTGAGCGCGTTGTCGGCGGCGTAGGCGAGCACGCCGCCGTGCAGAAAGCCGTTCTGCTGCTTGAGCTCGTCACGGATGTCGAGCTCCAGGGTGGCGGCGCCGTCACCGAACGCCGTCACCCTGGCACCGAGCAGGACGCTGAACGGCTGGTGCGCGAGCCCCCGGCGGGCGAACTCAAGATCGAGCACAACGACCTCACTTCACTAGTGAAGTGAGCATGGCGCGGCGCGGTCCGGGCTGTCAAGATTCACCCGTGCCGGACACCCGCCTGTTCTTCCTCCTCCAGCAGGCCGCGCATCGCCTGCGAGTGGCCGCGGACCGCCGCTGCCTCGCCGCCGCGGGCATCACGACGTCCCAGCTCGGCGCCCTCTTCGCCGTCCGCGACAGCGCCGGGCTCACTCAGCGCGAGCTCGCGGCACGGCTCGGGCAGCGCGAGTCCGCGGTGACCGCGATGGTCACCCGGCTGGTCGACGCGGGCCTGATCGGCAAGAGCGCGCATCCCCGCGAGCACCGCGCGGTGATCCTGGAGCTGACCGCGGCCGGCGCGGAAGCGCTGGAGCGGGTGGCGCCGGAGATCGAACGCTTCAACGGCGAACTCCACGCTCTCCTCGGCGACGGCTTCGACCGGACCGCGGCGGACCTGGCGAAACTGGCCGCTGCGAGTGGTGGTCGTCGAGTGGTAAGTCGGGTTAAGGACACGCCGATAAATAAACCGTATATTTCGGTTGTTGCTGTCATGCTTGTGCTATGGGTGTGACAGAGGATGCCGGGGCGGCGTTGGCGGCGAAGTTGGAGGTGCTGCTGCCGCATCTGGATGAGCGGCAGCGGCGGTTGCTGCTGGCTGCGGAGGCCAGGTCGCTGGGGCATGGCGGGATCAGGCGGGTCGCTCGCGCCGCGGGTGCGCGGGAGGCCACGATCTCGGCCGGCGTGGCCGAACTGGAGTCCGGGGTGGCTCCGCTCGGGCGGGTCCGTCGCCCGGGCGGGGGCCGCAAACGGGTCACCGACACCGATCCGGGGCTGCTTCCGGCGTTGCTTGCGCTGGTGGAACCGGACCCGCGGGGCGATCCGATGTCGCCGCTGCGGTGGACGACGAAGTCCACCCGCAACCTCGCCGACGAACTGACCGCCGCGGGACACAAGGTCGGCGCCGACACCGTCGCGGGACTGCTGCGAGAAGAGGGTTTCAGCCTGCAAGGCAACGCGAAAACCCTGGAAGGCACCCAGAACCCTGACCGGGACGCCCAGTTCCGTTACCTCAACGACCAGGTCAAAGACCACCAGGCCGGTACCGAACCGGTCATCAGCGTGGACACCAAGAAGAAAGAACTCGTCGGCGAGTACAAAAACTCCGGACGCGAATGGAACCCCACCGGGCATCCCCTCAAGGTGGACACCCACGACTTCCCCGACAAAACCCTGGGCAAGGCCGTGCCCTACGGCATCTACGACCTGACCGCCGACACCGGCTGGGTCAACGTCGGCACCGACCACGACACCGCCGCGTTCGCGGTGGAATCAGTACGCCGCTGGTGGGAGGGCACCGGCCGCACCGACTACCCCGACGCGACCCGGCTGCTGATCACCGCCGACGCCGGCGGCTCCAACGGCTACCGCACCCGCGCCTGGAAAACCGGGATCGCCGCCTTCGCCCTCGAGTCCGGCCTTCAGGTCACGGTCTGCCACTTCCCACCCGGCACCTCCAAATGGAACACCATCGAGCACCGACTGTTCTCCCACATCACCATGAACTGGCGCGCCCGCCCCCTGACCAGCCACGAAGTCATCCTCGCCAGCATCGCCGCGACCACCACCCGCACCGGACTGACCGTCCACTCCGAACTCGACACCGGCCACTACCCGACCGGGATCACCATCAGCGACCAGCAACTCGCAGGCCTGCCCATCACCCGCCACGACTGGCACGGCGAATGGAACTACACCCTGCACCCCGAACCACCCACCCCGACACCCTCACCCACAGCAACACCGAACCCCCGCCGCGACGGCGAGAACACCACCTGGACACACCCGGCACTGACCGGGATGAGCCGGATCGAATGGCACCAGCTCACCACCACACTGGCCACCCTCCACCAGCGCCAACGCGGCCCCGCCCCCGCACTCACCATCGCCGAGAAAACCCTCGCCACCGTCCTCCGGCTACGCTTCCACCTACCCCAGCACGCCCTCGCCGACCTCTTCGGCGTCGCAACCCGCACCATCTCCCAAGCCCAACAACAAATCCTGCCGCTACTCGACCAACACCCCATCACCCCCACCACAACAAAACTCGCCACCCTGACCGACCTGACCACCTACGCCGCCACCGCAGGCCTCACCCTCACCCCAAAGAACAAACCAGCGTGTTGATTATCGACAAGCCCTTAGAACCCTACTTACCACTCACGAGGCCCTACCTCACGATCAGCCGGAACCCGTGGTCCCACTCGTCCCGCTCGAGCAGTTCCCGATGCTCCTCATGCCACGTTCCCGACTCAGATCAGCCCGCAGCCGCCGGATTCCCCGCTCCACCGCCGCCGGATCCGTCTGCGCCAAAGCGGAACAAGCGCGCTGCACCGCGGGATCGAGGTACGCCTCCGGCCGCCGCCAGTGCGCCGGGAACACGCCGTCCGTGAAGTCCCACGGCACAAGCATGGGGACGACCTCACGCGCGCCAAGCTCCTCGGCGATGCCGTCCGCGGAGGGCCGCGTCGCCTCCAGCCGCGCGACCTCCGGGACGTACTCGCGAACCAGCCAGAAGTCGGAGTGCCGCCGGGTGTCGTAGGCCAGGACGACCTGATGCGGCGCGACACGGCGAAGCTCGGCGAGACCACCGCGCCAGTCCGTCCAGTGGTGCACGGTGAGCACCGCCAGCGCCGCGTCGAACGCGCCATTGGCGACCGGCAACGCTTCGGCGACCGCCTGAACGACCGGCGCCGCGCCAGGCGGGCGCTGCCGGATCATCTCCGCCGACGGCTCGACCGCGAAAACCTCGCGGCCCTCCGGCTGGTACGAGCCGGTGCCGCTGCCGACGTCCAAGATCCGGCGCGCCGGGCCGAGTGCGGCCAGGATCGGCTCCTGCCAGCGCGGGTCGGTCCGGCGGCCCAGCGCGTAGCCGACGCCGATCTCGTCGTACCGGGTCATCGCTCCGGGTTCTCCCCACCGTTCTGCTGCTCGGCCAGGAACCGTTCGAACTGCGAGCCCAGCTCCTCCGCGGTCGGCATGTGCTCGACGGACTCGGCGAGCAGGCTCTCCCGCCCGGACGCCTCGACGAACGTGTCGTACTGCCGCTCCAGCGCGCGCACGACGTCGGCGACCTCGTCGGACTCGGCCACCTGCCGGTTGATTTCGGCGTCGGCCACCTCGGCGGCTTCGCGCAGCTCACCCTCGGGCAGCTTCAGCCCGGTCGCACGGGTCAGCGCGTCGAGCACCATCAGCGAGGACGCGGGATACGTCGACTGCGCCAGGTAGTGCGGCACGTGCGCGGCGAAGCCGACGGCGTCGTGGCCCCACTGGCCGAGCCGGTACTCCAGCAGCGCGGAGATGCTGCCCGGCACCTGCAGCCGGTTGGGCAGCGGCTGGTGCTCGCCGACCAGGTCCTTGCGCGTCGCGTGCGCGGTGATGCCGAGCGGGCGAGTGTGCGGTGCGCCCATCGGGATGCCGTGGAAGCCCACGGTCAGCCGCACGCCCCAGCGCTCGATCAGGTTGCGGACCGCGGCGCTGAACCGCTCCCAGTCGTGGTCCGGCTCCGGGCCGGACAGGATCAGGAACGGCACGCCGTCGGCGTCGTGCTGCAGTCGAACCACCAGCTCAGGAGCGTCGTAGTCCTCCCAGTGGTCGATCGCGTAGGTCATCGTCGGGCGCCGCGACCGGTAGTCGATCAGCCGGTCGACGTCGAACCGCGCGACCACCCGGCTGCCCTCACCCAGCAGATGCTCGGCCAGCAGCCGGCCCGCGGAGCCCGCGTCCATGAACCCGTCGAAGTGATGCAGCAGCACCGCCCCGGACAGCTCGGGGACGTCGGAGTCCACCTCGTACAGATCGTCGGGATCGAGTCCCACCGGATCCTCCTGCTTGCCGTTACCTACAAAGAGCCTTCAAGCACAACACACCCTGCCGGTGAATCCATTCCGCCGACGGTGTGGCCGATCGTAACGGCATGCGATCGAGGCCGGACCGGATTGGCATCGTGACACCTGTCGTGGGCACCCGACCGGCCGATCGGGCAGGCTGAACCTGTGAGCGAACAAACCACCGCGATGGCGCTGCACCTGCGCCCACCCGCACACCGCGTCAGCCGCCGGGCCATCGGCTACTGGACGGCCACGGCCGCCGTGTTGTGGCTGCTGCTGATCGGCCTGCAGACCGTCATCGTGGTGACCGCCGACGACGCGCCGGCGTTCCTGCGGGTGACCTTGGTGATCTCCTGCATCGTCGGCCCGCTGCACCTGGTCGTGATGCCGCAGTGGCGCTACCGCGTGCACCGCTGGGAGGTCACCGGCGAGGCCGTCTACACCCAGTCTGGCTGGCTCAAGCAGCAGTGGCGGATCGCGCCGATCTCGCGGATCCAGACCGTGGACGTCGAGCGTGACCCGTTCGAGCAGGTCTTCGGCCTGGCGAAGATCACCGTCACCACGGCCTCGGCCGCCGGGCCGCTGCGTGTCTCGGGGCTCGCGCACGCCGACGCGCTGCGGCTGGCCGACGAGCTGACCAAGACCACCCAGGCCACGCGCGGGGACGCGACGTGAGCACCGAGACGATGACCATGCCGCCCGCCGAGGGCACGCAGGACGCGCCGTGGCACCGGCTCGACAAGCGCATGCTGCTGATCCGGCCGGTGCTGGACCTGGTCCGGTCGCTGCCGGTGCTGCTCAGCGCGCTGATCGTCGGGCACGGCGAACCCTGGCAGTGGATCGGCATCGGCTTCACCTTCATCGCGGTCTGCACCGGCGTCTCGCACGTGCTGACCTCGCGCTACCGCATCACGGAGTCGCAGATCGAGTGGCACACCGGGCTGCTGCTGCGCAAGCAGCGGGCGATCCCGCGCGACCGGATCCGCACCGTCGACGTCACGTCCGAGCCGAAGCACCGGCTGTTCAAGCTGGCCGCAGTGCGCGTCGGCACCGGGCGTCACTCGCAGGGCAAGGGGCCGGGCAAGGACGAGCTGGTGCTCGACGCCGTCACCGGCGCCGAGGCCCAGCGGCTGCGCACTCTGCTGCTGCACCGCAAGGTGGAGAACACCACCGAAGAAGCCGCGCCGCCGGAGAAGCTCATAGCCGAGGTCGACAAACGCTGGCTGCGGTACGCACCGTTCACGCTGTCCGGCCTGGCGGTCGTGGGCGCGACGCTGGGCGCCATCTACCACTTCGCCCACGAGCTGCATTTCGACCCGACCGGGCTGGCCCCGGTGCGCTCGATCGCCGGCACGCTCGCCGAGACCCCGACGTGGATCAGCGTGATCGGCGGGCTGGTGGGCCTGCTCGTGCTGGTGTCGGTGCTTTCGCTCGGCGGGTACGTCCTGTCGTTCTGGAACTTCCGGCTCACCCGCGAGCCCGCGGGCACGCTGCACGTCCGCCGCGGCCTGATCACCACGCGCTCGGTGTCCATCGAGGAAGACCGCCTGCGCGGCGTCGAGGTCCGCGAGCCACTGCCGCTGCGGCTGGTCGGCGGCGCGCGGCTGGTCGCCGTCGCGGGCGGGCTGCGCGAAGGCAAGGGCGCGGACAAGGGCGGCGGCCTGCTGCTGCCCCCGGCGCCGGCCGCGCGCGTGCACGAGGTCGTCGCGGACGTCCTCGGCGAGGACCCCACGGCGACGCCGCTGGTCCGGCACCCGCGGCGGGCGCTGTACCGGCGGATCTCGCGGGCCGTGCTGTCCCTGGCCCTGATCGGCGCGGTGCTGTACTGGCTGGCCTGGATCGACTTCCTGCCCGCGTGGCCGTGGCAGGTGGCCGTGGTGCTGCTGCCGGTCGCCGCGGTGGTCGGCTGGGATCGCTACCGCAACCTCGGCCACGCGCTGGTCGGGCGGTACCTGGTGACCCGCACCGGCTCGCTGGACCGCGACACCGCCGTCGTCCAGTGCGCCGGGATGACCGGGATCGTCCTCGAGCGCTCGTTCTTCCAGCGCCGGGCCGGGCTGATCACGGTGATCGCGCCGGTGGCGGCGGGGAAAGGTCACTACCGCGTGCTCGACGTCGGGGAGCCGGACGGTCTCGCGCTCGCCGACGCCGCTCAGCCGGGCCTGCTCACGCCATTCCTGGAGCGCTGAACCGGCGTCGGAAACAAATGGGACCTGGGGTGTCCATAAATTGTCACGTCCTACCGGGTAGTTGAATATCAGACAGGTTCAGACCACCCGATCAGCGGTACCCGAAACCCCTATTCCCGGGCATCCGGGCGACGCGACTTGACGCTTCGCCGTGGCTGATCGTAGCTTGATTCCTGCCGTCCGAACGATGTTGCCCGTTTCGACTCGTGAGAGGACGGCAGGATGTTCCGTAGTTCGCTGTGGCGAAATCTGTGCGCGTTGGCCGCCGGGATCGCCCTGTGCTCGGCCGTGTCGACAGCCCCGGTCGCGGCCGCCGCGCCGGCCGACAACCCTTACGGTGACCCGAACCTGGTGTCGATGTTCGACGGCAAGGACCTGAGCTCCTGGACGTCGTCCAAGAGCGGCCTCTGGTCGGCGAAGGACGGCGCGATCCACGGCAACGGGACCGCGCGCGGCTGGCTCTACTACAACAAGCAGCAGGCCGGTACGTTCCGCTGGATCTTCACGTTGCGCCAGGTCAAGGGCAATCACAAGCCCACGGTGTTGATCTGGGGCACCACCGATCCGATCCGCGACGCGCTGAGCGCGATCCAGTTCCAGCCGCCCAACGGCGGCCACTGGGACTACCGCCCCGGCCACAACGACGGCGGGGGCAAGCTGTTCAAGCAGTTGCCGCACACCACGATCGACATCAAGAAGTGGGCGCAGTGCGAGCTGATCGGGAACATGACCACCGGGGTCGCCCGGATGGCGTGCTGCCCGCTCACCGGGACCGCGGTGACATGCAAGGGCGTGGAGGTCCTGCAGTTCACCGACAAGACCGCGGGCCGGGTCGGCCCGCTCGCGCTGCAGGTGCACAACTCGGGTATCCAGGACGAATACAAGAACCTCTACGTCGAGTCGCCCGTCGTGACCAGCCCGGACAAGTTCATCACCACCTGATCGGATGGTGATTCCGGCGGCGGATCGTGGTGAGAGCGCTTTCGGAAACCACGATTCGCCGCCGAATTGCTGGCTTGTTTTTCACGTAATATGCTAACTTGTTCACTCGATGTGATAGCAGCTCCGTTTGTGAGCCACTGCGCGTCCCAGCGAGAGGTCAAGATGACGCTCGAACTTCCCGCCACCAGCACCGACGGCTCCGCGCCACGCCGTACGCCGGGGGCCAGCAGCTCCCGCAAGGTGCTGCAGCTGCTGCTCGCGTTCTCCGAGCGGCGCTGGGAAGCCAGCGTGGCGGAGCTCGCCGCGACCATCGGCACCCCGGTGGCCACGACGTACCGCTATGTGGCACTGCTCAAGGAACTTCAGCTGCTCGAGGAAGGCCGCGCCGGGCACTACCACCTGACGAGCCAGGTGATGCCGCTCGCGCGTGCCGCGCAGCTGGCGAACGACCTGGTGCGGCTCGCCAAGCCGGCCATGGAGGAAGCGGCGCGCGAGCTCGGCGAGACGGTGATGCTGTTCCAGCAGTTCGGTGACGCGGCGGTGTGCGCGGATCGCGTCGAGTGCGACCGGGCGATGCGGTTCACGTTCGAGCCGGGGCATTCGGTCCCGCTCGGCGACGGCGCGTCCGGCCGGATGCTGCTGGCGCTGCTCTCCGAAAACGAGCGCGACCGGCGCCTGCCCTCGATCATCGAGCGGCGCGGCCCCGGCGTGCGCGACGATGTGAAACACGCGCTGTACAACCGGTACGCGGTCAGCTCCGGCGAGATCGACGAGGGCGTCTGGGCGTGCTCGGTGCCGGTGCAGGCGACCGGGCGGCGGCCGACCGTGCTCAGCCTCGCCGGGCCCGCCGCGCGGATCACCGACGATTCGCGCCGGAGCGCGATCTCGGCGTTGCAGGGCTACGCGAACCGGATCCAGCGGACGATCTCGTCGTACTCGCTGTAGGAAATCCCCGCGCGCGGGCGTCGCGCGCGGAGTAGGAATACCAGGGTGATCCGGCTCGCCCGACCCGACGACCTGGCCGCGCTGATCGACATCGAGCGCGAGGCGGGCGAGATGTTCCGCGAGTTCGACATGGCCGCGATCGCCGACGACGACCCCGGCTCGGTGCCCGAGCTGGCGATGTTCCAGGAGGACGGCCGCGCCTGGGTCGCGGTGGACGAGACCGACCGCCCGGTGGCGTACCTGCTGGCCGAGGTCGTCGACGGCCACGCGCACATCGAGCAGGTCTCGGTCCGGCCGAGCCACGCCCGCCGCGGGCTGGGCCGCGCGCTCATCGACCACCTCGACGCCTGGGCCGCCGAGCGCGATCTGCCGGGCCTCACGCTCACGACGTTCACCGCCGTGCCGTGGAACGCGCCCTACTACGCGCGGTTGCGGTTCCGGGTGCTGGCCGACGCCGAACTGACCGACGGCCTGCGTGAGATTCGCCGCCACGAAGCGGCCCGTGGCCTGGACAGCTGGCCTCGCGTCGCCATGCTCCGAACGCGCTGACCTGCGTAAACGGTCTTTTCTCCCCTGAGTGGGGGACCTACTGGCGCGGACGGTCGAACATGTGTTCTACTGTGCGAAGCCGGCCCCGGAGGGGGAAGCTCCCGGGCCGGCTCCCTACTTCGAGGAGGCACTGTGGCGGTCAAGATTACCCACCTGGCCAACGGTCAGCAGGTGCGTTTCGCCAACGCCGACGGAGCCCGCCGCTATGCCGAGATCATGGGCGGCGGCGTGGACAAGTGGCGGTTCACCATCGTCCCCGCCGAGCCTGAAGCCCCGACTGCGCCTTTTTCAAAAATGTCAGTCCCCGTCGTTAATGTCCCGGTATGGCGTATGACTTCCAGGTAGTCGTGGACACGGCCGACCCGCACGAGCTCGCCGACTGGTGGGCCGAGACGCTCGGCTGGGACGTGGAACCCACCGACGAAGCCTTCATCCGGGAGATGCTCGCGCAGGGTTACGCGACCGAAGACCAGACGAGAACGTACAACGGGGCGCTGGTGTGGAAGGAGGGCGCGGGGATCCGGCATCCGGACTCCCCCGCCGACGGTCCACCCAGACGGATCCTCTTCCAGCTCGTCCCCGAACCCAAGACGGTGAAGAACCGGGTCCACGTGGACGTCTGGGTGGGCGAGGCCAACGTCGAAGCGAAGCTGGAGGAGCTGACGGCCCGCGGGGCGAAGTACCTGCACCGCGGCCGCCAGGGCCCGCACAGCTGGGTGACGATGGCCGACCCCGAAGGCAACGAATTCTGCATCTCCTGAGCGCTACCCAAGTCCGTGAAGGCCACCCTGAGGGAATCTATGTCCCTCAAGGTGGCCTTCACGGCATTCCGGGCTCGGTTGCGCAGGATCAGGCCACCAGGTTCGCGCGGCCCCCAATACCGCAATGTGGCATTCGTTGCGTCCAACGCACCCAATGCCACATTGGGGGGCTAGCCCGCCGTGTGGATCAGAGCCGCGCCAACGCCTTAGGCAGCGCGGTAGCCAGCAGGTCCAGCTCCGGCTCGGCCGCCACCAGCGGCGGCGAGACGGCGATGCCGCGGCCCAGGTTCCGCACCAGCACGCCCTCCTCGCGCATCAGCTTCTGCAGCCGGACCGGCGAGCCCGCGTCGGCGGCCATGACGTCCGGGGCAAGCTCCACCGCGGCGAGGAAGCCGAGTCCGGCCCGGATCTCCGCCACCTTCGAGTTCCCGGCCACGCCCAGCAGCGCGTCCGCCAGTGGCTTCTCCAGCTCACGTCCTCGCGCGATGAGGCCTTCGCGTTCGTAGATGTCCAACGTCGCCAGCGCCGCCGCGCACGCCACCGGATGCCCGGCGTAGGTCGCGCCGTGGCGGAACATCGGCGCGCCCGGTGCGCCGGTGAAGAACGGCTCGGCCACGTGCGGGGCCACGATCAGCGCGCCCAGCGGGATCGTGCCGGCGGTGATGCCCTTGGCCGTCGTAATCAGGTCGGGCCGCACCGGCCAGCGGTCGATGCCGAACCAGGTGCCGAGCCGGCCGAATCCGGCGATCACGCAGTCCGCCACGAACAGCACGCCGTTGCGGCGGCAGACCTCCGCGACGGCCTCGATGTAGCCGTCCGGCGGCAGCAGCACGCCACCGGCGCCGATCACCGGCTCGCAGAAGAAGGCCGCAACGCGCGAAGCGCCGAGCCGCGAGATCTCCGCTTCGAGCGCTTCGACGCTGTCGTAGGCGACGTGCGAGAACTCCGGCGAGACCAGCGGCTCGAAGTTCGCCGCGTTCGCCGGGATGCCGGCCAGCGCCGTGCCGAAGCCGTGCGTGCCGTGGTAGCCCTGCGTCCGGCCGATGATGTGCGTCTTCTCCGGCTGTCCAGTAGCCACGAAGTACGCGCGCGCCACCTTCACAGCGGTGTCGATCGCGTCGCCGCCGCCCGAGCCGAAGAACACCTTCGAGCCCGGCGTCGGGGCCAACGCCGAAACGCGCGAAGCGAGCTGAAGCGCGGGCTCGTTCGCGTAAGAGCCGAAGAGGTTGTACGAGTCGAGCGTGCGGAGCTGCTTCGCGACGGCTTCGGCGATCTCCTCGCGGCCGTGCCCGAGGTTGGCGTACCAGAGCGACGCCTGCGCGTCGAAGTACCGGTTGCCCTTGTCGTCCCAGACGTAGGAGCCCTCGCCGCGCGTGATCACCACGCGGTTCCCTTCGACCGCGCCCATGTCCGCGAACGGGTGCCAGAGCGGGTTGCTGGCCTGGCCTGACGTCATCGCTCCTCCAGGAATTCGGCGATCTCTTCGGCACTGTAACCGAGCTCGGCCAGCACCTGCCCGGTGTGCTGACCCAGGGTCGGCGGCGCGGACGTCGGCCGCGGCGGGGTGGCCGACGCCTTGATCGGGAACCCGGTGCCGAGGTAGGTCCCGACGGTCGGGTGCGGCAGCCGGACGACCTGCTCGCGCTCGGCGGTCCACGGGTCGGCGTAGACGTCGTCGATGTCGTTGATCGGCGCCGCCGGGATGCCTGCGGCCTCGAAGACCTTCAGCCACTCGGCGGTGGTCCGGGTCAGCAGCACCGCGCCGAGCAGCTCGTTCAGCTCGTCGCGATGCGCCGCGCGGGCGGCGTTGGAGACGAACCGTGGGTCCTCGGCGATGTCCAGCCCGAGCACGCGGCACAGCGCGCGCCACAGCTTTTCGCTGCCGACGGCGAGGATGAACCAGCCGTCGGCGGCGTGATACGCCTGGTACGGAACGATGCTCGGATGGGCCGAGCCCATCCGGCGCGGCCGCGGCGCGTCGTAGAAGTGCGCGCCCGCGGCGTAGACGTGCCAGGCCAGCTGACTGTCCAAAAGGGACACATCGAGGTACTGGCCGCGGCCGGTGGCGTGCCGTGCCTGCAGTGCCATCAGCACGCCGATGATCGCCCAGGTGCCCGCGTTCAGGTCCGCCACCGGCAGCCCGACCTTCGCCGGCGGCCCGTCCGCCTCGCCGGTCAGCGACATCACGCCGCCCAGCGCCTGCGCGACCAGGTCGTACCCGGCCCGGTCGCGGTAGCGCCCGGTCTGCCCGAACCCGGTGATCGACACGTGGATCAGCCGCGGGTTCAGCTCGGCCAGCGCCGCGTAGTCCAGCCCCCAGCGCTCGAGCGTGCCCGGCCGGAAGTTCTCGACGAGCACGTCCGCGCCCGCGACCAGCCGCCGCGCCGCCTCCTGGCCGCGCTCGGTCTTGAGGTCGAGCACGATGCCGCGCTTGTTGCGGTTCGCCGCCAGGTAGTAGACGGCCTCGTCGCTCTCGCCGACGAACGGCGGCCCCCAGCCGCGGGTGTCGTCGCCCAGCGGCGGCTCCACCTTGATCACGTCGGCGCCCATCTCGCCGAGGTACTGCGTGCAGTACGGCCCGGCGAGGATCCGGGACAGGTCGACGACCTTGATCCCGTCGAGCGGACGAACCCCCGCGAAGTCCCGTTCAGCGGCTACCACCGGCTTCTCCTCCGATCACTTTCGACGTTCAGCCCGCTAAACGTGCGCGTTTTCCCACGATCGGCCGTAGACATCCGACGTCTCGCGGTGTTGGTTGTTGGGTGAGTTTGTGCAGAGTTGCGCACTCCTGGAGGGACGTCATGCTTCGTCTTGTCGGATTGGCGGCCGCTGCTTGCGCCGCCACGACCGTTCTCACCGTCGCGGCGGGCAGACCCGCCGAAGCCGCGACGGCCGTGCCGAACGCCGCCGCCCAGCAGGCGGGCGAGCTGCCGCCGATGGGCTGGAACAGCTGGAACAAGTTCGCCTGCAAGATCAACGAGGAACTGGTCCGCGAGACCGCGGACGCCATGGTCAGCTCCGGCCTCAAGGACGCCGGCTACCAGTACGTCAACATCGACGACTGCTGGGCCGAGCACGACCGCAACGCCGAAGGCAAGCTCGAGGCCAACCACACCACGTTCCCCGGCGGCATCTCCGCGCTCGCCGACTACGTCCACGAAAAGGGCCTCAAGCTGGGCATCTACACCAGCGCCGGCACCCAGACCTGCCAGAAGACCATGCCCGGCGGGCTCGACCACGAGGACGTCGACGCGCAGACCTTCGCCGGCTGGGGCGTGGACTACCTGAAGTACGACAACTGCAACAACCAGGGCCGCCCGGCGCTCGAGCGCTACACGAAGATGGGTGACGCGATCAAGAAGACCGGCCGCCCGATCCTCTACGCGCTCTGCGAATGGGGCGAGAACCAGCCGTGGCTGTGGGGCAAGGGCGCGGGCGCGCAGGTGTGGCGGACCACCGGCGACATCAGCGACAACTGGGCCAGGACGATGAGCATCCTGGACAAGCAGGTCGGCCTGGAAGCGTATTCCGGCCCGGGTGGCTGGAACGACCCGGACATGCTCGAGGTCGGCAACGGGAAGATGTCCGACGCCGAGTACCGGTCGCACTTCTCGTTGTGGGCGTTGATGAACGCGCCGCTGCTGGCCGGGAACGACCTCAGGTCGATGTCGGAGGCGACGAAGAAGATCCTGGAGAACAAGGACATCATCACGCTCGACCAGGACTGGGCGGGCAAGCAGGGCCACAAGGTGCGCGACGACGGCGACACCGAGGTCTGGGCGAAACCGATGTCGGACGGCTCGGCCGCGGTGGTGCTGTTCAACCGGGCCGCGGAACAGCCGGACGATCACCAGCTCCGCGCAGGAGATCGGGCTCGGCACGTCGCACTTCTACCGCGTGCGCGACCTGTGGTCGGGCACCGAGACCGAGTCCGCCGGCACTCTCCGGGCCGCGGTGCCCAGCCACGGTTCGGCGGTGTTCCGGGTGTGGCCGACCCGCTTCCCTAGCGCCGCACCGCTGACGGCGTTCTCCTTGCAGGTGCCCGATTTCGTCGGCGCCGGCCAGCCGGTAAGCACTACCTTGACCCTCGCCGACCTCGGCAGCACGCCGCTCGCGGCGGGACAGATCAAGCTGACCGCGCCGGCCGGCTGGGAGGTCGCCGGCCACGCCGAGACCATCGTCCCCGCCGTGCTGCCGGGGAAGAGCTGGACGCATACCTACACCGTGAAACCGGTTTCGCCGGCCGGTGACCAGGTCGCGCTGACCGCGAGCGCCACTTACTGGACGGCTTGGGGAAAGCGTTCCCTCACCGCGGACGGCAGCACCCCGATCGCCACGCCGCCGGCCCCGGGCGTCACCGCGTTGTCCAAAGCCACCTGGCTGTCCGCCGAAAACGGGTACGGGCCGGTCGAACGCGGGACCAGCAACGGCGAGTCGAAGGCCGGGGACGGGCACCCGATGAAGATCGGCGGCGTGTCCTACGCGGACGGCCTCGGTGTGCACGCGCCGTCGACGGTCCGGTTCTACCTGGGTGGTGGCTGCACGACGTTCGGCGCGTCCGTCGGCCACGACGACGAGAAGGCCAAGGGCAGCGTGACCTTCCAGGTCCTCGGGGACGGCAAGGAACTGGAGAAGACCGACGTGCTCAAGGCCGGGCAGCCGGCGCAGCAGCTGAGCGTCGGCCTGACCGGGGTGCAGGTGCTGGACCTCGTCGTCACCGATGGCGGGGACGGCACCGACTCCGACCACGCCGACTGGGCGAACGCGGCGCTGACCTGCGGTAAAGGACTCGTGAGCGTTGCGGGCGGTTCTAACCGCCCGGAACACTCACGAGCCCTTCCCACCTTCCCGCAGAAGCTGGGTTTGGGCGTCCTTGAGGTAGCGGTCCAGCGCCGCTTCCGCCCTACCGAAGTTCCCCTCACTCAAGAGCCGCAGGATCCGCTCATGCCGGTCGATGAAGGGCCCGTAGAAGGCCCGGCTGTTCTCATTGAGCCCGAAGAACAGCCGGGTCTCCGCGAGCACCTGCCGCATGGTCTCCGAAATCCGCTCACTCCCGGCGAGGTCCGCGACGGCCTGATGGAAGTGCAGGCTCGCCGTCCCAGCTGCCTGCCAGTCCTCGGCTTCAGCCGCCGCCCGCCCATCCGCCACGGCCTGCGCAACCGCCGTCAAGTCCACAGTGGACAACTCAGCCGCCCGGCGGAGCGCACCGCATTCCGTGGCCCGCCGGACCACATACAGGTCCTCGATATCCGCCACGGTCAGCTCGCGCACGAACACACCGCGGTTCAGCTCGTGCACGGCCAGGCGTTCGTGGGCCAGCAGCTGGAACGACTCCCGCAGCGTGTTGCGCGACACGCCGAGCGCGGCGCTGATCGCCGGCTCCGACAGCCGCTCCCCCGGGGCGAAGACGCCATCGGTGATGTACTGGCGCAGGATCGCGGCGACCCGCTCGGCCGTCCCGCTGCGCTCCAGCAGGTGCCGTTCCTGCGCCAGCCCCGAGGCGTCCACGATGGACATGGCTTACCGGACGCCGAGCTCGAAGTCGAGACTGTACCGGTTGTTCGGCATCGCGCCGGCCGACTTGGCCCCGTCGATCGGCAGTGCGACGCCGTTGATGAACCGCGACTCGTCGGAAGCCAGGAACACCACCGCCTTCGCGACCTCCCAGGCCTCGCCGACGCGCGCGGCGGGCGTGCTCGCGACGAGCGCGTGCTGCTTGGTCTCGAACTCCTCCGGCGAGGCCAGCGTGCTGCGCAGCATGTCGGTGTCGATGGCGCCCGGGTTCACCGTGTTGGCGCGGATCCCCTGGTGCGCGTGCGAGACGGCGAGGGACTTCGTCATGCCGACCAGCGCGTGCTTGGTGGCGTTGTAGACCGGGTCGCCGGGGCGGCCCATCACGCCGCCGTTGGACGACGTCGTGATGATGCTGCCCGCCTTCCGCGCGATCATGTGCGGCAGCACCGCGCGGATGCCGAGGAAGGCGGCGCGGACGTTGAGCGCGAAGATGTTGTCGAACTCTTCCAACGTCGTGTCCGCCAGCGGCTTGCCGAGGTGGATGCCGACGTTGTTGAACAGCACGTCGATCCGGCCGGTCTCGGCGATCACGCCCGCCACGAACTCGGCGACCTGCGTCTCGTCCGTCGCGTCCACAATGGAGTGATGCGCGACCTTCTCCGCGGGCTCGCGGATGTCCGACGCGAAGACGGTGGCGCCTTCGTCTACGAACTCCTTCACGGTGGCGAGGCCGATACCCCGCGCACCGCCGAAGACCACCGCGACCTTACCGGCCAACCGGCCCATGTTCACTGTCCTCTCAACCGTGCTGTCTGCTCTTCGTCGACCGCGTAATCCTCAGGCAGTCGAACCAGCGCCTCCGGCTCACCGACGTACCGCACCACGACGCCGTACACCGACTCCGCGGCCTCGATCGACACGTATCCGTCGACGACGTCGGCCAAGACGTCGTCGACCGGCCGCTCGGACGGTGGTCCGTAACCACCGCCGCCGGGCAGTGTGACGTCCACAATGGCCTCCGGAGCCAGCGGAACCCGGCTCTTCGAAGCCAGATCCGGGCCGTCGACCAACCCGAGCCTGCCGGGTGCACCGGCCAGGCCGCCGTCCACACCGGACGCTGCCTGCCGCACCCGGTCGACGTTCCCGTTGACGCTCCAGGAGATCTCACCGCGCGCGGCCATGGTGGTCACCTGGCCGAGGCCGCCACGCCGCCGTCCGGCCCCGCCGGAGTCCGTGCGCAGCACGCGTTCGCGCTGGACCAGCGGCGCCATCGTCTCGATCACCTCGGTCGGCGTCGAGCGCAGTCCGCTGGGGAAACCCGTGGTGCTGAGCCCGTCCTTGGCCGGCCGCGCGCCCATGCCGCCGGTTTGGAAGACGTTGAGCATGAACCCGGGACCGCGCCAGATGGTCATCCACAGCGCGTCCGCGCTCGGCGCGATCGCGGTGCCGGGGAGCGCACCGATCAGCAGTGACGGCAGGAAGTGCCCGATCAGGTGCCGCGACGCGACCGGCGCGGGTGGCAGGCAGTTCAGCACCGAACCCTCGGGCGCGGTCACGTGCACCGGCCGGAACGACCCGGCGTTGTGCGGGATCTCCGGCGAAATCGCGGCCTTCACGGCGAACGACGCGTACGCGCGGGTGTAGTTCAGCACGACGTTGATACCACGACGGCTCTGCGGCGACGAACCCGCGAAGTCGAGCCGGATCTCATCACCGTCCACAGTGGCCGCGACGCGCAGGACGATGTCCTCGTCGGTGGCGATTTCGTTGGTGTAGGTGCCATCGGGAATTCGGCTCAAAGCATCCCGTAGTGCCTTCTCGGACCGGTTCATGATCTCCGCGGCGACGTCGTCGAGCGTGTCGAGGTCGAACTCCTCGAGCAGCGCGACCAGGCTCGCGGCGCCGACCTCGTTGCCGGTGACCTGCGCGTACAGGTCGCCGATCGTCTCCTCGGGCGTGCGGACGTTCGCGCGGATCAGCAGTTGCAGGTCGGCGTTGACCACCCCGGCCCGCAGGAACTTCATGATCGGCAACCGAAGGCCTTCCTCGAAGACCTCGTGCGCCTCGGCCGACACCAGCCGGCCGCCGATGTCCGGCGCGTGGCAGCAGGACGCGAACCACGCGACCAGCCTGCCGCGCAGGAACACCGGCGTGGCCACGGTGATGTCGTTGATCTGCCCGGCGGTCATCCAGGGATCGTTGGTGAGCAGCACATCGCCGGGCTCCAACGACGACGGCGGGTACGCGGCGACGAAGTGATGCATGCCGGTGGCCATCGCGTTGATGTGGCCGGGCGTGCCGCCGACGGACTGCCCGATCATCTCGCCGCGCGAGTCGAACACCGCGCAGGCGAGGTCGAGCGACTCGCGCACGACAGCGGAGAAGGCGGTGTTGACCAGCGCGTTCTGCTGTTCGGCCAGGATCGAGTGCAGCCGGTTGCCGAGCACCCCGACCAGGATCGGATCGACGCTCACACCGTCACCTCCAGCCCGGCATCCCCGCGGACCACGCAGGTCGCTTCCGGCGGTACGACCACTGTGGACTCACGTTCCTCCACAATGGCCGGACCGGCGAGTCGATCACCGGGCTTCAGCCGGTACCGGTCGAACACGGCGGTGTCGACAAATCCACTTGCCGGGAAATAGGCGGGCCGCGTCCCCTTGCGGGCATCACCGCCGGCATCAGCGCTGATCAGGCCCAGCTTCGCGTCGGGCGCCGGTCCGCTGGAGACGACGCGCCAGTTCAGCACCTCGACGTCGACCTCGGGTCCGGTGCGCTGGTAGAGCCCGCGGTAGGTGCGGGTGAACTCGTCGACCAGCGCGTGCGGCCAGTTCGCCGCGTCAGCCTGCACCGGGACGCGGATTTCGTACCCCTGCCCGGCGTACCGCATCTCGGCGACGCGGCGGTGCGTGACACTGTCCACTCCGGACTTCTCCAGCAGCCGCTCGCCCTCGGCCTCCATCTCCGCGAACAGCGCGTCGACCTGGGCCCAGGACAGGTCGTTCACCGCGGCCCGTGCCGACCGGACGAAGTCGAACGCCAGCGGCGCGGTCAGGAACCCGGCCGCGCTCAGCACCCCGGCCGCGGGCGGGGCGATCACCGAAGGCGCACCAAGCGCCCGCGCGACACCGGCGCCGTGCACCGGACCGGCACCGCCGAAGGTCACCATCGGCAGCTTCGCCGGGTCCTTGCCGCGCTCCACCGCGTGCACGCGTGCGGCGTTCGCCATGTCCTCGTTGACGCTGGTGTGGATGCCCCAGGCGGCCTCTTCGACACTCACGCCGAGCGGCTCCGCAATACGTCGCCGAATTGCCTCACACGCCGCGGCAGCATCGAGTTTCATGCTCCCACCAAGGAAATACCCCGGGTCCAGATACCCGAGCACGAGGTCGGCGTCGGTCACCGTCGGCTCGGTGCCGCCGCGGCCGTAGCAGACCGGGCCGGGTTCGGAACCCGCCGAATCCGGGCCGACGGTGAGCAGGCCGAGCGCGTCGATCCGGGCGATCGACCCGCCGCCGACGCCGATCTCGATCATGTCGGTGACCGGCACCTTGACGGGCAGCCCCGAGCCGGGCAGCAGCCGGTACTTCCGGTCCACCTCGAACTCGTGCGTGACCAGCGGCGCGCCATCGGCGACCAGGCACAGCTTCGCCGTGGTACCACCCATGTCGAAGGCCAGCAGGTCCGTTTCCCCCGCTGCGGCACCGAATGCGGACGCGGCGAGCGCGCCTCCGGCCGGTCCGGATTCGAGGATCCGGATCGGGTACCGCGCCGCCGTATCCACAGTGGCGATACCGCCGTTGGACAGCATGATGTGCGGCGCCGGGCCGATCCCGGTCCGCCGCAGCCGTCGTTCGAGGTCGCGCAGGTAGCGCTCGGTCAGGTCCTGCACGTAGACGTTGGCCACCGTGGTCGACGCGCGTTCGAACTCGCGGATCTCCGGGACCACCTCGCGACGACTGCGCGACCCGCAGCCGCGGCGCCACCTCGGCGAGAATTTCGGCGGCTCGGCGCTCGTGCGCAGGATTCGTGAAGGAGTGCAGGAAACAGATCGCCACGGCATCGATGCCGCGAGCGTCGAGCTCTCGGCCGAGCCGCGCCACGTAGGACTCGTCGAGTCCGATGTGGACGTACCCATCGGCGAGGATCCGCTCGGGGACGTCGAACCGCAGATGCCGCGGCACCAGCGGTTCGGGCAGCTCGATGAGCAGGTCGTACAGCTCGTAGCGGTGCTCGCGGCGCATCTCCAGCACGTCCCGGAACCCGGCGGTGGCCAGCAACGCCGTGCGCGAGCCCTTGCGTTCGATCAGCGCGTTCGTCACCAATGTGGTGCCGTGCACGAACTGCTCGACGTCGCTCGCGTCGAGGTTCGCCTGCGCCAGCATGGCGACCAGGCCTTCCTCGACCGCGCGGGCGGGCTCGTCATGCGTGGTCAGGACCTTGCCGACGGCGATGATGCCGTCCGCGTCCACGGCGCAGAGGTCGGTGAACGTGCCCCCGATGTCGACGCCGATCCTCATTTGCGATACCACCGCGGCGAGGTGTTGAGCGGCGGCTTGAGCTTCGCGCGGACGACCAGGACGTTCGGCTCGTCCGACTCGACGAACTCGGCGAGCAGGCGGCGGAACGCCCGGCCGAAGCCGGAGACTCGGTCGGCGTGGACGCCGAAAGACCTGGCCAGGCCGACGAAGTCGGGGCTGTCCCAGTTGACCCCGCGCTGCGGCAGGCCCGCCTGCTCCTGGTCGAACCGCAACATCCCGTAGCCGCCGTCGTCGACCAGGATCACCGTCACCGGTAGCTGTTCGGCGGCCAGCGTCGCCAGATCGCCGCAGCCGTATAGGAATCCGCCGTCGCCGGTGATGCAGATCGCCCGGCCGACGCCGGCCGCGGCGGTACCGAGCGACGCCGGGAAGCCGTAGCCGAGGGTGCCCCAGCCCATCGGATAGGCGAGCTTGCGCGGCTCGCGGACGCGGTGGAAGCCGCCGACCCAGTAACCCGCGACGCACATGTCCGAGACGAAGACCGCGTCGGTCGGCACCACCTCGTCCAAAGTGGACAGGAAGTCCGCGGCCTGCGGTTCCTCCTCCCGGATCCGCCGGCGCACGCGGCGGCCGATCCCGGCCAGCCGCAGCGTGAGGTCGTCCAGCCCGGCACGCGGTTTCGGCAGCAGCCGCTCGACGACCCGCCGCGCGTCGCCGACCAGGGTGAGGTCGGGCGGGTAGTTCTTGGCGGCGTCCTCGGCGTCGACGTTGATCGCGATCAGCTTGGGCGGCTTGGGCATCAGCCAGTTCTGGGTCATCAAGCCGTCGAAGTCGGTGCCAACCGCCAGCACGACGTCCGCCTCGTCCCACAGCTCGCCGACCTCCGGCGAGTGCACCGGATTCGGGGCCAGGCAAGGATGATCGAGCGGAAGCAGCCCCCGGGCGGCGAAGGTGGTGATGACCGGCGCCGCGATCGTCTCGGCGAGCTGGCCGATCGCCGAGCCCGCACCTGACCGCAGCGCGCCACCGCCGGCCCAGATCACCGGATTCTTGGCGTTGCTCAGCATCCGCTCGGCGCGCGCCAGGTCCGGCACGTCGGCCTCGACCTCGCGCGGTTTGGCGGGCGGGCGCCGGTGCGGCACGGACTCGCGCAGGTAGTCGGTGGGGACGCCCAGGTAGACCGGCCCGGTCTGCGGCTGCAGCGCGAGCCGCGCCGCGCGGTGGACGGTGGTGGCGACCTGGTCGGCCGCGCGGACGGTGAACCCGCCCTTGGTCACCGGTGCGAACATCGCCCGCTGGTCCGAAGTCTCGTGCAGCACGCCCCGCACGACGCCGGGGCGCCGCAGGGTGGACGGGATGTCGGTGGCGATGATCAGCACGGGCGCCGCGGACGCCATTGCTTCGCCGACCGCGCCCAGGGTGTTCGCCGCGCCGGGGCCGGTGGTCACCAGCGCGACGCCGAGCTTGCCGGTGGCCCGCGCGTAGCCGTCCGCGGCGTATCCGGCAGTCTGCTCGTGGCGGACGCCGATGATCTTGATGTCGGTGGCGGCCAGCGCTTCCCAGAGCGGCAGGTTGTGCACGCCGGGCAGACCGAAAACGACCTCGGTCCCCAGCTCGACCAGCGCGTCCGCCAACTCCTGGGCCCCTGTGCTCACCCCCGGCATACTGCCAGATCGTTCAACGATCCAGCAAACATCACACGATATTGTGCTCCCGCGTGACGCTCGCCGTCGTGAAGCGGCGGACGTCCAGCTCGGCGATGTCGATCGAGGGCTCGCGGCCCAGGTAGAGGTCCCGGACCAGCTCGCCGGTCGCCGGGGCCATCTGGAAGCCGTGGCCCGAAAAGCCCGTCGCGTAGAAGAAGCGGGACAGCTCCGTGCTCTCGCCGATGATCTGGTTGTGGTCCGGGGTCATCTCGTAGAGCCCGGCCCAGGCCGTGCGGATCCCGGCGTCCAGCACCGTGGGCAGCCGGCGGCCGGCCAGCTCGGCGAGGCGATCCAGCCAGGTACCCGGCTCGTAGCGGGTGCTGAAGCCGGGGAAGCCGTCGTCCTCGCAGAACGACATCGCGAGGCCAGGTCCCTCGCGGTGGAAGTAGAGCGCCGAGGGCATCTCGATCGTCAGCGGCACCCGTTCCGGCAGGTCCATCGGGCCGGTGAACACGACCTGCCGCCGGAACGGGCGCACCGGCAGGTCGAGCCCGGCCAGCTCGCCGACCCGGCCGGACCACGCGCCCGCCGCGCACACCACCGCGCCGGTGCGGACGAACCCCGCCGACGTCACGACGCCGGTGATGTCGGAGCCGTCACGCTCGATGCCGGTCACCTCGACGCCCGTCCGCAGCCGGGCGCCGTGAGCGCGGGCGGCTCGCGCGTACCCCTGGACGACCGCGTCCGGCGTCGCCTTCGCGTCGTCCTCCGACCACAGCGCGGCGACGACACCCTCGGTGTCCAGCAACGGCAGCACCCGGCGTGCCTCGGCCGGATCGATCAGCCTGCTGCGGACGCCGTGTTCTCGCTGCAGCTCCACGCAGTGCTCGAATGCGGGCACGTCGGCGGGGTCGGTGACCAGGTAGAGGTAGCCGTCGCGGCGGAAGTCGATCTCGGTCGGGAAAGCGCTGTATTCGGCGAGCCCGCGCAGGCCGAGCTCGACGTTGACACGCTGGGTGAACGACGACCGGATGCCGCCCGCGGCCTTGGCCGTCGACGCCTCGCCGAGCCCGCCGCGTTCGAGCAGCAGTACGTCGGCCCCGGCTTCCGCGAGCCGGAAAGCGCAGCTGACACCGATCACGCCGCCGCCGATCACGACGACGTCGGCACGGGTTTCCGAAACGGCTGCACGGGTCATACTCGCGAGAGTAGAACGTGATCGACCGGCCGCCGGAGTGACTAGACTCGGCCGGCGGTGTGCCGACGCTCCGCGCGCGGAAGGTGATGCCCGATGGCGATGATGCCCGTGACCGACTCGATGTTCCTTCTGGTGGAATCGCGTGAGCACCCGATGCACGTCGGCGGGCTGCAGCTGTTCAAGAAACCCGAGGGCGCCGGGCCGGACTTCCTGCGTGATCTCCGGAAGAACCTGCTGGAATCGGACAACATGCGCAGCGTCTTCCAGCGCCGCCCGGCCCGGCCGGTGAACACGCTCGGGCACGTGGCCTGGTCCACCGACACCGACCTGGAACTCGACTACCACTTCCGGCACTCGGCGCTGCCGCAGCCCGGCCGCGTCCGCGAGCTGCTGGAGCTGACCTCGCGCTGGCACGGCACGCTGCTCGACCGGCACCGCCCGCTCTGGGAATGCCATCTGATCGAAGGCCTCGCCGACGGCCGGTTCGCCACCTACACCAAGGTCCACCACGCGCTGATGGACGGCGTCTCGGCACTGCGGCACCTGATCGGGACGCTCTCGGACGACCCGTCGGACATGGACTGCCCGCCGCCGTGGGGCAGCAGGCACAAGCCGGGCGGCAGCCGCAACCGCAAGGCGCCGGCGTCCTTCCTGCAGACCGCCGGGAAGACGGTCAACCAGCTGGCCGGCATCGCGCCGGCGGCGATGCGCGTGGCCCGCGAGGCCTTCGGCGAGCACACCCTCACGCTGCCGGGGCAGGCGCCGCGGACGATGTTCAACGTGCCGATCGGCGGCGCCCGCCGGTTCGCCGCGCAGTCGTGGTCGCTGGACCGGGTGCGGAAGGTGGCGCACGCGGCCGGGGTGTCGCGCAACGACGTCGTGCTGGCGATGTGCTCCGGCGCGCTGCGGGACTACCTGATCGAGCAGCGCGCGCTGCCGGACATCCCGCTGATCGCGATGGTGCCGGTTTCGCTGCGGCGCAAGACCGATCCCGGTGAGGCGTCGGGAAACAACATCGGCGCGCTGCTGTGCAATCTGGCCACGGACCTGTCCGACCCTGGCAAGCGGCTGGCCGCGATCCACCAGTCGATGCGCAACGGCAAGCGGCTGTTCTCGGAGCTGACGCCGTTGCAGACACTGCTGCTCTCGGGGATCAACGTGGCGCAGCTCGGCGCGTCGCCGATCCCCGGCGTCGTGAACAACACGCGGCCGCCGTTCAACCTGGTGATCTCGAACGTGCCGGGGCCGCGCAAGCAGATGTACTGGAACGGCGCCGCGCTCGACGGCATCTACCCGGCGTCGGTGCTGCTCGACGGCCAGGCCGTCAACATCACGCTGACCAGCAGCGCCGACACGCTTTGCTTCGGCGTCACCGGCTGCCGCCGCAGCGTCCCGCACCTGCAGCGGATCCTGACCCATCTGGACACGGCCCTGGTGGAACTCGAGGCCGCGGTCAAGTGACTCGTGAGCGTTCCGGGCGGTTAGAACCGCCTGGAACGCTCACGAGTCCACAGCTGGCCGCCCACCCAGGTCAGGCCCTGGACGTTGCGGTGACCGTAGGAGTACACCGGCGTGCCGAACGGGTTGCCGGGCGCGGCCTTGCCGTCGGTGGTGATCCGCAGGATCTTGCCGCCGAGCGAGTTCTTGTTCTGGGCGTTGGCGCTGTTCTTGGCGTCGCCGGTGCCGACGTAGAGGAAGCCGTCAGGGCCGAACCGGATCCGCCCGCCCTGGTGGAACTCCTGGCCGCGCGGGATGCCGGTGAGGATCGGCGTCGGGCTCTGGCCGAGCTTCAGCTTCGCGACGCGGTTGTCGGATTTCGTCGTGTAGTAGATGAAGACCGTCTGATCCACGGCGTAGTGCGGCGAGACGGCGAGGCCGAGCAGCCCCGCCTCCTTCGTCACGCTGACGCCGGAGATGGTCTGGACATCGGACACCTTGCCCGACTTGTCGATCTTGCTGATCTTCTTCGCGTCCTTCTGCGTGAAGAGCGCGGTGCCGTCGGGCAGGAAGTCGACCGCCCAAGCCTCGTCGAGGCCCTTGGCGACCTGCTTGGGTGTCGAAAGCGGTGCGGCGGCCGTCGTGACCGGGAAGGCCACCGCCAGCAGTGCCGCGGCGGCCGCCGCGACGGTGAGCGTCGTGCGCAGGGACATCTGTACGCCTCCTGAGAGTCTGCACCCCGGACGGCGGACCCGGGCGTTCGATGGTCGGGACGGTTGGATACAAACACACCGTCTGACAAACCGGACACCACCGACCTAGTACTGAAAGCGCATTCTCGACTCACGGAAACATGCCCAGAGTGATCTCCTGGCGGGATGCGATCCCCCATCGGTAGGAAAGTTAACTAAGTCGCCGGAAAAGTTCACCTTTACATCTGGCGGTCCGGCGCACTGCGCTTTTAGGGTGACTGAACCTGTACCGGGTAACGCCGGTCCAGGTGTGTACCACCCACCGAAGCAAGGAGTACACGATGAACGAAACCATCGAAGTTTGGACCACACCGGACTTTGTCGAGTACGAAACCCCCATGGAGGTCACCGCTTACGCGGCGCGCATGGAGGACTGAAAGGTCCCGGTGACGGGGCCGGGACGCCGGTCCCGTCACCGCTATTCCCGCTCATCGAAAACCCGGCCGCTGGAGGCTCGACCATGACCACCGAACCGAGGGACAGCGAGGAATTCGTCGCCGCGCTGCGGGGTCTTTCCCATCGGTACTGGGGCACCCATCCGTTCCACCACCGGCTGCACGCGGGCGAGCTCGACGAGCACGGGCTGCGGATCTGGGCGGCGAACCGCTGGTACTACCAGTGCATGCTGCCGCAGAAGGACGCGGCGATCATCAGCAACTGCCCGGTGCCCGAAATCCGCCGGCAGTGGCTCGACCGGATCGTCTATCACGACGGCACCGCCGACGGCGAAGGCGGAATCGAGCGATGGCTGCGGTTGTGCACCGCGGTCGGCCTTTCCCTGGAGGAGGTTCTCGATGAGCGGCACGTCGCACCCGGTGTCCGGTTCGCCGTCGACGCGTATGTGACGTTCGCCAGGACGAAACCGTGGCTCGAGGCCATCGCCTCCGGCCTGACCGAGATGTTCGCCGGGCACCTCATGCAGAAACGCGTGGCGGACATGCTCGCGAACTATTCGTGGATCGCGCGCGAGGACCTCGCCTACTTCACGAACCGGATCGACAAGGTTTCCGGCGAAGGCAAGGACACGATCGACATCGTCGTCCGCTACTGCGAAACGCGGGAGCAGCAGGACAAGGCGATCGCCGCACTGTCGTTCAAATGCGACGTGCTGTGGTCGATGCTCGACGCCATCGAGCGCGCCGCGGCGAAGGAGTAGGCCATGCTCGGCACCGATTCGATCCCCCGGCTGCGCCGCGGCGTACGCCTGACGTTCGACCATGTTCGCGAGACCCATGTGCTGCTTTTTCCCGAAGGCGTGCTGGTCCCCAACAAGACCGCGGCCGCGATTCTGGAACTGTGCGACGGCGCCCGGCACGTCAGCGAAATCACCACCGTGCTGGGAAAGCGCTATTCCGGTGTGCGGGAATCCGATGTCCTCGATGTCCTCGCCCGGCTGAAGGATCGGCAGGTAGTCGAATGGACGTGAACCCGCCGCTCGGCATGCTCGCCGAGCTGACCCACCGCTGCCCGCTGCACTGCCCATACTGCTCGAACCCGGTCGAGCTGATCACCCGCGACGCTGAACTGTCCACTGAGGACTGGTTGTCGGTGCTCAGCCAGGCGCGCGAGCTGGGCGTGCTGCAGGTGCACATGTCCGGCGGCGAGCCGCTGGCCCGGCCGGACCTGCCCGAGCTCGTCAAGCACGCGAGTGATCTCGGCTGCTACGTCAACCTCGTCACCTCCGGACTCGGCTTGACCCAAGCCCGCTTGGACGACCTCGTCGAGCGTGGCCTGGCCCACGTCCAGCTGTCCGCGCAGGGCGCGACGGCGGAACGCGCGAACCTGCTGGCCGGGGCGAAGGCGCACGACCGCAAGCTCGCCGCGGCCGCGCTGATCAAGGCGTCCGGGCTGCCGCTGTCGCTCAACGTGGTGCTGCACCGGCAGAATCACGACCAGCTGGCCGGGATGATCGCGCTGGCCGAGGAAATGGGCGCGGACCGGCTCGAACTGGCCAACACGCAGTATTACGGCTGGGCGCTGCGCAACCGCGACGCCCTGATGCCGACGCGTGAGCAGCTCGCCGCGGCCGCGCCGATCGTGCGAGCGGCCACCGCCCGGCTGCGCGGCCGGATGGAGGTCATCTACGTCGTCGCCGACTACTACGAGCCGTACCCGAAACCATGCATGTACGGATGGGGCGCGCGGCAGCTGACCGTCGCCCCGGACGGCACGGTACTGCCCTGCCCGGCGGCCACCGCGATCGAAACCCTGAACCTGGCCAACGTGAAGGACACCCCGCTGGCCGAGATCTGGTACGGCTCCGAGTCGTTCAACGCCTACCGCGGCGAGGACTGGATGTCCGAGCCGTGCCGCACCTGCGACCGGCGCTCGATCGACTACGGCGGCTGCCGCTGCCAGGCGTTCCTGCTCACCGGCGACGCCGCGGCGACCGACCCCGTGTGCTCGCGCTCGCCGCAGCGCGACACCGTCGACGTCATCCTCGCCGCGCCGCCGCCGCGTACGCCGGAGCTGGTGATGCGCAAGTCGACGGTGACCGGATGAGGGTCATCCTGCTCGGCACGGCGGCCGGGGGTGGGTTCCCGCAGTGGAACTGCGCCTGCCCGCTGTGCGCTGCCGGACTTCCCCCGCGCACACAGGACTGCGTGGCGGTGAGCGCCGACGGCGTCGGCTGGTACTTGCTCAACGCGTCGCCCGACATCCGCGCGCAGATCCTGGCCACGCCGGCGTTGCGCGCCGGGCCGGGGCCGCGCGAGATCCCGCTGCGCGGGGTGCTGCTCACCGACGCGGAGCTGGACCACTCGATGGGCCTGCTGATGCTGCGCGAAGCAGGTGGCCTGCCGGTCTGGGCGCCGGACGCGGTGTTGCACGCGCTGTCCGAGCACTTCCCGGCACGCGGGATCATCGACGGTTACGGCGGCTGGGACTGGCTTCCGGCCTCCGATGCGGCGTTGACCGGCTTGCGAGTGCGGGTGTTCCCGGTGAGCGACAAGCGCCCCAAGTACGCGCGATCGTCCACACAGGACGGTCCATGGGTGGTCGCATACCGGGTCGAGGACCCGGCTACCGGCGGCGTGTTCGTCTACGCGCCCTGTCTGAAGAGCTGGCCGGACGGCTTCGACGAGCTGACCTCGGGTGCGGACCTCGTACTGCTGGACGGCACGTTCTACGCCCCCGACGAGATGTCGGGAAGCACCGGCGTGACGGACGGGGCGCAGCTCGCGATGGGGCACCTGCCGATCACCAGGAGCCTGGCGCGCCTGGCCGGACGCGGCGGCACGCGCTGGGCCTACACGCATCTGAACAACACGAACCCGGTGCTCGATCCGGCGTCCGCCGAACATGCCGCCGTGCTGGCCGGTGGGGCCGAACTGCCCGGGGACGGCACCGAGTTCAAGCTTTGACCGGTTTTCCCTGACGCGCTCGGGGAAAACCCCACTGTCCCGGCGTGACACGGCGGGCACGGTGGTCACATGAAGATCCGCTACCTGCTAACCGCCGTCCTCGTGCAGGGCGGCGGCGCATTGACCCGTACGCGGTCGGGCGCAGCGTGCTCGACCTGCGCGACGACAGCCGGGCCGATCCCTGGGTGCCCTCGGAACGCCGGGAGCTGATGATCTCCGTCTGGTACTCCGCGCGCGTGCCGAGCAGGCGGCCCTCGCAGTACATGACGCCGGCGGAGTCCGCGGCTCTGCTGGGATTGCTCCCCACGGAAATCCCGCCGCGCGGCGGGGCACCACTCCACCGAACCACCGAGTCCAAGTCCGTGAATGCCACATTCACGGCGTCTTGGGCCCTCAATGTGGCATTCACGGACCTCCGCTTCACCACACCAACCCCAACAGCACCCCAAACCCCACCTGCCACACCCCAGGCCCCGGCGAGAACTACGCCACCTTTGCTTTACCCCTCAAATAGAACTTGACTTACCACTCACGAGGCCGGGGGATCAGCAGATCTGGATGGCGTCCGTGGTACGCAACGGGAAGTTGACCACCGGGATGAACTCCGGCGCTACCGAGCTGTCGAGGAACTCCCAGCTCGACCCGTTCCAGTTGTAGAACTTCGCCACGGCGTGGCCGGTCTGCGGGTTCTTGAACGACTTGAGCAGATCGCTCCAGCCGAGGACGCCGATGTTCACGAACTCGCACTTGAAGAACTGCTGCTTGTGGCCGTTGTAGTTGAACCCGTCCCAGACGCACAGCCACCCGGACGGGCAGCTCGCGTCGGCGGACGCGGTCGCGGGCACGCCGACGAAACTCGCCCCCAGGAAAATCGCGGCCGCCAGCCACGCACCGATTCTCTTGATTTTCTCCACGATGCTCTCCCCAGATATTCGTGTGAGACAAATCGAGTCTATCGGCGTTCCACGCATACGACATCGGCCATCCGAGCTCAGGCGATGCCTTCCGGGGCGGCGCCGGCGATCTGGACGCCGTCGGCCGCGATGCGGTCGATCTCAGCCAATTCCTCCGATGTCAGCTCGATGTCCGCCGCCGCCAGGCTGGCCTCGATGTTCGCCGGCTTGCGGGCGCCGACGATCGCCGCGTGCACTCCGGGCCGGGCCAGCGCCCAGGCGATCGCGAGCTGGCTCACGGAGATCCCGCGAGCCGCGGCCAGCGCGGCGAGCTCGTCCACGATCTTGAGGTTGCGCCGCAGGTTGTCGCCCTGGAACGCCGAGGACCGCGAGCGCCAGTCCGTCTCCTCGAACGTGCTGTCCGGGGTGAGCGCGCCGGTCAGCAGGCCGCTGCCGAGCGGGCTGTAGACGAGCACGCCGATGTCGTGCGCGCGGGCGTAGGGCAGCGGGTCGGTCTCGATCCCGCGCCGGAACAGGTGATACGGCGGCTGCAGCGTCTCGACCGGCCGCGTCTCGTCGAAGGCCGCGAGCTGCTCGGCGGTGTAGTTGGAGACGCCGACGTGGCGGATCTTGCCCGCGTCGACGAACTCCTGCAGCAGCCCGGCGACCTCGGCGGCCGGGGTGTCGGGGTCCGGCCAGTGCACCTGGTAGAGGTCGATGTGGTCGACGCCGAGGTTGCGCAGGCTGGACTCCAGGCCCTGGGTCAGCCACTCGCGGCGCGAGTCGCGCGGCCGCGGCGCGCGCGGGTTGATGCCGCCCTTCGTCGCGATGACGACGCTGTCGCGATCGCGGTCGAGCACCAGGCGCAGCGCCCGGCCGAGCAGCACCTCGGACTTGCCGCGACCGTAGGCCTGCGCGGTGTCGAAGATGTTCACGCCGAGTTCGCGCGCGTGGTTCACTGCCGCGATGGCGGTGTCCACGTCGAAGGCGCCCCAGTCACCGCCGAGCTGCCAGGTCCCGAAGGCGATCCTCGACACCTCGAGGCCACTCCTGCCCAAAGTCGTCATCCGCATCTTCCCAGCACAGCACAAACGTCCGACCACTTGCCCGGGATTCCCTGCGAGCGGAACCCCCAAATAACTCTTTGACAGTGACTTCCCAGCTGGTGATACTGACGCCATGCCCGAGTCCGAACTCGACAGCCTGCGAGTGCTTGCCCACCCGCTGCGGATGCGCATCCTTTCCCTGCTGACCGGCACCGCCATGAGCGCGGCCGAGGCCGCCCGCGAACTCGGCGACACCCAGGCCAACGTCAGCTACCATTTCCGGCGGCTGCACGACGCGGGACTGCTGGACGTCGCCGAGGAGGTCCAGATCCGCGGCGGGCGGGCCAAGCGCTACCGGCACGACCCGCGGTCGGGCAAGCGGCTGACCCACCGGAACCCCGACGAAGCCATCCTGGTGGCGCACGCGCTCGCCGACGAGCTCAAGCGCCGTGCCGAACTCCGTGCCACCGAACGGAAGGCGTCGCTCACCGACGCCGAGCTGTGGGTCGATCCGCTGGTGTGGGCCCGGATTCTGCGGCAGGCGAGCGAACTCAGCCGGGCGCTGCACGCCGCGGCCGAGCCGCCGCGCACGCCCGGCACCGTCCGGGTCAGCGCCAGCATCGCGCTGTTCGAGCTCCGATGAACTCGCTGCTCGTCCCGCTGCGCCGGCGCAATTTCCGGTACCTCGTCGCCGGCCGGACCTTCGGGTACTTCGCCAACGCCGTCGCGCCCTTCGCGCTCGCGTTCGCGGTGCTGGACCTGACCGGTTCGGCGGTCGACCTCGGCCTGGTGGTCGGCGCGCGCTCCCTGGCCAACGTCCTGCTCGTGCTCTTCGGCGGCGTGCTCGCCGACCGGCTGCCGCGGTCGGTCATCCTGCAGGGCACCGAGACCGCGGCGGCGCTGACCCAGGCGGCCATCGCCGTGAGTGTCCTTTGTGGATTCTCGTCGCTGCCGCTCCTGGTCTCGCTGAGCCTGGTCAACGGCGCGGTTTCGGCGATCTCGCTGCCGGCGGCGTCCTCGCTCACCCCGCTGACCGTGCCCGCCGAGCAGCTCAGCCAGGCGAACGCGCTGGTCCGCATGCTCTCCAACGGCGGCCGCATCGCGGGCGCCGGACTGGCCGGGATCCTGGTCGCGGCGGCCGGCTCCGGCTGGACGCTCGCGGTCAACGCGCTGCTGTTCCTCGCCGCCGCGCTCACCTATCGCCGGATCAGCCTGCCCCGCAGCGCACGCGTCCCCGGCAGCCGGCCGCTGGCCGAGCTCATCGAGGGGTGGCACGAGTTCCGTGCCCGCTCGTGGGTGTGGTTGGTGGTGCTGCAATTCATGATCGTGAACGCGGTGAACGCCGGCGCGCTGCTCGTGATCGGCCCGCTGATCGCCGACGACACCTTCGGCCGCACCGGCTGGGGTTTCGCGCTGGCGCTCGAGACGGCCGGGTCGTTCTTCGGTGGCATCCTCGCGGCCCGCTGGCAGCCGCGGCGGATGCTGATGATCGGGGTCGCGCTCACCGCCGTCGACGCCGTGCCACTGTTCGTCCTCGGGATATCACCGTCGCTGGTGCCGGTGTTGTTCGCGATGTTCCTGGCCGGGGTGACGATCGAGCAGTTCGCCATCGCGTGGGACGTCTCGCTGCAGGAGAACGTGCCCGCGGACAAACTCGCCCGGGTCTACTCCTACGACATCCTCGGCTCACTGATCGCGATGCCGATCGGGCAGCTCAGCGCGGGCCCGATCGCCGAGCACGCCGGGCGTGAGGCAACGCTCATCGGCGCCGCCGTGATCGTCGCCGCCGTAACCGCGCTCGTGCTGTGCAGCAAGCAGATCCGCGGGCTGGTCCGGCACCGGCCGGTCCCCGTGGACGGTTAGCGGCCGGTCCGGGGTTCCGGGGTCAGGTCACGGTGGCCGTCCAGGCGCCACCAGTTCTCCAGGGTCTGGCGCAGTGCCTTCAACAGCTCGCCACCGGTCTCCAGGGGAACGACCGCGGTCGGGCCGCCGTCGATGCGGAGCGCGGCGGCCAGCCGGTCGCCCTGCTCGATCAGTCCCACGACCACCGCGGTGGGCTCACCGGCGAGGTCGACCGTGGGGATGGCCTGTTCGTAACGCCAACCTTGAGCACTCACTCGCCTGAGAGTGGCAGAGATTTCCTTGATCCGGTCAGGGTTTCACCCTTACGTGGTCAGGCCGTCGCCCACGGCCGGACCTCTTCGAGCAGTTTCGCGACCGCGAGCACCAGATCGTCGGAATGGCGGGGGCCGACGATCTGCAGGCCGACCGGCAATCCCTCGGACGTCCGCCCGGCGGGCACGCTGATCGCGGGCTGCTGGGTCATGTTGAACGGGTAGGTGAAGGGGGTCCACTCCGGCCACTCGCTGAGCCCGCTGCCCGGCGGCACGTCGCGCCCGGCCTCGAACGGCGGGATCGGCACGGTCGGGGTGAGCAGCACGTCGTAGCGGGTGTGGAACTCGCCCATCAGGATGCCGAGCGCGGCGCGTTCGGCGCTCGCGCCGAGGTAGTCGCTCGCGGACCAGGTCTCCCCGAGTTCCCAGACCTTGCGCAGGCCGGGGTCGGTCCGGCTCTCGGAGCCGGGCGGGAAGGTGTCGAGCAGCTTCGCCGCACCGGCGGACCAGAGGACGTCGAACGCGGGCTTCGGGTCGGCGAAACCGGGGTCGGTTTCCTCGATGTGCAGGCCGGCTTCGCCGAGCGCGGCCACCGCCGACGCGACGATGGCGGCGACCTCCGGATCGACGTCGACATAGCCCAGCGTCGGCGAGTACGCGGCGATGAGCCCGCGCACGTCCCGCCGGACGGCTTCGCGGTAGGACGCCGCCGGCGGCGCGAGCGCGGTCGGGTCGCGGTGGTCGGGCATGGCGAGGACGTCCAGCAGCAGCGCGATGTCGTCGACCGAGCGGGCCATCGGACCGGCGTGCGAGAGCGGGCCGAACGGGCTCGCCGGGTAGAGCGGGATGCGGCCGTGGGTCGGCTTGAGCCCGACGATCCCGCAGAACGACGCGGGAATCCGCACCGAGCCGCCGCCGTCGGTGCCGACGGACAGCTCGCCCATCCCGGCCGCGACGGCCGCGGCGCTGCCGCCGCTGGACCCGCCCGCGGTCTTCGTCGGGTCGACCGGGTTGCGCGTGATGCCGCAGAGCGCGCTGTCGGTGACGCCCTTCCAGCCGATCTCGGGTGTGGTCGTCTTGCCCAGCAGCACCAGGCCCGCTTCGCGCATCCGCGCGGCGACCGGGCTGTCGACGTCCCACGGCTGATCCGGGCTGATGCTGCGCGAGCCGCGGACGGTCGGCCAGCCCTGGGTCAGGAACATGTCCTTGATCGAGGCGGGGACGCCGTCCAGCCAGCCGATCGGGTTGCCGTCCCGCCAGCGGACCTCGGCGGCCTTGGCCTGCTCGAGGGCGCGGTCGGCATCGACGAGGCAGTAGGCGTTGCAGTCGCCGTCGCGCGCTTCGATGGCTTGCAACGCGTTCTGCGTCGCCTCGATCGGCGACAGCTCACCGGTCGCGTACGCGGCGACCAGCTCGCTGGCGGTCAGCATCCTGTCGTTCATCCGGCTCCCTGGTTCCCCGACGGCACGTACCCGAGCGACTTGTCGACGACGTTGTGCAGCGGCTGCCCGGCCCGCCAACGACGGAAGTTCGCGGTGAAGACCTCGACCAGCGCGTTACGCCAGCCCACGAAGTCACCGGACATGTGCGGCGACACGAGCACGTTCTCCATTGTCCACAGTGGACTTTCCGGCGGCAGCGGCTCGGTGTCGAACACGTCGAGGGCAGCCCCGGCGATGACACCCTTCCCCAGCGCCTCGACCAGGTCCTCGGTGACCACCAGCTCGCCGCGCCCGACGTTCACGAACCGGGCGGAGGGCTTCATCGCGGCGAACGCGCGCGCGTCGAACATGCCCTTGGTCTGCCCGGTCAGCGGTGCCACGGCGATCACGTAGTCAGCCCACGGCAGGTGGCGGGTGAGCTGCGCGGTGTCGTAGACCTCGCCGAAGTCGGGGTCGCCGTGGCGGACGCGGCGCCCCGCTCCGCTCACCCGCATCCCGGCCGCGCGCAGCTGCCGCGCGATGGCGCGCCCGATCGGCCCGGTGCCGACGACCAGCGCGTCACGCCCGGCGATCCGCTCGCTTTCCCGGTGCAGCCACCGGTTCTCGCGCTGCAGGTCCAGCGTCCGCGCGAAGCCCTTGGCGAACGCGAGCACGACGCCGAGCACGTACTCGGCGATGGCATCGTCGAAGACCCCGCGCGAGTTCGTCAGCACGACCTCGCTCTCGCGCAGCCCGGGGAACAGCACCGGGTCGACGCCGGCGCTGGCCATGTGCAGCCAGCGCAGCCGGTCGGCCGCGTGCCACGCGCCGGGAACGGCGGTGGAGAGGAAGTCGTAGACGAAGAGGGCATCCGCTCCGGACAACGCTTCGGCAAGACCTGCCGCGTCCGTGTAACGCACCACCGCATCGGTTTCGACAGCACGCATGTCCGGTGGGCGGGACTCGCCACAGAGCACCGCCAGGACCGGGGGTTCCTGGGTTTCCGAGGCGATCACGTTGACACGGTAGAAGTCACTCGTATGATTGTCAACAATCCGAGGAACGACCCCCGGAGCACCGGACGTGTCACGTACAGACGTATTCCGGAGGCTGTGCCTTGGATTTCGACTTCCTGGCGTTCGAGGGCCCGCTCGCCCAGCGGGGCATCGGCATCATCGCGCCCTTCGACCTCGCGCTGGAACGCGAGCTCTGGCGCTGGGTGCCGATGGAGGTGTCACTGCACCTCGCGCGGACGCCGTACGAGCCGGTGCCGGTGAGCATGGAGATGGCCCGCCTGGTCAGCGACAGCCGCCACCTCGCCACCGCCACCCGCGACGTGCTGCACGTCGAGCCCGAGGTGGTCGCCTACCTCTGCACGTCCGGCAGCTTCGTCAACGGCGTCGACTACGAACGCTCGCTGACCAAGGCGATCTGCGACGCGGGCGCGCCCGACGCGGTCACCACCTCGGGCGCGCTGGCCGAGGTGCTGCACCAGCTCGACCTGCACCGAGTCTCGGTGCTCACGCCCTACGACGGCGACCTCACCGCCGCGCTGCACGAGTTCCTCGCCGAGCTAAGCGTCCAGACCGTCTCCAGCGACCACCTGGGCCTCGGCGGCGGGATCTGGAAGGTCAGCTACCGGACCATCGCCGAACGCATCCTCGCCGCCGACCACGCGGACGCCGAAGCGATCTTCGTCAGCTGCACCAACCTCCCCACCTACGACCTGATCGAGCCGCTGGAAACCGCGCTCGGCAAGCCGGTGCTCACCGCGAACCAGCTCACGATGTGGGCGTGCCTGCGCCGGATGAACCTCCCTATCGTCGGCCCCGGGAAATGGCTGCGTGATGTCTCGTGAACCCTCCTTCGTCATTCGCTCGCGTGCCGCGACCCGCTTCGGGCAGATCTTCACCTAGGGTTGTCGACAATTTGCGTCCCCTCGGAGGTTCCGTGACGACCATCGGCTTCATCTACCCCGACCACGCGGCCGAAGACGACTACCCGCTGGCCGAGCAGCTGCTCGGTGGCATGGCCGCCGATCAGGGCGACATCCGGCTGCCGGTCGAGCACATCTACGGCACCGACAAGCACGCCGTGCCCGAGCTGCTGGATCTCGGCAGCCCGGCCCGGCTCGCGGAAGGCGCCGCGCAGCTGAAGAAGCACGAGCCGGACGCCGTCGTCTGGGCCTGCACGAGCGGCAGCTTCGTCTACGGCTGGGAAGGCGCGGGCGATCAGGTCGACCACCTCGCCGACGTCGCCGGTGTCCCGGCCTCCAGTACCTCCTTCGCGTTCGTGCGGGCCGCGGCCGCGCTCGGCGTCCGCCGGGTGGCTGTCGCCGCCAGCTACCCGGACGAGATCGCCCGGCTGTTCGTCGACTTCCTCGCCGCCGGCGGCATCGAGGTGGTCTCGATGGCCAGCGCCGACATCCTGACCGCCGCCGAGGTGGGCGCCCTCGAGCCGGAGGCCGTCGTGGCGCTCGCCGTGGGCCACGACCACCCGGACGCCGAAGCGGTGCTCGTGCCCGACACCGCCATGCGGACCCTCAGCGAGATCAACGCCGTGGAAGCCGCCATCCGCAAGCCGGTGCTGACCGCCAACCAGGTGACCGTCTGGGAGGGCCTGCGCCTGACCGGGCAGGACCGGGTGGTGCGTTCGCTCGGTGCCCTGTTCCGTCCCGGCAAGACCACCCCGCCGGATCTGTCCTGGAGTTCCTGAAATGGCTTTGCTGCCCGAGATCGAGCCGGTCAGCCGGGAGTCCACCGCCGGCATCATCGCCCGCCAGCTGCGCGACGCGATCATGACCGGTGCCCTGCCGCCCGGCACCCAGCTCGGCGAGACCGACCTGGCCGCCCGGTTCCAGGTGTCCCGGGGGCCGCTGCGCGAAGCGATGCAGCACCTCGTCTCCGAAGGGCTGCTGCGCAGCGAGCGCCACCGCGGGCTGTTCGTGATCGACCTCGAGCCCGGTGACGTCTACGACATCTACGCCGCCCGCTCCGCGATCGAGCGGGCCGCCATGCAGCGCGCGCTGCGCGGGGACCGGGAGCGGGTCGCCGCGCTGCTGGAACAGACCGTCGCCGAGATGGCCACCGCGGCCAGCGAGGACGACCCCAGCGCGCTCTCGACCGCGGACCTGCGCTTCCATGAGGCCCTGATCGCCGCCTCCGGCAGCAAGCGGCTGGTCCGGATGGCCAGGACGCTGCTGATCGAGACGCGGATGTGCCTGACCGCGCTTCAGGAGACCTACCAGCGGGTCGAGGAACGCGTCGAGGAACACACGCGCCTGATCCAGGCGCTGCGCGACGGCGACGAGCCACGCGCGCTGGCGCTGCTCGAAGCCCACATGGAGGACGCGGTGCAGCGGCTCGCGCCGGGCACCAGCCTGCGCCACGGCGAGGCGCCGCCGGTGCCGTGAAACCCCGCGCTCAGCCATGGCGGCGCACCCCCAGCACCGGCTGCCCGCCCCGGCCGTCCCGGAAGTCGGCCGACCACGGCCAGCGCCCGTGCTCGTCGGCGAGCACCAGCTGGGTCGCCTCGATCTTCGGCCCGTAGAACGCGACCGCGTAGACCAGGTGCGCCGAGGGTTCGCTCAACGGCACGACCTCGATCTGGCCGCCGCCGCACAGCGGGATCACCTCGCCCGGCCGCGGCGGCCGCACTTCGACCGAGAGCGCGGCCCAGTCGTTGAGCAACCGAGCCGCCGCTCTCAGTTCGAGCCCGGTCGCGACGAGCTCGGGTAACCCGAACTCGGTGAGGCCGACCGTATAGGCCCAAGGCGGATAGGGCGGTGCCCCTTCCACCCCCTGCACGGTCCAGCCGTGCTTGGTGATGGTGTCCCGCAGGAGTTCCAGGTATTCGGACTCGGGCCGGTCCGGGTGGTCGCACTGCCAGCACATCGGGTTCTCCTCCCCCGTCGGTGGATGGGCTCCACCGTGCCCGGGGGCACCGACAAAAACCGCGCGCGCTCAGCCCAGCGCTTCGGCGACCGCCGTGCCGAGCCGGGTCGTGGTATCCGTGCCGCCGAGGTCGGGCGTGCGCACCTCGCCCGCGCCGAGCACCCGGTCCACCGCGGTGTGGATGGCTTGCGCGGCAACGGTTTCGCCCAGGTGTTCGAGCATCATCGCGCCGGCCAGGATCTGCGCGACCGGGTTCGCGATGCCCTGCCCCGCAATGTCCGGAGCACTGCCGTGGACCGCCTCGAACATCGACGGGAGTTCACCCGATGGGTTGATGTTGCCGGACGGTGCCATGCCGAGCCCACCGGTGATCGCGGCCGCGAGATCGCTCAGGATGTCGCCGAAGAGGTTCGACCCGACGATCACGTCGAGCCGGTCCGGCGCCTGCACCATCCGCGCGGCGAGGGCGTCCACGTGCATCTGTTCACTGTGGACATCCGGATACCCGGCCGCGACCTCGGCGAAGATCTCGTCCCAGAAGGGCATCGAGTGGATCAGCCCGTTCGACTTGGTCGCCGAACAGACCCGGCGCGAGCGCGTCCGCGAGAGTTCGAAGGCGTACCGGATGATCCGCTCGACGCCGACCCGGGTGAACACGGACTCCTGCAGCACGAACTCGTCGGGCCGGCCGGCGTTGTGCCGGCCGCCGATCGCCGAGTACTCCCCTTCGGAGTTCTCCCGGACGATCACCATCTCGAGTTCCTCGGCGCTGCGCCCGGCGAGCGCCGAAACCGTCCCCGGCAGCAGCCGTACCGGCCGCAGGTTGACGTACTGGGAGAACGCCCGGCGCACCGGGATCAACAGGCCCCACAACGAAACGTGGTCCGGCACGCCCGGGAAAGCCGACGGCACCCAGGAAGATGCCGTCGAACTCGCGAGCTGCGCGATCCCGTCGTCCGGCATCATCGCACCGGCGCGGGTGTAGCGCTCGCAGCTCCAGTCGAATTCCGTCCACTGCAAGGAGAATTCGAATTTCGCGGCGGCGCGGTCGAGGACCTTGCGGGCCTCGGCCGTGACGTCAACGCCGATCCCGTCGCCGGGGATGCTCGCGATGCGGTACTCCGTCACAAGGCCACCGCGATGTACTTGATCTCCAGGAACTCCTCGATGCCGACCTTGCCGCCCTCGCGGCCGAGCCCGGACTGCTTGATCCCGCCGAACGGCGCCGCCGGGTTGGACACGAGGCCCTGGTTGAGCCCGATCATCCCGGCCTCCAGCCGCTCGCACACCCGCAGCGCGCGCTTGAGATCGCTGGTGTAGAGGTAGGAGACCAGGCCGAACTCGGTGTCGTTGGCGCCTTGGCGACGGCCTCGTCCTCGGTGTCGAACGGCGCGATCGGCGCGACCGGCCCGAAGATCTCCTCGTGCGTGAGCCGGGCTTCCTGTGGCACATCGGTGAGCACGGTCGGCTGGTAGAAGTTGCCGGGGCCGTCCGACGCTCTCGCCGCCGGTGAGCACCCGGGCGCCGCGACCGACGGCGTCGGCGACGAGCTCGGACACCTTGGTGACGGCGTCCTCGTCGATCAGCGGGCCGACCACCACGCCGTCCTCCGTGCCGCGGCCCATGGGCAGCGCCGACATGCGCTCCGTAAGCCGCTTCGCGAATTCCTCGGCGATCCCTCGTTGGACGTAGAACCGGTTAGCCGCCGTACACGCTTCGCCGATGTTGCGCATCTTCGCGAGCATCGCGCCTTCGATGGCGGCGTCGAGGTCAGCGTCGTCGAAGACCACGAAGGGCGCGTTGCCGCCGAGCTCCATCGACGTGCGAAGGATCTTGTCGGCGCACTGCTCGAGAAGCTTGCGGCCGACTTCGGTGGACCCGGTGAACGACAGCTTGCGCGCCCGGCCGTCGCGGATCAGCGGCTCCATGACCTGGCCGGAGTGGCTGGTCGTGAGCACGTTGACGACACCTTCGGGCAGCCCGGCCTCGGCCAGGATCCCGGCCAGCGCGAGCATCGACAGCGGCGTCTGCGCGGCCGGCTTGATCACCATCGTGCAGCCCGCCGCGATCGCCGGGCCGATCTTGCGGGTGCCCATCGCCATCGGGAAGTTCCACGGCGTGATCAGGATGGTCGGGCCGACCGGCTGACGCGTGATGAGGAACCGGCCACTGCCGTTGGGCGCGGTCGCGAAGTCACCGCCGATCCGCACCGCCTCCTCGGCGAACCAGCGGAAGAACTCCGCGGCGTAGGCGATCTCGCCCTTGGACTCGGCGAGCGGCTTGCCCATCTCCAGCGTCATGAGCAGCGCGAGCTCGTCGCTTCGCGCGGTCAGCAGCTCGTACGCGCGGCGAAGGATCTCGCCGCGTTCTCGGGGGGCCATGGCCGCGAAGTCGGCCTGGGCGGCGACAGCGGCGTCGAGTGCCGAGACGCCGTCGGCCGGGGAGGCGTCCGCGACCTGGCACAGCTCCTTGCCGGTCGCCGGGTCGCGCACGGCGAAGGTCTTCCCGCCCTCGGCGCCGACCCACTTGCCGCCGATGAACAGCTCCTTGCCGACCGCGCCGACGACACCGGCTTCGGTGATCTCGCTCATCAAGCCCGCTCCTCACGTGTTGTCCCCAGGCCATGCTATGGATATTGTCAACAATCGACAACCGCTCGTGCCAGCCGCAAGGAGTGCCACTGCCATGGCCCAGCTTTCCCCGCTGCTCAAGCAGGCAACGCCCGTCGTGGTCGACCACGGTGAAGGGGTCTACCTCTACGACGTCGACGGCAAACGTCATCTCGACTTCACCGCCGGCATCGGCGTGACGAGCACCGGGCACTGTCACCCCCAGGTCGTCCGGGCCGCGCAGGAGCAGATCGGGAAGCTGATCCACGGCCAGTACACGACGGTCATGCACAAGCCGCTACTCGAGCTGACGAAGCGCCTTGGCGACGTCCTGCCGAGCGGGCTCGACTCGCTGTTCTTCGCGAACTCAGGCAGCGAAGCCGTCGAAGCTGCGTTGCGCCTTTCGCGACAGGCGACGAAGCGGCCGAACGTCATCGTGTTCCAGGGCGGCTTCCACGGCCGGACCGTCGCGGCAGCGACCATGACGACGTCCGGCACGCGGTTCAGCGCGGGCATCTCGCCACTGATGGCGGGCGTACACGTCGCTCCGTTCCCGTACGCGTATCACTACGGCTGGGACGAGCCGACAGCGACGAAGTTCGCGTTGCGCGAGTTGGACTATCTATTCGCTACGGTCACCGCGCCTTCCGAGACGGCAGCGTTCTTCGTAGAGCCGGTACTCGGCGAAGGCGGCTACGTCCCGGCTAACACGGAGTTCATGGCGGGACTGCGAGAGCGCGCTGACCGGCACGGCATCCTCCTGGTGCTCGACGAAGTCCAGACCGGCTTCGGCCGTACCGGACGCTTCTGGGGACACGATCACTTCGGCGTCTCGCCGGACGTAGTGCTCATCGCGAAGGGGTTGGCGAGCGGCTTCCCGTTGTCCGGCATCGCCGCTTCGCAGGAGCTGATGGCGAAGGCGCTTCCCGGCTCTCAGGGCGGTACGTACGGCGGCAACGCGGTTTCGTGCGCCGCGGCGATCGCCACGCTCGACGTCATCCAGCAGGAAAACCTGGTCGAGAACGCCGCCGAGCGTGGACGTCAGCTGGTCGAAGGCGCGCGGGTGATCGCCGACAAGACCCCGGCGATCGGCGAGGTCCGCGGGCTCGGCCTGCTCGTCGGCAGCGAGTTCACCACCGCGGACGGCGAGCCGGACACCGCGACCGCGCAGGCCGCCCAGCAGGCCGCCGCCCAGCGCGGTCTCCTGCTGCTGACCTGCGGGCCGTACTCGAACGTCGTCCGGATGGTCCCGCCGCTGGTCGTCAATGCCGAGCAGGTCGACGACGCGCTGCGGATCTGGGGCGAAGTCGTCGAATCCGTCACAGGGAGCTGAGCATGGCGCGCTACATCACGATCACTTTGGACAAGCGCGGTGTCTCGTGCCGCGCGCGGCTACTGGACGCCGAAGCACCCAGGACGTGCAAGGCGGTGTGGGACGCCTTGCCGCAGAGCGGTTCGGCGTACCACGCGAAGTACGCGCGAAACGAGGTGTACACGCTCGTACCGCCCTTCGCGGAGCCGAAGCCAGGGCGGGAGAACCCGACGGTGACGCCGATCCCCGGCGACGTCGTCTACTTCGGCTTCGAGGCTTGGGAGATCGGGAATCCGGCGTACGGGTACGACGACGATTCCGAGGCCCACAGCGACCAGGGCGCGACCGACCTGGCGATCTTTTACGGGCGCAACAATCTGCTGATCAACGGTGACGCCGGCTGGGTGCCCGGGAACGTCTTCGCGACCATCGAGGAGGGCCTGGCCGAGATGGCCGCGGCCGCGCAGGACCTGTGGCTGCGCGGCGTGGAGGGCGAGACGTTGAGCTTCGCGCGGGTATAGGGCTCGTGAGCGTTCCGGGCGTCCATCCATGCCCCCGCCGCCACCCTCAACGGAGGCGCTGCGCGCCACGGTACTTATTCAAACCGCCCGGAACGCTCACGAGTCCTTGACCCCAGCCAACGTCTCGAACTGCTCGTCGGTGAGGGTGACGTCGGCCGCGGCGCAGTTCTCCTCGAGGTGCTCTTTCGAGGAGGTGCCCGGGATCGGGATGATCACGGGCGACTTCCGAAGCAGCCAGGCGAGCGAGACCTGCGCAGGCGTCGCGCCGAGGTCCGCGGCGACCTTGCCGAGGAGACCGGCCCCTTGCGCGTGACCGCCTCTGGCGATCGGCAGCCACGGAATGAACGCGATCCCTTCGCGCTCGCAGTGTCCGAGGACGTCTTCGGACGCGCGATCAGTCAGGTTGTAGCGGTTCTGGACACTCACGATGGGTGCGATTTCCCGGGCCTGGTCAAGCTGCGCCACGGTGACCTCGGACAGCCCGATCCGGGCGATCTTGCCCTCGTCCTTGAGCTGCTTGAGCGCGCCGATCTGGTCGGACAGGGGGACCTTCGGGTCGAGCCGGTGCAGCTGGAGCAGGTCGAGACGGTCGACGCGGAGGCGTCGCAGCGAGAGTTCGGCCTGCTGACGGAGGTATTCGGGACGGCCGAGCGGCACCCACTCGCCGCGGCTCGGCCGGGAGTGTCCCACCTTGGTGGCGATGAGCAGGTTCTCCGGGTACGGGTGCAGCGCCTCGGCGAGGAGTTCCTCGTTGAGGCCGAGGTCGTAGGCGTCGGCGGTGTCGATGAAGGTGACGCCGAGTTCGACAGCCCGGCGTGCGACGGCCTTGCTCTCCTCGGTGCCCGGCTGACCCCAGCCGGTCAGGCGCATAGCCCCGAAACCCAGGCGTCGCACCGAAAAGCCGTCTTCGAAGGTGAAAGTCATGACGGAAGCATTCCGTGAGCCGGCGGTGACAGCGAGAAATTTAGTCTGAGCTAAATCCTAAACATGAAAATTCTTCATGGCGTCATACCGGCGGTACGTACTACGCTGCGGTAACCACAGCAAAGGCGCGGAGGAGAGGCTGTCGATGGGCGACGTTGCGGCACGGTTGGCCGAGATCGTCGGGGACAAGAACTTACTGACCGGCGAAGCGATCTCCGAGGATTACGCGCACGACGAAGCGCTTACGGCGTCGCCGCAGAAGCCCGCGTACGTCGCGAAGCCCGGCTCTGCTGAAGAAGTCGCGGAGCTGTTGAAGGTGGCTTCAGAACACGGCGTCCCCGTAACCGCGCGTGGCTCCGGGAGCGGGCTGTCCGGCGCCGCGCGACCGCAGGCCGACGGGCTGGTCATCTCCTTCGAGCACATGAACGCCGTGCTCGAAGTGGACGCGGACAACCACGTCGCCGTCGTCCAGCCCGGCGTCACCCTCGCCGAGCTCGACGCGAAGACGGCCGAAGCGGGCCTCAGCTACACCGTCTACCCCGGCGAGCTCAGCGCGAGCGTCGGCGGCAACGTCGGGACCAACGCGGGTGGCATGCGCGCGGTCAAGTACGGCGTCACCCGCAACAACGTGCTCGGGCTGCAGGCCGTGCTGCCGACCGGCGAGATCATCCGGACCGGCGGCAAGACGTCCAAGATCTCCACCGGCTACGACCTCACCCAGCTGATCATCGGCTCGGAGGGCACCCTCGCGCTGGCCACCGAGGTCATCGTGAAGCTGCACCCGCGGCTGGCGCACGGTGCCACGATCCTCGCCCCCTTCGGCGACCTCGGCCAGGTGATGGCGGCCGTCCCGAAGATCATCTCCAGCGGGCTCGCGCCGCACATTCTCGAATACATCGACAACATGACGATGGCGGCCATCGTCTACAACGAGAAGCTCGAGCTCGGCGTCCCGGAGGAGATCCGGAACACCGTCCAGGCGTACCTCGTCGTCGCGCTCGAGAACCGCGAAGAGAGCCGGCTGCACGAAGACATCGAAACGGTCGGAGAGCTCCTCGGCGAGCTCGGCGCTGTCGACGTGTACGTGCTCGAAGGCAGCTCCGCGCGCAAGCTCATCGAAGCGCGCGAGAAGGCCTTCTGGACCGCGAAGGCCGTTGGCGCCGACGACGTGATCGACGTCGTCGTCCCGCGCGCGGCGATGCCGCAGTTCCTCACCAAGGCCCGCGAGCTGGCGATGGGCGTCGGCGGCGGCGCGCTCGGCTGCGGGCACGCCGGCGACGGCAACGTACACCTCGGGATCTTCTGCAAGGACCCGGAAACGCGGAAGAAGCTACTCACCGACATCTTCGCCTACGCCATGGAGCTCGGCGGCGCGATTTCCGGTGAGCACGGCCTCGGCCGCACCAAGGCGAGTTACTTCTCCGATCTCGAAGATCCGGCCAAGATCGAGCTGATGCGCCGGATCAAGCAAGGCTTCGACCCGGCCGGCATCCTCAACCCCGGTGTTCTCTTCAGCGAAGGAAAAGCATGACCGAGATGAACGGCGCCCAGTCCCTGATCCGCACCCTGGCCGACGCCGGTGTCGACGTGTGCTTCTCCAACCCCGGTACGTCGGAGATGCACTTCGTCGCGGCGCTCGACACCGTCCCGGAGATGCGCGGCGTGCTCGGGCTCTTCGAAGGGGTCGTGACCGGCGCGGCCGACGGCTACGCGCGCATCGCCGACAAGCCCGCCGCGACGCTCCTGCACCTCGGCCCCGGCCTGGGCAACGGCCTGGCGAACCTGCACAACGCGCGCCGCGCGCACACCCCGATCGTCAACATCATCGGCGACCACGCGACGTACCACAAACAGTACGACGCGCCGCTCGAGTCGGACATCGAGAGCATCGCGAGCTCGCTCAAAGGCTGGGTACGCCGCTCTGAGCACACGAAGGACGTCGGCGCCGACGCCGCCGCGACAGTGGCCGCAGCGCAAGAAGGTCAGATCGCGACCCTGATCCTCCCTGCCGACGCTTCGTGGGGTGAAGGTGGCGAAGCGAGCGCGCCGATCACGCCGCCCGTGCCCGAGGTTGTCGACGAAGCAGCCGTAAAGGCTGTCGCCGAAGTACTCGGCAGCGGTGAGACGGTCGCGCTGCTCATCGGCGGCGGTGCGTGCCGCGAAGCGGGGCTTCGCGCGGCTAGCCGGATTTCGGCCGCGACGGGCGCGAAGGCGTTCGTAGAGACCTTCCCGGCGCGCCTGGAGCGCGGCGAGGGCGTGCCGACGATCGAGCGTCTCGGCTATCTCGCCGAGCAGGTGACCTACCAGCTCGACGGAATCAAGCACGTGGTCATCGCCGGGACGAAGGCGCCGGTGTCGTTTTTCGCCTACCCGGGCAAGGCGAGTGACCTCGTGCCCGAAGGCGCGCAGGTGCACGTGCTCGCGTCGGTCGGCCAGGACGTCACGCGCGCGCTGAACGACGTCGCCGAGCTCGTCGCGGCGGACACGGAACCCGTGCTGCAGCAGGCTTCCCGGCCCGCGCTGCCCAGCGGCCCGCTGACCCCGCAGAACTGGGTCGACGTCATCGGCGCGCTGCTGCCGGAGAACGCGATCATCGCCGACGAGGCCAACACGTCCGGGCTGCTGCTGCCCACCGCGACCGCGGGCGCGCCGCGCCACGACGTCCTCACCCTGACCGGCGGCGCGATCGGCTACGGCATCCCGGTGGCGACCGGGGCCGCGGTGGCGGCGCCGGACCGGCCGGTGCTGAACCTGCAGTCCGACGGCAGCGCGCTCTACACGATCTCGGCGCTGTGGACGCAGGCGCGCGAAAACCTGAACGTCACGACGGTGCTGCTGAACAACCGCGCGTACGCGATCCTGCGGCTGGAGTTGCAGCGCGTCGGCGCGGATGCCAGTGGCCCCAAGGCGAACGAGCTGCTCGACCTCTCGCGGCCGGACATGGACTTCGTGAAGATCGCGGAGGGCCTGGGCGTCCCGGCAACCCGGGCGACGACCGCCGAAGAGCTGGCGGAGCAGCTGCAGCGCGCCTTCGCCGAGCCCGGCCCGCACCTGATCGACGCGATGGTGCCGCCGCTGTTCTGACTCGTGAGTGGCGCGGCCGGTTCTAACCGGCCGCGGCACTCACGAGCTTTTTCCCTTCCCGCACTTTCGGCACCAGCGCGGCGAGCGCGAGCCCGGCCACGGCGGCCAGCGCGGCGACCGCGAAGGTCGCGCGGAACCCGGACTCCGACGGCACCCGCACGCCGCCGACGGTGATCGTCAGCTGCGCCAGCATCGCGGCCATGACGGCACTCGACGTCGCCGTCCCGACCGCGCGCATCAGGGAGTTCACGCCGTTCGCCGAAGCCGTTTCGGTCACCGGCACCGAGCCCATGATCAGCGCGGGCATGGCCGCGTACGCGATCCCGACCCCGGCACCGATGACGACCGAAGCGAAGATCAGCTCGACGACGTTGTCCATCAGCAGGATCGCGAACCCGTACCCGATGGCGATCACGAACGACCCGCTCATCAGCGTCGGCCGCGGCCCGAACCGCGCGATGAGCCGGGCCGAAACGGGCGAGAGCGCCATCATGACCAGGCCGTTCGGAGCGAGCGTGAGCCCGGACTCGACCATGGTCTGCCCCAGCCCGTAGCCGGTGGACGCGGGCGCCTGCAACAGCTGCGGGAACGACAACGCCAACGCGTACAACGCGAACCCGACCATGACGGACGCGAGATTGGTGAACAACACCGGGCGTCGCGCCGAAACCCGCAGGTCGACCAGCGGGTCGCGGCGCCGCAGCTGGTACCAGCCCCACCCGAGCAGCACGACGACCGCGAAGACGCCGAGCCCGAGTGTCCGCAGGCTGGTCCATCCCCAGGTCCCGCCCTTGACCACCGGCAGCAGAAGACAAAGCAGCCCGGCGGCGAGGCCGAAGGCGCCGAAGTAGTCGAACGGTGCCGGCGTCTTGACCGGTGATTCGGGCACGACAGCCAGGATCAGCAACCCACAGAGCACTCCGAGCGCCCCGGACATCCAGAACAGCACGTGCCAGTCGGCGTTCTCGGCCACGACCGCGGCGACCGGCAAGCCGATCGCACCGCCGACCCCGAGCGTGGCGCTCATCAGCGAAATCGCGCCGCCGACGCGCTCGGGCGCGAGTTCGTCGCGCATGATGCTGATCCCCAGCGGAATCACGCCCATGGCGCACCCCTGCAACCCACGCCCGACGACCATGAGCGCCAGCGAGCTGGTCAGCGCCGACACGACGGACCCAGCGACCAGCAGCCCGAGGCTGGCGAGCACCATCCGCCGCTTGCCGTAGAGGTCGCCGAGCCTGCCACTGACCGGCGTCACGACCGAGGCGGCCAGCAGCGTCACGGTGACCACCCAGGACGCGTCGGCGGGCGAGGCGTTGAGCAGCCGCGGGAAGGCGGGAATCAGCGGCACCACCAACGTCTGCATGAAGGACGCGACGAGGCCACACGACGCCAGCACCACCACGATCAGCCGGCCGGACTCCCCGGGACGGGACACACGAACCCCCAGTTAGCGCACATCATGCAAGTACTCGCACGATACATACTGCCCGGTCGGTTCCGTACCCATCGTGACAAATACCGCTTCAGAGCCAGGTTCGGACGCCCTTGTGCCCGGAGCAGGTCCCCTGCCGATGCTGGCTGTAGCTGTAGGACCCGTCGTTGCAGATCGCGGTGGCGCCCGCCGGGTTGTCACTGGGCCGATGGACGCAGGTGCCGTCCACGTTGCGGTAGTAGTCGGCACCGCACTCGGTCTGCTTCGGCGGTGCGGTGGTTTTGGGCGCGGCTTTCGGTTTGGGAGCCGGCTTGGGCGCGGTGGTTTTGGGCGGGTTCTGCACCAACGGCGCTGCTTGGCCGGCCGTCGTGGTCGGCGTGGGTGTCACGGTCGACGTAGGAGCCGGATCGGAATAAGTGGGAATCGAATATGTCGACGAAGCAGGCGGTGTGACTACCCCGAGCCCACCGGAGTCCTTGGCGGGCACCGTTCCCACGCCACAACCCGCGACGATCAGACCGGCGACGAGTACGAGCCCGAGCTTCTTCACGGCCACTCCTTAGCAACACGAACCAATGCCGCGTTGTCGGCGAAATGGCAGCACCCGTTACAGTGGATAAGTAAGTGAAGAAATGACATCTCGGTACCGCATCGAATACCCGAGCCCCGTAACAACGGCGGCAGCACGCACCCTTTGAAGCTCAGACGCCCAGCCGGGCCCGCACGGCATCTGCCTGAATGTCCCCGATCTCCTCGAAGATCTCCAGAGCCTGCCGCCAATGCGTCTCAGCAGGCTGCCCGAGAACATCCAGCGTCCGGCCCATGTCAGCCAACGAACGAGCCACCGTCCGACGATCCCCCAGCGAACGGCTCGTCGTCACCGCCTCGCCATAACTCGCCAACGCCTCCGAATACCGCCCCGAGTCATGGTGAAGATCGCCGAGACACCGCAGGGTGAACTGCAGGCTCGTCTTGTCCGACAAGCTTTCCTGAATCGTCAGCGCTCGCCCCAGATGTTCCAGCGCACGACCAGGACGTCCGAGCAGCCGGCACGTGTCGCCGAGGTTGTTGAGGCAGATGCCTTCCCCGTGCAAATCGGCCGTCGCACGGAAAAGGGGTAACGCGCGGCCGAAACAGCGCGCGGCCGCGACGTGGTCGCCGAGGTCGACGTGGATGACGCCGAGATTGTTGAGGTTCCAAGCCTGGCCGTGCCGGTCACCGGTCGACTCCAGCAGCGACTGCGCCCGCTCGTGGCAGTCGATCGCGACCGGATACTCCCGCAGATCGCTGTGCGCGACACCGAGCCCGCGCCACATGATCCCCTCGGCGCGCCGGTCCCCCGACGATTGTGCCGCCGCCAGCCCTGCGCGGTACGCCGCGATCCAGTCGTCCCCATGGCTGCCGCGGTAGTAGTAGCTCAGCAGGACCCACGCCAGCTGCCAGGCGATCTCAGCAAATCCGTGCGAAGACGCCGAGAGGACGACCGCGCGCAGCGTCGCGCGTTCGGCGTCGAACCAGGCCATTGCCTCGTCGTAGCCGGTGAACCCGGGAATCACGCAGCCTGCGGGCAATGGGTGGAAGCCGAAGATCCGCACGCGGTTCGGGTCGATCCGGGCGCGGGCCGCCTCGGCCGCGTGCAGGAACCACGCGAACAGCCGGTGCAACGCCTCGCCCGATTCCTGCTCGATCACGCGACCGCGCGCGTATCGGCGCATCAAGTCGTGGAAGCGGTACCGGCCCGCGGTGACCTGAAGCAGCATGTGCTCGTCCAGCAGCGTTTCGAGGACCGGGCCGGCGGGAGTGCCGGTTAGCGCGGTCGCCGATTCGGCTGTCACGTCCTCGCCGGGATGGAGGCCCAGCAGCCGAAAGACCCGCTGCGGCTCCGGGGCGAGCGCGTCATACGACATGTCGAACACGTCGCTTTCGCGGGACAACCGATCGGCCAGGTCCGAGACCGTCCACTTCGGACGCGCACTTAGCCGTCGTGCGGCATGGGCGAGGGCGATCGGCAGCCGCTCACACAGCGACGCGACCCGGGCGGCCGCCTCCGGCGAAGCCGCCACCCGGTCGCCCCCGGCGACCCTCGCGAGCAACGACACTGCCTCGTCGATCGGCATCACGCCGAGTGTGATCGTCCGCACATCGTCCATTGTGGGCAGTTCATGCCGGGAGGTGATCAGCACACAACACCCTGCCGTGCCGGGCAGCAACGGCCGGATCTGCGCTTCCGAAGCCGCATTGTCCAGCAATACCAACGCTCTCCGACCGGATAGCCGGTCGCGGAAGAGCGCGGTACGTGGGTCGAGGCCGGGTGGGATGTGCTGGGCGGCGACCCCGAGCTGAGGCAGGAAGTTCGCGAGTACTTCGGCCGGGTCCGCCGGCCGCTGCGCCGGGTCGGACCCGCGAAGATCGGTCCAGAGCTGGATCTCGTCGAACCTCCCTTCGGCCACCAGCCGATGCGCCGCGTGCACGGCGAGCCGTGTCTTGCCGACCCCGGCCCTGCCCACGATGACGGAGACCGGCTCGATCAGTTCACGGAGTTCTTTCTCCCGCCCGGTGAACTCGGCGATGTCCATCGGCAGCTGGTGCCGCACGCGCGGCTCGCTCGGCGTCTCCTCGACGAGGATCTCGCGCTGCGTGCGCTGCAGCCGGGCGCCCGGCTCGACACCGAGTTCGGCGATCAGGTGCGCGCGAGCGCGGGTGAAGCACTCCAGCGCCTCGGCACGGCGGCCGCTCTGGTGCAGGGCGACCATCAGCTGGGCCCAGACCTCCTCCCGCAGCGGATGTTCCGCGACGAGCGCCCGCAGCCCGGGCACCACCACCGCCGCGCGGCCCAGTTCGAGCTGCGCCTTGGCGTGCCGCACCGCGATCTTCAGCCGCAGGTCGCCGAGCTCCGCGAAGTCGGCATCGAGCGTCCGGCCGACCGGCATCCCGGGCAAGGGCCGGCCTCGCCACAGCGTGAGCGCGGCGCCGAGGTGTTCCGCGGTGGCCTCGAAATCAGCCCGCCTCCAGGCCTGTTCGCCGCGGTCGGCCAGGTCCCGGAACACGTCGACGTCGGACTCGCCCGGCTCGACCCGCAACCGGTACCCGCCAGGCCCGGTCATCAACCGCGTCACGTCCTCGCCGAGGTCACGCAGCAGCCGCCGCAGCCCGGCGACGTACGTGCGGATGTTGGATTCCGGCGCCGACGGCGGCACTTCCCAGATCGCCTCGGCGAGCTCGCTCACGCCGAGCAGGCAGTTCGGCCGCAGCACCAGCGCGGCCAGCAACGCGCGCGGCCGATTCCCCGGCAGCACAACGGTTCTGGCGTCCGCCGAGACCTCGAACGACCCCAAGAGCCGGAATTCCAGCACGATTCCCCCGTTGGTAGCACCCACCCGTGCTTCCCGTACGTTCATGCTCGCGTACTCCCCGCGACGGCTCTACCGCCGCACGGCGCAATGCCCGGAGCTGAACGCCTTTTCGTAACACTGGTCGGATGACGGATGTGGCCACCGCGTCCGTCCGGGATGCTTTCCGGCACCGGGAGCCGATGCCGTCCCCTTCGGCCTCCGTCGTGCGGAGCGGGGCGCTCAACCGCATGAGCGCCCCGCCCTGTGCGGCTAGCGGGTTTCCGCGAGCCGGAAGTCCAGCACGCCGCCGAAGCGCACGAAGCCGGCGTCCAGTTTCCAATCTTGGTACAGCACTCCATCGACACGCAGGTCCCGGACGTACTTCCCGCTGCCGGTCGCGGCGATCGTGAGCACCGCGCCGCTCCCCGACCGCACGACGGCGTGCGGGAACAGCGGGCTCGACAGCAGCAGCTCGGCCGATCCCGGCGTCCGCGGGTAGATCCCCAGCGCCGCGAAGACGTACCAGGCCGACATCGTGCCGAGGTCGTCGTTGCCCGGCAGGCCGGACGGCCCGGTGGTGTAGACCGCGTTCACCAGCTGCCGCACGGTTTCCTGCGTCTTCCACGGCTGCCCGAGCTCGTTGTACAGCCAGGGTGCGTGGATGTCGGGCTCGTTCGTCGGGTCGTACTTCAGCGGACCGCCGTCGCGCGGCAGCCAGTTCCCGTTGGCGTCGTGGAAGAAGCCGTCGAGCCTGGTCACCGCGGCCGCCTTGCCGCCCATGGCCGCCGCGAGCCCGGAGACGTCCGGCGGGACCATCCAGGTGTAGGCCGCCGCGCTGCCCTGCGCGAAGCCGCGGTCGCTCGCCGGATCGAACGGCGTCACCCAGCTGCCGTCGAGATTCCGCGCCTGGGCATATCCCCGCCGGGTTGAAGACGTTGCGCCAGTACCCGCCGCGCGCGCTCAGTTCGGCGGCTTCCTTGGTCCGCCCCAGCGCCTGCGACCTTGGGGAAGTGAGCAGGAGCGCCGTCAGGAGGATCGCCGTGGATCTGCGCATGGCGCGGACCGTAACGGAATTCAGGTACGTGAAAGCGAACGCGAGACGGCTAATCCGTATCAGCGGCCGATCTATTGAGGGGTAAGGCAAACGGGGCGTGGTGAAGCGAGGGGGACCTGCCGACGGGCTCGTGAGTGTTGCGGCCGGTTAGAACCGGCCGCGCCACTCACGAGTCCTTGGCGCGCAAAGAGTGAGGCCGTGCTCGTGAGCGTTGCGGGCGGTTCTAACCGCCCGCAACGCTCACGAGTCCTCGATGCCGCAGCACGCCACCTTTGGCTTACCCCTCAATAGTCCGATCGTTGTCCCGAAAAGCCGTTAAGGCCACCTTACGGGCTTGAATCCAATACTGCGGCGCGCAGCGCCTCCGTCGAGGGTGGCGGCGGGGGCATGGATGGAGCCCGTAAGGTGGCCTTAACGGCACTTGACCTATTCGTAGATCTCGCCCTTGGCGGCCTTGTCCACAAGGGACTGCGGCGGCTCGAAGTGCGTCGCCGTAGCGCGAGGCCAGCTCACGCGACCGGTCGACGAAGCCCTGCAGGCCACCCTCGTACTGGTTGATGTACTGGATGACACCGCCGGTCCACGCCGGGAAGCCGATGCCGAAGATCGAGCCGATGTTGGCGTCGGCCACCGACGTCAGCACGCCCTCGTCGAAGCACTTCACCGTCTCGAGCGCCTCGGCGAAGAGCATCCGCTCCTTGAGGTCCTCGAACGGCACGTCCGTCGCTGCCCGACTTGAACGCGTCACGCAGGCCCGGCCACAGCCCGGTGCGCTTGCCCTCGGCGTCGTAGTCGTAGAAGCCCGCGCCGGTCGAGCGGCCCTTGCGGTCGTACTCCTCGACCATCCGGTCGATCACGGCCTCGGACGCGTGCGCGTTCCAGGTGCCACCCGCGGCCTCGATCGCCTCGCGGGTCTCCTTGCGGATCTTGCGCGGCAGGGTCAGCGTCAGCTCGTCCATCAGCTGCAGCGGCGGCGCCGGGTAGCCGGCCTGCGCACCGGCCTGCTCGATCGACGCCGGCTCGACGCCCTCGCCCAGCGCGGCGACGGCCTCGTTGAGGAACGTGCCGATCACGCGCGAGGTGAAGAAGCCGCGGCTGTCGTTGACGACGATCGGGGTCTTCTTGATCTGCAGGGTGTAGTCGAAGACCTTGGCCAGCGTCGCCGGCGAGGTCTTCTCGCCGCAGATGATCTCGACCAGCGGCATCTTGTCCACCGGCGAGAAGAAGTGGATCCCGATGAAGTCCTCGGTGCCGCTGCACGCCCTCGGCGAGCGCGGTGATCGGCAGGGTCGAGGTGTTCGAGCCGAGCACGGCGTCGGCGTTGACGACGCCCTCGATCTCGCCGAACACCTTGTGCTTCAGCTCGACGCTCTCGAAGACGGCCTCGATGACGAAGTCGACGCCCGCGAAGTCGGCCGGGTCAGCGGTCGGCTTGATGCGCGCGAGCAGCTCGTCGGAGCTTCTCCTGCGTGGTCTTGCCGCGCGAAAGGGCCTTCTCCTCGATCTTGACCGCGTAGCCCTTGCCCTTCTCGGCCGCCTCCTGCGAGACGTCCTTGAGCACGACGTCGATGCCGGCCTTCGCCGACACGTACGCGATCGCGGCGCCCATCATCCCGGCGCCGAGCACGCCGACCTTCTTGGCGGTGTACTTCTCGAAGCCGTCGGGGCGCGAGCCGCCGGAGTTGATGGTCTGCAGGTCGAAGAAGAACGCCTTGGTCATGTTCTTCGAGACCTGGCCGGTGGCCAGGCTCGATGAAGTAGCGCGATCTCGATCACGAGCGCGGTGTCGACGTCGACCTGCGCGCCTTCGATCGCGGCGGCCAGGATCGCGCGCGGCGCCGGCATGTTCGCGCCCTTGATCTGCTTGCGCAGGTTGGCCGGGAACGCGGGCAGGTTCGCCGCGAAGCTCGGGGTGGACGGGCTGCCGCCGGGGATCTTGTAGCCCTTGACGTCCCAGGGCTGGACGCCGCCCTCGGGGTTGGCCTTGATCCACGCCTTCGCGGCCGGGATCAGCTCCTCGACGGTGTCGACGACCTCGTGCACCAGGCCCAGCTCCAGCGCCTTGCGCGGGCTTGTGCCGCTGGCCCTGCAGCAGGACGTTCAGCAGCGCGCTCTGGATGCCGAGCAGCCGCACGGTGCGGACCACGCCACCGCCGCCGGGCAGCAGGCCGAGCGTCACCTCGGGCAGGCCGATCTGGCTGCCCTTGACGTCGGCCGCGATGCGGTGGTGCGTCGCCAGCGCGATCTCGAGGCCGCCGCCGAGCGCGGCGCCGTTGATCGCCGCGACGACCGGCTTGCCGAGCTGCTCGATCCGCCGCATCTGGCCCTTCATCGGCGCCGGACGACTCGGTGATCTCGGCCGCGTTCTCGGGCTTGGCCTGGATCAGGTCGTTCAGGTCGCCGCCGGCGAAGAAGGTCTTCTTGGCGGAGGTGATGACGACGCCGGTGATGGAGTCCTTCTCGGCCTCCAGCCGGTCCACGGTCACGCCGAGCGACTCGCGGAAGTCGGCGTTCATCGTGTTCGCCGACTGCTTCGGGTCGTCGAGGGTCAGGGTGACGATGCCGTCTGCGTCCTGCTCCCAGCGGATGGTCTTGCTCTCAGCCATTGGAGGTCCTCACACCCGCTCGATGATGGTGGCGACGCCCATGCCGCCGCCGATGCACAGGGTCACCAGGCGCGCGGCGCGCCTGGCGGCGTTCGAGCTCGTCGACCACGGTGCCGACCAGCATCGCGCCGGTGGCGCCGAGCGGGTGGCCCATCGCGATCGCGCCGCCGTTGACGTTGACCTTCTCCTCCGGGAGGTGCAGGTCCTTGATCCACTTGAGCACGACGGAGGCGAAGGCCTCGTTGAGCTCCCAGAGGTCGATGTCGTCCGGGGTCAGGCCCGCGGTCTTCAGCACCTTCTCGGTGGCCGGGGTCGGGCCGGTGAGCATGATCGTCGGCTCGGAGCCGATCGACGCGGTGGCCACGATCCGGGCGCGCGGCGTCAGCCCGAAGGTCTTGCCGACCTGCTCGTTGCCGATCGAGCACCAGCGCGGCGCCGTCGACGATGCCGGAGGAGTTGCCGCCGGTGTGCACGTGGTTGATGCGCTCGACCGAGTGGTACTTCTGCAGCGCGACGGCGTCGAAGCCGCCCATCTCGCCGATGCATGGCGAAGGCGGGCTTGAGCTTGCCGAGGCCCTCGACGGTGGAGCCGGGACGGCGGTGCTCGTCGTGGTCGAGGACGGTGACGCCGTTGATGTCCTTGACCGGCACGACGGACTTGGCGAAGTAGCCGCCGGACCAGGCCGCCTCGGCCTTGTCCTGCGAGCGCACGGCCCAGGCGTCGACGTCCTCGCGGGTGAAGCCCTCGACGGGTCGCGATCAGGTCGGCGCCGATGCCCTGCGGGACGATGTAGTTGTCGTACGCGGTGGCCGGGTCCATGAACAGCGCGCCGCCGTCGGAGCCCATCGGCACCCGCGACATCGACTCGACACCGCCGGCGATGATCAGGTGGTCCCAGCCGGAGCGGACCTTCTGCGCGGCGGTGTTGGTGGCCTCCAGGCCGGAGGCGCAGAAGCGGTTGAGCTGCACGCCCGCGACGGTCTCGGGGAGACCCGCGTTCAGCGCGGCGGTGCGCGCGATGACGGCGCCCTGCTCGCCGACCGGCGAGACGACGCCGAGTACGACGTCGTCGATCGCGGCGGGGTCGAGGTTCGGGTGGCGGACCTTCAGCTCTTCGATCAGGCCGACCACCAGGTCGACCGGCTTGGTGCCGTGCAGGGCACCGCCCTTGTTCTTGCCGCGAGGCGTGCGGATCGCCTCGTAGATGTAGGCCTCGCTACTCACTGAACAACTCCTCGCGAGCGGGTGGACACTTCTTCGAATCCAGCACAGCTTCGTATCGCGGCCGATGCATACCGGCCAGTAGTGCTAATGGGCATTAACATAGTCGCCGGATCAACCCCATGGTGTCAATGGGTTGCAGCTGTGCCGTGAGCCGCTATCGTCGACTCACCATGACCGACTCAGTGCGCGCGACGAGGCCGCGCGACCGCAAGGCCCAGCTGGCCGCGGTGGCGGCGGAGCTGTTCCGCGCCCGCGGCTTCCCCGGCGTCGGCATCAAGGACATCGCGGACGCGGCGGGCGTCACCGGGCCGGCGCTGTACCGGCACTTCGCGGACAAGCAGGCGATCCTCGCGTACGTCGTCTCAGCGGCTTCGAGGATCTGGAAGAGGCGACGGCGGAGGCGCTGTCCGACTCCGTTCCGCCCGCTGAGCAGCTCGATGCCCTGCTCAGCCGGCTCGCGACCCAGGCCGTCGAACGCCGGGAGATCGCCGCGCTGTGGCGCTGGGAAGGCCGTCACCTCCCCAAGGAGGACCAGCGGGAGATCGCCCGCCGTTCGATCGCTGGCGCTGGACGGCGTGGTCGAAAGCACTCCTGGTCCGGCGCCCGGATCGCTGCCCGCCGAGGATGCCGAGCTGCTCTGCTGGGCGGCGCTGTCGGTGTTCGGCAGCGTGTCGGTCCACCACACGACGGTGGCCCGCCGCCGCTTCGCCCAACTGCTGGTCGAACTGGCCCTCGAGTGTGCTCAACGCCACACTCCCCACGCCGTCTTCGCCGCCGTCTTCACCGGCTGCTCGGCCTGGGCACGCCGTCGCGCCGCGAGCAGGTGCTGGCGGAGGCGACCGGCCTGTTCGCCCAGCGCGGCTTCCACGACGTGAGCATGGAGGACATCGGCGCGGCGGCGGGCATCGCCGGCCCGAGCGTCTACCGCCACTTCCCGAGCAAGGCGGCCCTGATGGTGGCGATCGGCCACCGCGCGGCCGACCGCCTGGCCCTGGCGGCCGAAGCGAGCCCTGCAGGCCCCGGACGAACGCGACGCACTGCGCCGACTGGCGGCGTCGTACGTGCACACGATCCTGCACACGCCGGAACTGCTGGTGTCGTTCTCGGCCGACCGCGTGACGATGCCGGACCGCGACAAGGCGGATCTGCTGCGCGTCCAACGCGACTACGTGGCCCAGTGGGTGACGCTGCTGTCGGCGGTGCAGCCATCCCTTCCTTCGCGCGAAGCGAAGATCACGGTCCACGCGGCCCTGACCATCGCGAACGACCTGGCCCGCACACGCCGGGTGGCCGCGCGCCCGAACTTCGCCGCGGAGCTGACGACGTTGCTGCACACCATCCTCGGCGTCACTGGCTGATCGTCCGCCAGCGTTCCACCTGCTCACTCAACCGGCGCACCGGTTCCGAGCCGGGCTCCAGCATCTGCACGGTCATCACCAGTTCGGCGAGCCCACCCTGGTAGCGCGCGCAGGTCCGGACGAGCTGGAGGACGTGCAAGCGGGCCTGAGGCTGATGCGGCACCATCCCGCGGATCTCGGGCCGGAGCGAGCTGCAGCAGCACCTGCCTGCTGCCGTCGTCCGCCACGGTCGGCACGGCCAGCAACAGCTCCGTGAGCTCCAAGATCTGGTCGAGGGAAAGTTCGCTTCCCCCGGACGCCCGGCGCCGGCCACCACCGGGTGCGGTGGACACCGCGCCCCGGGGCAGCGGGGCGAGGCCGTTCGCCGCGCCGACCAGTCGCAGCCAGGCTTCGGTACGGGTTTCCTTCACCTCGACCGGAATCCGTTGGTACGAAACGGGATCCGCGGCCGCGTCCTGCTTGACCACTTCCCTGTAGAAACTGTCCGAGACGATCAGTGCGAACGCCGCACCCGATTCCTTCAACGCGCTCTTGGCGTCCGGTGCTTCGAGGATGCGGAACGTGAAGCTCGTCGCCTGGCTCACGGTGCCGTCGCTGCCTTGATGGACTTCACCCGCGTGCAGCGCGATGCGGAGCCGGACCTTCGCCTCATCGGCTTTCGTGGCGTTATAACGGCGAAGCCCGGCGAGCAGGTGGTCCGGCAGGCGCGTGACCAAGTCCGCCTTGGCGACCTCGACGGGCAACTGGATCATCGCGCCGTCACCGGTGTTCTCCCTGAAGCAGACGTCCCACGGGATACCGGCCTCGGCGAACGACGTCCGCATCAGGTCCCAGAAACCCTTGTGTACCACCAGCAAGTGTGCCGTGGTGCGCTTCGGGTCGTTGTAGCCGGCGATGTCGACGGCCATGATGGTCTTGTGCTGCGAGGGCACCGGACCTCCCCATTGCTCGGCAGCCCCATTGTCACAGGTTCCCGGGCTTGCTGCGACGTCAGGCGACAAGATGTCCACTCTGGGTGAAAAGGTGTCCAGCGATTGTCCTTGACGTGCGAGGATGCGCCGTGCCCACGAGACGCCTGCACCTGGTGAGCGCGGATGAGGATCACCGCGTCTCCACCATCGAGCTGTTCTTCGACCTCGTCTTCGTCTACGCCATCACGCAGACCACGCAGCTGATGGCCGATCACCTGAGCCTGCTCGGCGTCGGCCAGGGCATCGCCATGCTCGCCGTGCTGTGGTGGTGCTGGTGCAGTTTCGCCTGGCTCGCCACCACGATCCACGTCGACCACGGCATCGCGCGGCTGGCGATGTTCGGCGCGATGACCGTGACATTCCTGATCTCCCTCACCATTCCGGAGGCGTTCATCGACCGGCCCGGCGGGTTGTTCGCGCCGTTGCTGTTCGTCGGGTGCTACTTCCTCGTGCGGGTGCTGCACCAGGTCGCCTACCTGGGCGCCGCGCGGCACGATCCCGGGTTGCGGAAGGTGCTGCTGAAGATGTGCGATCGGGCTGGGGCCCAGCATCGTGATCCTCGCGGTCGCCGCGTTCCTGAGCGGGCCGTGGCAGCTCGTGCTGTGGGTCGTCGCGCTCGGCGCCGACTACCTCAACACCTACCTCGCCGGGCCCGAAGGGTGGCGGTTGCATTCGCCGGCGCACTTCTCGGAGCGGTTCGGGCTGATCGTGATCATCGCGCTCGGCGAGTCCATCGTGGCGATCGGGATCGGCATCGGGCCGGTGCCGATGACGTGGCTGATCGCGGTCGCCGCGGTCTGCGGGCTCGCGGTGGCAGCCGGGATGTGGTGGACCTACTTCGACGTCGTCGCGCGCGTTTCCGAGCACAAGCTCGCCTCGGCCGAGGGGGTCGCGCGAGCCAAGCTCGCCACCGACTCCTACACCTATCTGCACCTGCCGCTGATCGCCGGGATCGTGCTGGTCGCGCTCGGTCTGAAGAAGGCCTTGCTCTACATCGCCGAGCAACCCGGTGAGGCGGTACACGGCGTCGCGATCTGGGCGTTGACCGGCGGGCTCGCGCTCTACCTGGTCGCGCTGAGCTCGCTGCGGCGGCGCAACCTGGGGAGCTGGAACGTCCAGCGGCTGGTGCTGGCCGTGCTGCTGCTCGCCGCGACGCCGCTGCTGGAGCACGCGCCCGCCGCCGCGCTGGTCGCGATCGTCGCGGCGCTGGTGCTCGGACTCATCACTTTCGAACGAATTCGGTGGGCCGAATGGCGCAGGGAGGTACATGCCCGTCACCCGTAAGTGAGCCCCCACTGGCGCGACCCGGGATCCCGAGCTAACCTACTGACGAGTAGGTAACGGGATGGAGGACCCACATGGCCGCGCCGAGGAAACGGGACGCGATGGGCTGGGGGCTGGCCGCGCTGACCCGGCTCGCGGGAAGCAAGGTCGTCGACCGGGCCGGGCTGCGCGAACCCGTGCAGAACCTGGTCACGGCCGGGACGCGCAACGGCTTCCGCGTGGCGGGCGCGGCGGGCCGGACGTTCAAGTCCGTACAGCGGCTCGGACAGCCCGCGCGGCTGCAGCCGACCGCCGACACCGGGATGTTCGACCTCACGCCCAGTGAGGACCAGCAGCTCATCGTCGAGACGGTCACCGAGTTCGCCGCCGAGCAGCTCCGCCCGGCCGCCGCGGACGCCGACGCCAAGCTCGACGCGCCCGAAGGCCTGCTGACGCGGGCCGCTGAGCTGGGCATCAGCCTGGTCGGCATCCCCGAGGAGCTCGGTGGCGTCGGCGTCGAACGCTCGGTCGTCACCAACGCGCTCGTCGCGGAGGCGCTCGCGCACGGCGATCTAGGGCTCGCGGTGGCCGTGCTGGCGCCGTCCGCGGTGAGCACCGCGCTGGTCAGCTGGGGTGACGAGCAGCAGCAGGCGGACTACCTGCCCGCGTTCGTCGGCGAGAACGTGCCTGCCGCGGCGCTCGCGCTGCAGGAGCGCACGCCGCTGTTCGACCCGTTCAAGCCCGCCACCAAGGCCCGCCGCACGCCCAAGGGCTACCAGCTGGACGGCGTGAAGTCGCTGGTCCCGCGGGCCGCGTCCGCCGAGCTGTTCATCGTCAGTGCCGACCTCGAAGGCCGCGGCCCGGCGCTGTTCCTGGTCGAGTCGTCCACTGCCGGAGTCTCCATCGAGGCCGAGCCCGCGATGGGCCTGCGCGGCGCCGCGACCGGCAGGCTGCACCTGGAGAAGGTCGCGCTGCCCGCGGGCGCGCTGCTCGGCGGTGGCAAGGCCGACGTCTTCACCGAGGTCGTGCGGCTTTCGCGGCTGGGCTGGGCGGCGCTCGCCGCCGGGACCGCGAAGGCCGTCCTCGACTACGTCGTGCCCTACGTCAACGAGCGGGTCGCGTTCGGCGAGCCGATCAGCCACCGGCAGGCGGTGGCGTTCTCGGTGGCCGACATCGCGATCGAGCTCGAGGGTCTGCGGCTGGTCACACTGCGCGCCGCGGCTCGTGCCGAGCAGGGCAAGGACTACGCCCGTGAGGTCGCGCTGGCCCGGAAACTGGCCGTGGACAAGGGAATGCAGATCGGCAACGCCGGGGTACAGCTGCTGGGCGGGCACGGCTTCGTCAAGGAGCACCCGGTCGAGCGCTGGTACCGCGACCTGCGTGCCATCGGCGTGATGGAAGGCGCCGTCCTTCTCTAGGAAAGGCTTTTCGGATCATGATCAACCTGGAAGTCCCCAAGAAGGCCGGCGCGCTGATCAACCAGGCGTACCAGGCCGCGGCCGAGGTGTTCCGGCCGATCTCGCGCAAGTACGACCGCGCCGAGCACACCTACCCTGCCGAGCTGGACATGTTCGCCGCGCTGCTGGACGGGCTCAACTCCTCCGGCGAGGGCGGCGCGGGCGCGGCGGGAGTGCGCCGTAACGGCGATGACAGCGGCAAGGGAAATCGCAACGGCGCCAACCTGAACCTCGTCCTCGGCACGATGGAGATGTGCTGGGGCGACGTCGGCCTGCTGCTGGCGATGCCTCGCCAGGGCCTGGGCAACGCGGCGATCGGCTCGGTCGCCACGGACGAGCAGCTCAAGCGCTTCTCCGGGCTGTGGGCCGCGATGGCGATCACCGAGCCGGGCTTCGGTTCGGACTCCGCGGCGGTCAGCACGACGGCGCGGCTCGATGGCGACTCGTATGTGCTGAACGGTGAGAAGATCTTCGTGACGTCCGGGGAGCGCGCCGACGCCGTGGTCGTCTGGGCGACGCTGGACAAGTCGAAGGGCCGCGCGGCGATCAAGTCGTTCGTGGTCGAGAAGGGCACACCGGGCTTCGAGGTCGTGCGCGTCGAGCACAAGCTCGGTATCCGCGCGTCGGACACGGCGGTGCTGCGCTTCGAGAACTGCCGCGTGCCTCGCGAGAACCTCCTCGGCACGCCCGAAATCAACACAGCCACCGGGGGGTTCGCGGGGGTCATGCAGACCTTCGACAACACCCGCCCCCTGGTCGCGGCGATGGCCGTCGGCGTGGCCCGTGCCGCGTTGGAGGAGGCCCGCCGGATCCTCGAGGAAGCGGGGGTCACGATCGACTACGACCGCCCCGCCCACACCCAGCACGCGGCCGCGGCGGCGTTCCTGCAGCTCGAGGCCGACTACGAGGCGGCGTACCTGCTGACGATGGAATCGGCGTGGATGGCCGACAACCGGCAGCCGAACTCGCTGCAGGCGTCGATGGCGAAGGCCAAGGCGGGCCGGTCGGTGGTCGAGATCGCGCTGAAGTGCGTCGAGCTGACCGGGGCTTACAGCGAGGAATCGCTGCTGGAGAAGTGGGCCCGGGACGCGAAGATCCTCGACATCTTCGAGGGGACTCAGCAGATCCAGCAGCTCATCGTGGCCCGGCGGGTGCTGGGTAAGACGAGCGCGGAGCTCAAGTAGAGGACTCGTGAGCGTTCCGGGCGGTTCTAACCGCCCGGAACGCTCACGAGTCCTTATGCTCACGCCATGCGTTCAGTCCGCCCCGCGCTGGCAGGTTGCCTCGTGCTCGCCGGCGCCGGGCTCCTGGTGCTCTTCCTGGTCAACCGCCCGCCGGACGAGCCGACGCGGCCGTACGACATCGTTGTCGGCCAGGCGAACGCCGATCCGTGCGCGGGACGAAGCCCGTCCGACTTCTTCTTCGACGCCACCACCCACGAGGGCCGCTACTGCGGAAAGGGCACCGAGGCCGGATACTTCACCGACACCGAGGCCGACGTCGTGCTCGACGGCGCCCGGCACACGCCGTGGACCGCCGACCCCGCCAAGAACCGGAAACGCCTGTTCGGCGCCGCCGACGGGGTCGCGCTCACCAAGGGTTTCGACGCGCATCCGTCGTCCGGCTCCGGCGGCGACTTCCTGCGGGAGATCGGGCAGATCACCGGGGTGTCGCTGCTCATCCTCGCCGGGGCGACGGGGCTGTTCGCCGTGGTCCGCCCGCGACGGACCGCCTGATCAGCCCGCCGCGATCCGGTCGTCGAGGAACTCGTCGAGGTAGCGCCAGGTCGACGTGCGGGCCTTGCGGCCGGTGAGGACGCCGAGGTGGCCGCCGGGCGCGGTCTTGAACCGCACTTCCGGCGCGTTGTCCAGCAGCTCCACGACCCGCTCGACCGACGCGCGCGGCGCGATCGTGTCGTTCTCGCCCGCGACGATCATCGTGGGCACCTTGACCGCGGACAGCGAGATGATCCGCCCGTTGAGGTCGACCTTGCCCTCGGCGAGGTCGTTGGTGCGGAACAGCCGGTGGTAGAGCTGGCCGAACGTCCGCCCGGGGTAGGCGTACATGTTGTCCATGAAATGGTCGACGGCCTCGATCTGCGCGAGGTAGTCCCGGTCGTCCAGGTTCTTCAAGATCGCCAGCGGCTTGGTGATCTCCTTGCTGATCCCGGTCGCGCGGAACACCTTGGTGACCAAATAGGACGGTGCGCCGCCGAAGACCCGGTAGATCGGGGTCAGCAGGTGCCCGCCGGTGAGGTCGACCAGCGGCCGGAACGGCGCCACGATCGGGATCGCGGTGAAGTCGACCGGCGAACCGATCGCGGTGATCGACGCGATCGGCAGGTCCGGCTGGTCGGCGTTGACGAGCATCGAGAAGATCCCGCCCAGCGACCACGACACCAGGTGCACGCCCTCGCCGCCGGCGTCCTGGCTGACCTTGCGGATCGCCCGCGGCAGCACTTCGTCGATCCAGTGCTCGATGCCCAGGCGCCGGTCGGAGAACGCGACCATGCCGTAGTCGACCAGGTAGACGTTGCGCCCGGCCTCGACCAGGTGCTCGATCAGGCTGCAGCCGCGGCGCAGGTCGAAGCAGATCGCGGGCGCGGCCAGCGGCGGCACCAGCAGGATCGGCGGCCCGGAGACCTTCCCGCCGCTGTGCGTCATCCGGTACAGCGAGCGGTTCGGGCCCTGGTCGATCAGCACGCGGGGCATCGGGCGCAGGTCGGCGACACCGCCGCGCAGCGTTTTGCCCACGACGTTCGACGCCGCCGCGGCCAGCCGTGCGGCCGGTGATGCCATCGGGTGCCTCCTGGAAGTTCCGTGAATTCCAGGCAATCTTGCCGTGCCGCGGCGACGCACTCAACACCGCCGTCGCACCGAGGCCGTCCATTTCGGACGGTCGTTAGGCCGTCCGAGTTACTTCTGCGGTCCGGAATCGGCCGCGGGCGCACTCTGGGCGGCCCTCGCCTCGTACTCCGTACGGGCCGTAGAATGGGCCGCTGAAGCCAAAAGCCGGTCCGCTTTCAGTGCCCGTGCGAGCGCTTCCCCTGCCCGACGCGGGAGCAGCCGGGTGAGCTTGCCCATAGTGCCCAGCGAGCGGGGCACGAAGACCTCGAAACGAGGCTTGAGCAGCGCGGTGACGATGGCGTCCGCCACATCTTCGGCCTGGACGGATTTGAAGAATTTCGCTTCCCCGAGCCCGCTGGCGAGTTCGGTCCGCACGATTCCGGGCATCACGCACGAAATGTGGACGCCACTGCCCCGCAGTTCCAGATGCATCGCTTCGGACAGGCCGACGACGGCGTGTTTGGTCGCGCAGTATGTCGCCGCGCCCGGGAATCCGGCTTTGCCCGCGAACGAAGCGACGTTCACGATGTGCCCGCTCGCTCGCGGGCGCATCCGTTTCGCGGCCTCGCGGGTGCCGTGGATGACCGCGTGCAGGTTGATCTCCAGGTGACGCCGGGTAGTCGCGTCGTCCTCTTCCCCGAGCTCACCCAGCGTCATGATCCCGGCGTTGTTGATCAGCACGTCGATCGGGCCGAACCGCCGTTCGACCTCGTCGAGGAACGCGGTGAAGCCGCGGATGTCGGTGACGTCCAGCGGCAGCGCGTCGGCGCCGAGCTCGCCGGCGGTCTTGTCGGCGCGGACCTGGTCGAGATCGCCGATCACCACCTTCGCGCCGAGCCGGGACAGCGCCGCCGCGGTCGCGGCGCCGATCCCCTGCCCGCCGCCGGTGATGACGACGACCTTGCCGGTGAGCTCCATGACGACTCCTCACACTGTTGGCATCGCGTCAACAGTGTGACCCGCTGACGCCCATCGCGCTATCCGACGCGTTGCTCGAGCACCTGGCCGACCCAGCCGTCGACGTCGAACCGTACGGTCGGCTTGAAGCCCTGGCTTTCGTAATAGCGCTGCAGATCCCCGTCGCCACCGGCCCAGCAGTCGACGCGCACGAGGTCGATCCCGCGGCGCCGCGCCTCGTCCAGCGCGTACTCGATCAGCCTCCCACCGACCCGCTTGCCGATAAACCGCCGCGAGGTGATCAGCAGCCGGATATACAGCTCACGCTCGTCGACCGAGGGCACGTTCGGGTCGTGTTCCTCGGCGACGATCAGCGCGCCCGCGGCCTCGCCGCCGATCTCGGCGATGCGCAGCCCCGGGTCGGCCACCATGCCCTTGACGCGCTCCACGCGTCTCGGCACGGCCGACCAGGGCTCGGTCCCCCACTGACCGGAACTGCCCCGCGCGATCAGCCACTCGACGGCTTCGTCGAAGAAGCCGAGGATCAGGTCCGCGTCGGTAGATTCGCCGGATCGGATGACAAAGCTGTCCATGCCTCCCTGTCTACCGGACGGTGAGCACGCGCGGGCCGTCTTCGGTGATCGCGACGGTGTGCTCGACGTGCGCGGCGCGGCTGCCGTCGGCGGTCAGGATCGTCCAGCCGTCCTCGGCGTGACGATAGTCGTCGGTCCCCCGGGTGAGCATCGGCTCGATCGCGAGTACCAGGCCTGGCTTGAGCCGCATGCCTCGCCCGGGCCGGCCTTCGTTGGGCAGGTGCGGGTCCTCGTGCATGGCGCGGCCGATGCCGTGGCCGCCGTGATCCTCGGTCATCCCGTGCCCGCTCGCCCGCCCGGCGACACCGACGGCGTGCGAAATGTCGCCGAGCTTCCCGCCCGGCAGAGCCGCGGCGATCCCGGCGGCCAGCGCGCGCTCGGTCGCCGCGATCAGCTCGAGGTCCGCCGGATCGGCCGTGCCGACGACGAAACTGATCGCCGCGTCACCGTTCCAGCCGTCGACGATCGCGCCGCAGTCGACGCTGACCAGGTCGCCGTCGGCGATTCGGTAGCCGTTCGGGATGCCGTGCACGACAGCGTCGTTGACACTGATGCAGACGACCGCGGGATACGGCGTGGGCGCGGACCGCGGCTGATAGCCCAGGAACGACGGCTTCGCGCCGGCGTCGGAGATGAACTGCGCGGCGACTTCATCCAGCTCGCGGAGGCTTACGCCGACCGCGGCCGCTTCCTTGACGGCGTCCAAGGTCCGCGCGACGACCCGGCCGGCCTCGCGCATGACGGCCAGCTCGGTTTCAGTCTTGATCTCAACCATGCGGATAACTATACCGGTATAAGTATTGGAGGGCCACCGGCCGCCCGGCGTGCACCGGTTCGGCGCCCGGCGAAAGGGCTCGTGAGTGTTGCGTCCGGTTAGAACCGGCATTGCCGCTCACGAGTCCTTGAGCCCCAGTCAGGCGACGCCGAGGTGGCGGGAGATCAGCATCTTCTGAACCTCCGAAGTACCCTCGCCGATCTCCAGAATCTTGGCGTCACGGTAGAACCGGCTAACCGGGAACTCGTTCATGAACCCGTACCCACCGAAGATCTGCGTCGCGTCCCTGGCATTGTCCATCGCCGCATTGGAAGCGACCAGCTTCGCGATCGACGCCTCCTTCTTGAACGGCTCGCCGCGCAGCATCTTCGACGCCGCCTGGTAGTACGCCAGGCGTGCGGTGTGCGTGCGGACCTCCATGTCGGCGATCTTGAACTGGATCGCCTGGTACTCCCCGATCCGCTTCCCGAACGCCACCCGCTCCTTGACATACTTCAGGCACTCGTCGACGCAACCCTGTGCCAGGCCAACCGAAAGCGAGGCGATCGCGACGCGGCCTTCGTCCAAAATGGACAGGAACTGGGCGTAGCCGCGGCCGCGCTGGCCGACCAGGTTCTCCACCGGCACGCGGACGTCCGCAAAGGACAGTTCGTGCGTGTCCGAGCAGTTCCAGCCGACCTTCGAGTACTTCGGCGCCACCGCGAAGCCGGGCGTGCCCGACGGGACGATGATCGCGGAGATCTCCTTGCGGCCGTTCTCCATCACGTCGGTGACCGCGGTGACGGTGACCAGCTTCGTGATGTCGGTGCCGGAGTTCGTGATGAAAGCCTTGCTGCCGTTGATGATCCAGTCGTCACCATCTTGACGCGCGCGGGTGCGCGTGGCACCCGCGTCCGAGCCGCCGCCAGGCTCGGTCAGGCCGAAGCCGCCGAGCGCCTCGCCGGAACACAGCGAGGGCAGCCACTTCTCCTTCTGCTCGCTCGTGCCGAACCGGAAGATCGGCATGGCGCCCAGCGAAACCCCGGCTTCCAGCGTGATGGCCACCGACGAGTCGACCCGCGCCAGCTCCTCCAGCGCCAGGCACAGCGCGAAGTAGTCCCCGCCCATGCCGCCGAACTCCTCGGGGAACGGCAGCCCGAACAGCCCCATCTCGCCCATCTTCGCGACGATGTCGTACGGGAATTCTTCCTTCTCGTACAGCTCGCCGATCACGGGCGCGACCTCGGCGTGCGCGAAGTCCTCGACCGTCTTGCGCAGGGCCTCGTACTCGTCGTCCAGGCGGAAGTCGATCACTGCTGCTCCTCATGGGGTTTTCCATCCATGCCCCCGCCACCACCCTCAACGGAGGCGCTTCGCGCCACTGTTTTGACTATTGCCAAGGTTTCGTCCAGCGCGACCTGTTGGCCGGCTCGGACGGGTAGCTCGCTCACGACACCGTCGATCGGAGCGGTGACCGTGTGTTCCATCTTCATCGCTTCGACGACCAGCAGCGGCGTACCGGCCTTGACGACGTCGCCCGCGGCGACCTTGACCACGAGCACGGTGCCAGGCATCGGGCTGGTGACCGGACCGGCGCCGGCCGCCTCGCCGCGTGAGGACAGCACGAACTCCTGCTCCCCGAAGGCGAATCCGTGGCCGTCGCGGGCGAGCCAGACCGTCCTGTTCGGACCTTCGGCGTGCCAGTAACGGCGGAAACCGCCGGAGTGACGCACTTCAAGGACTTCGCCGTCGCGTCGCGCGGAGACCCGCACCGGCTCGGCGTCGTCGACGCACACCAGCGCGTCCGCCGGATTTCCCTCGACCCGGACGACCGCCTTGGCCGTGCCCGACTTCAGCCGGAAGAGCACGCCGCCGGAACCGCCCATGCGCCAGCCGCTCGGCACATCCCACGGGTCCACAGTGGACCCGGACGGCTGCAGCTCCAGCAGACGGTCCAGCGCGGCCGCGACGAAGAACTCCTCCGGCACTTCCGAAGAGACCAGTGTGGACAGCCGGCGGTCGACGAGTTCGGTGTCCAGCTTGCCCGCGCGGACGTCCTCGTCGGCGAGCAGCGCGCGCAGGAACGCGATGTTGGTGCCGACACCGAGCAACGCGGTGTCGGCCAGCGCGAGGTCCAGCCGGTGCAGCGCCGACGCGCGGTCCGGACCCCAGGCGATCACCTTGGCCAGCATCGGGTCGTAGTTCGACCCGATCACCGCGCCGCGGCTCATCCAGGAGTCGACGCGCACGCCGTCGCCCCAGGGCTCGTGCACCGCCAGCACCGTCCCACCGGTCGGGATGAACCCGCGCGCCGGATCCTCGGCGTAGACCCGGGCTTCGACGGCGTGGCCAGTCAGCCGGACGCGCTCCTGGGTGAAGTCGAGTGCCTCCCCGGCGGCCACCCGGACCTGCCACGCGACCAGGTCAAGACCGGTGACCAGCTCGGTCACCGGGTGCTCGACCTGCAGCCGGGTGTTCATCTCCATGAAGAAGAACTCGCCGGGGTCGTGCGCCGACATGATGAACTCGACCGTGCCCGCGCCGACATACCCGACCGAGCGCGCGGCTTCGACGGCCGCCGAGCCCATCTTCTCCCGCGTTGCTTCGTCGAGGAGCACGGACGGCGCTTCCTCGATGATCTTCTGGTGCCGCCGCTGCAGGCTGCACTCGCGTTCACCGAGGTGGACGACGTTGCCGTGCGCGTCGGCCAGCACCTGGATCTCGATATGCCGGGGCGTGGTGACGAACCGCTCCATCAGCAGCGTGTCGTCGCCGAAGGACCCCTTGGCCTCGCGCCGCGCGGACTCGATCGCGGCGTCCAATTCGGACTCCGCGGTCACCAGCCGCATGCCCTTGCCGCCGCCACCGGCGGACGGCTTGAGCAGCAGCGGATACCCGACGCGCGCCGCCGCTTCGGCGAAGCCGCCCTCCGGAATGTCCACATCGGACGCACCGGGCACAACCGGAACCCCGGCTTTCGACACCGTCGCCTTGGCCCGGATCTTGTCGCCCATCGCGTCGATCGCGGCCACCGGCGGCCCGATGAACACCAGCCCGGCGGCCTCGCAGGCCCGCGCGAACTCGGCGTTCTCGGCCAGGAAGCCGTAACCAGGGTGAACGGCCTGGGCGCCGGACGACACCGCGGCGTCCACAATGGCCGGTATCGACAAATAGCTTTTCGCCGCTTCGGCCGGGCCGATGCGCACCGCGGTGTGCGCCTCGCGGACGTGCCGCGCGTTGGCGTCGGCGTCGCTGTACACCGCGACCGCGCGGATGCCCAGGTCACGAAGGCTGCGGATGACCCGGACCGCGATCTCGCCACGGTTCGCGACCAGCACTGAGTCGAACATCATCACATCCGGAAGACGCCGTAGTTGACATCGGACAAGGGCGCGTTCGCCGCTACCGACAGCGCGAGGCCGAGCACCGTGCGGGTGTCCGCCGGGTCGATCACGCCGTCGTCCCACAGCCGCGCGGTGGAGTAGTACGGACTGCCCTGCGCTTCGTACTGCTCACGGATCGGGTCCTTGAACGCCTCTTCGTCCTCTGTGGACCATTCGCCGCCGCGGCCCTCGATCGAGTCTCGGCGGACCGTCGAAAGCACCGACGCCGCCTGCTCGCCGCCCATCACCGAGATCCGCGCGTTCGGCCACATCCACAGGAACCGCGGCGAATACGCGCGGCCGCACATCGAGTAGTTCCCGGCGCCGAAGGAGCCACCGATCACCACTGTCAGCTTCGGCACCCGGGCGCACGCGACCGCGGTGACCATCTTCGCGCCGTGCTTGGCGATGCCGCCCGCCTCGTAGGCGCGGCCGACCATGAAGCCGGTGATGTTCTGCAGGAACAGCAGCGGGATCGAGCGCTTGTCGCACAGTTCGATGAAGTGCGCGCCCTTCATCGCGGACTCGCTGAACAGCACGCCGTTGTTCGCGATGATGCCGACCGGGTGGCCGTGGATCCGCGCGAACCCGGTGACCAGGGTGGCGCCGTACTCCTTCTTGAACTCGGCGAACCGGCTGCCGTCGACGAGCCGCGCGATGACCTCGCGCACGTCGTAGGGCGTGCGCGGGTCCGTCGGGACCACGCCGTAGAGCTCGGCGGGGTCGACCGCGGGTTCTTCCGACGGGAGGACGTCCCAGGGGCGCGGCGCGCGCGGCCCGAGCGTGGACACGATCGAGCGAACAATTCGCAACGCGTGTGCGTCGTCGTCGGCCAGGTGGTCGGTGACGCCGGACTGGCGCGCGTGGACGTCGCCGCCGCCCAGCTCCTCCGCCGTGACGACCTCGCCGGTCGCGGCCTTCACCAGTGGCGGGCCGCCGAGGAAGATCGTGCCCTGGTTGCGGACGATGACCGCTTCGTCGCTCATGGCCGGGACGTACGCGCCGCCCGCGGTGCACGAGCCGAGCACCGCGGCGATCTGCGGGATGCCCCGCGCGGACATGGTGGCCTGGTTGTAGAAGATCCGGCCGAAGTGCTCGCGGTCCGGGAAGACCTCGTCCTGGCGCGGCAGGAACGCGCCGCCCGAGTCGACGAGGTACACGCACGGGAGGTTGTTGTGGAGCGCCACCTCCTGCGCGCGCAGGTGCTTCTTCACTGTCAGCGGGTAGTAGGTGCCGCCCTTGACGGTGGCGTCGTTGGCGACGACCACGCACTCGCGGCCGGAGACGCGCCCGATCCCGGTGATGATGCCCGCGGACGGCGCCTCGTCGTCGTACAGTCCGTTGGCGGCCAGCGGGGACAGCTCGAGGAACGGCGAACCGGGGTCGAGCAGCGTGTCGACGCGGTCGCGGGGCAGCAGCTTGCCACGCTCGACGTGCCGGGTGCGCGCCTTCTCGGGGCCGCCGAGCCGGGCGCTCGCGAGCCGTTTCCGCAGGTCTTCGACGAGTTCGGCGTGCGATGTGGCGTTGCGGGCGTAGGCGTCGCCTGCGGGGTCCGCCGTCGTCGGAAGTGCCGGCGTGTCCATGAGCTCCCTCGAAGTTAGCGGTCGTTAACCTCAGACTCGATGTTAGCGACCGCTAACCTGGCTGTCCAGTCGCTCAAAAGCCGTGAAGGACCCCTTACCGGCTCTCACAGCCGGTAAGGGGTCCTTCACGGACGAAGCGTCAGCCGATGACCGCCCGCAGCGAGGCGTAGTAGCCACCGGACTGCCCGGCGGACGTCGGGTGGTAGGACTCGACCACCGGCCACGTGAGGCTGTGGAGGTAGTCGTCGGCCGAGGAACAGATGTTGTGCCCCGAGAATGCGGAACGGACGTCGACGAAAGTCGCGCCCGCCGCGCTCGCGCGTTGCGAAATCACCGCGGCGAGCGTGTCGGACCCCGAATTGATCGCCGTACGTTTCGTATCACTGAGCCCGACCCAGCAGGAACCTGGAACGGTGTAGAAGCGGGGATAAGAGAGTACGACCAAACGGGCGTTCGGAGCTTTTGACTTGATCGCGTTGTAGACGTTCGTGAGTAGCGAGGGCAACGTGTTGTTGATGTACGTCTTCGCGGTGTTCACCCGATTGACGCAAGTGCTGTCACTGCCCGTGGTGCAGGTGGTCATCACGTCGGCGAAACCGGCGTCGTTGCCGCCCACGGTCAGCGTGACCAGCGTGGCACCGGAGGACAGGGAGTTGACCTGGTTGAGCACGTCGCCGGTCCGCGCGCCCGAGCACGCGAGGAAACTGAGCGACGTGCCGGAATGGGCGTTGGTCCACAATTGTGGGTAGGAGTGGGAACTGCGGTAGCAGCTGCCGGAGCTGCCGTAGCTCCCGGCCCCGACTCCGGAGGAGTAGGAATCGCCGAGTGCCGCGTAGGACGTCGCGGCTTGCGCTGTGCCTGCCACGCCGAGCGTGGCCAGGGCGGCGACCCCCAGGGCCGCACCTAACCGTGAAAAAGGACGTAGTGATTTCCGGAAGGGAACAGCCATGGGTCACTCCTTTGTGACATGGGCCGACTTTGAAAGTGCAGCAGGCGGAACCCCCTATTAGGAAGCCCCCTACCGGTAAGTAACCCGCTCGGCCCAAGCCGGAAGTCAGTACCACTTGTTAGCGCTCGCTAACCTGGCGCTCTAATATGGCGGGATGCCCGCCACCCCCACCCCCCTCGCGAACGGCGAGAAGGCGAACCGGCGCGAACAGATCATGGCCGCCGCCGCGGAGCTGTTCGCCCACCACGGCTTCCACGGGGTGGGCATCGACGACATCGGCGCCGCGGTCGGCATCTCCGGCCCGGCGCTGTACCGGCACTTCCGCAGCAAGGACGCCATCCTCGGCGAGATGCTCAACTCGATCAGCCGCTACCTGCTCGACGGCGGCACGGCGCGGGCGAGCCACCCCGGCGAGCCGGCCGAGGTGCTCACCGGCCTGGTCCGCTTCCACGTCGACTTCGCGCTCGCGCACCCGGCGTTGATCACGGTCCAGGAGCGCAACCTCGCGAATCTCACCGACAGCGATCGCAAGCAGGTGCGCGCGCTGCAGCGGCAGTACGTCGAGGTCTGGGTCCGGGCGATCCGCGAGGTGGACCCCGAGATCGGCGAACGGCAGGCCCGCTCGGCCGCGCACGCGGTGTTCGGGCTGATCAACTCGACGCCCTACAACCGCCATCTCGGTGACGACGAGCTCGCCGACCTGCTCTGCCGCCTCGCCCTCGGCGCACTGCGCGCGGCCGGCTGAACCCCGGCGGATCAAGGTATCCCCACGACCGCCGGTGCTGGTGTTTGATAGGCGTGTGGACCCGGACTGGAGCGAGCAGGAGCGGCAGCTGGTCGAGAAGGCGCAGCGTGCGCTCGTCGCGATCAGCCTCGGTGAGGACGCGGAGGCCCTCGGGCACCTCGTGCCCAGCTCAGCCGAGCCGCAGGCCCGCTCGGACGAGACGAAGGCGCTGATGCTGCTGCTCTTCGGCGAGTGCAGCGCGATGGTGTCCACCCTCGGCGACGGCGGGAGCGCGCCGGTCAAGGTGCAGGTCTTCGACGAGGACGGCGAAGAGGTCTCGATCGACCAGGCCGACCCGCCGGTCCGCACCGCCGTCCGCACGCTGCTGGCCGAGGTGCACGGCAACACCGCGGCCGCGCAGGAGCAGGTCGAGATCGCGCTGGCCAACGCCGCCCCGGACGAGGTCGACAGCCTGGTGCTGCAGGCGCTGCGCTGGACCATCCGCCTTTCGGTGGAATGCCTGGACCGCGACCTGCCGGTGGCGCCCTGGATCTCCGACGCCGTCGCCGAGTAAGGACTCGTGAGCGTTCCGGGCGGTTAGAACCGCCCGGAACGCTCACGAGTCCTTACCCCAGCAGCAGCTTCACCAGCGCCGCGATCTGGCCCGTCTCGATGAGGAACGAGTCGTGCCCGTGCGGCGAAGAGATCACCGACACGTCGGTCCTGAGCCCCGCGGCGATCTCCTCCGACTGATACAGCGGGTACAGCCGGTCACTGTCGACGCCGCCGACCACCGCCCGCGCGGTGACGCGCCCCAGCGCGGCCGCCACCCCGCCGCGCCCGCGTCCGATGTCGTAGGTGTTCATGGACTCGGTCAGCACGAGGTAGCTGTTCGCGTCGAACCGGCGGGCCAGCTTGCCCGCGTGATGGTCCAGATAGGACTCGACGGCGAACCGCCCGCCCCGCAAGGGATCTTCGCCCTCCTGGTACGCCTGGCCGAACCGCCGGGCCAGCTCGTCCTCGCTGCGGTAGGTGACCTGCGCGATCCGCCGGGCGATGCCGAGGCCGGCGTGCGGGCCGGCCGCCGAGGAGTAGTAGTCGCCGCCGTGCCAGCCGGGATCGGCACGGATGGCGTGCAGCTGCGGTGCGGCCCAGGCGATCTGCTCCGCCGACGCTCGCGCGGCCGACGCGAGCACGAGCACCGACGCGACCCGCTCGGGCAGGGCGACGGCCCATTCGAGCGCGCGCATCCCGCCCATCGACCCGCCGACGACCGCGGCCCAGCGGCCGATCCCGAGCGCGTCCGCCAGCACCGCCTCGGCGGCCACCTGGTCCCGCACGGTCAACGCCGGGAAGCGGCTGCCCCACGGCGATCCATCGGGCGCGAGCGAGGACGGCCCGGTCGAACCCTGGCAGCCGCCGAGCACATTCGGGACCACCACGAAGAATTCACCGGTGTCCAGGGCCTTCCCCGGCCCGATCAGCCCGTCCCACCAGCCCGCGCTCGGGTGGGCCGGTCCGGCGGGGCCGACGGCGTGACTGTCGCCGGTCAGCGCGTGCTCGACGAGGACCGCGTTGGACGCGTCTGCGTTCAGGCTGCCCCACGTTTCATACGCGAGGGTGAACGCGGGCAGCGCGCCACCGGCCTCCAGCGCGAGCGCGGGGCCGGTGACGAACCGGCGCCTGCCGGGCGGATCGCCCGCCCGCCAGGCGCCGGTCACCGTCACAGTTCCGCCTTGGCCGCCCGGAATCCGGCTTCCAGATCGGCCTTGAGGTCTTCGATGCCTTCGAGCCCGACGGCCAGCCGGACCAGGCCGGGCGTGACCCCGGTGGAGAGCTGCTCGGCCGGTTCGAGCTGGCTGTGCGTGGTCGACGCGGGGTGCACGATCAGGCTGCGCACGTCGCCGATGTTGACCAGCTGGCTGTGCAGCTCCGTGCCGTCGACGAACTTCCGGCCCGCCTCGACGCCGCCGCGCAGGTCGAAGGACAGCACCGCGCCCGCGCCGCGCGGCAGGTACTTCTGCGCGGCGGCGTAGTACGGGCTCGACGGCAGCCCGGCGTAGTAGACCTTCTCGACCTCGTCGCGCTGCTCCAGCCACTCCGCAAGCGCTTGCGCGTTGGACACGTGCCGCTCGATGCGCAGCGACAGCGTCTCGATTCCTTGCAGGATCAGGAAACTGTTCAGTGGCGCGATCGCCGCGCCGGTGTCACGCAGGAGCTGCACCCGCGCCTTGGCCGCATACGCGCCAGGGCCGAGCGCCTCCCAGTACTTGAGACCGTGGTAGCTCGGGTCCGGCTCACTGAAACCGGGGAACTTGGCCGGGTCCTTGCCGAAGTCGAAGGTGCCACCGTCGACCAGGACGCCGGCGATCGTGGTGCCGTGCCCGCCGAGGTACTTCGTCGCCGAGTGGATCACGACGTCGGCGCCGTGCTCGATCGGGCGCAGCAGGTACGGCGTCGGCACCGTGTTGTCGACGACCAGCGGAATCCCGGCTTCGTGCGCGACGTCGGCGATGCCACGGATGTCGAGCACGTTGCTGCCCGGGTTCGCGAGCGTCTCACCGAAGAGCAGCTTCGTGTTCGGGCGGATCGCGGCACGCCACTGCTCGAGGTCGTCCTGGTCCTCGACGAAGCTGACCTCGATGCCGAGTTTCGGCAGCGTGTAGTGGAAAAGGTTGTACGTGCCGCCGTAGAGCTTCGGGCTGGACACGAAGTGGTCGCCCGAGTTCGCGAGGTTGAGGATCGCCGCGTTGGTGGCGGCGGTGCCCGACGCGAAGGCGAGGCCGGCGACCCCGCCTTCGAGCGAGGCGACGCGCTGCTCCAGCACGTCTTGGGTGGGATTGTTGATCCGCGTGTAGATGTTGCCCGGCTCGGCGAGGCTGAACAGGTCGGCCCCGTGCTGGCTGTCGCGGAAGACGTACGACGTCGTCTGGTAGATCGGCGTGGCCCGCGCACCGGTCGCCGGGTCGGGCGCGGCGCCCGAGTGGATCTGCTTGGTCTCGAACGACCACGCTTCCGCGCTCATCAGGTTTCTCCTTGCGGCTCAAGGGGTTGGCTGCCAGGCCGAAGCTAGCCCGCCGAATGGCGGCACCCAACCGCTCCCACCTCATGAGAGCGCGGTCAGGCCTCGTGAGTGGTAAGTAGGGTTAGAACCCCACTTACCACTCACGAGACCCCGCCCCACGGTTCCGCAAGCGCTTGCCGCGCCCCTGCACCACAATGGCCACGTGGTCTCGGTGCGCAGCGTGGTCGACCGGGTGGGGCCGACGCTGCTCCACGCGCTTCAGGTACCCGAAGACTCCCCCGCCGTCGGCGACGTCGTGATCGCCGAGCCCGGCGGGGCACCCACCCTCGCCGCGGGCGACCTCGTGCTGGGCGTGGCCACGGTCGCCGCCGAGGACGCCGCCGAGCTCGTCCGGCTCAGCGCCGAGCAGGGCGCCGCCGCCGTCCTCCTCAAGCCGCCGCTGGCCGCCAAGCCCGCGGTCAAACGCGCCGCGAAGTCGACCGGGATCGCGCTGATCCAGGTGCACGCCGCGACGTCGTGGGCGCAGCTGGTGTGGCTGCTCAGGACCGTGCTCGACGCGCTCGCCGACGAGTCCGAAGACCTCGATCCCGGCTCCGGCGACCTCTTTCGGCTCGCCGACGCGGTCGCCTCGGTCGTCGATGCCCCGGTCACCATCGAGGACACCAACTCCCGCGTGCTCGCCTACTCAGCCCGCCAGGACCTGACCGACCCCGCCCGCGTCGCCACGATCATGGGCCGCCGGATCCCGGACGACGTCCTCGCGCGCTTCCGTTCGCGGGGCGTGTTCCGGGAGTTGTCCCGCGGGCGCCAGACGATCTTCGTCCCGGCCCAGCGCGACGGCACGCTGCCGCGGCTGATCGTGCCGATCCGGATGGGTGGCGAGCTGCTCGGCTCGATGTGGGCGGTCGTCGCCGGCCCGGTCTCCGACGAGCGCGCGGCCGCCTTCGCCGACGCTGCCCCCGTTGTCGCGCTTCACCTGCTTCGCCGACGCGCGCACACCGACGCGCAGCGCCGCGCTTCGGCCGAGGCGCTGCGTACGGTGCTCGAAGGCCGTGCCAACCCGCGCAAAACGATGGCGGAGCTTGACCTCGCCGACGAGCCGCATCGGGTGGTCGTCATCGAGGTCACCGGCGGTGATGGCCGTGACGCCGAGGGCCTGCGGCTCGCGCTGCTCGAGCGGATCTCCCAGGGCATCGGCCGCCGTCCGGTCGCCACCGAGCTCGGCGGGCTGCTCTACGCCGTCGTCCCGGACACGACCGGCCCGGGCAGCTGGGCCGAGCTGCGGCGAGCACTGACCATGCAGCCGGCGCCCCGCCGCGGCGGCGTGCCCCGCGCGGCCGCGGGCTCCCCCGCCGAGATCGCCGACCTGGCGCGGTCGCGCACGCAGGCCGACGAGACGCTCGGGCTGCTGCGCGCCGGGCTCGTCCCCCATCAGGTGATCGCCTTCGACGAGGCCTGGACGGCGCTCGCGCTGCACCGGGGCGCGGTGGCCGCGGCGGCCGCGAACGTAACGGAACTCGGGCCGCTCGGCGTTCTGCGCGCCCACGATGTAACGAACAAGGCGGGGTACGTCGACACCCTCTACGAGTGGCTCCGGCACCCCGGCGACCCTCGGGCGGCCGCGCGCAACCTGCGGATCCACCCGAACACGCTGCGGTACCGGATGCGGAAGCTCCTCGAGCTCGTCCCGCTCGACATCGAGGACCCGGACGTCCGGCTCGCGCTGCTCGTCCAGCTGGTCTCCCTGCGGTGGAGCTGACATTCGGCCGCACGGCGATTTGCCAAACGGAGTATGCGCTACTCCGCATAGATCAATCCGTTCGTTCCGAATGTGAGGACCGCACGGTATCCCCCTGGCTTCCGGAAAGTCCTTGCCGCACCTTTCTCCTCACCACCCCGGGTCGCCGGGTCGTCACAGAGGAGCGTCCATGACCAGTTCCCTTGCCCGCAGGGCCGTCAAGCTGAGCGCGCTGTCCGCGCTCACCCTGGCCTGCCTTGTCGTGCCGGGCACCGCGGCGAGCACCGCCGCCGCGCCGGCGGGCAGTGACTGCTTCACCCCGGCCCTGAAGGCCGACCGCAGCAAGGACGGCCACGCCGACACGGTCAGCCCGGCCGAAGCCGCCCGGATGGAGGCCGACCTCCAAGCCAAGCTGGCGGAGAAGCGTGCCGCCGCCGGCGCCCGCACGGCCTCGGTGGACGCTGTGGCCGCGGCTTCGATCCCGGTGTACTTCCACGTGATCACCAGCGGCACCGCCGGCAAGGTCTCCTCGGCGACGATCACCAAGCAGATCTCGGTGCTGAACAGCGCTTACTCGGGCACCGGCTTCAGCTTCACCCTCGCCGGCACGGACACGACCAACAATTCAACCTGGTACAACGGCATCACCGACGGCACCACCGCCGAGAAGAACATGAAGAACGCCCTGCGCAAGGGCGGCAAGAACGCGCTCAACCTCTACACCGCGAACCTCGGTGACGACCTGCTCGGCTGGGCCACCTTCCCGTCGAGCTACAGCTCGGCGCCGAAGATGGACGGCGTGGTCATCCTGACCTCGTCGCTGCCCGGCGGCACCGCCACGAACTACAACGAGGGCGACACCGCGACCCACGAGATCGGTCACTGGCTCGGGCTGTACCACACGTTCCAGGGCGGCTGCTCCGGTTCGGGTGACTACGTCTCCGACACCCCGGCCGAGGCCACCGCGACGTCGGGCTGCCCGGCGTCGAAGGACACCTGCACCGCCTCCGGTGTCGACCCGATCCACAACTACATGGACTACAGCTACGACCCCTGCATGAACCAGTTCACCTCGGGCCAGGCGACCCGGATGAACAGCCAGTGGACGGCGTACCGCGCCTGATCCATTGTCCGTGAAGGCCCCCTTACCGGCTCTCATAGCCGGTAAGGGGGCCTTCACGGCTTTTCAAGACCCGGTAGCTGAGGTCGCTCGCGCCGAGCCGGGACGGGGGCAGGCGGAGCCAGAGCGTGCCGGGCTCGCCGTGCAGGTACGCGCGGAACCGCGGGTCCCAGCGCGTCTCGTCCGCACCCAGGTAGCGCGCCAGTTTCCGGCGGCCACGGGGGATGTCGAACGGCTCGATCACGGCGTCGCCGCTCGCCACCACCTGGCGGACCACGCCGGTGTCCAGCTCGCAGACGTCGACCGTCAGCGCGAGCCTCGGCGAGGATCGGACCCGGTCGGGAAGGCGTGACCACGGGCCGCTGAGGATCCAGAACGCGCCGTCCTCCCAGAGGTACCAGGTCGGGCGCACGGTCGGCCCGTGCGTGGCGACCCGGGCGGTCAGCGGCCGGGCGAGGAACTCGTCGACGTCGAAGTCCATCTGAGCGAGCCTGCGACCTCCAGTGAGGTCGAAGTCAACACGATTGTTCCGGCAGCACCACGATCACGGGAAAGAACTGTCCCCGGAGCATGATGACACCGCCGTCCGGGTGCATCACCGTGAGTGGTACCACCGCTGATGAACGCGCAAGACCGACCCAGGAGGCCGACCGTGCGTATCGCCGTTCCCCGTGAGATCAAGAAGCACGAGTACCGGGTCGCGCTGACCCCGGCCGGCGTGCACGAGCTGGTCGGCCGCGGGCACGACGTCTTCGTCGAGACCGGCGCCGGCCTCGGTTCCTCCATCTCCGACGACGAGTACGTCTCGGCGGGCGCGAAGATCCTGGCCACGGCCGACGAGACCTGGGCCGAGGGTGAGCTCGTGCTCAAGGTCAAGGAGCCCATCGCCGAGGAGTACCCGCGCCTGCGCCGCGACCAGGTCCTCTTCACCTACCTGCACATCGCCGCGGACCGGCCGCTGACCGACGCGCTGCTGGCCGCGGGCACCACCGCCATCGCCTACGAGACAGTGCAGACCGCGAACGGCGCGCTGCCGCTGCTGGCCCCGATGTCCGAGGTCGCCGGCCGGCTGGCCCCGCAGGTCGGCGCGTTCTCGCTGATGAAGCCGAGCGGCGGCCGCGGCGTGCTGCCCGGCGGCATCCCCGGCGTGCACCCGGCCCGCGTGGTCGTGATCGGCGGCGGTGTCGCCGGCCTGAACGCCGCCCGCGTCGCGCTCGGCCTCGGCTCGGACGTCGAGATCCTGGACACCAACGTCGACCGCCTCCGCCAGATCGACAACGACTTCGGCGGCCGCATCCGCACGGTCACCTCGAACCGCCTGTCGGTCGAGGAATCGGTGCTGCAGGCCGACATGGTCATCGGCGCCGTGCTGGTCCCGGGCGCGAAGGCGCCGAAGCTGGTCTCGAACGACCTGGTCTCCCGCATGAAGGCGGGCAGCGTGCTCGTCGACATCGCGATCGACCAGGGCGGCTGCTTCGCGGACTCCCGTCCGACCACCCACGACGACCCGACCTACACGGTCCACGAGTCCGTCTTCTACTGCGTGGCCAACATGCCCGGCGCGGTCCCCCGCACCTCGACCTACGGCCTGACCAACGTGACCCTCCCGTACGCGGTCGCGCTGGCCGACCACGGCTGGCACGCGGCGCTGCAGGCCGACGCGGCCCTGGCCAAGGGCCTCAACACGCACGCGGGCGCGCTGACCAACCAGCCGGTCGCGGTGGCTCACGACCTGCCGTTCACGCCGCTGGACACCGTCCTCGCCTGATCGTCCCCGACCAGTGGGCCCTCGCCGGCAGGCGGGGGCCCACTCGGCGTTTTCCGGCGCAGCGAACGTCCCCAGGCGATGGCCGGGAGTTCGACCCACCGCCGCAGCGCGCACGCGAACAGCAGCGCGACGGCGGCGGTCGCGACCGCCTTGGCGACGCCGCTCGGCAGCAGCCACCCGGTCACCCCGGCCGCGGCGGTCTGGGCGAGGTAGAGCGCGTACGACCGGTCCCCGACGAACGTCAGCGGACGGCTCGACAGCAGCCGCCGGACCGGGCCGGGTGCGAGCGCCGCGACCAGCAGAATCGCCGAACCCGCCGCGTAGATCGGCGTCACGAACTGCCAGTGTCCACCCAGGACGATCCCGAGCGGCTTGATCGAAAGCTGGAGCACGACGAACCCGGCGGCGCACAGGACCGCCGCGGCCGGGCTGGTCAGCGGCCGGAACACGGCGAACCCGCGCGGATGGTGCAGCACCAGCGCGAGCAGGCAGCCGATCAGCAGCGAGCAGTAGTGCACGGACAGGCTCGCCCACTGCGCGGACGGCGCCTGCGGCAGCGCGATCAGGACCACCGCGAGCACCCCGGCGGCCCCGATCAGCAGGCGCAGCGCGGTTTTCCCGGTCCGGGCGGTCAATCCGGTCAAGACGAGCAGCGCGGGCCAGACCAGGTAGAACTTCTCCTCCACGCCGAGCGACCACGACGTCGGGTACGGCGTGTTGAAGTCGACGAGCTCGTTGCCGAAGACCAGGTAGTACGGCATCGCGTCGGCGAGCCTGCTGCTGTGATAGGCGCCCGCGAGCGTGACGGCCAGCGCTGTCAGCCCCAGCAGCAGGAAGTACACCGGCATGATCCGGAAGACCCGCCGCAGGGAGAAGTCACGCAACGAGATCCGGCCGGTGCGGTCCTCCTCGCGCAGCGCCAGCGTGGTGATGAGGAACCCGGACAGCACGAAGAACAGCTGCACGGCGATCCAGCCCTGCAGCCGGTCGAGGCCGGGGCCGCCGAAGTGGAAGAACACGACGGCCAGGGCCGCCAGCGCACGCAGCCCGGTGAGGCCGGGGAACCACGACGAAGCCAGGTAGTCCTCGTGGCGCCAGGTACGGAAGATCGACATGCCCGGCAGCGTCGCTTTCGGACGCTGAACCGAAGCTGAAGCTCGCTGAAGACGTCTTCAGCTCAAGATCGGGATCCGGACGACGAACCGGGCGCCGCCGTCGTGCTCGGCCACCTCTGCCGTGCCGCCGTGCGCGCGGGCGATGTCGGCCACGATGGCCAGGCCCAGGCCGGAACCACCTTCGTCGCGGTCGCGGCCGTCGTCAAGCCGCACGAAGCGGTCGAAGACGCGCTCGCGGTCCTCGGCGGGGATTCCCGGTCCGTCGTCGGTGACTGTGAGCACCGCCTCACCGTCCACCGTGGACACTTCGACGGCGACGCTGCTCCGGGCGTGCCGCTCGGCGTTGTCGACGAGGTTGCGCACCAGCCGTTCCAGTCGCGACCGGTGTCCCAGTACGACAGCGTCGTCCGTCTCGGCGTGGATCGTGACACCCGCACGCTCAACGCGGCCGTCAAGGCAGCTTCTGACCACTTCGGACAGTGCCACCGGCACGTGCTCCTCGGGGGCCGCGTCCAGCTTGCCGAGCAGCACCAGATCGGCGACGACGTCCTGCAGCCGGATGACGTCGAGGAGCGTGTTCTCGCACGTGGTGCGCCAGTCGATCCGGTCGGGGTGGGTCAGCAGCACCTCCAGCTGGGTCCGCAGCGAGGCCAGCGGCGTCCGCAGCTCGTGAGAGGCGTCCGAAGTGAACCGGCTCTGGCGCGTGACGGCCGCGTCGAGGCGGGCGAGCATGGTGTTCATGGTGCCCGCGAGCCGGGCTATCTCGTCGCCGCTGCCGGGCGCCGGGACACGGCGGGACAGGTCGTGCGCGCCGATCTCCGCGACCTCCGCGCGGATCGCCTCGACCGGGCGCAGCGAGCGGCGCACCGCGAACCAGGCGATCACGCCGATCAGCAGCGCGATCCCGGGGACACCGGCGAACAGCGTGGTCCGCACGGCGTCGACCGCCTGCTGCTCGCCGTCGTCGATCCGGGCGGCCCCGTAGACGTGGTACCGGCCGTCGCCGCTGAGCAGCAGGGTGACGTGCACCGGGAACGCGGAGTCGTCCGGGCCGAGCTGGCTCGCGCAGGGGACTGAAGCTTGTTCGGACCGCCGGACCTCGTAGGGCTGCAGGATCCTGACCCCGTCGACGTCCGGCTCCGCGCCGGTCGCGAGGCTCGCGTTCCACAGCGCCGGGCACGAAGCGACGGGCGGACCTTCGCGGTCGTCGACCTCGTAAATCGAGTCGCGCACGAGGCGGCTCAGGTCTTCGGGCCGGGTACCACTGCCGAGCAGCTGGACGATCGCGACGGCCCGGGAGCGCGCCAGCTGCGCCGCGCTGTTCTCGAGCCGGCTCTGCGACTGGGCCACGAACCAGACCGAGACCGCGCCGAGGGCGATCGCCGAAGCCAAGGCGGAGGTCAGGGCGACGCGCAGGCGGGTCGAGCGCAGGGCCGTCAAGATCGGCATCGCGCCAGGTTCCCACACCTCGGGGGCGCTGTCCGGACATGTAGCGGCGGCCCGCTCGACCAGCCTGGGGGTCACTGGGAGCGGGCCGCCATGTACCAGCTTAGGGAATAACGGCGAGCTGCGCTGCACCGGGTCCCCAAATCGGGCGTTTTCTTTACCGAGAAGAAGCCCCACGGCCGCATGGCCACTCGGCGAAACCCGTCGTCAACGCGGGTTTGGCACACCGTCAGCACACAGACCGTCCGGTAGCGCTACGTGACGAATGTCGCTCCTGGGGCAGTTCTCGCGTTCGGCACGCGGGGGTGGCGCCGTTAGGGCAGGATGGCGCCGATCACGGGGAACGTAAGGGGACGGTATGCACGACGGCAGTGGCCGGATTGTGGTGCAGAACCTGAGCAAGCGGTTCGGCGCGGTGAACGCGGTGCAGAACCTCAGCTTCACGGTGGAGCCGGGGTCGGTGACGGGCTTCCTGGGGCCGAACGGCGCGGGCAAGACGACGACGTTGCGCATGCTGCTCGGGCTGGTGACGCCGACCGCGGGGACGGCGACGATCAACGGGCGTCCGCACGACCAGCTGGGGAATCCGGCACGGATCGTCGGTTCGGTGCTGGAGAACGAGGGGTTCCACCCGAGCCGGACCGCGCGCAACCACCTCCGGGTGTACGCGTCGGCGATCGGGATGCCGGACAGCCGCGCCGACGAGGTGCTGGGGCTGGTCGGGCTGGGCCCGGCCGCGGATCGCAAGGCCGGCGGGTTCTCGCTCGGCATGCGGCAGCGGCTGGCGCTGGCGACGGCGTTGCTGGGCGACCCGCAGGTGCTGGTGCTGGACGAGCCGACGAACGGCCTCGACCCCGAAGGCATCCTCTGGCTGCGCAACTTCCTCCGTGCTTACGCGCGCGAGCAGGGCCGCACCGTGCTGGTGTCGAGCCACCTGCTCAACGAGGTCGAGCAGCTGATCGACCAGGTCGTCATCATCAGCCAGGGCGTGACGCGCTACTACGGGCCGCTCGAGCAGCTGCGCAAGAGCCAGCAGTCGCGGGTCCTCGTACAGCCCGCGGACGCCGCCGCGCTGGTGAAGGCGTTGCAGGAGAACGGGATCACGCAGGTTTCGCCGACGCCGGACGGCCGGGTCGCGGTGGCAGGATCCTCGGTGCAGCAGATCGGTGACCTGGCCGCGAAGGCCGGGATCGCGGTCTACGGCATGCAGGAGGAGACGGCCGACCTCGAGCGGATGTTCTTCCAGCTGACCCAGGGCCAGTACACCGGTGCGCCGGGCTATCCGCCGCAAGGGCCGCCGCCGGGGCCACCGCAAGGCCCCCCTCCGGGTTACGCGCCGCAGTACCAGCAGCAGGGCCCGCCGCCCGGCTACGGGCCGCCGCAGCAGCAGTATCAGCAGGGCCCGCCGTCCGGGCCGCAACAGCAGCAGGGCTGGGGAGGTCCGCGCTAAATGGGCAACCTGATCAAGGCGGAGTTCCGCAAGACACTCACGCTGAAGACCTGGTGGGTGCTGCTCATCCCGCTGGTGCTGGTGGCGTTCTGGCTGACCTTCGCCTGGGGCAAGATCACCAACGACTTCGCCGACTTCCTCGGCTCGAAGGACGCTCGGGAGCTCAGCGAGTCGATCGGCCTGGACCCGGACAAGGTGCCGGTGGGTCTGCTGGCGATGGCGCACGGCGTGAACATCGCGCAGATCGTCCCGGCGCTGCTCGGCATCTTCGCGCTGGCAGGCGAGTACCGCAGCAGGACGATCACCACGACGTTCCTCACCGCGCCGAACCGGGTTTCGGCACTGAGCGCCAAGATGATCACCTACGTGGTGTGGGGCGCGCTGTACGGCTTGGTGAGCTTCGGCGTCTCGGCCCTCGCTGTCATGGCATCGGTCGACTCGGGCCGGTGGCCGTCCGGGGGTCAGTGGCTGGCCACGCTCGGCGGCACCGTGCTGGCGTTCGTGCTGATCACGCTGTTCGGCATCGGGTTCGGCGCAGTGTTGCGCAACGTCACGCTCGCCGTGGTGCTGATGCTGGTCTGGTTCCTTATCGTCGAGAACGTCCTGGTGATCGCATTGTGGAGCCAGACCGACATCCTGGGCGGGATCCTGCCGAACGGCACCGTCAACGGCATCGTCGGCGGCATCGCGGCGGACGCCTTCGGCTTCAACTCGCTCAACCTGCCGAGCAGCGTGGACTCCGGGTCGCAGCTCGTTCTTCAGCTCACCGCGGGCGCGCCCGGGGTGTTCTCGTGGTGGGCGTCCGCGCTGATCTTCTTCGGCTGGACGATGTTGTTCTTCGGGCTCGGCTGGGCGGGCAACCAGCGCCGCGACATCACCTAGTGTCGCGCGATTCCGCTGCCTTGCGGCGCTGTGGATCCACGTGGTTCCTGGCAAGGCGGAGGAAAGCCCTCGTACCGGGCGTACTCGGGCTTTCCTCCAACGCAGCCAGGGGCCGCGTGGGCCGCAGCGGCGTAAGGCAAGTGGGATCACGCGACACTAGCCCCGAGGTCTGCCCGGAAACCGGCGGAAGTTGTCGGGGGTGGCGCCTAGGGTGGCTTTGTGACCACCACTGTCCCCCGCTCCCGTCAAGAGCTCCCGGCCGCTGAGACGGCGCCCCAGCCGAAGGGCTGGGTGCGCCGCCTGGCCGCGGCCGCCTGGGAACACCGCATGCTCGTCGTGCTGTCCCTCCTGGCGGCCGCGATCGGGGTGGGGGTGCAGGCCGCGAGCCCGCTGCTGGTGCGCGCGGCGGTGGACGACGCGGTGGCCGGGCACACCGCCCAGCTCGGCGGCATCGCGATCGGGTTGGTGGCCCTGCAGACAGTGGCGTTCGGCACGGCGTTCGCGCGCCGGTTCCTGGGCGGGAAGCTCGCGCTCGACGTCCAGCACGACCTGCGGCAGCGGGTGTTCAACGCGGTCTCGCGGCTCGACGGCGGCAAGCAGGACGCGCTGCGCACCGGCCAGGTCGTCTCGCGCGCGATCTCGGATCTGCAGCTGGTGACCGGGATCCTCATGCAGGTCCCGCTTTCGGCGGGGTCGCTGATCTTCGCCGTCCTCTCCTTCGGCGCGATGCTCTGGCTGTCCCCGGTGCTGACGCTGATCGCGCTGGTCGTCGCGCCGGCGGTGGGCATCACCGTCGCCTTCAGCCGCAAACGCCTCTTCCCGGCGACCTGGTCGGCCCAGCAGCGCGCGGCCGACGTCGCACAGCAGGTCGAGGAGACCGTCACCGGGGTCCGCGTTGTCAAGGGCTTCGGCCAGGAAGCGCGCGAAGTCGGGCGGCTCGAGCAGACCGCGCGCAAGCTGTTCGCGGAGCGGCTGCGGGCAGCGAAGCTGTCCGCGATCCCGACGGCGACGACGGCCGCGCTGCCCGCCGCCGGTCAGGTCGCGGTGCTGGGCATCGGCGGCATCCTCGCGATGAACGGCCAGATCAGCCTCGGCACGTTCCTGGCGTTCGCGACCTACCTGACCACGCTGGTCGGACCCGCGCGGATGCTGTCGAACCTGGTTGTCCAGGCCCAGCTGACGCGCGCGGGCGCGGAGCGCGTGTACGAACTGATCGACGCCCAGCCCGACGTCGTGGACAGCCCGGACGCGCGCCCGCTGCCCGAGGGCACGCTGGGCGTGGAACTCGAAAACGTCCGCTTCGGCTACACCCGCACCGACCCGGTGCTGGATGGCATGTCGCTCACAGCGAGACCGGGTGAGACGCTCGCGCTGGTCGGTACCGCCGGCTCCGGCAAGTCGACGATTTCGCTTCTGCTGCCCCGGTTCTACGACGTACACGCGGGCGCGGTGCGGGTCGGCGGGCTCGACGTCCGCGATGTCCCGCTGCGTCAGCTGCGGCAGGCGATCGGGGTCGTGTTCGAAGAGGCCTTCTTGTTCTCGTCCTCGATCCGCGACAACATCGCCTACGGCAGGCCGGACGCGAGCGACGAGGAAATCATCGCGGCGGCACGGGCCGCGGAGGCCGACGAGTTCATCCGCGCGCTGCCGGCCGGATACGACACGCTGGTCGGCGAACGCGGGCTCACACTCTCGGGTGGGCAGCGTCAGCGGCTCGGGCTGGCGAGGGCGTTGATCACCGATCCCCGGATCCTGATCCTGGACGACGCGACCTCGGCGATCGACACGGTCACCGAAGCCGCGATCCACGACACCCTGCGCGCGGTCACCGCGAGCCGCACGACGCTGCTGATCGCGCACCGGCGGTCCACCTTGGCCTTGGCGGACCGGATCGCGGTGCTGGACCACGGACACGTGGTGGACGTCGGCACCGAAGCCGAGCTGATGGCGCGCTGCCCGCTGTTTCGCGAGCTGGTGGCCGGGCCGGGCGACGACGTCGAGGAGCCGTGTCGGTGCGAGGGCCTGGACTGCGGGCCCACCGGGATCACGCCCGCGCTCTGGCCGCGTGACGAAAGCCGCGACGAGGTCGACGAGCTGGCGGACGCGGCGCTGGCGCGCAGCTCGACGCCGTCCACTGTGGTCGGCGGGATGGGCAGTGCCGCGGACCTGCCACCGACCGAGGAGCTGATCGAGGGCGTGCGGAAGCTGCCGCCCGCCACCGACGAGCCACGACTGTCCGATGTGGACGTCACCGCGCCGGACCCCGGCTTCCGGCTGGCCCGCCTGTTGCGCACCGTGCGCTGGCCGCTGGTCATGGTGATCGGGCTGGTGGCGGCGGACGCGCTGGCGTCGATCGCGCTGCCGGGGCTGTACCAGCTGGGTGTCGACCAGGGCATCAAGCCGGGCGTCGCGTCGATGGTGTGGCTCGCGGCCGGGATCGGCGCGGCGGTGATCTTGGCCGACTGGCTGATCGTGCGCACGCAGACGCGGATGACCGCGCGGGTCGGCGAGACGGTGCTGTACGACTTACGGGTCCGCAGCTACGCGCACCTGCAGCGGCTCGGGCTCGACTACTACGAGCGCGAGCTGTCCGGGAAGATCATGACCCGGATGACGACGGACGTCGACGCGCTGTCGACGTTCCTGCAGACCGGCCTCGCCACGGCGGTCGTCAGCGCGATGACACTGGTCGGGATCTCCGCGGCGCTGCTGATCACCGACGTCGAGCTGGCGCTGGTCGCGCTGGCCGTGGTCCCGGTGCTCGCGGTGGCGACGGTGATCTTCAGGCGGGTCGCTTCGCGGGCGTACAACGAAGCGCGCGAGCGGGTCAGCCTCGTCAACGCGGACATGCAGGAGAACGTGAGCGGGCTGCGCGTCGCCCAGGCGTACACCCGTGAGGACCGCTCGGCCGAGGCGTTCGCGTCCCGCAGCGACGACTACCGCCGCTCCCGCCTGCGTGCCCAGCGCTACATCGCGACCTACTTCCCCTTGGTCGCGCTGTTGTCGGACCTGGCCATGACGACCGTGCTGGTCGCGGGCTCGAGCCGGGTTTCGGCGGGGACGCTGTCGGTCGGTGTGCTGCTCGCCTTCCTGCTCTACCTCGAGCAGTTCTTCTCCCCGATCCAGCAGCTCTCGCAGGTCTTCGACGGCTACCAGCAGGCGCGCGTCGGTCTGGACCGGATCGGCGACCTGCTCCGCACGCCGACGTCGGTGCCGGCGGCCGAGCACCCGGTCGCGGTCCCCGCCCGGCTGCGCGGCGAGGTGACCTTCAAGGAGGTCGACTTTTCCTACACCGGCGTGGAAGCGCTGGCGCTGGCGGATCTTTCGCTGGAGGTCGCGGCCGGGGAGACGGTGGCACTGGTCGGCGCAACGGGCGCAGGGAAGTCGACGGCGGTGAAGCTGGTGGCGCGCTTCTACGACGTCACGGCGGGCACGGTCCGGATCGACGGCACGGACGTCCGTGAGTACGAGCTCGCCAGCCTCCGGCGCCGGATGGGCGTGGTGCCGCAGGAAGCGCACCTGTTCTCGGGCACGGTGGCGGACAACGTCCGCTACGGCCGTCCGGAGGCCACCGACGCCGAGGTGGAGTCGGCGGTCCGCTCGGTCGGCGCGCTGGACGGCGTGGCCGCGCTCCCGGCGGGTTTCCTGCAACCGGTGGGCGAACGCGGCCGCTCGCTCTCGGCGGGCCAGCGCCAGCTGGTCGCGCTGGCGCGCGCCGAGCTGGTCGACCCCGACGTCCTCCTCCTCGACGAAGCGACAGCGGCCCTCGACCCGTCCACCGAGGCAGCCGTCCTGCGCGCGACCGAACAACTCGCCCGCCGCCGTACCACGTTCGTCGTGGCCCACCGCCTGGCGACAGCGGCGAAAGCGGACCGGATCGTGGTCCTCGACCACGGCCGGATCGTGGAAACCGGGACCCACGAGGAACTCCTGAAGGCCAACGGCCACTACGCCCGCCTCTGGGCCCTCGGCTAACCCGTATCTCGCGTACCCAGAGAGTCGGCTCGCGTACCTGCACAGTCGGCTCGTGTACCCAGAGAGTCGGCTCGCCGTCCGACCCTCTGGGTACGCCGTCCGACCCTCTGGGTACGCGAGTTCGCCGTCTGGGTACGCGTGTTCGCCGGAAAGGCCTCGCCCGCGGGGGGCCCGGCTGGGACCATGGCGGGCATGTTCGAAGAGAACCGGGCGCCGGCGCGGCAGATCCGCGCTCACCAGAGCGACACGACGGTCCGGGTGTACCAGGCCTACTCACCCGAGATCGCCGAGCCGGCGCTCGCGAAGGGGACGTTCGTCGCGCCGTTCAAGCGGGAGCGGATGACCTGGATCAAGCCGTCGTTCCGGTGGATGGCCTACCGCTGCGGCTACGCGCGCAAACCCGGCCAGGAACGGGTGCTCGCGCTGGACCTGACCCGCGAGGGGTTCGAGTGGGCGCTGGCCCACGCCGCCCTCAGTGACTACGACCGCGACCGCCACCCCGATCGCGCGGCCTGGCAGCAGAGCCTCAAGACCAGCCCGGTCCGCATCCAGTGGGACCCCGAGCGTGATGTCCACCACCGTCCGCTGAACTACCGGTCCATCCAGATCGGACTCAGCGGCGAGGCCGTCGACCGGTACGTCGACGAGTGGATCACGAAGATCACCGACGTCACGCCCACGATGGTCGAGATCGGCGCACACATCGCCGCGGGCCGTCTCCCCGAGGCGCTGCAACTCCTCCCGGACGAGACGCCGTACGCACTCCACGCGGACCTCGCGAAGGCGATCGACGCAACGGCTTAGGGCAGCACGCGCCAGGCCAGCGCGCCCATCCCGGCCGCCTCGACGTCCGGGCGCTCGGCCCAGCGGATCGTGCCCGGCCGGACGTGCACCCCGATGGCGACGGCGTAATCAGGCTCGTCCGGCTCGACGTGTTCCTGCTCCTCGAAGGAGTCCAGCGTCGGCCAGACCGCCTCGCACGAGTCGCACATCAGGACCACGCTGCCGCTTTCGGTCACCAGCGGCCGCACCAGGCCCTGGTCCCAGAAGGACGGACACTCGATCAGCCACATCGCGCACCACCTCGCCGGAGAAAGCCGGGGCCCCATCGGCCGGCCGGGCCGAGGAGGGCCGCATGATCCGTCCAGCAAAGCCACCCGAGGTGAACGCGTCCCGAGCGCCGCACGTCCGGTTCGCCAACCTTGCCCGAAGAGTCGTGATCGCAGGTCAGGACGCGACACCCGGTCTACTGCTTAAGGTTCCCTTAGCACATCTTGATCGAGTCAGTGACCGATCCCCTAGTGCGCCACGCCTCACACGGGCTGGTTCCATCACATCGCGGTCACCGAGGGGGTTAGCCTGGTAGGCGCATCAGACGATTCAAGATCGAGACGGATAGAGGCGAGCCCAAGCCGTGTCCAGCAGCAGCCCTGCGTCACAGTTCGGCCCCAACGAGTGGCTGGTCGAAGAGATGTACGACCAGTTCCTCGCCGACCCCTCCTCAGTCGACGCCGCATGGCACGACTTCTTCGCGGACTTCAAGCCGACGCAGAGCGCGCAGGCGAAGGCGGACAACGCCCGCCAGAGCGCTGAGGAGACTCCCACCACCAACGGCCAGGCCACCCAGCCGTCGGCGAAGGCCGTTCAGAACGCGCAGTCCGCCGCCAAGCAGGCCTCGGCCCCGAGCAAGCCCGCCACCCCGGCGAAGCCCGCTCCCAAGGCGGCCCCGAAGGCGCAGCGGCCAAGGACGAGCCGGAGTCGAAGCAGCTCCGCGGCGCGGCGGCGGCCATCGCCAAGAACATGGACGCCTCCCTGAGCGTCCCCACCGCGACGAGCGTGCGCGCGGTCCCGGCCAAGCTGATGGCCGACAACCGCATCGTGATCAACAATCACCTCAAGCGCACCCGCGGCGGCAAGATCTCCTTCACGCACCTCATCGGCTACGCCATGGTCCGTGCGCTGAAGAGCTTCCCGAACATGAACCGGCACTACCAGGTGATCGACGGCAAGCCGTTCGCGATCACGCCGGAGCACGTGAACTTCGGTCTAGCGATCGACATGAAGGGCAAGGACGGCTCCCGCACCCTCGTCGTGGCCTCGATCAAGGGCTGCGAGGACATGACGTTCATGCAGTTCTGGCAGGCCTACGAGGACATCGTCAAGAAGGCCCGCAACAACAAGCTCACCGCGGACGACTTCTCCGGCACCACGATCTCGCTGACCAACCCGGGCGGGATCGGCACCAACCACTCGGTGCCTCGCCTGCAGGCGGGCCAGGGCGCGATCATCGGCGTCGGCGCCATGCAGTACCCGGCCGCGTTCGAGGGCACCAGCGAGAAGACCCTGGTCGACCTCGCGGTCAGCAAGATCATGACGCTGACCTCGACCTATGACCACCGGATCATCCAGGGCGCCGAGTCGGGCGAGTTCCTCAAGCGCATCCACCAGCTGCTGCTCGGCGAGGACGGCTTCTACGACGACGTCTTCACCAGCCTGCGCCTGCCGTACGAGCCGATCCGCTGGGTCGCCGACCTCCCGGACGGCCCGGTCGACAAGACCGCCCGCGTGATCGAGCTCATCGACGCGTTCCGGATGCGCGGCCACCTGATGGCCGACACCGACCCGCTGAACTACCGCCAGCGCATGCACGCCGACCTCGACGTGCTCAGCCACGGCCTGACCCTGTGGGACCTGGACCGCGAGTTCCCGGTCGGCGGCTTCGCGGGCCAGGAGCGGATGAAGCTGCGCGACGTCCTGGGCGTGCTGCGCAACTCCTACTGCCGCACGGTCGGCATCGAGTACACCCACATCCTCGACCCGGCGGAGCGCCGCTGGATCCAGGAGCGCGTCGAGATCCCGCACGAGAAGCCGGACCCCGCGGTCCAGAAGTACGTGCTCTCGAAGCTCAACGCCGCGGAGGCGTTCGAGACGTTCCTGCAGACCAAGTACGTCGGCCAGAAGCGGTTCAGCCTCGAGGGCGGCGAGACGGCGATCCCGCTGCTCGACACGCTGCTCGACAAGGCCGCCGAGCACGAGCTCGACGAGGTCGTCATCGGCATGCCGCACCGCGGCCGGCTCAACGTGCTGGCCAACATCGTCGGCAAGCCGATCAGCCAGATCTTCCAGGAGTTCGAGGGCAACCTCGACCCGGGCCAGGCGCACGGCTCCGGCGACGTGAAGTATCACCTCGGCGCCGAGGGCAAGTACTTCCGGATGTTCGGCGACGGCGAGACGAAGGTGTCGCTGACCGCGAACCCGTCGCACCTGGAGACCGTGGACCCGGTGCTCGAGGGCATCGTCCGCGCGAAGCAGGACCTCCTGGACAAGGGCGGCGAGGGCTACACCGTGCTGCCGGTCCTGATGCACGGCGACGCGGCCTTCGCGGGCCAGGGCGTCGTCGCGGAAACGCTGAACCTGGCGCTGCTGCGCGGATACCGCACCGGCGGCACCGTGCACGTGATCGTCAACAACCAGGTCGGCTTCACCACCGCGCCGGAGCACTCGCGCTCGTCGCAGTACGCCACCGACGTCGCGAAGATCATCGCCGCGCCGGTCTTCCACGTGAACGGCGACGACCCCGAGGCCGCGCACTGGGTGGCCAAGCTTGCCGTCGAGTACCGGCAGGCGTTCCACAAGGACGTCGTGATCGACCTGATCTGCTACCGCCGCCGCGGCCACAACGAGGGCGACGACCCCTCGATGACGCAGCCGGCGATGTACGACATCATCGACACGAAGCGCTCGGTCCGTAAGGGCTACACCGAGTCGCTGATCGGCCGGGGCGACATCTCCGTCGACGAGGCCGAGGCCGCGCTGCGCGACTTCTCGAGCCAGCTGGAGCACGTCTTCAACGAGGTCCGCGAGCTGGAGAAGCACCCGGCGAAGGCGAGCCCGTCGGTGGAGGAAGAGCAGCAGGTCCCGGCGAAGGTGTCGACCGCCGTCTCCACCGAGACGATCGAGCACATCGGGGACGCGTTCCTCAACGTGCCCGAGGGCTTCACGCCGCACCCGCGCGTCAAGCCGGTCATGGAGCGTCGCCACAAGATGTCGCGCGAGGGCGACATCGACTGGGCGTTCGGCGAGCTGCTGGCCTTCGGGTCGCTGGCGCTGGAAGGCCGGCTCGTCCGGCTGTCCGGCCAGGACTCGCGGCGCGGCACGTTCACCCAGCGCCACTCGGTCTACATCGACCGCAAGACCGGCCAGGAGTACGCCCCGCTGCAGAACCTGGCCGACGGCCAGGGTCGCGTGATGATCTACGACTCGGCGCTGTCGGAGTACGCGGCCGTCGGCTTCGAGTACGGCTACTCGGTGGCGAACTCCGAGGCACTGGTCATGTGGGAAGCGCAGTTCGGTGACTTCGTCAACGGCGCGCAGACCGTCATCGACGAGTACATCTCCTCCGGCGAGGCGAAGTGGGGCCAGCGCTCCGACGTCGTGCTGCTGCTGCCGCACGGCCACGAGGGCCAGGGCCCGGACCACACCTCCGGCCGGATCGAGCGGTTCCTCTCGCTGTGCGCGGAGAAGTCGATGACGGTGGCCGTGCCCTCGACCCCGGCGAACTACTTCCACCTGCTGCGCCGCCACGCGCTCGACGGCATCCAGCGCCCGCTGATCGTCTTCACCCCGAAGTCGATGCTGCGCAACAAGGCCGCGACGTCCGCGGTCGGCGACTTCACCGGCCAGACGCGGTTCATGTCGGTGATCGACGACGTCACCCCGGAGCCGGAGAAGGTCCGCAAGGTGCTGCTGACCTCCGGGAAGCTGTACTGGGAGCTCGTCGCGGAGCGGGCGAAGCGCGAGGCGCACGACGTCGCGATCGTGCGGGTCGAGCAGTACTACCCGTTGCCGCAGAAGAAGCTGCTGGCCGCTGTCGAGCGCTACACCGGCGCTTCGGAGATCATGTGGGTGCAGGAGGAGCCGGAGAACCAGGGTGCCTGGCCGTTCTTCGGGCTCAACCTGCCGCGCAAGTTCCCGGACGTCTTCGCGAAGCTGCAGGTCTCGTCGCGACGCCCGATGGCGGCGCCGTCGGCCGGCTCGTCCAAGGTGCACGAGGTCGAGCAGAAGGCGCTGATCGCCAAGGCCTTCGAGTGATCTGAACGACGAAAAGGGGCCGCCACGATTCGTGGCGGCCCCTTTTCGTGTGCGTCAGCCCAGCGCCTCCGAGGTCGCGCTCGCGAGCTTCTTGGCGTTGGAGAGGCAGCGTTCCTTGTTCGTGTCGGTCTCGTCGGCCGCCGTCACGATCACCTCGCCCTTGATGTTGCCCTGGTAGAAGTCGATCCCGCACTGCAACCGGCCGCTCTGCGTGATCTCCTTCTCGACGGCCTTGGTCGCCTTGCCGATGCCGGTGACCGCCTTGCCGGAGCCGTCGAACCCGGCCTTGGCGTAGTCCTCACCGGCGCCCGAGCCCGGCTGGGTCGACTTCCACAGGTACATCGCCACATCGCCGCGCGACGAGCCGTCCTTGCTCCAGGTGCAGAAGTGCCGGACGCCGGTGATGTCCGTGCCGGAGGTGCTCGCCTCCATCGGCCCGTCCTCCTTCTCCAGCGGAGGCATGCCGTTCATCTTGCCCTCGATCGTCTTGCAGGCTGGAGTCGTCGAATACTTGTCCGGCGCGCCGGCCTTGCTCGTCGAGGTGGGGGACGTCCTGGTGTTGCCCGACGCGACCGGCGCCTTGCCGCCGTCGTTCGAGAACAGGAAGAACGCACCGACACCGAGCCCGCCGAGCAGGAGCACGCCGCCGAGCACCAGAGCGACCACGAGGCCGGTGTTGCTCTTCTTCGGCGGCGGGTAGCCGGGATAGCCCTGGTAGGGCTGCTGGTACGGCTGTTGCGGGTAGGGCTGCTGGGGGTACTGACCTGGCTGCACGCATCGCACAGTAGGCCATCCGGGGCATCCGTACCGCCCAAACCCGACAAACGCTCGTGGGCCTTCCGGGCGGTCAGGCCACGGTCACTTGAGCATCGATCGGGGCGGAGCCGAAGGTCGCGAAGGCCACCTTGAGGGAAACCATAATAAGTCCCTCAAGGTGGCCTTCACGACCTCGAGCATCCGGCCTCCCGGGACTTGGGTGACTCCAGAGGCTGCCGGGGCAGGGTGGTCCGGAGTCAACGGGTCACCAGGCACGCTGGGGCACATGCTCATTCGCCGCGAAACCCCCGAGGACCAGCCCGCGATCCGCGCCGTCCACGCGGACGCCTTCCGCAAGACCCCCGGAGATCCCGAGCCCGTCGAAGCCCGGCTGGTCGACGATCTCCGCGCGGACGGCGACCTGATCAGCACCCTGTCGCTGGTCGCGATCCGCGACGGCGAAGTCGTCGGGCACGTCTGCTGCAGCCCTGGCCGGCTGGGTGAGGACGCCACTGCCGCCGTCGGCCTGGGCCCGCTCGGCGTCCGGAAAGCGCTTCACCGGACCGGGGTCGGCTCAGCCCTGATGCACGCCGTCCTCGGCGCGGCCGACGCTCTCGGCTACGGCCTCGTGGTGCTGCTGGGCTCACCGGACTACTACCACCGTTTCGGTTTCGTCCTTTCCGGGACATTTGGCGTCCGGCCACCGGATCCGGCCTGGGTGCCGCACTTCCAGGTGCGCCCGCTCACGGCGTACCGTCTCGCGCACACCGGGGAGTTTCGTTACTCGCCCGCGTTCGACCGGCTGTAAACGTCCTGAGCAGCCGCTTACCCCGCATTCGACACTCCTCGCTTACGAAGTCGGTGAACCTTCACCCTGTTGGCGGATTTTCTTGTTCATCGTTTTCCGAGATCGTTCCGTTATGGGGGCAAGACGGTTGGAGGCACGCTTTCCGGCTCGAAGGGATCACGTCGAAGCCGGCCTGATCCAGATGCTGGGAAGGCAGGTCCGGCCCGGCGGGCCCCCTTAAAATGAGCTGCCGCTCACGCCCGCTTTCGCCGTGACACTGTGGGAAAGCGGGCGCGCGAGGATACTGGGGAGACACCACTGGGGGGGAGACCGGGGGTGGTCGATGATGAATTCAGGGGGAATTGTGAATCGACTCCAGGTGCCCTTACCCACGGGCACCGGAAATGCTGAAATACCCGCACCCGAATTGCCTAATGATGCGGCCACCAGTGACGATTTGTTCGTCTTTCGCGTGTATGAGGAGGTGCTGAACCACCCGTCGGCCGACGCCGATCTCATCGCCGCGAGGCTGGGCCGGCCGGAGCTCGACGTCCGGCTCGCCCTGCGCTCGCTGGTCGAGCTGAAGCTGGCCAAACCGGCTCGAGACGGCTACTGCCAGTTCGTGGCGGTCAGCCCCGAGATCGCCGAGGCCGAACTCGTCGCCCCCCTCGAACAGGCCATCCACCACCAGCACCGCGTGGTCTCCGACATCCGCGGGCAGCTGCGGTCGTTCTCCGACACCTTCCGCAACGCCCGGCGCACCCGCCAGAGCCGCGACGCGGTGAACGTGCTCGACGATGTCGAGCAGATCCGGCTCCAACTGGCCGACGCGTCACGACTGTGCGAAACCGAGGTCCTCACCATGCAGCCCGGCGGCGGCCGCGCGGAAAACGAGCTGCACGACGCGGTGACTCGCGACCTGGAGATGCTCGAACGCGGCGTCGAGATGAAGGTGATCTACCAGCACACCGCGCGCAACGACGTCCCTACTCGGTCCTATGTAAGGGAAGTGGCCGCGCGCGGGGCTCAGGTCCGGACCTCGAACGAGATCTTCGACCGGATGATCATCTTCGATCGACGGGTGGCCTTCGTACCGCACGAGATGCCCGACGGCTCGCTCGGCGCGGCGGTGATGCACGAACCGGCGATGGTCGGGCTGCTGCTGCGGATCCACGAGCACGTCTGGCGCTCCGCATCGGTGTTCGACCCGAAGGAAGCGGCCTACGGCGAGACGTTCGACGAGGTCCGCGCGACGATTCTGGAACTGCTCGCCTCGGGACTCAAGGACGAGGTGATCGCGCGGCGGCTCGGCATGTCCGCGCGGACCTGCCGTCGGCACATCTCGCGGCTGATGAGCGAGCTGAGCGCGGCGAGCCGGTTCCAGGCAGGGGTGGCGGCGGCGACGATCGGGCTCGTCGGCCACCCCGAGTAAGCGTTCTCCCGGTGGGCGCCGACAACGGAGTCGGCACCCACCGGGAGGCGTCCACGGCTAGCGGGCGGTCGCGAACCTGACCGCGTCGGCCCAGTTCGTCCGGCGCGCCACCAAGGTCCGGAGCTTCATGATCAGGGACGGCCGGTTCAGCGTCAGCGCGCCGATGACCCGGTCCTCGCGCCGGTACAGCGCGACGAACTTCCCCTCCTCCGGCGAACCGCTGACCAGCCGGACCTGTTCGGCGGCGGCCGAGCCGGCGAACTGGATCCGCGAGTCGTACCAGTCGGACCAGAAGTACGGCACCGATTCGTGCGGCCGGACGGTTTCCGGGCGCAGCCAGTGCCGGACCGCCGCGGTGGCCTGCTCGGTCGCGTTCGTCCAGTGCTCCAGCCGCATCGGCGCACCGCCGAACAGCCCGTTGGGCCAGCGCGCGACATCGCCGGCCGCGTAAACCCCGGGCGCCGCACGCAGATACTCGTCACAGACGACGCCGTCGTCGAGTTTCAGCCCGGACGAGGAGAGCCACCGCGTGTTCGGCGAGGCGCCGACCCCGAACACGACGAGGTCGACGTCGAGAACGGTGCCGTCACTGAGCCGGGCGCGTTCGACCTTTCCCTTGCCCTCCAAGGAAACAACCTTCGTTCCCAGTCGCAAACCGGTGCCGTTGCCGGTGTGCAACGAGCTCAACGCGGCTCCGACGTCACTGCCGACCGAGCGGACCAGCGGGGTGTCGAGGTGCTCGACGATGGTGACCTCGAGGCCGCGGGCCCGCGCGGAGGACGCGACCTCCGAGCCGATGAAGCCGGCGCCGACGACGAGAACCCTTGCCCCGGCGTCGAAAGCGGCGCGGATCGCGCGGGCGTCGGCCACCGTCCGGAGCGTGTGCACGCCTTCGAGGTCGCCGGGGATCGGTGGCCGGCGCGCGGACACGCCGGTCGCGATGACGAGGCCGTCGTACGGGAACGCCCCTCGATCGGTGAACACCGTGCGGGCGGCCAGGTCGAGCGAGCTGGCGCGAACGCCCGCGCGCAGGTCGATCTCGTTGTCCCGCAAGGTATCCCGGTCGCGGAACGTGACGTCCACGCCGTCGGCGGTCAGGTATGCCTTGGACAGCGGCGGCCGGTCGTAGGGCAGGCCCGGTTCGGCACTGATCAGCGTCACCTGCCCGGCGAACCCGAGCTTGCGGGCGGTTTCGGCGGCACGCAGGCCCGCCAGGGAACCGCCGACGACGACGAGCCTGTGCTTCGACACTTTCCTTCGTCCTTTCGCCGTAATTCTATTCAACGATAGAAATTGCTTCGGTCGGACATCCGCTCACGGCCTCCTCGAGCATGCTCCGAAGCCGGTCCGACGGGCACGATTCGACGATCTGCATCGTCCCGTCGTCCGCGATCGTGAACACGTCGGGCGCGATCGCCTCGCAGACGCCCAGACCGGTACACCGGGTATAGTCGACCTCCAGCCGCATGACGGCTTGCTCCTTTCTTGGGATTTCCTTTACGCTGGGTTCAACTACGCGACGCAGTGCCCCATCCGGTGTCCGACCGGATCGCGTCCGGACAGCGGTGTTCGAGCGACATGCTGGATCCTCCTGCTGGATATTCACGCGGCGACGCGGTCTGCGGCCGCTGCTTTCCAGCGTGCAGCAATGGATTACTCACCGCCATGTCATGAAGTGGCCATGCCGCTTGCGGACACCCCGCACACTATCCATAGTGGACGATTAATCAGGTGAGCAGCGTCACGCCGGGACCGATCGCCCGCGGAAAAGGCCAGCTCAAAACGCTGCGGGAAATCGGTCACTGGACCGTCCGGGCGACGTCCGCTTTCGGCCAAGCCGGTTTCTGACGTCGACGCCTCGCCGATCTGTTTGCAGGCTCGAAGGCGGTTCTCCCGGAAAGTGTCCGGAATGCGGGAACCACGCCCCACAGCCCAGCAGATCGGGAGACACCGTGATTGTCCTGGATTCGGTCGCACGCCACGTCGCCGAATTTCCGCAGCGGGTCGCCGTCGTCGACGACGAGCGATCCCTCACCTGGCGAGAGCTCTACACCGAGGTCGACGCCCTGTGCAGCTGGTTCACCGTCGCGCTGAACCCGAGCGCCGAAAACCGCGTCGTCGCGTTCGCCGGGAACACCTCCCGGCTGGTGGTGGCCACCGCCGCGTGCGCCAGCCTCGGCATCCCCTGGGTCGGCGTCGATCCGGCCCGTGACAGTGCCACCGTGCGGGAACAGGTGCACGCGGTGCAACCGACCATGGTGCTGGTCGACATGGACCTGCCCGGCGCGGTGGCCGCGGTGGAGGCCGCGACCGAACACGGCGCACTGGTGTTCAACCTGTCCGGCGACTCCTTCCGCAACGCCGTCGGCTACACCGGCCCGACCCGCGACTGGCAGAAGCAGCCGTTCCTCGCGCTCGGCTTCACGAGCGGTTCGACCGGGACGCCGAAGTTGTTCCTGCGCCGGACCAAGAGCGAGAACCAGCGCCTGGCCTACCTGCGTGACCACTTCGGCTTCGGCGCCGACGACGTCTACCTGGCGACGTCGCCGATGGCGCACGCGTCCGGCCACGTCTGGGTCAACGCCGCGCTTACCTTGGGCGCCAGGGTCGTCCTCGGTTCGTTCGACCCGGCGCGGATGGTCGAGCTGGTCGCCGAACACCAGGTCGCCGCGGCCTTCTTCGTCCCGCCGGTACTCGACGAGTTCCTCACCGCCGCCGAAGCCCGGCCGGAGCTCGACCTGAGCAGCCTCCGCGCGGTGCTCACCGGCGGCCGTCAGACCAGCGCCCGCGCGATCCGCACAGCGAAACGACGCCTCGGCGACGTCCTCCACGTCTACTACGCGACCACCGAAACCGGCATCAACACCTTCGCCTGCCCTGACCAGCTCGCGGTTTCGCCGCGGACCACCGGGCGGCCGATGCCAGGCGTACGGCTGCTGATCGTCGACCCCGAGACCCGCGACGACCGCCCCGCCGGGGAGATCGGGCTGATCGCCATCACCAGCCCGCTGATCATGGACGACTACGCCAATGGCAACGCCGACTTCGTCGTCCGCGGCACCGAACGATTCGTGCTGACCAGCGACTACGGCCACCTGACCGCCGAGGGCGAGCTCATCATCGTCGGTCGCTCGGACTCGCTGCCCGGTGACGGGACGGTCGATTTCGTGGCACTGGAAAGTGAACTCAAGGACCTCCCCGGAGTCCTCGACGCTGCCGTCGTGCGCCGGCCCTCCGGCGACACCGCCGAGGTCGTCGCCGTGGTTCGACTGTCCGCCGAGGACGCCAACGAGGTCGAGTCTCGGCTGCACGACCTCCTTGGCGCGCAACAGCATTCCGTGCTCGTCGTGCCACGGATCCCCTACAACACCGCGGGCAAGGTCGACGTCCGCGCGATGCGCTCGCTGCTCACCGAAACCCCCGCGTTCGCCTGACCCTGCTCAAGGAAGGATCGAAGTTGTCCCTCATCGACGAAACGGCCCAGGTCGCCACGCTGCCGGACCAGCGCGACTCGATGCGCGTGCTGCCCCGGCCGTTGCAGCTGCCGTTGACGCTGCTGACCGGGAAGGCCTACGCCGGGCAGCGGCCGGTGCGCTGGACGCCGACGTTCCACCTGGCCGCGGCGCTGCTGAACATGCTGGCCGGCCTGGTGATCAGCGGGTTCACGCTGGTCACGGGCGGCTGGTGGCTCGCCGCGCTGCCGGTCGGCTGGGCGGTCACCGTGCACGGGATGCGCAACCTGCGGATGATGGTCTACCACCAGTGCGCGCACCGGAACATGTACAACCGGCGCCGGCTCGACGCGGCTGTCGGGCGGATGGCCTCCAGCGTGCTCGTGGTGCAGAACTTCGCGCGGTACAGCCACGAACACGTCGGCGACCACCACGCGGCGCACCACATGACGTTGCGCGACCCGACCGTCCAGGCATTCCTGATCAGCCTCGACCTGCACCCGGGGATGACGCGGCGGCAGATGTGGCTGCGGCTGCTGGGCAAGCTGTGCTCGCCGAAGTTCCACCTCGGCTTCGCGATCGCGCGCGTCCGCTCGTTCTGGCACGGCTCGGCTACTTCGGAGAAGGTCACTGCGGTTTCGTTGTACGGCTTGGCAACCGTCGCGTCCGTCCTCACCGGAGGATGGCAGATTCTGGTCGTCGGCTGGCTGGTGCCGCTGTTCCCGCTCTTCCAGGTCAGCAACACGCTGCGGCTGTGCGTCAAGCACACGTTCCCGGACCCGTCACTCACCGTCCGAAAGGGCAAGGACTACTTCGCCAGCCTGACCAACGCGATCTTCCTCGGCGACCGGGCGCCCGAGCGCGGTCTCTTCGCCTGGCTGCGGTGGACGTCGCGGATGCTGTTCGTGCACTTCCCGGCGCGGTACCTGGTACTGACCGGCGACACCGTGGTCCACGACTTCCACCACCGCCACCCGAGCACCCGCAACTGGGCCAACTACCTGTTCGCGCGCCAGGCCGACGTCGACAAGGGCGCACCCGGCTGGCCCGCCTACCACGAGGCCTGGGGCCTCGGCGCGGCCATCGACCTGGTCTTCGACTCGCTTTCCGTGGCCGACGCCGACGAGTTCGACGTCACCAAGATCCGTTCCGTGTCCAAGCGCGAGCTGTTCGCCGCGTTCGACGACTGAAAGGCCATCATGAGTACCAGCAAGGGAACCGTCGTGCTCGGCGTCGCGGCGAGCGACGCGCACGCGGTCGCCAACCACCTCATCGCCTACTCGCTGCGGGCGGCGGGCTACGACGTCGTCAACCTCGGCACGTGCACCCCGGTGTCGGAGTTCGCCGAGGCCGCGGGCCCGGACACCCTGGCCGTCATCATCGGCAGCCTCAACGGCCACGTCCACGAAGACCTGCACGACCTTCGCGAAGCCGAGATCCCGTGCCCGGTGATCGTCGGCGGCAACTTGTCCGTGGGCAGCCAAAAGGACGCTTCCAGCCTGGACCGGCTGTACGCGCTGGGCGTCGACCACATCCTTTCGCGGCCGGATCAGCTCCCCGCCCTGCTCGAGCGCATCGCGGCCGAGCGGTCGCTCGAGGCGATCCCGGTGGCGGTCGCCGCGTCATGACGCTCCCTCCCCACGCCGACTCGATCGCGTACGTGCGCTCGCTCGGCAAGCCGACCGCCGCGGAGGTCCTGCGGCGGTCGGTGGCGAACGGGAAGGTCGCGGTGCAGCCCCGGTGCGGAGTCGGCGGTCACGACGAAATGCTCGCGCTGCTGCGCGAGCTCGAAATCGAGGCCGAGCCGGACATCCTGACCATCACCATCGACGCCCACACCCGGCTCCTTCGCTTCGACAACGCGCAACGTTCGCTCACCCACAATCCCGCCGACCTCAACGGCTACCCGCTGGTGACGCACGGGTGGCAGCGCGGGCGCGAGCTGAACAGTTCGGTGCGGGCGCCGATCGAGATCCGGCACGGCTCTCCGGACGCGCGGATCCTCTTCGACGTCTCGGTGGCCTCCGGGATCACCTCCTTCGAGGGCGGCGGGATCTCCTACAACCTGCCGTACTCGAAAGCCGTGCCGCTCGCCGATTCACTGGCGGCGTGGCGGGACGTCGACGCGGTCGCGGGCGAGCTGGCCCGCGACGGGCTGGTGATCGACCGGGAGCTGTTCGGCACGCTCACCGCGGTGCTCGTGCCGCCGTCGATCAGTCTGGCGATCGGCGTGCTCGAGGCGATTTCCGCCGCACAGCAAGGAGTTCGCTGCATCTCGATCTCCTACCCGCAGAGCGGCCACCTCTTCCAGGACGTGGCCGCCCTGCGGGCCGTGCCCCGGCTGGCGGCGCGGTACCTGCCCGCCGAGGCCGAGGTCTACCCGGTGCTGCACGAGTTCATGGGCGTGTTCCCGAAGGGCAAGCGCAACGCCGAGGAGCTCATCTTCTACGGCGCCATGGTGGCCCGGCTCGGTGGCGCGGCGAAGATCATCACCAAGACCTACCACGAGGCTTTCGGCATCCCGACGACTCAGGCCAATGTGGATGGAATGCGGCTCGCGGCCGTCGCGAACTCACGACTGCTGGACTTCGTGACGGTCGACGCTTCGCGCGTCGAAGAAGAGCTCGAATGGATCCTCGACGAGGTCGGCGAAATCATCGAGCCGGTTCTCGCCGAGTCCGATTTGGACAAGGCGATCATCGGCTCGTTCGACGCCGGCCGTCTCGACATCCCGTTCAGTGCCAGCAAGTACGCCCGCTCCGACATCATCCCTCGCCGTGAGCCCGGTGGTGCGATCCGCTATCACTCCGCGGGCGCGCTCCCGCTGTCCACGAAAACCCTGCGACGCAACCGGCTCGAACTGTCCACTCCGGACGACGACCTGGCCGTGCTGATGTCGGGGCTGGGCGAGGACATCAACTACTTCCTCCGGCTGTTCGGCGAGGAATCCCCCTAGGAAGGCAGGAAATGACCGAACCTATGCGTATTGCCGTCGTCGGCGTCGGACCGCGCGGCACGGTGATGCTGGAGCGGATCTGTGCCAACGCCGGCGTGCTCGCGCCCGGCGAGCGCGTTGAGGTCCACCTGATCGACCCGTACCCGCCCGGCGGGGGCCGGGTGTGGCGCGAGGACCAGGACCGGAGCCTGCTGATGAACACCGTCGCCGGCGACATCACGGTGTTCACCGATGACACCGTGACCTGCGAAGGCCCGCTGCGGCACGGCCCGACGCAGTTCCAGTGGGCCCGGATGGTCGCGGCGGGCGAGATCACCGGCGTCGACCCGCGCGCGGTCGACGAGGCCGCGTCGATGAAGCCATGGTCGTACGGCTCGCGCGCGTTCAACGGCGCCTACCTCGGCTGGGCGATCCAGCACATCGTCGAGACGGCGCCGCCGGAGGTGTCCGTCCACTTCCACCGGACCCGCGCGACCGGCCTCGCCGACGTCCCCGGCGGACGCCAGAACCTGTGGCTGGAGGACGGCTCGGAGCTGCTCGTCGACGCTGTCGTGCTGTCGCAAGGACACTTCGACATCGAGATCTCGGAGTCCGAGCGCGAACTGGGCGCGTTCGCCGCAGCGCACGGGCTGCGCTACATCGCCCCCGCGAGCCCGGGCGAGGTCGACCTCGACGACATCGCCGCCGGTGAGCCCGTGATGCTGCGCGGGCTGGGGCTGAACTTCTTCGATTACATGATCCTGCTGACCACCGGCCGCGGCGGCGAGTTCGTCCGCGACGCGGAGCGGCTGGTGTATCGGCCGTCGGGACGGGAACCCCTGCTGTACGCGGGATCCGGGCGCGGCGTGCCCTACACCGCGCGAGCCGAGATCCAGCAGGAGATCGTTCCGCGTTACGTGGCAACGTTTCTCAGCGCGGACGTCATCGCGGGGCTGCGCGAGCACGCGCACACCGGACGTAACGACTTCATGACGCACCTGTGGCCCTACGTCGCCAAGGAGGCCGGCTGGGTCTACTACCGGCACCTGCTCGCGCACGGCGAGCACGCCGATCCCGTTGCGCTGGACCGATTCCTGGCTGAATACCCGGGCCTGGCCTGGGGTACGCCGGAGATGGACGCGCTGCTGAGCGAGGTCGTGCCGGACCCCACCGCGCGCTGGGACTGGACCAAGCTCGACAAGCCCACCGACGGGCTGCGGTTCGCGAACCGTGAGGAGTACCTGAGCTGGATCAAGGACCGGCTCGAGCACGACTACACGCACTCGAAGCTCGGCCCGGCGGGCAGCGCGCTCAAGGCCACCGCGGCGATGATGCGCGACCTGCGCGACGAGGTCCGGCAGGTGGTCTCGCACCAGGGCCTGTCCGGCACGTCGTACGTCCGGGACATCGAGCGGTGGTTCAGCGGGCTGAACAACTTCGTCGCGTCCGGACCGCCCGCGGCGCGCGTCGAGGAGCTGCGCGCGCTGGTCGAGGCCGGGGTCATCCGGTTCGTCGGACCGCGGATGCGGGTCACGCCCGCCGCGGACGCGTTCGTCATCGACTCACCGGTCGTCGACGAGGAGCCGGTGCGCGTGACGACGCTCATCGAAGCGCACCTGCCGGTCACGGACGTCCGGCGGGCGACCGACCCTCTGCTTCGCTCGCTGCTGGAGAGCGGGCAGTGCCGGGCGCACCGGATCCCCGAACCCGGCGGCGGCTACACCGAGACCGGCGGCCTGGACATCGCCGAGTTCAGCCACCGGCTGGTGGACCTCGCCGGCGAGGCGCACCGAGGCCGGTTCAGCTACGGCCCGCCGGTGGAGTCCGTCCAGTGGGTGACCGCGATCGGCGCCCGGCCGCACGTGAACTCGCGGACGCTGCTCCAGGGCGACGTCATCGCCCGCGGCGCGCTGACGGCAGCCGTCGAGAACGCCGTCCACTCCGTGGACTTTTCACCGGTCGCCTAGGTTCTGTACCTACTAGTATGTACACTCAGTCTCGCGTGGCCGGTTCGGTGAGTCACCCCCTGCTCACCGGACCGCCACCGACTGCCTTCGAAGCACTGACAAGGAGCGCACTGTGAATCAGGCGACCACGACGACCGCGCCCGCGGTACCCGCGGTCCGGCAGGGACGGCCCGGCCTCGCGCTCGCCGCCGTCTGCCTCGGGTTCTTCATGATCCTGCTCGACGGCAGTGCGCTGAACATCGCGCTGCCCGCCGTCCAGCAGGAGATGCACGGTTCGATCAGCGCCCTGCAATGGGTGGTGAACATCTACACGATCCCGCTGGCCAGCGTGCTCCTCACGGCGGGCAACATCAGCGACCGCTGGGGCGCGCGGCGGCTGTTCATCTGGTCGCTGGTCTTCTTCACCGGCGCGTCACTGCTGTGCGCGCTGAGCTCGTCGCTGGGCTTCCTGGTCGCCGCGCGGGGCCTGCAGGGCATCGCGGCCGGCGGCCTGCTGCCGACGACGTTGGCCATCATCGCCCGCACCTACCCCGACCCGATCGAGCGCGCGAAGGCGATCACGCTGTGGGGCGCGACAGGCGGGCTCGCGCTGGTCGCCGGGCCGATCGGCGGCGGTGTGCTGACCGAGGTGTTCGGCTGGCGTTCGATCTTCCTGATCAACGTCCCGGTCGGTCTGGTGACGATCTTCCTGACGGTCCGCTACGCGCGTGAAACTCAGACCCGGGCGGCGAAGTCGCTCGACTTGGCTGGGCAGATCGTGGGCGTGATCGCACTGAGTGCCCTGGTCGCGGCGCTGATCGAGGGTGGCGCCCTCGGGTGGGGTGCTCCGCTGACACTTGCGCTGTCGGCTGCGGCCGTGCTGGGGATCGTGGCGTTCTTCGTGATCGAGAAGCGAAGCAGCCACCCGATGCTGCCGCTGGCGATCTTCCGCCGTCACGCGTTCACGGCGTCCATCACGAACGGCTTCGCGTTCCAGTTCGGCGGCTACGGCATGCAGTTCATGCTGGCGATCTTCGTCCAGGAACACTGGCACCTGAGCGCGGCGCAGACCGGGCTGCTGTTCCTGCCGTTCTCGATCAGCTGGGTGTTCGGCACGATCGTGCTGGCCCGCCAACTGGTTTCCAAGGGCCCGCGGTGGCTGCTGTGGACGGGCGCGACTTCGTCGTTGATCGGCGCTTTGCTGGTCCTGGGCATCTCGGACGAGTCGTCGTGGCCGCTGCTGGCTGTCGGCACGGCTTTCGTGGGCCTCGGCTGTGGCGTGTTCTCGCCGAGCCTGAACGCGGCGGCGCTGCTGTCGATCGACCCGAACTTCACCGGCCTCGGCTCGGGCGTGCTGAACACGGCCAGGCAGATCGGGATGGCGGTGGGCGTGGCGCTGCTCGGCGCGTTCGTCGCGATCCAGGACCAGCTGGCCGGTGCCCGGCTCGGGATGGCGCTGGTGGCGCTGTGCTTCCTGACGATCGTGGTGCTCTCGGTCCGTTTCGTGCCCCGCAAGGAAACCTGAGCCGCCCCATCCCCCGGCTCGGCTTTAGCGGCGCTGGGGTGGAGTCTCGCGAGTGGCGAGTAGGGTTCTAAGCCTACTTACCACTCACGAGGCTCTACCCCAGCGATCAGCTAGGAGGAGCGGCGCAGGTTGTTGCGGGACAGGAATTCCTCCGCGATGTCCAGCGGGTTGCGTTTTTCCTCGGTGAACTGGACGTTCAGCTCGGTCAGCTGGTCCGTGGTCAGCGCCGCCGAGACGCGGTTCAAGGCGTCGGCTTCCGAGGGCGACAACGTGCCGCGGGCCACCAGCGGGACGATGTTCTGCGCCGGGAACATGTTCTTGTCGTCCACCAGCGGCACGAAACCGTTGGACGCGATCGTCGACGACGTGCTGAACAGGTCCACCACCTGCACCTCGCCCGATTTCAGGGCCGCCACCGTCACCGGCCCGCCGGTGTCCGTCGTGCGGATCTCCTTGAACTCGCAGCCGTACAGCGTCTTGATCTTGTCCTTCCAGCGGCTGCTCCACTGGCCCGGCCCGCCGAACACCAGGTCACGGCAGCGCCGCCCGAGGTCGGAGAACGTCCGGACGCCCGAGTCTGCTAGCTGCTTCGAGACGACCAGCAGGTCCTTGTCCTCGGCGGGCGCCTGGTTCAGGACCTCGAACCCGGCCGGGACCTTCGTGCGCAGCTGCGCGTAAACCTCGGCGGGCGTGGTCGCCTGTGTGTTCTTGTCGAAGTACCGCAACAGGTTCCCGCTGTAGTCGGGCACCACCGAGAGCGACTTGTCCTGCAGCGCCTTGACCACGACCTCGCGGCTCCCGACCGGCGGCCGGACGGTCACGTTCTCCGCACCCGCGTCACGCAGCGCACCCGCGTAAATCTGGGCCAGCAGAAGGCTTTCCCCGACATCGGAGGCGCCGATGATGATGTCGCCGGTCGAACCGCCTTCGCCGCCACCGGCCAGCGGGTTTCCACAGCCCGCGACCAGCAGTGCCACGAAAAGCAAACCCAGCCGCTTCATGCCGCCACCTTCTTGCCGGCCGCGGTGGCGAGCCGCAAGCCCTTCGGCACCAGCGCTCGGTTCAGCAGCGCGAACAGCAGGTCCAGCACGATCGCCAGCAAGGTGGTCAACATAGCGCCGGCGATCACTTCGGAGTAGTCCAAAATGGCCAGTCCGTCGAGCAGGAACCGGCCCAGGCCACCCAGTCCGACGTACGCGGCGACAGCGGCGGTGGCGACCAGCTGCAGCACCGCGTTGCGGATCCCGCCCAGCACCAGCGGCAGCGAAATCGGCACCTCCACCTGCCAAAGCCGTTGCCAGCCGGTCATTCCGACGCCTTCCGCGGCATCGACGACCCCGTGGTCGGTCGCCTGCAGGCCCGCGTACGTCCCGGCCAGGATCGGCGGGACGGCCAGCACGACCAGTCCGATGATCGTCGACGTGACGCTCTCGGTGAAGAGCAGGAACAGGAATGTCACCAGGCCCAGCGTCGGCAGCGCTCGGATCGCGTTGCCCACACTCACCAATGCGACGCCACCGCGTCCGGTGTGGCCGACGAACAGTCCTAACGGGACGGCGATGACCAGTGCGATCACCAGCGCCAGCCCGACATAGCCGAGATGTTCCAGCAACCGCTGAGGAATCCCGTCCGGGCCGCTCCAGTGCGCGGGATCGCCGAACCAGTGGAAGAGGTCAGTGATCATGCGCGCGCCCAGGGCGTGAGGAGGTTTCGCAGGCCCACCAGCAGCAGGTCGACGACCAGCGCGAGCAGCAGTGTCAGCACGATCCCGACCACGATCGGCGAGAAGTACTCACGCTGGAAGCCGTCGGTGAACAACACCCCGAGCCCGCCGGTGCCGATCAGCGCGCCGACGCTCACCAGGGACACATTGGACACGCTCGCCACCCGGACCCCGGCCGCGAGCACCGGCACGGACAGCGGAAGCTCGACCGCGAGGAACCGCCGCGCGGGGCGGTATCCGACCGCGGTCGCCGCGGCGATCACCGGCGCCGGCACCGCGTCGAGCGCGTCCACCACCGGCCGGACCAGCAGCGCGGTGGTGTAGATCGTCAGCGCCACCACGACATTGACACTGTCCAGGATCTTCGACCCGATCAGGCCGGGGATCACCACGAACAGCGCGAGCGACGGGATCGTGTACAGCAGGTTCGCCAGCACCATCAGCACCGACCGCGCGGGCCGCCAGCGATGGGCGAGCCAGCCCGCGAGGATCGCCAGCACGATGCCGAGCACCAGCGGCAGCAGCGCCAGATAGAGGTGATCGCCGAGGTCGTCCAGGATCTGCGAGCGGTTGTTCGCGCTGCTCAGGTACCGGCCGAGCTCGTCGAAGAAGCTCATGACGCCTGCGGCGTTGCCTCGATTACTTCCAGTACCTGCCGCGCGACGACCACCCCGAGCACCCGGTGTTCCTCATTGACCACCACGCCGAGACTGGCAGGCGACGACAGCGCGGCGTCGAGCGCGCCGCGGATCGGCGTGCCCCGCACCCACAGCGATCCACCCGCCACCAAGTGACTTTCCTCGAGCGGACCCTCCACTGTGGACCCGGGAGTCAGCCACCCTCGCGGACGCTTCTCACCGTTCACCGCGAGCCGCCAAGTGTCCGAAGTGGACACCGACGTGCCCAGTTCGATGATTTCGACGTCCTTGACCTCGACGCCCTCGGCGGCCAGGAACGAAAGTCCGCGATAGCCGCGATCCTTGCCGACGAACGACGCGACGAAGTCGTCGACCGGGTGCCGCAGCACGTCCGACGGCGTGCCGTACTGCGCCAGCACCCCGCCGACGCGCAGCACCGCGATCTTGTCGCCGAGCCGCACCGCCTCGTCGATGTCGTGCGTGACGAACACGATCGTCTTGCCCAGCTGCGACTGCAGCCGCAGCAGCTCGTCCTGCAGCTCCTCGCGCACGATCGGGTCGACGGCCGAGAAAGGCTCGTCCATCAGGAGCACCGGCGAGTCCGCGGCCAACGCGCGCGCGACACCCACGCGCTGCTGCTGGCCGCCGGAAAGCTGGGCCGGGTACCGTTTTCCGAGCTCGGCGGGCAGCCCGACGGTCTCCAACAGCTCCGCGGCCCGCTTGCGCGCCTTGCCCTTGTCCCAGCCCGACAGCAGCGGCACGGTCGCGACGTTGTCCAGCACCGTCCTATGTGGAAAGAGCCCGGCGTGCTGGATGACGTAGCCGATGCCGCGGCGCAGCAGCGCCGGGTCACCCTCGCTGACGTCCTTGCCGTCGAGCAGCACGCTGCCCGCGGTCGGCTCGACCATCCGGTTGATCATCCGCAGCGAGGTCGTCTTGCCACAGCCGGACGGCCCGACGAACACCGTGATGGTGCCGTCCTCGACGGTCAGGCTCAGCTTGTCGACCGCGACCGTCCCATCCGGATACTGCTTGGTCACTTCGCGGAACTCGATGGTCACAGCCTCTCCCCATGTCCGGTGTCACCGACCGTAGCCCAAACCACCGTCCTTGGCACGGTGTTCCACGCAGCGATGACTAGGCTCGTCACCCGTGAGCGCACTCGACGACGTCTTCGCCCAGCACGGTGTCGGCGTCCGCCCGCTGTACCAGGTGATAGCGCTGCTCCGCGGCGGCCCGCACGACCTCGCCGAGCTCGTCCGGCTCAGCGCGGCGCCGCGACGCAGCGTGGAGGACGTCCTCGCCGCGCTGGGTGAGGACCTCGAGCGCGACGGCGAGCGCCTCCGTATCAAGCCGGGCCTGGCCGCGTCCTACGAGCGCTACCACCTGCCGCAGTACGCCGACCCGCTCGACGCCGCGGTCGCCGAGCGGGAAAAGCTGCTCGGGAAGATCGGTGAGTGGGTGGCCGAGGTGCCGCCGCCGCTGGCCGCCCTCGACCACGTCCAGGCGACCCCGGAAACGGTGCTGCGCCGGGCGTTGTGGCTCGACTCGCGCTACGACCTGGCCTCGTCTTCGGTGCTGTTCCTCGGCGACCACGACCTGACGTCACTGGCGGTGCGCGCGATCGCGCCCTCGGCCGAGCTGACCGTGGTCGACCTCGACGAGCGCGTGCTGTCCTACCTGGACGAACGCGGTCAACGCTCGATCCGCACCGCGCACGCGGACCTGCGGGTCGGCCTCCCGCCCGCCCTCTCCGGCAGCGCCGACCTGGTATTCAGCGATCCGCCGTACACCCCTGAAGGCATGGGGCTGTTCGCCGCGCGCGGGGTGCAGGCGCTGCGCGAGCCGAGCGAAGGACGGCTGTTGTTCGCCTACGGATACAGCCCGCGGCATCCGGCGCTGGGCGCGCAGGTTCAGCGTTCGCTGGCCACGCTCGGGCTGACATTCGAGGCGATCCTGCCCGGCTTCAACCGGTACTTCGGCGCGCAGGCCATCGGCAGCGCGGCCGACCTGTACGTCTGCCAGCCGACGGCGAAGTCGAAGAAGATGCGCGGCGGCAAGGGAAAGTCCGCGATCTACACCCACGGGCCGCAGTCGGTGGAGGCGAGCGGCACGAAACCGGCGCTGCTGGACAAGCTGCACGAAATCGCGGTCGCGGGCGGGCTTTCGCTGGAGTCGCGGCCGGTGGACTGGTCGATTTCCGGCCCCGAGGGCGACGCCGTCGCGATGGACCTCTCGGCCGATCCCGGCCCGTGGCTGCTCCGGACGTTGCTGGGCACGAACGCGCGCCGGCTCGCCCTGCTGGTGCCGAACTCCCACCCTGACCTCGCCAGCGAGGCCGCGCAGACGGCGTTGACCTCGCTGATCGGGACGAAGTACCGCCTGCGGTTCCTCCGCAGCACCCCGGACAACCGCAGCGCGGTGGTCGTCGCGGACACCGTCGAGCACCCGGACGAAATCCTCACCCGAGCCCACGCCCGCCTGGCGAACGTCTCCCTGGACGTCCCCGAAGACCTGCGGGACCTGCGCCTGGTGGACGTCCCCCGCCACCGCCTCGCCGACCTGCTGGACTGAAGGGGACTTTCCTCCCGTCAGACGTGCTGAAGGGGACTTTCCTCGCACCAGACGCGATGAAAGTCCCCTTCAGCCCACGTTTCCCTAGCCGGTGACGCCGTCGGCCTCGGCGGCCTTGGCGACGGCCGCGGCCACCTCGGGGGCGACGCGCGGGTCGAGCGGGCTCGGGACGATCCGGTCGGCGCCGAGGTCGTCCATCGCCACCGACACGATCGCCTCGGCCGCGGCCAGCTTCATGTTCTCCGTGATCGCCCGCGCGCCGGAGTCCAGCGCACCGCGGAAGACGCCGGGGAACGCCAGCACGTTGTTGATCTGGTTCGGGAAATCACTGCGGCCGGTGGCCACGATCGACGCGTACCGCGCTGCCACGTCCGGGTGAACTTCCGGGTCCGGGTTGGACAGTGCGAACACGATGCCGCCGCCGGCCATCCGGCCGAGCAGCGACTCGTCGATCGTCGCGCCGGACAGGCCGAGGAACACGTCGGCACCTTCGAGCGCCTCCGCCAGGCCACCGCGCAGGCCCGCCTTGTTCGTAGACTCCGCGAGGCGCGCCTTGACCGGGTTCAGGCCGTCCCGGCCGGAGTGGATGATGCCGCGCGAGTCGAGCACGGTGACGTCGCCGATGCCCGCCTCCTGCAGGATCTTGGCGCAGGCCACACCCGCCGCGCCGGCTCCGGAGACGACCACGCGCTGGTCCGCGATGGCCCGGTCGAGCACCAGGTTCGCACCGCGCAGCGCGGCCAGCGTGACGATCGCCGTGCCGTGCTGGTCGTCGTGCATGACCGGGCAGTCCAGCGCTTCCTTGAGCTTGTCCTCCAGCTCGAAGCACCGCGGCGCGGAGACGTCCTCGAGGTTCACCGCGCCGAACGACGGGCGCAGCCGCACCAGCGTCTCGACGATCTCGTCGACGTCGGTGGTGTCCAGCACCAGCGGGATCGAGTCGAGCCCGCCGAAGGTCTTGAACAGGACCGACTTGCCCTCCATGACCGGCAGCGACGCGCTCGCGCCGATGTCGCCGAGGCCGAGCACGGCCGTGCCGTCGCTGACCACCACGACCAGCCTGTCCGCCCACGTGTACCGCTTCGCCTTGGCCGCGTCCTCGGCGATCGCCCGGCTCACCTTCGCCACACCCGGCGTATACGCGATCGAAAGGTCACGCGGGTCGGAGATCGGACGCACGGCGGCGACCGAAAGCTTGCCCCCTTCATGACCGATAAAGATCTCGTCATCGGTGACCGGCGCGACGACGCCGGCGGGGTCGTTCATGGGATTTCCTGTCGTCTTTTCCGTGGTTCCCTGCGTGGGAATGACGGAACTCACGGGATGAGTCTGGGTCACTGGTCTTTCTCCTGGGACTGCGAGCGGGGGACCACGTCGGCGCGCCGAAACGCGCCCGGCACTCGTGGAACTGTCCTCCGGCACGGCAGCCCAGCGCGGTAGCGCCGGCCTGTCGGCGAAGCGTCGCGACAGCCATCGGTGCCGTGGGTGTGGCGATGGCCGCGGACGCAGCGGTTCGTTCATTGTGGCAGTACCGCCGCCGAGTGCGACCCCTAGGTGCGGCTGATGTCACACACGACACGTGATTCGGTCGCTTTGGAGAACATTTACCAAGACGTCCGTCCGGTTTTCAAAGCGCCCGATAAGGTGACCGAATGCAATTCCGTCGGCTGAGCGTCCCCGACGCCTTCGAGTTCACTCCCCGCGTCTTCCCCGACGAGCGCGGGCTGTTCGTCGCGCCTTATCAGGAGGACGCCGTCCGTGAAGCGATCGGGCACCCGATGCGCCTCGCGCAGACCAACCACAGCGTTTCCCGCCGCGGCGCGATCCGCGGCATCCACTTCGCCGACACCCCGCCGGGGCAGGCGAAGTACATCTACTGCCCGCAGGGTTCGCTGCTCGACGTCGTGGTCGACCTGCGGGTCGGTTCGCCGACCTTCGGCAAGTGGGACACCGCCCTCCTCGACACCAACCACTTCCGCGCGCTCTACCTCGCCGAAGGCCTCGGGCACGGGTTCATCGCCCTCGAGGACAACACCGTGATCGCGTACCTGTGCTCGGAGTCCTACAACCCGGGCGGCGAGCACGGCATCACCCCGCTCGACCCGCAGCTGGACCTGCCCTGGCCCGCGGACGTCACCCCGATCCTGTCGGAGAAGGACACGGCGGCGCCGACGCTGGCGGAAGCCCTCGAGTCCGGCCTGCTCCCGCAGTACGACGACTGCGTCAAGTACTACGAGAAGCTGCGCTCCCCCTGACCCCGGCCTCGCGGAATCCCGCCGCGAGGCCTTGCTCATTTAGCATGCGCGCATATAGTCTGCACGCATGGCACATTACGAGTTCGAACACAGCGAGACGACGACGGCACCGGCGGACGCGGTCTGGCCACTGTGGGCGGAGACCCACCGCTGGCCCGAGTGGGACGTCGCGGTCCGATCGGTCACCTTGGACGGCGGATTCGCCGTCGGCAGCTCCGGCACGATGGTCATCGACGAGTTGCCGCCGATCCCGTTCACGCTGGTCGAGGTCACGCCGGGACGCAGCTTCACCGACGAGACGCGGCTCGGGGACGCGCTGCTGCGCTTCGAGCACGTCCTCGAGGAGATCGACGGCGGCACCCGGATCACCTACCGCGTGACGATCGACGGGCCGCCGGAGCTCGGCCCGCAGGTCACCTCGGACACCCCGGACGCCATGCGCGCGCTCGCACGGCTCGCTGAGGCATCCTCACGGGTATGACCGCCCCGGAGTCCAGCCTGCCCGGTCCGGACTCGAGCCCCGGCTTCCTGCTCTGGCGAGTGACCCTGGCCTGGCAACGCGTGATGCGTGCCGCGCTGGCACCGCACGACCTCACGCACGTCCAGTTCGTACTGCTGACCACGACGTGGTGGCTCACTCGATCCGGTGAACCGCCGACGCAGCGGCAGCTGGCCGAGCAGGCCGGCACGGACACGATGATGACCAGCCAGGTCGTCCGCAAGCTCGCCGACCGCGGGCTGCTGGAGCGGGCGGACGACCCTTCGGACGCGCGCGCGAAACGGCTGCGGGTCACGCCGGCGGGCCTGGAAGTCGTTGCCGTCGCACTCAAAGACGTCGAAGCGGCGGACGCCGAGTTCTTCGCGAAGCTGGGCAGTCGCAGCGACGCCTTCGTGAGCGCGCTGGGCGACCTCGGCTGAGCGCGGGCCGGGTCTCGTGAGTGGTAAGTAGGGTTCTAACCCGACTTACCACTCACGAGGGCCGGGACGCGACTTCCGCGCGCTTCTTCGGAGTCACCCAGATCGTGATCGTGGCGGTGACCACGGGCTTGCCGTTCGTGTCCGAAATGGTCACCTGCACCGGCAGCTCGAAGCCTTCGTCGCCGAAGTCAGGCAACGTAGGCAGCGAAGCGACCGCGCGCAGGCTCGTCTCCGCCTTCGCGACGTACTCGACGTTCATGCCCTTCGGCAGCCAGCGGTGCGTGGCCGGGATCGTCGCCTCGGCGAGCATGCCCATCGCGATCTCCGCGAGGTTGCAGGCCGCGATCGCGTGGAACGTGCCGATGTGGTTGTAAACACCCCACCACTTCGGGGCGGTCACCTCGCAGTGCCCGGGACGCAGCTCCCGCACCGACGGGACCACCGTCCGGAAGTACGGCACGCGCAGGCACATCGCCGCGCTGAACAGCTGTTTTCCGCCCGGCTTCGCGACCAGCTTGTTCCACATCGCGAACGTCGACGACTCGGCCATGGCGCACTCCTCGAAGCTAAGCTACTGCTCAGTAGCTAAGCAGACGACCGGCTCCGGGGCAAACCGGCGGATATATTCGGCGGCGTGGCGAATCGGCTCTTCCTCCTCCGGCACGGCCAGACCGAATGGTCGGTCAACGGACGGCACACCGGGCTCACCGACATCCCGCTGACCGCGGCGGGTGAGGAACAGGCCCGCAAGGCCGGCGCCACGCTCCGCACGCTCGTCGGCGGCCCCGCGCTCGTCATTTCCAGCCCGCGCAAACGCGCCCTTCGCACAGCCGGCCTGGCCGGGCTGCGCGTCGACGAGATCACCGAGGAACTCGGCGAGTGGGACTACGGCGACTACGAGGGCATCACCACCCCCAAGATCCGCGAGACCGTGCCGGGCTGGACGGTGTGGACCCACCCGATCCCCGGCGGCGAGAGTGTGGACGACGTGACCGCCCGCGCGGACAAGGTGCTCGAGCGCGCCCGCGGCGAAGTCGACTCCGGTGACGTGATTTTGGTGGGACACGGGCATTTCAGCCGCGTGCTGGTCGCGCGCTGGCTCCGGCAGCCCGCCACCGCCGGTGTCCACTTCGGACTCGACGCCGCCGGGATCGCGGTGCTCGGCGACGAGCGCGGCGTGCCCCAGATCGAGCACCTCAACCTGCTGCCCGCACTGGAGGCGTGACATGGCCGACGACCGCATCCGCCGGATCCGGCCCGACGACGTCGACGCCGCCGTCCAGCTGGTTTACGACCTGGCCGAGTACGAGCGCGCGCCCGACGAGTGCCATCTGACCCGGGAGCAGCTGCACACCGCGCTCTTCGGCGAGAATCCCGCGGTGTTCGGGCACATCGCCGAGGTGGACGGCCGGATCGTCGGTTTCGCGCTCTGGTTCCTCAACTTCTCCACCTGGCGCGGCACGCACGGGATCTACCTGGAGGACCTGTTCGTCCTGCCCGACCAGCGCGGCTCCGGCCTCGGCAAGGCGCTGCTGGCGGCGCTGGCCGCCGAGTGTGTCGAGCGCGGCTACGCCCGTCTCGAGTGGTCGGTGCTGGACTGGAACCCGGCGACGGAGTTCTACAAGGCACTCGGCGCGATCGCGATGGACGAGTGGACGGTCAACCGCCTCACCGACGAAGCGCTGAAGGCGCTGGCCGCGCAGGCCTGATCAGTCCTCGCGGCCTTCCCGCTCGGCCCGACGCCCGGCGAGCCCGCCGCGTTCGGCGGCGTCCGCCTCGGATTCGCCTTCCAGCTGCCCGAGCGCCCACGCCCGCGAGGGCTGGCGGAACAGCAGCACCAGCACGGCGATGCCGAGCAGGCCGACCGGCACGCCCCAGCCGGGCTGCCCGGACGGCCCGGCGAGATACCAGCCGAGGCCGACCACGATCAGCGCGATCACCATCACCGGCGAGCGCGCCCACATCCGGCCCAGCAGCAGCCCGGCCGCCGCGGCCAGGAAGGCCAGCGCGACCACGATGAACGTGCCCGCCTCGACGTAGATGTTGTTGCCAGGCCGGGTCGGCGAGCCCAGCCCGTCGACCAGCACGATCACGCCGAACACCAGCAGCCCCAGGGACGGCAGCAAGGTGAGCGCGCCGGCGAGACGGACCTCGCGGGGGGCTGGCGAGACGTACACGGCAGGCGCCTTCCGGAAATTTTCACGGGTGCACAGTGGACTCGACCTGGGCGAGTGACCGTGCGTGAGCACATTCGATGGTATGCCACCCGGTCGGCCGTTTTCGCCGGGCCGTCCGGACCTCGAAAATCAAGGTGTCGTCGATGAGCGGGCGGTCGGCCCGGGTGCACTTGTCACGACGAGCGGACACTCTCGTGTGAAGGAGGACGCCCGCCACAGAGGTCGCCAGGTGTTGCCATGTGGAAACTCAGCGCTGCTGAGCTTCCCGTCACTTGAGACGCCGGAAGGTTCTCCGACCGGATGGAAGTCACCTACTCTGCGGTAGTGCGCGCAATCCTCGTCGTGAACCCTCAGGCCACCTCCACCACCGCCGGTGGCAGGGATGTGCTGGCGCACGCGCTCGCCAGCCAGGTCAAGCTCGACGTCGTCGAGACGGACTATCGCGGCCACGCGATGGCCGTGGCCCGGTCCGCGGCCCGTGACGGGATCGACCTCGTGGTGGCGCACGGCGGCGACGGCACGGTCAACGAGGTCGTCAACGGCCTCCTGGCCGACGCGGACGGCGATCCGGGCGAAATCGGGCCGGTGCCCGCGCTTGGCGTAGTCCCCGGCGGTTCGGCCAACGTCTTCGCGCGCGCCCTCGGCATCTCCCCCGACCCCGTCGAAGCGACTCACCAGCTCCTCAACGCGCTCGAGAACAACCGCTCGCGCCGGGTCGGGCTCGGCCTCGCCGACGGGCACTGGTTCACCTTCAACGCCGGCATGGGCTGGGACGCCGACGTCGTCGGCCGTGTGGCCAAGCGCCGCGGCAAGCAGACCAGCGCCGGGCTCTACATGCGGGCCGCCGCGCGCTCCTACTTCCGGCCCCCGCTGGGCCGGCCGGCCCTCACCGTGCGGATCCCGGGTACCGAACCCGCCGATGTGGTGACCGCTTTCGTGTCGAACACCGATCCGTGGAGCTACCTGGGCGAGCGTCCCGTGCACCTCAATCCGGGTTGCTCGTTCGAGTCAGGATTGGGCCTGTTCGCGTTGAGCGGTCTGACGTTGCCCACGGTGTTCAGGCATGTACGCCAAGCTTTGGCTACGAAGAGCAACCAACGTGGCAAACGTCTCGTGCGTCACGATGACCTGCCGATGGTCCGCATCGACGCAGCTGAGCCGGTAAACTTCCAGGTGGACGGCGACCTCGTCGGCCAGCGGACCCGAGTGGAATTCTTCAGCGTCCCGGAAGCACTCACAGTAATCGTGTGACGCCGGGGGCCCTGATCGCCCGCGGCAAAGTGCAACCTGCCGTTCGTCGACACAGAAGCTCCACTCACCGCATCAGCCTTCCCTTTGGGTGGCTGCTTCGGAGAGAAACCGCAGGTCAAGGGCACCGCTCGACCGGGTGAGGTGACTCACCGATCTTGAAGAAACCCTTGTCGAAAGCGGTGCTTCGTGAAAGCATTCACAAGCACCCAAAAACACGACCGCCATGACGACTGTGGCGCGGCTCTTCCCGCGCCCCATTGAAGGAGCTCACGAACATGGACTGGCGCCACGACGCGGCCTGCCGAGATGAGGACCCCGAGCTGTTCTTCCCGGTGGGAACCAGCGGTCCGGCTCTGTCGCAGGTAACGCAGGCGAAGGCCGTGTGCCACCGCTGCACCGTCGCATCCGACTGCTTGGCCTGGGCTCTGGCCAGCGGCCAGGACGCGGGCGTGTGGGGCGGGATGAGCGAAGACGAGCGACGCGCGCTCAAGCGCCGCCGTACGCACATTGGCACGCGTACCAACGCTTAATAGCTTCACCGCAGTACCGAGCTGGAGGAATTCACCCGGCGGGCATCTCTGTGCCCATGCCGTCTGGGGTGATACCTATCCGGCTCAAGTTTACCAACCGAGGTGAAACCGCCCGGCCACGGGTGCGGTCAAGCCTCATTGGACAGTGTCTTCTGGGGCCAAGCCCCAGACCCCAGCCAGGGGCAAGCCCCCTGGACCCCCAAAAGACACTCGATGTCCTCCCGCATGCACTGATAGGCCCCCGACACCATCCGCAGGTGCCGGGGGCCTTCGTGCTGTGTCCGAAATGGAGGTCCGATGAGGACGGTCCCGGACCGGGTCATCGTCTACGGCGTCACCGGATCCGGAAAGTCGACCCTCGCGCGGCGGCTCGGCGAGCACACCGGGCTGCCCTGGCATTCGATCGACGACGTGGTCGGCTGGAACCCGGGCTGGGTCGGTGTACCGGCCGCGGAACAACGCGCCCGCGTCGAGAAGCTGTGCGCGGGCGACCGCTGGATCTTCGACAGCATGTACAGCTCATGGCGCGACGTCGCCCTGGCACGCGCCGAGCTGATCGTCGCCCTCGACTACCCGCGCTGGCTTTCCCTGAGCAGGCTCCTGCGCCGGACGCTGGTCCGGTCCATCACCCGCCGCCGGATCTGCAACGGCAACGTCGAGTCGGTGCGGCTGCTGTTCTCCGCCGACTCGATCATCCGCTGGCACTTCCAGTCCTTCACGCGCAAGCGCGAGCGCATCCGCGGCTGGGCCGCCGACCCGTCGGTCCCGATCCTGGTGCTCACGACACCGCGCGCGACCCGGCGGTGGCTCGCCGAGGTGACTTCAGAGACGGCGTGAAAGCGGGATGCGCAGCGCTGCTTCGGTGCCCGAAACCCGGGTAGAACCCTTGTCCGGGTGGACCTTTCGCAACGATAGCGACCCGCGAAGCTCCGACTCGACGAGCGTCCGGACGATCTGGAGCCCTAGGCCGTCGGAGCGTTCCAGGGAGAAACCGGCCGGCAGGCCGCGGCCGTTGTCGCGGATCACGACGTCCAGCCAGCGCGCCGAGCGCTCCACGACGAGCTCGACCTTGCCCTGGCGCCCGCCAGGGAACGCGTGCTCGATCGCGTTCTGCACCAGCTCGGCCAGCACCATCACCAGCGGGGTCGCGATCTCGGCGACCACCACCCCGAACGAGCCCTTCCGCGACATCCCGACATGCGACTCCGCCGTCGCGACCTCGCCGACCATCGGCAGCACGTTGTCCAGCAGCTTGTCGAGGTCGACGCGCTCGTCCACGGAGATCGACAGCGCTTCGTGCACCAGCGCGATCGACGTCACCCGCCGGACCGACTCCGCCAGCGCCAGCCGCGCCTCCTCCGACGACGTCCGCCGGGACTGGAGCCGCAGCAGCGCGGCCACGGTCTGCAGGTTGTTCTTGACCCGATGGTGGATCTCGCGGATCGTCGCGTCCTTCGACAGCAGCGCGCGGTCACGGCGTTTGACCTCGGTGACGTCCCGGACCAGCACCAGCGCGCCCGCGGCCTGCCCGGCCGGGCGCAGCGGCAGCGCACGGAACAGCACGACGGCGCCGCGCCGCGAGTCCGCCTCCGTGCGGCTCGACGGCTTGCCGTCCAGCGCCTCGATGATCCGGTGCGACACCTCGGTCGCGTCGAACGGGTCGCGGATCAGCGACCGGGTCAACGGCGCCAGCCGCGTCCCGACCAGGTCGGACTCGTGCCCCATCCGGTGATACGCCGACAGGCCGTTCGGGCTGGCGAAGACCACGGTCCCGCTCGGGTCGAGCCGGATCAGGCCGTCGCCGACGCGCGGCGAGGTGTGGGTGTCGGTCTGGTTGGACCCGCTGGGTGGGAACGTGCCGTCCACGATCATTTGGCACAGGTCGCCGGCGCTGCCGAGGTAGGCGATCTCCAGCGGACTCGGCACGCGCGGCGCCGCCAGGTTCGTCTCGCGGCTGAGCGCGGCGACGACCTCGCCGTGGAACGTCACCGGGATCGCTTCGCGCCGCATCGGCAGGTCGCGGTACCAGTGCGGGTCCTCTTCGCGGCAAATCCGCACCTCGCGCATGGCCTTGGCCAGCTGCGGGTGCTCTTCCACGGTGAACCGGGTGCCGACGACGTCCTCGGGGTGCGCGGTGGGCGCCGTCGTGGGGCGCGCGTGCGCGACGCAGACGAAGTCGCCACCGTCGGCTTGCAGCTCCTCGGTGACCGGGACCCACAGCAGGAAGTCGGCGAAGGAGAGGTCGGCGAGCAGCTGCCATTCGGCGACGACGGTCTGGAGGTGATCCGCCGCTTCCCCGGGCAGGCCGGTGTTCTCCGCGAGCAGATCGGCGAGTGTGGACACCGGGTTACTCGACCACCCCGAGCAGGTCGCCCTGCTGGACGAGGTCGCCCTTGGCGACGGCGAGGCGGGCCAGCGTGCCCGGCGCCTCGGCGACCACCGGCAGTTCCATCTTCATCGACTCCAGTACCAGCACGGTCTGCCCGGCGGCCAGCGGCGAGCCGGGCTCGGCGACGATCTCCAGCACCGTGCCGACCATTTCGGCCCTGATCTCAGCCATCGACACCCTCCCGCGCGCCACCGGACCACCCCATCCAACCAGAACGGGGCCGCATGACACACTTGAGCGGCTGACCCGTGCCCGGCAGGCGCCCTGCGCCCCGGCCGTGGCCACCAGGACGACGAGGAGTGAACATGTCGAAGCGCGCCCGTAAGCGTCGCGACCGTAAGAAGAACGGCGCGAACCACGGCAAGAAGCCCAACGCCTGATCCGGCGTCCGGCATGACGAAGGCCCCCAGACCTGCTGGTCCGGGGGCCTTCGTCACGTTCTGGATCAGTCGGTGCGCTGCTCGAGCGTGATCTCGGTCCGCTCCACCGTGACGCCGCCGCGCGAGGCGACGGTCTGCCGGATCGACGCGCGCAGCCGGGTCTTCAGCTCGTCCGGGGCGTGATCGCCCCCGCACTTGCGGGCCAGCAGCTGCTTGATGTGCTCGTCGATGCCGTACTCCTCGAGGCACGGCGGGCAGTCCTCGATGTGCTTGCGCAGGGCCGCGTCACGCTCGGGGCTGCACTCGCGGTCCAGCAAGAGGTAGATCTCCGCGAGCGCGTCGGTGCAGCGCACCTTCTTCTCCTCCGCGCTCATCGCCCCGCCACCTCCGCCCGGTCACCCTTGACGAAACCGCGCTCGCGCGCGACGTCGGCGAGCAGGTCGCGCAGCTGGGCGCGGCCACGGTGCAGACGGGACATCACGGTGCCGATGGGGGTGTCCATGATCTCGGCGATCTCCTTGTACGCGAAGCCCTCGACGTCGGCCAGGTAGACGGCCAGCCGGAACTCCTCGGGCAGCTTCTGCAGCGCGGCCTTCACGTCGGTGTCGGGCAGGTTGTCCATCGCCTCGACCTCGGCCGAGCGCAGGCCTGCCGAGGTGTGGCTCTCCGCCTTGGCGATCTGCCAGTCGGTGATCTCCTCGGTGGGCTGCTGGACCGGCTGCCGCTGACGCTTGCGGTAGCCGTTGATGTAGGTGTTGGTGAGGATGCGATACATCCACGCCTTGAGGTTCGTGCCCTCCTTGAAGGACGCGAAAGCCGCGTACGCCTTCAAGAATGTTTCCTGGACCAGGTCCTCGGCGTCCGCGGGATTGCGGGTCATCCGCATCGCGGCCGAATACAGCTGGTCGAGCAGCGGCATGGCATCCCGCTCGAAGCGCTCGGCGCGCTCGGCCACCTCGAGGGCGTCCGTGGTCTCCTCCGGCGCAGGGTTCTGCGTGCTCGGCAAACCGTTCCCTTCCCGATCGGCGCCAGTGCGCGGTCGCGCATAGGGCAGGCCCGAGTTTACGCGGGTCCCGGGCACGCCGAAGGGCCCCGGGGCCTGACGGCGGCGGGTACGGGTGGGAGGTGCGGTGAGCGTCGTGTTCACGGTGGTTACAACCGAGTGCCCGGGTGACGCATTCCCCGGCGCTCTTAGACTTCCGTCTCATGGCTGGTAAGGGGACCCCGGCGACCGCGCTGCTGGTGAAGCAGAAAGTGGCGCACACGCTGCACGCCTACGACCACGATCCGCGGGCCGGGTCGTACGGCCTGGAGGCGGTCGAGGCGCTCGGGCTGGACCCGGCACGGGTGTTCAAGACGCTGGTCGCGGACGTCGACGGGAAGCTGACCGTGGGCGTGGTGCCGGTCACCGGCCACCTGGACCTCAAGGCGCTGGCCGCGGCGGCGGGCGGGAAGAAGGCCAAGATGGCCGACCCGGCGGCGGCGCAGCGCGCGACCGGCTACGTCCTGGGCGGGATCTCGCCGCTGGGACACCGCAGCCGGCTCCCGGTGGTGATCGACACCTCGGCCTCGGCTTTCGCCACGATCCACTGCTCGGCGGGCCGCCGCGGTCTCGAGGTCGAGCTTTCCCCCGCCGACCTGGTCCGCCTCACGAACGCTGTCGTCGCCCCCATCGTCACCTGATCCCCGGCCTCAAAACACCCCAATGTGGCATTGGGTGCGTCAGACGCACCCAATGTGGCATTCGTTGCGTTTAACGCACCCAATGCCACATTGGGGTGCTTGGGGCTCAGGTGAGGGGGCGCAGCACCCGCGAGAGCCATTCGGTGGTCGCGCGGGAGACGCCGTCGAGGTCGGCCGAGAGGTTGTGGTCGCCGTCCAGGACCACCAGCTCCTGGTGGGGGCCCGGTTTCGGGCGGCCGAACGGGTCGCGCTCGCCCTGCAGGACCAGGGTCGGCACCTCGACGCCGTCGAGCTCGGCCTGGCGGGTCTTCTCCGGCCGGCCCGGCGGGTGCTCCGGGAACGCGAGGCAGAGCACGGCCACCGCCTGCCCCGCCGACGCCGTCCGGCACGCTACCCGCGCCCCGGACGAGCGGCCGCCGAACACCAGCGGCAGGCCGTCGAAGCGCTCCGACACGTCGTCGGCCACGGTCAGCCAGGCCGTGTCGAGCTGGTTCGCCGGGGCGGGCGCACGACGGCCGGCGACGCGGTAAGGCTGTTCGACCAGGGCCACGTGCACCCCGGCCGCCTGCGCCGCGCGCGTCACCGCGACCAGGTCCTTCGCGCCGAGCCCGCCGCCCGCGCCGTGGCCGAGCATGAGCACCGCCACGCCTTCCTCGGCGCAGTGGAGGTAGACCCGGGCCGGGCCGTAGGCGGTGTCGATCGGCAGGCCGGTCATGAGCGGGGCAGCTCGAACAGGGCACCGGCGTCCAGCTCCTGCCCGGGGTCGACCCGGTCCAGCAGCTCCGGTCCGTTGTTGCGGACGTTGTTGACCCGGCTGGACACCGGCCGCAGCTCCAGCGAGGCGACGAGCTCCTCCGGCGTCGGCACGAGCAGGCCGGTGACGTCGGCGCGGTCCGGGTCGAGCCAGCCGTCCCAGTGATCGCGCGGCACGATCAGCGGCATCCGGTGGTGGATGTCGGTGAGCTGGCCGGTCGCGTCGGTGGTGATGATCGAGAAGGTGATCAGCGGGTCGGCGGAATCGTCGTCCTTGGGGTGCCAGCTCTCCCAGATGCCGCCGAACGCGAGCGAGGCGTCGTCCGGGCCGGTCATGTAGAACGGCTCCTTCTCCTTGCCCGTGCGCCGCCATTCGAACCAGCCGTCGGCGGGCACGAGACACCGGCGCGAAGCCAGCGCACGCTTGAAGGCGGGCTTCTCGGCCGCCGTCTCGGCGCGGGTGTTGATCATCTTGTTGCCCACGGAGACGTCCTTGGCCCAGAACGGCACCAGGCCCCAGCGCATCAGCCGCAACGACCGCTGTGCGGGCTCGTCTTCAAGGACCTCGCCCTCGGCGTCACGGGGATGCCGCTGCACGACCGTCACGACATTCTTCGTCGGGGCGACGTTGTGGTCGGTCCGGGCGCGGCCTTCGGTGAGGTCGATCGCCGCGAACTCTTCGATCAGCGCCGCCGGGTCCTTCGTGGCGGCATAGCGGCCGCACATCGCCAACCTCCTCGTCGTGGGGACGCCATCGTTACACGCAGGCCAGGGGTGTGGCGAGCGACGTGGGATCATTCCGGTGACACCGAGGGTCGAGGAGGACACGGTTTGGCGGGCAGCGACTGGCGCAAGCTCGACGAGTCCGACGTACGCGTGCGTCCGGGCAAGGGCACGCGGCCACGCAGCAAGCGCCGTCCCGAGCATGCCGACGCCCTGTCGGCGATGGTCGTCGGCAAGGACCGCGGCCGCTGGACCTGCGCGATCGACGCCGACCCCGATCGGGTGATCACCGCGATGCGGGCCCGCGAGATGGGCCGGGTCTCGGTGGTCGTCGGCGACATGGTCGCGGTGGTCGGCGACACCAGCGGCAAGGTGGACACGCTGGCCCGGATCGTCCGCGTCGATGAACGTTCCAGCGTGCTGCGCCGCACGGCCGACGACACCGATCCGTACGAACGGGTGGTCGTGGCCAACGCCGAGCAGCTGCTCATCGTCACCGCGCTGGCCGACCCGCCGCCCCGGACCGGCTTCATCGACCGCTGCCTGGTCGCCTGCTACGCGGGCGGGCTGGAACCGGTGCTGTGCCTGACGAAGGCCGACCTGGCCAGCCCGGACGAACTGCTGGCGAGCTACGCGGGCCTCGACATCCCGGCGGTGGTGACCCGCCACGACGAGGACCCCGAGGTGATCGCCGGGCTGCTGAAGGACCGGGTCACCGCGCTGGTCGGGCACTCCGGCGTCGGCAAGTCCACCCTGATCAACCGCCTGGTGCCGGACGCCGACCTGGCCACCGGCGTCGTGAGCGCGGTCGGCAAGGGGCGGCACACGTCGGTGGCCGCGGTCGCGCTGCCCTTCCCGGGCGGCGGCTGGGTGGTCGACACGCCGGGGGTGCGCTCGTTCGGCCTCGCGCACGTCACCGCGGACGACATCGTGCTGGCCTTCGAGGAGTTCGCCGCCGCGGCCGAGGAATGCCCGTCGGGCTGCGGTCACCTCGGCGCGCCCGAGGATCCGGACTGCGCGCTCGACGACGTCGTCGCCCAGGGGCAGGCCAGTGCCGAGCGGCTGGCGTCGCTGCGGCGGTTGCTCGCGTCGCGCGGCGGCCACGAAATGGACCGCTGAAATGCGCAGAGCCGTCGTCGTGCTTCTGCTCGCGGTGCTCGTGAGCGCGTGCGACAGCGAGCCGGCGCCGCCCCCGGCGTTCGCCGACGCGCGAGCCCTCGCCGACGCCGCCGCGGCGGGCACGATCGCAGCAGGCTCGGCGAAGTTCAACACCGACGTATCCGCCGGGACGGTGAAGTCCAAGGGACAGGGTCAGGCACGCTTCGTGGCGGCAGGGACGTCGCTGGCGATGACGACCGACTTCGTCGGCGAGCCGCTGGATCTCCGGCTGGTGGACAAGACGCTGTACGCGAAGGTGCCGGAAGGCTCACAGCTCGGCGACGGAAAACCGTGGGTCAAGGTCTCCCCCGACGGCAGCGACCCGTTCTCGCAGGTGCTCGGCGGCAGCCTGGCGCAGCTCGCGCAGCAGAACGACCCCGCGCGCACGCTCGACGAGATCCGTTCGGCGGGCACGATCGCCGCGTCCGAGCGCACGACGTTCGACGGCGTCGGCGCCGAGCACTACCGCGTGGACATCGACCTGGCGAAGCTCGGCACCGCGCTGCCCGCCGGGCTTTCCGCCGAGGCCGTCGCGCAGCTGCACGGCAAGGTCGGCGGGTTCCCGGTGGAGCTGTGGCTCGACGACACGCGGCGGCCGCTGCAGATCGTCGTCGACCTCTCCCCGATCCTCACCGCCTCCGGCGCCCCGGACGGCGCGAGCGCCCGGATCACCGCGCACTACACCGAGTGGGGCGCCGCGGTGGACGTCCAGGCGCCGGCCGCGGACCAGGTGGGCCAGCTCACAGGCGGCTGAGTCACGTTTCCCGGCGCGGGCTCGTCCAGTCCGCGAAGAAGGGAGACGGACATGCGGGTGATGGTGATCGGGGCGACCGGCGTACTGGGCGTGCCCGCGGTGGCGCGGCTGCTGGAAGACGGCCACGACGTGAGCGGCCTGGCCCGAAACCCGGAGCGGGTAGGCGCGATTCAGGCCATCGGGGCGAAGGCCGTGGTGGGTGATCTGTTCGACGTCGATTCGCTGGCCGGGGCCCTGCGCGGGCACGACGCGGTGCTCAACCTGGCGACGCGGATCGCGGGCCCACGCGAGATGGCGCGGAAGTCGGGCTGGGCCGAGAACGACCGGATCCGCCGCGATGGCAGCGCATCGCTCGCGGCCGCCGTGCGGCGGGTCGACGAGCTGCGGACGGTGGTGCAGGAAGGCATCTCGTTCGTCTACGCCGACGGCGGCGACCGCGAGCTGGACGAGGACGCGCCGCTGCGGCCGGTCGGCGTGACGGCGTCGTCGATGGTGGCGCACCAGAACATCGCGGCGCTGGCCGAGGAGGGCCGGACGGCGGTGCGGCTGCGGATCGGCACGCTGGTCAGCGGGGACGTGATGACGTCGGCGCAACTGGAGATGGCTCGCCGCGGGCTGCCGCTGATCATGGGCAGGCGGACCGACTGGACGACGGCGATCCATCCCTCCGACGCGGCGGCCGCGGCGGTGATGGCGCTGGGCGCGCCTTCGGGCGTCTACAACGCGGGCGCGCCGCCGGTGTCCAAACAGCAGCTCGGCGAGGCGCTGGCCGCGGCGGCGGGGATCAAGCGTCCGCGCGCGGTCCCGAAGTGGCTGGCTTCCCGCCTGGCGATGACGGAACCGCTGTCCCGCTCGCACCGAGTGGTCTCACACCGCCTGACCGAGGCGACCGGCTGGCGCCCCGCCCTCGCGGTCCCCGGTCCGGCCTGGTTCTGAAGGGCCGTGAATGGCACATTCACGGCCTTCAATGTGCCATTCACGGCCTACAGCAGTTCCAGCAGGAAAGGGAGTTCCTGGGGGGCGTACCAGGCGAGTTCGTGGTCCTCGGCGTCGCCGAGGGTGAACTCCGCGTCCGGGTCGCCCAGGTCGGCCTGATCGATCACGGCGGCGGCCGCCGAGACCGCGTCCGCCGCCTCCGCCGCGTCGACGTGGATCGCCGCGATCCCCGACAGCGGGACCGGGCCTTCCAGGCGCACGACCGGCGCGTCCAGATCGGGGCGCAGCTTCACGTGCTCGACGTCCACCGACACCACCACTCGCCGGGGCTCGCCCTTCTCCTCCGCCGCGATCAGCCGCAGGGACGCGCGCGCCGCGTCCAGCAGCGCCGCGTACTCCAGCTCCTCGTCGGAGCCGGACACGTACGCCTCGCGCAGCGCCGGGGTCAGCGCGAACCCGGTCAGGGAGCGGGCGCGGAACTCACCGGAGCGCTCCAGTTCGCGAAGCATCGCGATGGTCCCAGGCAGATAGACCCTCACCAGTGCGCACCCTTCAGTTCTTCCAGCGATTCCTCGATCATCCCGGCCAGGACGTCGACGTCGAAGGCGGCCTTGCGGTCGCCGTTGAGTCCGAAGTAGACGCCGCCGTGGTACGACGTCACCCCGATCGCCAGGGCCTGGGTACGCATGAGCGGCATCACCGGGAACATCTCGACCAGTCTCGCCTCTCCCGCGTACATCGGCATCTGCGGACCGGGCGAGTTCGTCACCATCAGGTTGAAGATCCGCCCGGACAGCGAACCCGCCGCCCGCGCGCCGAGGGAATGCAGCGTAGCCGGGGCGAACCCGCCCACCTTGAGCAGCCCGCGCGCGGCCACCGACCGGCCCGAGTCGAGGTGGTCGGCCATCGCGTGCCCGATGTGCTGCAGCCGCAGCACCGGGTTGGGCTCGCCGACCGGGAGGTCGATCAGGTAGGCCGCGACCTGGTTGCCGACCAGCGCCGGTGTCGAGTACTCCGCGGTCTCGGCGTCGCGCACCGCCATCGGGACCAGCGCGCGGACGGTCGCGTTCGCGGTCAGCGTCTCGTCGCGCGAAAGGATCCATTCGCGCAGCGCGCCGGTGATCGCGGCCAGCACGACATCGTTGACGGTGCCCCCGTGCGCGGCCCTGACCTTGCGGAAGTCCTCCAGCCGGGTGCGGACCACGGCGAACATCCGCCCGCCCGACACGCGCACGTTGAGCGGCCCGGACGGTGCCGGCTGCACCAGCGTCCGCAACGTCGAGGCCACGCCGCCGAGTGCTTCGACGAACTTCCCGGCCGCGGCGACCGCGTCGTTGGTGGCGGAGCGGACGTTCTCCACGACCTCGCCGGGCCGCTGCACGCCTTCGCTGATCGCGTCCATGACCAGCTGCGCCTTGCTCGGCTCGCGCCGGGGCGTCCACATGTCGTCGAAGGGCTCGGGTTCGGCCGGGGTCGGGTCCAGGATCAGCTGGCCGAGCTCGATCGTGCCGACACCGTCCACAACGGACTGATGGGTCTTGGTCACCAGCGCGACCCGGTCCCCGGCGAGGCCCTCGATGAAGTACGCCTCCCACAGCGGCCGCTCCGGCGCCAGCCGCCGCGACATCAGCCGGGCCACCAGGTCGAACAGCTGCTCGTCGGTGCCCGGCTGAGGCAGCGCCGAGCGGCGCACGTGGTAGTTGAGGTCGAAGTCGACGTCATCCACCCACACCGGCCTGGCTAGATGCCCTGGCACCTCGAGCACCCGCTGCCGGTACCGCGGCAGGTACGCGAGCCGGGCGCCGACGAGGTCCAGCATCTGCGCGTAGTCGAAGCCCGAGCGCGGCCGCTCGAAGATCGCCACCCCGCCGACGTGCATCGGAGTCGCGTGGTCCTCCACGTACAGGAACGAGGCGTCCAGCGCGGACAGGCGGTCGGGCATGGCCCGATCCTTACACAGTGCGAGACTGCCCGGTGTGGGTGATGACTCGACGATTTCGCCGAAAGACCGCTTCCTGACCGTGTACGGCAGGAAGCCGGTGCTGGAAGCACTGGCGGACGACGGCCTGCAGGTCGACAAGGTGATCCTCGCCGACACCGCGCGCGGCCCGGGTGCCGCCGAGATCCAGCGCGCGGCGAAGGCGGCCGGGGTGCCGGTGCAGCGCGCGAGCGAGCACCGGGTCAAGGTGCTGGCCGGCAACGGCAAGCAGGACCAGGGTGTGCTCGCCGACGTCGTCGCGCCGCGGATGCGTTCGCTGGCCACGGCGCTGGACGACCGTCAGCCGCCGTCGCGCGTGCTGGTCCTGGACGGAATCACCACGCCGGCCAACGTCGGGATGATCCTTCGTACGGCCACCGCGGCCGGGCTGGACGGCGTGGTCGTGCCGCGGCGCGGGGTCGCGGCGCTCGACCCGATGGTCGTGAAGGCCTCCGCCGGCGTCGCGTTCCGCGCGCCGGTGCTGCGGTGCGGTAGCGCGCGCGAAGCGGCGGAGCTGCTCACCGAAGCGGGGTACGGCCTGTACGCGCTGGGCGCGTCCGCGAAGCGCACGGTGTTCGACGTCGACCTGCCGCAGCGCGCGGCGTTCGTGCTCGGCGGCGAGACGGCCGGGGTGGGCGCCGAGGTCGGCGAGCTGGTCACCGAATGGCTGTCGATCCCGATGCCGGGCGAGGTGGAGTCGCTGAACGTCTCGGCCGCGGCCGCGGTGCTCTCGTTCGAGCTGGTCCGCCGCGCTAGGGCGTGAACAGCGCGGCGAGCTCGGCCAGCGTCGTCTCGACCGAGGTGTGGTGCACGCCGACCATGCCCGCGTCGACGGCGCCGCGGACGTTGGTCACCGAGTCGTCGACGAACACGCAGGCCACGGCGGGCAGGCCCAGCCGCTCGGCCGCGATCAGGTAGACCGCACGGTCCGGCTTCGCGACGCCGACCTCGCCGGAGAAGACCAGCGTGTCGAAGTACTCGGCCATGGTGTCGCGGACCTGGTCGGAGGCACCCGGCGCGTTGGACAGCAACGCGGTGCGCGTTCCCTGCTCGCGTGCGGCGGCCAGATAGTCGTACAGCCGGCCCGCGTCCGGATCGGTCAGCACGCCGGCGAAATCGACCAGCAATCCCTTCAGCATCCGGCACACCCTAGCTGCTCCCTTTAGCGCACCGACGCCGTTCGCATGGCCCGTTCACCGAGAATCTCCCCGGAAGTGCGGTCCCTGTCCCGAATCGCCGCGCGCGCTGCCACTTACCTGCGAGCCTGGCGACCGCCGGGCCGGGAGGGGGAGACATGACGGAGCATCGGCTGAGAACCCTGGTGTCGTGCGAGCCGGCGCGGCGGCCCGAGCCGCGCCTGATGAGCCTGCCCGTCGGGCCGGGCACGGTCCGGCAGCGTGGCGGCCCGGTGCCGAAGAAGCTGGACCCGCACGAGGTCGGCTGGCTGCTGAACACGATCCTCGAGGCCTACGACGGACGTCGCACGGCGGCGCAGATCCGCCCGCTGATCGACCGGGCCTTGTACGAGCGGTTGAGCGGGAGCCGGCCACCTCGGATCCGGCACCGAGCGAAATCCGTGCACACCTGCCTGCCCGCCGAGGGCGTGATCGAAGCCAGCGCCCGGGTCGAGGTCGGGAACCGGGTGGTCGCGCTGGCCGCGCGGTTCGAGCGGCGGAAGGCCGGCTGGGTCTGCCTGCGCTTCCACGTGCTCGACCCCGGAGTCGCTATGCGGGCCGCGGCGTGAGGCTGACCGGCAGCGTCGCCAAGCCGCGCAACGTCGTCGTCGAGTTCCAGGTCGGTTCTCCGGCCAGGGAAAGCGCCGGGGCGCGGCGCGCGAGTTCGCGCAACGCGATCCGGCCTTCGAGGCGGGCGAGCGGCGCGCCGAGGCAGAAGTGGATGCCCTGGCCGAACGCGAGATGCCGGCCGGGCTCACGCTCCGGGTCGAACAGCTCGGGGTCGACGCAGACGGCGGGGTCGCGGTTGGCGGCGCCGATCAGCAGGATCACGTCGCTGCCCGCGGCGACCTCGACGTCACCGATCACGGTGTCGCGCAACGCCCTACGCAGGGTCAGCTGCACCGGCGAGTCGTACCGGAGCACCTCCTCGGCCACGTGGTCCGCGCCCTCGCGCGCCGGGCCGATCCCCGGCCCGCGCAGCAGCGCGAGCACGCCGTTGCCGATCAGGTTCGTCGTGGTCTCGTGCCCGGCGATCAGCAGCAGCATCAGCGTGACCAGCAGCTCGTCCTCGCTGAGCGAGTCCCCGGCGTCGGAGACCGCGACGAGCGAGGACAGCAGGTCGGTACCCGGCTCCCGTCGCCGCTGGTCCGCGAGCTCGCGGAAGTATCCGATGAATCCCCGCCGGGCGTTGTTCGCCGGTTCGATCGTCTCCGGGCTCTGCAGGAACGCCGGATCCAGCCTCGCGCCATCGCGCTGGACCAGACGGCGAAGCGCTCGCGGTCGTCGAGCGGGACGCCGAGCAGCTCGGCGATCACCTCGACGGGCAGCGGTTTCGCCAGCGCGGTCATGAGATCGGCCGGGCCTTCGGCCGGCAGGCGGTCCAGCAGGTCCGCGGTGATCTGCTCGATCCGCGGGGTCAGCTGCTCGACCATCCGCGGGGTGAACGCCTTCGACACCAGCCGGCGCAGCCGGGTGTGGTCGGGCGGGTTGAGCCCGAGGAACGACCGGACCACGCGTCCCGACGCGTCGACCGGCCGGTCCGGGGTCCGCTCCGCCGGGTCGAGGACCTCCGGTTCGGAATGCCCGAAGGCCGGGTCCCGCAGGGCCTGGGCGACCTCGGCGAAGCCGCTGGCGACATAGGTCTGCGGGGACAGCGCGATGATCGGCGCGCGCTCGCGCCAAAGCCGGTAGTGCGGATACGGATCAGGCCGCCGGTCGGCGCCGAACAACGCGGCGAACGCGGTCAGGTCGGTGCCGATCTCGTCGACGGACATGCTCTCCCCCAAGCCGAGCGGGCTCCGGGCCGGGACGAACCCGGCCCGGAGCTCGGCTCACGTCAGCGACGCGGGCCCTTCTTGCCCTTCTTCTGGGCGTCGCGCTGCGCGGCGCGGCGCTCGCGGCGGGTGCCACTTCCGCCGCCCGCCTCGTCAGCGCCATCGGCGTGCGACTCGACCTCGCCGTCCTCGCCAGGGCCGGACAGCGTCATGCCCGGCCGCTGGCCACTGCCGCCGAGGCCCTTGCCCCGCAGCGCGGCGGGGACGGACTCGGTGTCGGTGGTCGGCGGCTGCGGCGGCGCGGGGCGGGCGTGGCGCCCGTCGGCGGCCGCCTGGCCGTTCCCGTTGCCGTTCGCCCCGACACCCGCGGGCAGCGCCGCGGCATCCTCGGCCGGCGGGGCCTCCGCCCGCTCGACCTGAAGGTTGAACAGGAAGCCGGCGACCTCCTCCTTCAGCGAGTCGAGCATCGCGCGGAACATGTCGAAGCCCTCGCGCTGGTACTCGATCAGCGGGTCGCGCTGCGCGAGCGCCCGCATGCCGATGCCCTGCTTGAGGTAGTCCATCTCGTAGAGGTGCTCGCGCCACTTTCGGTCGAGCACGGTGAGCATCACCTGGTGCTCGAGGCTCCGCATGCCGTCCGGGCCGACCAGCGCGTTGATCTCGGCCTCACGCGCGTCGTAGGCACGGTGGGCGTCCTCGATCAGGGCCGCTCGCAGGCTCTCGGCGTCGAGGTCGCCGTCCTCCATCAGCTGGTCCCACTCGACGCTGACCGGGAACAGCGTCCTCAGCGCGGTCCACAGCTTCTCGTGGTCCCAGTCCTCGGCGTAGCCGTTCGCGGTGGCGCCGTCGATGTAGGCGTTGACGACGTCGGTGAGCATGCCCTCGATCTGCTCGCGCAGGTTCTCGCCCTCGAGGATGCGGTGGCGCTCGGCGTAGATCACCTTGCGCTGCTCGTTCATCACCTCGTCGTACTTGAGGACGTCCTTGCGCTGCTCCATGTTGATCTGCTCGACCTGGGTCTGCGCGCTCCTGATGGCCTTGGAGACCATCTTGTGCTCGATCGGCACATCGTCGGGCAGCCGCATGGTGGTCATCACGCGCTCGACCATGGTGGCGTTGAAGCGGCGCATGAGCTCGTCACCGAGCGAGAGGTAGAAGCGCGACTCGCCCGGGTCACCCTGACGGCCGGAGCGACCGCGGAGCTGGTTGTCGATACGGCGCGACTCGTGCCGCTCGGTGCCCAGCACGTAGAGCCCGCCCGCCTCGCGGACCTCCTCGGCCTCGGCCTTGGACTCTTCCTTGATCTTCTCCAGCGTCGCGGGCCAGGCGGCCTCGTACTCCTCGGAGTGCTCGACCGGGTCCAGGCCCTGATCGCGCAGCACCTGGTCGGCGATGATGTCCGGGTTGCCGCCGAGCACGATGTCGGTACCGCGGCCTGCCATGTTCGTGGCGACGGTGACCGCGCCCTTCTGGCCGGCGCGCGCGACGATGAGCGCTTCACGGTCGTGGTGCTTCGCGTTCAGCACCTCGTGCGGGACGCTCAGCTTGACCAGCAGCTTCGACAGCCGCTCGGACTTCTCGACACTGGTCGTGCCGACCAGGACCGGCTGGCCCTTCTCGTGCCGCTCGGCGATGTCCTCGGCGACGGCCTCGTACTTCGCCTCTTCGGTCTTGTAGATCAGGTCGGGCTGGTCGGCGCGGACCATCGGCCGGTTCGTCGGGATCGGCACCACACCCAGCTTGTAGGTCTGGTGGAACTCGGCGGCCTCGGTCTCGGCGGTACCGGTCATCCCGGACAGCTTGCCGTAGAGCCGGAAGTAGTTCTGCAGCGTGATCGTGGCGAGCGTCTGGTTCTCGGCCTTGATCTCGACCTTTTCCTTGGCCTCGATCGCCTGGTGCATGCCCTCGTTGTAGCGGCGGCCGACCAGGATGCGCCCGGTGAACTCGTCGACGATCATGACTTCGCCGTTGCGGACGATGTAGTCCTTGTCGCGGTGGAAGAGTTCCTTCACCTTGATCGCGTTGTTCAGGTACCCGACCAGCGGCGTGTTCGCGGCCTCGTAGAGGTTCTCGATGCCGAGCTGGTCCTCGACGAACCGGACGCCCTTGTCGGTGACGGCCACCGTGCGCTTCCGGACGTCGATCTCGTAGTGGTACTTCGAGTTGATCAGGTTGGTCTTCTCGACGCGCTCGCGCGAGCCCATGTTCGTGGTGTCGATGCCCTGCATCAGCGGCGCGAGCCGGGCGAACTCGACGTACCAGCGCGAGGACTGGTCCGCCGGGCCGGAGATGATCAGCGGCGTGCGCGCCTCGTCGATGAGGATCGAGTCGACCTCGTCCACGATGGCGAAGTTGTGCCCGCGCTGGACGCACTCGTCCTGGCTCCAGGCCATGTTGTCGCGCAGGTAGTCGAAGCCGAACTCGTTGTTCGTGCCGTAGGTGATGTCCGCGTTGTACTGCGCGCGGCGCACGTCCGGCTGCTGCTCCGACAGGATCACGCCGACCTCGAGACCCAGGAAGCGGTGGATGCGGCCCATCCACTCCGAGTCGCGCTTGGCGAGGTAGTCGTTCGTCGTGACGATGTGCACGCCGGTGCCGGGGATCGCGTTGAGGTAGGCCGGGAGCACGCAGGTCAGCGTCTTGCCCTCACCGGTCTTCATCTCGGAGACCTGGCCGAGGTGCAGCGCCGCACCGCCCATCAGCTGGACCTTGTAGGGGCGCTGGCCCAGGACCCGGTGAGCCGCCTCCCTGGCCACCGCGAACGCCTCGGGCAGCAGCTCGTCGAGGGACTCCCCATCGGCGTACCGCTTGCGGAACTCCTCGGTCTTGGCCCGCAGCTCGGCGTCGGTCAGGTCCTTGACGTCGTCTTCGAGGGTTTCGATGTGTTCGGCGATGTTGCGCAGCCGCTTCACCATCTTGCCCTCACCCGCGCGGAGCAGGCGGTTCAGCACCATCCGGTCGACCTCACTAGCTGATCATGTGCGCGCCCGGGCCGGTCCCGGACAGGTTTTCCCACGGCGGCAGCCGTGAGGCGCCACCTTCCCACCCCCATCGTAGGGAACAGAGGTCGGTCCGCGCACACACCGTATGACTCTGCCCGCTGGGGCCGAGCCCCAGGCCCCAGCCGGGGGCGAGCCCTCTGGACCCCCAAATGCCTCAAACGAGCAGGTGGCCCGCACGCAATGCGTACGGGCCACCCGACAGAGCCTCCTTATGACCGCCTCAGCCGAGACGGATCACGCCGTAGTCGAAGCCTTTCCGCCGGTAGACCACGCTGGGCCGGCCCGCTTCGGAATCGTTGAACAGATAGAAATCGTGGCCGACCAGCTCCATCTCGTAGAGAGCCTGGTCCACCGTCATCGGATCTGCGGTGTGCTGCTTTTCGCGAACGACGCGGCCGGGCTGGTGGCCCAGGTCGTCGTCGGCCCAGCTCTGCTGCTGGGGCAGATCGATCTCCGTGGCACTCGCCGCTGCGAAACCGTTGGCGAACTCTTCGGCTTCGGGGGCGTCCAACACCGCGGTACGCGCGGCGGGACTGGCGGCGGTTGCGGCCGGGGACATGCCACCCGGCGTCATCGAGGTCGCCTCGGCGACCGATTCCGGACGACTGCGGCCGTAATGCACGCGCCTCCGGTCGTGTGTCCTCCGCAGCCGGTTTTCCAGCTTGGTGACTGCGGAATCGAGCGCTGCGTAGAAGTCGGCGGCACACGCTTCCGCGCGGACGGCCGGTCCCCTGCCCTTTCCGGTGATTTCGACGCGCTGGCAACTCTTGGCCTGACGTCGGTTGGGTTCGTGGAACAGCTCCACGTCGTACCGGATGACTTTCCTGTCGTAGCGCTCGAGGCGGGCCAGCTTTTCGCTGACGAGTGCCCGATAGTGATCGGGCACCTCTACGTTGCGGCCCTTAACGACGATGTCCATACACGACCTCCCTCGCGGAGATGACTGCGAGCTGTTGTGTTCACACACGGCGCCGGTAAAGCGGGGACGAAGCCCGGATCGCGGGCTGAGAAAAGAACTCGGGGAACGGTTCACGACGTCTCGTGCCGGATGCCCGAGCGCGGACTCAGCGCACCTCCGGCGCCAGGGACATGGGCTCTTCACCTCCCTGCCTGCGGGGATAGCTGATTGCGGAGCACGTTAGCTTCCTCACGCCCGTTACAACAGCCCCCGAGCCGGGGGATGTCACGGGGTAGGACTCCGTCACCCCACGCAGTGACGCGGGGATGAACACCAGAAAACACCCGCTGGTAGCGCGCGGTCCGGGTAGCTCGCTTTCACACGGACGGCGCAGTGGCTTGTCCTGCCGGAAACCGAGGGTGACGAAGCCGTCCAGCACAGCCGCCACTCCGGTGGAGTGGCGCAGCGCCCGGGCGACCAAGATCCGTTCCCTCATGTTCTGACAACGGCCGCGGAGCCAGTGACGTTCCCGTGACCTATCACTCGTGTAGGTGACCCCGTCTTCACCCGGCCGCGAGCAGCGTCAACACCGCATCCACCTCGATCCCGTTGGCTTCGAGCACGCGCACGCACGCCGCGGCGGTGGCTCCGGTCGTCACCACGTCGTCCAGCACCACGACGGCCGCCCCGGGCGGCGGCCGCGCGTCACCGCGGAACCGGATCCGGCCGGCGAGGTTGGCGGCGCGTTCCTCCCGACCGAGGCCGACGGCGTCCCGGACTCCGCTCGTCATGGCCAGGGCAGGCGCTACCGCAACGTCGATCCCGCTTCCGGCCAGCGTCTCGGCGGCCAGGTCGGCGAGCTTGCCGACGTGCGGCCCGCCTCGCGCCCTGGACGCCGTCCTCCGGCTGGGCGCCGGCACGAGGCAGAACGGTGGGCCTTTTCCCGGCAGCATGAGGAGGGCTTCGGCGAGCGCGTGGCCGAGCGCCGGGGCGAGATCCCGGCGGTTGCGTTCTTTGTAGGCGATGAGCAGCCTTCTCGCCACGCCTTGGTAGCGCGCGAGCGCGAACACCTGCACCAGCCCGGACGTCGGGGTTCGGGTCACTTCGCGGAGGCTGCCCCAGACGTCGAAACATGCCCGGCAGCAGGCCGCGCCCAAGGCTCCGCAGCCGGCGCACCGGGTGGGGAGCAGCAGATCAAGCAGAAGTTTCAGCACACAGAGAGTGAAGCATCCACCACCGACAGTTTCCGGGCTCGCTCCGGCCGGCAGCCTCGGCGGATGCAGCGAGGGTCTCGTGAGTGGTTAGGAGGGTCTGGTGTGGTCGGTGGGACGGCTGAGGCTGCGCCGCCAGGTCGGCCAGGCCAGCCCGACCCAGCGGCGGTGCACAAGCCTGCCGGGGTAGGCAGGCTCAAGCGAGCACAGGGGTCGTGAGTGGTAAGTGACGTTAGAACGACACTTACCACTCACGAGGGGCCGAGCCCAGAAGCCTCAGCCGGGGTAGAACGGGTCGGCCCGCGCAGCCGAGTGCGCATGCGGGCGCCAGACTTCGCCCAGCTCAGAGGCGATCCACAGGCCGAAGTCGTCCGCCACCACGATGGGGCGGCCCGGCGCGGCCGTCACGCCGTGGACCTGCGGGGTCAGGTTGGAGCTGTTGTACGGGTCCATCCGCTGCCCGTCCACTCCCACCCGGACCACCGGCTGCGACGGCGACAGCGTGGACACCACCAGCATTTCCTGGCTCAGCCAGTCGACGTCGACGACCTCCTTGAGGTCGTGTTCCTGCAGCCGCCGCGGTTCGCGCAGCGCCACCGAGTCGTTGCTGGTGACCACCGAAGCCACCACGAGCGACCCGTTGACCACCGCGGCGACGCGGGAGCCGTCGCGGGAAAACCGGAGTTCGGTGATCTGGCCCAGCGCGGTCAGGTCGGCCGAGTTCACCACCAGCGGCGTCCACTGGCCGTTCGGGGCGAGGACCAGCCGGGCCACCGAGTTCTGGTCGAGCACCGTCCACACCTCGCCGCCGCCGCTGCCCGGCCGCCAGGTCGGGCGGCTCATCGTGCTGCCGGTGAGCGAGGGCAGCAGGTCGTGGCCGAGGTCGCCGATCCGCAGCCGCACCCCGCCGGGGGTCTGCTCGACCACCGCGAGCCGCCTGCCGTCGACCGACTGCGCCGCGCTCAGCACCTTGATGCTGCCGTTGCCCGCGGGCCCCGGCACCGGGGCGCCGTCGCCGAGCGAGCGCACCCGGCCGTCCACGGTCATCAGCCCGAGCAGCGAAGAGTTCGGCCCCAGCGAAGCGGCGTACGCGGGCAGCTCGCTCGGACGCCAGTCCTGCTGCCCCTGCACCAGCGGCGCGCCATCGGCGAGGATGCGGATGCGCGTCTGCCCGGCGACGTATTGCAGGGAAAGCACGATCTGCGCCGCGATCAGGTTCCGCGTCTGGTCGCTCACGCCGGTGAGCCCGGTCAAGGGCACCACCAGGGTCCCGTCGTCGAGGCTCTTGATGTTCGTGTCGACGGCCACCTGGTCGCCCGCCTCGCGCAGCACGTTCCGCACCGAGCCGCGCAACGCCGCCGATGGCCCGTCCAGCAGCAGGTTCATCACCCGGCTGGGCAGCCCCGCCTGCGGCTTCGCCACGACGTAACGCAGATCGGGGACGAACGCGCCGGTGTCCGGCGAGAGGAAGTTGACCGCCACCTTGGTGAAGTTCGCGGCGAAGTTGTCTTCAGTGACGCGCAGGTCCGGTGGCGCGTTCTGGATCCGCCACCGGCCGTCGGCCTGCTTGTGCACCTTCACCGGCAGCATGAACGACTCGTACCGCGGCACGAACGCGCTGTCCGGGCCGAGCTGGCCGGTCATGATCCCGCGGACGTTGACGATCATCGTGTTCGCGTCCGGCGACGGGCTCGGGTCGTAGACCGTGCCGAAGGTGTTCTGGATGATGGTCAGCCCCGGCGACGGCCGCCAGTTCGCGCGCCCGTCGTCGTCGAGATACGCGCGAGCGGCGGCGTATCCCTGCAGCGGCTGGACGGCGGCGTTGACGAACCCTCGGACCAGGCTCAGCGGGTCTGTGTCCTGCGGCGGGTCGGGCGCGTCGCCGCCGGAGGCCGGACCCGGACGGTCCCCCGAGACGACCACCGGCTGCGACTCGAGCGGGATGTTCGCGCAGCCCGCCACCAGCAGCACGCTCAGCAGCAGCACGAAAAGACGCTTCACTGGCCGACCTCTTCCCGCTCGGCCAGGATCGCGTCCGGGGCAGGCTGGACCTCGATGAGGCCGAGCTGCACCCCCAGCTCGGTCGGCACGTGGTCGGCGGGCGGCAGCACCAGCGGCGGCTCGCCCGCCGGGACGTTCTGCTCGCGCGGCAGCACAAGCCGGAAGCAGGCGCCGCGGCCGAGCTCGCCCCAGGCGTCGAGGTATCCGCCGTGCAGCCGGGCGTCCTCCTGGCTGATCGCCAGCCCGAGCCCGGTGCCGCCGGTACGCCGGTTGCGCGAGGGGTCAGCGCGCCAGAACCGGTTGAACACCAGCTCGGCCTCGCCGGGCCGCAGGCCGACGCCGTGGTCCCGGACCGTGATCGCGACCGCGGTCTCGCTGGCCCCGACGGTGAGCACCACCGGCTTGCCCTCGCTGTGGTCGACGGCGTTGGCCAGCAGGTTCCGCAGGATCCGCTCGACACGGCGGGCATCGACCTCGGCCGCCACCACGTCATCCGGCAGCACCAGCTCGACCGAGCTGCCCGCGTTGCCGGCGATCACCCGCACCTGCTCGACCGCGCGGGTGGCGATCGGGCGGACGTCGATGAACTCGGCGGCCAGCTCCTCCACACCCGCGTCCAGCCTGCTGATCTCCAGCAGATCGCCGAGCAGTGCCTCGAACCGGTCCAGCTCGTCGACGAGCAGCTCGGTGGAGCGGGCGAGCCCGGCCGGGAACTGCTCGCGCGAAGCGTGCAGGACGTCCGCGGCCATCCGGACCGTGGTCAGCGGCGTGCGCAGCTCGTGGGAGACGTCGGAGGTGAACCGGCGCTGCAGTCCGCCGAACTCCTCGAGCTGGCGGATCTGGCGCTGGATGCTCGCGGCCATCTCGTTGTAGGACACCGCGAGCTTGGCCAGGTCGTCCTCGCCGAGCACGGCGAGGCGCTGGTCGAGGTCGCCGCCCGCGAACTGCTCGGCCGCCGCGGCGGCCGAGCGGACCGGCCGCACCACCTGCCGGGTGACCAGGTTCGTGATGCCCGCCAGCAGCAACAGCAGCACGAGGCCGCCGACGAGCAGCGTGTTCTGCACCGTCGACACGGTGTTCTGCTCGGTCGTGAGCGGGAACAACAAGTACAGCTGCAGCGGGTTGGCCACGGTGTTGAGGGGGGTGCCGACGATCAGGTACGTCGTGCGGACGCCGGAAGTGTCGGTGGTGGTGTGCTCGAGGTAGCTGAGCTGGTCGAACTCGACGAACTGGCGCAACCGCGGCGGCACGTTCTGGAACGGCCCCGCCGACACCGGATCCGCGCCGGCCTGATCGCGTCCGCCGCTGGCGAGCACCGGGATGAACGTGCCGGCGGCCGAGCCGGCGGCGTCCTCGCTGCTCGGCGTGCTGGCGATCTTCTTGAGCGCGTTGGCCAGCCGGTTCTGCATGGCCTCGCGCGTTTCGCCGCCGAGACCGACGAGCTCACCAGCGGCGGTGTCGGCGGCCGCGCGGGTCTGCGCGATGGCCGCGATGCGCTTGGTGTCCAGCAGCCGCTCGGTGATCTGGTTCTGCAGGACCATGCCCAGCACGAACACCACGGCCGACGACAGCGCCAGCGTCGAAACGGTGACGCGGAACTGGAGCGAGTGCTTCCAGAGCTCGTTGAACGCGATCGAGCGACGGCGCGCGAACACGACGACACGCCTGATGAGGCGTGCCGTCGAGCGCGCGAACGCGGGGAGCCGGTCGATGCGGCCGGCTTTCGTCATCGGCCGATCACGGCGGGCCGGCCTTGTACCCGACGCCGCGAACGGTCAACACCACCTCGGGGTGTTCCGGGTCCTTCTCGACCTTGGACCGCAGCCGCTGCACGTGGACGTTGACCAGCCGGGTGTCGGCGGCGTGGCGGTAACCCCACACCTGCTCGAGCAGCACCTCGCGGGTGAACACCTGACGCGGCTTGCGCGCCAGCGCGACCAGCAGGTCGAACTCCAGCGGGGTCAGCGGGATCGCCTTGCCCTCACGCGTGACCTCGTGGCCGGGGACGTCGATGGCCAGGTCGCCGATGGTCAGCGATTCGGCAGGCTCGGCTTCGGTGCGGCGCATCCGGGCGCGGACCCTGGCGACCAGCTCCTTCGGCTTGAAGGGCTTGACCACGTAGTCGTCCGCGCCGGACTCGAGCCCGAGGACGATGTCGACGGTGTCGCTCTTCGCCGTGAGCATGACGATCGGCACCCCGGACTCGGCGCGGATCGCCTTGCAGACGTCGATGCCGTTCATCCCGGGCAGCATGAGGTCGAGCAGGACGAGGTCGGGCTTCAGCTCGCGCAACGCGGGCAGCGCGCGCGAGCCGTCGGCGACCACCGCCGTGTCGAACCCCTCCCCACGGAGCACGATGGTGAGCATCTCCGCGAGCGCAGGGTCGTCGTCGACCACCAAGACACGTGCCTTCATAACCCACATATTCGCACTAGTTCCGCGAGCCGGACGCACGACCCGCACGTTTGACCACCAGAAAGATCAAGATCGAGTCCGCATCCTGCTCCATCCGGGTGGCCGATGGACGGTCCGTGAAGGACTCCTTACCGGCTCTCACAGCCGGTAAGGAGTCCTTCACGGACCTGCGAGGTGGGTCTTTAAGCAGGGGCCGGGACCACGGCGTCGACGTAGACGACGCCGTCGGTGACGATCACCGGGTAGGTGCGCACGGCTTCCTTCGCGGGCAGGCACGTCGGGACGCCGGTGCGAAGGTCGAACATTGCGGCGTGCAGCGGGCACTCCACGAAGCAGCCTTCGAGCCAGCCGTCGGCCAGCGAGGCGTCCTGATGGGTGCAGGTGTCCCCAATCGCATAGAACCCGGCTTCGGTGTGGAACACCGCGATCGGCTCCGGGCCGTCGAGCCGGACGGATTCGCCCTGGGGCAGGTCGGCAATGGCGCAGGCTCGGATCATCAGGGCCTCCGGGAACAGGTGACGGACTGTCGGCGAACTTCGAAAATGTTGCGCATCGCGCGACGCTGCGCTTCCTGCGCAACAATCAGGCTTCGCTCGGCCCGTCGTCAAGCGATTCCCCCACTCAGCCGATGCGAACGGGGCGAAACGGATAGTGTTGCGTGATGCGGAACCAGGACTCGGGCAACGCAACACAGAGCCAGGTGCAGTCGGTCGACCGCGCGATCAGCGTGCTGGAACTCCTCGCACGCAACGGCGAAACAGGAATCACGGACATCGCGGGCGAGCTGGGCGTGCACAAGTCGACGGCGTCGCGCCTGCTGAGCGTCCTGGAGAACAGAGGCCTGGTCGAGCAGCTCGGCGAACGCGGGAAGTACGCGATCGGCTTCGGCGTCGTCCGCCTCGCCGGCGCCGCCACCGGGCGGATGGACCTGGCGAAACTCGGCCGCGCGACCTGCCAGGCGCTGGCCGAGGAGCTCGGCGAGACGGTCAACATCGCGGTCGCCGACGACGGCGTCGCGATCAACATCAGCCAGGCCCGCGGTTCGGCGGCGATCACCACACAGAACTGGACCGGCCAGCGCACTCCGCTGCATGCGACGTCGAGCGGGAAGGTCCTGCTGGCGTACATGAGCGAGACCGAGCGCAAGCGCGTGCTCAAGCGGAAGCTCGAGCAGTACACCCCGCGCACCATGGTCGAGCCGGACGAGCTGGCCACCGAGCTGGAACGGGTACTGGAGGACGGCTTCGCGGCCTGCTTCGAGGAGCTGGAGCTCGGCATGCACGCGGTCGCCGTGCCGATCCAGGGCCCCGGCGGGGATGTCGTCGCCGCGATGAGCGCGTCCGGGCCGTCGTACCGGCTGTCCAAGCAGCGGATGAAGCAGATCGTGCGGCCGATGACCGAAGCGGCGCAAGAACTTTCGGCACAGCTGGGCTACTTCCGGGACTAGCCGCGTCACCCCTTTCGGGTGCTTGACACGACGTCGCGCATAACGCACGTTGTTGCTCCAGGCGCAACCCCGGAGGGAGCCGCGATGGCAGCACGGCCCCGTGTGGTCGTCATCGGCGCGGGCATCGTCGGCTGCGCGCTGGCCGACGAGCTCACCGAACGCGGCTGGACCGACGTCACCGTGCTCGACCAGGGTCCGCTGTTCACGACGGGGTCGACGGCGCACGCGCCCGGTCTGGTCTTCCAGACCAACCCGGACCGCACGATGACCGAGTTCGCGAAGTACACCGTGGCCAAGTACGGCGGCCTGACGCTGGACGGCCGGTGGTGCTTCAACCCCGTCGGCGGCCTCGAGGTCGCGACGACGCCGGAGCGCCTGGCGGACCTGAAGCGGCGGCACGGCTGGGCGACGTCCTGGGGCGTGAAGAGCTACCTTCGCTCGCCGGAGGAGTGCGTCGACCTGCATCCGCTGCTCGACCCCGCGAAGGTGCTCGGCGGGTTCCACATCCCCGGCGACGGCCTGACGAAGCCGCTTCGCGCAGCCGAAGCGCAGGCGCGACGAGCGATGGAGCGCGGCGCGAAGTTCCTGGGCGGGCAACGCGTCACCGGGATCGAGCGCGGTGGCGGACGCGTCACCGCCGTCGTCACCGAGACGGACCGGTTCCGCGCCGACGTCGTCGTGTCGTGCGCCGGGATGTGGGGACCGGAAGTGGGCAAGCTGGTCGACCTCGCCGTGCCGCTGCTGCCGATGGCGCACCAGTACGCGCGCACGACGCCGCTGACCGCGCTGACCGGGCACAACGACGAGTTCACCGAGGCCAGCAAGCCGATCCTGCGTCATCAGGACGCCGACCTGTACTTCCGCGAGCACGTCGACCGGCTCGGCGTCGGCGCGTACGGGCACCGGCCGATGCCGGTGGACGTGGTCACCCGTTCCGAACTGCCGTTCACCCCGGATGACTTCGAGCCGTCGTGGGCCGCGGCCGCCGACCTGCTGCCCGCGCTGGGCGATGCCAAGGTCGAATCCGGCGTCAACGGCCTGTTCTCCTTCACCCCGGACGGCATGCCGCTGCTCGGCGAGCACCCGGATCTCGACGGCTTCTGGCTCGCCGAGGCCGTCTGGATCACGCACTCGGCCGGGGTCGCGCGCGAGCTGGCGCGCTGGCTCGTCGACGGGCAGCCCACGCTGGACGTCCACACCTGCGACCTCGCGCGATTCGAGCCGGTCCAGCTCGCGCCGGACTACGTGCGCACGCGCAGCTGCCAGAGCTTCGTCGAGGTCTACGACGTCGTCCACCCGCTGCAGCCGATCGAGCAGCCCCGTCCACTTCGGACCAGCCCGTTCTACGAGCGCCAGGCCGCGCTCGGCGCGTACTTCCTGGAGGCGAACGGCTGGGAGCGGCCGCAGTGGTTCCAGGCCAACGAAAACCTGCCCGAGGTGGCGGAGGTTTCGCCGCGTGAGGGCTGGGCCGCGCGGTTCTGGTCGCCGATCGGCGGCGCCGAGGCGTTGGTGGCGCGCAAGCGGGTCGCGCTGTTCGACATGACGTCGTTGAAACGGCTGGAGGTCACCGGCCCCGGCGCCCTGCCGTTCCTGCAGACGATGACGACCAACCAGCTCGACAAGCCGCCGGGCGCGGTCACCTACACACTGCTGCTCGGTGAGGACGGCGGCGTCCGCAGCGACCTTACGGTGGCGCGGCTGGCGGCCGACCGGTTCCAGGTCGGCGTGAACGGGAACCTCGATCTCGACTGGCTGCGAAGACACCTGCCCGGCGACGGCTCGGTCCAGCTGCACGAGACGACGTCCGGCACGTGCTGCATCGGGCTGTGGGGACCGCTCGCGCGGCAGGTGCTCCAGCCACTGTCCACAACGGACTTCTCGCATCAGGCGATGGGATACTTCCGCGCGCGGCAGGCCTACGTCGGGAACGTCCCGGTCGTCGCGTTGCGACTGTCCTATGTGGGCGAACTCGGCTGGGAGCTCTACACCACCGCCGACCAGGGCCGCCGGCTGTGGGACACGCTCTGGGAAGCCGGGCAGCCGCACGGGATCATCGCGGCCGGCCGGGAGGCGTTCACCAGCATGCGGCTGGAGAAGGGCTACCGCTCGTGGGGCGTCGACGTCACCGCCGAGCACAGCCCGGACGAGGCCGGCCTCGGCTTCGCCGTCCGGCGGGGCAAGGGGTACTTCCTGGGCCGGGACGCGCTAAACCGTCCTACCACCCGAAAGCTGACGTGCCTGATCGCCGAGAACCTGGTGCTGGGCAAGGAACCCGTGTTCGCGTCCGGCCGTCCGGTCGGGTACGTCACCAGTGCCGCCTACGGCTACACCGTGGGTGCGAACATCGCGTACGCCTGGCTCCCGGTTGCGCTGACTACGCCGGGGACGCCGGTGGAGATCGAGTACTTCGGCGAGCGGATCCCCGCCGTCGTCGCCGCGGAACCGCTGTTCGACCCGGAAATGACCCGGCTGCGGGTTATTGAGGGGTAGGTCAAAGGTGGCGTGGTGAAGCGAGGGGGACCTGCCGACGGGCTCGTGAGCGTTGCGGGCGGTTCTAACCGCCCGCAACGCTCACGAGGCCCTACCCGCGGCTAGCCGAGCAGCGTGCCCACCAGCCCCGGCAGATCCACCCCCGCCACCCCGTCCAGCGTGTGCCACGGCGAGAGCCAGTTCGAGGCCGCCAGTTCGTCGTACACCGCCGCGCACCGCTGCTGCAGCGCGTCATCGGTCTCGAAGGCGTCGCGCTCGCGGTCCGCCTCCGCCACCGCACGCCGTTGTGCCCGCTCCGCCGCCACTTCCGGCGACACGCGAAGCAGAAGCTGGGCATCCGGGCGAGGCAGGCCGAAGCGGTCGATCTCCAGCTCCCAGACCCACTTCACGACTTCGCCGGCGGCGTCCTGCCGCAGCCGCGCGGCGGCGTACGCCGCGTTCGAAGCGACATAGCGATCCAGCAGGACGACGTCGTGTGCCGCGCGCAGGGCGCGGATCTCGTCGGCCGCGCCGCTGCGGTCGAGCGCGTACAGCATCGCCATGCCGTAGACGGAATCGGCGAGGTCGCCGTGGCCGCGGTGGAGTGCTTCGCGGACGAGATCGGCGTGCACGCTCTTGCCGTACCGGGGAAACGCCAGCGTCGTCACGGTCGCCCCGGCCGCATGCAGCCGGGACGTCAGACCTTCGGTCAGTGTGCGCTTGCCCGCGCCGTCCAGACCTTCGATGACCACGAGACGTCCCACGCGGTCATTATCGTGGTTGGCCGGCAGGCCCGGTGGAAGGGGATCGACACCAGGCCCGCCGGCACGTCTTATGCGGGGTGGCGCCGCAGGTGCAGCGCGTATCCGGCACCGGCCACCAGGAGCACCCCGGCCAGGATCAGCAGCGGGATGACGCCGGTGTCGTGGCTCTCCGGCGCGGGTCCGCCGTCGCCGCGAGGCATCACCTGGCCGGTGCTGCCGTAGCCGCCCGCTTCGCCTTGGCTCGCGTAGAGCGAGCCGGGCAACTTGTCCGCGTACCGCCCGGAGACCGCGCGTTGATACTCCGCGAGCGTGACGGTCTCGCCGGTGCCGAGCCGCGTCACGAGGCCGTCGTGGACCGAATACCAGGAGTCGGTCTGGGGTTCCCGCAGCAGCTGCGCGCCCGCGGGCAGGCTCTTCGCGAAGGCGGTTTCGTCGTCGCCGGACGCGATGTTGCCTACTTCCCAGCCATTCGGGCCGCGGACGGACCACACCGTCGCGGACCGGCCGTCGGAAGCACGTGCCGGGACAGCGAAGTACGCGAAGTCGCCAACCGCGGCTCCGGGCGCTCCGCCGACGAAGGACGGCGAAAGGTCGTAGACCGCAACGCCTTCGTTACCTACCTGCACGGTGACGGGCGCGGCGTTCTTCTGCGCACCCGGCGCCTGGGCGAAGAACCGGACCAGTGCCGCCCGCAACGCCGGGGCCGCGGCGACGTTCACAGCGGTGGCGGCGTCGGCGCTGCTGATGCCGGCGGCCGGCGCCGCGCCAGCGCCAGGGGCCGAAATCAGCAGCGCCGCGCCGGTCAGCACGGCGAGTACGACTACCCGCCCGCTCATCGGGAGATCCCGGTGAGCGTGTGCGTCCAGGTGAACGACGAATTCTGGGCGTAATACCCGTAGGTGGACCAGTTGTAGCGGTGGTTCGCCGGCCACGGGTCGCCCCAGTAAACCCATTGATTGCTGGTGTCGTAGCCGTAGACCACGTGCATGTGGCCACCGCCCGAGCGCCAGCCGATCCGGGTTTCGATCGGGTGGTCAGCCGCGGTCTGCGCCTGGATCGTCGCGTACGAGACGCGGGAGTTCAGGTAGGTCCCCGGCGAGGCGAAGCCGAGTTCGGCGAACGCGCGCCGCGGATCGGCGAGGGTGCCGGGCAGGTTGGCGCAGTCTTGGCCGCTTTCGCCGTGGGCGAGCTGGCAGAAGCGGGTTTGGGTGAGATCGACGCCGTGGTACTCGGCGATGGTGTTGCCGGATCCCGCCCAGCACCACTGATCCTTCTGCTGGGCCTGCATCGTGATGGAGTCCTGATAGGACGGCGGAAGGCTGAGGCTGGCGGCGCCGGCGGTGGCCGGTCCGACCAGGCACAGCGACAGGCCCGCGGCCAGTGCGGCGCGAACCCGGATCGAGATCACCGGCACGGACGGCCTCCTGCTCGAACGTGGGCGAACCTGCGGTGGTCACAACGGTGAACAACGCGGTCACCGGGAGCAAGAACGCCATCCGGGCGAACGGACCGTTCCGGGGCCGTACCGGAACGCGGAACATCACGCTTACGTGGCCAACCACCCCGAACGGGGGTTAGCAGTGCCACTCTACGCTGCTAACGTGAACGTTCCGCGGTGTTCACGCCCAGCGCACACACTGGTCGGGTGAAGGGACGAGCGGTGGTACATGACGGGGACCTTCCGGTGATAGTCGATGGCGCGCGCCGGGTGAACGGCGAACTGCCCAAGGAACTGCTCGACGCGCTCCGCAGCGGCGAGTTCCACCAGGCATTGCGGCTGGCCATCGCCTGCCGGGGCCTCTCGCTCGCGCGGCTGCGCGCCCACCTGGCGTTGCGCGGGGTCCAAATCGGACAGTCCACACTGAGCTACTGGCAGCGCGGGCTGCGCCAACCGGAGGTACCGAAAGCACTCCCGGCGGTCCGGGCGCTCGAATCCGTGCTGCAGCTGCCGGTCGACTCACTGGTGGTGCTGATCGGGCCGCGGCTGGTCCGGCGCGGCCACCAGTCCGCCGCCTCGTTCCGCGACCTGCGCTCGGGCGAGATGGGCTCGATCGTCGAGGAACTGCTCGCCGAACTCGGCGCGTACCCGTCGTCGAACCACTACAACGCCGACCTCGAACTGCTCGCGGTGCACGACACCATCACCTTCGACGCCGAACATCGCCAGGTCAGCGCCCACACCCGGCTGGTCACCCGGGCCCGGCGGCACGGGCCGGACCGCTATCTGTCGGTGTACAACGGCGACCCGGGCTGCCGGATCGACGACGTCGAGCTGATCACCTTCGAGGGCTGCCGGCCCGGCCGGATGCGCCGCAACTCCGACGCCGACACGATGGCCACCGAGCTGCTGTTCGATCGCAAGCTCGCCGAGGGCGACATCCACGTGTTCTGCTTCGAGGTCCGCGACGACTCCGGCTCGGCGTCGCCCGGGTACTACCGCATGCTGCGCGACCAGTGCGGCGGCTACCTGGTGCAGCTGCTGTTCGACCGCAGCGCCCTGCCCGCCCGCTGCACCCGCCAGCTCCGCGCGCGCGACGACGCCGTGCCAGTGGTGGCCGAGGAGCTGCCGTGCGACATGGGCGGCGTGACGAGCGCGTACTTCCGCGACGCGGGCCCCGGGCTGGCCGGCGTGGCAGTCGAGTGGAACTGAGCTGAAGGGGACTTTCCTCTCGTCTGATGAGAGGAAAGTCCCCTTCAGCTAACGGCCCCGGTGCCGGTCGCGGGCCTTTCGGCGTTTCAGGTCGCGCTGGTGCAGGGCTTCGGCGGCCAGCCGGCGTTTCCGGGCGGCTTTGTTCTCGCCGACGCGCTCGGCGACGGATTCATTCAACGCACGCTGAGCCGCCGTCCCGATTCCGACGTCCTCCTGCGTTTTCTTCGCTTGCTTCGCCAGACGCCTGGCGGTGAGCCGCGCGGTCGGCCGTTCTTCGACGGCCACCGGCGGCGCCTGGCGTGCTTCGTCGGCGAGACGCGTGAAATCGCGCCCTGCCGCGAAAGCTGCGAGCTCGGCGTTGTTGGGCTCCGCGCCGAAGATGTATCGGGCGGCGCGGACCTGGCCGTCCTCATGGATTTCGTAGACGCCGATCCAGAACCGGCCGTCGTGGTACAGCGTGAACACCCCGCTCATCGGGAAACCTCCAGGCATGACGAATCTGCCTGGCCGCAACAGGTTTCCCGGCCCATCCCGGGACAACGAGCCGGGACGGGTTCGCACCGCCGCCGGCCGCCCGGACTACCTACCGGGCCGTGAGGTTCGTTCAGCCAAGGAACCAGCCCATTCTACGACACTCAGGCGAACCCATTACTCCGCGTAGTCGCAGCTGCCGACAAATGGATGGTCTTGAATCCGAACGAATGACGTATGGCCTTTTCCTGCCAACGCCCGTTTTGAGACGCCTTCCTGAACGATAAAGTGCCAGGCTCCGCCGAACTGGCCGAGGGGGACGCCGATGTTCGTGGGAAGAGCGGAACTGCTCGCCCTGATAGACCAGCTGACGGCACCGCAAGCGCAGCCGGTCACACCGCCGTTGCTGGTGCTCGAAGGCTGCGGAGGTTCGGGCCGGTCGTCGATCCTGGCGCAGGCCCAGGCGAAGTGGCGGAACCGGACGCCGTCGGTGCTGGTCCAGCCACCGATCCACGGCGACACCGAGCACATCGCCATCCGGCCGCTGCTGACGCTGGTGATGCTGGGGCTCAGCGTCGGCGTGAAGGGCTACCCGGTGACCTTTCCGCGCTCGCTGATCGCGCAGATCGTCATCAACGCCAACCTTCCCCCCGACACCACCCGCGCCCAGCTGCGGGAACTGCTGACCAGCTACCGGCAGCGGCCCATCCTGGTCGCGTTCCTCAACCAGCTGGTGGCCGCGGCGCTGGCCTTCGCGCAGGTCCAGGTCCCCGGCCTGCCGGCGACGCCCGACGCAACGAAGGGGCTCGTGGACGCGATCACCGGCCGGTTGTTCAGTGTCCTGCCGATCCGGAGGTTCACCTGGGGCCACGCGCCGGAGTGGTTCGGCCATCAGGACCAGGGTTTCACCGACGACCACGAAGAGACCCTGATCCTGCTCAGCGGCCAGGCCAGGAGCACGGTCGCGGCCAATCGCCGTGGCGTCGACGACCTGCTGGTCTCCGCCCTGCTGGCGGACCTTCGCCACAGCCGGGCACGGGTGAACAGCCGCCCGCCGCAGGTCCTCGTGCTGCTCGATGACGGCGACACCCCGCGGGCGACGGCGTTCGCGCGGTCGCTGATGCGCGTCCGGCAAGGACTGGAAGACGCCGGGCACCGGCGGCTGGCCGATCCGCTCGCCGTGGTCACCACCAGTGCCGGTCCGCTGGCGGAGTCGCTGAAGGCGATGACACCCGCTTCGGTATGGCCCGAGCCCGGGCCGTGGCTGCGGGCCGAGGTCCAGGACCTGACCGGCGACGAGGTCCGCCAGCTGGCACGGTCCCTCGACCGGTTCACCCCGGAGCTGACCGGCGCCGCCGCCTACCGGCTCACCCGAGGCCATCCCGAGGCGACCGAGCTGGTGCTCGGGCGGATCAAGCGGAACCGCAAGCTGGTCGAGGATCTCGACCAGCTGCTCGGCGAGCGTGAGCCGGACGAGGAGGAGCCGGAGCGGGAGTTCCCGCTCGACGAGCACCTGCTCCGGATGTTCGTGCGTGGCCTGAGCCCGTACAAGCACGTCGACGAGAACACCGTCGAGGCGCTGGTCACGTTGTCCGCAGCGCGGAGCTGGCGGGAGGCGAGCACGCTGACCGGACTGCTGCCGCCGCCGCTCGAGATCGGCTCGAACCTCTACACCTCGCCGACACTCTGGTCCCCCGCCGCGGAAAGCGACGACCGCCACCTCCATCCGCTGGCCCGGTACCTCGGCCTGCGCGCACTGGCCGCGAGGACGGACGCGCGCACCGGCTGGGAGGGCGTCTTCCGCAGGCTGCGCGCCAAGATCGACCCCGGCGACCTCGCCGCGCGCCTGCACCACGAGCGGATGCTGAACGGCAAGACGGCGGTCGCGGGCGAGCTGGCCGCGCTGCTGCCCGAGCGGTCCTCGCGTGAGTGGCTGGAGCTGTTCGACGCCGTCGTCGCGACGCCCGATCCGCGCGAACGCCAGGACATGGCCAGTGTCAAGGGAATCGGCCAGCCGTCCACCCCGCTCGGGCACACCACGACGCTGCTCGGCGTGGTGCCCGCGCTGGAACGGGATCCGTGCGTCGCGAAGACGTCCGACATCGAGGCGCTGCGCAAGCTCGCCTGGTTCAGCTTCCTGCGGCTCGCCGAAACCGAAGGCGTCCGCGACAAGCAGCCGTTCATCGACCGTGCGACCCGCTACGCCCAGGACGGGCAGTGGTGCTGGTGAGCGCACTGCGAAAGGAAACGACCGTGACCTCGCGCCACCGCTTGTTCTTCCTCCCGCGCCCGGACCGGGAGTTCCCCCACCGCTGGACCGACTGGGCCCGGCTCATCGTGCTGGCCGTGGTGGTCCTGCTCGGCGCGAGCGTGGTGACCTTCCGTGAGCCGCTGCACCGCGCGTCCAGCTGCGGCTGGTTCGACACCGGCGCCTGGTCGGCGGGCGACGAATGCGTCGGGGTGAGCGACGGGTCCTACGACTTCGGCCTGGACGCCTTCACCCCGGTGCTGCAGGCGATCAAGCGGCAGAACGACAGCGCGGCCGAGAAGTGTGACCCGAACGGCACCCCGGTGACCGTCGGAGTCGTGATGACGATGACCGACCGCTACACCGGCGGCCGCGCGGTGCACGAACTCGAGGGCATGGCGGCCGGGCAGCGCCGGGCCAACGGCACCGGCTGCCTGCACCCGATGAGCCTGCTGGTGGCCCAGATCGGCGCGTACGGCCCGGACAACGAGGCCATGGCGGTCGCGCAAGACCTCGCCGACAACCCCGACGTGGTCGCGGTGGCCGGGCTGGGGCTGAGCCAGCAGCGCTCGGCCGAGGTCACGGACCTGCTGGCCACGGCGAAGATCCCGATGGTGGCCGACCTGATCACCGCGGAGGGCTTCGACCAGACCGGCTCCCGCGACGACCAGCCGGACTTCGCCTCGTGCGACGAGGGCATCACCTACCCGCGCGGCGTCGGGAAGGACTACTACTACCGGGTCGCGTACCGGAATTCGGTGCAGATCGACCGGCTCGCCGCCGTCGTCACCGGCAAGCCCGACTTCATCATGGTGCCCACCGGCGGCTCGGATCCCTACACCTGCACGGCGTTGCCGATGATGCAGCGCAAGTTCGGCGGGAAGATCACCGAGGTGAAGTTCGACGCCGACGAAGCAAGCACGGTGCCGCTTACGGCGAAGCGCGTCTGCGGAACGCCGAAGGACGTCACAGTGCTGTACATCGCGCGAGGCAGCGACCTCGCGCGCCTTCTGTACAACCTCGACGAAGCCTTCACGAGCGGCCAGTGCGCGGCGAAGTCGGTCACCGTGGTGAGCACCTCCGACGGCCAGCGGCTGCGGGCGATCGAGGACACCGCGTTGCAGGAGGACCTGCGCGTACGCGCACTGCGCTCGCCGACGTTCACCGACGGTCGCGTACGGCTGCTCACGACGCTGGTCGCCGGGGCGGACCGGGCGCGCGACACCAACCCGGGCTTCGCCGAACTCGAGAAGTCCTTCGCGGAGGCAGGTTTCGACGCGGCGCACCTCGACGACGGCTGGGCGGTCAACTCCTACGACTCGATCACCACGATCTCCGAGGCGCTGCGGACCCTGCCCTCGGGCAAGCCGGTGCAGCGCAGCCAGGTGAACACGGCGATCAGCGGGTTCTCGGCGGCCGGGCAGGCGGTCTTCGGCGCGGGCGGTGCGATCACGTTCGACAACAGCGGCAACCGCGCGGACCCGGGCCCGCCGGTGGTGCGGGTCTGCCCGCTGCCGCCCGCGGCGGGCGACCGGCCGGCCCGGACGACCAGCGTGCTCGTGGAGCCGGGGAAAGCCGCGACCTGCTGAGGTGCCCTAACCCTCACAACACGGCGAGCCCGTTGGCTTTCGCCGCCTCGGCCTGGCGCTGGTCGCGGGTCACCAACGTGACCTGCTCGCCACCGGTCAGTTCAGCCGTGTCATGCATCGCGACGGCGATATGGACGGCGTCGAGTGTGCGGACCGGATAGTTGTCCATGACGAGCCGACGTGCCGCCGGGAAGATCCGGTGCGGAGCCAGCGGAATGACACCCAGCAGACTCTGGGAGTCCGCGTCGAACCGGCTCAGGAACTGGCGTGCGTCCGGAACTCGGCCGAGACGCTTGGCCGCCGTGATCGCGCTGGCGAACTCGACCCGGGTCAGCTCACTGGTGAGTACCAGGTTCTCACCGCCGAACAGCAACTCCTGCAGGGTCGCGTGCTCCGGTTCGTCCGCGAGATAGGCGCCGACCAGTGCACTTGTGTCCGCGTAGAGCGCCGTCACCATTCACCCCTTGTCCACTCGAGTGCCTCGCTCACCGCGGTACCCCAGCCACTGGAGAGCCTTTCGAGTTCATCGAGTCCCGGCGCTTCGCCTTCCGGCTCGAACACGACCAGCTTTCCTTCTGCGACAAGGCGCTTCCGCCGCTCCTGCGGAGTTTCGCTGTCCTTGACCCTGTCCCGGAGCGTTTCGGTGACCAGATCGTTCATGCTGCGGCCCTCGGCTTCGGCCGCGGCCTTCAGCCGAGCATGCAGCTCGTCGTCGATCCGGGTTATCAACTGCTTCACGCCATGAAGATAGCACATCACTCGTTCGTGCTATCAGTTCCGCGAACGTGACAGAAGGCCGCCCCGACACCCAGTCGAGGCGGCCCTGACCTGCGAACCTCAGTAGCGGTAGTGGTCGGCCTTGAAGGGGCCTTCGACGTCCACGTCGATGTACTCCGCCTGCTCCTTCGTGAGCTTGGTCAGCTCACCACCGAGGGCCTCGAGGTGGATCTTCGCGACCTTCTCGTCGAGCTTCTTCGGCAGCCGGAAGACCTCCTTGTCGTACTCCTCGTACTTGGTGAACAGCTCGACCTGCGCGATCACCTGGTTGGAGAAGCTGTTCGACATCACGAACGACGGGTGCCCGGTGGCGTTGCCGAGGTTCAGCAGACGACCCTCGGACAGCACGATGATCGTGCGGCCGTTCGGGAAGATCCACTCGTCGACCTGGGGCTTGATGTTGATCCGGCGGATGCCCGGGTAGCGCGCCAGGCCGGCCATGTCGAGCTCGTTGTCGAAGTGGCCGATGTTGCCCAGGATCGCCTGGTGCTTCATCTTCGCCATGTGCTCGACCAGCACGACGTCCTTGTTGCCGGTCGTGGTGATCACGATGTCGGCCTCGGGCAGCGCGTTCTCCAGCGTCCGGACCTGGTAGCCGTCCATCGACGCCTGCAGCGCGCAGATCGGGTCGATCTCGGTGACGATCACCCGCGCGCCCTGGCCGCGCAGCGACTCCGCCGCGCCCTTGCCGACGTCGCCGTAGCCGCAGACGACCGCGACCTTGCCGCCGATCAGCACGTCGGTGCCGCGGTTGATGCCGTCGATCAGCGAGTGGCGGATGCCGTAGCGGTTGTCGAACTTCGACTTCGTCACCGCGTCGTTGACGTTGATCGCCGGGAACAGCAGCTCACCGGCCGCGGCGAGCTGGTAGAGCCGCAGCACGCCGGTGGTGGTCTCCTCGGTGACGCCGCGGATGCCCTCGCCGATCTTCGTCCACTTCCCGGTGTCCGCCGCGACCGAAACCCGCAGCAGCTCGAGGAACACGCGGAACTCGTCCGAGGTGTTCTCGTCCGGCGTCGGCACGACCCCGGACTTCTCGAACTCGGTGCCCTTGTGGACCAGCATGGTGGCGTCGCCGCCGTCGTCGAGGATCATGTTCGGGCCCTCGCCGTCCCAGGTGAGCATCCGCTCGGTGCACCACCAGTACTCCTCGAGCGACTCGCCCTTCCACGCGAAGACCGGCACACCCTTGGGCTCCTCGGTCGAGCCGTGCGGCCCGACGACGACCGCGGCGGCGGCGTGGTCCTGGGTGGAGAAGATGTTGCACGAGGCCCAGCGGACCTCCGCACCCAGCTCGACCAAGGTCTCGATGAGCACCGCGGTCTGCACCGTCATGTGCAGCGAGCCCGAAATCCGCGCCCCGCGCAGCGGGTAGACCTCCGAGTATTCCCGCCGCAGCGCCATCAGGCCGGGCATCTCGTGCTCGGCGAGGCGGATCTCCTTGCGGCCGAACTCGGCGGCCTCCAGATCGGCGACGGCGAACTCGATGCCACCGCGGGTCTCGTGCCGCTTGGCAACGCTTTCGGGGGTCATAGTGGCGATTCCTCCAAGACTCGACGACATCCGAACACTACCGTTGTCCGCTCAACACTCCCTAGAGGTCAGGAGGCCTTCCCCGTGTCCCCGCTCCCAGGTCCGGCCACCCGGGTCGTCGAACTGCGCGTCGCCGGCCTGGTCGGCACGAGCGGCGAGAACCTCCTCGACGCGGTCGCCACGGTGGACGTCGCCGGTGACGGCCTCGGCCGGGTGATCCGGCCGGCCGACCGGCTGCGGCGCCCCGCGCCCGGCCCGGTGCTGCCCGCACTCGGCCGCTCGATCCCGCGGACGCTGGAAGGGTACCTCTGGCACGGCATGACCTCCGGCGGCGCCGCGAAGGCGACCTGGGCGCTGCTGTTCCCGTTCTCGCTGGCCAACGTCGCGTTCTGGATGCTCCCGCCGGTCCGCGGCCGCACCTCCGCCGTGCTCGGCGCGGTCTGCCGCGGCCTGCTCCGGGTCGGCGCGCTGCTGCTGACCATGCTCCTGCTCGGCCAGCTCGCCGCGATCAGCCTCGACCTGCTGGCCGCGCAGTGCTTCGCCCCCGGCTCGGGCTGCCTGCCGGCGATCCCCGACAGCGTCCGCACCGAGCCCGCGCGCCTCGCCGTCGGCGTCCTGCCGCTGCTCATCGTGATCTTCGTGCTGCACCGCATCTCGTCGGCGAACTGGACGGTGCACGCGAGCGACGAAACCCGCGTCGGCCCGCTGCGGCTGCGCGCCGACCCCGAGACGCCGGGGCTGCGCGCGCTGCACATGGTCGCCGCGCTGGCCACGATCGCGTTGCTGCTGGTCGGCGGCCCCTTCCGGATGCCCGCCGATCTGGTCGACCTGATCGCCTGGATCTGCACGCTCGCGCTGGTGCTGGCCACCGTCGTGGCCGCCGCGATCGGCAGCGACCCCGGCCCGATCGCCCGGCGCTCGCTCATCGCGTTCACCCTGGTGCTGGACGCCGTGGCCATCGGACGCGCGACGCTGCGCCCGGAGGGCCTGCCCGGCACCAACGGCGTGGTCGAGGGCCTCGGCGCCGCGCAGGTGGTGATCACCGTGCTGTTCGCGCTGTTCCTGCTCCCGGCCGCGCTGCTGGCCCGGCCCGGCTGGCAGGAGATGCCCCGGCGGCTCCGGCCGTGGGCCGGCGGCTGGGCGGCCGGGCCTGTGCTGGCGCTCGCGGGCCTGCTCGGCGGCGGGTTCGGCGCCGGGCTGGCCGAAGCGGTGCGACGGCTTTCCGGCGCCGGCTCACTGCACGTGCCGGACACCTATCTGCTGGTCACCGTGCTCTGGGGTGCCGGGCTGGCGCTGGCCGCCGTGCTCGGCGTGCTCGGGTTCGCCGTGGCCGTCCCGCTGCGACGGCTGCGGCGCGGCATCCCGGAGATCGTCGAGCTGATGGAGCTGGACGAGAAGCAGGAGGCGCACGCGGCCGCGGCCTGGGCGCGCTCGGCGTGGGAACGACGGCATCTGCATCACCTCGCGCTGGCCGTGGCGCTCGCGATGTCCGCGGGCGGGGCCGCGCTGCTGGTGCTGCGCTTCGGCTTCGGCGTGGTGCCGCCGTGGTTCGGGCCACTGTCGGCCATCGGCGTGTTCGCACTGGGCGCGCTCGCCGCAGGCCTGCTTCGGGTCGTGTACACGGCGGCGCGGACGCCACAGCGCAGCCGTCACCTCGGCGCGCTCGCGGACCTCGTTTGTTTCTGGCCGCGGGCCGCGCATCCGACTGTTCCCCCGTGCTACGCGCTCAAAGTCGTCCCCGAGCTGGCGGAACGTGCCCGCGAGCACCTGGCGGAGCCGAACACACGGGTGGTGCTCTCCGGTTTCAACCTCGGCAGCCTGCTCACCGTGATGGCCGCCGCCCGGCTGGCCGCGGAGCTGCCGCCGGCGGAGTTCGACCGGATCGGGGTGCTGACCGCGGGTTCGCCGCTGCAATGGGGCTACCAGCGCGCTTTCCCCGCGTTGCTGACCCAGAAGTCGCTGGAGGATCTCTTCGGCAGGCTGGACGGCCGATGGCGGGCGCTCTGCCGCGGTACCGACATCTTCGGCGGCGGCGTCACGACCTGGCGCCACGAGGTCCGGGACGGGCGGTTACACGGCATCGGCTTCCAGCCCGGAGGCGGCTGCGGGCCGGTCGAGGCGCGGCCGGACGCGAACGGCGTGCTGATCCTCGGCGGCGATCACTGGCTGCCGGACCCGCTGCGCGGTCCGACCGGCCGGCATCGCTGGGCCCCGGGGGTGCTCAAGCACGCGGACTACGTCGTCGACGCCGAGTGGGACCACGCCGTCGCCATGGCCGCGGGCCTGGGCAAGCCGGCGTGGGGTGAACAGGGCTCCCTGTTCGGTGACTTCCCAAAATCCTGAAGGCCCCCTTGCCGGAGTTCGGCAAGGGGGCCTTCACGGGTTCACGGGCCTAGCGTCAGTTGCTACCGGCCTTGCGACGGATGCGCAGCAGGACCAGCAGGCCACCGCCGGCGAGCAGCAGCAGCGCCGCCACACCGATCAGCCAGCCGTTGTCGAAACCGGTGTTGGCCAGGCCGCCGCCCGAACCGCCGGACTCGTTACCGACCGGGGCGGCGGGCTTCGTGGTCTCCGAAGAGGACGGCGCCGAGGTGGTCTCGGTCGGCTTCACCGACGTGGTCGGCGCGGGCTTCGACGTGGTGACCGGCGGCTTGGTCTTCTCCTTGGTGCCGCAGAGGTACCAGGAGTCGATGTTGGCCTTGCTGTGGTTGTAGTTCAGCGGGGCGCGAAGGTCGTTCCACGGGGCCGACTTCTCGAGTCCGCCCTTGCCCGGGGTGTAGTCGTTGAAGCCGTCGTCGCCACCCTGGACGACGATGCGGGTGATCGTCACGCCTTCGTGGACGGACGTGATGTTCAGGCGGGCCTTGCCCTCGCCGCCGGTGAACTCGACGTCGCCCTGCTTGAGGTCCTTCTGGCCCTCGGCGCACGGGGTCGGCTTGCCGGGGATGGGGTGCGGGCGGTTGTCGTCGCTCCAGCAGGCAGAGGCGATACCAGCGGTACCGATGAGGGCGGCGGTGGCCATTGCCAGGACCGTCGCGGCACCTCGGAAAGAACGTCTCGGCATAACGCGCATTCAGAACTCCTGTGCTGAACGGGGGATGAGGCGGGAAGAAAGCGGCGTCACCTGTGGTCGCGGCACCCACTGGGCGTGGCAATCACCCGGCTGTAATTAACCCGTCAGTGGGACGCGAGGGCTCGAAAGTTATCGCACCCCGTTCAAGCGCTCACACTGGGTCCCCTCTATAACACGAAAAGAGAGCGTGCCGTAACACGTTCGTGATCAACGGACCGTAACGGAAGGTCGAAAAAGGCCCACTGACCAGCGCGAACGCTGATCAGTGGGCCGGACCCGAACGAGTGGGTGATCAGGAATCGACAGCTTCGGCTTTACCCTCAACTGAAGCTTGAGCCTGCCGCTTGCCCAGCAGGGAGTGACGGCGGCTGTACGCGAAGTAGATGACGATGCCGATGAGCATCCAGGCGACGAACCGCAGCCAGGTCAGCACGGTCAGGTTCAGCATCAGCCACAGGCAGGCCAGGATCGCCAGGATCGGGATCACCGGCACCCAGGGCACCCGGAACGCGCGCGGCAGGTCCGGGCGGGTGCGGCGAAGGATCAGGACACCGGCCGAGACCAGGATGAACGCGAAGAGCGTCCCGACGTTGACCATCTCCTCCAGCTTGTCGGCCGGGAAGAAGGTCGCCGCGACGGCGACCAGGCCGCCGACGACGAGCGTCGCGCGCTTCGGCGTCCCGTGCTCACCGGTCTTGGCGAGCCCGCGCGGCATCAGGCCGTCACGCGACATCGCGAAGATGATCCGGACCTGGCCGAGCATCAGCACCATGACGACGGTGGTGAGGCCGGCGAGCGCGCCGACGGAGATGATGTTCGCGGCCCAGTCGACGCCGTTGGCGGAGAACGCCGTGGCGAGCGTCTTGTGGCTGCCGTCGCCCGCCTTGGTCGCCAAGTCCTTGTAGGACACCATCCCGACGACCACGAGCGACACGGCGACGTACAGCACGGTCACGATCGCGAGCGAGCCCATGATGCCGCGCGGCACGGCCTTCTGCGGGTTGCGCGTCTCCTCGGCGGTGGTCGCGACGATGTCGAAGCCGATGAACGCGAAGAACACCAGCGACGCACCGGCCAGCAGGCCGAACACACCGAACGAGCTGCTCGCGCCGCCCGCGATCAGCGAGAACAGCGACTGGTCGATCCCGGTCTCGCCGGCCCCGCCGGTCTGGCCCGGCGGGATGTAGGGCGTGTAGTTCGCGCCCTTGATGTAGAAGATGCCGAGGATGATCACGAACAGCACGACCGCGACCTTGATCCCGGTGATCACCATGGACACCCGTGAGGACAGCTTGGTGCCGATCACCAGCAGCGTCGCGAGCGCGGCCACGACGATGAACGCGCCCCAGTCGACGGTCAGGCCGCCGATGTCGAACGTCGTCTTCGTGCCCTTGCCGAAGAGGTAGCCCAGCACCGTTTCCAGGTAAACCGACCAGCCCTTGGACACCGCGGCCGCGCCGACGGCGAGCTCGAGGATCAGGTCCCAGCCGATGATCCAGGCCATGAACTCGCCGAAGGTCGCGTAGGAGAACGTGTAAGCGCTCCCCGCGACGGGCACGGTCGAGGCGAACTCCGCGTAGCAGAGCGCCGCCAGCGCACAGGCGATCGCGGCGAAGACGAAGGCCAGTGAGACCGATGGCCCGGCGAAGTCACCCGCCGTGCGCGCCGTGAGCGTGAAGATGCCGGCGCCGATGACCACGGCGACCCCGAACACCGTGAGATCCCAGGCGCTCAGATTTCTCCGGAGCTTCGTGTCCGGTTCGTCCGTGTCCGAGACGGACTGCTCGATCGATTTCGTTCGCCACAATCCCGTTCCGGGCACCGTTGACCTCCTGCGGCTGTGTTTTTGTCGCAGTAGGTCACCCTAACGGGTCAGAACCTGACCGGCCCGCCGGTTACTCCGCCAGGGTGCGGTCGAGGTCCGGCTCCAGGTAGATCAACTGGGCCTTCGGCACCTTCGCGCGCACGCGCGCTTCGGCGTCGTCGATGGCCTTCGCGACCTCGGCGGTGTCGAGCCCCGGCACCAGCGCGAGCTTCGCGGCGACCAGCAGCTCGTCGGGGCCGAGGTATTGGGTGCGGATGTGGATGACGCGCTCGACCTTGCCCGCGGCGAGCTCGTCGACGATCGTGTCGTGCTCCGCCTCGGTGGCGCCCTCGCCGATGAGCAGGCTCTTCATCTCGACGATCAGGATCCCCGCGATGACGCCCAGCAGCGCACCGATGGCGATGGTGCCGACGCCGTCCCAGACCGGGTCGTCGGTCAGCACCGACAGCCCGACGCCGAGCAGCGCGAAGACGAGGCCGAGGAGCGCGCCGGCGTCCTCGAGCAGGACGACGGGGAGCTCGGGTTCCTTGGCCTGGCGGATGAATCCCCACCAGCTGACGTTGCCCTTGATCTTCCGCGACTCGCCGATGGCGGTGTAGAAGCTGTAGCCCTCGAGTCCGATCGCGACGATCAGGATGAGCACCGCGACGATCGGCGATTCGAGCGGCTCGGGCTCGATGACCTTGTGGATGCCTTCGTACAGCGCGAAAGCGGCGCCGAGCGTGAAGAGCATCAGCGCGACGATGAAGGAGTAGAAGTACCGCTCGCGCCCGAAGCCGAACGGGTGCGCCTTCGTCGCTTCGCGCCGCGAAGTCTTGTGGCCGAGCAGGAGCAGGCCCTGGTTGGACGTGTCGGCCAGCGAGTGGACCGACTCCGCGAGCATCGACGACGACCCGGTGACCAGGAAGCCGACGAACTTCGCGACCGCGATCCCGGCGTTCGCCCCGAGCGCGGCGACGATCGCCTTGGTTCCGCCTCCAGCTGACACAGCCGCTCCCCTTGCCGACGTTCCCGAATTGCCGGTTTGGAGCCTAGAGGACCACCGACGGTTCCCCGCGTGGGACCGCTCGTGCTGGTAGTATCCGATCGGATACCTGGAGGTGGCGTGGTGAACCTGGTCGTCGAGGCCCGGCGGACGGCGGGACTGAGCCAGCGCGAACTGGCCGACCTGGCCCACACGTCGCGGCCGACCCTGTCCGCGTACGAGCACGGGCGGAAGTCGCCGACCTTGGAGACCGCCACGCGGCTGCTCGCCGCGGCGGGATTCGATCTCGCCCTGAACCCACGGATCACGTTCTCCCGCCAGGTCTCCGAACGAGGCCGGACCCTCGATGTGCCCACCGCGCTGCCGCGCCTGGCGCTGACGAAGGCCTTGGCTGTGGTGGTCTTGCCGGTCGAGCTGAACTGGTCGGATCCAGGACGTCACTTCGACCTCGCCGATCGTGCGCAGCGAGCCAGGGTGTACGAGATCGTGCTGCGCGAAGGAACTTCGGAGGACGTGCTGGCGTATGTCGACGGCGCGCTCCTGGTCGATCTATGGGCAGAACTCGTGTTGCCCCACGACATTCGCGCTGTTTGGGAGCCGTTGATCGCTTCAGCCCGTGGAATGACGGCATAGCCCACTCGGCGTACTTAAGGGGCTCTTCGCACCACTCGAATCTCGGATAAAAGCTCCATTTCGGATGAAGTTCGGGTCGCCGTGATGCCGCCAATGCGGCCTCCGGTGCGTCCAACGCACCCAATGGCCTTCAGGCCACGGCGTTTCTGTCGTACCTCTCCGCTACCGTTGCTCTCCCTGCTCACCAGACTGGGGAAGGTGACATGGCGTACTTCGCCGTGCTCGGTCCGCTCGCCATCGAAAGCCCGCCGGGGCACTGGCCGGTGCTCCGCGGCGAACGTCAGCGGACGCTGCTCGCGGTCCTGCTGCTCAACGCCAACCAGTACGTCCACGTGGATGTCCTGGTCGAGGCGCTGTGGCCGGACCTGCCGCCGAAGTCGTACACCTCCAACCTGCACACCTACGTCTCGCGGCTGCGCGACCGGATCGACGGCCTGGTCATCGAGAACGGGCCGCTCGGGTATCGGCTGCGGGTCGCGCCGGACGAGCTGGACCTGCTGATCTTCCGCGCCGCCACGATCGCCGGGCAGGCCGCCGCACGGGCGGGGGACGCCGTCGGCGCGTCGGGGCACCTGCGGCGCGCGCTGGCGCAGTGGCGCGGGCCGGTGCTCGCCGGGCTGCACGTGCCGCGGCTGGACGCCGACGTCGCGCGGCTGGAGTCGGAGCGGCTCGCGGTTTTCGAGGACTGTGTGGACGCCGAGCTCTCGGCCGGGCGCCATGGGGAGCTGACCGGCGAGCTGAAGGCGATGATCACCGAGCATCCGCTGCGGGAGCGCCTCGCCGCGCAGCTGATGATCGCGCTGCACCGGGCCGGGCTGCAGAGCGACTCCCTCGAGATCTACCGGCGGCTGCGGACCACCCTGATCGAGGAGCTCGGCGTCGAGCCGGGCGCGGAGGTCCGGCGGGTGCACGCCGCGGTCCTCCGAGGTGAGGACCCCGTCCCCCGGCCCGCGTCGGTGTGGCCGTTGTGCCAGCTGCCACCGGACATCGCCGATTTCGCCGGGCGCGACGCCGAGCTCGCCGAACTGACCGCGCTGCTCGACGGGCCGGGCGTGCCGGTCGCCGTGCTCAGCGGTGAGCCTGGCGCCGGGAAGAGCGCGCTCGCCGTCCGCACCGCGCACCGATTGCGCGCGAAGTTCCCGGACGGCCAGTTGTTCGTGCCGCTCGAGGCTCGCCCGATCGGTGACGTCCTGGCGGATCTGCTGCGCGCGCTCGGCGTCACCGGCCCGGCCATCCCGGACGACGTCCAAGCCCGGTCCGCGGTGTATCGCGGCAGGCTGACCGACCGCCGGGTACTGGTGGTCCTCGACGACGCCGCCGACCCGGACCAGGTGCGAGCGCTGCTACCCGGGACGCCGGGGTGTGCGGTGCTGGTCACCAGCCGCTGGCGGCTCAGCGGGCTGGCAGGCGCGCGACGGCTGGCACTCGAGCCGCTGTCAGACGCGGAAGCGGTGCGGCTGCTGGAAGCGCTCGCCGGTGAGCGTGTCAGCGCCGAGGCCGCCGACGCCGCCCGGATCGCCGCGGCCTGCGACAACCTCCCGCTGGCGCTGCGGATCGCGGGCAGCAGGCTGGCCATCCGCCCGCACCTGCGGCTCGCCCAGCTGGCCGACCGGCTCGAGGACGAGGTCCGCCGCCTCGACGAGCTGACGGTCCGCGACCTGGGCGTCCGAAGCAGTATCGCCCTGAGCTACCAGGCACTGCGGCCGCTGGCGCGCCGGGCGCTGCGGTTGATCGGGCGCTGCCGCAACCTGGACTTGCCGGTGTGGGCGGTCACCACGCTGATCGACGACCCGGCGGCCGACGACGCCGTCGACGAGCTCGTCGAGGCGAGCCTGCTGGAGGCGACCAGCGGGGACCGCTACCGGCTGCACGACCTGGTCCGGCTCTACGCCACCGAGCTCGACGCGTCCGGCGACAACATGTCCGGAGTGAACGCGGCGATCGACGCGACGCTGGCACTGGCGGACGCGGCCGCCGCGGCGCTGCCCCGGACGTTGCCGATGCCCGCGATCGCCGGGGACCCGCCGGCGCAGACGTTGCCCGCGAACCTGGTCGCGCGGCTGCTGGCCCGGCCGGAGCTGTGGTTCGCCGCCGAGCGCGCCAATCTCGCCGTGCTGATTCAGACGTTGTGTGCGCTGGGTCGCCGGCAGGACGCGGTCTGGCTGCTCGACCGGCTGAGTGTTTACCTTTACCTGCATGGGTTTTACGCGGAAATGCGAGCCTCGTGGGAGACCGTGCTGGCGAACGCGGACGCGCGGACGGCCGTGATCGCCGAAGCGAACCTGACGTTGCTGCGGCACGCGCGCGGGCAGTACGAGGAAGCCGCGACCGGGTACCGCGATTGTGCGAAGAAGCTGGAGGAGCACGGTGAACGCGGGACGAGGGTCTGGGTTTCGGCGAACCTAGCGCACTGCTTGATCGGGCTCGGCCGGGCCGAAGAGTCGTTGCAGACCGCGGCTGACACTCGCGAATTGTGCACTGTGGACGGTGAGGGGGCCGCGCAGGTTTGGCTCAGTGCCGCGGAATCGGCGGCGCTGCACCGCCTCGGCCGGGTGACCGAGGCGCTGGACGTCGACCGCGCGGGGCTCGCGCAGGCCCGAAGGTCCGGCGATCCCCGGCAGATCGGCGTTGCGCTGCACGGGGTTTCGTGGTCGCTGCTGCTGAACGACGAACCGGCCGAAGCCGCGGCGGCGATCGGCGAATCCGTCGGCCTGCTCCGCACTACGATGGCCCGCTCGACGCTCGCGAAGTCGTTGCGGACCCTCGGCGCGATCGAGGCGTTGCGCGGCGAACGTGAGACTGCGGTCGAGGCCTACGGCGAAGCCCGCGAACTGGCCAGGGAACTGGACGAACGGCCGCGCGAATTGTCTTGTACGCGAGCACTCGCGGCCGGTTGGATCGGCGAAGGCCGTGCGGCGCGGGCGATCCCGGTGCTGCACGGCTGTCTCGACGAGTTCCGGGAAATGGGCGGCCGGGCCGCGGTGGGTCTCACCTGGCAGGTGCTTCATCGCGCCTACGACGTGACGGGTGCGTCGAGAGAAGCGGCGGAAGCGGCTGCCGAAGCAGCGAAGCTGGCCAACCCACGAGACGCGAGCGCGGCGGCGCTAAGCCGGGCGTTGCTCGCGCTGGCCCAACCGGTCGGCTGAAAAACGGGGTGGTGCCGCCCCCTCAGCGACACCACCCCAGTACAGGGAACGCAGCCGTTGACGACGCCGGGCGCTGGGACCGGCGTCACCCCCAGTGCGGCTAGCGGGCCTTGCGTGCCTTGGCGTAGCGGTTGTTCGGGGGCAGCCACGCCAGCACCACGACGAGCACGCCGGTGGCGACGGCCGCCCAGGCGGCCCCGCGGATGGCGCCGGTACTGCCCTCGATGTCGGTGGCGATCCGGAGCGCCACGCCGGCGTTCAGCAGCCCGGCGATCGTCACGAGTACGCGCGACCAGGTCGAGCCACCGAGCATCAGCAGCGTCACCACCAGCATCAGCGCACCGAAGACGATCGCGACGACCGCGCGCGCCTGCAGCGTGGACTGCACCTCGTCGACGCTGGCGGCCAGCAGCGCGCCGCCGTCGGCCTTGACGGACTCGGGCGCCGCACCGGTGATCGTCGCGATCGCCTTGGCGGCCAGATCGAGCGCCAGCTCGCGCCCACCGGCGAAGAACAACACACCCTCGACGATGCCGGCGACCGCCGAAACAACGGCGACGCCGATGGCGGCGAGCAGGGTGCCAGGCCGGGAAACCGGCGCCGCCACGACGGCGGCATCGGGATAGGAAGTCACAAGCTCTTTCTCCTCGGCTATCGGATAGTCCGGGGCAGCAGAACCACCCCTTCGGGTGATAGTGGAGAAGAGCACCACACGGAACACACACAGGTCGGCTGGAGCCGGGAGCACAGCTCAAAGCCGTGAAGGCCCCCTTACCGGCTCTCACAGCTGGTAAGGGGGCCTTCACGGCTCACGAAAAGCTCAGTCCTCGCAGACGCCGGGGGTGGCCCGGAAGAGCTGCGAGCGGAGGCCACCCAGTGGGCGGACCCGGACCGGCGGGTCGGCCGCCGGCAGCCAGACCGACTGGCCGCAGCGCAACGAAACCTGCTCACCGTCGTCCGCCATCACCAGGAGCTCGCCGGCCGTGCAGAGCAGGATCTGCGGGCCCGAGCAGTCGACCATGATCTCGTCGTCCTCACCCGAGGCCCACTCGACCCGTGACAGCTCGAACTCCGGCGCATCGGTGCCGTAAACCGCCATCCGGTCGCCCGAGCCGCACTGGACCGGCATCTCGCCACACGCGAAGTCGACGACTCGCAGCAGCTCCGGCACGTCCACGTGCTTCGGCGTCAGGCCGCAGCGCAGGATGTTGTCCGAGTTGGCCAGGATCTCCACGGCCGTGCCGTGCAGGTACAGGTGCAGGTTCCCGGCGGGCAGGTAGATCGCCTCGCCCGCGCGCAGGGTCAGCCGGTTCAGCAGCAGCGCCGCCAGCACCCCGGCGTCACGCGGGTGTGCCTCGCCCAGCTCCAGGATCGTCCGGCATTCGACCGCGAACTCGCCGTGCTCCTGCACGTGGCGGACGCAGGAGTCGAGCACTTCCGGCAACAGCGAATCCAGCGACGCCTGCGGCAGCGTGATCCACGTCGTGAACAGCGCGCGCAGCCCCGACGGGTCCGGCTGGGCCTCGATCAGCCCGGTGTACTTCGCCAGCCCCGGTGTCTCGATGGCCTTCAGGAGCTTCACCGTGCGATCCGGAGGCCGGAACCCCGCCAGCGCGTGGAACTCCGTCAGCGCGCAGACCAGCTCCGGCTTCGCGGTCGGGTCCGGGTAGTTGCGGTTCGGCGCGTCCCGCGGGATGCCCAGCGCCTCTTCGCGGGCGTGGCCCTCGGCGGCCTGCGCCGCCGACGGGTGGGCCTGCATCGAGAGGGGCTCCTCCGCGGCGAGGATCTTCAGCAGGAACGGCAGCCGCCCGCCCCACCGCTTCGCGCAACGCTCGCCCAGCTGTCCCACCGGATCGGCGTCGACGAGCTCGAGCAGGCTCCGCTCGGCCCCGTCCGGGCCGACCACGTGCGACGGGTCGCCCGGGTGGGCGCCCATCCACAGTTCGGCCTCCGGATGCGGCGCCGGTACCGGACGGCCCAGCAGCTCGGGGATCGCGGTCCGCGATCCCCAGGCGTAGGGCCGCACGGCATTGCGCAGCAGCTCCACTGTCACCTCAACTCCACTCCTTCGGCACCGGCCCTGGCCGGTGCTCGGCGGGTCTCACGCCGTCACGGGCTCGAAGCGGCCCGCGCCGCCGACGCTGCCCGTGGCGAGCCCGAGATAGACCGCCGCCAGTTCGAACCGCAGTGTCAGCACCGCGGCCCGGACGATCTCGTCTTCTTCGATCTCCTCGGCCGGGGCGATGACGTCCGCGCCCGGAAGCAGATCCACGGCTTCGAACCGCGCGGCGTCCGTCGCCGGGCCGGTCCGAACCGAAAGCAGCAGCACCCTGGTCAGGACGTCACCTGATGGATCGTCCGGATCAGCGAAAATGTCTCGCTCGCCACCGCTGGACTGGGCCGCCCGCCGTAACGCGGGCCTGGCCAGCGCCTGACGATAGTCCTCGACGTCGCACACCTTGGCGGCGTGGGCCGCGAAAGCGTGTGCGGCGTGTTCGCCGACAGCCACCGCGACCGGGTCGAGACCCCACAGCAGCGGCACCCGGTCGGCCAGGCGCAGCGCGAGCGCCTTGGCCGGGTTCGCGAAGGAGTCGCGGGCCAGATAATCCTTCTCCGCCTCCAGGTCGAGCTGGTCGGCCAGCACCTGGACGTCGGACATCAGCAGGCCCAGTGCGTTGGCGGTGAGCAGCCCGGCCGCCAGGCCGCGGGGGAACGCCAGCTCCGGCGGGACCGGGACGCGCGGCGCGAGCAGCACGCCCTTGCCCGCCACGGACGCCGCGACCGGGCCCTGACCGGGCCCCGACAGCACGACGGACGCGCCGAACCGGGCCGCGCGCTCCAGAGACGCCGCCAGCTCGCGGTCCCCGGCGTCGTCCGTGTGCGCGAACACGACGTCGAGCGCGCCGATCCAGCTCGGCACGACCTCGGCGATCACCACCGGCACCGGGCACGACGGTGTGAGCAACGCGGCCAGCAGCCGGGTCACCGTGCGGCTGACCCCTGGCCGGTCGATCAGCACGAGCGCGCGCGGACGGCCCAGGTCGAGGCGTTCGGAGAGCTCCAGCTCGGCCGCCGCCTCGGCGGTCGCCCTGACCTGCGCGCCCGCCATCGCGGCAGCCCGGAGCAGCCCCGCGCTGTCGGCCTCGGCCAGCCGCGCGGGGTCGTCGAGCAAGGAGTCGTCAAGCACCATCGGCATGGGACGCATCGCTTTCGCCGCCGGCGGGCGTTACGGCCTCGTCGAGCAGCAGCACGGGGATCCCGTCGCGCACCGGGAACACCCGGCCGCACTCGGTGCAGGTCAGCGCGTCGGCCTCGGGGTCGCCCGGGGCGCCGGGGCGCAACGGCGCGTGATCCGGCGACGGGCACGCCAGGATCTCGAGAAGCTGGGCGTCAAGCGTGATGGCCATGGTTCCTCCATACCACGCGGCGAGGTGTGATGAAGGGCACCTTCGGGACACAGTTGGGTCCGGAAGCGCCCTGGGCCGAGGGATCAGCCACGGACAACGGCCAGGACCTCGTCGACGAGGGCCTGTACGGCTTCGGCGTTGGCGGCCTCGACGTTGAGCCGCAGCAGCGGCTCGGTGTTCGACGGGCGCAGGTTGAACCACGCGCCGCCGGGCAGCTGCACGGTCAGGCCGTCCAGCTCGTCGATCTCCACGCCGGAGCGGGCGCTGTAGGTGTCCTTGACCGCGAGCATCTTCGCGACCTGGTCCGACACCGTCGAGTTGATCTCTCCGGAGGCCGCATAGCGCGAGTACGCGCTGGTCAGCTCCGACAGCGGGCCGTTCTGCTCGCCCAGCGCGGCGAGCACGTGCAGTGCCGCGAGCATGCCCGTGTCGGCGCGCCAGAAGTCGCGGAAGTAGTAGTGGGCGGAGTGCTCCCCGCCGAAGATGGCGCCGGTGCGGGCCATTTCGGCCTTGATGAACGAGTGCCCGACCCGGGTGCGCACCGGCTTGCCACCGTGCTCGGCGACGATCTCCGGCACGCCCTTGGACGTGATCAGGTTGTGGATGATCGTGCCGCCGGGGTCCTTCGCCAGCTCGCGCACGGCCACCAGCGCGGTGATCGCGCTCGGCGAAACCGGCTCGCCGCGCTCGTCGACGATGAAGCAGCGGTCGGCGTCGCCGTCGAAGGCGATCCCGGCGTCGGCGCCGGTCTCACGGACCTTCGCCTGCAGGTCGACGATGTTCTTCGGGTCGAGCGGGTTGGCCTCGTGGTTCGGGAAGCTGCCGTCGAGCTCGAAGTACATCGGCACGACGTCGATCGGCAGCCCGTCGAACACGGTCGGCACGGTGTGGCCGCCCATGCCGTTCCCGGCGTCGACGACGACCTTCAGCGGCCGGCTGCCGGAGAGGTCGACCAGCTTGCGCAGGTAGGCGGCGTAGTCGGCGAGGACGTCCCGCTCGCTCACGCTGCCGCGCTGGCCCTCGAACTCCGGGACGCCCTGCTCGATGGTGTCGCGGATCTCGGCGAGGCCGGTGTCCTGGCCGACCGGGGCGGCGCCGGCGCGGCAGAGCTTGATGCCGTTGTACTTCGCCGGGTTGTGGCTCGCGGTGAACATCGCGCCCGGCAGGTTGAGCGAGCCCGACGCGAAGTAGAGCTGGTCGGTGCTGGCCAGGCCGATGCTGACCACGTCGATGCCCTGCGAGGTGACGCCGTCGGCGAATGCGGCGGACAGCTCCGGCGAGGAGTCGCGCATGTCGTGGCCGATCACCACGGCCGGCGCCTCGGGCTTGATCAGCAGGGCGAACGCGGCTCCGAAGGATCGGACCAGGGCCGGGTCGAGCTGCTCGCCGACCACCCCGCGAATGTCATAGGCCTTCACGATGCCCGAGAGGTCTGACACGCCATCTCCCCGCCGCATAGTCGTCCTGGCGCCGCTGCGCCGCGCGGAAAGCCTACCGGCGCACGGCCGGACGGACGCGCTCAGGCGCGGCCCGGCAGGACCCGCAGGTGGCCACGCCTGCCGGACGGGCCTTCCGGCTCGGGTGCCGGGGCGGGCTTGTCCGAGCGGCCCGCTTCGCGAACGGCCTCGGCCAGCGCGGTCAGCTCGTCGGCAGAGGGGTCCGGCGCCGCGAAGGCACCTTCGTGCCGGACGACCTCCCAGCCCTTGGGCACGGTCAGCCGCAGCGCATGGGCTTCGCAAAGGTCATATGAATGCGGCTCGGAGGCGGTGGCGAGGGGGCCGACGACGGCGGTCGAGTCGCTGTAGGCATACGTGAGCGTGGCGACAGCTGGCTCGAGACAGCCAGTCCGCGAACACTTTCGTACGCTCCGCACGATCGGAAACGATAGCGCGTCGCCGGTCGCTCGTACCGGCGACACGCGCTGCGACCCGCCGACCGCATAGACTTCCGGGGTGGCGACGGCTCGTGACTTCCGACAGCGGCGGCGCCTGCGCAGGGATCGGCATGGCCGGGGCCTGCGCGGGACGCTGTATCCGGCGACCCTGCCCGCCGCCGCGAGCCGCGCGGAGCGGTTCGACGCGCTGGTCCTCGACGCGCTCGAACCGATCGAAGCGCGCTGGCGTCACGAGCTGACGAAGCTCGACGTGGCGGTCGACGACGTCCCCGAGGTGCGTGAGAACGGACACGCTCCCGCGGACGGCGTCCTGCACGACGGCGCGGTCCCGCTGTCGCGGCTGGTCCCGGCCGGGGTCGACCGGACCGGGATGCCGACGCGCGCCCGGATCGTGCTCTACCGGCGGCCGCTGGAAGCGCGCGCGAAGGACCCCGGCGAGCTGGCCGAGCTGGTGCACGACGTGCTGGTCGAGCAGGTCGCGGGCTACCTGGGCGTCGAGCCGGACGTCATCGAAGGCGAGTAGCGGCGCGGGACGGCACCGCCGTCAGCAGCGTGAACAGCACCGCGGCCAGCTGCGCCAGCAGCAGCAGGTTCCGCTCGGTCCCCGGGAACTCCAGGGTCACCTCGGACGACGTCGGCGGGACCGAAACGGCCACTTGGTGCCCCCAGGCCGGGACGATCGGCACGCTCTTGCCGCCCACACTCGCCTTCCAGCCCGCCTCCTGCTCCGCGGCCAGCACGAGGATCCGTCCGGTCGGGCCGTCCGACACGCGGACGCGGACCATCGGGAGGCCCGCCTGGACCGGCGACACGCCCGGGGAATTCCCGGGTGCCGCGCCGCCCGTCACGGCCGCCTTGGCCAGCTCCGGCGAGATGAGGATCACCTGCCCGGACGGCGGCAGCAGCCGCAGCGTGCCGCGCCCGTCCGACGTCGGGGCGACCACGGACACGAGGTCCTTGGCCAGGTTCACGAGCTCGCGCGGGTCGGCGCCGGCGGGCAGCACGACGTACTCGACGCCGGCGGCCGCTGCCGCCGCCACCGCGCGTTTCACCGCCTCGGCGTCGCCCTGCAGCAGGTCGTGGCGCCAGCTCGCGAGCCGCAGCGGTGTGCCGCGCGTCGGCGCGAGCTCGTCGTCGCCGTAGTGCGCCAGGCGTCCTCCGGTCTGGCGGGTCCCATCCGGCGCGAGGTCCAGCACGGAGCGGCTCGACGCGGACAGAGCCGCGGCGATCTCCGGGGCCGGCGAAGGCCGGTCGCCCGCCCTCAGCGGCCCCTGACTGCCCACGACCGCGGTGCCCGCCGCCAGCGCGAGGAGCACCGTCGCCCCGGCGATCGCCAGGACCTTCGGCAGCCACGGCGACGGAATCCCCGCCGAGCCACCGCGCTGCCACGTGCCGAGCACGACCCACAGCAGCCCGGCCCCGACGATCAGCAGCGGGACGCCCGTGTAGCCGTGTGCCGCGGGGCCGCCCTGCATCGGCGTCGCGGTGACCAGCCGGACCAGGACCAGCCCGCCGCCGCCGAGCGCGACCAGCGCGAGCCCGCCGGCCGCGAGCTTCGTCGGCCGGACGACCAGCGCCACCAGCGCCGCGGCGATCACGATCACACCGATCGGCCAGGCACCGGGCCCGCCGGGGTCGAGCCCGGCCAGGTCGGTGCCGGACACCTGCGCGGCCGCGCCGCCGAGCCCCTGCACCAGCAGCTCGGGATGGCGCAGCAGCACGGTCGGCCACGGCAGCAGCAACGCCAGCGGCAGCAGTACCACGATCCCGACGGACGCGATCCGCCGCGCCAGCCCGGTCGGCGCGGGCAGCACCACGAACCCGGCCAGCAGCCCGGCGAGCGCGAGCCCGTGCGCCAGCGGCGAAAACGCGCCCAGCAGCGCCACGCCGAACGCCGAGAGCGCCGAGACGTGCAGCCAGCGCGTGTCCGCCCGGGTCAGCAGCCCGCCGATGCCGGCGGCCACCAGCGGCAGCACGAGATGCACGACGACGACATCCAGCCGTCCTTGCGCAACGGCTGCGGTCGCGGCTGGGAGCAACCCGTAAGTCGCCGCGATGAAAGCGCGTACCCAGCGACGCACGCGAAGCCGCCGCGTAGCCACGTACGCACTCAACGCCGCCAGCGGGATGTCGCCGATCAGAAGGACCGCGACGAGCGCTGCCGGTCCGCCGAGCGGCGCGAAGAGGGCGCCGACGGTGCCGAGCACCGGGAGTGTGGCCGGGGCCGGACCGCCGGTGCCGCCCGCGATCGCGTGCCACGGCGAGAGATACGTCGTCCACAGCTCGCCGAGGCCGCCGACCGGGAGCAGCTTGCCGCCGGACAGGTCGAGCCCGAGCCGCGCGCGGTTGACCCACAACGCCAGCGCGCTCAGCACGACCACGAGCACCACCGGCGGCGCGAAGATCGTGGCGGCCAGCACGCGGCGGCGGTTGACCTCCACGAAGACGAGCTCCGGCTCTTCGGCCTCCTCCACCGGTTCCGGAGTCACGGTTTCCGGCAGCGACACCGCGACGAGCGTCCCAGGACGGCGTAGCCCCGACGCCCGGGAGCTCACGCCACGCAGTGCCCCCGCGGGCAGCGCGGACGGCCCGACCGGGCGGTTTTCCCTGCCCTCCATGGCTTCCGGGGTGACCCACGCCGAGTCGGCGTCGACCGTCTCCGGCACCGTGCCGAGCGCGACGTCGTTCTCGACGCCTCGGCGCACAAGCCCGACAACCCCTGCGCGAATCGCATTGCGAAGCCGTGCGACACGGCCGATGAACAACCCGCGAACCGTGCCAGGGCGCGGAGTCCCCCTTCGCGCCGCGCGGGCCGCGCGCAGCCGCCCGCGTCCGCTCAGGAGGTATCCCGCGGCGCCGAACTCGGCCCGCGCTTCCCCGCCCCGGCGCAGCAGCACGAACGCCAGCGCGCGCAGCACGGACATCACCGGGAGCCGGATCATGCCGAGCCAGAAGGAAAACGGCGAGCAGTTCACGAGGAACACCCGCAGCCCGTGAGCCCGGTTCGCCGCGGCGAGGGACTTCGGCACGGCGTCGGCCGAGCGCTGTCCGGTGGTCAGCGCCCGCGCGTGGCGGACGCGCGCCGCGGGCACCGAGAGCACCAGCCCACCCGCAGCGTTCGCGCGCCAGCCGAAGTCGAGATCCTCCCGCAGCAAAGGGAAGTCCGGGTCGAACCCGCCGAGGGACTCCCAGGCGTCACGCCGCACGAGCGAGCCCGCGCTCGGCACCGCGAGGACCTCCGCCGGCTCTTCACCCGGCGCGGCGACGCGCTGCCGATGTCCCGCCGCGTCGGTGGAGAGCCCGGCTTCGACGATCAGGCGCGGGTCGGCCCAGTCGAGCGAGAGCGGGCCGAGCACGGTCGCCGAGTCCTGCTCCGCCGCGACGCGCAGCAACTGGTCGAGACACTCCGGCTCCGGCGCGCAATCATCGTGCAGCACCCAGATCCACGAACCAGGATCACCCCATCGAGCGACGGCGTGCTCGACGGCCTCGCCGACCGCGGCCGCGAAACCGGTTTCACCCGAAAGCGTGACGACGCCGGAGAGCACCGGGTCGTCGCCGATGCCGCCGGGATCCGCCGCCTCGGCGAGCAGCTCGGGCGTGGCGTCCGTCGATCCGGTATCCACCGCGAGCACGTGCCGGGGGCGGACCGTGCTGCGGCGCAGCGCGGAAAGCGCCAACGGGAGCCAATTCTCCCCGTTGTGACAGACCACAATGGCCAGAACGGGCGCGGTGCGCAGAACAGGCGGCGAGACTGTGCGGGGCAACGACGGCTCCAGATCAGGCGGCGGATCGGTGCGGCCACCCTACGACGCCACTCCGTCACCCGAAGGTGAGCCCGCTCACCGGGACCCGAGGCGCGTGATTTTGGGGCAGAGACAAGGCAACTCGGCGACGAGTCGCGGACGGGGGCACCTCCGGGGCACCCGGCGTCCGCGGCTCGTGGCCGAGTCGCACTCGTGGCGAGCTGCTCAGACAGCCCGTTTCTTCAGCTTCCGGCGCTCGCGCTCGGACAGACCGCCCCAGATGCCGAAGCGCTCGTCGTGGGCCAGCGCGTACTCAAGGCACTCGTCCTTGACCTCGCAACCCAGGCAGATCCGCTTGGCTTCACGGGTGGAGCCGCCCTTCTCGGGGAAGAACGCCTCCGGGTCCGTCTGCGCGCACAGGGCGCGTTCCTGCCAGTCCTGCTCTTCCTCGGTGGCGTCGATGAGCTCGGTGAGATCGCCCAGAGCCTGCTCCGGGATCTCGCCCCAACCCATGACCCGCCCCCGTTCCTTTCCATCTGCTTCCAACCGCACGTCCGCCTCCTCGCTCGTACGCACTCCCCAGGCTGGCGGTGGTGAAACGACACCCGCCGTCCCCTCTCGACGGCGAATGACATCACTGTGATTACACCCGTGTAGTGCGGTCAGGTCAAGCGGAGTAGCGAGTTCGGGGGATACCTCGGACCGATCGCGCAAGCGGACACGCCGGTAACTTCACATCGGGCATACGGAAGACTGGAGGGGTGCAGAGATCAGCAGTGCGCCCCAGCCCCGTGTTCCTCGGCATCCTCGGACTGGCCGTCGCCGGCGGCGTAATGGCCGCTTTCGGTGCGGCCACAGCGCTTTACGTGAACACCAAGGACCCGCTCCTGATCGCCGGCGTGATCATCGTCGTCGCCGCGGGCTGGGTCGCGTCGCTGAGCCTCCACGAGTTCGGCCACGCGATCGTGGCCTATCGCGGCGGGGACTACAGCGTCGCCCACAAGGGTTACCTGACCCTCGACGTCCGGCGCTACACCGATCCGGTCCTCTCGATCATCCTGCCGCTGGTGTTCCTCGTCATCGGCGGCATCCCGCTGCCCGGTGGCGCGGTGTGGATCAACCGTGGCGCGCTGCGCACGCGGGGGACGTCCTCGTGGGTGTCGCTGGCCGGCCCGCTGAGCAACCTCGCCGCGGGCGCGGCGCTGTCGCTCGCGCTCTCGCTCATCCCGATGGCCCGCGGCCTGGTCATCGCGCTGTCGTTCCTGGCGCTGCTGCAGGTCATGGCGTTCCTGCTGAACATCCTGCCGATCCCGGGCCTGGACGGCTGGGGCGCCATCGAGCCGTACCTGCCCGCGCGGGCGCGCGAGTTCGGCGCGCAGGTGCGGCCGTGGGCGCCGATGATCCTGTTCGCGATCCTGTGGTTCTTCCGGCCCGCGCAGGCGCTGCTGCAGGACAGCTCGTACTGGGTGTTCGAGAACCTCGGCGGCGAACGGCTGGCCTCCTACGAGGGCCAGCTCGTGTTCATGTTCTGGCGGAACTGAGCGTCCCTTCAGGACACTCGGGTCTCCTCGGTGAGCCACGGGTGCGCGCGCTTCCAGACCTCGCGCAGCCCGGAGCGCTCACCGAGGTAGTCCCCCGCCGCGCCGACCACCGGGAGCATGCCGAGCGCCCGGTGCAGCAGGTTGCCGCGCGGACGCTTCTCCAGCTCCCCCGTGATACCGAGCAGCGCGCGGCCGAGACGCCAGAGCGTGCCCGCGGCAGCCTTCAGCGTCACCTTGCCGTGCTTCTTCTCGGACTCCGAGAGTTCTTCCGTGAGCTTCGCCGCTTCGTCGGCTTCGTCGGCCGTCTTACCCGCGGCGAGCGCCGGGTCGATGTCGCGCTCGAAGAGCACCCAGGCGATCAGCCGCACGCGTGTGCCGACGTCGGTGACGCCGTATTCATGCGCGATCGCACACAGCAGCAGCCCCTGGGACGCCGAGCCGAGCGCGTCCTGCACCGGCAGCCGATCGGCGAGCGCGCCACCGAGGCCGGGCACGGACGTCAGCAGCGCGGTGAACCGGCCGACGCGGTTCATCCACCAGTTGGTGCGCTCGTGCGGTGACATGTTCGCCCACGCGGCCGTGCCGGGGACCTTGACCGACGTCAGGCCGTCCAGCAGCTTCGTCTTGAGACCGGACTCGACCTCGGCGAGCTCGTGGTCCTCGGCCCGGCGGGCCCGCTCCTGCAGGCCGAACGGGTCCGTCTCGCGCAGCGCGTCGAGCATCGGGCCGCAGCCGCGCACGAACGGCCGCAGCACGGCGACGACCTGCTTGTCGGAGATCGCGTCAGCCACCTTGTCCTCCAGTCCGCGGGGCCGCGGTGCGGCCCAGTCCCCCACCCAGCACGAGCGCGCCGGGCAGCGCGCTCGCCCCCAACAGCACCAACGCCCGCCAGTCCGGCAGGAGCAGGACGTCCCCGCCCGGTCCGAGCAGCCCGAAGACCAGCACGGTCAGCACCCACACCACCAGGGGTACCCACGACAACCCGGGCCGCACCAGTTTCGCGGTGGTCGACACGAGCCACGGGGTACTGACCGCGCCGAGCACGATGGTGATCGGGAACGGCAGGTCGCCCAGCTTCGGCAGCACGACGCCGTCTAGCCGCAGCGGCAGGAAGAACAGCTCGAGCAGCCCGAGCAGGGCCGCGTCGAGCGCGAGGAACGCCAGCAGGAACAGCCTCCCGGGAGTCAGCCGGTCCGGCGCGGTCACAGTCCACCGAACAGGTCGGTCCCGGCGCCCTCGCCCGGCCCGTGCGCCAGTACGTAGTAATCGTGCGGCGGGATCGGCTGGGCGATGTTGTTCGTCAACGCGAAGTGTGTGTCGACCACCGTCAGCTGTGTCTCGTGCGCGCGCAGTGCGGCGAGCTTCGCGGGCAGGTACGCGGCGACGTCGAGGATCGTGGTGATCTTCTCGTCCGGGGTCACCGGGAGCTCGTCGTCCGCCGCGACCCGGAACGGCGACCCGGCGCCACGCAGCGCGGCCAAGCCGTCGCGCACAGCGTCTCTGGAAGCAACAGTGTGGAAGACCCGCGCGACCGACTCGGCCCGCGGCGCCGCCGCCATGGTGACCTCGTGGGCGCGGATGTGGTCCGGGTGGCCGTAGCCGCCGAAGGAGTCATAGGTGACGACGACCTGCGGCCGGATCTCGTCGAGGATTTCGGCCAGCTGCGCGGCTTGCTCGTCCAGGCTGCCGCCGGTGAAGGCCCGCGGGTGCTCGGCCGCCGGCGTCCCCGCCATGCCCGAATCCCGCCACCGGCCGATACCGCCGAGATAACGATGCTGTGACACGCCGAGCGCGGCGCAGGCCGCCGCCAGCTCCGAGACGCGGTAGCCGCCGAGCTGGTCCGCGGCCCACGAGCCGAGCCCGGCCAGGCGCTGCGGCACGATCTCGCCCTCTTCGCCCAGGGTGCACGTCACCAGGGTCACCTCGGCACCCTCGGCGGCGTATCGTGCGATCGTGGCACCGGTCGTGATGCTCTCGTCGTCGGGATGGGCGTGCACGAGCAGCAACTTGCGCGGTACCGGGGAGATCACGGGTTGAGCGTAATTCCCGTACTCCGACCTTCGTCGGAGACACCCTCGGTTATCCTCGCGCGAGTCGCGACCGCCGCGTCGCGATCGTCTGTACCCCCACGAAGGGCATCTGGTGAGCACTGAAGCAACATCGGCGGACGTCGCCGGCGTGTCGGGAACCGTTCTGTCGATTTCCGACCTCAAGGTCTCGTTCCGGACCGAGGACGGCATCGTCGATGCCGTCAAGGGCGTCGGATTCGACGTGCAGCCCGGCGAAATCGTCGCGATCGTCGGCGAGTCCGGCTCCGGCAAGTCCGTGACGTCGATGTCGGTGCTGGGCCTGCTCCCCAAGACCAGCAAGATCGCCGGCGAGCTCCGCCTCGGTGAGCGCAACCTCGCCGACCTCAAGGAGAAGGATCTCCAGAAGATCCGCGGCAACCAGATCGCGATGATCTTCCAGGAGCCGATGACCGCGCTGAACCCGGTGTACACCGTGGGCTGGCAGCTGCGGGAGGCGCTCCGCTCGCACCAGGACATCTCGAAGGCCGCCGCGGACCGCCGCGCCATCGAGCTGCTGGAGATGGTCGGCATCCCGAACCCGCCGCAGCGGTTCAAGCAGTACCCGCACCAGCTTTCCGGCGGCCTGCGCCAGCGCGTGGTCATCGCCATGGCGATCGCGTGCGACCCGAAGGTGATCATCGCCGACGAGCCGACCACCGCGCTCGACGTCACGGTGCAGGCGGAGATCCTCGGCCTGCTGCGCAAGCTACGCGACACCCTCGACACCGCGATCGTGCTGATCACGCACGACATGGGCGTGGTCGCCGACATGGCCGACCGCGTCATCGTGATGTACCAGGGCGAGATCGTCGAAGAGGCGCCGGTGCGCGAGCTGTTCGCTACGCCGCGCGAGGACTACACGAAGCGGCTGCTCGCCGCGGTGCCGGTCCTGGGCCAGCGCCCCGAGGGCCGCCGCCTGCTGGACGACAGCGGCATCACCGTGGACAGCACCGAGGCGGCCAAGATCGCCGAGGAGATCCGCCTCGCCGACGCTGAGCTCGAGGCCGTCATCGAGGAGAGCGCGCCCGCGCTCGAGATCAAGAACCTCGTGCTGGAGTTCCCGGGCCGCCGCGGTCAGAGCAAGAACCGCGCGGTCGACGACGTCTCGCTGACCATCGCCAAGGGCGAGATCGTCGGCCTGGTAGGCGAGTCCGGGTCCGGCAAGACGACGGTCGGCCGGTGCGCCGTCGGGCTGCTCCGCGCGACCCAGGGCACGATCGCCATCGCGGGCAAGGACATCACGACGATGTCCGCGAAGGAGCTTCGTCCGCTCCGCCGGTATTTCTCGATCGTGTTCCAGGACCCGGCGTCCACTTTGGACCCGAAGATGACGATCGGCGAGTCGATCGCCGAGCCGATGGTGCTGCACAAGGTGCTCTCCGGCAAGGCGCTCTCGGCGCGCGTGCGCTCGCTGCTCGACAAGGTCGAGCTGGGCGGGCACTACATGAACCGCTACCCGCACGAGCTCTCCGGCGGCCAGCGTCAGCGTGTCGCCATCGCGCGGGCGCTTTCGCTCGACCCGGCGCTGCTGATCGCGGACGAGCCGACCTCGGCCCTGGACGTCTCGGTGCAGGCCCGCGTGCTCGACCTGTTCCTCGACCTGCAGCAGTCGCTGCAGTTCGCCTGCCTGTTCATCAGCCACGACCTCGCGGTGGTCGACCTGCTCGCCGACCGCGTCGCGGTGATGCAGTACGGCAAGCTCGTCGAGGTCGGCACACGCGACCAGGTGCTGCACTCGCCGCAGCAGGAGTACACCAAGCGGCTGCTGTCCGCGGCTCCGGTGGCCGACCCGATCCTGCAGGCCGAGCGTCGCGCTGCCTGGGAGGCCGGCAGGCTGGCCCCGGTCGCGGACTGAGCAAGGACTCGTGAGCGTTTAGGGCGGTTCTAACCGCCCTAAACGCTCACGAGTCCCTCAGCCGACGCGGATGCGCGGGTCGAGGATGCCGTACAGCAGGTCCGCGACCAGGTTGGCCACGATGACGCTCAGCGCGATCACGACCAGCCAGCCCATCAGGACCTGGGTGTCGTTCTTGACCACCGCCTCCACCAGCAACGTGCCCATGCCGTGCCAGTTGAAGACCGTCTCGGTGATGATCGCGCCAGTCACCGTGGCGCCGAAGTTGACCGAGAACAGCGTCATCACCGGGATCAGCGCGTTGCGGAACGCGTGGCGCCAGACCACACGGGTATTCGACACGCCCTTGGCGCGCGCGGTCCGGATGTAGTCGGAGCCCAGCACGTCCAGCATCGACGCCCGCTGGAATCGGCTGTACGCCGCGAAAGTGATTACCATGATGGACAACGTCGGCAGCAGGAACGCGCCGGTGTACTTCGCCAGCGCGTCGCCGACCCCGGTGGACGCCAGGCTTTCCGGGCTGACCGTGCGGAGCCAGGGATTGCCGAGGACGTCGGCGAGGCCGAGGTCGCGGACCACGCCGTTGAGCTGGATCGCGTAGTTCTTCAACACGATCGCGACACAGAAGATCGGCATCGAGAAGAACAGGAACGCCAGCGCGGTCGCGATGTAGTCCCAGATCGAGTACTGTTTCACGGCGGCGAGCACGCCGACCAGGACGCCGAACACCAGCGCCAGGATCGACGCCGCCAGCACGAGTTCGACCGTCACTCGGAACGCCGCCATCACCTTGGGCGCCACCGGTGTGTACGCGTTGCCCTGGGCGATCGAGATGCCCCAGTCGCCCCGGATGAAGTTCCAGAGCCAGGTGAAGTAGCGGGTGACCACGCCCTGGTCGAGGCCGAGCTTGTGCTCCGTGTCGGCGATCGCCTGGAGGTTGACGCCGGGCTTGTTCCGCAGCTCCCCCAGCGGGTCGCCGGTGTTCGCGACCATGACGAAGCACAGGAATGTGCCCACGAGCAGCACCGGGATTGAGACGGCCAGGCGGCGGAGCACGTACAAGACCAGGTTCATCGCGAACCTCCCCCATTTCCCACGAGGGTCACCACGGGAGACAGCGCGGGGGTGACCGGCATCCGGTCACCCCCGCGTCGTGCGTCTCAGGCCTTCATTCTCCGCTGGCGCGGGTCGAAGGCGTCGCGAAGACCGTCACCGATGAAGTTGATCGTCAGCGAAATCAGCACGAGCACGATGAACGGGCCGAAGAACAGCGCCGGCCGTGTCTGCATCTGAGCGAAGTTCTCCAGGATGACCCGGCCAAGCGAGGTGTCCGGGAGCTGGACGCCCAGCCCGATGAAGGACAGCGCGGCCTCGGCGAGCACGGCCTGCGCGACCGCGAGGGTCGCGTTGACCGTGATGCTGCCGACCATGTTCGGCACCAGGTGCTTGAAGATGATCCGGAACGTCCCGGCACCGGAAGCTCTGGCCGCGTCGACGAATTCCCGCTGCGAGAGCGACATCGCCTCGGCCCGGGTGATCCGGGCGATCTGCATCCACGCGAATGCCGCCAGCACCAGCGCGACGATGTACCAGGAACCGCCACCGAACACCTTCGCCAGGATCGCCGCGGCGGCGACCTGCGGGATGATCAGGAACAGGTCCGTCACCCGCGAGATCGCCGAGTCGGAGAACCCGCGCAGGTAGCCGGCCACCGCACCGAACACGACACCGATCACGGTGGCGAGGACCGACACAGTGAGCGCGATCAACAGCGAGAACTGGGTTCCCCGCAAGATCTGCGAGACCATGTCCTTGCCGACCTGCGTGGTGCCGAGCGGGAAATCACCGCTGGGCTTCGCGAAGGACGCGAAAGAGCTGTCCTCGTAGCCGTGCGGCCAAAAGATCGGCAGGATCAAGCTGGTCAGCACGATCAGCACCAGCACCACCGTGGAAGCCATCGCCAGCTTGTGGTGCAGGAACTTCCGCAGCACCAGCTTGCCCTGGCTGCGCGGCTCGGGCAGCGCCTCGGGTGGGAGGGTGCCGTCGGCCGTCTCGGTCTCGGCCGCGATAAGAGAGTTCAAGTCAGCCAACGCGAATCCTCGGGTCCAGGATGCCGTACATCAGGTCGGCGATCAGGTTGGCGACGATCACGCTGGTGGCGATCACGACGAGCCAGCCCATCATCACTTGAGTATCGTTCTTCGTCACCGCTTCGACCAGCAACGTGCCCATACCGTGCCAGTTGAAGACGGTCTCGGTGATGATGGCCCCGGCGAGCACGCCGCCGAAGTTCACCGAGAACAGCGTGGTCACGGGGATCAGGGCGTTGCGGAACGCGTGCCGGAAGATGACCCGCGAGTTCGTCAGGCCCTTGGCGCGCGCGGTCCGCACGTAGTCGGCGTTGAGGACTTCGAGCATCGAAGCCCGCTGGAACCGGCTGTAGGCGGCGAAGCTGATCGCCATGATCGACAGCACCGGCAGCAGATAGGCGCCGACCGTCGATATGACGAAGTCCCCGACGCCGTCCGTTTTCAGCTGTTCCGGGCTGACCGTACGCAGCCACGGGTTGCCGAGCACGTCGGCGAGGCCGAGGTCGCGGACCCACCCGTTGATCTCGATGGCGTAGTTCTTCAGCACGATCGCGATGCAGAAGATCGGCATCGAGAAGAGCAGGAACGCCAGGGTGGTCGCGATGTAGTCGAGGATCGAGTACTGCTTCACCGCGGCGAGCACGCCGACGATGATGCCCACGATCAGGGCGAGGATCTCAGCACCGATGACGAGCTTGAAGGTGACCGCGAACGCGGCCATCACCTTGGGTTCCACCGGCTGCAGCGCGTTGCCCTGCGCGATGGAGATACCCCAGTTGCCGCTCAGGAAGTCGCCCAGCCACGTGAAGTAGCGGGGGATGATGCCCTGATCGAGACCCAGCTTGTGCGAGAGGTCGATGACCGCTTGCTTGTCGATCAGCGGGTTGTTCCTGATCTCGCCCAGCGGGTCGCCGGTGCCGGCGACCATGAGGAAACACAGGAAAGTCCCGACCAGCAGGACGGGAATCGAGATCGCCAGACGGCGAAGGATGTAGATCACCAGGTTCAACGAACTGCTCCTCATCCGGGCCTGGTCGTCAGAAGTGCTGGACCGCTACCCGGTTGCCTACCGTAGTGGGGGTAACCCTACGGTCAACAGCTACTTCCGGTGGGTACCGGGGGCCCGGCTCGTGGCCGGACCCCCGGTACCTCCCAGGTCATCTGGAGTGGGTGCGAAGAAAGGTAGGGGAAGCCCTTACTATTCTTCTGCTCCCACTCGCCACTGTTCCAGAGCACACCGTCGTACGACTGCATGTACACCCGGTCGATGCCCTTGAACGCCCACATGGACGGCGTCTGGAAGAGCGGCAGGGTCGCGTACTGGTCCGCGATCGCGGCGTCGGCTTCCTGGTACGACTTCAGCTTGACAGCCTCGTCGGTCGCCTTCACCGCGGCCTCGAAGGCAGTGTCGATCTTCGAGTCGCAGAGGTTCTGGTAGTTCTGCTCGCCACCGTTGTTCGGGCAGACGTAGATCGACTTGGACTCCGCCTTGAACGGCTGGGCGGACCAGCCGAACAGCGCGACGTCGTAGTCACCGGTCGAAACGCGGCCACCCTTGAGGAAGTTGGCGTCGGTCTCGTCCTTGACCTCGATGCCCGCGGCCTTGGCCTGCGAGATGATGATCTCGACGGTCTGGGTGCGGCGCGCGTTCTGGTTGTGCGTGATCTTGAAGGAAGCACGCACCCCGTTCTTCGCGAAGATGCCGTCGGCACCCTTGGCCCAGCCCGCGTCGGTCAGCGTCTTGGCCGCCGCCTGGGCGCCCAGGCCGGCCTTGCTGCTGTAGAGGTCCTGGTAGCCCTCTTCACCCTGGAAGAACACGATGCTGTTCGTCGGCTGGGCGTCGGCCTGGACCTGCTTGAGCAGCTTGTCCACGATCTCCTTGCGGTCGACCGACTCGAAGAACGCCTTGCGCAGGTCCTTGTCGGCGAACATGCGCTTGTAGTTCAGGTCGAGGTGCTCGTAGGTCAGCTGCGGGGCCGAACCGTAGGTGACACCCTGGGCCGCGAGGCCCTTCATCGTCTCGGCCGCGGTGGCGTCCGGCTGGGTCGACGCCGCGACGTCGATCTCACCGTTCTGCAGCGCGGTCGCCATCGCCTTGGTGTCTTCCATGGCGCGGACGATGATCTTCGCCGGGCCACCCTTGCCGCCCGGCCAGTTCGGGTTCTTCTCCAGCGTCACGGCCTTCTGGTTGGCGTCGAACGCGGTGATCTTGTACGGGCCCGACGACGGCATGATGTCCGCCTTGAAGCCCTTCCACTCGTTCGTCCAGAAGTCACCGGCCTTCTTGACCTGGGCGGGGTCGCCCGTCGGGGCCAGCTTGGTGATGTCGGAGATGCCCGTCTTCGCCTCGAGGACGTGCGCCGGCATGATCGCCGGCGAGTTGAACAGGCCCTTGTAGTCGAGGTACGGCTCGCTGTAGTCCGTCTCGAAGGTCAGGTTGTCCTTGCAGGTCGCCGTCTTGATCAGCGAGTACCCGGTGGTCGAGGCCGAGTTGAACGGGTTCTTGCCGTCCGGGCCCTTCGCCAGGCCACTCTGCGACAGCCAAGCCAGGTACATGTCCTTGCAGTCGTACGGCTGACCGTCCGACCACTTGATGTTCGGCTTGATCTTGTAGGTGACGATCTGCGGGTCCTTCTGCGTGACATCCCAGGACTCGAAGACGTCGTTGTTCAGCAGGACCTTGTTGTTGCCGTCGAGCTTCAAGGTACCGGAGAGCACAGCGGTCAGGACGTAGTTGTTGTACGAGCTGTTCGTGTCCGGGGTCTGGTTGTTGTACCCGGAGTAACTGTCGTCGATACCGATCGTGATGGTGCCGTCCCACCCCGGGGTGTCCGCGAGCTTGAACAGGTCACCTTGCTCGGCCTTGCCGACAGCCATCGCCTTGACATCGGTCGACGAGCCGTTCTGGTCCGTGGTTCCCGAGCCGGAGCCGCTACCGCTGCAGGCGCTCAACAGGAGCGACGCGCCGGCGATCAGCGACAAGGCGGAGACTGCTTTGGATCTCCTCATGAAGTGTGCCCTCCTAGCACTGAGCCCTTGAATTTCGGGACAAGGACCCACACCGCTCCGGTTGGATGGGCCGGAGCCTACGACACGCCAAGCGACACTCAACTGGCGCACTGCGGGTGCACGCTAGAAAGGAAATGTACCGACAGTCACCACTTCAGGGTCGATCGTGACCAAAGGGTGACTTCCAGCGGACATCGCGAAATACGACGGTTACCTCAGGGATTCGAAACGCGCCACTCTAACGCGTAGGTAAAGATCACTCGGCAGTACTGAATCCGTAGTCGATTGATTACTTCGGGCCGCGAGTCCAGTTCACGGCGGACCCGAACGGGCCCACCATGGGGGGACCCGGAGTCACGCCGGAGATACCCGTTCCGATGGCGAGGGTATCGGCCATTTGGAACAAGGGGACCACCACATTGCGGCGCCAAAGTTCAGGCTCAAGTGTGGTCAGGGCGTCGGTGATCGGCGTGGCGCCCGACAGCGCGGCGTCGATTTGGGGCTGCAGTGCCGGATCACAGAACCCGGCCGAGTTGCCCGGAACGACCGGTTTGGACCGGTCGGCGCCCGCCGCGGTCTGCTCCGGACGGCAGCCGAAGGTCGAAGCGAGCACCGAAGCGGTGTCGCCGCCGACAGCCTGCGGCACGACCGCGATGTCGATCCCGACGTTGCCCGCACTGTCCGGTGTGGCCTGCTGGACGCCGTTGACGACCGGCATCGCGAGCAGCCCGCCGAAGAGGTCACGTGGCTGCGGGGTGATCGCGTTGACCTCGATCCCCTGCGCCACCAGCTCGCTCGTGAGTTCCTTCGCGAGCTTCGCGTACGGCTCCTGCGCGCCGGGCGAAGCGATCACGAGCGAAAGCGCTTTGCCGTTCTTGCGCCAGGTGCCCGCGGTCTTGACGTAGCCGGCGGCCTTGAGCGAGTCGTCCGCCTTGGCCTGGTCCGGCGCGGTCGGCGGGCCGGGCGGGATGGTCGCGGTGTAGCCGGTGACCGAAGGCGCTCTGACCTGAGCGTCCGCGTGCAGCGACGAGGACGGGCCGCCGTCGGTGCCTTCGGTGATCAGCTTGGCGCGGTCGATCATCGCGGTGATCCCGGCGCGCACCTGGCTGTCCTGCAGCACCGCGCTGACCGGGCGCAGCAGGATGTCGGCGACGAGCGGGCGCGCCACGGTGTGCAGCTGGACGGCGGTGCCGAGCTCGCCGAGGCGCTTGAGGCTGCCGGCATCGGTGCGTGCCAACGCGAACTGATCGTTGCCGCTGCTCAGCGCGGGCACCAGATCCTGCGGACCGGTGCGGCGCAGCACGATCCGGTCGATCGCGGACGGCTTCTCCCAGTACCGCTCGTTGCGTTCGATGACGGCCTCGCCGCGCGCCAGGTCGAGCGTCTTGATCGAGAACGGCCCGGCCACGGCGGGGAAGTTCGAAGCCAGCGCCCCGCGCCAGCCGTCGGGCGCGTCCTTGAGCAGGTGCGCCGGGAGCAGGTCCGAGAACAGCGTCTGCCAACCGGGGTACGGCTTCGCGAAGGTGACTTCGACGCGCTTGCCGCCTTCGCGCGACTGGAGGTCCGTGATCTGGCGGTACCCGGCGGGGGCGATCACGCCGGGCTGGTCGCGCATCTGCGTACGCAGGTAGTCGAAGTCCTCGGCGGCGATCGGCGCGCCGTCGGACCACGACGCGTCCGGCCGGATCACGTAGGCGACCACGAACGGCTGCTGCGAGATCACCTGCGCCGAAGTCATCAGGTTGGTGTCGAGCTCGATCTTGCCGTCGTCCTTCTGCCGGAACACCGACGGCAGGAGCAGCTGCGAGAGCGCCGACGTGACCTGCGAAGAGTCCGCGAGGTTGTGCGGGTTGTAGCCGCCGGCCACGTCGTCGACCCCGACGACGATCTGCGAAGGGGTCTTCACCGGTGTCGACGGCGTCGCCGCCGAGGACGAGACCACCGGTGGGGGCGGGGTGTTCGAGCAAGCAGTGAGCAGGACGGCCGCGAGCGCCAGTACCGGCCCCGCCTTGCGTTTCACCCGCACGCCCACTTCCTCCCCGGAAAATTCACACCGATCGGGTTCGTCATGCTCCCATGGGGGCACCGGCCCCCGGAATCGAGATTCCCATACGCGGGAAAACCGCACCCGGGGGGAGGGCACCATCGCTATTGATGGACGCGCGAACCATGCTCCGGGTTCCGGAACGTTCACGACCTCCGGAATGCCCGCGCATTTTCGTCCGGGATGAGCCGACCGGCGGGTCCGACTGGTCCATCGAAGCGATTTCCCGCAGTTTCCACTGAACCACTCGCGGTGACTGGTCCGGAATACGCGAAGGCCTCCTTGCCGGGTTCGAAAACCGGTAAGGAGGCCTTCACGGACAGTCAACTGCTATGCGGCGCCTCAGGCTTGGTCGCGGCTCTTCGCGCGCGAGCGCTCCTTCGCGCGAGAGTTCACGTCGAGGGTGACCTTGCGGACCCGGACGACCTCCGGCGCGACCTCGACGCACTCGTCGACCGAGCAGAACTCCAGCGCCTCTTCCAGGCCCATCTTGCGCGGGCGGGCCAGCGTCTCCATCACGTCGGCGGAGGACTGACGCATGTTGGTCAGCTTCTTCTCCTTGGTGATGTTGATGTCGAGGTCCTCGAAGCGCGGGTTCTCGCCGACGACCATGCCCGCGTACACCTCGGCGCCGGGCTCGACGAAGAACGTGCCGCGGTCGGCCAGCTGGATCATCGCGTACGCGGTGACCGGGCCGGTGCGGTCGGCGACCAAGGAGCCGCTGTGGCGGGTCCGGATCTCGCCCGCCCACGGGAAGTAGCCCTCGAACACGTGGTTCGCGATGCCGGTGCCGCGGGTCTCGGTGAGGAAGTCGGTGCGGAAGCCGATCAGGCCACGCGCCGGGAGGACGTAGTCGAGCTTCAGACGACCGGAGCCGTGCCCGCCCATGTGCTCCATGCGGCCCTTGCGCGAGGCCAGCAGCTGGGTGATCGCGCCGAGGTGCTCTTCCGGCGAGTCGATCGACAGGCGCTCGAACGGCTCGTGCAGCTTGCCGTCGATGACCCGGGTGACGACCTGCGGCTTGCCGACGGTCAGCTCGAAACCCTCGCGCCGCATCTGCTCGACCAGGATGGCCAGCGCCAGCTCGCCACGGCCCTGGACCTCCCAGGTGTCGGGGCGCTCGGTCGGCAGGACCTTGATGCTGACGTTACCGATCAGCTCCTGGTCAAGGCGGGCCTTGACCAGCCGCGCGGTGACCTTGTCGCCGCCGTTGCGCCCGGCCAGCGGCGAGGTGTTGACGCCGATGGTCATCGAGATGGCGGGCTCGTCGACGGTGATCCGGGGCAGCGCCACCGGGTTCTCGGAGTCGGCGAGGGTGTCGCCGATGGTGATGTCGGGGATACCCGCGATGGCGACCAGCTCGCCCGCGCTGGCCTCGGTCGCCGGGACGCGGGTGAGCGCCTCGGTGACCAGCAGCTCGGAGATGCGCACGTTCTGGACGGTGCCGTCCTCGCGCATCCAGGCCACGGTCTGGCCCTTGCGGAGCTTGCCGGCGTGGATGCGGATCAGCGCGATGCGGCCGAGGAAGTTGGACGCGTCGAGGTTGGTGACCAGCGCCTGCAGCGGGGCCTCGAGGTCGGCCGCGGGCGGCGGGACGTGGCGGAGCAGGGTGTCGAAAAGCGGGTCGAGGTTCTCGCTCTCGGGGATCTCGCCGTCGGCGGGCTGCTCCAGGCTCGCCTTGCCGGCGCGCGCGGAGGCGTAGACCACCGGGAGGTCGAGGATGGCGTCGTGGTCGGCGTCCTCGATGTCGCTGGCCAGCTCGAGCAGCAGGTCGTGGGTCTCCTCGACGACCTCGGCGATCCGGGCGTCGGGACGGTCGGTCTTGTTGACCAGCAGGATCACCGGCAGACCGGCCTCGAGGGTCTTGCGCAGCACGAAGCGGGTCTGCGGGAGCGGGCCCTCGCTGGCGTCGACCAGCAGCACGACGCCGTCGACCATGGCCAGGCCGCGCTCGACCTCGCCGCCGAAGTCGGCGTGGCCGGGGGTGTCGATGACGTTGATCGTCACCTGGCCCTCGGGGGTCTGGCGGTGGATCGAGGTGTTCTTCGCGAGAATGGTGATGCCCTTTTCCCGCTCGAGCTCACCGGAGTCCATCACGCGGTCGACCAGCTCGGCCCGCTCGGCGAAGGCGCCGGACTGGCGGAGCATCGCGTCGACCAGCGTGGTCTTGCCGTGGTCGACGTGGGCGACGATCGCGACATTGCGCAGGTCGGGCCGGGTCTTACCGGTCGGCCGGCCGGTTTCGACGGTAGCGCTGGCTGCGGGCACGCGAGAACTCCTGAACTTCAAGGGGTGGGTGACCGCGTCAGCCCGTGAGGCATCGAATGGCCGGCTTTGGCCACACGCGGACCTCACCAGGGTACCCGTAGCCGAACTGTGAGGAGCCCCACGCCCCAAGATCGGTTAGCCTCACCTAACCTTAGTCGACAGCGTCCCCGACCCGAGGAGCCTGCGTGGGCAAGAAGCCGACCGATCCGCGAGCGGTCGTACGCAAGCTGATGAAGGCCGGCAAGGTGAAGAAGAAGTGCTGCCGGTCGAAGTCACGCTGCAAGAAATGTCCCGTGCTGGCCCTGAAAAAGGCCAAGCTCGAGCTTGCCGCCTGACCTCCTCAGTGGACGATGGCCTCGTTGATCGCGCGCAGCTCCGGCGCCGTCTTCGTCGGCGAGAACTCGATCACCTCGTAGCGCGCGAGGTGCTGCACCGAGAACGGGTCGGACGCCAGGATCGCGTCGAGCTTCCCGCGGGACATCGGGCGCGAAATGATCACGCCGCCGATGCGCGGGTTGCGCCGGCCGGACGCGAGGAAGTGGCCGTGCTCGTACTGCTTGGTCAGCCACTCGACGTGATCGGGGAGCGCGAGGTCGATTTCTTCGATGGGGGCTGTGTAGTTCAGCAACACGACATACATGGCTAAGACGGTAGCCCCGCGAGCCCGGGTCGGCGTGCCGTCGCAGCGAAGTTTCGGCCAGTCGTGCCCGGATCGTGCGATCACTGGCTAGACTGGGCTCATGTTCAGCCAGCACGCCCAGTGGTGGCCGCCCTCCGGCGGCCCCGAAGTTCTGCGCTGAGTCCAGCGTTCCAGGCCGCCCCGGTGGGCGGCCTTTTTCGTTGAGTGCCCCCGCCGTGGCTGCCACGGTGAGAGGAGAGGCACATGATCAAGCTTTCCGGCATCACGCCGTCCGGGCACATCCACGCCGGCAACTACCTGGGGGCCATCCGGCGCTGGGCGGCCGAGGGCGGGCCGGACGATCTGTACTTCGTCTCGGACCTGCATGCCATGACGACGGCGCACAATCCGGCGAGACTGCGGTCGCTGGCCACCGAACAGCTCGCGGTGCTGATCGCGGCAGGCATCCCGCCGGAGCGGGTGTTCGTCCAGTCCGATCTCGCGCGGGAGCTTGGCGCGTTGACCTGGGTCCTGGAGTGCACCTGCAACTACGGCGAGGCCGCGCGGATGATCCAGTTCAAAGAAAAATCAGCGGCGCGAAGCGCCTCCGTTGAGGGTGGTGGCGGGGGCATGGATGGAAAGTCCAAGGGACAGGCCGGGGTCCGGCTGTCCCTGCTGACGTATCCGGTGCTGATGGCCGCGGACATCCTGCTGCAGGGCGCGGCCCAGGTGCCGGTCGGTGAGGACCAGCGTCAGCACGTCGAGCTGGCGCGGGTGCTGGCCAGGCGGTTCAACGGCACGTACGGCGAGGTGTTCACGGTGCCGTCGGCGGTCCTGCCACCGGCGGGCGCGCGGGTGATGGACCTGGCCGATCCGACGCGGAAGATGTCGAAGTCGACGCAGGATTCGGCGGGCATCGTGTTCGTGCTGGACGAGCCCGACCAGGTGCGGCGCAAGATCCGGCGGGCGGTGACCGACGACGGTTCGGGGACCGGCCCCGGCGTGGCGAACCTGCAGGAAATCCTGGCCGCGTGCGGCGGTTCCGCCTCCACGTCGTCCTACGGCGCGCTGAAGGACGCCGTCGCGGACGCGGTGATCGAGGAGCTGCGGCCGATCCGCGCGCGGACGTTGGAGCTGCTGGACGACGTCGCCGAGCTGGACCGGATCCGCAAGGCAGGCGCGGCCCGAGCCACCGAGCGCGGCTCGCACCGCCTCTCCTCCGCCCTGCGCCTCATCGGGGCGGGCTGATTGGCTGTGAAGGACTCCTTACCAGCTGTGAGAGCCGGTAAGGAGTCCTTCACGGCTTATGGAGGTGAGCTTTGAAGGCGGGAAGCAGGAGGCGGTCGGCGGGGAGCCAGTCGACGTCGTCGAGGTCGTCCGGGCCCAGCCAGCGGACGGCCCGGTGCTCCACCGCGCGGGGCTCTTCCCCCGGCGAGACGAGCGCGGCCGCGTAGATCCGCAGGACCTTCCCCCCGGGCAGCGGGACGTCCTCGCCCACGCGCTCCCCGACCGTGATGACGACGTCGAGTTCCTCGCTGCACTCGCGGGCCAGCGCGAAGGAGTCCGACTCGCTCTCCTCGACCCGGCCGCCGGGCAGCTCCCACTTCCCGGCGTGCTCCTCGGGCCAGGCCCGCTGCTGGGCCAGGAGCTTGCCGTCCCGCACCAGGGCGGCTCCGACGATCACGGTGGTCACCCCGGCAGTGTGCCCCATGAGCTGAAGCTCACCGCCCGCCAGATCACCTGGAACCGCGCCCCGCCGTCCGGAGACTCCCCGACCTGGACGCGACCGCCGCGCCGCCGGACCGTCTCGGCGACCATCGCCAGCCCGAGCCCGGTGCCGCCGGACGCACGCGCCCGGTCGTCCGCGACCCGGTAGAACCGGTCGAACACCTTTTCGCGGTGCTCCGGCGCGATCCCCGGCCCGTCGTCGTCGACGACCACCCGGACGTCCGACCGCGAAGCCAGCACCGACACGACGATCTGCCCGCGCGCGTACCGGCAGGCGTTGCGCAGCAGGTTGTCCAGCACCAGCTCGACCTCCGGGTGCGCCGCCAGCGCCCAGGCCTGCGGGACGGCGCTGCTCACGCGCGTGTCGGGCGCGCCGGCCGGCAACCGCGCCACCGCCGACCGCACCTCGCTGACGAGCTCCACCGGCGAAGCGGGCGGCACCTCCCCCGCGTCCGACCGCGCCAGCGACAGCAGCCCGTCCAGCAACGCCGAAAGCCGCTCGGCCTCGGCGAGGATGTCCGTCAGCGTCTCCTGCGCGAGCTCGGGATCCGGGTTGGCCACGGCGACCTCGGCCTGGACGCGGATCGACGCCACGGGCGAGCGCAGCTCGTGCGCCGCGTCCCCGGTGAACCGCCGCAGGCGTTCGCTGGACTGCTCCTGCCTCAGCAGCAGCGCGTTGAACTCCTTCGCCAGCGCCCGCAGCTCGTCCTGCGAATCCGGCAGCGGCAGCCTGGCGCCTGGCGGCAGCGACCGCACCAGCCCGCGCATACGCGCGACCGGCCGCAGCGCGAGCCGCACCACCAGCCACGTCGCCAGCCCCGCGACCAGCGCGCCCACCGACGCGACGACCACCAGCCACACGCCGCCGTAATGCACCGCCGCGCCGAACCCCACGAGCCCGGCCCCGGCGACGACCAGCCGTTGCGAGCCGTCGGGTGCGCTCACGACGTTGCCGAGATAGCGCGCGCCGTCCTGCTGGGCCGGCAGCCCGGCCTTGAGCGAGCTGATCTCACCCGGCCCGAGCCCGGGAGGCGGGCCGCCGTCGACCGGCCCGCCCGCGATGTCCAGCACCCGCAGGGTCACCGGCGGCGCGCCGGACAGTGGCCGTCCCGCGGCGACTTCCGCGGTCGCCGGGCCGAGCGCTGACGACAGTTCGTTGTCGACCGAGCCGATGAGCAGCGGTTCGAGATTGGCCGCGGCCAGCGCGGCGAGCCCGAGCAGGCAGCCGAGGGTGATCGTGGTGGCGAGCACCGTGATGCGCGCCTGCAGGGACCGGCTCCGCCACCAGGACGGCGAACCGATCACGGGGTGATGACCTCGTCGAGTTCCGCGTCGGAGGCCAGGTAGCCGTGGCCGCGCACGGTCCGCAGCAGCGAGCCCGCGCCGACGCCGTCGAGCTTGCGCCGCACGTAGCCGACGTACACCTCGACCAGGTTGCGCGTCACGGCCTGCTCCTCACCCCACACCGCGCGCAGCAGCTCGTCCTTGGTGACGACCGTGCCCGCCCGCCCGACCAGCACCTCCAGCAGCGCGAACTCGCGAGGGCTCAGCGCGACCTCGGCGCCCTTCCAGTGCACCTGCCGCAGCCCGCGGTCGACCTCCAGCGCGCCGAGCCGCAGCGTGCCGCGGGTGGCGTCCGGGCCGGCGCGGCGCAGCGTCGCGCGCACCTGCGCGACCAGCACCACGAAGGAGAACGGCTTGACCAGGTAGCCGTCGGCGCCGAGGTCGAGACCATCGGCCTGATCGATCTCGCCGTCCTTCGCCGAGACCAGCAGCACCGGCGTGGTGACGCCGTCCGCGCGCAGCTGCTGCAGCACGCGGTAGCCGGACAGGCCGGGCAGCATGATGTCGAGCAGGATCACGTCGAACGAGCCGGTGCTCGCCAGCCGCAGGCCGTTCGGGCCGTCGGCGGCGGTGACCACGTCCATGCCCTCCGCGCGCAGCCCGCGATGCAGCGCCTTGCGCACGCCCAGCTCGTCGTCGACCACCAGCACCCGAGGTTTCACGAGACTCATCATGGCGGGTTTGCGCAGCTCATGTGCGAGCTCTCAGCACGATCTCAGCCGCAAGGGGAGAACCTTCAGGGGTATCTCAGCCTCGAGAGGGAAGCGTCGTCGCTGGGAGCCGAGCACACTGGGGCTCGGGAAAACAGGGAGAGAACGCATGAATCCGAAGAAGAGGGCCATCACCGCGGCGGTCGTCGGCACCGCGCTCGGTGCCGGCGGTCTCGCGTTCGTCGCGATGCCCGCCAGCGCCGGCGACAAGCCGTCGCTGCCGTCGGTCAGCGCCGAGGACCTCGTCCAGTCGGTGCTCAAGGCGAAGCCTGGTGCCTTCGACGGCACCGTGAAGGTCAGCAATGACCTCGGCCTGCCGAGCATCGGCAACGCGATCCCGGGTGCCTCGCTGATGAACATCGACTCGGCGCACATCTACAGCGACGGCGCGGGCAAGGCGCGGCTCGCCGTGGTGCAGGGCGTCAACCAGGAGACCGTGGTGCACGACGGCACGACCGTCTGGGACTACAGCTCCAAGAACAACACCGCGACCAAGGTGACCATCCCGGCCGACGTCGCCAAGCAGAAGGGCGCGGGCAGCGAGAAGCTGACCGACCCGACCGCCGCGACCACCGAGCTGCTGGCGAAGGTGCGCGAGAGCAGCAACGTCGCCGTGGACGGGACAGCGACGGTCGCGGGCCGCCCGGCCTACGAGCTGGTGCTGACGCCGAAGCCGACCGAGCGCACGCTGCTGCGCGAGATCCGCGTCTCCGTCGACTCGCAGACCCGGATGCCGCTGGGCGTTTCGGTGCTGGCCAACGGCACGACGTCGCCGGCGCTGCAGATGACGTTCAGCGAGATCGAGTTCACGGCGCAGCCCGCGGACCTCTTCAACTTCACCCCGCCGAAGGGCGCGAAGGTGCAGGAGAAGACGCCGTCGATCGACCAGAAGACCAAGGATCTGGCCCAGCAGGCGCAGCAGGACACCAAGCTGTACGGCGACGGGTGGGACACCGTCGTCACCGGCAAGCTCCCGGCCGACGCGCTGAACGCGGCGCCGAAGGGTGACCACCAGGGCCGCAGCGCGGACCCGAAGGCACTGCTTTCGCGCTTCGCCAAGCACGTCAGCGGCGCTTGGGGCAGCGGCTACCTGGTCACCACGAAGGTGGGCAGCGCGGTACTGAGCGACGACGGCCGGTTCGCCGCCGGTGCGGTGCCGGGGCAGGTGCTGTACGAGGCGCTGGGTCAGAAGTGACCAGCCTCTCTGTCGAAACCGGGGCGGACATCTCTTCGGAGGTGTCCGCCCCGGCGGTACCGCTGGCCGCGAGGACGCGGGGGTTGCGCAAGGTCTATCGCGGCACGGTCGCGGTGGACAACGTCGACCTCGAGGTCCCCGAGGGTGCCGTGCTGGGGATGCTCGGGCCGAACGGCTCGGGCAAGACGACCACCATCCGGATGCTGCTCGGCCTGGTCCGGCCGACCGAGGGCGAGATCGAGCTGCTGGGCAGGCCGATGCCCGACGGCGCGGCGCACGCGCTGCCGGACGTCGGCGCGCTGGTCGAGGGGCCGGGCTTCCACCCGTTCCTGTCCGGGCGGGAGAACCTGCTGCGCTTCGCCGCGGCCGAACCACGGCTCGCTTCGTCGGGCATTCCGGCGGCGGTGGACACGGCGCTCGAGCGCGTCGGCCTGACCGTGGCCGCGCGACGGCGGTACAAGGGCTACTCGCTCGGCATGAAGCAGCGGCTCGGTCTCGCCGCGGTCCTGCTCGTGCCGCGGAGGATGGTCATCCTCGACGAGCCGACGAACGGCCTCGATCCCGCTGGTACCAGGGAGATCCGCCGGATCATCGCCGAGCTGCACGCCGACGGCGTGACGGTGCTGGTGTCCTCGCACCTGCTGGCCGAGGTGGAGGCGACCTGCACGCACGTCGCCGTGCTGCAGGCTGGGAACGTCGTCGCGCAGGGCGAGCTGGCGGACCTGCTGGAGTCGGGCAACGCGGCGCTGCTGGTCCGCACGCCGGACGCGGAGCTCGCGGTGGAAACGTTGCGGGAGAACCGGATCCCCGCCCGGCTCACGCCGGACGGGGTACGCGTGGATCTCACCGCCACGGCCGCGCCGCGCGTGCTGGAGGTCCTGGTGGGCGCGGGGGTCGCGGTCCACGAGGCGACCCGCGCCCGCACCGGGCTGGAGGACCTGTTCGCCAGGCTGACCGAGGGGGAATCATGACCGCGGTGCTCGAAACTCCCGCGCTGCGGGCCGGGCACGACCGGGTCCCGCTGACCCGGCTGCTGGCCGCGGAGCTGCGCTGGATCTTCCGGCGCCCGCGCACGCTGGCCGTGCTGGCGCTGCTCGCGCTGATTCCCGTCGTGATCGGAATCGGGCTGACGCTGGTCGACGACGGCGCGTCAAACGGCGGTGGCGGTCCGGACGACGGCGGCGGCGCGCTGCTGGCGTCCGCGGTCAGCAACGCGTTCGTGCTGCCCGTCGCCGCACTGGTGATGACGTTGGCACTGCTGCTGCCGCTGGCTTCGGCGATGGCCGGGGCGGACGCGATCGCGGGCGAGGCGCAGCACGGGACGTTGCGCGCCTGGCTGGTGGCCCCGGTCGGCCGCGGGCGGCTGCTGGCGGTCAAGGCGTTCGGCGTGGCAGGAGTTTCGGTGGTCTCCGTGCTGGCGATGTGCTTCACCGGCGTCGTCACGGGGCTGGTCATCAACGGCACCGACTCGATGTTCACGCTGTCCGGCACGACGTTGTCGCTCGGCGGGGCGCTGGTGCGGATCCTGCTGGTGGCCGCGTGGGTGATCGTCCAGCTGTGGGCGGTCGGCGCGGTGGCGCTGGCGATCTCGAGCTGGACCGAGCACCCGATGCTGGTGGTCGCCTCGGTGCTCGCCGCGGACATCGTGTTCACCATCCTCGGCTTCCTGACGTCGCTGGACTGGCTGCACCCGTTCCTGCTGACGCGGAACTGGCAGCTGGCGCCGGCGGAAATCCTGCAGGACCCGGTCTCGGGCTCGATGCTCTGGGAAGGCGTGGCCCGGGCGGCGTGCTACATCGTGATCGGCCTTTCCCTGGCCTACGCCCGCCTCTCCACCCGGGACGGCTGAGGCCTCGTGAGTGGTAAGTCGGGTTAGAACCCCTACTTACCACTCACGAGACCCGACCACAGCGAGACCGTCGGGATCCAGCGTCAGCCTCACTGTGTCCCTTCGCCGGAGGTCCGAGTTCGTCGGGGCCACGGCGTCCACTGTGGACTCGGCCAGCGCCACCACCAGGCGGACGTGCTCCCGGCGGTGCACGGCCGCGGTGACCTCCCCCGCCACTCCGTCCTCGGTGACCCTCAGCGCATGCGGCCGCAGACCGAGGCGCACCGGGCCATCTTCGACGTCCAGCGCGACTTCCCCGAGGGGCGTCGCGACCACACCGCCGGACGCTGTGCCGTCCAGGAACGACGTCACCCCGAGGAACCGCGCCACACCCTCGTCGGCCGGGTTCCGCCACACCCGCCGGACCGGGCCTTCCTGCCGGATCTCCCCGGCGTCCAGCACCGCGACCCGGTCGGCCAGGGTGAAGGCCTCCTCCTGGTCGTGCGTCACCAGCAGCGTGGTGATCTTGCTGCGCCGCAACAGATCCGCGAGGTCGATCGCGAGCTGCTCGCGCAGCCCGGCGTCCAAACCGGACAGTGGCTCGTCGAGCAGGAGCAGCCGCGGCTCCGGCGCCAACGCGCGCGCCAGCGCGACCCGCTGAGCCTGCCCACCGGACAGCTCGGTCACCCGCCGCCGCTCGTACCCCGCCAGCCCGACCAGCTCCAGCAGCCGCGATACCCGAGCCGCCCACGAAGCCCGCGGGACGCCGTGCATCCGCAGGCCGAACGCGATGTTCGCGGCGACGTCCCGGTGCCCGAACAGCTGGCCGTCCTGGAACACCAGCCCGAACCCTCGCCGATGCACCGGCACGTCGCTCAGGTTCGTGCCGTCCCAGCTCACCGTGCCCGACACAGCGGGTTCCAGCCCGGTGATCGCCCGCAGCAGCGTCGACTTCCCCGAGCCGGACGGCCCGAGCAGCGCCAGCACCTCGCCGTCGGCGATGTCGAGCGAAGCCGACCGCACCGCGGCGAACGATCCATAGTGGACGGTCAGGTCCCGTACCGACAGCGCCACGTCAGAACTCCCCTACCGACCCGAGCCGGTCGATCAGCGCGACCGCCAGCACGGTCACGGCCATCAGCAGCGCGCACGCGGCGTACGCCATCTGGTTGTTCAGCTCGCCGGGCCGGCCGAGCAGCGTCGCCACCGCGACCGGCAACGTCGGCGCGCTCGGCCGCGCCAGGAAGCTCGTCGCGCCGAACTCGCCCAGCGCCACGACGAACCCGAACCCAGCCGCCGCGACCACCGGCCGCAGCGTCAGCGGCAGGTCGATCTCGCGCCACACCCGCAGCGGGCCCGCCCCGAGCGTCGAGGCGGCTTGCCGTAGCCGGACGTCGACCGCGCGCAGCACCGGCAGCACCGTCCGCACGATCAGCGGGCTGATCACCAGCGCCTGCGCCAGCGGGACGAGGTAGGGCGACGTCCGGAGGTCGCCCGGCAGCGCGTCGAGCGTGACCAGGTACCCGAAGCCGACCGTCACCGCGGACACCCCGAGCGGCAGCATCAGCGCGGCGTCCATCGTCTCGCCGAGGCCGCGCGCGGCCCGCCCCGGCGAGCGCCGCAGCGCGACCAGCACCACCGACGCGAGCACACCCACGATCATCGCCAGCAGTGTCGCATCGATGGCGACCTTCAGCGAGTTCGTCGCGGCGTCCCAGCCGGACACCTGCAGTGCGCCTTTCTCGCCGTTGCCGGACAACGCCCGGTAGCCGGCGAAATTCCAGCCGTCCGAATTGGACACAGTGGACACCGACTCGACGAGCAACGCCACGATCGGCACCAGCAACGCCGCGAGCACACCCGCCGCGGCGCCGACGACCCACCATTCACCGCCGCCGGGCCGACGTGCGTTGTCCACATCGGACCGGACGCGCGTGGCGCCTTCCCGACGTCGGCGAGCCACCGCGCCCAGCACCAGCGCCGCGACCACGGCCGTGAACTGAATCAGCGAAAGAGCCGCGGCACCGCTGAGGTCCAGGAGGTTCACCGTGCGGAGGTAGATCTCGGTTTCCAGTGTCCGGTAGCGCGCCCCGCCGAGGATCAGCACGACCCCGAAACTGGTGGCACAGAACAGGAACACCACCGCGGCGGCGGACGTGACCGCGGGCGCCAGCGCGGGCAGGGTCACCGTCCGGAACGCCCGCCACGGCGACGCACCCAGTGCCCGCGCGGCGTCGACGGCCCGGCCGTCCAGCCGCGCCCACAGCCCGCCGACGGTCCGCGCCACGACCGCGACGTTGAAGAAAGCGTTCGCCAGCACCAGCGGCAACACGCCGCCGTCCGGCCACAGCGCCCGAAACGCCAGCCCGACCACGACCGTCGGCAGCACAAACGGCACCAGCACCAGGATCCGAGCCAGTGCGACGCCGGGCAGTTTGACCCGGGCCAGCAGGAACGCCACCGGAAGCCCGGCGACCAGCGCGACCAGCGTCGACGCGGCCGCGGTGGCCACCGTGAACCAGGCCAGCCGCCAGGTCTGCGGGTCGCCCAGCATGGTGCCGACGCCGCCCGCGGTGAACCCGCGGCCGACGATCGCGAGCACCGGCCAGGCGAAGAAGACGACCAGGAACGCGAGCGGGACCAGGCCGAGCGCGGCCAGCCCGGCCCCGCGCGAGGTCAGGACTGCACGAGCGCGCGCCATTCGCCGATCCACTTCTCACGCCCGGCCTGCACCTGATCCGCGGGCAGCGTCTGCGGCTTCTGCGGCAGCGGCGCGGCCTGCGCCCAGCCACCGGGCAGGTCGACGCCCTGGCGCGCCGGGTAGACGTACATGTTCGGCGCGACAGTCACCTGGAACTGCTGCGAAAGCAGGAAGTCCACGACCTTGCGGGCGTTCTCGACCTGCTTGCCGCCCGCCAGCACCCCGGCGTACTCGACCTGCCGATAGCAGGTGTCGAGCAGCGCCTTCGTGCGCGGCTTGCCGTCGTCGCCGACCTCGGCGGCCGGCGACGAGGCGTAGGAGACGACGATCGGGCGCGGGCCCTTGCCCGACGAGCCGGAGAAGTCCTTGGTGTAGGCCTCCTCCCAGCCGCTGTCCACCTTGAGCCCGTTGGCCTTCAGCTTGGTCCAGTACTCCTGCCAGCCCGTCTCGCCGAACTTCGCGATGGTGCCGAGCAGGAAGGCCAGGCCGGGCGACGCGGTCGCCGGGTCCTCGGCGACCAGCAGGTCCTTGTACTTCGGGTCGTAAAGGTCCTCATAGGACGTCGGCGCCGGGATGCCGTTGGTGGCGAAGTACGCGTTGTCGATGTTCACGCAAACGTCGCCCAGGTCGACGGCCGACAGCCGGTGCTCCTGGTCGATCGCGTAGCGCTGCGGCCCGCGGTCGGCCTCCGGGCTGGTGTAGGGCTCGAAGACGCCCTCGCCGAGCGCGCGCGAGGCGAACGTCGAGTCGACGCCGTAAGCGACGTCGCCGATCGGGTTGGCCTTGGTGAGCACCAGCTTGTTGGTCAGCGCGCCCGCGTCACCCTGCTTGAGCACGGAGATCTTGATCCCGGACTGCTTCTCGAAGGCGTCCAGGACGTCCTGCGGCGCGAGGAAGGAGTCGTGCGTGACGAGGGTGACCGTGGGCGTCTGCTTCGTGTCGTCGGACCCGCCCGACAGCGAACACGCCGAGACGGCACTCACGGTCGCGAGCGCCATGGCCACGGTTGCGGCCCTGCGTTTCATCTACCCTCCAGCGCTTCGCCGACTGGGAGGGTGAAGCCTCCCTGCGCCGGCATGATCCGGGATCAGGTGCGAACGGTCGCGGGCGGACCCGCCTCTCAGCCCGGTGTACCGGACTCCCGTGGCAACCGTGCAGCGTAGCCGACCAAGTACCACCATGGAGGCATGACGGAAATCTTGGACGACGCAGCGGCCGACCGCAGACTCGGCGAGCTGACCGGCTGGCAGCGTGAGGGTGTCGAAATCGTGCGCACGGCCGAGCTCGCGAGCTTCCCGCAGGCGATCGAAGTGGTGGACCGGGTGGCCGTGCTCGCGGAGTCCGCCGACCACCATCCGGACATCGACATCCGCTGGCGCAAGCTCACCTTCCGGCTGTCGACACACTTCCTCGGCGGCCTCACCGAACGCGACTTTTCGCTGGCCAAGCAGATCGACGAGGTCATCGCCGCGATGTGATCCCGGCAACGCCCGGCCCACGTCCGCGCCGGTCAGCCGTCTCCCTGGTAGGTACTCGACGAAGGGAGACGGCGATGACGCAGGCGATCGTGGTGGGAACCGTGGCGTTCGGGACGATGGTGGTGGCGGCGCTCGGCGTCTTCTGGTTCGCCAAGCGCGAGCACCAGCGCTGGCATGATCTCGATCACAGCCGCTAACACCGGGCTTGATCAGCGCGCTTTCCCTGCGGAACCACTCGCTCGCTCGGACAGGGAAACGCCCATGAACACCGCTCTCACCGCCGCTCAGCGCACCTGGATCACCGTGTTCGCCGCGGCGTTCACCATGCTCACCCTGGTGCTGCTCGCCCTCCTGGGCTGAGCGTCCACGGTTCGATCCGGGCGGCCGCATCGTGGTAGTCGACCGATCCGGTCGACACCGCGATGACCAGGTCGTAGGCCTCGTCTTCCGGCGCGTCGAGATCGAGTCCGTTGAGCCCGTAGAAGACGAAGGTCGCCATCCACGACAGGCGCTTGTTGCCGTCGATGAGCGGATGGTTGCGCGCCACCGATTCCAGCAGCACCGCCGCCTTCTCGTGCACCGACGGGTAGGCGTCCTGCCCCATCAGCGAAACCTGGGGCCGGTGCGCGGCGGAGTCGAGCAAACCCAGGTCACGCACCTTGGGCACGCCGAGGTCCGTGGCGAGGGTGAGCAGATCCTCCAGCGTGAGGTGGACGATCACTGGGCCAGGCGGTCGAGCAGCGACGCGTAGCGCTCACGGCCGTCCCGCGAAAGCGCGCGGACCCGGTCGTCGTGGACCCGGCGGGCGGCGGCTTCGGTGATGGCACGGACCGTCGCCTCGTGCTTGCTCACACCTTCGGCTTCAGCGAGCATCGCGAGGGCGCGTTCCTGCTCCTCGGTCAGCCTCAAGGTCATCGCCATGACAGCGATGATACCAAAGTGATACCAAGATCACTGAGACAGATCCAGCACCATCACGTGCAGACCGACCAGGCCGTGCTCGGGATGGTCGAACGCCTCGGGAACGGTGCCGATGATGCGGAAGCCGAGCGACTGCCACAGGGCCACGGCGGTCTCGTTCGTCTCGACGACCGCGTTGAACTGAATGCTCCGGTATCCGCAGGCGCGGGCCCAGTCGACGACGTGGACGCCGAGCGCCCGCCCGACCCCACGGCCCCGGTGCTGCGGGTCGACCATGAAGCTGGCGGTCGCGACATGAGCGCCCCGCCCAGGACGGTTGGGCCCCATTTTCGCGCTGCCCAGAACCACCGGACCTTCGACGGCGACGACCGTACGGCCCGGGCGCGGCTCCATCCACAGATCCCGCGCCTGTTCCAGGTCTAGACCGTCCGGATACGCGTAGGTCTTGCCCTCCACGACGACCGCGGCGAAGAACGGGTAGATGAGCGGCCAGTCATCGTCCTCGGCGTCTCGGATCAGCACCGGCGACGTCAGACGTTGAAGCGGAACTCGACCACGTCGCCGTCCGCCATCACGTAGTCCTTGCCCTCCATGCGGACCTTGCCCGCCGCCCGCGCCGCGGCCATGGAGCCGTTCTCGATCAGGTCGTCGAACGACACGATCTCCGCCTTGATGAAGCCGCGCTCGAAGTCGGTGTGGATGACGCCGGCGGCCTGCGGGGCGGTCGCGCCCTGCGGGATCGTCCAGGCGCGCGACTCCTTCGGGCCCGCGGTCAGGTAGGTCTGCAGGCCCAGGGTGTGGAAGCCGGCACGCGCCAGCGAGTAGAGGCCCGGTTCCGGCTGGCCGACGGACTCCAGCAGCTCGCGAACCGACTCCTCGTCGTCCAGCTCCAGCAGCTCGGCCTCGACCTTGGCGTCGAGGAAGACCGCGTCGGCGGGCGCGACCAGCTTGGTCAGCTCCTCGCGGCGGGCTTCGTCGGTCAGGATCGCTTCGTCGGCGTTGAAGACGTAGAGGAACGGCTTCGTCGTCAGGAGGCTGTGCTCGCGAAGGAGGTCGAGATCGACTTCCTTCTGCGCTTGGAACAGCGTGCGCCCGGCGTCGAGGATCTCCTTCGCCTTCTGAGCGGCCTCGAGAGCGGGCTTCGCCTCCTTCTTGGTGCGCGCTTCCTTCTCGAGCCGCCAGACCGCCTTCTCCAGGGTCTGCAGGTCGGCGAGGATCAGCTCGGTGTTGATCGTCTCGATGTCGCTCGACGGGTCGATGCGGCCGTCGACATGGATCACGTCGGGGTCGTCGAACACCCGGATGACCTGGCAGATCGCGTTGGCCTCACGGATGTTGGCGAGGAACTTGTTGCCCAGCCCGGCACCCTCGGACGCGCCCTTCACGATGCCCGCGATGTCCACAAAGGACACGACAGCCGGGACCGTCTTCTCGGACTTGAAGACCTCCGCGAGCTTGTCGAGTCGGGGGTCGGGCAGCGGGACGACGCCGACGTTCGGCTCGATCGTCGCGAACGGGTAGTTCGCGGCGAGCACGTCGTTGCGGGTCAGCGCGTTGAACAGGGTGGACTTGCCGACGTTGGGCAGGCCGACGATACCGAGGGTGAGGCTCACGGCCTGGCAGTCTACGGGGCCGCCCCGAGCGCCCGGTCGGCGACTTCGGCGTGCGAGCCGAACCACACGCCGTCGTGACCTGCGATGTATTCGACGAGCGTGCGCAGCACCACCAGCCGCGAACGGTGGCCGATGACGTGCGGGTGCATCGTGAGCTGGAAGAGGCCGCCCTCGGCGTACGCGGCGTCGAACTCGTCACGCCACATCTCGAGCACCTGCCGGGGCGCCATGGCCGGGCGCGTCGGGTCGCGCGGGAAGAACGGCGCGTCGTCGCGGATCCACTCGACCGGGATCTCGACCAGGCCGGTCGGCTCGCCGTCGGCCTCGATCTCGTACGGCTCATCGTCGGCCATCAGCGACGAGTCGTACCGCAGGCCGAGCTCGCGGACGACGTCGAGCGTCTCGGCACTGAAGTCCCATGACGGCGTCCGCAGCCCGACCGGCCTGGTCCCGGTGAGCCGCTCGAGGACGTCGGCGCTGCGCAAGGTCAGCTCACGCTCGACGCCGGGCGGGAGCGCGGTGTTGCGCTCGTGGATCCAGCCGTGCAGCGCCACCTCGTGCCCGCCGTCGACGAACGCCTGGACGTCGTCGGGGTGCAGGAGCGCCGACACGGCCGGGACGAAGAAGCTGGCGGTGATGTCGTGCTCGGCCAGCAGCTTCAGGATCCGCGGCACACCGGCGCGGCTCCCGTACTCGCCCTGCGAGAGCTGGCACGGGCTGAATTCGGCGTCCCGCAAGGGAATGGTCTCGTGATCGGCGTCGAACGACAGCGCCACGGCGACCTTCGCGCCACCGGGCCAGTCAGGCGGGACCAGCCGTCGCCCCGCGCGCACGCGATGGACCTCCTGACGCCAGACCCGCTCGTCCCACCGCCACGGCTCCATCCACTCAACGTAGGAGTCCGATTTCCGCCAGTCAAGCCGCTGACCTGCTGGCATCATCGAAACCATGGTTCAGCAAGCCGCCCTCTGGCGGGACACGGAGCGGTGCTACCGCGTGGTCGCGGCCCGCGACACCCGCTTCGACGGCCAGTTCATCATGGGTGTGCGCACGACCGGGATCTACTGCCGCCCGTCCTGCCCGGCGTTGACCCCGAAGGCGCAGAACGTCCGCTTCTTCCCGACGTCGGCGGCGGCGCAGGCCAACGGCTTCCGTGCGTGCCGCCGCTGCCTGCCCGACGCGGTGCCGGGCTCGCCGGACTGGAACATCCGCGCCGACCTGGCCGCGCGGGCGATGCGGCTGATCACCGACGGCACCGTGGAGCGCGAAGGCGTACCCGGACTGGCGCGGCGCCTTGGCTATTCGGAACGCCAGCTCGGCCGGGTACTCACCGCCGAACTGGGCGCGGGCCCGCTCGCACTGGCCCGCGCCCATCGCGCGCACTCGGCGCGGCTGCTGATCGAGATGTCCGAGCTGCCGCTGACCGACGTCGCCTTCGCGGCGGGGTTCTCGAGCGTGCGGCAGTTCAACGAGACGATCCGCGAGGTGTTCGCGACAACGCCTTCGCAGCTTCGTGCGGCGAGCCTGCGTCGCGGACATCAAGCCCCCGAAGGCGCTACGCGACTCACGCTGCGCTTGCCGTTCCGACCGCCTTTCGACGGCCCCGGCTTGCTTCGCTTCTTCGCCGCTTCGGCCGTGCGCGGCGTCGAGGACGTCTCAGACGGCGCCTATGCGCGGACGCTGCGGCTGTCCCACGGCAGCGGCTGGGTCCGCCTGACGCCGCAGCCGGACCACGTGCGCTGCGAGCTGCGGCTGGCCGACCTGCGCGACCTCGGCAGCGCGGTCAGCCGGGTCCGCCGGCTGCTCGACCTCGACGCCGATCCCGAGGCGGTGGCGCAAGTCCTGAGCGCGGACGCCGCGTTGGCCGCGTCCGTCGCCGCGACGCCGGGCATCCGGGTGCCGGGCTCGGTCGACGGCGACGAGCTTGTGATCCGAGCGCTGCTCGACCCGGAATCCGTCGAGCTGCTGGTCTCGACGCTCGGCGAACCCGGCCTGGACGGCGTGCTCTTCCCCACCGCGGCCCAGATCGCGGCCTCCGGGAAGGTGCCCCAGGTCGCGGAGGCGCTGGCCGAAGGCGTGCTGGACGTGCACGTCGGCCGTGATTTGGGCGAACTCCGGGACGAACTGCTGAGCTTCGTCGACGCACCGACGGCGAACTACGTGCTGATGCGCGCCCTCGGCGCACCCGACGTCCTGCTCACGGACGACCGAACCCTGCGGGGTGCGGCGGCGCTGGGCATCGACCCGGCGTCGCTGCCCGAGCGCGCCCGCGCCTGGCAGCCGTGGTGCTCATACGCGACGATGCACCTCCGGAAGTCCATTGTGGACTAAGCGGGCCAGAGCACGGCCTGGGCGACGATCACCCGCTCACCATCGTGAGTGGCGGCCGGGGAGCCGTACAGCTCGTAGCCGAGTTCGAGTGCCTCGCTGACGCGGTGGCAGAACTTCGCGTCGTCCGGACCGGTGAGCAGCCGGTAACGGGGCAGGCCGTTCGGAGGTTCGGTCATGGCTCCATCTTGGCCGGAGCGTCAGCCCGCGCGCACCTCCAGCGTCGAGCCCGCGCGGGACTTGCGCACCCGCAGCCGGGTCGGGATCCGCTGCCGCAGCTCCTCCACGTGCGACACCAGCCCGACCACCCGGCCGCCCGCGCGCAGCTCGTCGAGGATGTTCATCACGACGTCCAGCGTTTCCGCGTCGAGCGTGCCGAACCCCTCGTCGACGAAGAGGGTGTCCAGCAGCGCGCCGCCGGTCTCGCCCGCCACCACGTCCGCCAACCCGAGCGCCAGGGAGAGCGACGCCAGGAACGACTCGCCACCGGACAGCGTCTTCGCCGGGCGGATCGCGCCGGAGTAGTCGTCGAGGACGTCGAGGCCGAGGCCACCGCGGGTGCCGCGCGCACCGGCAGCGTCCGAGTGCACGAACGAGTAGCGGCCCTGGCTCATCGTGCGCAGCCGGTGCGTGGCCGCGACCGCGACCTCCTCGAGCCGCGCCGCCAGCACGTACGACCGCAGCGACATCTTCCGCGCGTTCTGCCCGCGCCCGTTGACGACGTCCGCCAGCGCGCGGAGTTCCTCGAACTCCGCTTCCGCCGGGCCGAGCGCGGCCAGCGTCTTCCGCATCCGCGCCGCGAGCTTCGCCAGCTCCTCGTGCTGCGCTGTCGCCACCCGCAGGCCCGCGTACGCGGAATCCGCGCGCGCCCGCGCCAGCTGGGCCGCTTCGTCGGCTCCGTCGACGTCCGCGATGTCCTCCGGCGAGATGCCGAACAGATCCGGCTCTCCCAGCAACGCGCGCGCTCCGGCCGCGGTCGCTTCGGCCTCGGCGATGCCCTTTTCCAGCTTCTCGATCTGCTCGTCGGGCAGAGCGGCGGCGCGCGCCTTCTTCAGCGACGTGAAGCCCTTCGCCTCGAGCGCGACCTCCACCTGCGACTTCTGGTCCGCCACCCGGGTCTTCGCCGCGACGACCGCCGCCTTCGCCTCCGCGACCGCCTCGTATGCGCCGGCCAGCACGACGAGGTGCGCACGACGGGCGGCGACATCGGCGAACTCACCGCGTCCGGCGACGAGCCGCCGTTCGCGCTCGGCCAGCCGTTCCTCCAGCGAGCGGACCTCGGTGGTCGCCTCGGTCGCGGCGTTTTCGGCCTGGCGACGCCGTTCGGCGCGCAGCTCCGCGTCCCGCTCCAGCAGCACGACCTGCTCGGCCAGCTTCGCCTTCCCGGCCGCCTGCCCGGCCAGCGCGGCGACCGTCGCCCGCGCCGCCGTCAACTCCGCAGCGACCGACTCGGCGGTGCGGCCGTCCAGGCGTTCCAGCAGCCCGGCCAGTCGTGCCTTCGCCTCTTCCAGCGCCGCCACGACCCGCTGGCGCAGCGCGTCTGCGGCCTGCTCGGCTTCCTCGGCGGCCCGTTCCTCGGCCGGGTCGACCAGCTCGACGTCCCGGCTGGCCGGCGCCGGGTGCTCGGCCGACCCGCACACCGGGCACGGCGCGCCCTCGGGCAGCGCGGCGGCCAGCTCGGCCGCCATCCCGTCGAGCCGCCGCTCACGCAGGTCCAGCCGACGCTGCCGGGCCGTCTGGTGTGCGTCCACGACTTCGCGATGCTTCGCCTCGCCGCGCTCGACTTTCGCCTGCGCGACAGGGAGTTCTGCCGCGTCCTTGGCCACGATGGTCAGCTCGTCGACGCGGGCCCGGGCCCCGTCGAGCTTGGCCTCGGCCTCGCCCGCCTCCTGCAAGTCCGCCCGCAGTTTCGCGAGCCGGCCCGGCAGCGCGGCCAGCTCGTTGGTGAGCTGCTCGACCTGGCCGGTCGCGGTGACCGCGGCGAGCTTGCGGTCGTCGCGGCGCATGATGTCGACCTGCTGCTGCTCGGCCTCGGCGACGAGCTCGGCGACCGCGCCGGCTTCCTCGTGGACCGCGACCGCGCGCGCCTTCAGGTCACCGCTCACCTTGCCGCCGAGTTCTCGCAGCTCGGCGACGCGGGCCTTGTCGTTCTCCTGGGCCTGGACAAGCTCGGCGGCGTACCGGTCCAGGAGGTCGGCCTCGGCGACGACCCCGGCGGCGCGCCTCGCGGCCGTGACCTCCTCGGCCCATTCCGCGCGCTGCGGCGCCTGCTCGGTGATCTCGACGAGCCGCAGGTGCGCCGTCCGGACCCGGCGGATCTTCTCCGCCATGGCCTGCTCTTCGACGAAGTACTGAGCAGCGCGCTTCGCCGCCGCCCGCGCCTTCGCTTCCTCCGCGGTGACCTGCTCGACCCTCGCTGTGGCCTCGGCGAGGATGGCGTCGACCCACTCCGACTGATCTTCTTCGGGCGGCTCCTGCTGAGCCTCCTGCGCGTACCGCGCGAGCAGCTCGCGGGCGTCCTGCTGTTGCTTCTCCAGCTCACGGCCGCGAGTGGCGCGCAGGTCGGCGAACCAGCGCTCGACGTCGGCGAACCGCTCGGTGCCGAACAGCTTCTCCAGCAGCTTCTCGCGCTCGGCCGTCTCGGACCGCAGGAACCGCGCGAACTCGCCCTGCGGCAGCAGCACGACCTGGAAGAACTGCTGGTGCGTCATCCCGAGCAGCCGCTCGACGGTGCGCGCGACCTCCTCGATCCGGATCAGGCCCTCCGCCGGCTGCCCGGCCGGGACCGTGCCGATCCAGCTCAGCGACACCTTGGCCTGCTGGGTTGTGCTGCCGTCGCCGCGCCGCTTCGGGCGCTGATACTCGGGATTGCGCACGATCCGCAACCGCTGGCCCTGCACGGTCAGCTCGAGCGCCACATCGGTCACCTGGTCCGGCTCGGCCAGGTCGCAGCGCAGCCGCTTGGCCTCGTTGCGGGCGCCGGGCACCACGCCGAACAGCGCGAACGCGATCGCGTCGAGCAGCGTCGTCTTGCCCGCGCCGGTGTCTCCGTGCAGGAGGAACAGCCCGTCGGCGCCGAGGACGTCGAAGTCGACGACCTCCCGGTTCACGTAGGGCCCGAAAGCCTCGACCTCCAGCCGATGCAGCCTCATGATTCCCCGCAGCTCTGCGCGCTTCCGCGATCACGCCGACAGCGCGTGCTCCGTGGCCGCCTTCCGTAGGGCGCAGTCATTTGGTCAGGGCCCCCCGGTCCGCCGCCTCGATCGCGGCGTTGACGAGCTGTTCTTCGCGCTCGGTGGGCTCGGCCCCCCGGCAGTCCGCCAGGAAGCTGCGGGTGATCTCGACGTCCGAGCGGCCGCGCACTGCCTCCGCGTACCGCAGCGGGGCACCGATCGTGCCGCCCTCGGGCACCCAGTCCATGTGGACCGCGTACGGGAACCGCTCGCGCAGCTTGCGCATCGCGTCGACCGGGCGGACCTGGTCGGTCACCGTGCAGGACAGGAAATACTCGGTCCGGTCGGCATACTCCGGATTCTCCAGCAGGTCCGCCAGCTCGCCGCGCAGGGTGTCCAGCTGCCGCGGCACCGGGAGCTCGTGCCGGCGGATCTCGCCGAGGCCTTTCTCGTCGAAATCGACCAGCCAGACCGATTTCCGTTGCCGCGCCTCGGCGAACGAGTACGCCAGGGGGCTGCCGGAGTAGCGCAGGTGCTCGGCCAGCGTCTGTGGGCCGTGCAGGTGACCCAGCGCCACGTAGTCGACGCCGTCGAACACCGAACCCGGGACCTGCTCGACGCCGCCGACCGCGATCGTCCGCTCGGACTCGCTGGCCTCGCCGCCGGTGACGAACGCGTGCGCGAGCACGAGCGACCGGACGCCGGGGCGGGTCGCGAGGTCCTCGCGGATCCGGCGCATCGCCTCGGTGAGCACGCCGGTGTGGCCGCGCGCCTCGGGCACGCCGAGCGCGTGTCGAGAAGGCTCTGGCTCGAGGTAGGGGATGCCATAGCAGGCCACCGGGCCGTGCGCGTCCTCGAACAGCACCGGCTCGGCCATCCCGGCCACGGTGGCCTTGAGGTGCAGCCCGCCCGCCGCGGCGAACTCGGCGAACGCGCCCAGCCGCGGCGCGGAGTCGTGGTTGCCGGGGGTGATGACGATCTGCGCGCCGGCCGCGCGGATCCGCGCCATCGCGTTCGTGGCCGCGCGGACCGCCTCCGCGGAGGGCACCGCGCGGTCGTAGATGTCTCCTGCCACCAGGACGACGTCGACCGCCTCGGCGGCCACGAGGTCCGCGAGGTGGCCGAAGACGGCTTCCTGTTCCGCGAGCAGATCGGCGCCGTGGAAGGTACGGCCGATGTGCCAGTCGGAGGTGTGCAGGAATCTCACGGGGACCCACGGTAGAGCGGGGCTCCGACGAAACGGCGGAGGCACGCCGGTTCCCTCACTCGAACGTGTGTCCTACTCCGATCGGGCCCCCCGCGGACACGCCCTGGCGGATTCGAAGAGTTCGCTGGTCAGCTACCCAGAGCGACGAAACCGGCCGGTTTCTGTCGGTGCCTTCCGCCATGATGTCTCCCACGGTCCGATCGAGGCGGCAAGGACGGAGGAGACCGTGGGGACAGTGCTGACCACCGCGGCGGTGGTGCTCGCGGTGCTCCTGGCGGTGGCGGTCGCGCTGCTCTGGCGGCTGTACAACGACGGCATGCGGCGCGCGGACGCGGCGGGCCGGCTGGTGGCGGCCGAGCGCGCGAAGGCTGATCAGCAGCAGCTCGCGCTACGCCGGTACGAAGTCGCGTTCGCCTCGATCAGCGGGCGCGGCGAGTTGGGCGAGCAGGTACTGGTCGAGACGGCGCGGGCGCTCGGCCTGCGCGAAGAGATCCACTTCACCCTGCAGACCGACCTGGCCGGCGGGGGCTCGGTGAAGCCGGACATGGTGCTGCGGGTCGGCGGCGGGCGCACGGTCCCGGTGGACGCCAAGGCGAGCATGGCGATCTGGGCCGAGGCGGTGGAGACGAACGATCCGGACGAGCGGCTGGACGCACTGCGCGCGCACGTACGGCAGATCCGCTCGCGCGCGGCCGAGTTGGCGGGCAAGGGCTACCAGCGTTGGGCGGACGCGATCTACGGCACGATCATGTTCGTCCCGTCGGACGCGGCGGTGGTGGCGGCGCTGGACACCGAGCCGGAACTGCTGCGCTGGCTGATCGACCGCCGGGTGTTCCTGTGCGGGCCGACCGGATTCGGCGTGCTGGCCTCGGCGGCACTGTTCGCGGCGAGCGACCGGGCCTTGGTGGCCGACGTCGAGCAGGTGCGGGCCGGGGCGGCCGCGGCACACCGGGCGGCAGGCAGCGCGGTCGAAGCGCTCAACCTCTCGAGCACCCACCTGCAACGGTTCCTGTCGGCGCGACGGCGCGAGCTCGAGGCGTTGGAGAGCTTCCGCGCGACGGTCGCTCCGCTGACCGACGCGGCGGGCAGCCCGGCACCGGTACCCCCGGTCCGGAAGGGAGACGAACTCGCGGCGAGCTGATCCCTCACCAAGGACTCGTGAGTGCCGCGGCCGGTTCTAACCGGCCGGAACACTCACGACCCTCCAAGCCTCCGGAGCAGGTGGGGTGGGGCGCCGCGCTCCCCCATGGGGCGCAGGTTCGCCGCTCCCGCCACCCAGCCTCGGCGAACTGACCCGTGCCCCGGACCGCACCTCGCAGGCGCCGGTCAGCGAGGGAACTCGTGAGCGCTGCGGTGGGGGCGTGGCCCGGTTCTCGTGAGTGGTTAGTCGGGTTCTAACCCGACTAACCACTCACGAGGCGGGTCGGCCAGGGCGTTGGTCACCCGGGGTGAAATGATCGAAAAGGTGCTTCGGCGGGCGGGCGATGTCACGCCCACGGGTGGAGCTGCGCCCACCTCGGGCCTGGTGCTAGCAAGATCCTCACAACCACGAGATACCGTGTTGTGTTGTGACCGCGATTCGCGATCGCCAGAGCGATCCAGAAACCGACGACGTCTCCGTGCCCTGGGACGAGCGTTCCGTCCTGGGCTCCCGTCGTGGGGTGCCGTGGTGGGCGGCGGTCCTGATCGGCCTCGGCCTGGCCGTGGTCGGCGCCTTCGTCGGCAAGCCGAGCCAGGGAAACCTCCCGCTGATCTTCAAGGTCTGCTACATCGCGGGCGCCCTGATCGCGGTCGCCGCGGTCCGGCGGCGCGGGTTGTTCGGGCCGATGGTGCAGCCTCCGCTGGTGCTGGCGGTGACAGTCCCCAGTGTGGTGCTGCTCACGTCGGGCTCGCAGGGCGACGACATGCTGTCCAAGGCCCTGAACATCGGCACGCCGCTGATCAACGGCTTCCCGACGATGGCGATCACCACCGGGCTCACGGTCGCGTTCGGCCTGTTCCGCATCTTCCGCGAGCGCGACCCCCACGCCCCGGTCAAGCTCAAGAAGGGCGAGAAGCCGGAACCACGCCGCCGTCCCGCCGACGACGACGAGAAGCCCGCGGCCCGCTCGGCCGGGTCGTCCGGCCGTCCGCGTCCGCCGGGCTCGAGCCGTACCGGGCAGACTCCCGTGCCGCAGGGTGGACGCCGTGAAGGCGACCCGCCCCGGCGCCCCCGTCCGCCCGCCGACGGCGAACGTCGCACGCCGCGCACCGCGGCCGACCCGGCTTCCCGTGGCACGCGCAAGCCGCCGCCCCCGGCGAACCGCCAGCGCGCACCCCGCCCGGACGACGCCGAGCCACGCCGCCGCGAACCGCGCGAGGCTCCGCGACGCCGTCCCCGGGCCGAGGACCCCCGCGGCGACACCCCGCCCCCGCGCCGCCCGTCCAGCGGTGGCCGCGGCACCCCGCCGCGTCGCCAGCGCCCCTGGGACGACGAAAACTAGTTTCGCCGCAGGTCAGGCCTCGTGAGTGGTAAGTCCGGGTTCTAGCCAGCTCGGATTTGGTGACCTCCGGACCCAAGTGAGAGTTCTCGACGTCTGCGGAGGAGATCCCAGAGCTTCGGCAACGTCACCGCGCCCTGGCGAAAGGTGACGCCAACCTGGAGCGAGGGGAACTTTCCTAGCGCGTGACGCCAGGAAAGTCCCCCTTCACTTCACCTCGTCAGCCGCCGACTCGAACAAACTGGCGTGATGCCCACAAAGGACAACCCGAAAACCGCACCGCGAGCAAGATCCGGCGACACACCCCTGCGTCGCCGGTCCGCGCCACCGTAGGTCACCAAGAGGCCCCCGGCTCTAACGACACTTACCACTCACGAGACCCCAGCAGCACCCGGCGAGGCTGCCGACGACGGCTCAGCTAAGACGTCCGTGACGCAGGCTCTGGGCGACCAGGCTCGCCTCGTAGCCGCCAACGCAAACGGCGGCGAGCCGCCGAAGCGACCCGCCGCCGAAACGCAGAATCCTCAGAGAGCCTTACGCAGCTCAGGCGGAAGAGCGAAGGCGATCTTCTCGTTCGCCGTCGTCACCTCGTCCACATCGGACCAGCCCCGCTCGGCCAGCCACTCCAGCAGGCCCATCACGAGCTCCTCCGGCACCGAAGCACCCGAGGTCACCCCCACCGTCGTGACGCCCTCCAGCCAAGCCTCATCCACTTCCGAAGCGAAGTCGACCAGGTACGAAGCACGAGCGCCCGCCTTCAGCGCCACCTCGACCAGCCGCTTCGAATTGGACGAGTTCGTCGACCCGACCACCAGCACCAGATCGCACTCCGGCGCCATCGCCTTGACCGCCACCTGGCGGTTCGTCGTGGCGTAGCAGATGTCGTCGCTGGGCGGGTCCGCCAGACCCGGGAACCGCTCGCGGAGCTGGTCGACGCGCTCCATCGTCTCGTCGACCGAGAGCGTCGTCTGGGACAGCCAGATCACCTTCGACGGGTCGCGGACCTCGACCTTGTCGACGTCCTCGGCCTTGTCGACCAGCTGCACCTTCTCCGGCGCCTCGCCGGCCGTGCCTTCGACCTCTTCGTGGCCTTCGTGGCCGATCAGCAGGATGTCGTAGTCGTCCTTCGCGAACCGGTTGACTTCTTTGTGCACCTTCGTCACCAACGGGCAGGTCGCGTCGATCGTGCGCAGGTTCCGGTCGGCGGCCTCGGCGTGCACCATCGGCGAGACGCCGTGGGCGGAGAACACCACCAGCGCGCCCTCGGGCACCTCGGACGTCTCGTCCACGAAGATCGCGCCGCGTTCGCGCAGCGTGTCGACCACGTGGCGGTTGTGCACGATCTCCTTGCGGACGTACACCGGGGCGCCGTACACCTCCAGCGCCTTCTCGACGGCGATCACCGCCCGGTCGACACCCGCGCAGTAACCACGCGGTTTGGCGAGCAGGACGCGCTTGCCGGAAGCGGTACCGGTGATCGTCGGGGTGCCGGCGGGCTCGATTCCGGGACTCGCAGAACTCATGACACCCAGCGTACGGGCTGCCCGGCGACACCCTCGAAGTCCCTTTGGGGTGACGTTCGTCCCCCTTCCGTGGTGTGCCCGGCGTCACGCACCGAAGGCGATCCCACCCGTTCGGTTGGGCAGGATGGCGCAGATACGGCAGGCTGGACCCCATGAAGCCACTCCCGCTCCCCCTCCGGGTCGCCGCGGGCCTCGCCGTCACCACCGCCGAGCGGGTTCGTGAACTTCCCCGTCAGCTGGCCGGCCTGCCGGTCACCGTGGTCAGCCAGGTGCTGCAGGCATCCATGCGCGTCCAGCAGCACGTCACCGAGCTCGCCATCCGGGGCGACAACGCGCTGTCCGGCCTGCGCCCGGTCGAGGACACCCCCAGCTGGGCGACCTTCGACGAAGACCTCGAGCCCGATCTCCCGTCCGCGCGCCCCAACCTGACCTCGGTGCCCGAGCCGCGCGAGGAGGTCAACGGTCACGAGCTCGAAGAGATCCTCGGCGACCCGTGGGCCGAGGAAGAGCGCGCGCTGGCCGAGGACCACGCCGACGGCGAGTTCGACGCCGCGGGCGGGCCCGCCGGGCTCGACACCTACGACGAGCTCACGCTGCCCCAGCTCCGTGCCCGGCTGCGCCGCCTGACCATCCCGCAGCTCGAAGAAATCCTCGAGTACGAGCGCGAACACGCGGACCGGCCGTCCTTCGTCGGCATGCTCGCCCGCCGTATCGCCAACGCCCGCAAGGCCGAAGAAGAAGGCGACGGCACCGAAGGCCCGTGAGCACCGAAGCAGCCCCCTCGAGCACAGCCGAAAACCCCTGGCCGGTCCGCACGGTCTCGCGCAAGATCGGCGACTGGATCCACCGCCTCGGCGCGGTGTGGGTGGAAGGCCAGGTCACCCAGGTCAACTCCCGGCCGAACACGCAGACCGCGTTCCTGACGCTGCGCGACCCGTCGGCGGACGTCTCGATGTCGGTCACCTGCCCGAACTGGCTGATCCGCGAAATGGAACCGCCGCTGCGCGAGGGCGCCAGCGTCGTCCTGCACGCGAAACCGTCGTTCTTTCTCGGCCGCGGCACGCTGTCCCTGCGCGCCACCGAGATCCGCGCGGTCGGCATCGGCGAGCTGCTCGCCCGGATCGAGCGGCTGCGCAAGCTCCTGGCCGCCGAGGGCCTGTTCTCCCCCGCCCGCAAGCGCCCGATTCCCTTTCTGCCCAAGGGAATCGGCCTGATCACCGGGCGCGCGTCTGCGGCCGAGCGGGACGTCCTGGTCAACGCGCAGGCGCGCTGGCCGCACGTACTGATCAAGGTGATCAACACCGCCGTGCAGGGCTCGCAGGCGGTGCCGCAGATCAACCGCGCACTGTCCATTTTGGACCGTGACCCGGACATCGACGTTATCGTGATCGCCCGCGGCGGCGGCAGCGTCGAGGACCTGCTGCCGTTTTCCGACGAAGCCCTGTGCCGGGCGGTCTCGAAGGCCGGCACGCCGGTGGTCAGCGCGATCGGGCACGAGCCCGACACCCCGCTCCTCGACCACGTCGCCGACCTGCGCTGCTCGACGCCGACCGACGCGAGCAAGCGGATCGTGCCGGACGTGCGCGAGGAGACCGAGCGCGTCCGCCAGATGCGCGACCGTGGGCGCCGCGCCCTGCACGGCTGGGTCGACACCCAGACCAGGCTGCTCAGCCAGCTGCGCAGCCGCCCGTCGCTGGCCGATCCGCTGGCACCCGTCGAGCGCCGCGAGTCCGACGTCGAGCTGCATCGTGAACGCGCGCGCCGCGCCATGCTCGGCCTGCTCGCCAAGGATCAGGCCGAAATCGCCAGCGCACGGGCCCGGCTCACCGCGCTCGGCCCGGCCGCCACGCTCGCCCGCGGCTACGCGGTCGTGCAGTTCATCGACGCCGAAGGCAACCTCCAGGTACTCCGCTCCGTCTCCGAAGTCGAAGACGGCGTCCGCCTGCGCATCCGCGTGGCCGACGGCGCCGTCAACGCGACTTCGGAAGGAGCGGAACCGTGAACCCTCGGCCGGCGACGTTCCTGCCACTCACGGTGGACGCGGCGGCCCGGCTCGACGCGAGCCACCTCCTGCGCCAAGCGCTCCAGACCGACCGAGCCGCCTCCGAATGCTGGACGGCGCTTCTCGCGGGTTGCGGCTCCGCCGCCCGTCGCGAGCTCTCGCCTCAGCTGCGCAGGCTCTCCGAAGCGACGTCCCAGCAAGTCGGGACCCGGTGGTGGTTCGCCGAAGGGGCCGGGCACCGGCGCAAGGTGGCGGGCGCCCAGGAGGACCTCGAAGAGGCGATCGCGGACGGTGACGGCAGCGAGTTCGCCCGCGCGTTCGTCGGATACGACCACGCGATGGCCAGCGCGGTAGTGTGCGCGCACAGCCCCCGGAAGGTCGGAGAACGTCGAGCGTGAGTGAGCCAGCCAGCCAGGAACTCGGCTACGAACAGGCCCGCGACAAGCTCGTCGAGGTCGTGCGCGAGCTCGAAGCGGGCGGCCTTTCGCTGGAGCAGTCGCTCGCGTTGTGGGAGAAGGGCGAGAAGCTCGCGAAGGTCTGTGAGCGCCATCTGGAGGGCGCGCGCGAGCGCGTCGAAGCGGCGTTGGCCTCGGTAGAAGACGAGACCGACAACTCCCAGTGACGTTCGCCATGCCCTCGGTGGCTGGAACTGTCGGACCGATCTGAGAGACTGGGCTCCCCTCGAGTTCCGCCATCCGGGAGGCCCGCATGTCCACCGCCCAGCATCGTGAAGCGCCCGACCGCAACCTCGCGATGGAACTGGTCCGCGTGACCGAAGCCGCCGCGATGGCCGCCGGGCGCTGGGTCGGCCGGGGCGACAAGATCGGCGGCGACGGCGCGGCCGTCGACGCGATGCGCCAGCTGGTGGCGACGGTCTCGATGCGCGGCGTCGTGGTGATCGGCGAGGGCGAGAAGGACGAAGCGCCCATGCTGTTCAACGGCGAAGAGGTCGGCAACGGCGACGGCCCGGACTGTGACGTCGCGGTCGACCCGGTCGACGGCACCACGCTGATGGCCAAGGGCATGCCGAACGCGCTGGCCGTGCTCGCGGTGGCCGAGCGCGGCGCGATGTTCGACCCGTCCGCGGTGTTCTACATGGAGAAGCTGGCCGTCGGGCCGGACGCGGCGGGCAAGGTCGAACTGGGCGCGCCGATCGCGGAGAACATCCGCCGCGTCGCGAAGGCCAAGCACAGCGACGTCTCCGACGTGACCGTGTGCATCCTGGACCGGCCGCGCCACGAGCAGATCATCAAGGAGGTCCGCGAGGCGGGCGCGCGGATCCGGTTCATCTCCGACGGTGACGTCGCGGGCGCGATCGCCGCGGCCCGCCCGACCACCGGCGTCGACATGCTGATCGGCATCGGCGGCACGCCGGAGGGCATCATCGCGGCCTGCGCGATGAAGTGCCTCGGCGGCGAGCTGCAGGGCCGGCTGTGGCCGAAGGACGACGCCGAGCGCGAGAAGGCCCTGGCCGCGGGCCACGACCTGGACCGCGTCCTGCTCAACGACGACCTGGTCACCGGCGACAACGTCTTCTTCTGCGCGACCGGCGTCACCGACGGTGACCTGCTGCGCGGCGTCCACTACCGGTCGGGCGGGGCGACCACGCAGTCCATCGTGATGCGGTCCAAGTCCGGGACGGTCAGAATGATCGACGGCTACCACCGGCTGGAGAAGCTGCGGGCGTACTCCTCCGTCAATTTCGACGGGACCCTGGACGCGCCCGCCGAAGTAGACGTCGTGCCCCCACTGCCGTAGGAGACTCCTGGTGACGAAGCGCCTGCTGGCCCTGCTCGTCGTGTGCTTCGGTTCGCTCACCGGAACCGCCGTCGCCGAGCCGTCCATCGTCGGTGGCACGGACGCGGACCAGCCGTACCCGTTCGCGGTGTCGCTCCACAGTTCCTCGGGCAAGCTGTTCTGCGCAGGCGCGCTGATCGCACCGGCCTGGGTGGTCACGGCGGCGCACTGCGTGTTCGCGAAGAAGCCGGCCGAGATCGTGGCTCGCGCGGGCACGAACGACAGCGGGCAGGGCGGCGAGACGGCGCAGCTGGCCGAGATCCTGGTCAACCCGGTCTTCGACCCGAACGTCCCAGCCGCGGACATCGCGCTGATCCGGCTGGCGGCGCCGGTCAAGGCGGCGCCGATCGCGCTGGGCGCGGCACCGACGCCCGGCACGGCCACCCGGCTGATCGGCTGGGGCCAGACCTGCCCGACGCCGAACTGCGGCAAGATCCCGGCCCTGCTGCAGCAGCTCGACACGCACGTCGTCGAGGGCGCGAAGTGCACGGCGAAGTTCGACGGCACGGCCGAGCTGTGCACCGACAACCCGGGCGGCGCGGCCGGGTCGTGCTACGGCGACTCGGGCAGCCCGGAGATCACGCGCGCGGGTGATCAGTGGCTGCTGGTGGGCGTCACCAGCCGTCCCGGCAACGACAGCCCGGTGTGCGCGACGGCGCCGTCGATCTACACGTCCGTCGTGGCGTACCAGGCCTGGATCACCGAGAAGACTGCGCCTCCCGCACCTCCCAAGCCTTGAAGCACCCCAATGCCACATTGGGGTGTTCGAGACCGGGTCTACTCAGCGTTGCTCGAGTGGCCCGGGAACAGGTGCGCGTCCGGGTCGAGGGCCACCGCGATGTTGTTCACCGCCGTGGCCGCCTCGCCGAACCCGGTCGCGATCAGCTTGACCTTGCCCGGATACGCGGCGACGTCGCCCGCGGCGTAGACACGCGAGCGCGCGGTCTTCATCGTCGAGTCGACGGCGATGGCGCGGTGGTCGATCTCCAGACCCCAGCTCTCGATCGGCCCCAGATCGGCGGTGAATCCGAGCGCGGCGACGACCGAATGCGCCGGAAGCCGCTCCTCCTCCGCACCCTTCGCCGCGACGTCGACAGCGATCAGCGAACCGTCCGCCGCCTCGGCGAACTTGGTCACCTCGGCGTCGGTGATGATCCGGACGCCGAGCTCACGCGCCTGCCGGACGATCGACTCGGCGGCGCGGAACTTCGCCCGCCGGTGCACCAGCGTCACGCTCGCCGCGATCGGGTGCAGCGCCAGCACCCAGTCGAACGCCGAGTCCCCGCCGCCGACGACCACTACGTGCTGGCCCGCGTGGACCTGCAGCGAAGGTACGAAGTGGACCATCCCGCGGCCGAGCCAGCCGTCGCCGGCAGGCAGCGGACGCGGGGTGAACTCGCCGATCCCGGCGGTGATCAGCACCGCGCCCGCGCGCAGCACGTCGCCGCCGTCCAGCGTCAGCTCGACACCGCCGTCGACGGCCTCCAGCTTCTCCGCCTTCCGCCCCAGCAGGTACGTCGGCTTCCAGGGCGCGGCTTGCGCGACCAGGCCGTCGACCAGATCGCGGCCGCGGACCTCGGCGAAGCCACCGACGTCGTAGATCATCTTCTCGGGATACATCGCGGTCACCTGGCCGCCCGGCTCGGGCAGTGAATCGACCACCGCCATCGAAAGCCCGCGGAACCCCGCGTAGTAGGCGGCGAACAGGCCCGTCGGGCCGGCGCCGATGATCACGAGGTCGTACTGGTCCCCAGGGACGGTCATAAGGCTCGCTCCAGCCAGTGGTGGATGGCAGTGATCGAGAACACAGTCGATCCTAATTCGTTGGGGGGTCCAGGGGGGCATGCCCCCCGGCTGGGGTCTGGGGCTTGGCCCCAGAAGACACCGCCGTGCGCAATGCCACCACGCGGAGGCGCTCGGATTGGGCCAGAATCGAAAGTATGGCTGAGCAGGAATTCCGGATCGAACACGACACGATGGGCGAGGTCCGCGTGCCGGCCTCCGCTCTCTACCGCGCGCAGACGCAGCGAGCCGTCGAGAACTTCCCGATCTCCGGCCGGGGCCTCGAGCGCGCCCAGATCCGCGCGCTCGGCCTGCTCAAGGCGGCCGCCGCGCGGGTCAACGCCAAGCTCGGCGTGCTCGAGGGCGACGTCGCCGACGCCATCGCGGCCGCCGCCGACGAGGTCGCCGAGGGCGCGCACGACGCGCATTTCCCGATCGACGTGTTCCAGACCGGGTCCGGCACGTCCTCGAACATGAACGCCAACGAGGTCATCGCGACGCTCGCCAGCCGCGCGCTCGGCCGGGACGTGCATCCGAACGACCACGTCAACGCCTCGCAGTCGTCCAACGACACGTTCCCCACGACGATCCACGTGGCCGCCACCGAGGCCGTGCTGACCGACGTCATCCCCGCGCTGGATCACCTCGCGACGACGATCGAAGGCCGGGCGGCGGAGTGGGGCGAGCTCGTGAAGTCGGGTCGCACGCACTTGATGGACGCGGTGCCGATCACGCTCGGCCAGGAGGCCGGCGCGTGGGCGTCGCAGGTGCGGTTCGGCATCGAGCGGCTGAAGTCCGGCTTGCCGCGCCTGGGCGAACTGCCGATCGGCGGCACCGCGGTCGGCTCCGGACTGAACGCGCCGGACGGCTTCGGCGCGGCCGTCGCGGCCGAGCTCGCGGACGTCACCGGGCTGCCGCTGGTCGAGGCGCGTGACCACTTCGAGGCGCAGGCGACGCAGGACAGCGTCGTCGAAACCTCCGGGCACCTCCGCACGATCGCGGTGTCACTCAACAAGATCGCGAACGACCTGCGGTGGCTGGGTTCCGGCCCGCGCACCGGGCTGGCCGAGCTCGCGCTGCCGGACCTGCAGCCGGGTTCGTCGATCATGCCGGGCAAGGTGAACCCGGTGATCCCGGAGGCGACCCTGCAGGTCGTCGCCCAGGTGATCGGCAACGACGCCGCGGTGGCGTTCGCGGGCGCGGCGGGCAACTTCCAGCTCAACGTCAACCTGCCGGTGATCGCGCGCAACGTCCTCGAGTCGGCCCGGCTGCTCGCCGCCGTCTCGAGGTTGTTGGCGGACAAGGTGTTCGACGGCGTCAAGCCGAACGTCGAGCGAATGCGCGAGCACGCCGAGGGTTCGCCGTCGATCGTGACGCCGCTGAACTCCTACATCGGCTACGAAGAAGCCGCGGCGGTCGCGAAGCAGGCATTGAAGGAGCTGAAGACGATCCGCGAGGTTGTCATCGAACGGGGCCTGGTGCGCGACGGCAAGCTCACCGAAGCGCAGCTCGACGAAGCACTCGACGTTCTTCGGATGGCTCAGGGCGGCAAGTAGAGATCCGATGACTGGAACACCTATCACCTAATTTCCCATGATTTGACGGTAATTCCGGCAATTCATCCGATCACTCGTTGACAGTCCTTAGCGGCGCCGGTCACACTCTGAGCCCTCCGGCGAAGGGCGGCCATCGGTGCGCACACGACTCAAGGCAGCGGTACTGACGGCAGGCCTCGCCCTCGCGGCGACCGGGCTCGTGACAATCCCGGCTTCGGCGGCGGGCCAGACCGTCTACGTCGCACCGAACGGCGACGACGCGCACGACGGGGGCAGCGCGGCGCAGGCCGTCCGGACACTCCAGCGCGCGCAACAGCTGGTTCGCGGCCTGACTCCCGGCATGACCGGCGACCTCACGGTCAGCCTCGCGAACGGCGTCTACACCGCGCCGCTCCAGCTGACCGCGGCGGACTCCGGCACCGGCGGCCACCAGGTGATCTGGGCCGCGGCGCCGGGCGCCCGCCCGGTGATCAGCGGCGGCGTGCCGATCACCGGCTGGAAACGGGCCGACAGCGCCAAGAACATCTGGTCGGCGCCCGCACCCGCCACGCTCAAGACGCGCCAGCTCTACATCAACGGCACCCGCGTCCCGCGCGCGACCGGCACGCTGCCGGTGACGCTGACGCGGATCACCGGCGGCTACACGACGTCGTCGGCCGCGATGGACAACTGGCGCAACCCCAAGGACATCGACTTCATCTACACCGCAGGCCTCGGCGGCTGGACGCAGCCGCGCTGCCCGGTGAGCACGATCTCGCCGACCACGATCAAGATGGCGCAACCGTGCTGGGACAACTCGACGAAACGCGTGATGCGCACGGACGACTCCGGCCGCACGGTCGAACTGGTCGGCCGCCAGGCGATCACCGAGCTGCCCACGGCCGTCGAAAACGCTTACGAGCTGCTCTCCGCCGGCGAGTGGTACCTGGACAACAGCGCCCACACCGTGTTCTACGTGCCGAAGTCCGGTGAGGACATCACCAAGGAGACGGTGACGGCCCCGGCGTTGGAGACCCTTGTGTCCGGCATCGGAACGGCGACCGCGCCGGTGCACGACATCACCTTCAGCGGCCTCCAATTCTCCTACGCCACCTGGAATTTCCCGAGCACGCCGGAAGGATTCTCGGAGATCCAGGCGAACTACACGCTGACCGGCGCGCACGGCTACGACCAGCAGGGCCTCTGCCAGTTCATCAACAGCGGGAAGTGCCCGTACGGCAACTGGACCAAGGAACCCGGCAACGTCACCTTCGCCTACGACAAGAACATCCGCTTCATCCGTGACGCGTTCGTCCACCTGGGCGCGGCAGGGCTAGACCTCGGCACCGGCTCGCAGAACAGCGTGGTACAGGGCAACGTCTTCACCGACATCTCCGGCAACGGGCTCGAACTCGGCGGCGTCGACATCACGCTGCCCACCGCGGCCGCGCAGCACACCAGCGGAAACAAGATCCTGGACAACCACGTCTTCACCGTCGCCGTGGAATACCAGGGCGGCATCGGGATCGACATCGGGTACACCGAGCACAGCCTGGTGTCGCACAACCAGCTCGACCACACGCCCTACAGTGCGATCTCCATCGGCTGGGGCGGCTGGCCGGACAAGGTCAAGGTCAAGGCGGAACCCAACTACAGCAACAACAACACGCTGTCGGACAACCTGATCTTCGACCACATGCAGCTGCTCAACGACGGCGCCGGGATCTACACGAACGGCAACACCGGCCCGAACCTGGCGGGCGGCGAGAAGATCACCGGCAACGTGATCCACGACCAGAAGGGTGCAGGCAAGGCCGTCTACACCGACAACGGCGCCGGGAACATCACGATCACCGGCAACGGCCTGTACAACACCCCGCTCGCGTGGGGGTCGAAGCACACCGACTACACGCTGAACAAGGGCACCTACGACCCGCTCGACATCGAGAACAATTACTGGGAGAACGGCTCCGCGGACTACAACCAGAAAGCCGTCGTGGTCAAGAACAACCACGCGATCACCGACGCTTCCGGTGTGCCCGCGAGCATTCGGACCAACGCCGGGCTGGAAGCCGTCTACGCCGACGTCCTGAACTGGACCCCCGCCGGCTGAGCCGGCCTGCCCGATCGGGCGGGACCACCGCCCGATCGGACAGGTTTCGTTGACTCGCGGGAGAATCCGCGCGGATCGTCGGAACCATGGACACCGTTTTCGGCGCGGACCGGTACACCCGCTACGCCCAGTTGCGGGTGCACGAGCCCGTCTCGACGGTGATCGCGCCGCCCGGCGACATCGGCGGCGGCGAGCCGATGACGCTGGTCAGCCGGTACGACCACGTCCGCGAAGCGCTCAGCGATCCGCGGCTGCGGGTCGAGCCGCCGGAACGGCATCAGCCGCTGATGAACGGCCAGACGCCACGGATCCTGCTGAACACGGACCCGCCCGAGCACGCGCGGCTGCGCCAGGCGGTGAACGGCCTGCTCGGGCGGCATCGCGTCACGGCGCTGCGCCCGGCCGTCGAGGCGACCGCACGACAGCTGGTGGACGCGCTGCCACCGTACGGGACGGTCGATCTGCTCGCGCGGTTCGCGGTTCCGTTGCCGCTCACCGTGATCTGCGAGCTCTTCGGTGTCCCGGAGGCGGACCGCGCCCTGTTTCGCAAGTGGACAGTGCAGTTCTTCGACGCCGACGGCGACAGCAGCGAAGGCATCGGCCAGATGGGCGCCTACCTGGCCGAACTCCTGCGCCGCAAGCGCGACGAGCCAGGCGACGACCTCACCAGCGAGCTCCTGGCGCGTCCACACGACCTTACCGAGCCGGAGCTCGTCGGGACGCTTCTGCTGCTGCTCGTCGCGGGCCACGAGACGTCCACGAACCTGATCGGCAACGGGCTGCTGGCGCTGCTCACGCACCCCGCGCAGCTGACGAAACTACGCCAGGAGCCGGGGTTGATCGTGGACGCCGTCGAGGAGCTGCTGCGGTTCGATTCCCCGGTCGCGCACGCCGTTCCGCGGTACGCGACCGAGGATCTCGAGATCGGCGGGGTGCGGATCGCCGCCGGGTCGACGGTGCTGCTCGCGCTGGGCTCGGCCAATCACGACATGACGCTGACGGACAACCTCGACGTCTCCCGGCTGCCGACCCGGCACCTGGCGTTCGGCCACGGCGTCCACTACTGCCTCGGCGCGCCGCTGGCTCGGCTGGAGGGCCAGGTCGCGTTCCGGACGCTGCTGCGCCGGCTGCCGCGGCTGGCCCTCGGCGTCCCGGCGAACACCCTGCGCTGGCGGACCAGCCTGACCATGCGTGGCCTGGTGGAGCTGCCCGTCCGCATCTTCGCGTGAGTTCCGCTGCGGCCGGGTTGTCGTGAGTGGTAAGTAGGGTTCTAACCCTACTTACCACTCACGAGGCCTGACCTGCGCCGACCTGGCGAAGGACGGGCTCCTCGACCGCCTCTGCACCCGCCCGGACGGCCGACCGGTCGAAATTGTCGGTGGCCCGGGTCATGATGACCGGGTGCTGCTGAGCGAGATCGTCCGAGCGTCCGCCGAGATGGCGGCCACCAGGTCCAGGAAGGCCAAGGTCGCCGTCCTGGCCGGGCTGCTGCGTGCCGCCGGCCGGGCCGAGCTGCCCGCGGTGATCGCGTACCTCACCGGGGACACGGCGCAGGACAGGCTGGGTGCGGGCTGGCGCACCCTGGCCGGGCTGGGCGCCGAACCCGCGGCCGAGCCCGCCGTCACGGTGTCCGAGGTGGACGTCGCCCTGACCGCGGCGGCGACCATCCCGCCGGGCACGGGCTCGACGACGCGGCGGCAGGAGGTGCTGCGCGCGCTGTTCGTCCGGCTCACGCGCGCCGAGCAGGAGTTCCTCTTCCGGCTGGTCACCGGGGAGCTGCGGCAGGGCGCGCTGGAGGGCGTGATGGTCGACGCGATCGCGACGGCGGCCGAGGTCGGCATCGAGGACGTCCGGCGAGCGTTCATGCTGTCGGGGAAGCTGGCGGTGGCCGGGCAGGCCGCGTTGAACGGTGGCAAGGAAGCGCTCTCGGCGTTCCGGCTGACGCTGGGCACGCCGATCAAGCCGATGCTGGCGTCCCCGGCGGAGTCGCTGGACGAGGCTGTCGCCGAGCACGCGGAGGCGATCGTCGAGTACAAAATGGACGGTGCGCGGATCCAGGTGCACCGCCAGGGCGACGAGGTGCACATCTACACGCGCACGCTGCGCGAAATCACCGGCAGCGCGCACGAGCTGGTGGAACTGGTGCGCGGGCTGCCGTGCGAATCGGTGGTGCTCGACGGCGAGACGCTGGCGCTGACCGACACCGGCCGGCCTCGGTCGTTCCAGGACACCATGAGCCGGTTCGGCAGCACGCGCGAGGAGCAGACGAAGGCGTTGCTGCTGCAGCCGTATTTCTTCGACTGCCTGCATCTCGACGGCGTCGACCTGCTGGACGCGCCGCTGACCGAACGCAACGCGGCGCTGCGCAAGGTCGCCGGGGCGCACGTGATTCCCGGCGAGGTAGGCGTTGCGCGCGCGGCCGAGGTGCTGGACGCGGCGATGGCGGCCGGGCACGAGGGCGTGATGATCAAGGACCTGAACTCGCCTTACGCGGCCGGGCGGCGCGGGCGCGCGTGGCTCAAGGTCAAGCCCGTGCACACGATCGACCTGGTCGTGCTCGCCGCGGAGTGGGGGCACGGACGGCGCACCGGCTCGCTGTCCAACCTCCATCTCGGCGCGCGCGACCCCGACGGCGGGCCGCCGATCATGGTGGGCAAGACGTTCAAGGGCATGACCGACGAGCTGCTCGCCTGGCAGACCACGAAGTTCCAGGAGATCGAGACCCATCGCGACGACTGGACGGTCTACGTGCGCCCGGAAGTGGTGGTCGAGATCGAGCTCGACAGCGCGCAGGTCAGCACGCGCTACCCCGGCGGCGTGGCGCTGCGGTTCGCGCGGGTGGTGCGGTACCGCCCCGACAAGGACCCGGCCGACGCCGACACGATCGACACCGTGCGCGGCCTCCTGCACAGCAACCGGGAAGTCAGCTGAACCCTCCGGCCCGCGCCCTACCCGGCTCACCCCAAACCTCTGTCCTCAGTGGACAGTGTGCGGCGTTGCCCCGTTCAGCCCAGCGCCACCCAGGCCCGCCAACCGCGCATTCCCGACATCGCGGCGGTTTCCGGTGCGTACCGGCCAAAAGGCCAGACGAAAGTCGATGTTGCCCGCCTCTTTTCGTGACCAGAGTGGCTGCGGAGCTCTTTGCACCACAACGAAACGGGGACGAGTAGATGAGATTCCGCTTGCCTGGCCTGCTCGCGAGTACCGCGCTGCTGGTGACGGCGGTCGCCGCGCCCGCGAGCGCGACACCGGTGCCGAACACCGCGCACCAGCCGTCGAGGCATCACTTCTCGGCGGCGGCACGGTCGTTCGCCGGCGCGAACACCGTCGGCGAGCGGGTCGCGAAGCTGGAGGCAGCGATGGCCTCGCTGCCGAAGGAGAGCACGGCCTACAACGCGACCAAGCTGTGGAACTCGGGCATCACCGGTGCGGGCAGCACGATCGCCACGCTGGTTTCATTCGGCGACGACAAGGTCAAGCAGGTGCTGGACACCTACTCGCGCAACCACGGCCTGCCGCCGGCGAACCTCGAGGTCATCCAGCCCGCCGGTGCGGTCCCGTCGTGCACCGCGCCGGGCGTGGACACCGCGACCTGCCAGGGCTGGGGCGGCGAGACCGACCTCGACGTCACCATGATGCACGCGATGGCACCGAACGCGAAGATCATCGTCGCGGCCACCCCGGTCGCCGAGACCCAGGGATTCACCGGCCTGCCCGAGATGATGCAGGCGGTCGACTACATGACCCAGCACAAGCTGGTCGACGTCATCTCGATGAGCTTCGGCACCACCGAGGAGAACTTCCCGTCGTTCGAGTCGATCAAGACCCTGGACCCGGCGCTGGAGCGCGCGAGCAAGGCCGGGATCACGATGGTCGCCTCCTCCGGTGACGACGGCCCGACCGGCGGCTACCTCTACGGCCCCGGCAACTACCCGTACCGCGTCGCGAGCTGGCCGGCCAGCGACCCGCGCGTGACCACGCTCGGCGGCACGCAGCTGCACCTCGACGCCAACGGCACCCGCACCAAGCCGGACGACGTGGTGAACGTCGCCGACAACGGCTTCTCCGAGGGCGCCGGGCTTTCGAAGACCTACGCGCGGCCGTCGTGGCAGGACGGGGTCAAGAAGATCACCGGCTCGAAGATGCGCTCCTTCCCGGACATCAGCATGGAAGGCGTGTTCGGCACGTCGCAGTCGGCGCCGCTGTTCGCGGGCGTGCTCGCGCTGGCGGTGCAGGCCAAGCACGGCAAGCTCGGCCAGATCAACCCGGCGCTGTACTCGAAGCTGGGCCCGCAGGGCACCAAGGCGGGCATCATCGACGTGACCACCGGCGACAACAGCCAGGACGGCGTCACCGGCTTCACCGCCGCGAAGGGCTTCGACATCGCGAGCGGCTGGGGCACGGTCGACGCCTCGGTCTTCGTCCCCGCGCTGGTCAAGGCCCTGAAGTAGCTCACTGACCGCGAGCGGGGGACCTCGGCGCCCGGCCGAGGTCCCCCGCTTCGCACTGCCCCATTTGCCCCAGCCCGCTCTTGCGGGACAATCACGGCAAGGGGCGGGGACATCGGTGAGGGGCGACGGCTGGCGTGGGTGACATTTCCTTCGGGCCCGACCCGCAGCGCGTCACGGACCCGCGCACGCTGGTCGACGAGCTCGACCTGCTCCGCCGCCGCGCCGCCAGGGGCACCGGGAAGAACCGCGTCAGCCTCGCCGACCTCAGCCGTGCGGCCGATCTCCCACGCTCGACCGTGCACACCTACGTCACCGGCAAGGCGTTCCCGGCGATCGACGTGCTGGACCGCCTGCTCATCGCCCTCGGCGCCACGCCGGACGAGCTCGCCGCCTGGAGCGATGCCTGGTTCCGGGTCGCCGCCGAACTCGGCACCCGCAAGCGTGGGCCCGCCCCGGCGCCCGCGGTGCTGCCCCGGCAGCTGCCCTCGGACATCCCCGGCTTCGTCGGCCGGCACGACCAGCTGACCGCGCTGGACGGGCTCCTGCCCACCGGACCGGTCACGGCGTCGACGTCCGTGATCATCTCGGCCATCGCGGGCACCGCAGGCGTCGGCAAGACCGCACTGGCCGTGCACTGGGCGCACCGCGTGGCCGACCGCTTCCCCGACGGCCAGCTGTACCTGAACCTGCGCGGCTACGACGTCGAAGCGCCGCTCACCCCGGAGGATTCGCTGGGACGCCTGCTGCGCGCGCTGGGGGTCGACGTCCACGACCTACCCGCCCCGCGTGACGAACGCGCGGCCCGGTTCCGCACCGAACTGGCCGGCAAGCGCGTCCTGCTGATCCTGGACAACGCGCGTTCCGCCGAGCAGGTGCGGGATCTGCTGCCCGGCACCAGCGACAGCCTCGTCGTCATCACCAGCCGGGACGCCCTCACCGGCCTGGTCGCGCGCGACGGCGCCCGCCGCATCGACCTCGACCTCATGCCGCTCTCGGACGCTGTCGCGTTGCTGCGGATGCTGATCGGCGAACGCGTCGCCGACGATCCTGTCGCCGCGGCCGAACTCGCCGAGGCGTGCGCGCGGCTGCCGTTGGCGCTGCGCGTCGCCGCGGAGTACGTCCGCAGCAGGCCCGATTCCACGCTCGCCGACACCGTCCGGGAGCTGCGTGACGAGCGCCGCGGCCTCGAGGTCCTCGACGCGGACGGCGACGAGCGGACCGCCGTGCGCTCGGTGTTTTCCCGGTCGTATCAGACACTTCCGTCCGCGCAGGCCCGCCTGTTCCGGCTGCTCGGGACGCACCCTGGCACGGCATTCGACCTCCACGCCGCCGCGGCGCTGGCCGGGAACGACCTCGCGGCGACCACGCACCTGCTCGCCGGCCTGACGCAGGCGCACCTGGTGATGGCCACCGAACCGGGCCGCTACACGATGCACGACCTGCTTCGCAGCTACGTCCTGGAGGTCTCCGGCGACGAGCGCGAGACCGAGCCGCTGCTCCGCCTGGTCGACTACTACGGCTACGCGGCCTCGTTGGCGATGGACACGCTCTACCCATCCGAGCGCGACCGCCGTCCGCGAATCCCGCCACTGGACGCCGTGGCCGTCCCCGCACTGTCCGATCCGGCCACGGCGCGCGCCTGGCTGGACGCCGAGCGCGCCAACCTGCTCAGTGCCGTCACGCTGGCCGAGTCCCGCGGCTGGGCCCAGCGGACCGGCAGGCTGGCCGCGACGCTGTGGCGCGACCTCGACGCCGGGGCGCACAACTCGGAAGCCTTCGCCATGCACCAGCTCGCCCTGTCCGCCGCGCAGGCGAACGGAGACGAGGTGGCGGAGGCCGACGCGTTGCGCAATCTCAGCACCGCCTACCGCACCGCAGGCCGCTACGCCGACGCCCAGGGCTACGCACGGCGCTGCGTCGCGCTTCGGCGGAAGCTGGGCGACAAGCGCGGTGAAGCAGCCGCACTGAACAGCGTCGGCATCGTCAGCGGCCTGCTCGGCCAGTTCGACGCGGCCGTCGAGGCCTATCAGGCGTCCCTGGTCCTCCGCCGTGAGACCGGGGATCGGCGCGGGGAGGCCGCCGTCCTGCAGAACCTCGCGGTGACCTGCCTGCGCGCGGAGCGGTACGAGCACGTCGCCGACCACCTCACCACCGCGCTGGCGCTGTTCCGGGAGATCGGCGAGCGCCCCGGCGAAGGCCACGCCGTGAACAACCTCGGCGACCTGCACCGCGCGGAACGCCGGTTCGACGTGGCCTTGGAGCATCACACCCGGGCGCTGAAGCTCTACCGGGACTGCGGCAGCCGCGACGGCGAGGCGGACGCGCTGAACGGCATCGCACTGGATCACGCCGGGATGGGCCGGTTCGCCGAAGCAGTGCCGTGGCACGAACAATCGCTCGAGGTCGCCGAAAGCGGCTACCAGGGCATCCTGATCCACAGCCACAACAGCTTCGGCAAAACATTGCACGCCCTCGGCCGCAACGCCGACGCGCGCCACCACTACGAAACGGCCCAGCGTCTCGCCCTCGACGCCGGGGACGAATACGAACAGGCCCACGCGCTGAGCGGAATCGCGGAAACCCGGTTCGACGAAGGAGATCTCGAAAGCGCGCGCGAACTGTGGGAACGCGCTTTCGAACGCTTCTCCGCCCTGGGCATTCCGGCCGCCGAACGCGTCCGCGCGCGGCTCAGCGACGCCCTGGTCCGCCGGTGAGGTAGGCCGTCAGTCACACCACCCCCGCTTACCGGTGGTTTGCGCGCGCCCCCTCGGCGCGCGGTGGGTTCGACGCCCACGGTGTCAAGGGGTACCGGACCGGGCACCCGGACCGGCCGGAACCTGGAAATTCCTGGACGGACCCGATCGAGTCGCCTACCTGCGGTTACCCACCGGTATTGTCGGCGGGATGCAGGGTACGAAGATCGCGCGCGGCTGGTTCGCCGTCACCGCGCTGGCCGGGCTGACCGGCCTGATCACTCAGGTCGTCTCCACCGCGAGCGACACCGGCGGCCAGTTCCCGACCGCGGGCGGCCGGATCGCGAACCTGTTCACCTACTTCACGATCGACTCGAACCTGCTGGTCACGGCGACAGCGGTACTGCTGGCGCTCGGCCTCGCCCGCGGCGGCGAACTGTTCCGCGTGCTGTGGCTGGACGCGCTGGTCGGCATCATCGTGACCGGCGTCGTCTACCAGGTCGCGCTCGCCGGGCTGTACGACCTGCACGGCCTCTCGCTGTTCTCGGACACGTTGCTGCACAAGGTGACACCGGCGCTGTTCGTCCTGGGCTGGCTCCTGGTCGGCCCGCGCGGTGCGCTCGGCTGGCGGACGGTCTGGTGGTCGCTGGCGTACCCGCTGATCTGGCTGGCGTTCACGCTCCCGCGTGGCGCCATCACCGGCTACTACCCGTACCCGTTCCTCGACGCGAACGAGCAGGGCTACGGCGCGGTCACCGTCAACTGCCTGGTGATCGCGGCCTTCTTCATAGCGCTGGGCATCGGCGCGCTGGCCCTGGACCGGATCTTCACCCGCCGCTCCGTGCTCGAACCCGTCCTCGAACCGGCCCTCGCACCGGAGCCCGAGCCCGGGACGTCCGGCATAGGATCGGGCGTATGACGGCGATCGTGCAGCACCTGGTGACCTCCGGCGTCTTCCGGCTCGACGGCGGCAGCTGGGACGTCGACAACAACGTGTGGATCGTGGGCGACGACGCCGAAGTGATCGTGATCGACGCCGCCCATGACGCGAAGGCCATCGGGAACGTCATCGGGGAGCGCAAACTGGCCGCGATCGTCTGCACGCACGCGCACAACGACCACGTCAACGCCGCGCCCGAGCTCGCCGACGCCACCGGCGCGCCGATCCTGCTGCATCCCGCCGACCGCGTCGTCTGGGACCTCACGCACCCCGGCCGCGCTGCCGACGGCGCCCTCTCCGACGGCCAGACCCTCACCGTCGCGGGCACGAAGCTGCAGGTGATCCACACGCCAGGGCACGCGCCCGGCGCCGTCTGCCTGTACGCCGAGGGGCTGGGCGTGCTGTTCACCGGCGACACCCTGTTCCACGGCGGCCCCGGCGCGACCGGACGGTCCTATTCGGACTACCCGACCATCGTGAAGTCCATCCGCGAAAGGCTTTTCACCCTCCCGGACAGCACGACCGTCCACACTGGACACGGAGAAAGCACCACGCTCGGCGAGGAGAAGGCCGCCTCGACCGAGTGGGCCAAGCCCTAGTGTCGCGTGATCCCACTTGCGGAATCACGCGACACTAGGCGGTGTGCTTCCTGGCCTCACGGGCAAAGTCCTCGATCGCCTTGTCGAACGCGCTGCTCGCGGCGCGTACCGCGGGCGGCAGGAACATCCGCGTGAAGGTTTCGTCGACGTCGAGCTCGAACCGGGTGTGATGCAGCTCCATCTCCTTCCGCCGAAGGAGATTCGCCTGTTCGACGAGTTCGTCCGGACCACTCATCACAAGCAGGCCGAAGAAGGCGCGCATGTCCGTGCGCGCGGTGTAGTAACCGTCCTCGAACTCGATCTCCCGCTGTGCGTCGGTCTCCGCCTCTTTCCGAGCTTCCGGCGACGGTGGAGCACGTTCAGGTCGATGATGTACTTCCTCGCCCGCGTCGCGGTCTCGATCAACCCGGCGCAGCGGTCGGCGCGATCCTGACGCAGCTTCGCGCGCCGAGCCGCGTTCAGCTTCACCGGCTCGACCAGCGCTCCCAGCGTCACCCCGACCAGCGAGGCCACCGCCGCGATGACCGCGGCACCCAGCGCGGTCAGCACAGCCGCGGCGGAACTGGTTCGACGCGGACCCGCTGTTTGGCCTCGCGCGCGAGCTGCCGCGCCCAGTCCTGCAGGCCCGGGACGTCGATGCCGTGCGGCGGCTCGCGCCGGAACGGTTCGATGTTCGCCACGCCGCGTTCCAGGAGCGCGACGGCGCCGGTTGTGTTGCCGCGAGCGGCGTGCGTGAGCCCGACCGCGAGCTGCGCGAGGCCGCGCCACAGCTCACGCTCGGGACTGTCGGTGGCTTTCCAGGCGTCCTCGAACACCTCGTGCGCGTGGAACGGCTTGCCGTCGTCCAGCAGCCGTTGCGCCTCCGCAAGCGTTTGCGCAGGGGTCCGGGCGACGCCTTCCGGCTGGCGCTGGACGCCCTCCTCGCCATAGGGCAGCGGCCTGCCGAGCCCGTCCCGGGGACGGGCGTTGCGGGCCCGCCCGGCTTCGTCGCGATCGCGGCGGCTCATGCCCCCGATCCTGCCACGCGACCGGCCGCGTTCGCCGCCGCCGGATCGGGCACGTAGTCTGGGGACTCGTGCGTTTCCTCGAAGGCCACCGGCCCGCCCACGACCTCACCTACGACGACGTGTTCCTGCTGCCGAACCGTTCGGACGTGGAGTCCCGCTTCGACGTCGACCTGTCCACCGCGGACGGCACCGGCGCGACCATCCCGATCGTCGTGGCGAACATGACCGCCGTGGCCGGGCGCCGCATGGCCGAGACGGTCGCGCGGCGCGGCGGCCTGGTCGTGCTGCCGCAGGACGTGGACACCGCCGCGGTCACCGACATCGTCGCCTGGGTGAAGAGCCGGCACACCGTCTGGGACACCCCGCTCGTGCTGACCGGCGGTGACGCCGTCGCCGACGCGCTCAACCTCGTCCACAAGCGCGCTCACGGCGCTGTCGTGATCGTGGACGGCGAAGGACGCCCTGTCGGCGTTGTCGACGAAGCAGCGTGCGCAGGCGTAGACCGCTTCGCGCGCCTCGCGGACGTCGCACAGCCGGCCGGCGTCGCCGTCTCGGTGGACACGCCCGCGCGAGAGGTCTTCGAGCTGCTTCACACGCACGGCACGCGTCTCGCACTCGGCCTCGACGCCGAAGGGCGGCTCGCCGGAGTGCTGACCGAAGTCGGAGCGCTGCGCGCGGACATCTACGCCCCGGCTGTCGACGCCTCGGGCAACCTGCGGGTCGCCGCCGCGGTCGGTGTCAACGGCGATGTCGCGGCGAAGGCCGAGGCGGTGCTGGCCGCCGGGGTCGACGTCCTCGTGGTCGACACCGCGCACGGCCACCAGGAGAAGATGATCGCCGCGCTCAAGGCGGTCCGGGCGGTGTCGCCGCAGGTCCCGGTGGTCGCCGGGAACGTGGTCACCGCCGAGGGCACGCGGGACCTGATCCAGGCGGGCGCCGACGTGGTCAAGGTCGGCGTCGGGCCGGGCGCGATGTGCACGACCCGGATGATGACCGGGGTCGGCCGCCCGCAGTTCTCCGCGGTCGCCGACTGCGCGGCCGCCGCGCGCGAGCTCGGCAAGCACGTCTGGGCCGACGGCGGGATCCGCCACCCGCGTGACGTCGCGCTGGCGCTGGCCGCGGGCGCGTCGGCGGCAATGGTCGGCTCCTGGTTCGCCGGCACCTACGAATCCCCCGGCGATCTGCGGTTCGACGAGCAGGGCAAGCCGTACAAGGAGTCGTTCGGGATGGCGTCGAAGCGGGCCGTGGGCGCGCGGACGCGGACGGACAACGCCTTCGAGCGGGCCCGCAAGGCGCTGTTCGAAGAGGGCATCTCGGCTTCGCGGATGTCCCTCGACCCGGCGCGGCCGGGCGTGGAGGACCTGCTGGACTCGATCGGCTCGGGCGTGCGGTCCTCGTGCACATACGCGGGCGCACGCACGCTGGAGGAGTTCCACCGGCGCGCGCTGCTGGGCGTGCAGTCCGCCGCGGGCTTCGCCGAAGGGCGTCCGCTGCCGAGCGGCTGGTGAAACTTCAAGATCAGCCGAAGAACCCGCTCAACAACCGGGCGACGGCGGCCGGTTGCTCGTCGAGCACCCAGTGGTGCGCGCCGGGCACGACCGCCGTGCTGACCGTCGTCGCCACCCGCGGCAGCTTCGCGCCGACCAGGCCGCCCATGCTGAGCTCGCCGCCGGCGCCGAGGACCGGGATGGTCAGCCTGCCGTCCCTGGCGAGCACCGCGTCGACGGCCTTCTCCCCGTCTTCCTGCTGGCGGAAGTACTCGAACCCGGCGTGCGTGCGGCCGGGTCGCCGGTAGTCGGCGACCATCCGGTCCACGTCGACCGCGCCTTCCGAGCTCTCGTAGATCCGGCCGTAGAAGACCCGCTCGCGCCCGGCGACCAGGTCCTCGGCTGCCGGACCGGCCCCGATGACGAACGAGTCCCACCACAGCACGTTCGGCCGCTGCGCGACCAGGTCGAGGTAGTCCTGCGAGGGCGGCGCCTCGAGCATCGCGAGCCTCGTGACTTCGGAGCGGTACTTCGCGGCAAAGGCGAGGCCGATGTTGCCGCCCCAGTCGTGCCCCGCGACGGCGACATGCGCGAAGCCGAGCTTCGCCACGACGGCGTGTACGTCATCTGCGACGGAGAGAGCCTGATAGCTGCCTTCGTCGCTCTTCTCGGGTTCAGAGCCGCCGAGACCGCGAAGGTCGACAGCGACGACGGTGTGGTCGCGCGCGAGCGCCGGCATGACCTTCGCCCACGCCCGCCAGGTCTCCGGCCAGCCGTGCAGCAGCACCAGCGGGGAGCCATGGCCGCCGACGACGTAGTGGGTGCCGCCGACATAGCCGTCCCGGAAGCCGGGCAGTGGCGACGCGGAAGCGGCCGGAGTGGCGGCGGCGAGCGAGGTGAGCAGCGCGCCGGCAACCAGCACGGAGGCACCGGTCACCCGGCGCCGAAAAGTCCGAAACATCCCCAGTCATCCCCCATCAGATGATCATTTCCGCTGGTCGGCGGAATGATCGACCCAGACTGCCGGGAAACTCGGCCACCCCGCAAGGGCTGGGTAATGCCCTGAAGGGCACCCTCATGGCCGGAGGAGCCGTGAGGGTGCCCTTCACGCCGGCTCAGCCGTGGTCCTCCAGCATCTCGGTCACCAGCGCCGCGATGGGCGAGCGCTCGGACCGCGTCAGCGTGACGTGGGCGAAGAGCGGGTGGCCCTTCAGCTTTTCGATCACCGCGGACACGCCGTCATGCCGCCCGACGCGCAGGTTGTCGCGCTGGGCGACGTCGTGCGTGAGCACCACCCGCGACGCCGTGCCGAGCCGCGAGAGCACGGTCAGCAGGACGTTCCGTTCCAGTGACTGCGCCTCGTCGACGATGACGAACGTGTCGTGCAGCGACCGGCCGCGGATGTGGGTCAGCGGGAGCACCTCGAGCATGCCGCGGTCGAAGACCTCGTCGAGGACCTCCTGGCTGACCAGCGCGCCGAGGGTGTCGAACACCGCCTGCGCCCACGGCTGCATCTTCTCGCTCTCGGAACCCGGCAGGTAGCCGAGGTCCTGGCCGCCGACGGCGTAGACCGGCCGGAACACCACGACCTTGCGGTGCTGCCGGCGCTCCATCACCGCCTCGAGCCCGGCACACAGCGCGAGCGCCGACTTGCCGGTGCCCGCCCGGCCGCCCAGCGACACGATGCCGACGTCGGAGTCGAGCAGCAGGTCGAGTGCCACCCGCTGCTCGGCGCTGCGGCCGTGCAGGCCGAACGCCTCGCGGTCGCCCCGGACCAGCCGGATGCGCTTGTCCGCGGTGATCCGGCCCAGCGCGCTGGAGCTGCCCGCGAGCAGCCGCAGCCCGGTGTGACACGGCAGGTCGGTGAGCTCTTCGAGCCCGTATTCGACCGGGTCGACGGTGCCCCCGCTGAACAGCGAGTCCACCATCTCCTGCTGGACGTCCACATCGGCCATGCCCGTCCAGCCGGACGGCGTGACCTCCTGCGCGCGATACTCGTCGGCCTCGAGGCCGACGGCCCCGGCCTTGACCCGCAGCGGAATGTCCTTCGTCACCAGCGTGACCGACTCGCGTTCCGCCGCCAGATTGAGCGCACAGGCGAGGATGCGGTGGTCGTTGGAGTCGGTGCGGAAACCGACCGGGAGCACCGTCGGGTCGGAGTGGTTCAGCTCCACCTGCAGCGTGCCGCCGTGGTCCCCGATGGGGAGCGGCGCATCGAGCCTGCCGTACTGCCGGCGCAGGTCATCGAGCATGCGCAGGGATTCGCGGGCGAACCAGCCGAGTTCCGGGTGGTGCCTTTTCGCCTCCAGTTCACTGATGACGACCAGCGGAAGCACGACTGCGTGTTCGGCGAACCGGGTCACCGCCCACGGGTCCGAAAGAAGGACCGACGTGTCGAGCACGTACATGTGCTGCTGGGATTCGGGCGAGGTCGAGGCTTTCTCCGGGCCGGAAGCGGCACCGGTCGAAGAACGGCCAGAGGCCTTACGGGGCAAACGCTGCGCAGTCACGACGGCATCTCCCTCGAGGGCGTGTGCACCTCACGCCCGCACTCGCTGGGCCGGGCACCTCCCTGGCTGGACCGTTCCTCCTGACCTGGTGGGTCAGTCGGCGCGGCCACGAGGGCCGGGTGCCGGCCCCCTCGTGCGTCTCGTGGGCGGCTGTGCCGCCCCCTCGATCACCGTCACGACCAGGGCCTCCCGCGAGAACCCGCACGGAACGCGGGCCCTCAACTCGGAAGGTACCCACGAACGCGAGATCTTGCAGGCAGCCAACCCGGTGATTCGCCAAACCGTCACCTCACTGTCGGTCGTCTGACACCGACGGCCCGTAATGGTCACGCAGAGCTACCGATCTCCCGATCGACGGGCGCACGGCGGGTTGATCTTCGGAAAATTGCTGACACAATGCATTCACAAGATCGACTGGCAAGCTTCTACCACGGTTGATTCATTTGTGCATTTTCCGACACAAAGAGAGAACCGGACCGGGTGAAAGCATCGGGGTCCAGGTCACACAATGGGCGTACACGGCCCACACGTCGCCTGGTAGACGAGTAATTTTCTGACTGCGGGACACACCACCGGACCCCCGGTGCCCCGGATCCCAACTAGTTCTATCTAGGAGAGTGCGAAGTGCTGAAGAAGGCTGGATTCGTGGCCGCCACCGCTGCGGGCCTCATGATGCTGGGCGGCACCGCGTTCGCCGCCACGGCGTCCCACCAGAGCACCCCGGACCCGACGTTTGGTGACGCTTACGCCACGTTCATCGAGGGCGGCGGCGCCCTCGGCTACGGTGCCGCTTCGCTGGTCGCGGGTGCCTACACCGGCATCGCCACCACCCCGGCGCTGATCCTCCACTCGCTGGAGCACCACGGCTGAGTCTGCCGTGCAGGCGCGAAGGGCCCCGGAGTTCGCTCCGGGGCCTTTCTCTTTGCTCAGGAACCGAACCGGCGGTGCCGCCAGGCGTAGTCCCGGATCGCGCGCAGAAAGTCGACGCGGCGGAACGCGGGCCAATACGCCTCGGTGAACCAGAATTCCGAATGCGCGGACTGCCAGAGCAGGAATCCGGACAGCCGTTGTTCCCCGGAAGTACGGATGATGAGGTCCGGATCCGGCTGTCCCGAGGTGTACAGATGCTCGGAGATGTGGTCGACGTCGAGGATTTTCGCGAGCTCGTGAATCGACGTGCCCTCGTCGGCATGCTGGAGCAGCAGCTTGCGCACGGCGTCGGCGATCTCCTGCCGCCCGCCGTAACCGACCGCGACATTCACCTCCATGCCTTCGCGGTCTTCGGTCCGCGCGGCGGCTTCGCTGAGTCGCTTCGCCACTTCGGCGGGTAGCAGGTCAAGGGTTCCCACGATGCGGAGCCGCCACGGCGCGTCCGGCGCGGCGAGCTCGTCGGTGACGTCGGTGATGATCTTCAGCAGCGGCGTGAGCTCTTCGGGATCGCGGTTGAGGTTGTCGGTCGAGAGCAGCCACATGGTGACCACCTCGACCTCGGCCTCCTCACACCAGCTGAGGAAATCCGCGATCTTCTTCGCCCCGGCGCGATGCCCGTCCGCGACATCGGTGAAGCCCGCTTCACGCGCCCACCGGCGGTTTCCGTCGAGCATGATGGCGATGTGCCGCGGATGCCGGCCGGCGGCCTGCTGGATCAGGCGCCGCCCGTAGGCGCTGTACAAGACGTCGGACAAAAAGGAGCGCACACTCACGTCAACGAAGGGTACGCACCCGATGTGAGGCGCGTGACTGGCCACTGCATTCCCACATACGGTCCCGTAACCTGGGTGGGTGAGCGTAGAGACGGATCCAACCCAGTCCGGCCCCGCGCCCGTAGTGGACCTTCGCCCGCGTTTGCGTGGACATATCCACTTCTGGTCCTTCTTCGGAGCACTCGCGGCGGCCGCGGCCCTGATCAGTCTGGCCGCGTCCACTGTGTCCCCGCTGGCCGCGTTGTCCACTTCGGTCTACGGCCTGACGGTGCTCGGCCTCTTCGGCGTGAGCGCCCTCTACCACCGTCGCCTGTGGAGCCCGCGCGCGTACAAGTGGATGAAGCGGGCGGATCACTCGATGATCTTCCTCTTCATCGCCGGCACCTACACGCCGTTCACGCTGCTGGCGATGTCGAAGCCGACCGGCTACATCATCCTCGGCATCGTCTGGGGCGGCGCGATCCTCGGGGTCGCCCTGAAGATGCTCTGGCCGAACGCGCCGCGCTGGCTGGGCGTCCCGATCTACATCGCCCTCGGCTGGGTCGCGGTCTTCGTCCTCCCCGAACTGGCCAGGCACGCCGGAGTGGCGGCGCTGGTCCTGCTGTGCGTCGGCGGCCTGTTCTACACCCTCGGTGCGGTGTTCTACGGCATCAAGTGGCCCAACCACTGGCCCGACACCTTCGGCTACCACGAGTACTTCCACGCCTGCACGGTGCTGGCGGCGGTGTCCCACTACATCGCGATCTGGCTGGCGATGTACGCCTAGCTGGGTTTTACTGAGCTGAAGGGGACTTTCCTCTCGTCTGACGCGAGGAAAGTCCCCTTCATCACGCTCGGCCAGTGATCACAGCATCCACGGACGCGACGCTCCCGCGGCATCACCGACTAAACTTCTTGTCTTGACATCCCAGTAGCCGGTGCGAGAGTTTGGCGCGAAGCGCCCACCTGGGGGCGTTGGGCCTGCGCCGGGACCGTCCGGCTCGGGAGGAAACCAATGGAGGCACCGGATGCGGAAGCTGATTCTGGGTTTCTACGTGTCGCTCGACGGCAAGAGCGCTGACGGGGACAACGGGATCCGGGACGTCATGATGAGCATCGACGACCCCGAGCAGGAGAAGTACTTCGTCAGCCGGTTGTGGGAGGCCGGAGCCTTCCTCATGGGCCGCAACACCTACGAGATCATGGCCGGGTACTGGCCGACCTCCGACCACCCGTCCGCCAAGGCGATGAACGAGATCCCCAAGGTCGTGTTCTCCCGCACCCTCAAGTCGGCCGACGACTGGCCCGAGACCCGGATCGCCGGCGGCGACACGGCGGAGGAGATCGCCAAGCTCAAGGCCGAGCCCGGCAACGATCTCGTCGCCGCCGGGGGCACCGAGTTCATGCACTCGCTGATCAAGCTCGGTGTGGTCGACGAGTACCGGCTGTGGGTGCTCCCCGCCGTCACCGGCAAGGGCGCGGCGCTGTTCCCGGAATTGACCGAGGCCGTGAAGCTGAACCTCGTGAAGAGCACGGCCTTCCCGTCCGGAATCCTCGAACTGATCTACACGCCCGCCGACAAGTAGGACGCACGGTCACGGCTGCCGGAAATCAGGCGAGCATCGGTGCCGCCAGGAACTGCTCCGGGATCGCGAACGCGTCCACCAGCGTCCGCGCATGCGGGCGAAGGGACGCGCACAGGCCGTTCACCGCCGCCGTCACCGCCTTGCCGCGCGACGCGGTCAGGCGGCCGTGGCCGAGGAACCACGCTAGGTCTGCTTCGATCGCCGACAGTGCGTACAGGTCGCAGACGCGCCCAAGAAGCAGAGCGGCATCCGGGTCGGCGCAGCGTGAGATGGCGGCGGCGAAGGCGGAAAGGACCACGCGTTCGACGTGGACGCGGCCGGCGCGCAGGACGTGGTCCTGGGCCGCGTTGAAGACGCCGAACGGGTCGTCCGCGGCCCGGCGCAGGCGCATTGCCACGCCTTCGAGTACGTGCTCTTCGCGGTCTTCGAACAAGCGGAGCTGCCAGTCGCGCTCGAAGAAGACGTCCGAGTCCGCGGCCTCGGTGAGGCGTTCGATGAACTGGCGGGCGGCCGTTCGCTCGAGGACCGCGCTGACCATCTGCTCGGCCAGGAAACGGGCCGTCGCCAGGGGGCTGAGGTCTTCGAACTGGTGCTTGTAGCTGGTCAGGAGGCCCTTCGCGACCAGCTGGAGTAGCACCGTGTTGTCGCCTTCGAACGTCGTGAAGACGTCGGTGTCGGCCTTGAGGCTGGGCAGGAGGTTTTCGGCGAGGTAGCCGGCGCCGCCGCAGGACTCGCGCGCGGTCTGGATCGTGGCTGTGGCGTGCCACGTCGCGATCGCCTTCAGACCCGCCGCGCGCGCTTCCAGCTCGCGTTGTTCCTCCTCCGGTGCGTCCGGCGCGATGTCGTGCAGCTTCGAGACCAGCTCCTCTTGCGCGAAGTGCAGCGCGTAGGAGGTGGCCAGGGCTGGGAGGAGTTTGCGTTGGTGGGCAAGGTAATCCAGGACGACGACCTCTTCGCCGTCCGGCCTCGCGAACTGGCGGCGGACCTCGGCGTAGCGGACGGCCAGGGTCAGAGCGCGTTTGGTGGCGCTGCCCGCGCTTCCGGCCACGCTCACCCGGCCGCGGATCAGCGTGCCGAGCATGGTGAAGAACCGCCTGCTGTCGCTCTCGATCGGGCTTGAGTACGTGCCATCCGCGGAGACGTCGGCGAAGCGGTTCAGCAGGGCTTCGCGCGGGATCCGGACGTGGTCGAAGCTCAACCGTCCATTGTCGACGCCGTTCAGGCCCGCCTTGCGGCCGCAGTCCTCAATAGACACGCCGGGCAGTGCGACACCGTCGTCCGATCGGATCGGCACCATGAACGCGTGCACGCCACGGGATTCGCCGCCCACAACGAGCTGGGCGAACACCACGGCCATCCGGCCGTCGCGAGCAGCGTTGCCGATGTACTCCTTGGTGGCCGAGGAATCCGGGGTGTGCACCACGAACTCGCCGTTGTCGAACGTCGCCGTCGTCCGCAGGTGCTGGACGTCGGAGCCGTGGCCGTGCTCGGTCATCGCGAAACAGCCGAGAAGGTCGAGATCCTTGATGGCGCGGAGATAGCGCGAGTGATGCCGTGAGGTACCCAGCAGCTGGACAGCGCCACCGAACAGTCCCCATTGGACACCCGCCTTCACCATCAGCGACAGGTCGCCGAAGGCCAGCATCTCGAACGACGTCACCGAGCCGCCGACGTCGCCACCGCCGCCGTACGCCGGGTCGAAGCCGAGGCCGGGACGGTCCGTTTTGGCGAGTTCGCGCAGCTGCTCGAGGATCTGCGCGCGGTGCGCCTCGGTGTCCAGGTCCACGGCGTCGCGGAACTTCGACTCCGTCATCTGCGCGCGGACGCCGCGCCGGAGCTCGGCCCAGCGGCCGTCCAGGACGGCGGTCAGCGCGTCGGGCTCCACCTTGGCGGGCACGGCGGGGATGTCCACGGGGCTCCTCCGAAAAACCAGCGGCTGCGACAAGCCTCAGCCTGCCGCAGCCGCCGGGATTTCGCAGGGTCAGAGCGGCTTTCCGTTGATCGTCACAGTGGTGAACTTGGCGTTGTCGACGTTCTTGAAGGTGTTCGACGTGTCGCTCACCCCGGCGAACTTGCAGTCGGACACGGCCAGGCCGTGGATATGCGCGTTCGACAGACCGCTGACGTCGAACGTCTTGCCCGAGATCTTCGTGCTCGACGAGTTGCTGACGGTGAACGGCCCGAACGAGGGAACGTGGTCCCCCGTCTGGCTGTTGTACGTCGACGTCACGAACACGAAGTTCCGCGCGAACGTGCCGGAAATGCTGTCCAGGTTGATGTTCTGCGAGAACCCGCCACGCAGCGTGTTCGACTTCACGTAGAGCGCGAACTTGGTGTCACCCTTGACAGTGAGCTTGTACGCGTAGACGTTGCGGATGCCGCCGGTCTGCTCACTGCCGCAGGTGATCGCGCCCCAGTTGCCGTTCATCACGCAGTTGACCACGACCAGGTTCTGGCACGGCACGTTCACCCGGCGCCCGTCGGCGTCGCGGCCGGACTTGATCGCGATGTTGTCGTCGTGCGCGCCCAGGTTGCAATTCGCGATGACGACGTGGTCGCACGACTCCGGGTCGCAGCCGTCGGTGTTGGAGTGCGCGGTGCTCGGGTCGGTGCTGACACCGTCGACCGTGACGTTCTTGCACAGCGTCGGGTGCAGCTGCCAGAACATCGAGTTCTTCAGCGTGACGCCCTGGATCAGCACGTTCTCGCAGGCGTACGGCTCGACGAACGTCGACCGCATGGTGTGCCCGGAACCCGGCACGACGCGCTTGTCCGGCGCGACTCCCTTGGCCACCAACGATTCCAGGTACGCCCGGTCGCTGCCCTTGTTCCACGACGACGTGCTCGCCGCGTCGAGCGTGCCGCTGCCGGTGAGCGCGATGTTCTTTTCCTGGTAGGCATAGATCATCGGCGAGTGGTTGACACACTCGATGCCCTCGTAGCGGGTCAGCACGTTCGGGAACTTCGAGGCGTCGCCGCTGAACTTCAGCACCGCGCCGGACTCGAGGTGCAAATCGACGTTGCTCTTCAGGTAGACCGCGCCGGTGACGAACGTCCCCTTCGGCACGGTGACATGCCCGCCGCCGGCGGCGTTGCAGGCGTCGATCGCCTTCTTGATCGCGGCGGTGTTGTCGGTCTTGCCATCACCCTTCGCGCCGTAGCTGGTGACCGGGAACGTCGCGTCGGGGAACGTCGGGAGCGTGGTGTTCGAGACGATGTCGTTGGCCGCGGGCCACGGGAGCGTGGGGACGTCGACCGTGTACTGCCGGGGAGCCGCCGACGCGATGCCGGTGCCCAACAGCGGCGCGGCCGCCGCGACCGCGAGACCGCCCTTGATCAGCTGCCGCCGGGTGAACCTGCCGTCCATGAAAGATCCTCTTTCACCGGTGAAAGAATCTGCGACGGCGGAACCACGGCACGGACCGTGACACCAGGACTCTAAGTGCTCCCCCGGCTCCAGGTCCAGGCTTGCGGAATTCGGGCGGCTGCTGTCATGATCGGCGCATGTCGATTCGAAAGGGCGTGCGCGCCCTCACGCGTTGAGCACGCCACGGCGGGAGCCCCGCCGTATCCCCGAGGCCCTGGATCTCTGGTACCGGGCCGTCGATCTCAGAACCGAGTGGCTGACCCACGCGACCTCGACCGCACCGGCCGATCGCGAGGCCACCGAGGATGCCATCACCCGGCTGTACGCGCTGGTCGGCGCCGCTCCGCCGGAGTTCGTCTGGGTAGCTTCACCGGCGGCCGCCGTGAAGTCCCTTCCTCCGCCGCAAACGCTTTCCCTGACGCACGACGTGCCGGTGGAAGGCAGGCTGGCGACGGCGGTGTCGTCGTTGCGGCAGCGGCTGGACCGGCGCTGTGGCATGCGTCCGGCCTCCACCTGGATGTCCACGCTCGACCCGGTTTCCGCGCTGCGGTCCGGTAATTCCCTGCGTGGGGTCATCAACGACGGCCTGCGCCCGACGCTGCGCCGGACCGTCCTGGAGTCCGTCGCGGCCCAGATCCGGGGCACGATTCCGGAGCCGTGGCTGGGCTTGCACTGGTACGGCCAGCAGGATGCCTATTGGGTAGCGCCCTACGACATCCACCGGCGGGTCGACGACACGAGGTTCGAGCCCGCGGACGTCGCGCAGCTCGAGCTGTGGGCGACCCTCACACGGTCCTGCGGCTGGTGGTGGCCGCGCGAAAACCGTTGTGTGGTCGCGGAACGTCCGCTGGCCGTCCGCACCGAGCTGCTCCAGGGCACACTGCATGCCGAGGCGCGGCTGCACGACGCGACGGGTCCCGCCGTGGCCTATCCCGACGGCTGGACCGTGCATGCCTGGCACGGGACGCGGGTGCCGTCATGGGTGATCGAAGAACCCACCGCCGACCGCATCGACCAGGAGCCGAACGTCGAGGTGCGTCGCTGCGCGATCGAGCATCTCGGCTGGACCGGCTACATCGACCAAGCCGGGCTGACGTTGCTGAACCGGGCGCCCGATCCCGGAAACCCCGGCAGTGAGCTGCGGCTCTACACCCTGCCGAGGGAGAAGTGGCGCGCGCCGACCCGGCTGCTGCTGGCCGTCAACGGCTCGGTGGAGCGCGACGGCACCCGCCGTCGCTACGGGCTGCGCGTGCCCGCCCAATTCGACCATCCCCTCGACGCCGCCGGATGGACGTACGGGCTCACCGGAGCCCAGTACGCCCAGCTGCAGCGTCGTACCTGAAACCCGAGGTGATTTCATGGAATTAGCCGAACTTCTCGACCAGACCGGACTCGACGTCCTCGAGCATCTCGACCGCCAGGTCACCGTCCCGGTGATCGACGGTCTCCAGGCGCAGGGCGACCTGATCGTCCTGCCGCTTTCCCTCGTCGGCGAGGGCGGCTTTTCGCGGCAGAACCTGCGGCAGCTGCCCGCGTCGGGCCTGGAACTCGTCCGCGGCGAGGCGGGCAACAACCCGCACACGCTCGTCGCGGACCCCGGCACCTGCCGGCTCACGACCGTGGTGTTCGACCCGGAGCGGTTGGCCATCGCGGTGTTCGAGAACAGCGCGCCGGCCTATCTGGTGCATCCCGAGCACGGCGGCACCGGCGTCGCGCCCGGCTCGTGGCTCGTGCGCCGCCAGCGCGAAATCAGCTCGGCGCGTCGGCCGCTGCGAGGCCCGGCCCGCTTCGGCTCGGTGCTGGTCGCGGATTAGCTGAAGGACGCCTTCAGTGCATCAGATGCACTGAAGGCGTCCTTCAGCTCACGCCAGGTCGGGACCCTTGGCGCGGAGGTCGTCCACCTTGGTCATCGCTTCGCGGAGCTCGGCGAGCCAGCTGTCCGCGTGCTCCCCGACCAGGCGGACGGCCCACGCGAGGGCCTCCGAACGCGAGCGCGCCACGCCCGCGTCGACCAGCGTGTCGAGCACCAGGCGCTCCGGCTGCCGCAGCCGGGTCATCACCGGCGCCGACACCGTCGTGAACAGCACCTTCGTGCTGCCGAGCGTCGCGCCCCACGCGACCTTGCGCTGGTAGCGGTGCTCGGCTTGGCGCGCGATCTCGATGCGCTCGTCGCGCGTCTCCTCGCGCCAGCGGCTGATGCGGCCGTCCTCGGCCGCCGCGCGGGCCGCGTCGTCGGCGTACTCCTCGGTCAACGCCGGCAGCTCGCCGACGATGATGATCTCTTCACGGTCGATCGAGACCTCCGGCGCGCCGGTGAACCAGCCGTCGGGCAGCCGCCCGCCGAGCCACGCCGCCGCGTCGTCCGCCGACGGCACCTCGGCCTGCTGCCAGCCCCGGCCGCCTTTCCATCCCCTGCGCATGTCACCCACCACCCAACGATTACATGATTACAACGTCACTCACGCTACGCCGAATACAGCGGGATGACGCCGTCGTTCACCCTCAGCGCAACTGGGCGGTCAGGTCCTCGGGGGTGGTGACCGGCCGGTCACAGACGTATCCGCGGCAGACGTACGCCGCCGCGGCGCCGTCGACCAGCGGGCGGTCGGCCAGCAGCGGGACGCCCGAAGCGTCGGGTTCTCCGGCCAAGACGATCCCGCCGCCGTGGACGCCCCGAGCGGCCGCCTTCAGCAGCTCGGGGTCGGAACCGACGATCGCGACCTGCACCGGACCGGCCTGCAGCGCCTCCGCGACGGACAGCCAGTGCCCGGCGAACCTCGGGACCCGCGCGGCCAGCAGACCCGCCCGGCTCAACGCCTGCTCGGCGGCCTCGCGGTAGCGCGACCCGTGCCCGGCCAGCGCCGACGCCGTCAGCAGCGCCCCGGCCAGCGCGGACGCACCCGACGGGCTCGCGTTGTCACCCGGATCGGCCGGGCGCTGCACCAGCGTTTCCGCATCGTCGGCCGTGTCGTAGTAAGCGCCGGGGACCTCCGGGGACGCGAAGTGCGCGAGCGCCAGGTCGAGCAGCCGGGTCGCCTCCGTCAGCCAGCGTGGCTCGCCGGTCGCCTGGTGCAGCGCGAGGAACCCGTCCGCGACACAGGCGTAGTCCTCGAGGACCCCGGCCGACTCCCCGACCACGCCGTCGCGGGAACTCCGGCGCAACCGGCCGTCGACCACGTGGACGTCGAGCAGCAGCTCGGCCGCCGCGCGCGCCCAGCCGATCCACTGTGGACGTCCTAACGCGACACCGGCTTCGGCCAGCGCGGTGATGGCGAGGCCGTTCCAGGAGGCGATCACCTTGTCGTCACGACCGGGCTGTGGGCGCTTCGCGCGTTCAGCCAGCAGAGCACCTCGGACCCGCTCGAAGCGCTCCGGCGAGGGATCGGTGAGCAGCCGCAGCGTCGAGGCACCTTCCTCGAAAGTCCCGGTCGGGGTGACGCCGAACAGCTCCGCGGCCCAGGCACCGTCCTCGTCGCCCAGCACGTCACGCAGCTGTGCAGGCGTCCAGACGTAGGTCAGGCCTTCGACGCCCTCGGTGTCCGCGTCGAGCGCCGACGCGAACCCGCCCTCCGGCGTCCGCAGCCCGTCGAAGAGGAACTGCGCAGTGCCCTCGGCGACGCGCAGCGCGAGCGCGGAGTCCGTCCGCCGGGCCAAGTGGGCATAGAACCGGAGCAGCAAAGCGTTGTCGTACAACATCTTTTCGAAGTGCGGCACGATCCACTCGGCGTCGACCGAGTACCGCGCGAACCCGCCGGCCAGCTGGTCGTACATGCCGCCACGGGCCATCGCCTCCGCCGTCGCCTCGACTAGCGGCAGCCCGTCACCCGTGCGTTCGTGGTGCCGCAGCAGGAATTCCAGGACCATCGACGGCGGGAACTTCGGCGCGCGGCCGAATCCACCGTTCACCGGGTCCGCCTCCGCCTGCAACTTCTCGACGGCCGCGGCCAGCGCCGCGGAGTCCACAACGGACTCCTTCAGCGGACCGCTCTGCTCGGTGAGGTGCGCGATGATCTGCTTGGCCCCGGTGCGCAGCTCGTCCGGCCGCTCGCCCCACGCCTCGGCGACCGCGTTCAGCAGCTGCGTGAACGACGGCATCCCGGGCCGCGGCGACGGCGGGTAGTAGGTGCCGCAGTGGAACGGCTCGCCGTCCGGCGTCAGGAAGCACGTCATCGGCCAGCCACCCTGGCCGGTCATCGCCTGCGTCGCGGCCATGTACACCGCGTCGATGTCCGGCCGCTCCTCGCGGTCGACCTTGATGTTCACGAAATGCTCGTTCATCAGCGACGCCGTGGCCGCGTCCTCGAACGACTCGTGCGCCATCACGTGGCACCAGTGACACGCCGCGTAACCGACGGAAAGCAGGATCGGCACGTTCCGCCGCCGCGCCTCGGCCAGCGCGTCCGGCCCCCACTGCCACCAGTCCACCGGGTTGCCGGCGTGCTGGAGCAGGTAGGGACTGGTGGCCGAGGCGAGGCGGTTCATGCCGCCAGCGTAGGACTCACCCCGAACGACTCGTGAGCGTTCCGGGCGGTTTGAATAGGCACTGTGGCGCGTAGCGCCTCGTTTGAGGGTGGTGGCGGGGGCATGGATGGACGCCCGGAACGCTCACGAGTCCTAAAACTCGGACGCACCCCGCTCCCCTTTCGGTCACACTTGCCCCGTGCTCCTGACGATCACCACGACCCGCGACCCCGCCACCGACCTCGGCTTCCTGCTGCACAAGCACCCGGAGAAGGCGCAATCCCTCGAGCTGTCCGCCGGGACGGCCCACGTCTTCTACCCGGAAGCCGCGCCGGGCCGGTGCACGGTCGCGCTGCTCGTCGAGATCGACCCGATCGGCCTCGTCCGCGGCGGCGGGACGTCGCTGACGCAGTACGTCAACGACCGGCCGTACGCGGGTGGCTCGTACCTCGCGGTCGCGCTGCGGGCGATGTTCACCACGGCGCTGGCGGGCCGCTGCAAGACCCGCCCCGAACTGGTCGACGAGCGCTTCGACCTGGAGATCCACGTCCCCGCGCTGACCGCGCACGGCGGGCCCGAGGTCGTGCACAAGGTGTTCGCGCCGCTCGGCTGGGAGGTCGCCGCCACCCCGGTGCCGCTCGATCCCGCGTTCCCGGACTGGGGCGACAGTCGCTATGTCGACATGCGGCTGACCGGGTCGCATCGGGTGGCGGACGCACTGCGCCACCTCTACGTTCTGCTGCCCGCGCTCGACGGCGACAAGCACTACTGGGTCGGGCAGGACGAGGCCGACAAGCTGCTGCGCGCGGGCGAAGGCTGGCTCGCCGCGCACCCCGAGCGTGAGCTGATCACCCGGCGCTACCTCGACCGGCGCCGCCCGATCGTCTCCTACGCGCTGTCGCGGCTCGCGGAGCTCGACGACGACATTTCCGACGCGGAAGAGGAGGAGGCACCGGAGCGGCGCGAATCCCTTGCCCTCCTGCGGCACGGCAGTGTGCTCGCCGCGCTGCGGGCCGCCGGGGCGCGGCGGGTGCTGGACCTCGGGTGCGGGCCGGGCGCGTTGCTGCGAGTGCTGGAAAAGGAGCCGTCGTTCACCGAGATCGTCGGCGTGGACGTCTCCGCCGGCGCGCTCGACATCGCGGAGAAGCGGGTGCGCAGTGATCGCGTCACACTGCGGCAGTCGGCGCTGACCTACGCCGATCCGTCCCTGGCGGGGTACGACGCCGCCGTGCTGATGGAGGTCGTCGAGCACGTCGACGAGGAGCGGCTGCCCGCGCTGGAGCACGCGGTGTTCGGCGTCGCGGCACCGCGCACGGTGCTCGTGACCACGCCGAACGCCGAGTACAACTCGCTGTACGAGTTCCTGCCGGAAGGCCGGTTCCGCCACGCCGACCACCGTTTCGAGTGGACGCGGGCGGAGTTCCGCGCGTGGGCGGACGGGGTCGCGCAGCGGCGCGGCTACGACGTCGGATATCTGCCGATCGGACCCGAGGACCAGGAATCAGGACCGCCGACCCAGATGGCGGTCTTCACGACCCGTGAGGAGGTGGCCGCGTGAAGCTGACCATTCCGGACATGTCCCTCGTCGTGCTCGTCGGCGCCTCCGGCTCCGGCAAGTCGACGTTCGCACGCACGCATTTCGCGCCGACGCAGGTGCTCTCGAGCGACTACTTCCGCGGGCTCGTGGCGGACGACGAGAACGACCAGGCGGCGTCGGCAGAGGCGTTCGACGTTCTCCATTACGTCACGGCGAAGCGGCTGGCTGCCGGGCGTGTCACCGTCATCGACGCGACGAACGTGCAGCGCTCTTCGCGCGCCGGCCTGCTGAAGCTGGCGAAGGAGCACGACGTCATGCCGACGGCGATCGTGCTCGACCTGCCGCTGAGCGTCTGCCAGGCGCGGAACTCGACGCGGCCGGACCGCGACTTCGGCGAGCACGTGATCCGGCGCCAGCGCGGTGAGCTGCACAAGTCGCTGAAGTCGTTGGAGCGTGAGGGTTTCCGGCGCGTGCACGTGCTGCGCAGCGAAGCAGAGGTGGCCGCGGCCGAGATCGTCGTCGAGCCGCTGCGCAACGACCTGCGCGAGCTGACCGGGCCGTTCGACGTCATCGGCGACGTCCACGGCTGCCGCGAGGAACTCGAGGACCTGCTGGTCGAGCTGGGGTACGTCGACGGCGTGCACCCCCAGGGGCGTACCGCGGTGTTCGTCGGCGACCTCGTCGACCGCGGCCCGGACACCCCCGGCGTGCTGCGGCGGGTGATGGCGATGGCCGAGGCGGGCAGCGCGCTGGTCGTCTGCGGGAACCACGAGCAGAAGCTGGTCCGCGCCCTGAACGGGCAGAAGGTGCGCGTCGCGCACGGGCTGGCGGAGTCGCTGGAGCAGCTCGGCGCGCAGGACGAGGAGTTCCGCGATCGCGCGAAGGCGTTCTGCGACAAGCTGATCGCGCACTACGTGCTGGACGGTGGGCGGCTGGTCGTCGCGCACGCCGGGCTGCCCGAGCGCTACCACGGGCGCGCGTCCGGGCGGGTGCGCAGCCACGCGCTCTACGGCGACACGACCGGCGAGACCGACGAGTACGGCATGCCGGTGCGGCTGCCGTGGGCGCGTGACTACCGCGGCCGCGCGACCGTCCTCTATGGACACACGCCGACGCTCGACGCCGAGTGGATCAACAACACGATGTGCCTGGACACCGGGTGCGTGTTCGGCGGGAAACTGACCGCGTTGCGGTACCCGGAGCGCGAAGTCGTGTCGGTGCCGGCGCGGAAGGTCTGGTACGAGCCGTCGCGGCCGCTGCAGCCTGCGCTGGGCCGTGACCCGGTGGTGCTGGAGCTCGGCGATGTCACCGGCAAGCGGATCCTCGACGTTCGGCACCACGGGCGGGTCGGCGTCTCGGCCGAGCAGTCGGCGGCGGCGCTGGAGGTGATGAGCCGGTTCGCGGTCGACCCGCGGTGGCTGGCGTACCTGCCGCCGACGATGGCGCCGTGCTCGACGTCCGCGCGCCCGGATTACCTGGAGCACCCCGACGAAGCGTTCGCCGAGTTCCGCGCCGCGGGCGTGGAATCCGTGGTGTGCGAAGAGAAGCACATGGGTTCGCGGGCGGTCGTGCTGGTCTGCCGGGACGACGACGTGGCGCCGCGCCGCTTCGGCATCTCGGGCGGTGGCGCGATCTACACCCGGACCGGGCGGCCGTTCTTCAAGCCTTTGTTGACCGCGGAGTTGCTGGCGGGCGTCCGTGCAGCGGCGGCACCGTTGTTCGCGGAGGTTTCCAGCGACTGGCTGCTGCTGGACTGCGAGCTCCTGCCATGGAGCGCGAAGGCTGGGTCGCTGATCGCGGATCAGTACGCTTCGGTGGGCGCGGCGGCGCAAGCTGCCCTGCCTGCTTCGGTTTCGGCCCTGACGGCCGCATCCTCGCGCGGCATCGACGTCTCGTCCCTGCTCGCGCGGACGACCTTGCGAGAGTCCACTGTGGACGCCTACCGGGACGCGTACCGGCGGTACTGCTGGCCGACCGAGGGGCTTTCCGGGGTTCGGCTGGCGCCGTTCCAGCTGCTGGCGTCGGAGGGCGCTTCCTACCACGACCGGCCGCACGCCTGGCACCTGTCGCTACTGGACCAGCTCTCGGGACCACTGTTCACCCGGACGCGGACCCTTGACGTGGACACCACGGACGAGCAGTCGGTGGCGCGCGGGGTGCGCTGGTGGGAGGAGCTGACCGAGGCGGGCGGCGAGGGGATGGTCGTCAAGCCGGCGGCGAACCTGGCGCGGGGCGCGCGCGGGCTGGTGCAGCCCGGGGTGAAGGTGCGCGGGCGGGAGTACCTGCGGATCATCTACGGGCCGGACTACACGCTGCCGGAGAACCTGGAGCGGCTGCGCAAGCGGGGGCTGGCCCGGAAGCGGGCGCTCGCGCTGCGGGAGTACGCGCTGGGCCTGGAGGCGCTGGAGCGGGTCGCGCGCGGCGAAGCGTTGTGGCGGGTGCACGAGTGCGTCTTCGCCGTGCTCGCGCTGGAGTCGGATCCGGTGGACCCGCGGTTGTAGGGACTCGTGAGTGTTGCGGCCGGTTCTATTGCTGGGGAAGGCAAAGGTGGCGTAGTCGTCCTCTGTGGATGGAGCTGGCGTGAAGGACGCCTTCAGTGCATTGAGCGCCAATGCCGGGTAGTTAAGGATTCCGCGCTGGCGTCAGGTAGCCAGGACACCTGGCGCTAATGGCCGTGAATGCCACATTGAGGGCCCAAGACGCCGTGAATGTGGCATTCACAGACTTGGGCTCGGTAGGTCAGTGGGGTGAGGGGCACCTTCCTCGCGGCAGACGCGAGGAAGGCGCCCCTCACTTCACACGCCACGCCTGCCTTACCCCTCAATAACCGGCCGCAACACTCACGAGTCCTTGGGCTTGGCGGGCGCTTCCGTCTTGTCCTCGGCGGGCGTCTCCTCGGCGTCGAAGCTCGCCGGGACACGCTTGAGGTGCTTGCTCATCGAGCGCACCAGGAAGGCGACCGCTACGAGGAACAGGATCAGCACCAGGAACCCGACCGGGGAGGACTTGCCGAAGTCCTCACCCTGGCCGCCGTTGTCCCCGTTTCCGGGTTGCTGCGCCAGGACCAGGGCCGACGCGGTGACCGGGAGCACCGCGGCGGCCGGCAGCGTCAGACTCATGTACTCACCTTCTCCGTGATGCCGGCGAACAAATCATCCTCCGGCAACGTGCTGTCCACCAGCGACTTGACCAGCTCGAACTCCTCGGTCGGCCAGGTCTCGCGCTGGATCTCGCGGGGGACCGCGAACCAGCGGCTGGTGGGGTCGATCTGCGTGGCGTGCGCCTTGAGGGCCTCGTCGCGCACCTCGAAGTATTCACCGCACTCGACCCGCGTCGTCACCCGCTCCATCACATCGGCGCGCTCGGGGTCCCACTTCTCCAGCCACTCGGTGTACGGCGACTCGAGACCGGCCTCCTTCAGCGCGGTGTCGAACGCGATCATCCGGGCGCGGGAGAAGCCGTGCACGTAGTAGAGCTTGAGCGGTTGCCACGGCTCGCCTGCCTCGGGGAAGCGATCCGGGTCGCCCGAGGCGTCCCACGCCGCCATCGACACCTCGTGGGTGCGGATGTGATCCGGGTGCGGGTATCCGCCGTTCTCGTCGTAGGTGACGATCACGTGCGGGCGGAACTCGCGCATCACGCGGACCAGCGCCTCGGTGGACTCCTCGAGGGGGACCACCGCGAACGAGCCCTCCGGAACCGGTGGCAGCGGGTCGCCCTCGGGCAGGCCCGAGTCGACGAAGCCGAGCCAGCGGTGGCTCACGCCGAGGATCTTGGCGGCGCGCGCCATCTCTTCACGGCGGATCTCGGTCATGTTCGCGAGCACGTCCGGCCGGTCCATCGCCGGGTTGAGCACGCTGCCGGCCTCGCCCCCGGTGCAGGTCACGACCATGACCTCGTGCCCATCGGCGGCGTAGCGCGCCATGGTGGCCGCACCCTTGCTGGACTCGTCGTCCGGATGCGCGTGCACCGCCATCAAGCGCAGCGGATCGGCAGTTCTCGTCAGCTCGTCGGCTCCCACCATGCTGCGAACGACCCCTTCTCATGCCTTATTCCGCGACCCCGGTCCGGGCCGCCCGCCCAGCGGGCGGATACTCGAAGCACCCGCACCGGCCCTCCCATTGTCCAGGCCGGTACGACAAGAACGAGCAGGAGGCCCCGCGTTGGCAGGCACCGTGGCCGAAGGCAGCGTCCCGACGCTGCCCGAAGGCCGGTACGGCACCAAGCGGGCGAGGGCGCCACGACGCTGGCGACGAGGGCTGTTCCTGGCGGTCGCGCTGCTGGTCAGCGGCACGATCGCGTACATCGCGTACGTCAATCTCGGTGACGCGCCGATCGATGCCGAGCGCATCGCGTTCGCGAACAAACCGGGCAACGCGATGGAAATCACCATCAACGTCAAGCGGGACGACGACAGCAAGCCCGGAGTGTGCATCGTGCGCGTCCGGGACAAGGCGGGCGCCGAGAGCGGCCGCAAGGAGCTGGTGGTCCCCGCGGGCGCCAAGTACAACAGGATGAGCACGGTCATCAAGAGCATCGGAGAGCCGGTGACCGCCGACGTGTTCGGCTGCTCGTACGCGATACCACGCTATCTGTCAACCCCATAGCGGCCAACGGGGTGAACCGGGCGCCCAGCGCCCGCGCGGCGTGGAATAGACGGGCCTCGACCTGTTGTGCCGTGATAGGCTGATCTACCAGCACGGCCCGCACCGGGCCGTGTTTTTCCTTTATCTCAGCCACGCGAGCACCTATGCCCGCGTGGGCCGGCTTGAACACGCAAGCCTGGCAGGCCCGACGAGGAGATGGTGACCGTGAGCGACACCAAGGTGAACTGGCTCACCCAGGATGCCTACGATCGGCTCAAGCACGAGCTCGACGAAATGATCGAGAATCGGCCGGTCATCGCCGCGCGCATCAACGACAGCCGCGAGGAGGGTGACCTCAAGGAAAACGGCGGTTACCACGCGGCGCGTGAAGAGCAGGGGCAGGCCGAAGCGCGCATCCGTCACCTGCAGGAGCTGCTGCGCTCGGCCAAGGTCGGCGAGGCACCGGCCAACGACGGCAGCGCCGGCCCCGGCAAGGTCCTCACCGTCCGTTACGAGGGCGACGACGAGGACGAGAAGTTCCTGCTCGCCACCCGCGAGGAAGGCGCCGAAGGCGGCCTCGACGTGTACTCCCCCGAGTCGCCGCTGGGCAAGGCCCTGCTCGGCGCCAAGGAAGGCGAGTCGCGCGAGTACGAGCTGCCCAACGGCAAGATCCAGAAGGTCACCCTGGTCAAGGCCGTTCCTTACAGCGACGGCAAGTAAGGCGGGCGCGCGCTCGGCTTGCATGGCCGAGCGCGCATATCCGGCGCTAACGTGAAGTGCCATGAGCACTGAGCCGATCTGCCAGGCCTGCGGGATGCAGTACGCGCAGGCCCGTGACGACTGCCCGATCTGCGAGGACGAGCGCCAGTCCGTCCCGCAGTCGGGGCAGCAGTGGACGAACCTCGACACCCTGCGCGCGAGCGGGACGTATGCGCCGCGGGTCGAGCAGCAGGGTCCCGGCATTATCGGCGTCGGTTCGACGCCCAGCTTCGCGATCGGCGAACGGGCGCTGCTGGTTCAGGCCGAGTCCGGGAACTTCCTCTGGGACTGCGCGGCCTACCTCGACGATGCCCTGGTTTCGCAGGTCAACGACCTCGGCGGGATCACCGGCATCGCGATCAGCCACCCGCACTACTACACGACCATGATCGACTGGGCGCACGCCTTCGACGTCCCGATCTACCTGCACGAGGGCGACCAGCAGTGGATCGCGCGGCCGGACCCGGCGGTGAAACTGTGGTCGGGCACCACCCTGGACGTCGCGCCGGATCTGCGGCTGATCAACCTCGGCGTGCACTTCACCGGCGGCACGGTGCTGCACTGGCCCGCGGGTGAAGAGGGCCGCGGCGCGCTGCTGTCCGGCGACATCGTGCAGGTCATCGGCGACCGCACGCACGTGGGGTTCATGTACAGCTACCCGAACCTCATCCCCGAGCGCCCGCACATCGTCCGCCGCGCGGCGGAACTCCTGGCGGGCTACCAGTTCGACGCGATCTACGGCGCCTGGTGGAACGCGATCGTCCGCAGCGACGGGCACGAAGTGGTCCAGCGCTCGGCGAAGCGCTACCTGGCCATGATCGCCGAGTAGAGCTGCGGGACTCGTGAGTGGCGCGGCCGGTTAGAACCGGCCGCACCACTCACGAGTCCTTGGCCGTGCGCTCCAACAAGGGCCGTACCCGCGGCGGAACCGGTGTCGAGAGCGCGATGGACGTCGACGTGCGCAGGACGTCCGGGACGCCGACCACCTCGTCGATCACCCGCTGCAGGTCGTCGTTGTTCCGCGCCACCATCCGGACGAACAGGTCGCCCTGCCCGGTCGTGGCGTGCACCTCACAGACCTCGTCGATCGCGGTCAGTGCCTCCGTCACCTCGGAGCGGCGGCCCTGCGCGATCTCCAGTACGGCGAACGCCGTCAAGCCGTAGCCCATCGCCGCCAGGTCGAGTTCCGGCGGGAAGCCGCCGAGGATTCCGCGTTCGGTGAGCCGGTCCAGCCTGGCCTGCACGGTCCCGCGTGCGACGCCGAGCCGGCGCGCGCATTCGAGCACGCCGAGGCGTGGCGAGTCGGTCAGCAACAGCAGCAGCCGCGCGTCGAGCGAATCCAGTGTGTCCGGCATGGCTTTTTCTCCTGCACAGATTGTCCGAAGCGTGGCTCGCTAACCCTGACCCACTGGGCATGTTGACCAGCGAAATTCTCGTCCATTGCGCAGTTTGCCACATGGCCGGATCCTTCGAGCATGACGCACACACTGGATCCCCAAGGCGCTCTCGACGACGTCAGCTACGACCAGCTGCGTCAGCTCGTCGGGCTGGTCGACCACGACGCTTCGACCGACCCGTTCCCGGTGAAGGCCATGGACGCGGTGGTCTTCATCTCCGGCAACGCCACCCAGACCGCCTGGTTCTACCAGGTCGCGTTCGGCATGCGGCTGATCGCGTACTCCGGCCCCGAGACCGGGAACTACGAGCGCAAGTCGTTCGTGCTGAAGTCGGGTTCCGCGCGGTTCGTCATCACCGGCGGCGTCAAGCCGGACTCCCCGCTGCTCGACCACCACCGCCGCCACGGCGACGGCGTCATCGACCTCGCGCTGGAGACGACCGACGTCGACAAGTGCGTCGAACACGCCCGCGAACAGGGCGCCACGATCCTCGAAGAGCCGCACGACGTCTCCGACGAGCACGGCACCGTGCGGATGGCCGCGATCGCGACCTACGGCGAGACCCGCCACTCGCTGATCGACCGGTCGCGCTACACCGGCGTCTACCTGCCCGGCTACGAGCCGCGCGAGAGCACCGTGAAGCGTCCTGAAGGCGCGCCGAAGCGGCTGTTCCAGGCCGTCGACCACTGTGTGGGCAACGTCGAGCTCGGCAAGATGGACTACTGGGTCGACTGGTACCACCGCGTGATGGGCTTCGTGAACATGGCGGAGTTCGTCGGCGACGACATCGCCACCGAGTACTCCGCGCTGATGAGCAAGGTGGTGTCCAACGGCAACCACCGGGTCAAGTTCCCGCTCAACGAGCCCGCGATCGCGAAGAAGAAGTCGCAGATCGACGAGTACCTCGAGTTCTACGACGGCGCGGGCTGCCAGCACATCGCGCTGGCCACCAACGACATCGTCGCGACGGTGACCGCGATGCGCGAGGCCGGCGTCGAGTTCCTCGACACGCCCGACTCCTACTACACCGACCCCGAGCTGCGCGCCCGGATCGGCGAGGTGCGGGTGCCGATCGAGACGCTCAAGGAGCACCGGATCCTGGTCGACCGCGACGAGGACGGCTATCTGCTGCAGATCTTCACCAAGCCGATCGGCGACCGCCCGACGGTCTTCTACGAGCTCATCGAGCGGCACGGCTCGCTGGGCTTCGGCAAGGGCAACTTCAAGGCACTCTTCGAAGCCATCGAGCGCGAGCAGGAGCGCCGCGGCAACCTCTGACCCACGGGCCGTGAAGGCCCCCTTACCGGCTCTCACAGCCGGTAAGGGGGCCTTCACGGCGTTCGGAACCGGGTTCGGCGGAAATTGTCGGAGGGGGATGCCAGACTGGTCCGGTCGGCGCAATTCGTACTGTGCCGGAACCAGGGGCGGCTGGGATCCGTCAGTGTTGAGACGTCGAGAGAACAGGACGGAAGGGCCCCGATGCCGGACAGCGTCGACGCCAGCGATCAGATGATCGACGACTGGACCAAGAAGCTGGAGGAGAGCGCCGCTCGCTACCAGGCGCTCGCCGACCGCATGCAGGGCCAGACCGTCACCGAGCGGTCCAAGGACGGCACGGTCCAGGTCACCGTCGACTCGCAGGGACTGCTCAAGAACCTCGTCATCACCGAGAACGCGAGCACGAAGCGGATGGCCGAGGTCTCCGCCGAGGTGATGCGGCTCGTGCAGCGCGCGCAGTCGCGGATCCCCGAGCTGCTGCAGCAGGCGATGGCCGACACCACCGGCACCGCGGACGCCGCCGCGAGCCACATCGTGGAAGACGCGATGAGCACGTTCCCGCCCCCGCCGCCGGAGCCCGAGCCGCAGTACCCGGAGCCCGACCGCGTGCGCCGTTTCGGGCCGGAGGACACCGAAGAGCCTCCGCGCCCCCGCCCCCGCCGCCCCGGCACCAGGCCCCGCCGCCCCCGCAGCAACCGCCCCGGCGCCGTCGTCCGCCGGAGGACGATGACGACGACTTCGGCGGCTCGATCCTGTCCTGACCGACCAGCGCTTTCCCAGGGGGAACCATGACGGACATGGAGCTGTCCACCGACCTGACCGCGCACGCGCACCAAGTGGACGCGATCGGGGACGGGATCGCCCAGGCCATCGACGCGGCCAATCAGGTGAGTATGCCGACCGACGCGTACGGCATCCTCTGCCAGCCGTTCCGGATGATGCTGGACCCGGTCGAGCAGTTCGGTATCCAGGCGCTGCAACAGGCTTCGCAGGCGATGACGGCCGTCTCGGGCAGCGTCCGGCAGGCGGCGGCGGGCTTCCACGAGCAGGATCAGGCGGCCGCGGACACGCTGCGCCAGGCGGGTGGTGAGTGATGCCCGAGGGCAACCCGCTGGTCGCGGAGTCCAAAAAGGACGGTGACGGGCCGGGTCCGCTCACCGCGGGCAACGGCGACTACGGCTGGGCCGGCGGCATCGGCCTCGCCGAGTCGGCGATGGACACGTTCAATGGCATCAAGGATGGCGACTGGATCTCCGGCGGCCTCGGCGCGCTGAGCCTGGCCGGCGAGGTCGCGGGTGCCGCGATCGACCCGTTCGGCTACCTGATGTCGTCGGTGGCCTCGTTCCTGATGGAGCACATCCAGCCGCTCAAGGACATGCTGGACTCCGTCGCGGGTGACCCGCCGGTGATCCAGTCCTATGCGGACACCTGGGGCAACATCTCCAAGGCGCTCGGCGAGCGCAAGACCGACCTCGACAACGCGGTGAAGACCGGCACCACCGGCTGGAGCGGCCAGGCCGCGGACGCCTACCGCAAGCAGGCCGCCGAGCACGGCGAGGCGCTGTCCTCGGCGGCGACGGTGGCCGGCGGGATCAGCACGGCGGTGATGATCTTCGGCCAGATCGTCTCGTTCGTCCGCGAGACCGTCCGTCAGCTGATCGCCGACCTGGTCGGCAAGCTGATCTCCTGGGTGATGGAAGAGGTCTTCTCACTCGGCTTCGGCACCCCGGTCGTGGTCGCGCAGGCCTCGGCCGCGATCGCCAAGTGGGGCAAGAAGATCGGTGAGCTGCTCAAGAAGCTCACCGACTCGATCCGCCGGATCTCGCCGCTGCTGAGCAAACTCGTCGACGTCTTCGAGAAGATCGCCAAGATCTTCGGGAAGGTGCTGGGCAAGGTCAGCGGCCTGGACGGGCTCAAGATCGACCACGTCGGCTTCAAGCGCCACATCCCCAAGGGAGAGGGCGGCGGCGTCCACGCCAGGGCGCACGGCGAGGGCGGCGAAAGTGGTTCTCACGGGGGTGACGGGGAGTCGCCGCACGGCGGAGACGGCGAGTCTTCCCATGGTGGCGAAGGAGATTCGTCCCACGGCGGCGAAGGCGACTCCTCGCATGGCAGCGAAGGGGACAGCTCGCCCGGTTCGGACTCTCCGAGCTCGGATCCGGCGCGCACCGACTCCTCCAGCGGTAATTCCGCGTCTCGCCGGGCCTCGGGCGAGGACGGTTCGCCGTCCTCCCTGCGCAGTGATGACGGCGCACCAACGCATTCCGGCGACACCACGCCGTCCTCGGACCCGGACGGCCTGGGCAGCACGCCGTCGGCTCGTTCCGGCGACGGCGGCGCGCCTTCGCACCGCAGCGGGGACAGCAGCCCCGCACCCACCCATGGCGGGGACAGCAGTCCGGCACCCACGCACGCAGGCGACAGCACACCCGCGCCGGCCCGTGGTGCGGGAGACAGCACGCCATCACCCGCACGCCACGCAGAGAGCGCGCCGACCCACGCCGCAGACAGCACTCCTTCGCCCGCGCGCCACGCGGAAAGTGCGCCGACCCACGCCGCGGACAGCACACCGGCGGCGCGTTCGGCGGCGCCCTCGCACACCGATACCGGTGGCGCCCCAACGCATTCGAGCCCCGGGCGCACGGACTCGCCGAGCACCCACGGCGGCGGCGAAACCCCGAGCAGCGCGGCCCCGCCGCGGACCAGCGACGGCACGACCGCCAGCGGCTCGGCGGCGCCGGCCACCCCGCGCACCGGCGAGCCCGGCACGTCAGGGGTGCCGTCGCCGCGCGGTGGCGACGGCGTCTCGCAGCCCGGTGTCCCACCGCAGGGCGGGATGATGGGTGGCGGCGGCATGCCGCCCGGTGGCGCTCCCGGCGCGGGCGGCGGCCTGGGTGGCTCTCCTGGCCGTACCGGTGGCACGGGCTGGACCGGCACCTCGGGCAGCCCCGGCGCGAACACCCCACACACGCCCGAACCGCGCCCGCGGGGCGTCGGCGGCGAGCCGCGCCCGCGCGCCCCCGAGCCGGTCGCCCGCGGTGGCTACGGCCCAGGCACGACGACACCGACGCACGGCCCCGGCACGCATCCGGGCGGCAACACCCCCGGCGGACGTCCCGGGCACACCGGTCCCGGCAACTCGCACGGTCCCGGGGAAAACGCTCCGCACCACGACGGCCCCCAGGGCCCGCGTGATCACGACGGCCCGCCGGACCACGGTCCCGGCGACCCCGACGGCACGCCGCCGCACCACGAGCCGCTGAGCCCGGACGAGGTCAACGCGCGCCACGCCGAGGACACCCCGGCGGGCAGCTCGTACCACGGCGGCGATCCCGACATGGGCGATCTGCCGCACCGCGTCCTGCCGGACCCGGACGGCCGCTACACCGTCGACGTGCACGTGACGAAGGACGGCTACGCCCGCATCGGCGATCGGTTGTACACGCCCGAAGAGTTCGCGGACATCTTGCGCCGCAACGGAACCTACGACGGCCGACCGATCCGGCTGATCGGCTGCGACGCGGGCTCGAACGACTTCGCGCACCGGCTTTCGCGCGAGCTCGACACCGAGGTCATGGCGCCGAACAAACCGGCGTGGACCGACTCGCACGGCCGGGTCTTCTCCTCCGACTACGAAATCGGCCCGGACGGCAAGATGCGGCCCCGCATCCCACCGGACGGCGAGTGGAGCACCCACCACCCGGACGGTTCGACGCACCGCGCGGGCGACGACGGCTTCGCGCCGGACGGGCAGCACCACGACCCGCACGACGTCGACGCGGACAGCGCCCGCCACCGTGGCGACGACGCCCCCGACCCGGACCAGGACGTCCCGAAGGACCGCAATCCGGAATCGCGGCAGCAGGAGGAAGACCTCACCGACGCGCACAAGCAGGCCGACCGCCGCGCGAACCCGCAGAGCGTCACCGACTTCGACCCGCCGCACGGCACCAGCGTGGACGTGCAGCCGGGGCACGCGAACCCGGACGGCATCCACTCGCCCGCGGCCCACGAACGGTTCCCCGGCGACCAGACGCTGCAGCCGAACCGCGAGTACAAGGTCGTCGACGCCGACGGGAACGTGCGCGGCACGTACCACACCGACGCCGACGGCCGGGTCACGCACATCGACACGTCCCACCCGAACGAGCACCCGCGCGTCAAGGGACAGCCGAACGACAACTACCACCCGAACCCCGACCTGACCCACCCGCACCCGGACACGACTTACCGGGTCGAGATCGACGGCCAGCACCAGACCTTCCACACCGACGCCGACGGCATCCCCAACCCGTCCGCCGAATTCCACCGGCCGGACTTCGAAGGCGACCCGGTACCGGTGGGCCGCAACGACCCACTCGCACCGAAGCGGGGCGTCTCGTTCTCCGAGGGCGGGCCGTATGAGCCGCACACGCGTTACGACGTCACCGACAAGGACGGCGTCACGCGCGGCACGTTCTACACGGACGCGAACGGCCACGTCCGGTGGGCGGACGTCGAGTCGGGCCGCATCGCCCGCGTGAACCCCGACCTGCCGGCCATCGCCAGGCACGCGCCCGACGCGCCGGTGCACTACCAGCAGCGTTTCGACCCGAACTCGACCCATCCGCCGGGCGAGACCGGCTCGCACCACTACCGCGTGGAGGAAAAGCCCCTCGACGCGAAGAAAAGGTTCCTGGACGAGAACCCGCCGCCGCTGGAGCCGAACACGAAGTACGTCGTCAACAGCGACTACAAAGCCGAAAGCGGCAAGACGGAGACGCATACCCGCTCTGTCTACTGGACCGACGAGCACGGCAACATCAAGTCCGTCGAGACGTTCCGGCCGCACAACCCGGAGCTCAACCGGCCGCAGCCCAACATGGTCTACAACGTCGACGACGGGAAGTTCGTCTACCACACCGGCCCCGAGGACCCGAACGCGAAGGGTTACTACCGCACCGACACGACGAACGGCACCGCCACCAACCAGGAACTGGCAGGCCACGACGCTCTCCCGGCGCGCGACGGGACCGCGCAGAGCCAGTCCGGGCGGCTCGGCAGCGGCCTCGGCGACTACGACGGCGGGCACATGTCGGCGAACCAGATGGACAGCCCCGGCGAGCTGGCGAACATGATGACCCAGTGGCGGCCCCAGAACCAGGGCTGGAGCAGCGCCGTGGGCGAGCAGAACTGGCGGGCCATGGAGGCCGACCTCGCCAAGTTCACCAAGGCGGGCGGCAAGGTGGAACAGTTCGATGTGTTCCCGATCCGCCCCGATGCCGAGCGGGCGCCGCAAACGATCCAAGTACGCTGGGTCGAGGTCGACCCCCAGGGCAACCGAAGCATGCACATCCGCAGTTTCGAGAACCGGCCATGAACGTCCTGAGAGGACAGTCCGAGGAGAGGAACAGCAGCCATGCCCCGTGACCCCGAACGCTGGCGCGGGCTCACGTACGAAGTGGCCTATGCCCTCATCGACGTGGCCCCGCAGAACTGGAAGCGGCTGGACCTGATGTGCCGGGTCACCGCCGACGTCCAGGACTTCACGCTGACCGCGCTGACCTACGACGGTACGGAACAGGGGATGACTTTCCCCGCCGAGGTGATCGACCTGGTCCTGCAGATCCGGCAGGCCTTCTACGAACCAGGCGAAGGCACCTGGTTCTCCATGCGCTTCAAGGTGGACGCGCCCAGCCAGCTCCTCACGACCTTCAACCCGAACTGGGATCCCGAATGGCGCTCCGAAATCCCTCCCGAGACCTGGGCGCGTGACCTCGAAGCATTCCCCCGGGATCCCGAGCACGTTCCGGCCTGGCTGCGCGAGAAGCTCGCCACCGCCGGTCACGAGCTTCCCCCGCCTGAGCCTGCCGGCAGGCGTTCGCTTCGTCCGGAAGAGCAGGGCCAACTCCTCGGCGACCTCGGCATCCTGGTCGCGCTGAGGATGCCGACGGACGCCGGGTTCGCGTTGATGACCTACCGCGCGATCGGCGACCACACCGAGCTGCCGACGATGACCAGCAAGTTTTCCGACGGCGATTTCCTCCCCTGGGAGCCGCCCAAGGAGGTCTTCGAGATGTTCGCGCGCCTGCGCTCCGGGATGTACCACGACGGGCGCGGGACCTGGTTCGAAGCCAAGGTCAAGGCCGATGCCAACGGGGTGGCCCACTTCAGCTACGTCTGGGACGACCAGCCCACGTGGGACCGCGCGCCGACGGAGGCCGACTTCGCGCGTGAGCTCGCGCTCTTCCCGCGTGACCCGCACATGATCCCGCCGTGGCTGGCCGAGGTCGTGGGCAGTGCGGGCGCGGCGACGCTCGCGGGCCCGGCCGATCCGGAGCTCGCGGTCAAGGAGGCGCTGCGCACGGCCGAACAGGCCGCCGTCGAGCTGGAGCTCGACCGCGCGCGCTACCGCATCGGCGAGGTCGCCGACGGCGCTTGGTGCCTCGTGCAGCAAGACGCGGAATGGGCGGTTTTCTGGGCACAGGGCGACGCACGGCTGGAGCTGGCCACCTTCCCCACCGCGCTGCGGGCCGTCCGGTACTTCGTCGGGCACCTGTACCTGAACCAGGCGGCGTTCCGCGGCGAGCTGCCGCCGGACGCGAAGCGCGACACCGACGCGTGGCCGATTCAGCCGACCGGGGGTGACCCGGGGCTGAACATGTACGGCGGCAAGCGGATCGTCAGCCTGCCCCCCGGCACGGAGATGGACCGCTACGGCGACCCGTCGGGCAACACGCTGTTCGCCGCGCGGACCGGGTTCACCCATCGGTCGCGGCCCGCCGAGGAGGAACAGCGCGAATTCCACACCTACCGGCTGCGCCGCCCGGTTCGCGCGATCACCGGCACCGCCGTGGCGTGGAACGACCAGGCCGGCGGCGGCACTGCCTACGTGCTGGAGCGCTCGATCGAGGAGCTCCTCGCCGACGAAGCACTCGAAGAGATCGCGGAGGCCACCACCCAGCCGCCCGCGCAAGGCTGAAAGGGGCTCGGATGACCACGCCACCGGCGCCGCTGGGCCCGGAGCAGCAACAGCAGCTCGTCAACCAGATCGGGCTGGGCCTGGCGTCGATGGCGGCGCCGGGGACCTGGCGCCAGATCCGAACCGAGTACCGCTCGGCCGGCCGGCACGTCGAGGCCGACGTGATCATCACCGCGCCCGACGGATCGCAGCACGCGGTGCCGGCGCCGCGGGAGTTGTTCGGGCTGCTGGGTTCCCTGCGCGCGGGCATGTACCAGCCGGCGCTGGGCACGTGGCTGAGCGGCGTGGTCGTCGTCGATCCGGCGCAGAGTGTCAGCGCCGACTTCTCCTACGACCACGAGCCGCGATGGCGGCACGTTCCGCCGCCGATCGGGTTCCAGGACGAGCTGCGCTTCTACCCCCGCGCCGAAGACCGCATCCCGGCCTGGCTGCGTCAGCGCGCCGGGCTGCCCCCGCTCGGTCCGTCCACTGTGGACGAAATCAAGTCACCGCGGATCTACGACGGCGTCGACCCGTCCGGGCGGCCGCTGGTGAACCGGCCGCCGCTACAGCCCGGCGAGCGCGAACGGATCCTCGACTACCTCGGTGCCGCGCCGGTGGTGCTGGCCGCGCGGTCTTACGGCGCCGACGCGTTCGCGCCGGACCGAGACGACGCCGTGCCGATGACGTTCCGCACCGACGGTTCCTGGGTGTGGCCCGGCGCGGTCGCGTATTACCTGCGCGAGCACGACGTGCCACCGGACCCCGAGCTGGTCGCGCACATCCGGGCGCGGCAGTTCGTCGTGCCCGAGGTGGACGAGCCGGCCCGCGACCTCGCGCTGGCGGCTGTGACCGGCGAACCGGCCTAGACGACGGTGAAGCCGGCGTTGGTGAGCGCGGTTTCGACGTCGAGGCAGTGCTCGGGCCCGCGGGTTTCCAGCGCCAGCACGATGTCGGCCTCGCCGAGGGCCAGCGCGCCGGAGATCCGCGAGTGCTCGACGTCGAGCACGTTCGCGCCGAGGTCGCTGACGCACTTCAGCACGCCGACGAGCGAGCCCGGCCGGTCCGGCACGCGCAGGTGGAGGCGCAGGTAGCGCCCGCCCGCGGTCATGCCGTGCTGGATGATCTGCAGGAGCAGCACCGGATCGACGTTCCCGCCGGACAGGATCGCGACCACCGGCGGCTCGAACGCGCCGGGGTGCTGCAGCAGCGCCGCGACCGTCGCCGCGCCGGCCGGTTCGACGACCAGCTTGCGCCGTTCCAGGCAGAGCAGCACCGCGCGCGAGAGCGCCTCCTCTGAGACGGTCACGACGTCGTCGACCAGCGACTCGACGTGGGCGTAGGTGAGCGCGCCCGGCTCGCCGACCGCGATGCCGTCGGCCATCGTCGCGGTCTGGCTCAGCCGCACCGGCGCGCCCGCGGCCAGCGACGGCGGGAAGGCGGCGGCGAGCTCGGCCTGGACGCCGACCACCCGCACGTCCGGGCGCGACGCCTTCACCGCGGACGCGACGCCGCCGACCAGCCCACCGCCGCCGGTCGCGACCAGGATCGTCTTCACGCCCGGCACCTGTTCGAGGATCTCGAGACCGACCGTGCCCTGGCCGGCGATGATGTCCGGGTGATCGAAGGGGTGGATGAACACCGCCCCGGTCCGCTCGCCGAAGGCGATCGCCTCGGCGAGGGTCTCCTCGAACAGCGAGCCGTGCAGGTGGACGTCGGCGCCGTAGCCGCGAGTGGCGGCAAGCTTCGGCAGCGGCGCACGCAGCGGCATGAACACGGTGGATTTCGCGCCGAGCAGCGACGACGCCAGCGCGACGCCCTGGGCGTGATTGCCGGCGCTCGCCGCGACGACACCGCGTGAGCGTTCCTCGTCGGTCAGCCCATGGATGCGGGTGTAGGCGCCGCGGATCTTGAACGACCCGGTCCGCTGGAGGTTCTCGCATTTCAGGTAGACCGGGCCGCCGTGACGTTTGCGCAGGTCACGCGCGTGTTCCATGGGCGTGACCCGGGTGACTCCCTTGAGGAGCTCCCGCGCGGCTTCGACCTGTTCCAAGGTCACGAGTTCCATGACGGCCGATGATGCCACTCAGGAGATGCACAGGTTGAGTGCACCGGGGTCCGGGTACCCTGGGACGCGTCAACTACCGGTAAACAGGGAGCAACGCATGGCACGCGCCACCCGTTCGGCCGGGCTGCTGCCCCTCGTCATCGGGGTCGCTTCCGCCGTCGCGCTCACCGGTGCCGCGTACTTCACCGTGGACAGCGCCGGCTGCGCCACCCCCGCGCAGTACGTCCGCCACGACGACGGCGTCGAGCTGGTCGGCGGCTGTGTCCGCGGCAGCGAGCTCCCCCCGGCGCAGCCCCCGGTCAACGGCTCCGTGACCCACGGCAACTACACCCCCTGAACACGCGAAAAGCCCCTGACAGCCGTCAGGGGCTTTTCTGCGTCTTGCCTCAGCCCAGCGCCTGAAGCAGGTCGGCGACCAGGTCGCGGCCGTCCTCGACGCCGACCGACAGGCGCAGCAGGTCGGCGGGCACCTGCAGGGTCGAACCCGCGGTGCTGGCGTGCGTCATCCGGCCCGGGTGCTCGACCAGCGACTCGATCCCGCCCAGCGACTCGGCGAGGATGAAGAGCTTCGTGCGCGAAGCGACCTCGAGCGCGGCTTCCTCGCCGTCGGCGTGGCTGAACGAGACCATGCCGCCGAAGCGCCGCATCTGCTTGGCCGCGACCTCGTGGCCGGGGTGCTCGGGCAGGCCCGGGTAGTACACCCGCGTCACCTTCGGGTGCTTCAGCAGTGTGTGCGCGATCAGCTCGGCGTTGTCGCTGTGGCGCTCCATGCGCAGCGCGAGGGTCTTGATGCCACGCAGCGTGAGCCAGGCGTCGAACGGGCCGGGCACCGCGCCCGCGGCGTTGCGCAGGTAGAACAGCTGCTCACGCAGCTCGTCCTCGTTGGTCAGCACGGCGCCGCCGACGACGTCCGAGTGACCGCCGAGGTACTTGGTCGTCGAGTGGACGACGATGTCCGCGCCCAGCGCGAGCGGGGTCTGCAGGTACGGCGTGGCGAAGGTGTTGTCGACGACCAGGCGCGCGCCCGCGTCGTGCGCCACCCCGGCCAGCGCCGCGATGTCGGCGATGCCGAGCAGCGGGTTCGTCGGCGACTCGCACCAGATCAGCTTGGTCTCCGGCCGGATCGCGGCGCGGACCTGCGAGATGTCGGCGAGGTCGGCGACGGTGTGCTCGATGCCCCAGAGGCTGAGAACCTTGTCGATCAGCCGGAACGTGCCGCCGTAGGCGTCGTTGCCGAGCACCAGGTGGTCGCCCGGGCGCAGCGTCGCGCGCAGCACGACGTCCGAGGCCGCCATGCCGGAGGAGAAGGCCAGCGTGTGGCGCGCGCCTTCGAGCGAGGCGAGCGCCTCTTCGAGCGCGGTGCGCGTCGGGTTCGCGGTGCGCGAGTACTCGTAGTCACCCTCGCGGGTCCCGCCGACGCCATCCTGGGCGTAGGTCGAGGTCTGGTAGATCGGCACGATCACCGCGCCGGTGCGAGGGTCGGGCTTCTGACCGGCGTGGATCGCGCGGGTCTCGAAACCTAGTTCGGAGTAGTCGTCCACCATCCTTCAAGGGTACGTCCACGATGTACTCATCCCGACAGGTGGGATGCATTTCACGACTTCGGTAGGTCACCGCTGCTCAGGCGTCCGTATTCCCGGATGGCGAGCCGGAATCTACCTCTGGCCTGCGGGTTTCGCCGGCCATGGTCACGACGATGGCGAGCACGCAGCCGAGCACGACCAGCACCCGGCCTGACCGCAGGCGCATGATCAGCAAGGCACCGGCTGTGATCGCCGGCCCGCCGGTCGGCCTTTCCTGCGAATCCGTCATGGCTCCCCTACAGCCGAGGGTGCCTGCCCGAATGCGGCGAAACGCCGATCCCGCACCACATGGCGGTCGGCTTCACGAGGGCGAGCACCATGGTCGCCACCGCGGGCACGACCACGAGCGCGATCCCACCGAGCAGTCCGGCGCGGAAGTCACCGTCGATCGCGGCGGCGCCCATCAGGTTGAGCACGAAGTTGACGACGATCGCCAAGATGGCGATCCCGCTGCCGACGACGGTCAGCGTCCGGCCCGCCGGTTTGTGCAGGAACAGCAGGATGCCGCCGGGCAGCAGCGTGCCGGCGACCAAGAGGTACTCGACCGCGCCGACGATCTGTTCGCCGACGAACTCGTCGCTGCCGAACACCGCGATGACCGCGAGAGCGCTGACCACCAGGAACAGCAGGCCACCCACCACGGCGAAGACGGCCGCCGCGATCGCCGTGGCACTGCTGGGTTTCGGCTGCGTCATCGCCCCTCGGATCCGGTCACCACCCTGGCGGACGGCCACCTTGCTGGTACGGCTGCTGCTGCGGATACTGCGGGTGCGTCCCCGGCGGATACGGGTACCGAACCTGGGGCGGGTATGGCGGGAAAGCCACCGTACGCCGTGTCCACCGGCGAGTCGCCGGGAGCAGCGCGAAGACGAGGATCACGATCGCGGGCAGCGACCACACGATCCTCGAAGCCTGCCAGGGCAGCCCGGTGCCGGGCAGCGGCCCGCCGGGCGAGAAGAAGAGGCCCGTCGGCGGAAGCAGGTCGAGAACCGTCGTGACCACGCGGAACACCAGAGCGAGCACCGCGCCGATGACGCAGAGCAGCCGCCCGGCCGGGCGGCGGGACAGCAGCAGGATTCCGCCCAGGATCAGCAGGACGGCCAGCAGCAGGCCGGCCACCTTCTCCACGTACAGGATCACCGGGCCGACCCAGCCGTGCATCAGGACGCCGACCAGGTACCAGAGCCCGACCGCCCAGGAGACCACCGCTGCGAAGGCGGCCGTGCCCCCGCTGGGTTTCGGCGTCGGATAAGGCTGCACCATGACTTCCCCCGTCCCCAGGTCCTCGCGGACATCGTGCCAGGTGCTCGCGCGCGGCGCGGGTCATTCGGGTCACCAGCGTTGCGGCGCCGCCCCCGAATACGCGTGCAGCGCGGGCGGGCGGTAGCGCAGGTGACGGACCGTCGGCGGCGCCATGGCCAGCACCGGCACCACCACCGCGAGCCCGGCCAGCACCAGCCGGTCGATCATGGCGACGCCGCCGTGGGTGAACATCGCGTCGACGAACCGGCCGAGCGGGATTCCGGTGGCGAGTGGCTCGGCGAGCAGTGCCGCGATCGCCAGCAGGCCACCGAAGAGCAGGAGCACCGCGCCGGCCGCGGCACGGAAGAGCGTCGCCACCGAACCGAGCAGGAAGACCAGCCCGGCCAGCAGGAATCCGCCGAAGTCGGCCAGCACCCAGCCGGGTAGCGCGCCCAGGCTGAACTCCGCGGGCATGTCCAGGAAGATCCGGATCGGCACGTATCCGGCGGCGACCGCGGCGGGCAGCGCGAGCAGGCCCGCGACGACGGCGGTGGCGCCGGACGGGCGCCGGTACGGACGGTCCGGATCCGGCTGTGGCAGCGGGTATCCGTAGGGACTCACGACTCCCCCATGGGCGCAGGACAAACTCGCTAACCGTAGCCCGGGAATCGGAGTCGTCGAGAGCCAAATGGAGGCCGAGATGAAACGACTCCGCCCCCGGTGCGAACACCGGGGGCGGAGTCGGGATCAGCTGATCACCACTGCGGTGGCTGCTGCTGCTGGCCGTAGCCGGGAGGCGGGCCCTGCTGGCCGGGAGGCGGGCCGTAGCCCGGCTGCTGGCCGTAACCCGGCGGCGGCTGCCCGGGCTGGCCCGGGTACTGCGGCTGGCCGAAACCACCGCTCGGCGGACCCTGCGGGTGTCCCGGCTGCGGGAACCCACCGCTGTTCGGGTTCGGGCCGCCCGGCTGCCCGTAACCCGGCGGCGGACCGCCGAATCCGGGCGGCGGGCCCTGCGGCGGCTGGCCGTGGCCGTAGCCCGGCGGCGGGCCGGGCTGGCCGAAGCCCTGCTGCTGCGGCGGCTGGCCGTACCCCGGCGGCGGGCCACCGAAGCCACCCTGCTGCGGAGCGGGCGCGGAGCCGCCGTCGCCGAGGCCGACGAACTGCGCGGTCCCCGGGATCAGGCCGAGCACCCCGACGATCAGGATCAGCACGCCGATGATCAGCGGCGGGAGGCCGAGACCGAAGGTGTCCTTGGCGGAAGCGGAAAGCTTGGCCAGCGCGTCGGCCTTCGGCGTCATCCCGATCTTGACCAGGAGCGCGAAGACCGCCAGCAGCGCGCCACCGGCGGCGACCACGATCGGCACGAGCTTCTTGATCCCGCCCAGCTTGCTCGCGAACGCGAGCCCGACGCCGCCGGCGATGGAGACCAGCGCGCCCACCAGGATCATGATCACGTAGAACCAGAGGGTGCCCGGTCCGACGACCCCCAGGTTGTCGAGGAACGTGTCGATCGCCTGCTGGTCCGGAGCGCTGTCGAAGGCCTTCGAGTAGTCGCTCGCGTCGCCCATGTAGCCGAAGGCGATGATCAGCCCGATCAGGCCCAGCACGGCGACGACGCCACCGGCGATGTAGCCGAACAGGCCACCGGAGGACGAACCGCCGCCGAACGCCGGGGCGGGAGCGCCGAAGCCGGGCTGGCCGGGGCCACCGAAACCGGGACCACCGGGACCACCGAAGCCCTGCGGCGGCTGACCGGGCTGCTGGCCCGGATACTGCGGCTGGCCGTACCCACCCGGTCCCGGCTGGCCGAAGCCTTGCTGCTGGCCGAAGGCCGCGGCGGGGTTGTCGGCCGCGCTCGGCGGCGGGGTGTACGGGATCGCGGGCGGCGGCTGGGAACCCGGCGGAACCAGCTGCGTGGAGTCCGCGACCGGGGCGTCGCCGCCACCGGCCGGGTTCACCAGCTGGGTCGCCTCCGCCCCACCCTCAGCGGGCTGGCCCGGCTGGACCGGCTGCACGACCTGGGTCGGCTCGGGGGTGTCCCCGAACAGGCCGCCCGGCTGCTGCTGGGGCTGGCCGGGCTGGACCACCTGGGTCGGCTCCGGGGAGCCGAAGGGATTGTCCTGCTGTGGTTGGGGGCCACTCGGCGGACCGTGAGGCGGCTGGCCGCCGCCCCACGGCTGGTTCGGTGGCTGCGGAGCACTCATGTGGGTCTTGAACCCCCTTGACGAGGACACGAAATTCTACTACTCGCGACCCACGCTATCGGATCGCCGGGCAGGCCGCTCGTAACGCCCCGCCCGGCTACGCCGATTAAGTTTCTTCTCAGCCCCTAGTGTCCCGCGTCACCGTCCGGCCAGAAAGCCGAGCAGGTCGTGCCGGGTGACGACGCCGGCCGGTTTGCCGTCGACCAGCACCAGCGCGCCGTCCGCGCCCTCCAGCGCGGTCATCGCGGCGCCCACCTGCTCGCCACCGCCGATCGTCGGCAGCGGCGGCGACATGTGCACCTCGAGCCGGTCGGCGAGCTGGGCCTTGCCGGTGAACAGCGCGTCGAGCAGGTCGCGCTCGTTGACCGCGCCGACGACCTCGGCGGCCATCACCGGCGGTTCCGCGCTGACCACCGGCATCTGGCTGACGCCGAACTCGGACAGGATCGCGATGGCCTCCGCGACCGTCTCGTTCGGGTGCGAGTGGACGAGGTTCGGCAGCGAGCCGCTCTTCTTGGTCAGCACGTCGGCGACGGTGGCGCCGGAGGAGTCCGGCGGGAGGAAGCCGTAGGAGGACATCCAGACGTCGTTGAACACCTTGGTGAGATAGCCGCGGCCGCCGTCGGGCAGCAACACGACCACGACGTCGTCCTTGGTGAGCCGCTCGGCGAGCTTGAGCGCGGCGGCCACCGCCATCCCGCAGGAGCCGCCGACCAGCAGGCCCTCCTCGAGCGCGAGGCGCCGGGTGATGTCGAAGGAGTGGGCGTCGGAGATCGGGATGATCTCGTCGGCGATGTCCCGGTCGTAGGTCTCCGGCCAGAAGTCCTCGCCGACGCCCTCGACCAGGTACGGCCGCCCGCTGCCGCCCGAGTAGACCGAGCCCTCCGGGTCCGCGCCGATCACCTGCACGGCGCCGTCGCTGACCTCCTTGAGGTAGCGGCCGGTGCCGGAGATGGTGCCGCCGGTGCCGACGCCCGCGACGAAGTGCGTGATCTTGCCGTCGGTCTGACGCCACAGCTCGGGGCCGGTGGAGTGATAGTGGCTCTCCGGGTTCTGCGCGTTGGCGTACTGGTTGGGCTTCCAGGCGCCGTCGATCTCGCGGACCAGCCGGTCGGACACGTTGTAGTAGGAGTCCGGGTGTTCGGGCGGCACCGCCGTCGGACACACCACGACCCGGGCGCCGTACGCCTTGAGCACGTTGCGCTTGTCCTCGCTGACCTTGTCCGGGCAGACGAAGACGCACCGGTAGCCCTTGCGCTGGGCGACCATGGCCAGCCCGACGCCGGTGTTGCCCGAGGTCGGCTCGACGATCGTGCCGCCGGGGCGCAGCTCACCGGAGCGCTCGGCGGCCTCGATCATCCGCAGCGCGATGCGGTCCTTGACCGACCCGCCCGGATTGAAGTACTCGACCTTGGCCAGCACCAGGGGCTGTAGCCCTTCGGCCAGTGCGTTCAGCTTGACCAGCGGGGTGTTGCCCACGAGGTCGGCGATGTGCTCTACGTAATCCACCTGGTCAGCCTAAACGGCGACAGGGCGTAGTTGTCCACTCAGCGCACGATGTGGTGGCCGGGGTGACCTCCAGGTGCGCGTCGGCGACTCCGGGCAACGAAGAGCGAGGTCCGGACCGTCGGCGCGCGGACCTCAAGCGGTCACCAAACCGCCGATCGGCGCTGGTACGGGCCGGAGGGCCGCCATACGCTGAACCGTCATCCCGTCCTGGAGGGTCTCCCCGGCGCGACGCGCACCGTGAAGCCGGGTGAACGTCAGGCCGCATCGCCAACCCAGGTTCCGCAGGGCCGCCATTTCCGTTCACCTCCCGGCTGAATGACACTGTCCAACCAGGCTTTACCCTAGCGTTTTCCGGCGCCGCGCGGAACGTCCTGGCGCCTTAAACCATCCTTAATTCCGCCCAGCCTTCCCGGTCAGCGAACGGGCGTTCTTCCCAGCCAGGCGGCCAAGTCCGGGCGATCCCGGTGGTCGCGGTGGCACCCGCGAGGCGGGCGACGGTCTTCGTGCCGAAATCGACCGGGCCTTTGAATGCGGCGCCGTTGAAGGTGTCCCGTTCCCCGCCGAAAACGGCGCCACGGAAATCGACCCGGCCGGCGAAGGTGACGTTGTTGAAATCGGCTTTGGTACGGAATTCGCTGTACCGGAACGTCGCGAGTTCGGTGAAGGTCGTGCCGTAGCAGACGATCGAGCGGATCCGGCAGTGCGTGAGGGTGAGCCCGGCCAGGGTGGTCCCGGAGAAGTCGAGATCGATGTCGGGCCAATACATGACGTTGTCGTCGTGCTCGCCCGGCTGCAGGTGCAGGTGCAGGATGCGCTGGGCGGTCTTGCGGACCTGTCCTTCCTCGGCCGAGCCCTTGGCGTCCGGCTCGAACGGCATCCGCAGGTAGGCGCACAGGACGTTGACGATGGTCTGGCGCTGCGACCGGTGACTCTGCGCGAGCCGCTCCAGCGCGTACAGCCCGGCGAGGCGGACCGGCGCCTTCTCACTGCCCAGCTGGTCGGCGGCCTTGCTGTACATCTCGGTGACCCGGCGCTCGGTGGCGTCGTGCTCCTTCTGCTCCAGGTCGAGCTCGGCCCAGCGCTGCCGGCGGGCGGCCAGCAGCAGTGCGGCCGCGCCACCGGTGCCGACGACGATGCTGGACGCCGTGCGCAGCGCGTCCAGCCGCGCGGAATCCGCCGGAGTGCCACCGCCGAGCACGGCCAGCAGCACGGTGGCCGCGGCCGCGGCGACCAGCACCAGGCCGCCCGACCAGAGCACGATGGTGCGGGTCGCGAGCACCCGGTCCTTGTTCCCCATTGCGGCGATCCTGCCAGCCCCAGTGGCGTGGATCGCCTTCGACTTTAAGTCCGGTCGCGTTCGCGGCAGTATGGTGAGCAGCCGCTTAGTGCCACCGCGATACGAGGATGTGTCCGCCCATGCCTGAAGCCGTCATCGTCTCCACCGCGCGCTCCCCGATCGGGCGCGCCCACAAGGGCTCGCTGGTGAGCATGCGCCCCGACGACCTCACCGTGCAGATGATCCAGGCCGCGCTGGCCAAGGTGCCGCAGCTCGACCCGGCCGACATCGACGACCTGATGCTGGGCTGCGGCCTGCCCGGCGGCGAGTCCGGGTTCAACATGGGCCGCGCGGTCGCCGTCGAGCTCGGGCTACGACCACCTGCCCGGCTGCACCATCACGCGGTACTGCTCGTCGAGCCTGCAGACCACCCGGATGGCGTTCCACGCGATCAAGGCCGGCGAGGGCGACGTGTTCCTCTCCGCCGGCGTCGAGGCCGTGTCCCGGTTCGGCAAGGGCAGCTCCGACTCCTGGCCGGACACCCACAACCCGCTGTTCGCCGACGCCGAGACGCGCACGAAGGCCACCGCGGAGTCCGGCGCTGACAACTGGACCGACCCGCGCACCGAGGGCAACGTCCCCGACGTCTACATCGCGATGGGCCAGACCGCGGAGAACCTCGCCCGGCTGAAGGGCGTCACCCGCGAGGACATGGACGAGTTCGGCGTCCGGTCGCAGAACCTGGCCGAGAAGGCCATCGCCGACGGCTTCTGGGCCAAGGACATCACGCCGGTCACGCTGCCCGACGGCACCGTCGTCTCCGCCGACGACGGCCCGCGGCCGGGCGTCACGGTCGAGGGCGTCTCCGGCCTCAAGCCGGTGTTCCGCCCGGACGGCCGGGTCACCGCGGGCAACTGCTGCCCGCTCAACGACGGCGCGGCCGCGGTCGTGGTCATGTCCGACACGAAGGCGCGTGAGCTCGGCCTGACGCCGCTGGCGCGGATCGTCTCGACCGGCGTCACCGGCCTTTCGCCGGAGATCATGGGCTACGGGCCGGTGGAGGCGTCGAAGCAGGCGCTTTCGCGCGCCGGGCTGTCGATCGGCGACATCGACCTGGTCGAGATCAACGAGGCGTTCGCGGCTCAGGTCATCCCGTCCTACCGGGACCTGGGCATCGAGCTGGACCGGCTGAACGTCAACGGCGGCGCGATCGCCGTCGGCCACCCGTTCGGCATGACCGGCGCGCGGATCACGTCCACGCTGATCAACTCGCTGCAGCACCACGACAAGCAGTTCGGCCTCGAGACGATGTGCGTCGGCGGTGGCCAGGGCATGGCGATGATCCTGGAGCGCCTTTCCTGACGCCCTGACGCCCTGACGTCGAAATGAGGAACGGCCCACCCGGGGCGCGTCCGAGTGGGCCGTTCCTCCGTCGCGGTGGTTAGCCGCGAAGCAGTGCGAGGATCTGGTTCAGCAGGGCGGCCAGGGCCTGCAGGTTGGTCAGCGGGCCGGGGTCGAGCAGGTGGGCGATCGCGCAGAGGAGGTTGCCCAGCAGGTTGCCGGGGCCGGCGTCCGCGGTGATGTTCAGGTGGACGCGGTCGAGGTGCACGACCAGGCCGAGCAGGTTGAGGTCGAGCGGGCCCAGCACCAGGTCGAGGATCTGGCAGGACGCCGCGGCGACGCCGACCGGCACGCTGATCGCCTGCGACTGGGTCCCGATCCGCTGACCCGCGGAGTCCGTCAGCGTCAGGTCGGCGACGCCGTTGGCCAGCAGGGTGCTTCCGTCGGCGACGAAGCCGGTCGGCGTGAAGGTGCCGACCGCCGTGCCGGTGCCGCCCGAGGCGTCGGTGAAGGTGCCGGTGATCGGCGCGGACAGCGCCGGCACGGGGGCCGGGGCCGCGGCGGATGCCGGAGCGCCGCTGAAGAGAGCGACGAGAGCGGTGACGAGGACAGCGATGACCGCGGAGCGGCCGGTGTTCCTGGATCTCACGGTGTGCTCCTTTCGAGTCGGAATTCGACCTTTCAGGGATTCACCGAAAACCCGCGAAGAAACCTCATCGAATTAGTGACGAATGTCAACTGATCGACATCGCCGCACACCGTAACCAATTCTTCCGACAATCGTTTACGCGTGGGCGCGGAAAAGAGATTTCTCCTGCGCTGTCAGGTATACACCCGCTCCGCACCACATTCAACCGAATGCCCGAACATCCTGCATCCGAATGTCCGCACGCGTGTTATCGGATGCGGAGCTTCCGCATGAGCTTGAGCCCGGAGAGCATGCTCTTGACGTACTTTTCGTGATCCTGACCCGGCCGCGCGCCCATGACCTGCTTCTTGAGCACGGCCATGTTCTGCACGTCGGTGTACTTGAGCAGGCCCTGGTCGCCGTGCCGGGCACCGACACCGGAACTCTTGACTCCGCCGGACGGCGTGCCCTTGGCGGCGTAAGCGGTGGCGAGGATGTCGTTGATGTTGACGTTGCCCGACTCGAGCCGCGCGGCCACGGCGCGCGCGGCGCCGATGTCGCCACCCCAGACCGAGGCGTTGAGGCCGTAGTCGGTGTCGTTGGCCAGCGCGACGGCTTCGTCGACGGTGCCGTATTTGTGCAGCGCCACAACGGGTCCGAAGGTTTCGGTGACGCCGCAGAGCATGTCCTTCGTGACGCCCTCGAGGATCGTCGGCTCGAAGAAGGCCGGACCGAGGTCGGGCCGCGGCTTGCCGCCGCACAGCACGGTGGCGCCCTTCGCGACGGCGTCGTCGACGTGCGACTTCACGCGGCGCATGTGGTCGACGGAAACCAGCGAACCCATGTCGGGGCCGAAGTCGTACGCGGCCCGCACGTCGAGTGCTTGAGCCTTGGCCACGAACGCGTTCTTGAATTCGTCGTACCGGGACTCCGGCAGGTAGATCCGCTCGATGTGCATGCAGATCTGGCCGGTGTTGCCGAACGCGCCGAAGATCGCGCCCTGGGTGGCTTCCTCGAGGTTGGCGTCATCGAGGACGATCATCGGGTTCTTGCCGCCGAGCTCGAGGCAGCAGCCGATCAGGTTCCGGCCGGCCCGCTCGCCGATCACCCGCCCGGTGGCCGTGGAGCCGGTGAACATCACGTAGTCGGCGCTGTCGATGAGCGTGGGGCCGACGTCCGGGCCTTCACCGCACACGACCTGGAACAACCCCTGGGGCAGGCCCGCTTCTTCGAGCAGCTGGATGCCGTAGAGCGGCGAAAGCGCGGTCTTGTTATCGGGCTTGAGCACGACCGCGTTGCCGGCCATCAGGGCCGGGACGGCGTCGGAAATGCCGGTGGCGAAAGGGAAATTCCAGGGCGCGATGATGCCGACGACACCCTTGGGCGGCCGGATCTCGGTCGACGTCGTCAGCATCGGCACCGGCCCGCCGCGTTTGACCGGCGCCAGCAGTTTCGCGGCCCGCTTGAGGTAGTGGCTCATCACCATGACCGGGTCGGCGGTCTCCTCGATCGCCATCCGGCGGTTCTTGCCGCTCTCGACCTGGATGAGGTCGGCGACGGTCCGCGCGTTGTCGACGAAGAGCGTGTGCGCCCGCTTGAACACCGCCAGCCGCTGCTTGAGCGGCGTGGCGGCCCACGCCCGCTGCGCCTCGCGAGCGACGACGAAGGCGTTCTCGATGTCGGCCGGCGTGGACTGCGGCAGCTCGACGAGGACGTCGCCGGTGTAGACCTCGGTGAGTTTCCAGGTCTCGCCGGAGGAACCCGGCACCCTGGCGACGAGCTGCCGCAGGAACGCGTCGGTCGCCGACGCCGGACGGGTGAGCTCGTGCGCGATGACCGTCATGGGGCGTCTCCGGGTTCAGTTGCCTGAGAGGACGAGCTGCGCGCCCATCTCGCCGATCATGATGGAAGGCGCGTTCGTGTTGCCGCCGGTGATCGACGGCATGATCGAGGCGTCGCAGACCCGCAGCCCCTCGACGCCGCGGACCTTGAGGTCGGGGCCGACGACCGCGAGCTCGTCGACACCCATCCGGCAGGTGCCGACGCCGTGGTAGACCGAGGTCGCGCGGTTGAGGATCGCGTCACGCAGCTGCTGGCCGCGCAGGTCCTTGCCCGGGTGGATCTCCTCCTTGACCGCGCCCTTGAACGCCGCCCCGGCGAAGATCTCGCGCACCATCTCCGAGCCCTCGCCGAGCACCTCGAGGTCGGCCGGGTCGGCGAGGTACTGGAAGTCGACGAGCGGCGCGGCCGTCGGGTCGGCCGAGGCGAGCCGGAGCGTGCCGCGGCTCTTCGGGTAGATCAGCGTGGCCAGCACGGTGAGCGCGGGGCGCTGGTCGACGTCGTGGCGGATCGGGGCGTCCTGGTTGGGCGACACGTAGGCCCACGGCAGGAGGTGCAGCTGGAGGTCGGGGATCGCGTGGCCTGCGAGGTCTTGAGGAACGCGACCGCCTCGAAGACCGAGTTCGCCAGGAAGGTGGTGCCGGGCCGCATCAGCTCTCTGGCGAGGCCACGCGCGAAGTAGGACGGCCGAGCCCTTGTTGCGGCTCGAGGACACGTGGAACGTCAGCGCGTGGAACATGTGGTCGTGCAGGTTGTCGCCGACCGGAAGGTCCGCGACGACGTCGATGCCGTGTTCCTTGAGGTGCGCGGCGTGGCCGACTCCGGACAGCATGAGCAGCTGCGCGGAGCCGACGAACCCGGCCGAGAGGATGACCTCCTTGCCGGCCCGGACGGTGCGCCGCGTGCCGTCGGCGTCGACGACTTCGACGCCGGCCGCGCGCCCGTTCTCGATGACGACCTTCTTCACCAGCACTTCGGACTGCAGCTGCAGCGTCGCGGGCGCGAGCTGGTGGAGGTAGCCGCGCGAGGCGCTGTAGCGCAGGCCGTCGGCGGCGTTCTGCTGCATCCGGCTGACGCCTTCTTGCGACTCGGCGTTGTAGTCGTCGAGGATCTTGCAGCCGACGGTGTCCGCGGTGGCCTGGATGAACTGCAGCGTCCCCTCTTCGGGGTCCTTGTTGCGGGTGACCCGGATCGGCCCGCCCGCGCCCCGGAACACGTTCTCGCCGTCCTCGAAATCCTCCATCCGCTTGTACGCGGTGTTCACGCTGTCGGCGTCCCAGCCCGTGTTGCCCTCGGCGGCCCAGGAGTCGAAGTTCGCGCGATTGCCGCGGACGTAGACCATGCCGTTGATGGAGCTGGAACCGCCGACGACCTTGCCGCGCGGCACCGGCATCCGGCGGTCGAGGAGGTGCTTCTGCGGCACCGAGTAGTAGCCCCAGTCGAAGGGCTTCTTGAGCTGGGGCACCGCATGCATGGGCCCGACCAGGCCCGGCTTCTTGACCAGCAGCTTCTCGTCGGTCTTGCCGGCCTCGAGCACGATCACGCTCGCCCCGGACTGCGCCAGGCGGCCCGCGATCGCGGCCCCCGAGCTGCCCGACCCGACGACCACGTAGTCGGCCTCGTCGCCGCGCGGCGCCCTTTTCGCCATTTCCGCTCCTCGGTCCGGCCCGCCGCATCAGAACTGTAACCTGTTCTAGTTCTGTCCTACGGTAGAGCCTTCCCCCGCGGTCCGCAACGGGCTGAGGGCAAGCATGCTGAAGGGGACTTTCCTCGCGCGCGGCGCGACGAAAGTCCCCTTCACCACGTCTTGCGGGAGGAAAGTCCCCTTCAGCGAACGCGAGCCGACCCTCTGGGTACGCGAGTTCGCCGTCCGGGTACGTGAGTCGTCCGTCTGGGTATGCGGCTCGTGAGTGGCAAAGCCGGTTCTAACCGGCCGCACCACTCACGAGGCCTGGCCCATGTTCACTGAGGGAATTTCGTCGTTTCGCAGTCCGCGGGCCGACCGTCCACCACGCGTGTCGTTGCCGCCTGGCGAGCCAGCCCCGCTGGAGGTGGCCCAGGCACAGCGCGGACGCCCCGAATGACGCGTTCGGGACGCGCTCACGTGATCGGAGGCGTCACTCACGTGATCGGAGGCGTCACTCACGTGATTGGGGACGTAACTCGCGTGATTGGAGGCGTAACTCGCTACCGCGGCACTCGCGTCAGTGGATCATCATCGGGGGTGCGACCTCGTCGCCTTCGGCGGCGCAGCAGCGGCCGCCGCGGCCGGGCCCGCCTTCGGCAGGAAGAACGCCGGGATCACGCACAGAACCACCAGGACCAGCGCCCACACGAACGTCGTCGCGAACGCCTCCGACGCCATGCCCGACGCCGCCACCCGGGTCTCCGGGTTCAGCATCGCCGCGGTCGCGGCCAACTGGCCCTGGCTCGTCGGGACGCCGAACTTGCCCGCCAGCACGGCGGCCAGGATCGTCGCCATCACCGCGCTGCCGATCGCACCTGCGGTCTGCTGAACGATGTTCGTCGCGGTCGAGGCGCGGGCCATGTCCTTGGGCTGCAACGTCTGCAGCGCGGCCGTGGTGATCGGCATCATCGTGCAGCCCATGCCGAGGCCCATCACGAACAGCGCGCCGAGCAGCAGCCAGTACGGGGTGGTCGCGGTGATCTGGGTCATTACGGCCATCCCGGCCACCAGCAGCGCCATGCCCGGCAGCACGATCCGGCGCGCGCCGACCTTGTCGGCCAGGCGCCCGGCGACCGGCATGGTCAGCATCGCGCCGAAGCCCTGCGGGGCCAGCAGCAGCCCGGCGTGCAGCGTCGTTTCGCCGCGGACCAGCAGGAAGTACGTTGGGAGCAGCATCATCCCGCCGAGGAAGGCGACGAAGAACAGCGACATCGTCCCCATCGCCACGCTGAACGACCGGTTCTTGAACAGCCGCAGGTCGACCAGCGGGTTCGGCACCCGCATCGCCCGGAACACGAACGCGACCAGCAGCGCGAGCCCGACCAGCGCCGGCAGCCAGACCTCGACCGCGCCGAAGCCGCCCGCCGAGGGCACCTTCGAGACGCCGAAGATCAGCAAAGCCAGGCCGGGCGAGACCATCAGCATGCCCGGGAAGTCGAACTTCTCCGCGGGCTCCGGCGCGTCCTTCGGCAGGATCCGCCACGCGGCCACCAGCGCGACCACGCCGAGCGGGACGTTGATGAAGAAGATCCAGCGCCAGCTCACCGCGTCGACCAGCCAGCCGCCCAGGATCGGGCCGCCGATCGGGCCGAGCAGCATCGGCACGCCCAGCACCGCCATCACCCGGCCGAGCCGCGCCGGCCCGGCCGTGCGGGTCAGGATCGTCATGCCGGCCGGCATCAGCATGCCGCCGCCGAAGCCCTGCAGGACCCGGAAGAAGATCAGCGTCTCGATGTTCCACGCGGTGCCCGCCAGCATCGAGCCGGCCAGGAACAGCACGATCGAGAGCATGTAGAGCCGCTTGGTACCGAACCGGTCGGACGCCCAGCCGGTGATCGGAATCACAGTGGCCAGCGCCAGGAGATAGCCGGTGGCGACCCACTGGATGACGTCGAACGACGTCGAAAACTCGATCGTGAGCTTCTGCAGCGCGACATTGACGACGGTGGTGTCGAGGATCGCCATGATGACGCCGAGCACCACCACGGAGGCGATTTTCAGTACCCCGCCGTCGAGTCTGTCACTTCCCGGCGCTGCCGCCGTCCCCTGCGTTGACATGCGAAAACCGTCCCTGCTCGAGCTTGGTGACGGGCGGCATCGACCGCAGGACCCACTGCGTGTGCACCGACCGCGCCCGGCATCGGTGCCAGGCCATCCCCTCAGCGCCCGCCGTCGAAAACGGGCATTCCATCTGTTCGCGAGGGTAACCGAGCCCACCGACAAAATGCGACGGCTTTCGCGTCCGGCGTACGAAAATGAGCATGATCGAGCAGGGATTTCCGCACCGCGTGACGGCCCGGATGTCCACAGTGAACACCCGGGCCGCGGCGGGTCAGCAGACGCTGTCGGTCGGCACCGGGTTCGCCAGCCCGAACAGCGGGCGCAGCTTCAGCCCGGCCCACGTGCCGCCGAGCGCGAACACGCCCCACAGCCAGCCGTGCAGGCTGCCGGTCGAGATGCCACCGAGGTACGCGCCGATGTTGCAGCCGTTCGCCATCCGCGCGCCGATCCCCATCAGGACGCCGCCGAGCACCGCGGCCAGCGCCGTGCGCCACGGGATCGAGCTGTGGATCTTCCACGCGCCCGCGGCCGCGGCGGCCACCGCGGCGCCGATCATGATGCCGATGTCGGTGAGGCTGTTCTTGTCGTGCCAGATCGTCGAGTTCAGCTGGGTGGCGTTCGCCTTGACCTGCCAGAACTCCCACGTCTCCGTATGCCGCCCGAACACCTGCAGGATCTTGGCGCCCCACAAGGCGAACGCGCTCGTGATGCCCCAGATCCCGCCGGACACCAGGAAAACGGCACCGGCGAGCACACCGAGCACGAGCGCGCCGACGAGCATCGGCCAGGAACCGCGGAAGATCCGCGCGAACCCGTGCGCGGTGGGAACGACGTCTGCGGGCGGTGGCGTGCGACGGCGTTGCACGGCGCGCGTGGCCAGCACGATCAGGAGCAGGACGGCGATCGTGATCGCCCACGAGCCGAACCACCCGACATGGTCGGCGAGCAGGATCCCTTTGAACTCGGGCCAGCCGCTGAGCACCGGGTACGCCCAGGTGTAGGTGTAGATGACCGAGCCGCCGATGAATCCGCCCAGCGTCAGCACGACCGTCGACTGCCCCGAGCCGACCGCGAACAGCGTGCCGGACGCGCACGCGCCGCCGAGCTGCATCCCGATGGCGAAGATCGTGGCGCCGACGAACAGCGCCAGGCCGAGGCCACCGGCCGTCGGCGCCGGCTTGCTGCCGAACAGCCCGGATCCGGTACCCGCGATCAGCGCGATGAGCGTCGCGGCGGTGCCGAGCAGCAGGGTGTGGGCGCGCACGCCCTGGCCGTTGCCGACGGCGACCAGCTGCCGCCACGCCGACGTGAAACCGAATCTCGAGTGGAACAGCGCGAGGCCCAGCCCTAGACCGAGCAGCAGCAGGACGCCGAACTTGGCGCCCTGGCTCGCCCAGACGTAGGCGGTCAGGCCGGCCGCGAGCACCCCGGCCACCACCAGCGGGACGACCCGGACCGGGTCTTCCGGCTGCGGCAGCGGGGCGGCGCAGGAGGTCGGGAAATCGAGGAACTTCTTGTCACCCGCCGGGGATTCGGTCGTCGCCACCAGTACTCCAGAGCGTGGGGAGCAGGACGACCAACGTTATGCACGGTGATCGCCCTGTCGCAGCCCGTCGCACAGTGTGGGACGAATGGAGCAATTCCCCTTGCGCCTTAAGCCGTGAAGACCCCCTTACCGGCTCTCACAGCCGGTAAGGGGGCCTTCACGGACGAACGAACTAAACCTTGACGCAGAGCGTGCGCGCCGGCTGCGGGTACGCGATGGCGTACTTCGCTTCCGTGTCGTCGCACAGCGCCTTGTCGGACTTGCCCTCGACGACCTTGACCAGCTCGGCGTCCTTGCTCGGGTCGGAGCAGGGCACCTTCTTGTAGCCCTCGGTCTGGGAGTTGAAGTTCGCCAGGCAGTCACCCTGCTTGGCGTTGATCACCAGGCACAGCTTGTAGGAACTGCTGCCGGTGACCGAGTACGAGTCGTAGACGTCGCTGGGGCACTCGTCGGTGGCCTTCTCCAGCTTCACGCCGATCAGCGCGTTGGCCTCGGCGGAGTTGCAGTCGGCCTTGTCGGGCTCCGAGCCGGACTTGAACTCGGTGACCTTGAGGCAGTCGCCGACGTTCGAGCTGTCGGGCGAGTTCGAGAAGCTGATGAAGCTGATGATGCCGCCGATGACGATCACCACCGCGACGCCGATGAGGCGGAACAGCAGCGCCTTGCCGATCCCGGACTTCTGCTTCATGGGCGCGCCCGGCGTGGGCTGGAACCCCGGCTGGCCGGGCGGCGGGCCGTAGGCGCCGGGCTGACCCGGCGGCGGGCCGTACTGGCCGGGCTGCCCCGGAGGCGGGCCGTAGCCGCCCTGCTGTCCGGGCGGCGGGCCGTACTGGCCGGGCTGCCCGGGCGGCGGACCGTAGGGATCGGGTTGACCCACCGGCTGTTGGCCCCCAGGGGCCGGAGGGGGAACGCTCACCGTGAACCTCACAGGTGTGAAATTAGAGTTGACCCCGGGTATCAAACACACAGGGTGAAGTGATCCCGCAGTCGGGTCCCTCAACTGGGCCTGAAGACGCCGGAAAGCCCCATGGCGATTACGGAGCGCATTCACGAAAAAGGCGCCCCGTGCAGCACGGGACGCCTTTTTTCGTAGCCGGGCGAGCTAGTCGCGTAGGTAGGACAGCAGCCGCAGGATCTCCAGGTACAGCCAGACCAGCGTGGTCATCAGGCCGAACGCGGCGTACCAAGCCCACTTCGACGGCATGCCCTCGCGGATCATCCGGTCGGCCTGGTCGAAGTCGAGCAGGAAGCTGAACGCGGCGATGCCGATGACGACCAGGCTGAAGATGATCGCGATCGGGCCGCCGCCACGCAGTGGGTTGAAGCCGAAGAACACCGAGCTGATCAAGTTGAACAGCATCAGCACGACGGCGCCGGTGATGGCACCGATGATCCACTTCGTCAGCTTCGGCGTCACCTTGATCGCGCCGGTCTTGTAGACCACCAGCATCGCGACGAACACGCCGGCGGTGCCGATGATCGCCTGCAGGCCGATGCCCTTGTAGACGAATTCGAACAGCCCGGTGATCGCCCCGAGGAACACGCCCTCCGCGGCGGAGTACGCCAGCGTGAGCGCGCCGCTCGGCTTCTGCTTGAAGATGATGACGAGCGAGATGACCAGGCCGACGATCATCGCCCCGAGCGCGACCCCGATCAGCCCGCCGGAGATCCGGCCGGTCTCGGCCAGCTGGGCCTGCGCCCAGATCGCGGTGACAATGCCGGTGACCAGCGCCACGCCGAGGCTCATGGCGGTCTTGATGACTACGTCGTCGACGGTCATCGGACGGTCGTCGGCCCCGGAGGAGACCTGCCCGGGACCGTAGCCGGGCACGCCGCCCTGAGGCTGGTTGAAGCCCACCGGGGGCCCGTACTGCCCGTACGTCGCGGTTCCGCCCTGCGGCAGGTTGCGGAACGCCGGGTTGCTGCTTGAACGCACCTGATCCTCCTGGATCTGCTTTGCGCCTGTTTCATGCTGCATCGGGTTCAACGACCACCATGGGCGACCGGTTCCCGTCGAGTAAAGACGACTTTACTCGACCATCCCCCGACCTGGATGAACCACACCGTATGCGATCGAGATCACGACCAGTCGTGAGCGTTCAGGGCGGTTCTAACCGCCCGGAACGCTCACGAGTCCCTCCCCGGGCCCCACTGACCGCTGCGACCCAAGTTACCCGTGAGTAACTTCACGTCGTCGCGATGTGGTCACCAGCGTCCGGATGCAGCAGAATGCCTGGAGTCCGGTGGTGCGGCGAGAGGTGAGGCGAACAACGATGGCGACCTTTTTGGTGACCGGGGCGACGGGGCTGATCGGGCGCCAGTTCACCCGCATGCTCCTCTCCCGCCCGGAAGTGGAAAACGTCGCGCTGCTCGTCCGCGCTTCTTCGCGGCCGAAGCTGGCCGCGATGGTCGACCAGTGGCCGCACGCGGACCGCGTCACGCTGGTCACCGGCGATCTCGCCGAGCCGATGCTGGGCGTGTCCGAGAAGGACCGCGAGGACTTGCGCGGGCACGTCGACCACATCGTGCACCTGGCCGCGCTCTACGACATCACCGCCGACGACGAAGCCAGCATCAAGGCCAATGTGGACGGTACGCGCAGCGTCGTCGACCTGGCCGCGGACCTGCGCGCGGGCTGCCTGCACCACGTCTCCTCGGTCGCCGTCGCCGGCGATCACGAAGGCGTTTTCACGGAGGAGATGTTCGACGCCGGGCAGCGGCTGATCACGCCGTATCACCGGACCAAGTTCGAGGCCGAGAAGATCGTCCGCGAGCAGACCGAAGTGCCGTGGCGGGTGTACCGGCCGGCGGTCGTGCTCGGGGACTCCAAGACCGGCGAGATGGACAAGGTCGACGGCCCCTACTACCTGTTCCCCGCGATCAGCCGGCTCGCCGGGCTGCCCGACGTGCCGGTCGTCGGCCCCGACCTCGGCGACACCAACGTCGTGCCGGTCGACTACGTCGCCAAGGCGCTGCTGGAGCTCGTGCTCAAGCCGGGCCTCGACGGCCGCGCGTTCCACCTGGTCAACCCGGAGCCGCAGCCGGTCGTCTCGGTCTACAACGCCTTCGCGAAGGCCGCGGGCGCGCCGACCATCTCGGTGCAGCTCAACGAGCGTCTCTCCAAGGGGATCGTCGGGCTGATCAAGCTGTCCGAGCACATCCCCGGCTTCACCATCGCGCGCGACGCCGTCCTCGAGCGCTTCGGCATCCCGCCGGTGCTGCTGGAGACCATGGAGTTCCAGTCGGTGTTCTCCTCGGCCGAGACGCGCAAGGCGCTGGCCGGCACGGTGGAGGTGCCGCGGCTGGAGGACTACGCGCCGACGCTGTGGCGCTACTGGCGCGAGCACCTCGACCCGTTCCGCGCCCGCAAGCACGGCCCGCGCGGCGAGCTCGACGGCCGGCGCGTGATCATCACCGGCGCGTCGTCGGGCATCGGCCGGGCGACCGCGCTGAAGGTCGCCACCGAGGGCGGGATCCCGCTGCTGGTCGCGCGGCGCCAGCACGAGCTCGAAGAGGTGCGCGACGAGATCGTCGCCGCCGGCGGCACGGCGTCGGTGTACCCGGCCGACCTGACCGACGAGGACTCGGTGCACAAGGCCGTCGACGCGATGCTGGCCGAGCACGGCCGGATCGACATGCTCGTGAACAACGCCGGGCGCTCGATCCGCCGGTCGATCCGGCTTTCCTACGACCGGATGCACGACTACGAGCGCGCGATGGCGATCAACTACTTCGGCGCGGTCCGGCTGATCCTCGCGGTGCTGCCGCACATGTCGGAACGGAAGTTCGGGCACATCGTGAACGTGTCCTCGATCGGCGTGCAGGGCATCGCGCCGCGATTTTCGGCGTATGCGGCGTCGAAAGCGGCGCTCGACTACTTCTCGCGAATCGCGGCGACCGAGACGCACGGCGACGGGATCACCTTCACCACGATCCACATGCCGCTGGTGCGCACGCCGATGATCCGCCCGACGAAGATCTACGACGCCTTCCCGACGAAGTCGCCGGAGCAGGCCGCGGACATGGTGCTGAAGGCGCTCAAGGAACGTCCCAAGCACATCGGCACTCCGGCGGGGCAGGCGATCGGCCTCGCCTACACGCTCACGCCGGGACTCACCGACGCCGTCGCATACCAGGGTTTTCGGATCTTCCCCGATTCCACCGCGGCCGGTGGTTCGGGCGGTTTGAAGATCGGCCGTGGCGAGAAACACCTTTCCCGCGCGGCGATGGCGCTGGCCCGGCTTTCGCGCGGCTTCCACTGGTAACTCTGCGTTTCCAGGGTGAGGCCAATCCAGCGACGCGCCCGGAGTAATGCGACACGTGTCGGTGAATCGCCAAGCCGGGCGGCGGGAACCGTCGGTGCACAGGTACGGTCGGGCCCATGGTTCCTGAGCGCGACAATGCCGCAAGCGCCCTCAACGGCCTTCTCCCCCTCCGTCGTGAGTACACGCAGGCCTGGCACGGCTTCGACCGGAACGAGGTGCGTCAGTACCTCGACCACATCGAAACCCAGCTGCACCGGATGGCCGGTGAACGCGACAACGCCGCCGCGGCGGCTGCCGCGGCGGCTCGCGAGGTGGAGTCCATCCGGGCCGAGATGGCGAAGCTGCATGCCCGCGTGGAGGAGCTGAAGAAACCACCGGAGCGGCTCGAGGATCTCGACGAGCGAATGCAGCGCACGGTCACGCTGGCCAACGCGCGCGCCGCGGAGATCACCCAGCGGGCCGAGGTCGCGGCGGAGAAGCACTGGGCGTCGTCGACGGAGGTGTCGACGAAGCTGCGTGAGCGGTACACGCGTCTGGTCGCCGAGCTCGACAAGCAGGCCGACGCGCTGCATTCGGAGCACGAGGCAGCGCTTTCGGAGACGCGCGCGGAGGTCCAGCGGCTCACCGTCGAGGCGGCGCAGCGGCGTGAGCTGCTCGACAGCGAGTCCGAGCGCAAGCGGCGCAAGATCGAGGCCGAGTTCGAGGCGTCGATGAACGCGCAGAAGTCCGCGCTGGAGAAGCACATCGCCGACCAGCGGACGGCGAGCAAGAACCAGGCCGAGCGGCGAATCGCGGAGGCGACGGCCGAGGCGAAGCGCCGTCTCGACGAGGCGACCGCGGAGGCCAAGCGGCGGCTGGACGAGGCCACGACGCAGGCCGCGCAGCGCACGACGGTCGCGAACCGCAAGGTCGAGCGGCTGGCGGAGATCCGCGAGCAGGCCCGCAAGAGCCTCGCGATGGCGGAGGAGATCTTGCTGCACAGCGAGTCCCAGCTCGCGACGCTGCCGGAGGAGTCCTTGCTCCCGCAGGCGGCTCAGCTGGTCGGCGGCGACGAACGCCCGGCTCCGGCCGCCGCGCCGGTTCCGCCCGCTTCGAAGGCCCCGGCGCCGGGCAACCCGGTTCCGCCGCAGCTCCGCGTCGTCCCGAACGACTCACCGACCACTCCGGCCTCGCCGGTGGTCCCGATCGTCCAGCCGGCGATCCCGCCGGCGCTGCGGGCGGCCCCGGCCAAGCCCGCGCCGAAGCCGGCCAACGCCCCGGCCAAGCAGAACGGCCCGGCGACCAAGCCCGCGAACGGCAACGGCGCGAAGCCGCTTTCCCCGGCGGCGGGCAAGCCCGGCTCCTGAGCAGCCCCCCGCCTACCCAGGGGTACGACACCCTCGGCGCCTCGGGTGGCCCGGTCTCGTGAGTGGTAAGTCGGGTTAGAACCCTACTTACCACTCACGAGACCCGACCTCAGCGAGCCCAAAGCCTCGGCAAGTCCGGCTTAGTGGTCACCATCGGAAGTCACTTAGCCCGCGGTGGTCCGGGGCCAGGGGTTCGCTGACTCGAGTTGGGCTGCCAGGCCCAGTAGCAGGGACTCACGGCCCGGCGACGCCACCAGCTGCACAGCCGTCGGCAGGTCGGTCCGAGGGTGACGGCCGATCGGGACCGACAAAGCCGGGTAGCCCGCCAGGTTCCACAGCCCGGTGAACGCGCCGATCCGCGCCGACGGCAGGACGTTCGCCAGCCAGCCACGCGTGTGCCAGCGCTCCGCCTTCACCGGCCACAGGCCCAACGTCGGCGTGACCAGGACGTCGTGGTCGCGGAAGAACGCCTCCGCTCGAGAGATCCACTCGTCGCGGGTGCTGTCCCGGATCAGCCCCGCCCGCAGGAGGACCCGTCCCACCCGCACGTGAGTCCGGGTGCGGCGCTGGAAACTCCGGAAGTCGTACCCGTCCATTTGAGACGCCGGACCCGCGCACCACCGGGCCGCCAGCCCCAGCAGCGTCGAGAACCGGTACTCGGGTGCGGCCTCGACCACCGAATGCCCGGCCGAGGAAAGCAGCGAACCCGCCGTGGACACCGCGGCACCCAGCTCCCGAGGCAACGGCGATCGCGTCACCGGCACCTGCGTCGACAACGCGATTCGCACAGACTGCGGCGTCGGCACGGACGCCAACGACGGCTGCTCGGCCAGCACCGACAGCAGCAGCGCGGTGTCGGCGACGGTCGTGGCCAGCGGGCCGTGCACCGACATGCCGAACCAGCCCTCGCTGCCCATCAGGTCCGTGCCCGGCTTCAGCCCGACCAGCCCGCACATCGCCGCGGGCAGCCGGACCGAGCCTGCCCCGTCCGTCCCGTGCGCGATCGGCACCAGCCCCGCCGCCACCGCCGACGCGCTCCCGCCCGAGGATCCGCCTGCGGCGTAGCCGGGGTTACGCGGGTTGCGCGCGATGCCGTCCGGGGTGTCGCTCATCGGCCAGATGCACAGCTCCGGCACCCGCGTGAGGCCGACGATCACCGCGCCCGCGGCCCGCAGCCGCCGCGCGATCTCGCCGTCCTCGGTGAACGGGGTGGCCGGCCCGGCCGTCGAGCCCCACGACGCGAACTCCCCGGTCGCCGCGGTGGTGTCCTTGATCGCCACCGGCACTCCCGCCAGCGGCAACGAAGCCAGGTCCGGCCGCGCGGCGACCTCGGCCGCCTCGGCGAGCGCTTCCTTCGCGCGGACTCGCCGGAAGGCGCCGACGACGCCGTCCGCGGCCGCGATCCGGTTCAGCGCGTCCTGCGTCACCTGCACCGGGTCGAGCTCCCCGGCACGCACGGAAGCGGCGATTTCCACCGCGGTCTGCACCATGATCGAACCCTAGTCCACGATCGGGTGACAGAAACCGGCGAAAAGTCTCAGATGGCTCCGGCCCGCAGCGCATACGCGACGGCGTGGGCGCGATTGTTCAGCCCGCGCCTGGTCATCAGGCCGTAGAGCACGTTCTTCACAGTCCGTTCGGAGTAGCAGAGCTTCGCCGCGATCTCCTCGGTGCCGAAGCCCTCGGCGACCAGGCGCAGCACGTCGCATTCGCGCGCGGCCAGCCCGGACAACGTGAGCCCATTCGGCTCAAGGACGTCCCGGCTCATCCGCTGGACCTGCGAAAGCAGCGCGCCCTGCAGCCGCGGCGGCAGGTTCGCCGTGCCGTCGCCCGCGGCCAGCACGGCCGCGACGAGCTCGGCGCCGCCGGTCTCGCGGCGGGGCAGGATCGCCACCACGCCGTACTCGATCGCGGACATCAGATCCGTCTCGCGGAACTGCTCGACGACGAGCACCACGTGCGGCGCGGACGCCGCACGGATCTCGGCGAGCACCGTGTCGGTGACGTGTTCCTCCATCACCAGCAGGACCTCGGCGGGCCCCTCGGCGACGCGCACGTCGGGATGCCCCTGCAGCAGGGTCACCGCACCGGCGCGCGTGATCGGGTCGGACGCGACTACAGCCACTTCCACGGGGTTCACGCCGCCAGTGTCCCGAGCCAGACTTCACGTCCGCCCTATTCCGTCTTCACGAGCTCCGCGCGATCTCCCCGAAAGCCTCGCGCGCCCGCTCCAGGCACCCTGGCATCCGCCCGGCCGCGGCCTCCCACGCGCGCTTGGCCTCGAGGTACTCCGCCCGCGCGGCGCCGGTCCAGCCGTCGAGCCTGGGCTCCACAGTGGACTCCAGCTCCTCGAGCACCGACTTGATCTCGCAGGTCACCGAGCCCATCTGGTCGAGGACCACATCGGCGAGGGTCAGATCGGACCTCATGGCCGGCCGCCGGTGACCGCCAGCAGCCGCGCCAGCGCCGAGAGGATGACGTCGTACTCCCGTTCCCAGTCGTTCATGGCCTGGCCGAAGCGGACCGCCGAGTCCCCGCGCCAGGTCGTCTGCAGGGTCGCCATCTCGCGGTTCACCCCGCGCAGCCCGGCATGGGCCGAGGCGATCGCCCCGGCGAAGGATCCGGCCGCCCGCCGCATTTCGTTCGTCTGGCCGGATGCCATACGCGACTCCTCTACACGCGCCGTAGCAACCCGAGGGTGCCGCACCACGTCCGTGGAAGAAACCCCACCTGTCACCTGTTGCCCGAATGTCCACCAGCCTTGCCTGGCGATTCACCACCTCGGCGTATGCTCGCCGCGGGCGCGAAGGGAGATCGATGTCGGCTGCGGACGGCACGACACCGAGACTTCAACTGCTGGGAGCCGTCAAGGCCTGGCAGGAAGAACGGGAACTCGACCTCGGCTCGGCACACCGCCGGACGGTGCTGGCCGCGCTGGCGATGACCCCTAACCGGGCGGTTTCCCGGGAAGAGCTGATCGACGCCGTCTGGGGCGACGCCCCGCCGGCGAGCGCGCAGGGCTCGATCTACACCTACATCTCCGGCCTGCGCCGGGCGCTCGAGCCCGGCCGGGCCAAGGGCGCCGGGCCGCAGCTGCTCGCCTCGATCGGGTCCGGGTACTCCCTGTGCGTCGACGCCGAAGCCGTCGACGTCCACCGGTTCGAGGCCCTGCGCGAACGTGCCCAGCGGCTGCACGCGGCCGGCGAGGTCAAGGCCGCCCGCACCGCGCTGGACGACGCTTTGGCGCTGTGGCACGGAGTCCCGCTGTCCGGATTGCCCGGTCCGTTCGCGACCGCGCAGCGCGCCCGGCTCGGTGAGCTGCGGCTCTCGACCGTCGAGCGCCGCGCCGAGATCGTGCTGGAGTCGGGCGGGCACGGCGAGCTGGTCGCCGAGCTGACCGCGCTGACCCGCGAACACCCGTTCCGCGAAACCTTGCGCGGGCTGCTCATGCGCGCGCTGGCCCGCTCGGACCGCCGGACCGAGGCCATCGCGGTGTACGCCGACGTCCGCGACCGGCTCGTCGAGTCTTCCGGCACCGAGCCCGGCCCGGCGCTGCGGCGGATTTACGAACAGCTGCTGGTCAAGCCCGAGCCGAAGCAAACGCTTCCACCAGCCCGGTTGACCCGCCTGCAGATCCCGGTCCTGCCCGCGCCGCCGGAGCAGTTCGTCGGCCGTGACGATGAGACGGAACGGCTGGGCCAGGCCATCGCCGAGCTGGAGCAGGGCGTCGGCAGCTCGCTGTGGCTGGAGGGCGAGCCCGGCATCGGCCGTTCGGCGCTGCTCGCGACGGCGTTGGCCATGGCACAGCGCGCGGGCCTGAAACCGGCGTATGCCACGGCAGACGCGCTCGATCAGCGATTCGCGCTCAGGCCGTTGCTGGACGCGCTCGGCGTGCACACGCTTCCGGCCGAGGACGCGGTCGAGGGCGTCCTCGGCCTCGTCCGCGAGCGGTGCGCGGAAGGCCCGCTGGTGCTCGCGGTCGATGACCTGCACTGGGCCGACGACGTCACGCTGCACGTCTGGCGGCACCTGAGCCGTCAGACGAAGGCGTTGCCCCTGCTGCTGATCGGGTCGGCCCGGCCGGTCCCACGGTCACCCGCGCTGGACGACCTGCGCGCGAAGCTCGACGCCACCGTCCTCACCTTGCCGCCGCTGACCGACGCCGCGACCCGCGAGCTGGCCACCGAACTGGTCGGCGCCCCGCCGGATCCGGGGCTGACGCTGCTGATCTCGTACGCCTCGGGAAACCCGCGCTACCTCAGGGAAGTCGTCGAAACCCTGGTGGGGCAGTCGATGGTGGTGATCGACGGCGTCCAGGCGCACCTGGACGGCAACTCGTGCCGCACCATCCCGGCGCCGCTCGGCTCGCGCGTCACGCTCTACCTGAGTTTCCTCTCCAGCGGCACGCGGGACACCCTGCGCTGGGCCGCGCTGCTGGGCAAGGAGTTCTCGCTGTCGGACATCGCGGTCGCCACCGAACGGCCGCCGACCGCGCTGGTCGGCCCGGTCGACGAGGCGATCGCCGCCGGCGTCCTCACCGAATCGGGTGACTGGCTGGCTTTCCGGCACGCGCTCGTGCGCCGTGTGCTCTACGAGAAGACGCCGGCCGCCATGCGCGTCGCACTGCATCGCCAGCTCGCCGAAGCCTTCGCGAACGCGGGCACACCCGCCGACCGGGTCGCCGAACAGCTCGCCGCCGGCCCGGTTCCGCTCGACCCCTGGGTCACCGCCTGGCTGCTGGAGCACGTCAGCACGGTCGCCACCGAGACTCCACGCGTCGCCGTCGACCTGCTGCGGCACGCCGTCACGCAGGGGACGTTGGCACCGGACGCGCGCGAGACCCTGACCGCGACGCTGGCCCGCCTGCTCTTCTGGCTCGGCCGGGAACCCGAGGCGGAGGCGCGCTCGGTCGTCGCGCGGACGTCGGACAGCAAGCAGGCCGCGGAAATGCGCTGGATCCTGGCCTACATCTACTACCGCCGCGGGGATTTCGCCGAGGCGACCGCCGAAGTCCGCCGCACGCTCGACGATCCGCATGTGCCCGAGATGTGGCGTGGCCGCCACGAATCCCTGCTCACGACGCTGGAGAAACTCGGGGCGGGCGACCTCCCGGCGCCGGCGCTGGCCGGATTGCCGAACGACGCGGCGCTGTCGGTGCCGAACCTCGACAGCCTCGACGACGCCGCCGAGTCGCTCGACGCCGCCCGCCGCCTGGCCGCGACCAGGGCCGTGCCGGGCGAGATGCACCTGGCCGGAGCGGTCCACTACTACTGGCTCGGCCGGTGGCCCGAAGCACTCGCCGAGCTGAACGCGGTGATCCGCGACGGCGCGGAAACCGCGTCCTACGTGCTGCGCAGCCCCGGTTCCGCGCTGCTCGTGCACGGCGTCGGCGCGCTGATCGCCGGGCACCGCGGCGACCCGGACCAGGCCCGTGTTCACCTCAAAAGTGCCGCGCGACGGCCGTGGCCGAGCGAACTGGAGCCCGACGGCGGCGACTTCCTCCTGGCCGCCCAAGCTTTGCTGGCCGAGCAGGACGGCCGTCCCGAAGCGGCGCTGACGGCGTTGCTCCCGTTGCTGGAGCCGGGATATCCGCCGGCCGCGCGGCACCAGTGGCTGCCCGACCTGGCCCGGCTGGCCCGTCAGCTCGGCGACCACTCGCGCGCGCACCAGGCGTTGCGGATGCTGGAGCCCGACGGCGACGTCCCGCCCGCGCACGCCGCGGCGGCCGCGCACTGCCGAGGGCTGGTCACCGGGGATCCGGAGCCGGTGCTGACCGCGGCCGGGCACTACCGCGCCGCCGGGCGGATCCTCAAGGAGGCCAGGGCCGGCGAGGACGCGGCGATCCTGCTCGCCGATTCCGGACGTCTCGACGAGGCCCGCACGGCGTTCCGGCGGGCACTGGCCGGCTACACCGGCATCGGCGCGGTCTGGGACGTCCGCCGGGCGGAGGCCCGGATGCGGCCGTTCGGCATCCGCCGGGCGCAGCCCGTCCGGGGACAGGCCGCCGGATGAGCATCCGCCGGTAGGCTCCCCGCAGGACGTCTGCAGAACGGAAGAACATGGACCACGGGCTGCGAGTCGGCGTACTCGGGCCCCTGCGCGCCTGGCGCGGCGACACCGAAATCGGCCTCGGCCCGGCGCGGCAGCGGGCGATCTTCGCCGTGCTCGCGGTCAATGCCGGACGTCCGGTCCCGCGCGGCGAGCTGATCGCCGGGGTCTGGGGCGATTCCGCGCCCGCCAGCGTCGAAGGCAGCGTCCACACCTACGTGTCCGGACTGCGCCGCGCGCTGGAACCGGACCGGTCGCGCTGGTCCACGGCGAGTGTCCTGGTGTCCGAGGCGGCCGGGTATTCCCTGCTGCTGGCCGAAGACGCGCTCGACGCCGCCGTGTTCGAGCAGCATCGCGAGCAGGCCCGGCACGCCGCCGGGAGCGGCGATCACGAGGTCGCGCTGGCCGAGCTCGACGCCGCACTCGGGCTGTGGCAAGGAGAAGCGCTGTCCGGCGTGCCCGGCGGGTTCGCCGAACGGCACCGCGAATACCTCGCCGAGCTGCGGCTCGACACGCTGGAGCGGCGCGCCGAAGCCTTGCTCGCCCTCGGCAGCCATCTCGACCTCGCGGCCGAACTCGCCGTTCTGACCGGGGAAAACCCGCTGCGGGAGTCGTTGCGCGAGTCGTTGATGCTGGCGCTGTACCGCAGCGGGCGGCACGCCGAGGCGCTCGACGTCTTCCGTGACGCACGGTCGACGCTGATGGCCGAGCTCGGCGTCGAACCCGGTCCCGCGCTGCAACGCCTGCAGCAGCGGATTCTCGCCCAGGACCCGGCGCTCGACGCGCCCGCGCAGGCTCCGGCGACGGTGACGCGTCGTGATCACGCCCGGCTTTTCGGTCGAGAGACTGAAACCACGCGGCTGGCGGAACTCCTCGACGACGTCCGCGCGGGCCGCGGCCGGGCCGTGTGGATCGAGGGCGAGGCCGGCCTCGGGAAGTCGGAACTGCTGGCGGCCGCGCTGTCCGGCACCCGCCCGCAGCTGCTCTGGGCGGCCGCGGACGAGCTGAGCACCCGGTTCCCGCTGCAGGTGATGCTGGAGTGTCTCGCCATCGACGTCCATTCGCCCGACCCGCGGCGGGCGCGGGTCGCGAAGGATCTCGCGGGTGAGGGGCCGGTGCGGCACGGCTGGGGCGCGGCCGACCCGGTGCTCGCCGCCGTCGACAGGCTGCTTTCGCTGGTCGACGAGCTGTGCACGGACGCGCCGCTGGTGATGGTCATCGACGACCTGCAGTGGGCGGACGAATCTTCGGTGCTGGTCTGGCATCGGCTGTGCGCGGCGACCCGGCAGCTGCCGTTGCTGCTGGTCGCGGCCACGCGTCCGGCGCCGGAACGGGCCGAGCTCGCCCAGCTGCGGCGCGGGGTACAGGCGCGCGGCGGCGTCGTCTTCGACCTGGCTCCATTGAGCCCAGCGGAAATCGAGCGGCTGATCGAGGACCGCGTCGGCGCGGCGCCGGGGCCGGGTCTTCGTGAGCTCGCCGTCCGTGGTGCCGGAAACCCGTTGTACGTCAAGGAAATGGTGGACGTCCTGGTCCGCGCCGGCGCGGTCGAGGTGCGCGGCGGCGAGGCCGATGTGGACGATCCGGCCGAGTTCGACGCGCCACGGTCGCTGGTCGCCGCGGTCGACCGGCGGCTCGACTTCCTGCCCGCGCGCAGCCAGGAAGTATTGCGCTGGGGTGCCTTGCTGGGCATGGAGTTCGCGGTCGGTGACATCGCGGCCGTGCTCGGCACCCGGCCGTCGGATCTGCTGGCGCCGCTGGAAGAGGCGGTGACTGCCGGGGTCCTGATCGACACCGGCACCCAGCTCGCGTTCCGGCATCCCCTGCTGCGCCAGGCACTTTATGACCGGCTGCTGGCCGGGACGCGCGCGGCGCTGCACCGCCAGGCTGCCGAAGCGCTGGCCAGGATCGGCGCCCCGGTGAAGCGGGTCGCCGAGCAGCTGGCGGCCGCACCGGCCACAGTGGACGAATGGGTGCTCGACTGGATCGCCGCGCACCACACCGCGGTGTCGAACCGCGCGCCGTTGATCGCGGTCGAACTGCTGGAACGCGCACTGGCGGCGTGCTCGCACACCGACCCGCGGCGTGAAGTGCTGATCACCGCGTTGGTCAAGGTGCTCTTCCGGCTGGAGCGGAACCCGGAATCCTTGGCACAGCAGGCGTTCGAGCTCTCGACCCAACCCGAGAACATCGAAGAAATGCGACACGTCCTGGCCGCACTGCGGCACCGTCGCGGCGACACCGAAGCGGCGGTTGCCATCCTCGGCGCGTCACCGGACGGCCCCGGCGTGCCGGAGATCTGGCGCGTCAAGCATCGCCACCTGCTGGCCAACTTCCGCCGTGGCAGTCTGTCCGATTTGGACGCCGCCGAGCAAGGCGCCCACGAAGCGAAGGCGCTCGCGGACGGCGACCGCTACCTGACCGCGCACGCGTTGCAGACGTTGTGGCTCGTCGATTCCGTGCGCCGCGAACACGAACGCGCGCTGGGGTACATCGATGAGGCGATCGAAGCCGTCGATGACGAGCACGAGCTCGCGGACCTCCATCTCGACCTGCTCGACAACCGCGTGTTCACGCTCCAGAACCTCGACCGGCTCGCCGACGCCGACGCGACACTGCGCGCGGCCGGGGCTGTGGCCACACGGCACGCGATGCCGGTGGGCCTGCAGGTTTCCGTTGCGGTGCATCGGTATTGGGAAGGTCGCTGGGACGAGGCGCTGGTCGAGCTGGATACCGTCACCGAGGACGGCCCGGCGATCACGTACTACGGCCTGCGCGAGCCGGGTGCGGCGGCACTGCTGCTGCACGGCGTCGCGGCGCTCATCGCCGGCCGCCGCGACGACCGGGCGCAGGCGGCGGCGCACCTCGACGCTGCCGAGGAGTTCGCCCCGGCCACCGGCGCGGAACGCGAGAGCTTCGACTTCCTGCTGGTCGCCGACGCACTGGCGGCCGAGCAGCGCGGCGACCGCGTGCGCGCGCTGACCATCCTCGAGCCGATCCTGAACCCGACCTACGCACAGATGATGCTGCGCCACCAATGGCTTCCGGCGTTCGTACGCCTGGCGCTCGAGCAGGACGACACCGATCGCGCGCGGCGCGCACTCGCCGTGTGCGAGGAGGAGGCGGCCAGGGAACGCCTCCCGGCCCGCGCGTACGCGGCGGCGTCGTGGTGCCGCGGCCTGATCGAAGAGGACCCGCGCGCGGTGCTGACCACGGCCGAGCACTACCGCCAGGTCGGCCGGCGGATGGAGCTGGCGACGGCGCTGGAGGACGCCGCGACGCTCATGGCCGGCGAGGGCAGCCTCGGAGCCGCGCAGGCGGCGTTCGAAGAGGCGGCCGAGCTGTACACGGCGCTCGGCGCGCGCTGGGACCTGCGTCGGGCGGAGACCCGGCTGCGGCGGCTCGGCATCCGGCGTGGCGCGCTGTTCTCCCCGGTCCGGCCCGGCCACGGCTGGGACGCGCTCTCGCCGATCGAGGCCCGCATCGCGACGCTGGTCGCGGATGGACGGTCCAATCCGGACATCGCAGCCGAGCTTTCCCTGCCCCGCCGGACGGTCCAGGCGCATGTCGCACGGCTGCTCGGCAAGCTGGAAACGCCGTCACGCTCCGGCATCGTCCACGTCGTCCCCCGCGGGAGCTAGCGCGGGTGTGACACCAGGACTCGTGAGTGTTTAGGCCGGTTAGAACCGGCCTAAACACTCACGAGTCTGTTCACCCGCCTAGCGCGTTCGCCTTCGCCACCTCGCCGAGGAAGTAGCCGGAGTCCTTGATCCGGCGCTGCTGCGTCGCGAAGTCGACGTGCACGATGCCGAAACGCTGCGAATACCCCATCGCCCACTCGAAGTTGTCCAGCAACGACCAGGCGAAATACCCGCGGACGTCGGCGCCCGCCCGGATCGCGTCGTGCACGGCGGCGAGGTGCCCGCGGTAATACGCGACCCGCTCGGGATCGTGGACGCGGCCGTCCAGCCCGATCTTGTCCACAAAGGACGCGCCGTTCTCGGCGACGACGAGCGGCAGCCCGCCGGTCCGCTCGTCCAGCCAGGTCAGCAGCCCGGTCAGCGAGGACGGCGTCTGCTCCCAGCCGAACGCCGTCAGCGGCCCGTGCCCCGGCAGGACGTCGAGCCCGCGCAGCCCGGGAAGCGGGCAATTGCTGGTCTTCAGCGGATCTTCGAGCGGCGTGACCCGGGTGGGCGCGTAGAAGTTGACGCCCAGCCAGTCGATCGCCGCGGCGATGATGTCGGTGTCGCCGTCGCGGATCGCCTTGGCGAACCGGCCGCCGTGGTGCTCGACTCCTGCCAGCGCGTCCTCGGGATACCCCTTGCCCAGCACCGGATCGAGGAAGAACCGGTTGTGGATGGCGTCCCACTTGCGCGCTGCCTCGGCGTGCGCGGGCGTGTCACCGTCAGGGATCGCAGGCGCAAAATTGAGCGCCAACGAGAATTCCTGGCCCGGCCGCGCCTGCTCGGTAAGCGCTTTCATGGCGTGCCCGTGGGCCAGCAGAAGGTGGTGGGCTGCCACCAAAGACGTGTCGTAGTCCCGGATCCCGGGCGCGTGGACGCCGCTGCCGTAGCCGAGGAAGGCCGCGCAGAACGGCTCGTTGATCGTCGTCCACTGTTTCACCCGGTCACCGAGTGCCTCGTGGACGACGGCCGCGTAGTCGGCGAACCGTCGCGCCGTGTCCCGCTCCGGCCAGCCGCCCGCGTCCTCGATGGCCTGCGGCAGGTCCCAGTGGTACAGCGTGAGCACCGGCTGGATGTCGTGACGCAGCAACTCGTCGACCAGCCGGTCGTAGAAGCCGAGCCCGGCGGCCGAGGTCGTCCGGCCGTCCGGCATCACCCGCGGCCAGGCGACGGAAAAGCGGTACGCATCCAGCCCGAGGTCCGCCATGAGCGCGACATCACCGGCGTAGCGGTGGTAGTGGTCGCAGGCGACGTCACCGGTGGCGCCGCCGAGGACGTTGCCCTCGGCCGCCGCGAAGGTGTCCCAAATGGACGGTCCGCGGCCGCCTTCGGCCGCACCGCCCTCGATCTGGTAGGACGCGGTCGCCGCGCCCCACAGGAATCCGTCGGGGAAGGAGAGTTCTTTCACAGCGCGGCACCTTTCAGGATCCCCCGTACGACATACCGGCCCAGCACCAGGAACAGTGCGATCACCGGAAGGACACCGACGGTCGCGCCGGTGAGCATCAGCGCGTAGTCGGTGTAGTAGCCACTGGCCAGCTGGGACAGTGCGACCTGGACGGTCGCGTTTTCGTTCGGGTCGAGCACGACGAGCGGCCAGAAGTAGTCGTTCCACGCGGCCATGAACGTCAGCATCCCGAGCACCGCGGCCTGTGGGCGCAACGCGGGCACCGCGACGTGCCGGTAGGTGCGCAGCACCGAGCAACCGTCCACAGTGGCCGCGTCGACCAGGTTCTGGTTGATCCCCTCGCACGCCTGCCGCATCCAGAACACGCTGAAAGCACCCAGCAGCCCGGGAACGATCACCGCCTCCAGCCGCCCGTACCACCCGAGGTCGCTGACCACGAGGTACAGCGGGATCACCCCGAGCTGCGCCGGAACCATCGCCGAACCGACGACGAGCAGGAAGAGGGTGTTGCGGCCCCGGAACTTCAGCCGGGCGAAGGCGAACCCGGCCAGGCTCGCGAGGATCACGTTGGACGCCGTCACGGTGCCGGCCACGATGAGCGAGTTCCCGATGGCGCGCCAGAAGTCCACGGTGTCGAAGACACGCTGAATGTTCTCGAACAGATGCCCACCGGGCAGGAGCAGCGGTGTGGTCTCGCCGATCGCGGAATTGTCCCTGGTGGCCACGACGAACGACCAGTACAGCGGAAATACCGACGCGCCGACCACTCCGGTGAGCACGACGTAAACCCACGACCCGGCGCGGCGGTTCACGGCGACCTCACGAACCGGCGCACAAGGCGATAGTTGCCCAGTGCGAACACCGCGCAGACGCCGAACGTCACCCAGGACAGCGCGGCCGCGTAGCCGGCGTCGAAGTGCCCGAAGCCCTTCTCGTACAAGTACATCGTGAGCGTCTGGAACTGGCGGTCGTTGCCGCCGGTCCCGGACGTCCCGGAGGTGTCGAACAGCTGCGGTTCGGCGAACAGCTGCAGTCCGTTGATGGTCCCGGCGACAGCAGTGAAGGCCAGCGCGGGCCGGATCCCGGGCATGGTGACCGACCAGAACGACCGCCAGCGCGACGCGCCGTCGATCTCCGCGGCCTCGTACAGCTCCCGCGGCACGGCCTGCATCGCCGACAGGTAGATCAGCGCGTTGTAGCCGGTCCACCGCCACATCACCATGGACGCCACCGCGATGTGCGAGGACCACGTCGAGCTCTGCCACGAAATCGGCTCGACGCCGAACCAGCCGAGTACCTCGTTCACCACTCCGAAGTCGTGGCTGTACAGCTGCCCGAAGACGAGTCCGACAGCCACCACCGAGACGACGTTCGGCAGCAGGATCCCGGTCCGCCACCACGTCGCCGCGCGCAGCGGCCGGTCCAGCAGCGCCGCGATGCCCAGTGCCAGCAGGAATTCCGGCACCGCCGCGAGCAGGAAGATACCGATGGTGTTCGCCAGCGCGTTGTAGAAGTTCGGGTCACCGATCAGCTCGCCGTAGTTGGCGAGACCGGTGAAGTGCTGCTCGCCGTTGATCAGGTGCCAGTCGTGCAGCGAAACCCAGGCCGTGTAGAGCAGCGGGTACAGCCCGAACACGGCGAACAGCGCGAAAAACGGCGCGATGAGCAGCAACGGCGTGACCTTGCGGTCGAACTGCGGGAGCCCTTGCCACACGCCGTGCTACTTCAGTGCTGCGCGGGCTTGCCGCAGCGCGTCGGCCCAGGCCTCGTCGACGTTCTGCGTCTTGTCCTCGATCCTGCCGAGCGCCCGCCCGAACTCCGGCCGCACGTCGGCGTCGTGCATGCCCCGGTAGTTGGGACGCAGGCTGTCGGCCGAAGTCGCGAAGAGCTGCCCGAGCGGCGCGTTGCCGAAGTACGGATCCGTGTGCGCGATGACCTCGGGATCCTGGTACACGCTCGGCTCGCTGGACAGGATTCCGTCGGAGAGGAACAGCTTCTTCTGCTGCTCCGGCGCGGTGAGCCAGCGAGCGAGCTCGTACGCCTCCTTCTGGTGCTGGCCCTGCTTCGGCACCGTCAGGAACGAGCCGCCCTGGTTACCGCTGCCGCCGGGCACGGTCGTGACGTCCCATTTGCCCGCGTTGCCGTCACCGCCGGCCTGCTTGATCTGGCTCAGCATCCAGGCCGGGCACGCGATGGTGGCGAAGGTGCCCTGCTTGATGGCCACGTTCCAGGTCTGCGTGAACGTCGTGGCCTTCGCCGTCTCCCCCTTCGCGCCGATGCCGCCGGCGAGGAAGAAAGCGGCGCGGACGTTGGGGTTCTTGTCGGCGATGAACGAATCGTCCGCCTTGGCGAAGTAGTTTTCCGGCTGCTGGTTCACCATCGCGGTGTAGACAGTGCCCGCCGAGTCGGCGAACTTGACGTCCGGCGTGGCCGCGGTGAACCGGTCGGCGAGGGCCGCGTACGCGTCCCACGTCGGCACCAGCTTGGCGACCTCGGCGCGGTCGGTGGGCAGCTTGGCGTTGGCGAACAGGTCACGCCGGTAGCAGAGCGCGAGGCTGCCCATGTCGGTGCCGAGGCCGAGCACGTAGCCGTTCGACGTGCCCTGCGCCCACTTCCACGGCGCCCACTGCTTTTCCAGGTCACGCGCGCCGAACTCGCCCAGGTCGACGAACTTGTCCTTCGCCGCCAGGTACTGCGGGATGTACTGCTCCTCGATCGCGACGACGTCGGCGGCCCCGCGGCCGGCGGCGAGCTGCGTCGCGAGTCCCTTGTGGTGGGTGTCGAAATCGGTGACTCGGTTCTGCACCTCGACGTCCGGGTGCTGCTGCTGGTACTGCGCGAGCAGCGGCTCATACCCGAACTCGCCGAAGGTGGCGATGGTGAGCTTGATCTTCCCCGGCGTTCCGCCGGCGCTGCACGCGGAGAGCAGCAGGACCAGCGCGGCCGCGAGCGCGGCCCGGCGTGCGATCGTTCTCACGACGTGAGCTTCCCTCAGATCACACCGGCGCGCAGGGCATACGCGACGGCGTGCGGTCGGTTGCGCAGGTTCAGCCGGTTCGTCAAGGCATAGATGACGTTCTTGACGGTCCGCTCCGAATAGCAGAGCTTCCCGGCGATCTCCGCGGTGTCCCAGCCCTCCGCCATCAGCCGCAGCACGTCGACCTCGCGCGCCGACAACGCGCTGCGGCCGTTGGTCTCGTCGAGGCTCTCGATCTGATCGCGCAGCGACGTCTCCCGCCCGTGCGCGGCCGCGATGACACTCCCGACCAGCCGGTCACCGGCGATCGCGGTCCGCGGCAGCACCGCCGCGACGTGGCACTCGGCGAGCGCGCCGAGGTGCTCGACGTCGACATGCCCCGTCACCAGCACGATCGCGGCAGGCGACTCCGCCGCGGCCGACCGCAGCGCCGCCATGACCTCGCGGTTCACCTGGCCGACCGCGAAGACCAGTACGGCCGCTTCACTGCGTCGATTGCCTGGCAGGACCAGCAGTTCGGGCCGGGACTGCAGGTGGCCGATCAGTCCCGTCAGCGCGATCGGATCGGACGCCCACGCCGTCACGCGCACCGGATCCATCAAGCCCCTCCTTGGGTCATGCGTCGGTCCCCAGGCGAGAGCCAGTCTGGAGAGGGCGCCTTCATGAATTCTCTACCGCCGAGGGACCCATTCTTCACGACGTGAAGTTGGGGGTGTTCCACCGGTTCCGCTACCGTCGGACGCCACACGAACGGGTGAAGGGACCAATGAGCCGACGGTATCGAATCGCAGCCGCACTCGCGATCTGCGCGCTGGTGGTGACGCTGCTGGTGGCGGGCCTGCAACCCCGAACCGTCGACGGCTCGGCGATCCCCCGGCCCGGCGTCGCGCTCGCCCGGCCCGGCACCTGCGGCCCGCTCCTGGCGAGCATGGACACCCGGCACAAGGTCGCCCAGCTCGTGATGGTCGGCGTCAACGCGGCCAACCCGCCGTCCGCCGTGAAGCTCGTGAAGGACGAGCAGATCGGCGGCATCTTCATCGGCGGCAACGAGACCGCTCTCCTCAAGGACGGCGCTCTGGACGCGGTCCGCGACGCCTCGACGCTCCCTCTCTCGGTGGCGGTGGACGAGGAAGGCGGCCGCGTCCAGCGCATCGACGACCTGGACGGCTCGCTCCCGTCTGCCCGCGAACTGGCCGCCACGAAGACGCCGGAGGAAGTCCACGCCCTGGCCGTCCGACGTGGTCAGCAGCTGATCGCCCGCGGCGTCACCGTGGACTTCGCTCCGGACACGGACGTCACCGACGCGCCGGACGACACGGTGATCGGCGACCGTTCCTTCAGCCCCGACCCCGCCCGCGTGAAGACGTACGCGACGGCGTTCGCCACCGGCCTCCGCGAAGCGGGCATCGAGCCGGTGCTGAAGCACTTCCCGGGCCACGGCCACGCGTCGGGCGACTCGCACAAGGGCTTGGTCCGCACGCCTCCGCTCGCGCAGCTGCGCACCGACGACCTGATCCCCTACCTGAACCTGGCCGACTACGGCCAGGTCGCGGTGATGGTCGGCCACCTCGACGTTCCCGACCTGACCAACGGCGCCGCCGCGTCGCTGTCTCCGCCGGCGTACCAGCTCCTTCGCGGCGAATACGGCTTCACGGGCCCGGTCCTCACGGACGACCTGGGCGCGATGCGCGCGATCACCGAGCAGTACTCCCTCCCGGACGCGGTCCTGAAAGCCCTGCAAGCGGGCGCGGACCAGGCGCTCTGGTCGTCCGGCGGCCGCACCGACGAGGTGCTGAACCGGCTGGTCCAGGCGGTTCAGTCCGGCGAGCTGCCGAAATCGCGGGTGCAGGAGTCCGCGACCCGCGTCCTGGCCGCGAAGAACGCCTGCGCCTGAGCCCGGAACGGTGAACTCGCGTACCCAGACGGCGAACTCGCGTACCTGGATGGACGACTCGCGTACTTAGATGGACGACACACCGATCATCAGGAGGAGCCGTGGCCGTGCTGGGTGGGACGTTCGTGCTGGGCGGGGAAATGGCCGTCACGCGGGTCGGGTACGGGGCCATGCAGCTGGCCGGGCCCGGGGTCTGGGGGCCGCCGCGGGATCACGACGCCGCCGTCGCCGTGCTGAAGGAAGCCGTCCACCGCGGGGTCACTCACGTCGACACCAGTGACTACTACGGTCCGCACACGGTCAATCAGCTGATCAAGGAGGCGCTGCATCCCTACCCCGGCGACCTCCGGATCGTCACCAAGGTCGGCGCGAAGCGGACGCCGGACAAGGGGTGGCCGCCCGCCCTGTCTCCCGAGGACCTCACCGAGGCCGTGCACGACAACCTGCGCAACCTCGGCGTGGAAGCCCTCGACGTGGTCAACCTCCGGCTGAGCAACGCCACGCACGACTTCCCCGTGCCGCTGGATCTCTCCGAACCCTTCGGCGCCTTGGCCGAGCTGCGCGAGAAGGGACTCATCCGCCATCTCGGGCTCAGTCACGTGAGCGCCGAGCAGGTCGACGAGGCCCAGGCGATCGCGCCCGTCGTGTGCGTGCAGAACGAGTACAACCTCGCCCACCGCGAGAACGACGCCCTCGTCGACAAGTGCGCCGCCGAGGGCATCGCCTTCGTTCCTTACTTCCCGCTCGGCGGGTTCAGCCCGCTGCAGTCGGACCTCCTCAACGACGTCGCCGCGCGTCTCGAAGCCACGCCGATGCAGGTCGCGCTGGCCTGGCTGCTCCAGCGTTCGACGTCGATGCTGCTCATCCCCGGCACGTCGTCCCTGGCTCACCTGCGGGAAAACCTCGCCGCCGCCGACCTCGAACTCCCCGCCGACGCGCTCGCCGACCTCGACCGCATCGGACTACGCTGAGTATCCGAATTCACCGAGCAGCAGCGGAGGCGCAGTGGCGGACTGGGGCGATCTGGTCACCTACATCAGGCAGACCTACGAGGTGGTGCGCACCGAGCCCGACGAGATCCGGATCCGGATGCGGTTCGCCGCCGACGAGGACACCGAAGGCCGCGCCCAGATCATGGTGATCGCCCGCGAGATCCTCGACCAGAAAGAGGACTGGGTGCAGATCGCCACCCCGTTCGCGAAGGCCGCGGAGGTCGACCTGAACGAGGTCCTCACCGAAATCGGCAACACCATCGTGGTCGGCGGTGCCGCGATCATGGGCGAGCACATCGTGCTCCGGCACTCGCTCCCGCTGATCAACCTGGACATCAACGAGTTCGTCGACCCGCTGGAACTCGTCGCGGGCGCGGCCGAGCTGCTGGAACAGATCTTCACCGGCCGCGACGACTACTAGGCAGCATCGGCGCCACCGCGCACGCGGCGGCCGCGACCAGCCCGGCCGCGAGACCGAGCGCGGCCGGCGCCGACGCCGTGTCCAGGTAGATCCCACCGAGCAGCGCGACCCCGAGCGTGCCGCCGAGCTGCTGCACCGCGTTGAGCAGCCCGGCGGCCGACCCGGTCTCGGGCGGCCGCACCCGCTGCAACGCCGTCGTGAAGAACGGCACGGTGAACGTCCCCATGCCGAGCCCGCACAGTCCCAACGGCCCGAGCAGCGGCCACGGATACGCGTCCACCCCACCCGCGTAAACCCCTGCTGCCGCAAGGATTCCGACCAGCAGGAGCCCCAGCCCGGCGAACATCACCCGCGCGCCGAACCGCGGCACCAGCCAGCTCCCGGAAACCCACGACGACACCGCGAGCCCGGCTGAGAGCGGCAGCAACGTCAGCCCGGCAGTCCGGACGTCGACGCCGAGCCCCAGCTGAAGCTGCATCGGCACCACCTGCAGCACCCCGGACATCACCGCGAAGAACAGCAGCGAACCCACCAGCGCGGCCGGGAACCCCCGGTTCGCGAACAAGCTCGTCTCGACCAGCGGCCCGGAACTCTGCCGCTGGTGGAATCCGAACAGCACCAGCAACGCCACCCCGCCGGCGAGCATCGCCCACGACGACCAGCCACCGAAGGGCCGCTCGATCAGCGGGTACACCACGAGCCCGGCGCCGGCCACGACCAACGCCGTCCCGGCGAAGTCAAGCCGTGGCCGCGAAGCAGCACGGTCCTCGCGAAGCAGCGAAGCGGCGAGGAACACCGCGAGCCCGAGCGGCACGTTCACCAGGAACACCGACCGCCAGCCCCACCCCTGCGTCAGCACCCCGCCGAGCAGCGGCCCGCAGATCGCCGACAGCCCCATCACCGGCCCGATGCTTCCCAGCGCCTTCGCCCGTTCGTCGCCGTCGAACAGCGCCCTGATCAGCCCGATCGTCTGCGGGATGATGATCGCCGCGGCCGCGCCCTGCACCGCGCGTGCCCCGATCAGCACGTCGGCCGACCCCGCCAGCGCGCAGGCGATCGACGCGAGCACGAACCCGGCTACGCCGATCCGGAACACCCGGCCGCGGCCGAGGATGTCCCCGAGCCGGCCGCCGGTGATCAGGAAAACCGCGAACGGCAGCGTGTACGCGGCGCTGAACCACGGGATGTCCGACTCCGGCCCGGGCAGTCCGGAGTGGATCACCGGCCCGGCGACCTGCACGATCGTGGCGTCCAGCAGGTTCATCGCCTCGGCGGTCAGCAGCACGGCCAGTGCGGCCCACCGCCAGCGGTAGCGCGTCATCGTCGGCACCTCGGCCCCCTTTTCTCTCACGCTCAAAGGGTGCGCGATAGCTCAGCTGCCGTTCCATCTACGACGAATGACTGGATGATTTCTTCCAAACAGACGTGTTCAATGACTGATATGACCACGCTCGACGACGTCGACCACGCTTTGATCCACGCGCTTCACGTGGACGGCCGCGCGCCCTTCACCAAGATCGGCACGGTCCTCGGCGTCTCGACGCAGACCATCGCGCGGCGCTACCGGCGGCTTCGCGCCGAAGCGGGGCTTCGCATCGTCGGACTCCCGGATCCGCAACGCGCCGGGCAGGCCCAGTGGATGGTCCGGCTGACCGCGGCGCCGCACGTCGCGCAGGATCTCGCGCACGCGCTGGTCCGCCGCCCCGACACCACGTGGGTCAAGCTCACCTCGGGCGGCACCGAGATCTTCACCATCGTCCAGACGCCCAGCCCGGGCGACCACGCCCTGCTCCTGCGCGACATCCCGCGCACGGCCAGCATCACCGGCGTCTCGGCACACCTGATGCTGCACCGCTACTTCGGCGGCCCGGCCGGCTGGCTCGGCCGGGCGAACTCCCTCACGCCGGCGCAGATCGAAGCCCTCACCCCACCGCCGCCGGCCACGCCGGGCCACCCGCTTTCCGACCGCGACGACGACCTGATGACCGCGCTCGCGCACGACGGCCGCGCGAGCCTCGCCGACCTCGCGGAGGCCACCGGCTGGTCACCAGCCACCGTCACCCGCCGGCTCGCCGACCTCCAGGCGTCGGGCTCGATCTTCTTCGACCTGGAGGTCAAGCCGATGCTGCTCGGCGTGACCACCGAAGCCCTGCTCTGGATGACCGTCGCGCCCAGCCACCTCGACCGCGTCGGGAAGACGCTGGCCACGCACGCCGAACTCGCCGTCGTCGCCGCCACCACCGGCCCGACCAACCTCATCGCGAACGCACTCTGCGCCGACCCGGCCGAGCTCCACCGCTACCTGACGCATCGGCTCGGCAGGCTCGACGCCATCCGCACCCTGGAAACCGCCCCGGTCCTGCGGACCCTCAAAGCCGCCACGCCGCGGGAGGAACCTCAGGAGTCCTCGCGTCTGCGGCCGAGGTAGTTCAGCATTTCGCGGACGGCCTTGAACTCCCGGACCTCCTGACGGCAGTCCGAGCACGACGCGAGATGGCGCTCGACTTCGGCGGCCTCCGGGTCTTCGAGCAACCCCAGGCTGTAGGCCCCCAGGTCGGTCCGGTCGTACCGGCCCATGGATCGTGTCTCCGTTTCCGCGCCCCCGTGGGATCGCCTTCACTTACGAGATGTCGACAGTGTGCTTCGACGTACGGATGACTCGAGAAGTTCACTGATTTCCCACCCGATCGGCGGATGACCGAGGCAAACTCAAGGCAAGAAGGCACCCAACCGGCGCAATCTCGGGCCGTTCAGGGCATCCCCCGCCCGCATTGCGGATTACGCAATCGATTCCCCTCCCGCAGCCGATCGATTCTCCGGATTTCGCGGTGAACGGCATTCCGCGACCTCTATCCATTATGGACTGTCAAGAATTTGACCGGTGCGGCCGCGACCTTCCCGAGCTATGGTATGCACGTGCATCGGCACATGCATGATCACTAGAGGGGTTCGCATGGGCGACCTGCAACCGGCAGTGCACCACACGATCCTCGTGGTGGACGTCGAGGGATACGGCGATCTACGCAAGACCACCCCGCACCGCCTGGCCGTGCGGGCCGGCCTCCACCTGGCCCTCGAGCAGGCGTTCGGCGAGGCGGGCCTGCCGTGGGCGGAATGCCGCCGGGAATGCACCGGCGACGGCGTGTTCATCCTGGCGCCCGCGCAACTTCCGAAGGCCCCGTTCGTGGAATACCTCCCTTCGGCCCTTGCGAAAGCACTCCGCGACCACAACGAAACACATCGGCCGGAAGAACGGATCCGGTTGCGAATGGCATTGAACGCCGGTGAAGTCACCTATGACGACCACGGAGTGACGGCACCGTCGATCAATCGGACATTTCGGCTTCTCGAAGCCTCGTCGTTGCGCTCCGCGCTCACCGATTCGCCCGGTGTGCTCGCGCTGATCACGTCGAACTGGTTCTTCCATGAAGTGGTCCGCGCCAGCAACAACCTGGACGCCTCGACGTTCCGGCCGGTCCGGGTGACGGTCAAGGAAACCGCCGCGACCGGCTGGATCTGCCTGCCGGACCACCCGTTCGCCCCGAATCGCGCACACCTCGAGCCGCGCCAGGCGCCCACCCCGGCCCGGCCCACCCTGCCGCCCGACATCCCCCTCTTCACCGGCCGCGCGGACGACTTCGCCCGCCTGGTCCGGTCCATCGAGCGCGACGAGGCCTCGATCTTCACGCTCGACGGGCTGCCGGGTGTCGGCAAGACGGCGTTCGCCGTGCATGCCGCGCACGAGCTCGCCGCGCGGTTCCCCGACGGTCGGTTCTTCCTCGACCTCCAGGGCCGCGAGCCGGCCGACGCGCTCGCGTCGCTGCTGCTCACCTGGGGTGTCGCCGCCCGCGGCATCCCACCCGACCCCGATGACCGGGCGCGGCTGTGGCGCGAGCAGCTCGCCGGCCGGAAGGTCCTGCTGATCCTCGACGACGCCGTCAGTGACGACCAGATCCGGCCGTTGCTGCCCGCCGGACCCGGCTGCCTGGTGCTGGTCACGAGCCGGCGCCGGCTCGAGGGCCACCCGCTGTCCCTGCAGGAACTGTCCGCAGCGGACGCCGCCGCGATGTTCACCGCCCGCACCCGCGAGCACCGGCACGACCTCGACGCGGTCGCCGAACTGATGGTGCTGTGCGGGTACCTGCCGCTGGCCGTCGCGCTGACCGCCGGGCGGCTGCACAGCCACCCGAGCTGGACGGCCCGGCACCTGGTCGAGGACCTCGCGAGCGCCCGCGGCCGGCTGCGCGACTTCCGTTCGGACGACCGGACTGTCGCGGCCGCGTTCGACCTGTCGTACGGCGACCTCACCGCCGATCAGCAACGGCTGTTCCGCCGCCTCGCCCTGCACCCCGGCACGCACATCGACGCCTACGCCGCGGCCGCCCTCGACGACGACGATCTCGACAAGACCCGCGACCGCCTCGACGCGCTCCACCGCACCAATCTGCTGGAGGAGCCGGAACCGGGCCGCTACCGGATGCACGACCTGGCCCGCGCCTCCAGCGCGACCTTCGGCATGGACCCGGCCGACGACGACGCGGCGATCGACCGTCTGCTCGGCTACTACGTCACCACGATCCGCGCGGCGAGCCGATATGTCCTGTCGCAGGCGCCACGGCCCGCACATTCAGCGGCACTTCCCATCTGTACCCCCGATTTCTTCACCGAGCGTGCCGCGATCACCTGGCTGGGCAAGGAGAAGGCGACCATCCGCGCGGCCATCACCTACGCCGCCACCCATCGCCGTCCCCGCCAAGCCGCCGAACTCGCCGTCGCCGTCCATCCGTATCTCGACCAGTCCGGCCACTGGCATGACGCCCTGGCCGTGCACGAGACCGTGGTCGCCGCGGCGATCAGGCATCGCCATGTCGCCGACGAATCCTGGGGGTTGACCGATCTCGGCCGGATCCAGTTCCGGTTCGGCGAAACCCGGGCGGCGGCCGGAAGCCTCGCCCAGGCGCATGTGCTGCACCGGCAGTGCGGCAACCACTTCGGCGAGGCGGCCGCGCTGGTCGAGCTCGGCCAAGTGCACATCGAGCTCGCCGAATACGCCGAGGCCGCGGAATGCCTCACCCGCGCACAAACGCGGTACACGAGCCTGGGCAACCGCCACGGCATCGCAAGCGTTCTGCTGAGCCTGGCGACACTGGCGCTCGGCACCGGGGACCATCGGGCCGCGGCCGCTCATGGTGGCCGGGCGCTGGTCCTCTACATCGAACTCGACAACCATGTCGGCGAGACGCTCAGCCTGCTCGTCCTCGGTTCCGTACAACGCAGCACCGGCAGGCAGCACTCGGCACGAGCGGCCTTCACGCGCGCGCTGTTCCTCGCCCACCAGCTCGGCGACCGGCTCAGTGAAGCCCAAGCCGTCGACCACCTCGGGCACATTCACCACGACCTCGGCGAACCCGAGCGCGCGGCCGAATTCTTCCACCGCGCGCACCGGCTCTACACCGGCCTCGGCGACCGCGTGGCCCAGACGAAGGCACAGACCGAACTCGACCGCCTGCACCTGACGACCCGGCGTGCGAAACACCGCTGGCTTCGGCACCACACCGAAAACTGAGGCTGCCGCTGGGGTTGGGTCTCGTGAGTGGTAAGTCGGGTTATTGAGGGGTAGGTCAAAGGTGGCGTGGTGAAGCGAGGGGGACCTGCCGACGGGCTCGTGAGCGTTGCGGGCGGTTCTAACCGCCCGCAACGCTCACGAGTCCTCGAAGCCGCAGCACGCCACGTTTGCCTTACCGCTCAATAGAACCCTACTTACCACTCACGAGAACCCGACCCCAGCGCGTCTGCCACAACTGGTCCATACCGCCGCCCGCCGTGGTCCGTAAGGCACCGACCCACACCTTGACTGGACTAGACCAATCTGGTCTAGTTGCCACACATCTCCCCCGCCGCCGTAACACCGGACGTCTCACGTCGGGTTTTCCGCGCCTCTCTTAGGAAGTGGTCGGTATGAGAAGACGCCTCCTCGCCTCCCTAGCCGCGATGGCGACCGCCGCCGCCCTCGTCGTCGGCATCCCGCTGGCCTCCGGCGCCACCCCGCAGGCCGAGGCCGCCGCCTGCAGCAGCTACCCGGCCTGGGTCGCCGGGCAGTGGTACGACGTGGGCGCGATCGTCCGCTACACCGACGGCAAGGCTTACCGCGCCGTGAACGCGAACCCGGGCTATGACCCGGTCATCAGCACCTGGTTCTGGCAGCCGTACGGCTGCGACACCGGCGGTGGCGGCGGGACGAGCTGCAGCTACCCGAACTGGGTCGCGGGCCAGTGGTACGACGTCGGCGCGATCGTCAAGTACACCAACGGGAACTACTACCGGGCCAAGAACGCCAATCCCGGCTACGACCCCGTCGTCAGCACCTGGTTCTGGGAGCCCTACAGCTGCAGCGGCACACCCGGCGATCCAGGAAACCCGGGCACACCCAGCGGTTTCGTCGTCTCGGAAGCGCAGTTCAACCAGATGTTCCCGAGCCGGAATCCCTTCTCACCTACTCCGGCCTGACCGCGGCGCTCAGCGCGTACCCCGGCTTCGCGAACACCGGCAGCGACACGGTGAAGAAGCAGGAAGCCGCGGCGTTCCTCGCCAACGTCAACCACGAGAGCGGCGGGCTCGTCTACA
>CAVXMR010000041.1:0-8748 GCA_963762765.1 uncultured Actinomycetota bacterium
GAGACCGAGCCTTAGTGGTCACCACTCAGCCGGGCGTGTCGTCGAGGCGGCGCTCCAGCGCGTCCAGCCGGCCGGCCCAGAAATGGCGATAGGGCGCGAGCCAGGCGTCGATTTCGGCCAGGGGTTCGGGGCTCAGCTCGTAACACCGCCGTTGGGCGGCGACCCGGAATTTCACGAGCCCGGCCTCGCGAAGGACGCGAAGGTGTTTCGATACCGCCGGCTGGCTGAGATTCAGCTCCTCGACCAGCTCGCCGACCGACCGCTCGCCGTCCCGGAGCAGGTCGAGGATCGTGCGGCGGCGTGGTTCGGCCAGAACGTCGAAGGTGTGCATCACCCTGGAAATATGTCTCGTCAGGCATATTCCTGTCAAGGAATGCGAGATGCGTCCACGGGACCAATAGGTCTAAACCATTGACCTGATGGTCTAGTCCACTTACCGTTGTTACATCTCCACCGGATCGGCTTCCCCGTACTTGGTTATTCTCCGAAGGGAGAAGGCATGTCTCGTACCCGCAGGAAGAGCCTTTCGGCCTTGCTGACCGTCGTGGCCTCGGCCGCGCTGGCCACCATCGGCGTGGCAGTCCCGGCCACCGTCGCATCGACCGCCTCAGCCGCCACCGAAGCTTCGGTCGGAAAGGTCGTCGGCTACTTCACCGAGTGGGGTGTCTACGGCCGCAACTACCACGTGAAGAACATCGAGACGTCGGGCTCGGCGTCGAAGCTGACACACATCAACTTCGCGTTCGGCAACGTCACGAACGGCGGCTGCGCCCTCGGTGACGCCTATGCCGATTACCAGAAGACCTACGACGCCGCGGGCAGTGTGGACGGTGTCGCGGACACCTGGGACCAGCCGCTGGCGGGCAGCTTCAACCAGCTCAAGAAGCTGAAGGCCAAACACCCCGGGCTGAAGGTGATCTGGTCGTTCGGCGGCTGGACCTGGTCGGGCGGCTTCGGGCAGGCCGCGGCGAACCCGGCGGCGTTCGCGAACTCCTGCTACAACCTGGTCAACGACCCGCGGTGGGCCGGTGTCTTCGACGGCATCGACATCGACTGGGAGTACCCGAACGCGTGCGGTCTGAGCTGTGACACCAGCGGCGCGGCGGCGTTCAAGAACCTGATGTCGGCGCTGCGCTCGAAGTTCGGCTCCTCGAAACTGGTCACGGCGGCGATCACCGCCGACGGCACGTCCGGCGGCAAGATCGACGCCGCCGACTACGCGGGCGCCGCGCAGTACGTCAACTGGTACAACGTGATGACGTACGACTACTTCGGCGCGTGGGCGGCGCAGGGCCCGACGGCCCCGCACTCGCCGCTGACGTCCTACAGCGGAATCCCGACCGCGGGCTTCTACTCGGACGCGGCGATCCAGAAGCTGAAGAGCAAGGGCGTCCCGGCGAGCAAACTGTTGCTGGGCATCGGTTTCTACGGCCGCGGCTGGTCGGGCGTCTCGCAGAGCGCGCCGGGCGGCACCGCGACCGGGCCGGCGCCGGGAACCTACGAGCAGGGCATCGAGGACTACAAGGTCCTGAAGAACAGCTGCCCGGCGACCGGGACCGTGGCGGGCACCGCGTATGCCAAGTGCGGCAGCAACTGGTGGAGCTACGACACCCCGGCGACCATCGCCGGGAAGATCTCCTACGCCAAGAATCAGGGCCTGGGCGGCGCGATGTTCTGGGAGCTCTCGGGCGACACCACCGGCGGCGAGCTGATCACGGCCGTCGCGAGGTAAGGCCGCACCGGGGATCAAGATTAAGGACTCGTGAGCGTTGCGGGCGGTTAGAACCGCCCGCAACGCTCACGAGTCTTGCCCAGCCTAAAGTGCCGGGGTGAAGTTCAGCGGATTCGGCGAACACGCGGTGGAGTTCTTCGACGGCCTGGAGGCCGACAACTCGAAGCCGTACTGGGACGACAACCTGGCCACCTACAAGGGCGATGTCCGGGAGCCGATGGAGGCCCTGCTCGCCGAGCTGACCGGCGAGTTCGCCGACGGCTTCGGCGAGGGCAAGGTGTTCCGGCCCTACCGTGACGTCCGGTTCGCCAAGGACAAGACGCCCTACAAGACGAACTGCGGCGCGGTCGTCGAGCAGGGCCGCGGCGGCGGCGCGTACTACGTCGAGATCAGCGCCGCGGGCCTGCGGGTCGGCGGTGGCTGCTTCCATCTCGCCTCCGACCAGATCGCCCGGTTCCGCAAGGCGGTCGACACCGAGCTGCACGGGCAGGCGCTGGAGAGGATCCTCGCCAAACTCAAGAAGGCGGGCTGGGAGATCCACGGTGACCGGCTGAAGTCCAAGCCGCGCGGGTTCGCCGACGACCACCCCCGGCTCGAGCTCCTCAAGTACCGCTCGGTCTACGTCGCGCGCTCCTGGGCACCCGACGACGTCCTCCACGAGCGCGGCGCGCTGGACCGCGTGCGCAAGGCCTGGCGCCAGCTCCGCGAGTTCAACGAGTGGGCGCGCGACCGGGTTGGCCCCAGTGAGCAGCCACGTCGCTAGAACGAACCACCGTAACGATGACGCAGGTTACGGGTTCTGAACCTGTTTTCTGAACATTCGGTATCGGTACAGACTTGCGGGCGGAGAGGGACTACGCTGTGCGAACGTGAGCCGACGCGCGAAGATCGTTTGTACCCTTGGCCCCGCCACCGCTACGCCGGAAAAGATGCGGGCCCTCGTCGACGCCGGAATGGACGTCGCGAGGATGAACTTCAGTCACGGAAGCCACGGTGACCACAAGCAGGTCTACGACCTGATTCGGGACGCGGCGGCCGCGAGCGGCCGCGCGGTCGGCATCCTCGCCGACCTGCAGGGCCCGAAGATCCGCCTCGGCACCTTCGCCGGCGGGCCGGTCGAGTGGCACAACGGCGACATCGTCCGTATCACCGTCGAGGACGTCGCGGGCACCCATGACCGCGTCTCGACCACCTACAAGGGCCTGGCGAAGGACGCCAAGCCCGGCGACCGGCTGCTCGTCGACGACGGCAAGGTCGGCCTGGTGGTCAAGGGCGTCGAGGGCCCGGACGTGATCTGCGAGGTGACCGAGGGCGGCCCGGTCAGCAACAACAAGGGCGTCTCGCTGCCCGGCATGGACGTCTCCGTGCCCGCGATGTCCGAAAAGGACATCGAAGACCTCGAATTCGCGCTCGAGCTGGGCGTCGACTTCATCGCGCTGTCGTTCGTGCGCTCGCCCGCCGACATCGACCTGGTGCACCAGGTGATGGACCGGGTCGGCAAGGGACGTCTCCCCGTGGTGGCCAAGATCGAGAAGCCCGAGGCGGTCTACAACCTCGAGGCCATCGTGCTGGCCTTCGACGCGGTGATGGTCGCCCGCGGCGACCTCGGTGTCGAGCTGCCGCTGGAGCAGGTCCCGCTGGTGCAGAAGCGCGCCATCCAGATCTGCCGCGAGAACGCGAAGCCGGTCATCGTCGCGACGCAGATGCTCGAGTCGATGATCAACAACTCCCGGCCGACCCGCGCCGAGGCCTCCGACGTCGCGAACGCGGTGCTCGACGGCGCCGACGCGCTGATGCTCTCCGGCGAGACGAGCGTCGGCCGCTACGCCATCGAGGTCGTCGAGACGATGGGCCGGATCATCGAGGCGGTCGAGACCGACTCGCCGATCGTGCCGCCGCTCTCGCACGTGCCCCGCACCAAGCGCGGCGTGATCTCCTACGCTGCCCGCGACATCGGCGAGCGGCTCAACGCCAAGGCACTCGTCGCGTTCACGCAGTCCGGCGACACCGTCCGCCGGCTGGCCCGGCTGCACACCCGGCTGCCGCTACTGGCGTTCACGCCGGAGGAGTGCGTGCGCAGCCAGCTGTCGATGACCTGGGGCACCACCACCCGGATCGTGCCGAAGGTCGACTCCACCGACCAGATGATCCAGCAGGTCGACCACGCGATGCTGGAGATGGGCAAGTACAGCAAGGGCGACCTGGTCGTCATCGTGGCCGGCTCGCCGCCGGGGACCATCGGGTCGACCAACCTGATCCGCGTCCACCGCCTCGGCGAAGACGACCACGCCTGAGTACTCGTGAGTGGCGCGGCCGGTTCTAACCGGCCGCGCCACTCACGAGTCCTTCCACCCGGTGAAGACGACCACGCACAAGGGACGCCGCGGACACCCGCGGCATAGGGTTCGGCCATGACTGAAATGGCCAGGGCTGCCGCGGCCGGGGACGAGCTCCCCGGCGGTGGCCAGCCGGTGCTCGACCGCCTGATCGCGCTGCTCGACCTCGAGAAGATCGAGGAGAACATCTTCCGCGGCGTCTCCCCGGCGCACTCGCCGGTGCGGGTGTTCGGCGGGCAGGTCGCGGGGCAGGCGCTGGTCGCGGCCGGGCGGACGGTGCCCGAGGAGCGCAAGGTCCACTCGCTGCACGCCTACTTCATCCGCGGTGGCGACCCGAGCGTGCCGATCGTCTACGAGGTCGACCGCATTCGCGACGGCCGCTCGTTCACCACCCGCCGGGTCGTCGCGATCCAGCACGGCAAGGCGATCTTTTCGATGTCGGCCTCCTTCCAGAAGGAGGAGCCGGGCATCGAGCACGCCGAGGAGATGCCGGACGTCCCGCGCCCCGAATCCCTGCCGACGCTGATGGAGCGTGCCGCGGGCTACGGCATCGGCGCGCACGGCCGGCCGCGCCCCATCGACCTCCGGTACGTCAACGAGCCGCCGTGGATCACCCGGGAGACCGGCGAGCGCCCCGCGCGTAACCAGGTCTGGATGCGTGCCGACGGCAAGCTGCCCGACGAGCAGCTGCTGCACGTCTGCATGCTCACCTACGCCTCCGACATGACGCTGCTCGACTCGGTGCTCGCGCGCCACGGCGTCTACTGGGACACCGACAAGGTGCTCGGCGCCAGCCTCGACCACGCGCTGTGGTTCCACCGGCCGTTCCGCGCCGACGAGTGGTTCCTCTACGACAGCGCTTCCCCGACGGCGTCCAACGCGCGCGGCCTGGCCACCGGCCGGTTCTTCGCCGAGGACGGCACGCATATCGCGACCGTGGTCCAGGAAGGCCTGCTGCGGGTCGTCTGAAATCACCCTCCCGGGCGACAAATGCACCGAATAGCGCGCCCGGGAATGGGGCATCAAGCATGGCGAAGGGGCCCGGGATCGATCGGGGGACGGCCCCGGACCCCTTCACCGGAAATGGCCACGCGGCACTTCGGGCGGCCATCGTCTACCCTGCTCAGGGGCCTCGGCACCGAAACCGGCTGGTACCGCGACACCGTACCTCGCAAGGCAGGATGCGAGGATACAAGAGCACTCTGCAATTTGCAGGGACGCGTAACGGCCGGGAATCGGCGTCGTGTTAATGCTCCACCGATCGTGCGCTCGGCTGGTTAGATATCGGGTGCAGACATCGTGATATCCGGAGGTGCCGCTATGGCGAGGGGACAGAGCCCCACCGTTCGCCGCCGGAGGCTCGCGAGCGAGCTGAGGCGGCTGCGCGAGGCGGCGGACCTGACGATCGACGAGGTCGGCGAGAAGCTCGAGTGCTCCGCTTCGAAGATCAGCCGCATCGAGACCGGGCATGTCGGCGTCACCCCGCGTGACGCCCGCGACATGCTGGCGCTCTACGGGATCACCGGTGACGAGCAGGAGGCGCTCGTCCAGCTGGCCCGCGAGGCCCGCAAGCGAGGCTGGTGGCACGCCTACAACGAGGTGTTCACCGGCACGTTCGTCGGGCTGGAAGCCGACGCGAGCTCGCTCTGCGCGTTCCAGGCGCTGCTGGTGCCGGGACTGCTCCAGACCGAACGGTACGCGCGGGCGGTCATCCGCGCGCTGCGCCCGGACGCCGAGGACGTCGAGATCCGCCGCCGGGTCGCGGCCCGCATGGCGCGCCAGGAGCTGCTGAGCGACACGCCGCCGCCGGAGTACTGGGCGGTGATCGACGAGGCCGTGCTGCATCGCGTCGTCGACGGCCCCGAGGTGATGGCCGAGCAGCTCTACCGCATGGTCGCGGTGGCGGAGAAGCCGAACGTGACCGTCCAGGTGGTGCCCTTCGGGGCCGGCGCGCATCCCGGCATGGAGGGCCCGTTCCTGATCATGGGCTTTCCCGAGCAGGCCGACCCGGACGTCGTCTACGTCGACGACTCGACGTCCAGCGGTCTCTACCTGGAGGAACCCACAGACGTCCGGCGCTACGGGCTGATGTTCGACCATCTGCGCGCGGCCGCACTGAAGCCGGACGACTCGGTCGACCTGATCGCCGAGGCGGCCGGCCGGTTCGCCGAACAGGCGGCGGTACCGGCTCCAGTGCATCATCTGGAACCGAGGACACAGTAAGTAAGGAGCGGGGAATGGCAGACGAACTTACCGGGGCTCGCTGGCGCAAGAGCAGCCACAGCGGCGGCGGAAACGACTGCGTCGAGGTCGCCTTCGTCGCCGGTGGTGCCGCGGTGCGGGACTCGAAGGACCCCGAGGGGGGAGCGTTCCGCCTGCCCGCGTCGGGTTGGCAGGGGCTGCTGGCCGCGGTGCGGGCCGGCGGCCCGGCGCGCTACTAAGCGTCGTTTCGAAGACCCCTTACCCCCGTCGAGCAGGGCTTAGGCGGGGGTAAGGGGTCTTTTGACGACCAGGGGTACGTGATCACCCGATGTAAGAGGTGTCCCCTCAGGACGACTCTGAGTGCTACCGAACGGAACTCAGAGAACAAGGGGAACACCATGAACGGCGATCTGCTGTTGGACGCGGTCCGGGCCGAAGTCGCTTACCGCACCGAAGAACTGCACAAGGCCGGGCGCAGTGTCTGGGCCTCCCGGGCTCGCCGCGCGACGCGGCTGATCCGGGCCGGCCGGAGCGCCGTCGACGTCCCGGCGCAGGAGCGCCGGGAGACCGCGCGGGCGACCGCCGGTGTCGGCGAGATCACCCGGTAAGGGGCGGGTGTGAAGCGCCCCAGGGCGATAAGCGTGCCGGAAATGTCGGTGGGGTAGGTCAGAATGCTCCTTGTGCCCCGACTCGGCTCCGGAATCCCGCTCGTCGCCCGTACCCACGAGATGCGGCGGCTCCGCGCCGCCTTCGCCCGCGCTGAACGCGGCGAAGCCGGCGCGGTGCTGCTCTCGGGGGATGCCGGGGTGGGCAAGACCCGGCTGCTGACCGCGCTGGGCGAGTACGTCGGCGCCGCCGGCGCGCTGGTCCTCACCGGCCGCTGCATCGACGTCCGCGAAGGCGGTCTTCCTTATCTTCCCTTCGCCGAGGCGCTGGCCCCGCTGGGCAGCACGGCCGACGAGGTGGTCGCCGCCGCGGTCCGCGCCCGGCCCGCGCTGGTCCGGCTGCTGCCCCAGGGGCAGGGCCTGGAGCCGGCGAAACCGGCCGAACACGGCCAGCTGACCTCGAACGACCGCGAGACCATGGTGCGGCCCCGCCCGGAGCAGGATCTCGGCCAGCTCCAGCTGTTCGACGCGGTACTGGGGGTGCTGACCGAGATCGCCGGGACCCGGCCGGTCGTGATCCTGCTCGAAGACCTGCACTGGGCTGACGCCTCCACCCGCAATCTCCTCTCCTTCTTGTGCAGCAGGCTGCGCGCGCAGCGGCTGCTGATCGTCGGCAGCTACCGCGAGGAGGACGTCCACCGTCGTCATCCGCTGCGCGGGCTGCTCGCCGAGCTGTTCCGGCTGGCCACGGTCGAGCGGGTGGACCTGCTCCCGTTCGGCCCGGCCGACGCGCGCACGTTCGTCGAGGCGCTGGCCGACGAGCCGATGAGCGCCGAGGTGGTCGCCGACATCGTCGCCCGCTCCGAGGGCAACCCGTTCTTCGTGGAGGAGCTGCTGGCGTCCTCCGCCGACTGCAAGGACCTGCCCGCCGGGCTCGCTGAGGTGCTGCTGGCCCGGCTGGAGCGGCTCTCGCCGGACACCCGGCGCGTCGTGCGGGTGGTTTCGGTGGCCAACGAGCCGGTCGCGCACACCGCGTTGTCCGGGATCTCCGGGCTGGGGGAGCTGGAGCTCGACGAGGCACTGCGCGAGGCAGTCCAGCATCACGTGCTGGTGATCGAGGACGGTTTCTACGCCTTCCGGCACGCATTGCTGCAGGAAGCGGTGTACGGCGATCTGCTGCCGGGGGAGCGCACGCGGATCCACGCGGCGTACGCGGGGCGGATCCAGGCCGTGCCGCAGGGCCGCGGCCACGACGCGAAGCTGGCGTATCACAGTCTGGAAAGCCGTGACCTGGTCACGGCGCTGCCCGCGCTGCTGCGCGCGATGGACGAGGCCGAGCGGCTCGGCGCGCCCGGTGCCGCGCTCCGGCACGTCGAGCAGGCGTTGTCCATCTGGGACGCCGTCGCGCCGGCGGACCGGCCCGAGGGCTACGACGAGCTGCGGCTCCTGCACGAGGCGTCCTACTTCGCGGGCACGTCCGGCGAGCCCGAGCGGGCCGCCGCGTTCGCCCGGTCGGCGTCACAGGCGCTCACGCCGGAAACCCCGCGAGAGCAGGCCGCCAAGGTCTGGCGGCGGCTGGCGGAGGCACTGCTGGCCCTCGAAGGCACGCTCGACGAGTGCGTCGCGGCGATCAACCACGCCTGGGAGCTGGTCGAGCACACCGAAGCGAGCTCCACGCGAGCCTGGGTGCTGGCCACCCGCGCCGGGATCATGCGCGCGATCGATCAGCCGGAGGAAGCCCTGGACAACGCGCTGACGTCGGTGGCGGACGCGCAGCAGGTCGGCGCGGCCGGGGCCGAGGCGTCGGCGCTGGTCACGCTCGGCACGCTGGCCGACTCGGAGGGGGACGCCGCGGAGGCGCGCGAGCGGCTGC
>CAVXMR010000042.1:0-16084 GCA_963762765.1 uncultured Actinomycetota bacterium
TCCGGACGCGCACTGTCCGCTCAGCGCGAACAGGTCCGCAAGCGGGAAGGTCCCACCAGGTGGCCACTCGATTGGCGCAGCGCCCCGAAGCCTGTAAGGTTAGGCACACCTTAACCACTCTCGGCGCTCGAGGAGGGCCGCGGTTGAATCAGCAGCGGTCCTTCCGTGACGCACGCGAGGTCGGCGACGGCCTCGCGTCTTCGATCCAGCGGGTCGGCCCGCTGCAGTCCCGCGGTGAGCTGCGCCACGACGTCCCCGGGGGCTGGCTGCGCTGCGCCGACCTGCTGGAAGAGCCCGGGCTGTTCGCCGAGTGGCGTGAGCTGCTGACCGAGTGGCTGCGCGACGAGCACGGCGAAGCGCCGGAGCAGACCGCGGCCAGCTACGTCATGACGTGGTATCTGCACGTCCCGGCTTACGTCGGCGCGCTGCTGCTGCACCACGAGCGCCGGGTGCCCTCGCTCAAGCCGGAGGAGCTCGCGTTCGGCCTCGGCCTCGACCGGCCGCACCCGGTGGGCATGGCCGTGCTCGGCGACGACTTCTACTGCCTGCCGACCGACCCCGGCTCGGCCCGACCCGAGGCCACCGTCGTCCGCGACGAGCGGACGCTGGCCGCGGTGCTGCGCGCGCACTATCTGTCCCATGCCGCCCGGTTCGTCCGGGCGTACGCGCCGGGCAGCAGGCTCGGCAGGCGGATGCTCTGGGCCGCGGCGACCGACGCGCTCGACAACTCGCTGTGGTGGGCGGGCCGCCAGGGCGGCACGGCCGAGTCGGAGGGCGCGGGCGTCGCGGACGCTGCGCTGGTGCTCGACACCCGCTATCCGCCGCTGACCTCGGCGTCGACGTTGCGGATGGAGACCGGCGAGTCCGGCCACCGCGAGTGGACCCGGCGCCGCGAGAGCTGCTGCTTCTCCTATCTCCTCACCACGGCGAGCGAGTGCGCCGGCTGCCCCCGCACCTGCTCCCGCTGAAGCACCCCAATGTGGCATTGGTTGCGTTGTACGCACCCAATGCCACATTGCGGGTGCTCGGAGGCCTCAGGGGCGCCAGGCGGGATCGCGGCCGATGGCGGCGAGGGCGAGGTCCAGGGGCGGAGCGTCGGCCGGGACCTCGACGACCGGGCCGTAGACGCCCATCGAGCGCGCCTGCTCGCCCATCGCCACCGCGGCCGCGCGGACCGCCTGGGCCGTCGCAGGCGGGCAGCTGAGGGTCTGACCACTCGCGACCGCCAGGTCCCATCCGTGCAGCACGAACTCGCCGAGCACCATCTCACCGACCACCGCGGCGGGGAGCTGGGCGCTCCCCAGCGCCGTCATGCCGGTCCACGCCTCCGGGGCGCTGAAAACGTCCACGAGCGTCGTTGTCTGCTTCTCCAGGGCCTCCAGCCAGTCCGCGCCGACGAGCGTGGCATCGGCCTCGGAGACGCCCGGAGCGGCGGGTGCTCGCGCCGTCCGGCGGCGAGGAGCCACGGGCCCCAGTAAAGAAGGTGGTTGAGCAGCCCGCGGACGGGGTAGTTGGCGCACGGCGTGCGGGCCTCGAGATCGGTCAGCGCGCCCGCCACCCGGAGGAACTCAGCCGCCGCGGGACGCAGCAACACGGGAGAATCGGTCATGCCGGTGATCCAGCCACAGCCCGCGCCCGCCCGTATTGAAGGAACACGACAGCTACCGTGACCGCGTGGCCGAGCACCGGATCCCGCGCGGCATCGTGGACGAGGAGACCGCGCGCACCAAGTTCACCCTGACCCGCCATCCCTCGGCCGTGCCGGAGTACGTCGAGTACTACTGGATCCTGCACTGGGACCTGACCGGCCAGGACGACCACGTCCAGCGCGTGCTGCCGAACCTTTCGGTCACCGCCGCCTTCTTCCCGGACACGGCCGCGATCTTCGGCCCGGCGCACGACGTCTTCGAATATCGGCTGCGCGGGCGCGTGCAGGGCCTGGGCGTGAGGTTCCGGCCGGGCTGTTTCCGGCCGTTCCTGGGCGCGCCGGTCACGACGATCACCGACCGGTCGGTCCCGCTCACCGACGTATTCGGCCCGGCCGCGGTCACCACCATGAAAGCCGTTCGGATTGCGGACGGAGATCAGGAAATGGCCGATGCCGTCGACAACTTGCTGTCCGCAAATCCGCGACCGGTTCCGGCGGCGGTCCGGCGCGCTACTGACGTAGTGGAAACAATCGCGGCCGATCCGGGAATTACCCGGGTGGACCGGCTGTGCGCGGCGACCGGACTGTCCATCCGTTCCGTGCAACGGCTGTTCGCCGAACATGTCGGCTGCGCGCCCAAGTGGGCGATCAGGATATATCGGCTCAACGACGCCGCGCGGTTGATCACGCAGGGAGCGGTACCCGATTACGCCGGTCTGGCGGTTCGACTGGGCTATAGCGACCAGTCGCACTTCATCCGCGATTTCCGCACCGTCACCGGTCAGTCGCCGACCGAGTACGCCCGATCGGCGGCGCCGCACCCCCGGACATGAAAGAAGGCCACCGGGCGAAATTCACCCGGTGGCCTTCACGCGGGAGAAACCCCGCTTCAGTTCTTCTTGTGGTACGCCTCGACGACCTCGGACGGGATGCGGCCGCGATCGGAAACCGCGTAACCGTTCTTCCGCGCCCAGGCACGAATGGCCTGGTTCTGCTCACGGTCCACAGTCGCCGGGCGGGCCGAAGCCTTGCCCGCCACCGGACGCACCGACGCGCGCTTACGACCACCGGCGCGACGGGCGTGCTCGACATACTGCGCCAGCGCGTCGCGCAGCTCCTCGGCGTTTTCCGAAGAGAGGTCGATCTGGTAGCTCACGCCATCCAAACCGAACTCCACAGTCTCTTCCGCCTCACTGCCGTCGAGGTCGTCGACCAGCGAGACGAGCACCTTCTGTGCCATCTGTTTCCTCCTGCGGGGGGCTTACTCGAAGATCTGGTTACGGGGCGAGCCCCGGGACAGAAGACTTTGTCTAGAACATTAGTACCCGCATCGGCGAGATTCCGCAAATCTCGATTGGGGTTACCTGCTGCTCTATCGGTCACACCGCCGGGGTTATTCGGGACGCACGAGCGGGAAGAGGATCGTCTCACGGATACCGAGCCCGGTCAGCGCCATGAGCAGCCGGTCCACTCCCATTCCGACCCCACCGCTCGGCGGCATTCCGTACTCCAGGGCCCGCAGGAAATCCTCATCCAGCTGCATAGCCTCGCTATCGCCCTGCGCCGCCAGCCGGGACTGTTCGGTCAGCCGTTCCCGTTCGACGACCGGATCGACCAACTCCGAGTAACCGGTGGCGAGTTCGAATCCGCGGATGTAGAGGTCCCACTTCTCCGCGACACCGGACCTGCTGCGGTGCTGCCTGGTCAATGGCGAGGTCTCGATCGGAAAATCACGCACAAACGTCGGGGCGTGCAGCTGGTCCCCGACCAGATGCTCCCAAAGTTCCTCGACCAGCTTGCCGTGCGTGAGCTTCGGATCCACTTCCAGGCCCCTGGCCTGCGCGAACCCGTGCAGTTTGGCGGCGGGCGTCTCCGGGGTGACCTCTTCGCCGAGGGAATCGGACAGCGACTCGTACATTCCGAGCGTGGTCCATTCGCCGGAAAGGTCGTACTCCGAACCATCGGCCAGGGTCACGACCTGAGTGCCGAGTACCGTCTCCGCGGCCTCCTGGATCAGCTCGCGCGTCATCACCGCATTGGTGTCGTAGGTCGCATACGCCTCGTAGTACTCGAGCATCGCGAACTCCGGCGAGTGCGACGAGTCACTGCCTTCGTTTCGGAAGTTCCGATTGATCTCGAAAACCTTCTCGATGCCGCCGACGACACAGCGCTTGAGGTAGAGCTCCGGCGCGATCCGGAGGAAGAGTTCGAGGTCGAAGGCATTCGAATGCGTGACGAAAGGCCGCGCGGTGGCACCACCGTGCAACGTCTGCAGCATCGGCGTCTCGACCTCGGTGAATCCACGCCGGTGGAACGACTCGCGCAGCGAACGGACCACGCCGGCGCGAGTCCGCACCACGTCACGGGCGCGCGGGCGCAGAATCAGGTCGACGTACCGCTGGCGGATTCGGGTCTCCTCCGCCAGGTCCTTGTGCTCGATCGGCAGCGGGCGCAGCGACTTCGACGTGATCCGCCAGGCGTCGGCGAGCACGGAAAGTTCACCGCGCTTCGAGGTGATGATCTCGCCTTGCACGAATACGTGGTCACCGCGATCGACATCGGACTTCCACGCGGCGAGTGCGTCCTCACCGACCTTGGCCAGGCTGATCATCACCTGCAATTCGGTCCCGTCACCCTCGCGGAGGCTGGCGAAACACAGTTTGCCGGTATTGCGCACGAACATCACCCGGCCGGTGATGCCGACGGTCACCCCGGTGGCGGTGTCGGCGGGCAGCCCGGAATGCGCCTCGCGCACTTCTGCCAGGGTGTGCGTTCGCGGTACCTCGACCGGGTAGGGATCGACACCCTCGGCGATGATCCGGTCGCGCTTCTCCCGGCGCACCCGCATCTGCTCGGGCAGTTCGTCTTCGGCGGGCACGCTGGTGGAAGCCGGATTTTCGGTCATGGAGCATAGGGTACGAACCCAGCCACGGGCTACGCCAACCGGATTACCTTTTCCCGGGCTCCGCGACCACGTTTTCCCGTCGATTAACCTGGGCGGAGTGACAGAACCCCTGCCGGACGCCGAGCCCGAACTCCGCGCGCGCCGAGCGTCTTCGTTCGGTGATCATGCCGCCGCATACGCGCAGCACCGGCCCGATTACCCCAGGAAAGCACTCGAGTGGGGTCTTTCGGGCATCAACGGGACGGCACGCCGCGTTCTCGATCTCGGCGCGGGAACCGGCAAGGTCACCGCCGGGCTCGCCGAACTCGGCCTTGAGGTGACGGCGGTCGAGCCGGACGCCGGAATGCTCGCCGAGCTTTCCCGCGCACTGCCTTCGGTGAGCGCGCTCATCGGCTCGGCCGAACGGATCCCGCAGCCGGACGGCGCTTTCGACGCGGTTTTCGCGGGCCAGGCCTTCCATTGGTTCGACGTCGGCCCGGCGATGGCCGAGATCGCCCGCGTGCTGCGGCCCGGCGGCGTGCTGGTGACCCTGTGGAACGACGAAGACCGGTCGGTGCCGTGGGTCGCCGGGTTCAAGGACCTCGGCCGGACCGGGCAGAGCAGGCAGTGGAGCCACTACGAAGAGGCCCTTCAGCACGCGGCGTTCGCGCCGTTCGAGCGGGAAGGCTTCCGGCACGTCCTGCGCCGCACCGCGGAAAGCCTGGTGCAGACGATTGCGACGCACTCGCACGTGATCGTCGCGCCGCCGGAGGAGCGCGCCGCGGTGCTGGGGAAGGTCCGCGACTTCCTGCGGGCGAACCCGGAGACGGCCTCGGGCGAGTTCGACCTGCCACTGGAAACGACGGTCTTCCGGGCTCAGAGAAAGGACTCGTGAGCGTTCCGGGCGGTTAGAACCGCCCGGAACGCTCACGAGTCCTACACCCGGACGTTGCGCTCGTAAACCAGCCTCAGCCCCAGCAGGGTCAGGTCCGGGACGTGCTCGGTGATCGTCTCGGACTCGCCGATCACCAGCGGCGCCAAACCTCCGGTCGCGAGCACCGCAACCGGTTCCGTACCTCCCGGCGAGAGCTCGCGGACGATCCGGCGCACCAGGCCGTCGACCTGGCCCGCGAAGCCGTAGAGAATGCCCGACTGCAGGCATTCCACGGTGTTCTTGCCGATCACCGACCGCGGCGGCACCAGCTCGACCTTCCGCAACGCCGCCGCGCGCAGCGCCAGCGCGTCCACCGAGATCTCGATGCCGGGCGCGAACGCCCCGCCCAGGAACTCGCCACGAGCGGAGATGGCGTCCACATTGGTCGAAGTGCCGAAGTCGACCACCACGCAGGCTGTCGGGTGCAGATGGTGCGCGGCCAGGGTGTTCGCCAGCCTGTCCGCGCCCACCTCCTTCGGGTTGTCCACCAGCAGCGGGACGCCGGTGCGCACGCCCGGCTCCACCACGATCTTCGGCAAGTTGGCGTAATAGCGCGAAAGCATCACCCGCAGCTCACGCAGCACCGCGGGCACCGTCGACAGCGCGCTGATCCCGGTCACCGCGTCCGCGTGCGGGCCGAGCAGCCCGCGCACGGTCAGCGCGAGCTCGTCGGCGGTGATCCGGGCGTCGGTGCGCATGCGCCAGTCGCCGACCAGCTCCTGCCCGGCGTAGAGGCCGAGCACGATGTTGGTGTTGCCGACGTCGACGGTGAGGAGCAAATCAGCCTTCCGAGGTCTGCAGCAGCGCGTCGAGCCGTCGTGCGTCGGCGGTCTCGGCGACCGGGAAGACCATGGTGTCGTCCTCCGGCAACGTCACCGTGCCGCTGAGCAGGCCGGATCCCTCCGGCGCCAGCCCCGGATCGGTGTGCCGGGCGACGATCCGGTTGTCCGCGTCGACGAACACCACGCGCGGCTCGTAGGACGCGGCCTCGGCGTCGTCCATCTGGCCGTACGAGATCAGGATGACCAGGTCCCCCGGGTGCACCAGGTGCGCCGCGGCGCCGTTGATGCCGAGCACGCCGCTGCCGCGCTCCCCCTTGATCACGTACGTCTCCAGCCGCGCCCCGTTCGTGATGTCCACAATGGACACCTGCTCGCCCGGCAGCAGATCCGCGGCCTCCATCAGGTCCTCGTCGACCGTGACCGAGCCGACGTAGTGCAGGTCGGCCTGGGTCACGGTGACCCGATGGATCTTCGACTTCAGCATCGTGCGGTACATCGTGGACTCCTATTCCCCTGCGTCCAACCGTTCCGGATGCTCCACGGCCTTGCCGAGCAGCACCGGGACGTTGTCGATCAGCCGGGTTCTCCCCACCCGGGCGGCGATCAACAGCCTTGCTTCCCCGTCGACGGGCGCGGGCCCGAGGTCGGTTCCCCTCAACTCCAGATAATCGACCTCGACCGCGGGTCGCGCGGCGAGGGTCTTCCACGCGGTGTCGAGCACCGCGTCCACGCCGTCACGTCCCACGAACGCGCCCGCGGTCAGCGCGGCCGACAGGACGATCGCGTCTTCACGCTGTTCCGGCGTCAGATACACATTGCGCGAGGACAGCGCCAGGCCGTCCCGCTCGCGCACGGTCGGCACCCCGATCACGTGGGTGCCGATGTTCAGGTCCTTCACCATCCGCTTGATCAGGACCAGCTGCTGGTAGTCCTTCTCGCCGAAGAAGGCGTAGTCGGGACGGATCAGGTTGAACAGCTTCGCCACCACGGTCAACACACCGGCGAAGTGCCCCGGACGCGAAGCTCCTTCGAGTTCGTCGCCGAGCGGGCCGGGGTGCACCGTGACGGCCGCGCCCTCGGCGTAGAGGTCTCCGGTCCGCGGCGTGAACGCGATCTCGATGCCCGCCTCGGAAAGCACGGCGAGGTCGGCTTCGAGCGGCCGTGGGTAGGCCTCGAAGTCCTCGCCTTCCCCGAACTGCAAGGGATTCACGAAGATCGACGCCGCCACGGCGGTGTTCGGCAGCCGCTTCGCCCGGCGCAGCAGCTCGCGGTGCCCGGCGTGCAACGCCCCCATCGTGGGCACGAGCGCGACCTTGCGGCTCACGGCGCGCAGCGCGGCGCTCACCTGGCCGACCTGCTCGGGTACGGCATAGGTGTTCAGCGTGCCGCGGCTGAATTTCGGTGTGGTCACTGGATCTGCTGCCCTTCGGCGGGATCGTCGAGGAGGTCGGTGAGCTCGGCGGCGGCCGAGGCGTTCAGGAGCCCGGCGGACTCCGACCGCGCCACCGTCCGCTTGGCCAGCGTGCGGTAGGACGGCGCCACCTCCGGCGCCCGCTCCGCCAGCACCGCGAGGTGCTTGCGGACGGTGCCGGCGTCACCACGGGCGACCGGACCGGTCAGCGCGCGGTCCCCGTGCCGGAGCACATTATCCAATGCCGCCGACAGAAGTGGCGCGACCAGCCTTTCCGCGTGCTGGATTCCGGCCTCCCGCAACAGTTCCGCGCAGTCGGCGACGAGGGTCATCAGGTGATTCGCGCCGTGGGCCAACGCAGCGTGATAGAGCGCACGCGCGGAGTCGGGAATCCGGACCGGTTCCGCACCCATCTCGACCGCCAGCGCTTCGCCGACGTTCCACGCCGCTTCGTCGTCCTCCGCCGCGGTGACGCCGATGCTGCACGCGGTGAGCCGCTCGAGGTCCTCCTCGCGGCCGGTGAACGTCATCACCGGATGCAGCGCGAGCGGGAGCGCCCCGACCTCGGCCGCGGGCGCCAGGACGTCGATGCCGTGCGCGCCGGAAGTGTGCACCACGATCTGGCCGGGGCGCAGCGACTCGGTGGCGACGAGCCCGCGGACCATGCCGGCCAGCGCGTCGTCCGGAAGGGCCAGCAACACGAGATCCGCGAGCCGGACCGTTTCGTCGGGCGGAAGCATCGGGACATCGGGCAGGAGGCGCTCGGCCCGTGCCAGCGACGACGCGGACAGCCCCGACGCGGCGACGACGGTATGCCCCGCTCTGGCCAATGCCGCGCCGAGAACGCTGCCGACCCGGCCGGCGGAAACCACCCCGACCGCGAGTCGGGCGGGCCTCATCATGGCGTGCGCCTGTGGACGCTCATGGCTCGCAGACTCCCTCTGCTCGGCGTTCCAGTCCCGCTCTCGCCACGGGTACCGGACGACCGCGCGAGACTAACTCGATTAAGCGCGGAGCACGGAGCCCGGGTGACCAGCTTCACCCGGACCGGGTCACCCGGCCAAGGTCATCCGCGGGCGGCGTCCGCCAGACGGGTTGCTTCGGCGCGCGCGGCCTTCAAGGTGTCCAGGAGCTGGCCCTGCCGCTCGCGGTCGGCGTCGGAACGGATCTTGCGACGCTCGAGGAAGGCGAGCTCGGTGACACTCGCCTGGTAGATGCCGACCGCTTTCGCCGCGGCCTTCCCGGACTGGCGCCGTGCCTGCTTACGCCAGGCGCGGCGGCCGGACAGGCTGGCCAGCAGGTCGACCTCGGACGGCGCGATCCAGCGGTGGGCGGCCATCCGGGGCAACGCGGTGGCGATGATCCGCTGTTCCCGCCGCCGCTGCAGCACGACCAGGTAGCAGACGCCGATGAACATCGGCACCATCACCAGGAAGTACACGTCGAGGAACATCTTCGAGCCGCCGAGCAGCGCGGCGGAGTTCCACAGCGCGTGCAGGCACACCGCGGCCAGGTAACCCGAAATCGGTGCCACGATCCGCAGCACCTTGTTCGGCGTCCGCGCCGCGATGCCGATGCCGATCCCGGTCATCACCCCGAACAACGGGTGGGTGAACGGCGAAAGCACGCCGCGGATGAAGAAGGCCGCGATCACGCCGGAGCTGTGCGCGTCGCCGAAACCGTGCTCGGCGAAGGCGCGGCCGAAGTAATAGATGTTCTCCGTGAAGGCGAACCCGGCGGCGCTGAACCCGGCGTAGACGACGCCGTCCACGACGCCGTCGAACTCGCTGGAGAGCCGCCAGGCCACCAGCAGCACGAACAGGCCCTTCGCGGCCTCCTCGACGATCGGCGCGGACACCAGCGCCTGCAGCGTGCTCCCGCCGCCAGTGCCGAGCAGCTCGTCGCCCACCGCCTCGGCTGTGCTGTTGATCAGCAGCGCGGTGACCGTCGCGATGCAGGCGCCCCAGGCGAAGGCGAGCAGGAGCAGCCGTGCCGGTTCAGGCTCCCAGCGGTCGACCCACAGGAACCCGGCCACCACCCCGGCGACCGGCACCAAGGCCGCGACGACCCCGATCGCGACGGCGACCACACCTACGCGCGCGGTCACGAGCCCGAACAGGAACAGGCCGCAGAGCGCGACCACGATCAGCCCGAGCACCGGCAGCAGCACGGTGATCCGGCGAGGTCGCCGCCCGCGATGCAGCCCGGTCGCAGTGGAGAGGGTTCCGCTCACAGCCGGTCACCCTACGCAAACGGGGCAACGGCTGAAATCCGTACCCCGCCTGTCAGTCCTCCGCACGGCGACGTCGCCGAGGCGTGGCACCGGAACCGCCGTTGGCCGCCAGCAGCTCGCTGACCGACCGGCCCGCGGCGTGCGAACCGCCGCCGACCGGCTCCTCCGCCGCCCGCCGCCGCCCGTTGCGGGGCTGCTCGGGTTCGGGGGCCGGCCTGCCGTTGCCGCCGTAGTCGACATCGGCCGGGTCCACCGGCGGGATGTTGCGACGGGACATGGACGCGCGCTCGGAGACCATGCCCTCCCACGCCGGGGGTTCGCCCTCGGGCCGGCGGCGACGGCCACCGGCGTCGGCCGGGGGCGGCTGGACCGCGGGCATCTGGCGGGAGTCGTCGGGCTTGCGACGACGGCCGCCGGAACCCTGGAAGCTGCGGACCGACTCGGGCAGCGTCGGGTTGACCGACGACGCCGGAGCCTGCGCCGCGGCCTCCGAAGGCGCGCGATGGGCGCCGTGGCGCGACGGTGGCTCGGCGATCGCGGGCGAGAGGTCCGACCGCGAGAACTGCTCCAGCCGCGACGGCTGACGCTGCCCGTCGGCGGCAGGCACCGGCGTCGTGGGCGGCACGACCTGGGGCAGGTCCGTGCGCGACGGCTGACGCTGCGCCGGATTCGAGGGCATCGGGTTGGTCGGCACCGGCGGCAGGTCGGTGCGGGACGCCGAGGCGTCGCGCGGCATCGGCGGCTTGCGCTCGGCCGGCTTCGGCTCCGGCGGGGCCGGCCGGTTCGGGCGCTGGCGCTCGGCGAAGTCGTCCCGGTTCTGGAAGGCCGCGCTGAGGTCGGAGACCGGACGCTCGGGCTTCGGGATCGGGAGCGGCAGGCTGGACGCCGGGCGGCCGCGGTCGGGCCGCGGGTCCACCGGCGGCTTCGACGGGTTCACCCGCGGCAGGTTCGGGCTCGACATCTCCACGCGGGGAATGTCGGGCCGCGACATCTCCACACGGGGAATGTCCGAGCGGGACACCTCGCCGGGCCGCGGGGGCCGGGGCTGGTTCACGCGGGGCAGGTTCGGGCTCGACATCTCAACCCGGGGAATGTCCGGGCGCGACATCTCCGCCGGGCGCATGTCCGTGCGAGAACCTTCGCCGGGACGCGGGGGGCGGCCCGGGTTCACGCGGGGCAGATTCGGGCTCGACATCTCAACCCGGGGAATGTCCGGGCGCGACATCTCCGCCGGGCGCATGTCCGTGCGAGAACCTTCGCCGGGACGCGGGGGGCGGCCCGGGTTCACGCGGGGCAGATTCGGGCTCGACATCTCAACCCGGGGAATGTCCGGACGGGACATCTCGACCGGGCGCATCTCCGGGCGGGACGCCTCGGCGGCGCGGCGCGCGGGCGGCGGCTCCGGACGTCGCACCCCGGCCGGCGGACGCGACTCAGGCCGCGACTCCAGCGGCGGCATCTCCTTGCGGGTGGCCTCGTTGGCCGCCTCGGGACGACGCTCCTGCTTCGCGACCTCGCCGGGCTTGGGGAGCCGCATCGGCTGGGACTCGGCGTGCCGGCGCGCGGCCTCGGCCCGCAGCTCGGCGGCCTTGAGCTCGCGCTGGGCGGCGTTGAGCTTCGGGTCGACCGGCGGCACCGGGCCGCGGCGGTCGGCCAGCGGCGCCGGCCGGGCGATCTGCTGGGTGCTCTGCGCGGAGACCCCGGCAGGGGCCTTCTCCGGGCCCGGCGGTCTGCCGTTGAGCTTGCCCTTGCCGAGGCCCTTGCTGTCCGAGGGCTTGGTGCCGTTGGCGCCCTTGCGGCGGCGTTCGTCGAGCACGCGGTCGATCAGCTCCGTGGGCCGCTCGCCGCCCTCGACCGGCTTCTTGCCGGAGAGCAGCTGAGCGGGCTTCTTCTTCGGGGGACCATCGGTGACCATGCGGTTCTCGTCGGAGAGCTTGCGCATCCGGGTCGCCTGGGCTGTCAGCGCGACGCGTTCGAGCAGGACCTCGCCGCCGAAGAGCGACTGGAGGCTGTCGCGCAGCGCGGTGACCTCCGCGCGCAACGCCTCCAGCTCCTCGCGCCCGCGGGAGTCCGACACCGAACGGTTCTCGGCCTCCATCTCCAGCTCGTACTCACGCCGGGCCGCGATTTCGCGTTCCAGCTCCAGCTCGTATACCGCCTGCGCCTCGGCGACCGCGTCCTCGCTCTGTGCCGCGTGCTTGCGGTACTTCACGGCGAGGAACGCGCCGATCAGGGCAGCCCAGAGGGCCGCGACGATACCGAGCCGGAGATACCGGAGGTCGTCGCTGAGCACCAGTGCGAGGGTGGCTCCGATGGCGAGGAGGAAACCGACGACAAGGAACGGCCTGCCCAGGAGGCGGCCGCGCGAGTCGTCACCCACGCTCGTCATGCCTGACACCGTACCTGCCCGTAATCCGAACGAGACCTACTCGGTCCAGCGAGCGGTGCGATCTCAGCGTTAACCGGTCGTTCGCCGACCCGTCTCGCGGTCGGGTCCGGGTGGGGTCCGGCAGCAGTGTTCGAGCCACAAACCCGCAGCTACCAGCGCTGCGGAGGACACCGCGCCGACCACCGTGGCCCGGGTGTCGAGAACTGCCGCGACGAGTTCGTCACGTCGCGGAAAAAGATAAGCCAGCGCTCCCAGCCACGCTCCGGTGATGATCGAACCTGCGAGCGAAGAGGCCTTCGCGAGCGCCACCGAGCGCGCGATGCCGATCGCGGCGACCACCCGGCCGCCCTTGATCCGCGAGCGGATGGAGAAGGCGATCCCGACCTCGACCACGGCGAGCACGGCGAGCGTGATGCCGGCGAGGGTCGGCAGTTCGGGCAGTGAGCCGTAGGCCGTCTGGAAGAGCAGATAGGACAGGACAAGGCCGGCGAGCCCGGCCACCACCAGGTCCCGGGGCCGGGTGAAGTGCATGGCACCAGGTTAGCGGGCAGACTTGACTCTCCACCGACTGGAGACATCACGATGCGTCAAGTGGGTACCACCGCGGTTTTCACCATCGGCGAGCTGGCCAAGCGGACCGGCCTGCCGGTCAAGACGATCCGGTTCTACTCGGACGAGGGCCTGCTGCCCCCGACCGAGCGGACCGACGCCGGCTACCGGCTCTACGACGCCAGGGCGATGGCCCGGCTCGAGCTGGTCCGCACCCTGCGCGAGCTGGGCCTCGGGCTGGCCGACGTCGAAGCGGCGCTGACCCGCTCGTCGACCGTCGGCGAGCTGGCGGCCCGGCACGTCGAGGCGCTCGACGAGCAGATCCGGCGGCTGCGGCTGCGCCGGGCGGTGCTGCGCGCGGTGGCCAAACGTGATTCCGAGCTGGAGGAAGTGAACCTGATGAACCGTCTCGCGTCGATGTCCGACGAGGAGCGCAAGCGGCTGGTCGACGAGTTCTGGGACGAGATGGTCGCCGGCCTCGACGTCGACCAGGACTTCTACCGCTACATGCGCTCGGCAAAGCCGGAGCTGCCGGACGACCCGTCGCCGGAGCAGCTGGAGGCGTGGATCGAGTTCGCCGAGCTGATCCAGGACGCGGACTTCCGGACGCTGATCCGTGGCATGGGCGAGAAGCAGGCCGAGCAGCGTGCGGCGGGCGAGTCCCTGCAGCCGGCCGAGTCCTACCGGGAGAGCTGGGCAGGCTGGACGGCCCGCGCCACAGCCGCCTTGGCGGCCGGAGACGCGCCCACGTCGGCGGCGGGGCAAGCGCTTGCGTCCGAGGTCGCCATGGCGTCGGCCCGCCCCGGGGAGGACCCGGCGTCGCCGGAGTTCCGGCGAGCGCTGGCGGACCGCTTCGCCTCGGGCGCCGACACGCGGGCGGAGCGGTACTGGCAGCTGCTGGCGATCATCAACGGCTGGCCGCCGATCCCGTCGACGCAGGCCGAGGTGGCATTCATCCTCGCGGCCCTGCGCGGCTGATCCTGACTCAAGTCCGTGAATGCCACATTCACGGCGTCTTAAGCCCTGAATGTGGCATTCACGGACTACAGCTTCAGGGCTATCCGGCGGACGGAGTCGATGTCGGAGGCGGGACGCGCGGCCAGGAGCGCGGTGAGGGGGCCGTGGCCGGGGAGGTCGGCGTCCGGGTCGATCTCGAGCCACGGGATCAGCACGCTCGCGCGGTCCGGGGTGCCCGGGTGCGGGAGGAGGAGCTCGGGGTCGTCGGACGTGACACCGTCCACCGTGACGACGTCGACGTCCAGGGTGCGCGGGCCCCAGCGGAGCTCGCGCACCCGGCCCGCGGCCTGCTCGGCGGCCTGGCCGGTGCGCAGCCAGGCCCAGTGGTCGCGCGCGGGGTCGTCGACCACGCAGACGGCGTTGAGGAAGTCCGGCTGGTCCTCGACGCCCCAGGCCTTGGTTTCGTACACGCTCGAAACGGCGACCAGGGCGGGGCGGACGGCGTCGATCGCCAGCTTCAGGTAACCCAGCCGGTCGCCCAGGTTCGAGCCCAGCGAGAGGACAGCGCGGCTCATCGCTCGCGCCGGACCGTCACGGCGACGTCGTCGAAGGTCAGCGGGATCGGCGCCGACGGCTTGTGCACGGTCACCTCGATCGCGCTCAGGCGCTCGTCGCGCATGACCTCGGCCGCGATCTTCCCGGCGACGCTCTCGATGAGGTCGTACGGCTCGCCCGCGACGATCCCGGCCGCCAGCTCGGCGAGCTCGCCGTAGTGCAGCGTCTTGGTCAGGTCGTCGGACGCGGCGGCCGGCCCGAGGTCGAGCCACACCGTGATGTCCACGATGAACTCCTGGCCGTCACGCCTCTCGTGCTCGAACACCCCGTGGTGGCCGAACACCCGCAGCCCGGTCAATTTGATCTGGTCAGACATCCGGAGTTCCCCTCCGCCAAGCCGCTTCCACCGTGACAGCGTCCAGCGAAGCACCGACTTCGTGCACGCGCACACCCCAGGCACCCGCGGCCGCGGCCAGCGCGGAAATCGCTGCCGTCGCGTCCTCACGACCATCCGGCGGGCGGGGCGTGCCGTCCTTTTCGGACAGCAGACGGCCGAGAAACCGCTTGCGGGAAGCGCCGACGAGCACCGGGAAACCGATCGACAGCAACGAATCCAGCCCGCGCAGCAGCGCCCAGTCGTGCTGGGCGTCCTTCGCGAACCCGAGCCCCGGGTCGAGCACGATCGAGCTCTCCGCGACACCGGCGGCCAGCGCTTCGTCCACTCTGGACAGTAGTTCCGTCCGCACATCGGCCACGACGTCCTGATAGGACGCCAATGCCTGCATGTCCTTGCTGTGCCCGCGCCAGTGCATCAGCACCCACGGCACCCCGGTCTCCGCGGCGACCCGCGCCATGTCCGGATCGGCCAGCCCGCCGGAGACGTCGTTGATCACCCGCGCCCCGGCCTCGATCGCCGCCGCCGCGACAGTCGCGCGGGTGGTGTCGACCGAGAGCTGCACGCCTTCCCCAGCCAGGGTCCGGATCACCGGCAGGATGCGCGCGAGCTCGGTCTGGGCGTCCACTCTGGACGCTCCCGGCCGCGTCGACTCACCACCGACGTCGATCAGGTCCGCGCCGCGCGCCCACATCTCGCGCGCGTGCTCGAGGGCCTGGTCGACGCCGAGATAGCGGCCACCGTCCGAAAAGGAATCGGGCGTCACGTTGAGCACGCCCATCACCGCGCACCGGCCTGGTGCGGGGAGCCGGAAGTTCACCTGCGCGCCTTGATCAGATCGAGCGCCTCGGCACGCGAGGACGCGGATGTCTTGAACTGCCCGCGCAGCGCGGAGGTCGTGGTCCGCGCGCCGGGTTTGCGGATACCCCGCACGGCCATGCACAAATGCTCGGCCTCGATCACGACGATCACGCCGCGCGGCTCCAGCTTGCGCATCAGCGCGTCTGCCACCTGCGACGTCAGCCGCTCCTGTACCTGGGGCCGCTTGGCGTACAGGTCCACGAGCCGGGCCAGCTTCGACAGCCCGGTCACCTTCCCGCCGGCGTTCGGGATGTACCCGACATGAGCCACGCCGTGGAACGGCAGGAGGTGGTGTTCACACGTCGAATACATCGGGATGTCCGTGACGAGGATCAGTTCCTCGTGGGACTCGTCGAACGTCTTGTCCAGCACGCTGTCCGGCTCGAGGTAGAGCCCGGCGAACAACTCGCGGTAGGCCCGCGCCACCCGCGCGGGGGTGTCCACGAGGCCGTCGCGCTCCGGGTTCTCGCCGCACGCGAGCAGCAGC
>CAVXMR010000043.1:0-159785 GCA_963762765.1 uncultured Actinomycetota bacterium
TCTCGTGATGCTGTTTGCTTTACGTCGGGTTGACTGGGTATGGTGTTGGCTGGCTCGGTGGAGTTGACGACGGAGCAGCGCGGCGAGTTGCAGGCCTTGGTGTACAGCCCGGATGTGGCGGCGACGGTCGCGACGCGGGCGCGGATCGTGCTGTGGTGCGCCGAGGGCCGGCAGAAGAAGGATGTCGCCGTGCTGGCCGGGGTGTCGCGGCCGACGGTGGATCTGTGGCTGGAGCGGTACTCGGCGGAGGGGATCGCGGGCCTGCTGGACCGGCCGCGGGGTGCGGGTCGTGAGCAGGTCGCGACCTCGGTCCGGGCCCGGGTCCTGGCGCTGAGCCGGACCAGTCCGCCGCCCGCGACTGGGCTGTCGCACTGGTCGAGCCGGGAGATGGCTGCGTTCATCGCCCGCACCGAGGGTGTGTCCGTCTCGCATTACTATGTCGCGAAACTGTGGCGGGACAACGGGATCAGGCCTCATCGTCACGGCACGTTCAAGGTCAGCAAGGATCCGGAGTTCGCGGAGAAGGTCGCCGACATCGTCGGGCTGTATCTGGACCCGCCCGGCGGTGCCGTGGTGCTCTCGATCGACGAGAAAACCCAGATCCAGGCCTTGGACCGGACCCAGCCGCTGCTGCCGATCGACTTCGACGCGACCGAGAAACGCACCCATGACTACGTTCGGCACGGCACCACGAACCTGTTCGCCGCGTTGAACGTGGGCACCGGCGAGGTCTTGGGCGAGTGCGCGCCGGTCCGCGACGGCGCGGCCTTCCTGGCGTTCCTGAAGAAGGCCGTGAAACCGCACGCCGGCAAGGACGTTCACGTCGTGCTGGACAACCTCTCCACCCACACCACCCCGGAGGTCCAGGCCTGGCTGGCCGCCAACCCGCACGTGCGGTTCCACTTCACCCCCAAGGGTTCCTCCTGGATCAACCAGATCGAAACCTGGTTCGGGATCATCACCCGCCAGTCCATCCGGCGCGGCACCTTCACCAGCGTCAAAGTCCTGATCAAGCAGATCCGCGACTACATCACGCACTGGAACAGCACCGCCAAGCCCTTCACCTGGACCGCCACCGCCGACGAAATCCTGGCCAAAGTCCGACTCGTCCAGGCCAACATCAAGAAACTCGTCGACAACAACGCCAAGTAACGACAACAGGATCACGAGACACTAGCCGCTCATGGGCAATTCCATCCGGCACGCGCTCACGCCGCAGGGGCGGGTCCTGATCAACCGGTGATGGTGAGCACGGTGCGGACCGTGGCGACAGCCGGTCGGCGCGCTTCTTGGAGACGGACCTGCTTGAGCTCGCCGCGGCGCGGAAGGGGCTCGAGTGCTGGGATCACGTGAGGCGTGCCGGGCCCACAGGGCCTCTGTGGTGGTGTCGATCGCATCGTCCTCTATGACGCGGCGCGGATTCCGCACCTCCCGCGAGCCCTCGGGGCGGAGGTGGCCGCGGCCGGCGCGGCGAAATCGGGTTAGCCGTGATGGGTGTGCGAGAACGTCGAGGCGTACTCACAGAGCGATGTGCGGTCGTGCAGGTTCGTTTTGGCCATCAAGCTCGACACGTGCTTTTCCACCGTCTTCGGGGAAAGCAGCAGCCGCTGGGCGATCTCCCGGTTACCGAGCCGTTCGGACAGCAATTGCAGCACTTCATATTCACGCAAGGTGACCCGGACCTCCTGCAGTTGCGCGGGCAATGTAGCTGTTCCGCTTCTTCGTTGCACGACCGGCGCACCAGCCCTCCTCAGCAGGGAACGGCACGCCCGGGCCACCGGCAGAACGGAAGCCTCGTGGAAGTACCTTTCCGCCCCGCGCAGCCAGCTCACGGGATCGCCCCAGCCGTCGACGATGGCCGCCTCCGCGACCAGCCGCAGGCAGAGCTGGGACACCATGCGGTAGGGCTCGGACACCCGAAGAGCTTCGAGCAGCATGGCCTCGGCCCCGGCAGGATCGCCTGCTCTGCCCAGCAAAACCGCCTCGGCGAAACAGCCGAACTGCCGGTTCCACCGCAAGCGGCTGTCGGCCTCGGAATGCCGCGTCCTCGAGCTCACGCGATCCACGTCGATCGTCCAATGCCTCGAGCAGTGCGATGATCCCGTGCCTCCCGACCAGCGGAAACGCCCCGGGAAATCGCTCGAGGTGCTCAATGGCCGAGTTCAGCTCCCGGATCGCACGCGTACGGTCCTCTTCGAGCAGCGAACAGAACGCCTGCGCCAAGCCAAGGCACAGCGGCATCTCCGGCTGTTCGCCGCCTCCGCAGCGCCGAAAGTCGTCGAGCGCCTCATTCATGCCACGGCGATCGGCCCGATGCGCGGCGGAGACGGCTCGGATCGCGTGCAGATAGCGGACCAAGTCGTCCAGCTGAAACCGCTCGGCGGTCTTCGTGTCGTTCTCGAGCTGGGCCGCAACCGTCTCCAGCTCCCCACGCAAAACCTTGCCGTGCAACAGGATGACAGCTTCCGCCATCAGGCTCACGGTGACAGCTCCGCCACGGGTGGCCTCCTGGCGCGCGAGTTCGAGAGTGCTCGTGTCCCCGGAAGTGAGGATCCGGTGCCCGCCCAGACGCAGGAGTACATGGGTTCGCCAGATCGACAGCTCGTGCACCTCGGCTACCACCCGTGCCCGCTCGTAAAGGGCTTCCGCGGCACCGAGATCTCGTTCCCTGGCGACCGCGCCCAGGACAAGCAGCGACTGACACGCGACAGCCGGATCGGAGTCGCGCTCGGCGTGCTCCAGCGCTCTCGTGGCCAGCTCTTCCGCCGCCGAGGTGCGATCGCCGCCCTCCACCTCGATCAGCAGGTTCGCATGGACGGCGTCGACCGCCGCGCGATGCGCACCGAGGGGATCGGGGCCCGCAAGCTCACGGGCCGCGGCCACCTGCGCCAGCCCCGCATCGAACTGGCCCGCGAGATACGCCGCCCACGCGAGCTTGACATGCATGGCTGCGACACGGGCGAGGGTGCCGGCCTCGGCAAAACGAGACGAGAGTTCGGCGGCCTCGGTGAACCGTCCCGTTTCGCCGAGCGCCTCGATCAATGCCTCCAGTACGTCGCCACGAGTCTCGCGGTCCGATACGTCCAGGAGCAGTGTGTCTGCCTTGCGGAGCAAGGTGGTCGCAGAGTCCGCGGCCGCATCGGCGAGGGCGGCGCGCCCGGCTCGGGCGAAGAGTTTCGCCGCACGGTGCCGGTCCCCCGCTTCGAGCCAGAGGGACGCGGCCAGCTGGCACCACTCGCCGGACAGGTCCGGATGCAGGAACTCGACGGATTCGGCGGCTCCGGCCGCGACTTCGGCACGGGCTGTCGGGCTCTGCTGGGACAACAAGGCGTCCACGATCAGGGCATGTCGGAAGGTGTACCAGCCCGGGAAGGCGTCGTCCGGCTGGATGAGCCGCCCCGAGGTACCGGCTCGGACGAAGGCGCCCATCACCTCATCGTCGACTGCGGCGGCTTGTCGCACGACAGCGAGCGAGAATCGCCGGCCCAGCAGGGCCGCGACCGCGAACAGCTTCACGGCCTCTGACCCCAGACTTTCGACCCGCATCATGATGGAGCTTGCCAGGGCGGACGGGATGGCTTCGCCCTTGTCGGCTATGTCCCATATCCCGCCGATCTGAATCACCATGCCACTACGGACCAGCTGGTAGATCAGCTCCTCGACCACGAACGGGCTTCCGGCACTGAGCTGCCACAAATACTCCGCAGCATGGTCCGAAATATCCGCCGCAGGCGAACCGAGGCAGGCCGCCGCCAGCGCGTGCACCTCGACCCGGTCCAGCCACGTGAGCTCACACATCGAGCAGTCGCCACGCCGGACAGCGGTTCGCACCAGCTCGAGCGCGGCCGACGCGTCGCTCCTCATGGTGCCGATGACCATCAGACGGGACTGGCGGAGATTCCCGATCAGATAGTCCACGACGAACAGCGTCTCGGCATCGGCCTCGTGCAGGTCATCGAGCAAGAGCACACAAGCGGCTCGCTCGGCGACGAGCTTGAGCAACCGCAGCACAGCCTCGGCGAGGGCGATCAACGAGAACTGGTGATCCTGGTTCCCGGGGCGCCGCCACTCAGGCACGAGGACGCCGAGCGCGGGCAGGTAAGGACCCAGTTGGCCCAGGTCGATACCGGTGGTCTCCCGCGCCACGCCGAGAAGGGCTTCCGAGAGCTGCCTGAAGGGAACGATCGGCCCGACCGCGCTGGGACGGCCGCGCAGCACCAGCGCGTCATGCTGCGCGGCGAGCTCGGCGAGCTCTGCCGCGAGGCGGGACTTCCCCACCCCGCTTTCTCCGATCAGGACGGTCGCCGCACCGCGACCCGTCCGAGCCAGCTCCCACAGGGTGACCAGGTCGGACAATTCGCGGTCGCGGCCGATCAGCCGCGGTGATCGGGAGAGCATGCGCAGCCGGGGCTGGTCGTGCGCCGGAGGGCCTCAGCCGGTCGTGCCCTGCTCAGGATTGTTGTTCAGAGGCGAAACACTGGCCCCGTGCCGACGGATTGTCGGCGGGGAAAGCGCTCATCGTCGACGAGTCCGAGGTCCCCCTCAGCGCCGCGTTGCGCCTGGCCAGAGTGGATTTCTCGGGTAGTACGACCTGTCCGAGAGCATCCGTCGCACTGTATTCGGCTGTCTCCATGGCACCCCTCCACCATCGCACGCGAGCCAGCGGCACGCGTGTCCTCGCCTGGTGGCCATCCTGCCTGAACGCGGCTGGGTTCGCCAGTGCCCAACCCGCCCATCCGGACCAGTCCTCACCAACCTCAAGAATCCGGGGGTGAATCCCCTACAGCCCGCTCATGCCAGGCGATCACGCTGACACCGTGCCACGAGGACACGTCGGCGAGGGGAGCCAGGCGTCGATTTGACCCGGTGCTTCCCGTGACACACGCGCCCATGTCGCCGCGACGGCGAGAGGGTTTCGGACACCTGGGGGACGACCTTGCGTATTCATTTCACGACCAGGGACCTGTGCCGGTTTCGGATATCGGGCCGGCCACATCCGCTGTGGGAGACAGTGTCGAGCATCAGGCATCTTCAAACACCCCGGCTGTCGGCTCGTCACGGCGAATGGCATGACACTGTTCGCGCGGCCGGGAGAGAACATGCCACGCACGCGCGGACGCTGCGGGCCGCGGCCACCATAGTCCCCCACGTCGGGGTCATTCCCGACTTTCTGACTTTGTCGGCCGATTCGCCGGAGGCCGAGGCACACTTCGATGCCCTGCTCGCCCTTCCCAGGCAGGTCGTGCGCGCGGATCTCGACCGGACCTTCCGCAGCCTCCCGTTACCGGACTGGGCCAAGAAGGTCTACGAGCACGGGCGCCTCACCACCATCGTCGACGTGCTGCGGAGTTATCACCGGCTCGCGATCAAGCCGGTGTGGCCGGAAATCGAACGGCGGGTGAAGGAAAGCCGGGCGCGGTACGCCGCCGTCCTGCTGGATCACGGTGCGGATGCCGTACTCGGCAACCTTTCTCCGGCCTTCGGCTGGCACAACCCGGACCTGGTCGCCGGAGCCCGGGACAGTGTCGTCATCGAACTGGGTGGACGCGGTCTGCTGGCCCAGCCCGTGCATTTTTGCCCGGATCCCCCGTCCGCGCGCGCCAGCGTCGGCGCCGAGCCGACCCTGGCCTATCCCGCATGCGGAGAGGTCCACCGGCGCATCGATCCGAACGGCGACGACTGGGCCGTCCGGCTCGGCCGGCTAGTGGGCTTGACCCGCGCTCGGGTGCTCACCGAACTCGTGGTGGCCCGTACGACCAGCGAACTGGCGACGCGGCTGGCCGTTTCTCAGGGATCCATCAGCCAGCACACCAAGGTCCTCCGCGACGCCGGGCTCCTCACGACCTCACGCCTCGGCAACTCCGTCCGGCACGCGCTCACCACACGAGGCCGCATCCTCATAGCGCAATAGGGCCGGCCGTCATAGGAGCAACCAACTAGTATTGAGAGAGAAGGCAAAGGCGGCGCAGTCGTCCTACGTGGACGGACGTGGAGTGAAGGACACCTTCACTCCGTCTGGCCGGGGCGTGGGGTGTGGCGAAGCGGAGGTCGTGAGGAATGAGGAGCGTGAATGTGGCATTCACGGACTTGGGCTTGGTGGTTCGGTGGAGCGAGGGGGACTTTGCTCCCGTCTACCGCGAGGAAGGTGCCCCTCGCTCCACGCGCCACGTTTGCCCGACCCCCAGCTCCGAGATGTGGTGCGGGGGCCTCTACCGGGAACCCGTGGCTCAGCGGTCGGTACCGGATGGCGTGGCCATCCCGGCGCCCTCCAGAGCCGTGGCGGCAGCGGCACGCATGCGACGCAACAACCGCGTCGTGACCGGCCGGACAAGCGGATGCTCACCGCCGTGAGAGGCGGCCTCGTCCTGCCAACGCCGCAGCCTCGCCTCGAACGTCGCCGAGTCGGCCAGTTCGGCGCAGTCGAGAGTGTCGTGGTCGAGGTCGACGGTGATCGTGTCCCCGTCCTCGATCAGCGCGATCGGCCCACCGAGAGCGGCCTCCGGCCCGACGTGCCCGATGACCAGGCCGACCGATCCGCCGGAGAACCGCGCGTCCGTCATCAGCGCGACAGAGATCCCCTTCTGCCTGCACAGGGCGGTGATGCGCGACGTCGGATCGAGCATCTCCGGCATCCCGGGCGCGCCGCGCGGCCCCTCGTAGCGAATGACGACCATGTCCTGATCCGCGAATACGTCGGGCGTGTCGATGAGGGCGCTCAACAGGTCCCGCTCGCTGTCGAACACCCGTGCACGCCCGACGAACCGGTTGTCCACGATGCCCGTCTCGACACCGGCCAGCTTGATCACCGCGCCGCCGTTCGGGGCGAGATTGCCGGAGAGCAGGCGGAGACCACCGGTCGGTTTGAACGGCGCGGCCACGCTGAGCACGACCTCGCCATCCGGCGCGGGCGGGTCGAGGCGGGTGACCTGCTCAGCCAGGTTCTCGCCGGTGCACGTCAGTGTCGAGCCGTCGAGAATGCCGTGGTCGAGGAGCTCCTTGACGATCACCGGGAGACCACCGACGGCATCGATGTCCACCATGCTGTACTTCCCGAACGGGCGGGCGTTGATCAGCACCGGCACGGTCCGGGAGAGCTGGTTGAAGTCGTGCTGGGACATGACCTCGGTCCAGAAGTCGATCCCGGTGGCTCGAGCGATCTCGGGTGCGTGCAGCAGCACGTTCGTGGATCCGCCCATCGCGATGGCCACGATCGTGGCATTGCGGAAGGCGGCGGGCGTAGCGAGGTCGCGGGGAGTGATGGACCGCTGGGTCATGATCTCCAGGCAGTCCACGAGCTGCTCGGGAAACACTTCGATCCGGCGCGGGTCCTCGGACGCGGGCGACACCATGTGCAGCGGTTCGAGCCCCAGCAGCGCGATGAAGGTCTGCATGGTGTTGTAGGTGAACATCCCACCGCAGCTGCCGTGCCCTGGGCAGGCATTGCGGGCCCAGCGCTCGCGCTTGGCCGTATCCGGGTCTCCCGCGACCTGGAAGCAACTGACCAGGTCGATCGTCTCACCGGTCAACGGATCCGTGCCGGGGCGGATGGAGCCGTCCGAGAGCACCACGGCCGGAACGTTGCGTTCCATGATCGCCGCGGTGGTACCGACGGGCGGCTTGTCACAGGCGACGACGGCGACCACACCACGGATGTCGCTGCCCTCGAAGTGCAGTGACAGCCCGTCATTGGTCGTCTCGCGGCCGATCAGGGAGTAGCGCATCTGCGGTGTGCCGTTTCGCTGCCCGTCCGAGATCCCGCCCGAGTAGTTCGGCGCCAGCAACCGGACCGGCAGGTCCCGCTCCGCGATCCGGCGCCCCATCGCGGCGTGGATGGCGTCGACCTTGTCGTTCACACCGACATAGCAAATGCTGTCACCCAGGGTTCCGACGACACCCCACGGCGCTCCGTGGATCCGATCCACGTCCTGGCCCAACGCCCGCGCCGTGGCTACGGCCTGACAGTCCTGACCGGGCCGCCAGAGGTCTCGACCGCTCGACTCGCTCATTCGCCCGATCTCCTCGTTCGCGTAGTTGTCCGCGAACATACCCAGGTCCGCGCGACGGCACCGCACGAGCCTGGTCTCCAGTCCGCTGCGTGTCCGGCCGTCTGCGAGAGAGGTGAGGTGAAGGGGACTTTCATCGCGTCACGCGCTAGGAAAGTTCCCCTCGCACCAGGTTGACCTTTCGCCAGGTCGCGGCGACTTTGCCGGAACCCTGCCCACCGAACCGGGGCGACCCGCCCCCTGACGAACGGCTCAGTATCACGGCTACACCGATCAGAAATCCTCCGCCATGTCGTCGGTTCTGGTAGCCCCCTCACGCCGGTGGAAGGATTGGTGACCATGACCGACGCCAGACCGCTGGGCCCCGATGAGGCCACGTTCATCGCGGCGGCCCGCTCAGGCGACACGGCGCGGTTCGCGCTCATCACCGAGCCCCACCGGCGTGAGCTGCAGGTGCACTGCTACCGGATGCTCGCGAACTACGAGGACGCCCAGGACCTGACGCAGGAGACGTTCCTGCGAGCGTGGAACAAGCGGGAGTCGTTCAAGGGCCACGCCGCGCTGCGCACCTGGCTGTACCGGATCGCGACGAACGCCTGCCTCGACTTCCTCGAGAAGCGCAACGACCGGACACCCGTACCGTCCGAGCTGTCGGACCCCGGCTCCGAAATGCTGTACCTGCAGCCATACCCCGACCGGATGCTCCCCGAGGACCCGCAGGAATCGGTGGTGGCGCGGGAGACGATCGAGCTGGCGTTCATCGTCGCCGTCCAGCACCTGCCGCCGCGGCAGCGAGCGGTGCTCATCCTGCGCGACATCCTCGGCTGGCCGGCGTCGAAGGCCGCCGACACCCTCGAGCTGACCGTCGCGTCGGTGACCAGCGCACTGCAGCGGGCACGCGTGACGATGCGCGAGCAGCTGCCCGACCGCCGCCTCGACTGGCGGAGCCCTGCCACTCACGAGCTGTCGGCTGACGAGCGCGGCGTGGTGAAGTCCTACATGGACGCCCATGAGCACAACGACCTCGACGGGCTGATGTCCCTGCTGCGCGACGACCTGCGCTTCGCGATGCTGCCCGATCCGGGCACCGTGACCACGGGGGCCAAGGAAGCGGTGGACGGCTGGGTCTCCGGTGGGCTCTTCCAGCCCGGCTACGACGACTGGCGCTGCATCGCCACGACCGTCAATCGCATGCCTGCCGCCGCGCTGTACGTCCGCACCCCCGACGACCCGGAGTACCGGCTTGCTGAACATCGCGGTCCTGCACATCGCCGACGGGAAGATCGCCGAGCTCACCGGATTCGACGCCACCGACAAACCATGGCTGGCCCTGCCGCCGACACTGTGATCACGACAGTCCAGCTCGTCGACCAGACCAGCGCACGGGCCGGGAGGGATTTCGACCTGGCCTCACGAGCCGAGCAACTGGCCCGTGTTCATCGCCTCGTCTCGTATCGGGTCAGCACCACACCGCCGGGAAACGTCCGCGTCTCCACCAGGTTCAGGTTCGCCCAGCCCTCCAGCGCCGTGAACAACGGCGTGCCGCCGCCCACCAGAACCGGATGGGTGACGATCGCGTACTCGTCGATCAGCCCGGCCCGCATGGCGGCCCCGGCCAGCGTCGCGCCGCCAATACTCATCGGGCCGCCGTCCTCGGCCTTGAGCCGGGTGATCTCGGCGACCGCGTCGCCGGTGACCAGGCGGGTGTTCCAGTCGACCTTGTCGATCGTCGAGGAGAACACCACCTTCGGCGTGTCCCGCCAGTTCCGCGCGAACGCGATCTCCGCCGGGGTGGCGTCGGGCTGCTGGTCGCCGGTCGGCCAGTAGGAGCTCATCGTCTCCCACAGCTTGCGGCCGTACAGCGACAGGTCACTCGCCCGCTCCTGGTCGAGCCACCACTGGAACAGCTCGTCGCTCGGCGGCCCGCTCCAGCCGATGTCGTCGCCGGGCGCGGCGATGTAGCCGTCCAGGGTCACGTTCATGCCGAAGATCAATTTCCGCATCGTGCCAGCCTCTCGTGAGTCGATCTCACACATACAGACGGGCGCAGCGCGGAAACCTCATCGGTGCTCGATCTGCGTCCGCAGGTAGTCCTCGCGTGGCGGACCAGTCGATGCTCACCTTCAGTGGATTTGGATCCGCTGAAGGAGTCCTTCATTGCCGTCGCTACAGGCCCCAGCCCCAGCGCAGTTGCGCCACACCCGACGCGTTGTTGGTCGCCAGCCCGCTGCCGCTCTGCCGCGTGATCGAATAGGTGTCACCCGAGCGCAGGCCCGGCCAGTAGACGACACCCATCTGCCGTGACCTCGCCAAGTCGGTGGTGGCGGCGAAGTACGCCGTGAAGGCATTGCCGTCCTGGTGCCCGGCGGAGTAGTCCAGACCGGTCGTCATCGGGGCGCCTGCCTCGTCGATGATCGTGCGGGAGGAGTACGAGCCGAGCCGGTTGCTCAGGTTGGCCGTCCACGCCGTGCGGGTGGTGTCCGAGGCCCAGTAGCCGTAGAAGTGCAACGACAGCAGCGTGCCGTTCAACGCGGTGGCCGCGCCGACGCCCGTGACGTTGTCGTTGTAGCCGGTGCCGCTGATCAGGACCCGGCCGCGAGGGATGCCCGAGTGCCGGGAAAGCCAGGTCGAGCAAAGCGAAACCCAGGCGTTCAGGCTGTAGCCGAACGGCTCGTTCATCGGCTCGAAATAGACGTTGCCGTCGCCGCCGTAATCGCCGGTGACCCGGTCCCACATGGTGTTCCACGCGGCCACGTCGTCGACGAAGCCGTCCTTGTTCGCTTCCCAGTATGCGAAGACGACCTTCATCCCGTGCGCCAATGCCGAGTCGGCGGCCGCCTTGTACCGCGACCACCAGTCGGAGTTGACGCTCTGCGGGTTGATCGGCAGCCGCACGGTGTTCGCGCCCAGCTGCTGCTGGAAGCCGGTGATGATGCCGTCCGCCTTGCTGCGGACCAGAGCGTAGCTGTCCCCGGCGGTGAGACCGGTCGGGATGACCCACCCGTCCACGTAGTTGTCGCGGCTGTCGGCCCAGTTGACCCCGCGGAAGGCGTTGGTGGCGGCGGACGCGTCCGGCACGACGGCCAGCAGCGGCGCGGTCAGGATCGCGATCGTCGCCGCGCGCAGCAAGGTAAAGCGCTTCATACGAACTCCGTTGTCCGTGGGAACGCCAAGCACGATGTTTACGTCAACATCCGACGCAGGATGCGGGAGCCGCACGCCCCGTGTCAAGGGTCAGGCCCGCCGAGACCTTCACTTGTTAGGGCCGACTGACTTGCTGTCCGGCATCGCAGGAGAGATGCTGCTGCACGCGGTCGAGCCTCGGAGGTGCGCTATGCGATCCCGGACGATGCGGCGAATCCTGACCCTCGGGCTGGCGATCCCCGCGCTGGCCGCCGGTGCGGCCACGGCGAGCGCCCAGCCGGACAACCGGCACCACGACGGCATCGACCACATCGTGGTGATCTACGAGGAGAACCACAGCTTCGACAACCTGTTCGGCGGCTGGGAAGGCGTCGACGGGCTCCGCGGAGCGCTCCCGCGGCCACAGGTGGACACCGCGGGCACGCCGTTGCCGTGCCTGCCGCAGAACGACGTCAACCTGACCTCGCCGCCGCTGCCGGTGACCTGCACCGGCACCATCGGCACCACTCCGGTCGGTTCCGCCTTCCCGAACCGGCCGTTCCTGATCGATTCCACGATCCAGCCCACGGACACCACCTGCCCGCTGCCCGGCCAGTTCCTCCCCAACGGCGTGCCCAAGGGCCAGGGCCTGCCCGGAGGCTGCACCCGCGACCTGGTGCACCGGTTCTACAACGAGCAGTACCAGATCGACAGCGGGCGGATGAACCGCTACGTCGCCGGCAGCGACGCCGTCGGCCTGACCATGGGGCACTACGACACCCGCGGCCTGCCGATCTACGAGTACCTGCACGGCCGGCACGCCCCCCATTACGTGGTCGAGGACCGGTTCTTCCAGGCCGCGTTCGGTGGTTCGTTCCTCAACCACCAGTGGCTGATCACTCCGGCCACCCCGGCCTGGCCCGGCGCGGTGCGCGACGGCGGCGCCGACGACCTGCACTCGGTCGTCGGCCCGGACGGCTTCCCCGCCGCCACCCCGTTGCACCCCGCCTCCCCCGGCACCGCCGACCGGGCACTGACCCAAGCCGCGAACGCGGACGGATCCTGCGCGGTGCCCACCGGAGTCGCTCCGCCGCCGGCCGGGACCGCCTGTGGTGACTACGCGATCAACACCATCCAGCCGCCGTACCAGCCCTACGCTCCCGGCACGGCGGTGTCGCGACGGCTTCCCGCACAGACGACGCCGACCATCGGCGACCGGCTCTCCGCCGCGCACGTCGACTGGGCCTGGTACTCCGGCGGCTGGGACAACGCCGACGGCAACGTCACCGGGCCGGGCTGGACCAACGGAACCACCCCCGGTACCTGCACCAGCCCCCGCACCGCGACCGGCGCGGTCTATCCCCACTGCCCGGACGCCACCTTCCAGTACCACCACCAGCCGTTCAACTACTACGCCAACTACGCCCCCGGCACCGCCGCACGCTCCGCTCACCTGCGTGACGAGGTCGAATTCGTCGCCGCGGCCAAGTCCGGCCACCTCAAGCCGGTCAGCTTCATCAAGCCGGTCGGTGAAGAGAACGAACACCCCGGCTACGCCAGTGAAGACACCGGCAGCCGCCACCTGGTCGACCTGATCAAAGCCGTCGAACAAGGCCCCGACGCCGAACACACGCTGATCGTGGTCACCTACGACGAATTCGGCGGTCAATGGGACCACGTCGCACCGCCCGCCGGCCGGCACGCCGTGGCCGACAAGTGGGGCCCTGGCACGCGTATTCCCGCCCTGCTGATCTCCCCTCAGCTGCGGCAGCGCTTCGACGTCGACCACACGTCGCACGACACGACGTCGATCATGGCCACCATCGAACATCGCTTCGGCCTGCCCCCACTGGGCACCCGCGACGCCCGGGTCGCCGATCTCCTCGGCGCGCTACGGAGTCAATGAGGGGTAAGGCAAAGGTGGCATTCACGGCTCGCGCCTCGTGAGTGGTAAGTAGGGTTAGAACCCGACTCACCACTCACGAGAACCCGACCCCTGCTTTGCTCACTGGCCTCGGGTGCGGCCGCTCCGATAGTCGGTGTAGGTGTACGGGTTGTCGAGCACCTTCGTCGCGGGCACGTCCGGGTTCATCCCCTGCTGCCAGGCTTCCTCGCCCAGCTGCCCGCGGAGGTGCTCGACGGTCTGCTCGACCGTGTGCCGGACCGCGGCCAGATCCACCCCGACGAGCCGGCCGTCGCGTTTCACGATCCGGCCGTTCACCAGCACCGTGTGCACATCGCCGCGCTGGGCCTGGAAAACCACGTGACCGTACGGGTTGAGCAACGGGAACGACACCGGCGAGTCGTCGTTCTTGATGAGCACCACGTCGGCCTTCTTCCCGACCTCGATGCTCCCGAGTTCCGTTTCGCGTCCGAGGGCGCGGGCGCCCCCGCGGGTGGCCCACTCCACGACCTGCTCGGCGCGTAGCGCGGCGTGGGTGACGGTCTCGCCTTTCGCGTGCGCCTCCAGATGTTCGCGGGACCGGTCCGCGCCCAGGGTGGCGCGCATGGCCGAGAACAGGTCGCCGCTCCACCAGACCGAGGTGTCCATCGACAGCGAGACCGGGATGCCGTGGGCGCGCAACGCCCAGGTGGGCGGGTAGCCCTGGCCCGCGCTCTGCTCGCTTTCGGTCGACACCGACACCGATCCGCCGGTCGCGGCGATCCGGTGGTACGAGTCGGCCGACAGCGACGCGCTGTGCACGTAGATGGTCTCGGGGGTCATGAACCCGTGGTCGTGCATCAGCCGGATGCCGTCGTCGCCGGTCGCGCCCCAGACCCCGGCGTGCGTGGTCACCGGTGCCCCGAGCTCCCGCGCGACCTCGAACGCGGGCTTCTCGGGGAACGCCGGATCGCCGGTGACGTCGAAGGCGATCTGGAAGCCGAGCAGGTCGTCGCCGGTGATCCGCCGGGAGACGAAGTCGCGGAACTCGGGCGTGCCGGTCCAGGTGGCCGGCGAGTCCTGGATGTTGCCGTAGGCCAGCACGAACCGGCCCGGCACCGACCGCAACGCGTCGACCGCGGCGTCGGCGTGCTGGGTGGTCTGCAGCCCGTGCGACCAGTCGACGGTGGTCGTGACGCCCGCTTCCAGGGCCTCCAGCGCGCCGAGCAGGTTGCCGGCGTGGATGTCCTCGGGGCGGAAGACCTTGCCCCATTCCAGGTAGTACCAGACGAAGTACTGGGTCAGCGTCCAGTCCGCGCCGTAGCCGCGCATCGCGGTCTGCCAGAGGTGGCGATGAGTGTCGATCATCCCCGGCATGACGACCCCGCCGGTCGCGTCGATCTCGACAGTCCCCTCCGGCACGTCCAGGGACGGGCCGATCGCGGCGATCCGGTCGCCGGCGACCAGGACGTCGTGCCCGGCGAGCACCTGCCGGGTCGTGTCCAGGGTGAGCACAGTGCCGCCGCGCAGGACGACGGGACGGCCGGTGGTGTCGTCGGTGGGCTGCGCCATCGCTGCCTCTTCTCCGCGAAACGTACACTTGTCCGCTTGACGGACACGTGCTGGGCTCAGACACTTTCACCCGCCGGGCCGCCCGGTGTCAATGCGGACCCGCCCGCCGAAGTGTCCGGATCGCGGACAACGACCCGTTACTCTCCCATCAGACACAGTCCAGGAGGTCGTTCATGCCACGCGACGGAACCGGGCCCGACTTCATCGAGGCGCTGGCGCGGGGGCTCGAGGTGATCACGGCCTTCCGCCCGAACCGGCCGGCCATGACGCTCGCCGAAGTCGCCACGGCGACGAACCTGGCCCGCCCGACCGCCCGCCGGATTCTGCTCACGCTCGAGGAGCTGGGCTACGTCCGCACCGCCGAGCGCGGTTACTCGCTGACGCCGCGGGTCCTGGAACTCGGGGTGGCGTATGTGCGTTCGACGGGTCTGTGGGAAGTCGCCCGGCCACACTTGGAACGCCTGGTGGCGCGCACGAACGAGTCGTGTTCGATCGCCCAGCTCGACGGGTCCGACATCGTCTACGTGGCCCGCGTGGCGGTGCCGAAGATCGTCTCGCTCGCGGTGCAGATCGGCACCCGGTTCCCGGCCCTGCCGACGTCGCTGGGAAAGGTCCAGCTCGCCGCGCTGCCCCCGGCCGAGCTGGAGGCCGTCCTGGCCCAGCCCACCCGCTCCGGCCTGGTCCCGCGATGGCAGCCGGACCGGGCAGAGCGCGACGCCGAGCTGCGCGAGGTCCGGGCCCGCGGCTGGGCACTGACCGACGAGCAGCTCGCACTGGGGATCCGGTCGGTGGCGGCGCCGCTGCGTGACGGGTCCGGCCGGGTGATCGCCGGCGTCAACGTCAACTGCCACGCCGCCGAGACGCCGGTGGAGCGGCTCGTCGAGCACCATCTCCCCCTGCTGCTGCAGACCGCCGGGGACATCAGCGCCGACTTCGCGCGACTGGAGGGCGTCCCGCACATCACCGTGCCCGCGGTCTCGTGAGGCCGAGGTAGACTGCCGACGGACACTCGTCCGATAGACGGACAGGAGGCGAGACTCGGGTGAACAACACCGCCCCGCTGGCCGGGCTGCTGGTCGCCGACTTCTCCCGCGTGCTCGCCGGCCCCTACGCCACGATGCTGCTCGCCGACCTGGGCGCGGAAGTGGTCAAGGTCGAGGCGCCGCAGGGCGACGAGACCCGGACCTGGATGCCGCCGGTGCGCGGAGACGTCTCCACCTACTACCTCGGGGTGAACCGCGGGAAGCGTTCGATCGCGCTCGACCTGCGCGACGAGGCCGACGCCGCGCTCGCCCGCGAGCTCGCCGCCCGCGCGGACGTGCTGATCGAGAACTTCAAGCCCGGCGGACTGGCCAGGTACGGCCTCGACTACGACAGCGTCAGCGCGGCCAACCCCGGCGCCGTGTACGCCTCCATCAGCGGGTTCGGCGCCGGCGAGGGCAGCCACGTGCCCGGCTACGACCTGATGGTGCAGGCCGTGTCCGGGCTGATGAGCCTGACCGGCGATCCGGACGGGCCGCCGTACCGGGCCGGTATCTCGGTGTTCGACGTGATGGCGGGCAACCACGCGGTGATCGGCATCCTCGCGGCGCTCCGCCACCGCGACGCGACCGGCGAAGGCCAGCACGTCGAGGTCAACCTGCTCTCCTCGGCGCTGACCGGGCTGGTCAACCACAGCTCTGCCTATGCCGCGGGCGGCGTGGTGCCCTACCGGATGGGCAACGCCCACCCCAGTGTCTTCCCCTACGAGCCGCTGCCCACCGCCGACCACGAGCTGATCGTCGCCGCGGCCAACGACGGGCAGTTCCGCAAGCTGTGCGAGGTCCTGGAAATCCCGGAAGCCGCCGACGACCCCCGATTCGCGCGCAACGCCGATCGCACGGCGAACCGCGAAGAACTCCGGCCGATCCTCGAGCGGCGGCTGGCCACCCGCGGCGCGGTGGACTGGTTCGACGCGCTCACGAAGGTCGGCGTGCCGTGCGGGCCGATCAACACCATCGACGGCGGGTTCGCCATGGCCGAGCGCTTCGGGCTCGACCCGATCGTCGAAGTCGGCGAAGGCGACCGCGCGGTCCCGACCACCCGGCACCCCATCCGGTTTTCCGCCACACCCGCCGCCTACCGGCTGCCACCGCCCGAGCTCGACGAGCACGGCGCCGAGCTGCGCGCATGGCTGAGCACCCCGCCGGAGGACGTAAATGGCTGAGCACGTCTACGAAACCGCGCTCGGCGCGTCCACAAAGGACACGATCACCCTGCTCGGGCATGACCTCGCCGAAGACGTGATGGGCACGGTCTCCTTCGGTGAGCTGGCGTTCTGGCTGGCCACCCAGCGCCGTCCGACGAAGGCGCAGACGCGGGTTTTCGAGGCGGTGTTGGCCGCGCTGGCCGACCACGGCTTCACCCCGACCGCGATCGTCACGCGGCTGACCTACCTGTCGGCGCCCGACTCCGTGCAGGGCGCGCTCGCCGCGGGGCTGCTCGGCGGCGGCTCGCGCTTCCTCGGCGTCACCGAGGACTGCGGCCGGTTCCTCCACGACGTGCTGAACTCCGTCGACGGCGATCTCCCCGCCGACGACGCCGGCTGGGACGCGCTCGCCCTGAAGACCGTCGAAACCGTTCGCGCGGAACGGAAGTTCGTCCCCGGCCTCGGGCATCACGTGCACAAGGACGGCGACCCGCGCACCCCGCGGCTGTTCCGGATCGCCGCCGAAGAAGACTTCTACGGCCCGCACCTGTCGCTGTTCGCCGCGATCGGCCGGGTGCACCCGCAGGTGCTCGGGAAGACCCTGCCGCTCAACGGCGCCGGGGTCTGCGGCGCGGCGCTGGCCGACCTCGGCCTGCCGCTGGAACTCCTTCGCGGCTTCGCGTTGCTGGCCCGCACTGCCGGGCTGATCGGGCAGCTCGCCGAGGAGCTGCGCCACCCGGTCGCGAACGACATCTTCCTGTCCGTCGACCTGAACAACCGGTCCGTCCCCCCGGATCCCGCCTGAGAGGTTGTGCCGATGCAGCTCGTCACCGAGGACAACATCACCGAGCTCGCCGCGCGGCGCTGGGCCACCGCGCACGACCCGCGGACCGCGGAGCTGATGGCCGCGCTGGTACGCCACCTGCACGCCTTCGCCCGCGAGGTCCGCCTGAGTGAGACCGAATGGCTGGCCGCGATGCGCTGGCTCACCGCGACCGGGCAGATCAGCGACGACAAACGCGAGGAGTTCATCCTCGCCTCCGACGTGCTCGGGTTGAGCATGCTGGTCGTGCAGATGAACCACGCCTTCGCCGACGAGGCGACCCCCGCCACCGTGCTCGGCCCGTTCCACATCGACGGCTCACCGGAGAAGGAGTACGGCGGCGACATGTCCGACGGGCTCTCCGGCGTCCCCCTGTACATCACCGGTGTCGTCCGCGGGCTCGACGGCACGCCCGTCGGCGGCGCGGTCCTCGACGTGTGGCAGGCCGACGAGGACGGCGCGTACGAGTCGCAGATCCCCGACATCGACGAGGCACGGCTGCGCGCGAAGTACACCTCGCGCGCCGACGGGTCGTACTGCCTGCGCACCATCGCGCCGAAGGGCTACTCGATCCCGATGGACGGCCCGGTCGGCGAGCTGATCCGCGACACCGACATCAGCCACTTCCGGCCCGCGCACGTGCACTTCCTCATCAACGCGGCCGGATACGAGCCCCTGATCACCCATCTCTTCCAAGAGGGCGCCGAATATCTCGACAGCGATGTCGTGTTCGGCACCAAGCAGGAACTGGTCGTCGCGTTCGAGCACCACGATCCCGGCCCGACGCCGGATGGCGGGCACTGCGACGAGCCGTGGCTCGAGGCGCGGTACGACTTCGTCCTGCAGCCGACGGACTGACCGTGCGAGCGGCACAGATCCAGGCGGCCGGGCAGCCTCCGGCGCTGGTCGGCCTGCCGGCCCCGGACGGCGCGACGGTCACCGTCACCGCTGCCCCGATCACCCCGCTCGACCTGCTCTGCGCGTCCGGCACGTCCTACTTCGGCATCCCGGAGATGCCGTACGTACCAGGCGTTCAGGGCGTGGGCGTGCTCGAGTCCGGCACCCCGGTCTGGTTCGCCACCACCGCGGGCATGCGCCCCGGCGACGGCAGCATGGCCGAGTACGCCACGGTCGCCGCGGACGACCTCGTCGAACTGCCACCGGACGCCGACCACGTCCTCGTCGCCGCGCTCGGGCTCTCCGCGGTCGCGGCCTGGATGTCCCTGACCTGGAAGGGAAATCTCCGTCCGGGCGAGACCGTGCTGGTGCTGGGTGCCGGTGGCGTCGTCGGCCAGACCGCCGTGCAGCTGGCCCGGCTCGCCGGCGCCGGGCGCGTCATCGCCTGCGCGAGATCCGACTCGGCACTTGAGCGGGCACAAGGATTCGGCGCACACGGCGTCACCCGGCTCGGCGAGCAGGACGACGTCGACCGGCTGGCGCAGCGGATGCTCGACGCGGCCGGAGGGCCCGTGGACCTCGTCATCGACCCCGTGTTCGGACTCCCGGCTGCCGCAGCTCTGCGCACGCTGCGCCCGGACGGGCGGCTCGTCAACCTCGGCGCGTCCGCCGACGACCACTGCCCGATCGACTCGGCGACGTTGCGCAGCAGATCGCTGCACATCCACGGCTACACCAACAACGAACTCGCCCCCGACCAGCGCCGTGAAGCCCTCCTGACCGTGGCCGGACACGCGGCCGCAGGCACCCTGACCGTCGAACACGAACCCGTCGCCCTGGCCGACGTCGGCAACGCCTGGACCCGTCAACGCACCGGCAGCGCCCGCGGACGGATCGTGCTCCTCCCCTGAGCCTTGGTTCGGTGAGGCGAGCGGACTTTGCTCACGAATCCTCAGGCCGGGAACAACAACGAAGATCCCGATCATCGGTATTCGAATGCACGGATGCCTACGGACACCATTCATCGGTACGTCCATTCGGGCGGCCCTCTTCACGCAATTTCGTTACCGTCTTTTAGCGCAGATTCCGGCGCCCGATGGGCGGCCCCGCGTGCGCTGCCCCGGCCTGGACCCGGCCCGGCATGCTCGGCGAGCTACGTCGTAGCGAACGGAAAATCCGGCAGGGAGACAAACTGTGTTCTCATCCAGAACCACATTTCTGGGAATCGTCACCGGCGCCCTCATGGCGGCGCTGGGCATGATCGCGCCCGCCGCGCAGGCGGCCCCCGCCGCCTCCTCGGGCCAGTGGGTCGCCACCGACTACTCCGGCAATTTCGTCCGGGGCGGCGGCGTCACCGCGTTCACCCACCTCGGCACCGGACGGTTCGAGGCGACCTTCAACCAGAACGTCGCCAACTGCACTTACGTCGCCACCATCGCCGACCCGGGCAACGCACTCGTCTACAACCCCGGCCTCGTCTTCACCGCAGGCGGCCACAACTCCGCCAACGGCGTCTACATCGAAACCAAGAACCTCGGTGGCGGGCTCGCCGACTACCCGTTCCAGCTGCACGTCCAGTGCGGCGCCTGTCTCGCCTTAGGCGGCCACAACTCCGCCAACGGCGTCTACATCGAAACCAAGAACCTCGGTGGCGGGCTCGCCGACTACCCGTTCCAGCTGCACGTCCAGTGCGGCGGCCTGTCCGTCGCCAGCAACTACACCGGCAACTTCGTCCGGGAGCGGCGTCACCGCGTTCACCCACCTCGGCACCGGGCGGTACGAGGCGACCTTCAACCAGAACGTCGCCAACTGCACTTACGTCGCCACCATCGCCGACCCCGGCAACGCACTCGTCTACAACCCCGGCCTCGTCTTCACCGCAGGCGGCCACAACAGCACCAACGGCGTCTACATCGAAACCAAGAACCTCGGTGGCGGCCTTGCCGACTACCCGTTCCAGCTCCAGGTCGCCTGCTGACCTGGAAGGCTCCTGAAACACGGGTGTGGTGCCGGGAAACCGGCGCCACACCCGGCTCGGCATGCCGCCGCCGGTCACGAAGCCGCCATCCGGCAGCCGTGGGTGTCCATCGCGACCACCCTCGGCACCGCGTCGTAGCGGGCGGCGGCCGGTCAGCCTGGACTGGGCCAAAAGTCCCCAGATGGACAGGCAGCCGGACATAGTCCGGCGTTCCCCTGGACACACGGTGGCCGTGCGTGCTGCGATGGACACGATTTTTCCAACGTTGTATTTGAGGGGTAAGGCAAACGTGGCGTGGTGAAGCGAGAGGGGCCTGCCGACGTGCTCGTGAGTGTTGCGGCCGGTTAGAACCGGCCGCGCCACTCACGAGTCCTTGGCGCGCAAAGAGTGAGGCCGTGCTCGTGAGCGTTGCGGGCGGTTCTAACCGCCCGCAACGCTCACGAGTCCTCAATGCCGCAGCACGACACATTTGCCTTACCCCTCAAAATAAAAATTCCGGCTCAGTCCTCCCGAACGGAGTTCCGCCGTGTGGACCAGAACAGCGACCGCCCTTCATCGCTCGACTTCCCTCGCCCTGGCCGGGTGCACGGCCTTGGCCTTGACGGTGGCCCTGCCGGCCGTGGCCGACGCGGCCCGGCAGACGGTCGTCGCCGGGAACGCCCGGTTCCAGGTTCTCTCCCCCGGCCTGATCCGCACCGAGTACGCCGGGGACGGCCGGTTCGAGGACTCCGGCACGTTCAACGCCGTGGGGCGCGGCACTTTTCCGGCCACCCCGTTCACCAGCAGTGTCTCCGGCGGCGTGCTGACCATCCGCACGAGCACGACGACGCTGACCTACCGGCTCGGCTCGGGTCCGTTCGATGCCGGGAACCTCGGCGTACGGCTCAACGCGGGGCCGGCACCGGTGGCGGCAGCGCCGTGGCACCACCTGATCTGCGCGGCCGGCGCGCTGTGCGAGGGCGAGGACCTGCCCGCCGACGGTCTCGGCGTCGCGAACGATCACGCCGGCTACACCGGCGCGGGTTTCCTGGCCGGCTTCCAAACGCGTCGGCGCGCAGACGACCGCGGACGTCCTGTCCCCCGCGGCCGGGACGTACACGCTCGCCGTCCGATACGCCGACGGTGTCGGCGGCGACGGCAAGCACGAGCCCCGCACGCTGAGCCTGTCCGTCGACGCCGGCCCGGCCCGCACGCTGAGCTTCGCCCCGACTGCCGACTGGAATACCTGGGCGCTCGCCACGATTCCCGTCACCCTCGCCGCCGGGCATCACGTCGTGCGGCTCGGCCGTGCCGCGGCCGACTCCGGGAACATCAACCTCGACAGCTTCGCCGTGCTCGGATCCGGTGCGGCCTACCCGCCCGCCACAGCGCGCGCGTTCGGCGACTGCGCGTTCGGCACGCAGCTGTGAAGCCGAATCCGGGTTGCCTGGCGGCTCAGCCGTGGTGGCGACCGACCATCCCGGGTACGCCGGGCGCGGTTTCGTCGCCGAACTGAACACCGGTTCAAGCCTCCGGCAGCATGTCGCGGGCGTCCCAGCGGATGGCGGCTACCGGCTGCATCTACGGTATGCCAACGGAACCGGCGGCGACGGGCGCCACGAAACCAGGACCGCGACCGTCACCGCGGGCGGCGTCACCCGCGCGATCTCGTTCCCTGTCACCACCGACTGGAACGCCTGGAGCACCACCTCGGTTCCGGTCGACCTCAAGGCCGGGACGAACGACGTCGTGCTCGGCTGTCCCGACAGCACCAGCTGCCACGTCAACGTCGACACGATCGCCGTCACCGCGGGCGACGCGCCGCAGCCGCACCTGGCGCTCGGCGGGTACCGGCGGGGCCTCGACGGTGTCAACGGCGACAACGGCACGCCGCCGCTGGCCGAAGGGCTGCTGCACCAGGACGGCTGGTACCTCCTCGACGACACGACGTCCGCGCTCTACGACAATCACCAGGTGCGGCAACAGCGGCTGTCCACGCGGGAACCCCTACCAGGACGGCTACGTCTTCGCCTTCGGCCACGACTACAAGGCCGGGCTGCGCGATCTGGCGACGTTGACCGGGCCACCGGCGCTGCTGCCGCAATGGGCCTACGGCGTCTGGTATTCCGAGTACATCGACCGCACCGCCGCCGACTACCGTGACCGGATCCTGCCGCGCTTCCGTGCCGAAGGCGTGCCTCTCGACGTGCTCGTCACCGACACCGACTTCAAGGCGCCGGACACTTGGAACGGCTGGCAGTTCGACCGCGCGAAGTTCCCCGATCCGGCGGCGTTCTTCGCCTGGTCCAAGTCGCAGGGCCTGCACAACACCCTCAACACCCATCCGAGCATCATGGGCTCGGACCCGCAGTTCGCCCGCGCCCAGGCGAGCGCGAAGGGCAAGCTCGTGAAGTCCGGCTGCGGCAGTGACTGCTACGTCTTCGACTGGGGCGATCCCGACCAGCTCAGGGCGTACCTCGACCTGCATGCCGAAATGATGAAACAGGGCAACGACTTCTGGTGGCTGGACTGGTGCTGCGACGGCTCGAGCTCCAGCCTCGCGGGGGTCACGCCGGACGCCTGGATCAATCAGCAGTACGCCGACCTGGCCGCGCCCGCGACCGGCCGCGGGTTCGTCATCTCGCGTGCGTACGGATCGCTGCAGGCCGGTGGCTACGGCGGGCCGACCGCGCTCGCGACCGGGCCGTGGGCGGACAAGCGCAGCACATTGCACTTCACCGGCGACACGTCCTCGACGTGGGGCACGCTACGGATGGAGGTCGGCATCACGCCGGCCGAGTCGGCCGCGACCGGGATGTCGGCGATCAGCCACGACATCGGCGGGCACAACGACACGACCGGGCTGCCCGGCAGCGAGACCTACACCTCCGGCGGCCAGCAGCGCCAGACCGTCAAGCTGCCCGACGACCTCTACGCGCGCTGGGTCCAGCTCGGCACGTTCCAGCCGATCGACCGGCTGCACAGCAACCACAGCGACCGCCTGCCCTGGCAGTACGGAACCGCGGCCGGCGCCTCGGCGACGAAGTTCCTCAACCTGCGCGAGAACCTCGTGCCCTACACCTACTCACTTGCGCAGCAAGCCGCGACGACCGGTGTCCCGGTGGTGCGGCCGACCTACCTCGAATATCCGGAAGAGCCGGCCGCGTACGCCGTCTCCGGCAGCGAGTACTTCTACGGGCCCGACCTCCTCGTGGCGCCGGTGACGACACCGGGCGCTCGGCGACCACGCAGGTGTGGTTCCCGCCGGGCCAGTGGACGGACTACTTCACGGGCGTCACCTACGCCGGTGGCACCGTTCAGCAGGTCACCACCGGCCTCGACACGATGCCGGTGTTCCGGCGGGCGGGTGGCATCACGACGACCCGCACCGCCGACGTCGCCAACGCCACCCAGAACCCGCTCGCCAAGGTGACCGCGACCGTCGCGGCCGGGGCGTCCGGCACCTCGACCCTGTACGAGGACGGCGGCGCGACCACGACGATCACCTACACCGAACGCGGCGACAGGCACACGGTGACCGTGGCCCCCGCCAGGGGCCGGTTCCCCGGCCAGGTCGCTGCTCGCGCGTGGACGTTCAGGTTCGTCGGCGTCACCGCGCCGCCTGCCCGCGTCGACCTCGACGGGGCCGGGACGCGGAGTTGGACATGGGACGCCGCGACGCACACCCTCACCGTGACGCCGGCCGCGCACGACATCCGGAAACCCCTACGCGTGTCGTACTGATCCGCGGTTCGGGAATGCGGCAGACCGTGGACAACGTCCCGCGGGGCTTTCCGGCGTCGAAGCTGTGCATGCGAGCGGTGATCTTCTCCGCGCCGCGGACAACGTCACGGGAGGGCTGTTGCGCGCAGAGCTCAGGAGGGCGCGCTCAGAACGAGAGCGGTCGGAGCTTTCCGATAAGCCATCGGCAGGCCCAACCTCTTTCGACCCAAATCGGAGGGGTTCCCTTATCTGCTCGACCGTGAGGCGACCGTGCGAGGTGCCGTCGTGGGGATGGCGTTGTCGATGAGGACGGCGGCGATGGCCGCGGCAGTGGGGAAGGTTTCGGCGTTGAGGGCCCGGTTGCGCGCCGAGGCGCCATCGAGCAGCAGCGCCAGCTGCTCACCGAGCTGTTCGGGGTCGGTGGCCCCGGCTTCGCGGGCGGTCTCGGCCAGCCGTGCGGCAACGGCTTTCTTGTAGTCGTGAGCGCGTTGACGTGCGGGGTGGTCAGGGTCGTGGATTTCGACGGCCGCGCCGATGAAGGGGCACAGGGGCGTGATGTCGTCCTCTGTTGCGTTCGCGGGCGCCTCGAAGGCAGCGAGAAGTCGTTCGCGGGGCGTGAGGTCGGTGCGGTCGAACACTCCGGGCATGACGTCGGGATCGAAGCGGCGCAGGTATTCGGCGACGAGTTCGTCCTTGCCGGCGAAGTGCTGGTATGCCGTGCGCTTCGACACCTCGGCGACCGCGCAGAGCTGGTCCATGCCGGTCTGGTTGATGCCTTGCTCGCGGAACAGCTGCTGTGACGCGCTGAGGATGCGCTCGCGCGCGCCCCGGCCGCGGCGCCGGCCTTGGGGGCCCTTCTCCAACTCCGTCATGCCTCCAGTGTAGCCGAAGTGGGTAACGCCCGGTGTACATAGCTTGCGCCCTCGGCCGAACCCCTGATACGTTATGCACACAGAGCGGTGTACATAACCGTTTTCGAATACCCCCAAGGCAACGGAGTGATCGTGGGAAAGCTCGATGGCAAGGTAGCGGTGATCACGGGCGGAACAAGTGGCATGGCGCTGGCCGGCGCCAAACTGTTCGTCGACGAAGGAGCGCATGTCTTCATCACGGGCCGGCGGAAGGAGACGCTGGACGACGCCGTCGAGCTGATCGGCCGGAACGTGACCGGCGTGCACGGTGATGCGGCCGACCTGGACGACCTGGACCGCTTGTTCGACACGGTCAAGCGGGAAAAGGGCGCGATCGACGTGTTGTGGGCCAGTGCCGGGATGGGCGAGCAACGCAAGCTCGGCGAGATCACCGAGGAGCATTTCGATGCCACCTTCGGACTCAACGCGCGCGGCACGCTGTTCACGGTGCAGAAGGCGCTGCCGCTGTTCAACGACGGCGGCTCGATCTTCATGACCGGGTCGAACGCTTCACTCAAGGGCTATCCCGAGTGGAGCGTGTATGCGGCCAGCAAGGCCGTGCAGCAGGCCTACGCGCGCGTGTGGCTGTCCGAGTTGAAGGACAGGCGGATCCGGGTCAACGTGCTGACCCCCGGCCAGGTCGCCACTCCGAAGCAGGAGGAGCTGTTCGACGAGGCGACCAAGCGGCAGTTCGAGTCCCTGATCCCGCGGGGAGAGATGGGCCGCCCCGAGGAAATCGCGACGGTCGCGCTGTTCCTGGCCTCGGACGACTCGAGCTACGTGAACGGGATGGAACTGACCGTCGACGGCGGCACCGCGGCGATCTGAGCGACAGAACGCCGGCGCAGTCACCCTTCGATCCTTCGGAAAGGTCAGGAGGTCGGTGCGGATCCGGGTCCGGAACTCGGCGCGCTTGGCCGAGTCCGGCTTGCCCGCGCCGGCCCAGACGTTGAAGAAGGTCGCGTGCTTGCCGTTCGGCAGGGAGTTCCAGAACGCCGGCTTCGCCACCAGCTTGAGGAAGACCGGTAGCACGGGGCCGGTCTCGTCGATCTTGCTCGCGATGCTGTAGGAGACCGGCGTTCCAGTGCGCGGCCATCGTGGTCTGGACGCGGGTACACGGGATCGTGAGCCTCGAACGCACCGGCATGTTCGACGACCGGAGCATCGCGGCCCAGCGGCTGATCGACCTGGAGATCGACAACGCCGTCAGGTCCCTCTCGACACCCGCGTAGGCCCAGCCCCGGCTCGGACGGCACGACGAGCTTGATCAACACCGGAGCGTGCGGAGTCCGGCTCGCCTCGAGACGGAGCATCGCGGCCGCCCTTGCCTGCCTCGAAGATCTGCTGCACCACCACACCCAGGACCGGGGGGACGGTGCTTGCTTGTGCTGACCGCGTCGCTGCGCGTACCTACGCCGGATGGTCGCGGGGACTCTCATCGAGCGTGAGCTGCTGCTGGTGGAAGGCGAAGTGCTGGGCCGGATAACGATAGATGTCCGCCAATGTCATGGAGGACTGGAAGAAGGGATCCCAGCGGGTCGGGTAGTGCATTCCGCGTTCGAGATTCGCCTCGCCGGCCCGGTCGAGGCTGCGGTGCAATGAAGCGATGATGTGGTCAAGCCACTGCGCTGCGCGCCGGGGTCCGATCAGCCCGCCGCCGCAGGACCCGACGTAGTTGATCACGTGGAATGCTGGTGTTGCCGCGTTCAGTGCGGTGGCGAACCTGCGACTGGCGGAGTCCGGCAGCCTGCCGAAGATGCGGACCAGGATCAGCAGCGCGCGCACGATCTGGTAGCCGAACACGAGGTGGAACAGGAGCTGCTGGTTGGTCCACCGAGTCCCCCGCGACCGTCGCCGGAGGTCCGCGGTAGTCGCGGTTGCCACGAGCTGGTGGAGGGTGGCGCGGTCGTGTTCCCACTGCTCGTGCACTGCCTGCCGATCCATGTTCCGGTCCTCCGGACTATGCCGCCGTTTGTGCCGGTCAAAGCATCTCACCGGTCAGCTGAAGCCGCCCGCGGGAACCCGCGCGCGCATACCCGGTCTCGACACCAGCGCGAACTGCACGACCGGTCACCGATGCGACTCTGGCGATCAGGCCGTTCGTGTGCAATCGTGGTCGATTGGCCAATGCTTGTCGCATGCGATGGGAGAATGCCAAATGTCCGGAAAATCCTGGGGAATTATCCGCAGGTTCACGATTTTGACGGCAATTCCCACACTGATTGCCGCGCTGTCGACGGCACCGGCTCGTGCCGTCGAGGCGGACCACGGGCCGAGCGCGGACGGCTGCACCGAGCGGGTCAACGACACCCCGAAAAAGCTGTTGCCCTGCATCAGAACCGAAGATCTCTGGCGCCACATGCGGGCGTTCCAGGCGATCGCGAACGCCCATCCGGGCGCCGACGGTCATCCGTCGCGCAACTCCGGCGAAGCCGGGCTACAAGGCGTCCGCGGACTACGTCGCCAAGGTGATGCGGCAGGCCGGGTACGACGTCAAGATCCAGACCTACAACTTCTTCTACTTCGCCTTCACAGCGCTACCGACCTTCCGCGAAACGTCACCGACGGCGCACGACTACACCGTCGTCACCGACTGGAATCCCGGCCAGAGCACCGGGTCCACGACAGCGGCGCTTCAGCCCGCGGGCGGTATCGTCATCCCGCCGACGCCGGCGCCCAGTTCGGCCAGCGGCTGCACGGCGGCCGACTTCACCGGCTTCGTGCCGGGTCGCGTCGCGCTGATCCAGCGCGGCACCTGTCCCTTCGGCGTCAAGGTCCAGAACGCGCAAGCCGCCGGGGCCACCGGAGTGGTCATCTTCAACGAGGGCAACCCGGGACGTACGGACGTGCTCAACGGCAGCCTGTCGGACGCCGACGGCAACCGGATCGTCCCGACGATCCCGGTGGCGTTCACGTCGTTCGCGACGGGAAGCGCTCTGCTCGACCAGTACAACGGAGCAGTTCAGGGCGGGACGGCGCTGCCGACTATCACGATCGGCATCACCGCGGTCGTCAACCCCAATGCCCAGGACTACAACGTCATCGCGGAGTCCAAGGGCGGCGACCCGAACCATGTCGTGGTCGTCGACGCGCACCTGGACGCGATCTTCGGCGCCGGCATGCTGGACAACGCTTCCGGCTCCGCGACGATCCTCGACATCGCCCAGATGATGCACAAGGTCAAGCCGCGCAACAAACTGCGGTTCATCTGGTTCGGCGGCGAGGAACTGGGCCTGCTGGGTTCGACGTTCTATGTGGACAACCTCAGCCCGGCCGAGCTGGGCAAGATCGGCTACGACCTGGACGCGGACGTGACGGCGACCCCGAACTACGTGGTCGGCGTCCTCGACCCGGCCGGCGTGGACCTGTTCGGCCGTACGGTTTCGACGCAGTTCCCACCGCAGGTGTACGAGCCGTCGAAGGTCGCTCGTGACCAAGGCATCCGGTACTTCGACTCGATCGGGAAGAACAACATCCTGTTCTCGCCGGTCGGGACCGACGCGTTCGTCTTCAACCAGGCCGGAATCCCGGCGAGCGGCGTGCTGACCGGCCAGGACTGCTGCAAGCTTCAATCGGACGTCGACCTGTTCGGCGGATCGCTGGGCAACTTCGAAGGGAATGTTCCGAGCACGGACGGTGGATGCGTCGACAATCCGTTCCGCTGGTGCGACAACCTCGCCAACAACGATCCGAAGGTGATGACCTTCGTGTCCCGGGGATTCGCGAACATGGTCGTCGGCATGGCGTTCGACAAAACAGTGCTGGGCTCGGGCCACAAGCCCGCCCAGCGACTTGCCCAGCCGGCGCACGTCGAGCGGAGCGGCCCGGCCAGCTGACCAGCGGTCCCGGGTATCCACAAAGGACACTCAGGACGCCGGGAGGGTGCAGTACGCTTCCTCCTCCCGCGCGAAGGCAACGTCAACACGGCATCCAGCCCGGACAGGGTCGCACGCAGGTCGTCGACCTGGTCGGGCTGGATCCGTGCGGACCTCATCTCCGTGGCGCGGTCCTGTCCGGCGCACACCGGGTCCGGGCCCGCGGCAAGTGCACCGGTTCGGGGCCGGGGACAACGCGGTTGCTGATCGAGCCGAGTCCCGCGACGCTCATCCGGACGACGTCGCCCACCCTCAGCGGTGGCGGTTCTTCGGCCCGCTCCGGCCCCACAGTTCGGCCAGGCAGCCCGAACCGCAGGTGCCGGAGCCGTCGGCCGAGCGCCGGAGACCCGCGTCGAATATCTGGTGTGGACGGTGTCAGATCGCGTTGCCGTGCTGATCGCGGGCGGCCAGCAGATCTTCGCGGGCGCGGGCGACGCGCGAACGCACAGTGCCGATCGGGCAGCCGCAGACTTCGGCGGCCTCGGCGTAGGTGTAGCCCAGCAGCTGGGTGAGCACGAGTGCCTCGCGCCGTTCGTCGTCGAGGCCGCTCAACAGCAGGTTGACCTCGACGACGTCTTCGAACCCGGCCGCGCGGCTGCGGGCGGACCGGTCTTCGGCGGCGGTTTCCCAGTCCTGCCCGGAAAGCTTCGGCCGGGCCGCGCGGGCCCGGAAGTGGTCGACGACGACGCGCCGGGCGATCGACAGCAGCCAGGTGCGGGACGACGAGCGCCCGGCGAACCGGGTGAGCGCGGTCACCGCGCGGGCGTAGGTCTCCTGGGTGAGGTCGTCCGCGAGCGCAGTGTCGGCCAGGTGGGCCACGAATCGCCAGACGTCGGCCTGGGTCGCGCGGACCCACTCCTCGAACGCCCGGCCCTCGCCGCGCGCGGCGGCGAGGGCGAGCGCGGTGATCCGCGCGTCGTCACGATCCCGGCTGGAGTTCACGAGACGACACCGTAACCCACACTGCCGGGAACTCGACTCGGCCACCGCGCGACTATGTAGGGGTGAACTGCTCCGACTTCCGTGAAGCGCTCTCGGCGAGGATCGACGGTGAAGCGGGTTCCCTGCCTGATCCGGTCGTGGACCGACACCTGGCCGGCTGCCCGGACTGCCGGGCTTGGCAGGACAACGCCGTCCGGCTCCGGCGCCTGATGATGGTGCGCGAAGCGCCCGCGGTGCCGGACCTGACCGAGCGCATCCTCACCGAGGTCCCGGCGCCGTCGGGGCAGGGCTGGGGGCTGCGGATCGCCCTCGCGCTGGTCGCGCTCGTCCAGTGCGGCCTCGGGTTCGCCGAACTGCTCGGCACCGACGTGGGCCACGCCGGGCACGGCGGCATGATGGCCATGGCCGTGCACCTGGGCAACGAAAGCGCGGCCTGGAATCTTGCGGTCGGGCTCGGCCTGCTGTGGGCGGCGGCGCGGCCCGCGACCGCAGCGGGCCTGCTGCCGGCGCTGACCGGCTTCATCGTGATCCTCGCCGTGACGTCCGGCATCGATCTCTCCGACGGCCGGGTGACGCTGACCAGGGTGTTCTCGCACGGGCTGGTCGTGGCCGGGGTCGGGCTGCTCTATGCCGTCCGGCGGCAGCACCGCCGGACACCCGTGCCCTCTCCGGGCACGCATGGGGAAACCACCACCCACGACGACGTGGAGCTGCCCGGCCCAGCGGCCCCGGTCCGGGGTGGACGCGGCCCGCGGCGCCGGTTCCCGCACCTTCCGGCGAGCCGCCGCGCAGCCTGACCCTCCTCGGCGACGGCACGCACGGACGACGCGGATTCGCGGGAACCAACCGGGCCTGAGCGTGCCGAACGGCTCCTCGGAGCCGCTCGGCCCGTCACGAACTACTGCCGGGCCCGCCGCAGCCGCAGCGCGACGACCACTGCCGCCGCCACGACCACGACGGCGATGAGGATCCACACCCATACCGGGATCCCGCCACCGTTGCCCTCGCTCGACGCCGCCGAGCTCGGGGTGGACGACGTCGCCGGCGCGGCCGCGGCCGAAGACGATGTCGGCGCCGCCGAGCTGGAGGTGGTGGGCGGCGAGGCCGGCGCGGTGAGCGTGAAGTGCACGGCGCCGGTCACCTTGTCACCGTCGTCGGAGACGACCTTGTAGGTGAGCGTGTAGGCGCCCGCCGGACCGGACGGCGTCACCGCCGCGCTGATCACCGCGTCGGTGACCGCCGGGGCGGCGACCGTCCACTTGGCACCGTCCGGACCGGTCACCGCGATCGGGTCCGGTTGCAGGGTCACCGGTTCCTCGAAGGTGAGCTCGACCTTGCTGGGCGCGGCCGCCAGGCTCGCCCCTTCGGCGGGCGAACTCGACTTCAATGCGGCGTGGGCGGACGCGGGGCCGGCGAGCGCCAGCACGCCGGCGACGGTGAGGACGAATGCTCCGGAGAGCCGCAACAGTTTCATCGGAGTCCTTGGGCTGGTGATGAATGGGAACTTCCTGCCGCCGTGGTGGGCACGGCGGAAGTGGGTGTCAGCGATCGGGCTCGGCGCCGACGGCGGGGTCGATACTGGCGAATCCGCGCAGCCGCAGGCTGTTGGACACGACCAGCACGGACGACAGCGACATCGCGGCGCCCGCGATGAGCGGGTTGAGCAAACCCAGTGCGGCGACCGGGATTGCCGCGAGGTTGTAGCCGAACGCCCAGGCGAGGTTGCCGCGGATCGTGCCGAGTGTCCGGTGCGCCAACCGTAGCGCGTCCGGCACCACCCGCAAGTCGTCCCGCACGAGGATCACGTCGGCCGCGCGCAGCGCGATGTCGGTGCCCGTGGCGATGCCCAGGCCAAGGTCCGCGGTGGCGAGGGCGGGTGCGTCGTTGATCCCGTCGCCGACCATCGCGACGCGATGCCCATCGGCGCGCAACTGTTCGATGACCGCGGCCTTCTCGGTCGGCAGGACACCGGCCCGCACGTCGTCGATCCCGACTTCGGCGGCCACCGCCCGGGCCGTCACCTCGTTGTCACCGGTCAGCAACACCGTCCGCAAACCCATGTCGTGCAACGCACGCACGGCTTCGGCGGCCGACGGCTTGACCTCGTCGTGCACGAGCAGCAGGCCGATCACCGCGCCGTCCCGGGCGACCAGCACCTCCGTGGCTCCTTCGGCGGCCGTCGATGCCGGGACGTCGATACCCTCCTCGGCCAGCAACCGCGCCCGGCCCACGAGCACCTGCGCGCCGTCGACCAGCCCGGTCGCACCGAGTCCGGGCAGCGCGCGGAAGTCCGTGACCTCGGGCAGCTCACCGGGTGCCCGCGCCACCACCGCGGCGGCGATCGGGTGTTCGGAAGCGGCTTCGACCGCCGCCGCGGCGCGCAGCACCTCGTCCGATGAGTGCCCGGCCAGCGGGCGGATCTCGGTCACGGTCATCCGCCCGCTGGTCACGGTGCCGGTTTTGTCCAGCACGACCGTGTCGACGCGGCGGCTGGCTTCGAGGGCGTCCGGGCCTTTGACGAGGATCCCCAGTTGCGCGCCGCGCCCGACGCCGACCATCAGGGCGGTGGGTGTGGCCAGCCCGAGTGCGCACGGGCAGGCGATGATCAGGACCGAGACCGCCGCGCCGAACCCGGCCCGGGCCGGCTGCCCGGTCAGCAGCCATGCCGCGAGCGTCACTGTGGCGATGCCCAGCACGATCGGCACGAAGACGGCGCAGATCCGGTCGACCAGCCGCTGCACGGCGGCCTTGCGTTCCTGCGCGCGCTCGGCCAGCGCGCTCATCTGGGCCAGCTGGGTGTTGGCCCCGACCTCGGTGGCACGCACGACGAGCCGGCCGCTGCGGTTGACGCTGCCACCGATCACCCGGTCGTCTGCCGCGACCTCCACCGGGACCGGCTCACCGGTCACCGCACCGACGTCCACAGTGGACATGCCGAGGACGACCTCGCCGTCGGCGGCGACCTTCTCCCCCGGGCGGACCACGAACTCCTCACCCCTGGCCAGGTCGGCCACCGGAAGCATGACTTCTTCGCCGTCGCGCAGCACCCGGACGTCCTTGGCCGCCAAGGCGTCCAGCGCCCGCAGCAGGTCACCCGCGCTGCGCCGCGCGCGGGTTTCGAAGTAGCGCCCGGCGAGCAGGAACGTCGTCACGCCGGCGGCGACGTCCAGGTATACCGAGTCGGCCCCGGCCGCGGTGGTGCCGAACCCGAGCCAGTATCCGGCGGCACCCGAGCCACCGAAGAGGACCGACCAGGCGGACCAGCCGTAGGAGGCGAACACCCCGAGCGACACCAGACTGTCCATACCGGACGAGCCGTGCCGCAGGTTCCGCCAGGCCGCCCGGTGGAACGGCGCCGCCGCCCAGACCACGACCGGCGTCGCCAGCGCGAGGCAGACCAGTTCCCAGAACGGGAACCGCAGAGACGGCACCAAAGCCAGGGCGATCGAGAGGTTGCCGAGGGGAATCGAGAGCAGCATCGCCACCCCGAGCCGGCGGCGCAGATCGCGAACGCGCGCGGCGTGCGCGTCCTGCTGCCGCGCGTCGTGCACGGCACCCCGGCGGATCTCGGCGGTGTACCCGGCGTCGGTGACCGCGCCGGTGAGTACCTCGGGGTCGAGATCGGGCGGGCAGCGGACGGTGGCGCGTTCGGTCGCGAAGTTCACCGTCGCACGGACGCCGTCGAGCTTGTTGAGTTTGCGTTCCACACGCGCCGCGCAGGCGGCGCACGTCATACCGCCCACCGCGAGTTCAACACTCTGCGCGGCGGAGGCGATCGTCTCGGACGACATGGTTCTCCGGGGTCTGCGGCTGTCGAAGGTCGGTGGCAGCGACAGCGCGTGACCGCGACCGAGAATACGCACGCCCGTCGCCGGGTTCTTCTCGCGGGCTGCCGTCACCAGTTCGGGGGACGCGGGAACCGCCCCGGACCGGCGTCCGACTACTGGTCCGGTGGCAGTGACCGAAGCGCCTTCCGAGCCGAGGAGAACAACCATGGACCCCTCCCTACGTCACGTCGCGACGTTCTGCGGGCAGTGCAACTGCGGCTGTCCCGAGCTGTACCTGGCCGAGGACGCCCCGGCGGAGCGCCGGATCGTCATCACCGACGACTTCGGCCAGAAGATCGAAATGAGCGTGGAGCAGCTGGAAGTCCTGGTCGCCGACATCAAGACCGGCGTGCTGGACCAGCTCGTCGCCCCGGCCTGATTCACAGCATCGCCAGCAGCATCAGGGTGGTGCCGAGGCCCATCAGGCCGTCGGCACCCCACCCGGCCGTCCGCACGGACGGCCTGGCGACGCGCGCGCCGTCGATCGCCCTGGCCAGGAACGCGATCCCGGCTACGCCGAACACCGCTGCGAGCGCCGGCGCGAGGATCGCGATGTCGGCCGGTGCGCCGCCGGCTGTCGAGGCCACGGCCATGGAACCGCCGTGATGCCCGGACATGTCCGTCGTCCCCGCGCCGCCCCCCATGGCGCGGGGCATGGCGAACACCATCCACACCATCGCGGCCATCATCACGGTGTGGTAGCCGGACTGCCACCGGCCGCCGTGCGCCGCGGCGCCCCGCACGGCGACAACGGCGAACCACACCGTGGCGCAGCCGAACAGCACCAACAGCGGCACCCGGGCGAAGCCCATCGTCGCCGGCCAGGCCATCGCCACCATCGCCGCGCACATCGCCGCGTGCAGCACGTCGGCGATCCGGCTCGTCACCGGCCCCTGCCGGACACAGCGGTAGAGGCAGAACGCGCCGGCCGCGGCGAACAGGGCCGTCAGGATCCAGCGCAACCCGGTCGCCTCGATCACGACTCCACCTCCTGACGACGGACACCGACGATCAGGTCCACGACCAGGAAAGCCAGCAGAGACAACCCGAACACCGGCAGGTAGTAGCCCACCACGGCAGTCATCACCAGGAAAGGTGCGAGCACCCGGCCCGGAATCCGCCGCCACGCTCCGCGCGCGGGTGGACGCCCCAGCCGTGCTTCGCCGCGGGTCGGCCGGCGCAGCCACCACATCCGGTAACCCCAGACGATCACGCACACCAGCGCGACCGCCAGCGCCGTGAGCACGATCTGGTTCGCGACGCCGAACAACAGGCCCATGTGCGCGTCGATGCCCCACCGGCTCAGCTTCGCCGCCAGGGAGTAGTCGGCGAACCGGAGCGTGTCGGTGATCCGCGCCGTGGCCGGGTCGAGGGCCATCGAGTCCTGCTTCGTCGGCCAGCCACGCCCGACCTGCGCCACGACATAGGCCTTGCCCGGCTTGGCGGGCGGGCGGATCTCCACCGGGTCTGACAGACCGGCCTGCAGCGTCGCCGCCCGCACGGCGTCCAGCCCCACATCGCCTTGAGGGGCCGCAGCCGGCAACGCGGCCGACACCGATGGCGTCGTCCAGTCCAGCTCCGCCCGCAGCTCGCTGATGCTCGAACCCGCGTGCTCGGACCACGTAAGCCCCGTCGCGGACAGGAACAGCAAGCCGGCCGCGATCACCAGACCGGTCATGCGGTGCCACGACAGCAGCCGCCCCCGGGCGCTGCGGGACGATTTCCGCTTCCGGCTGCCGATCCACAGCACGAGCCCGGCCAGCACGACCACCCACAGCCAGCTCGCCGCGAGTTCGCTGTACAGCCGGCCGACATCGCCGAGGTGCAGGCTGCGGTGCAGGGTGTCGATCCAGCCGCGCACCGGCATCGCCTGGCCCGAGCCGTAGGTCTCCAGCTGCCCGCGGATCTCCCCGGTGTGCGGATCGACGAACACGGTGTGGTGGTAGCTGGGTTCGAGGCCGGGCCGGTCGAAGACGACCTGGGTCGTGTCGGTCGGGGACGGCCCCGGGCGGACGCCCGTGACGGTCCCGTCCGGGACCGCGGCCTTGGCGATCGCGGTCTGCTGGTCCAGCGAGACGAGCCCGGGTGCGGCCGGGACGTGCAGTTCGTGGTCATAGACCGCCTGCTCGAGCTGCGGGGTCCAGATGTAGGCCAGTCCGGTCACAGCGGCGATGAGGAGGAATGGGCCGACGAACACCCCTGCGTAGAAATGCAGACGTAACACCAGCGGGCGCACCGTGGCCCAGGTGAACCGGGACGGCGCCGGTGCCTCGCCCGTGTGCTCTTCGCTCTGGTCGACCGACATCGAGCTCCTTTCGTCTGCCTTGCCTGCAAGAGTCGGGCACCGGTCGCATCGAGTTCCCGGCAAGTCGGTGACCCGGCTCACCCTGCGCGATCCGTGGTCGTGTCCTGTTGCGACGCTGTGACGAAATGGGGACGTCCGGTCAACGGGTGCGGGACCACCGCGCTGAGGACTCCGAAACCTTCGGCGACCCGCCGGGGGCTCCTGGGTCAGCGCCCTCGCGATCAGGGCTCGCTGGCGCTCGCCTCCGGACAGCGTGGCGAAGACCCGCTCTGCCGCCCCGCCCATCCGACGATCTCCAGGACGGAATCGTCGTCGAGGTCGTGCTCCCGCGCGACCACCACCGTCCGCCGCCCCGCCTGACGGGCGCTCGACCGTAACACGTCGTTCTGTCCTATGTAGACGGTCTCGGTGGTGGCTTCAGCGCCCGGTAGACACATCGCAGCAGGGCGGCAGACTGGACGACGTCGTGCTCGTCATCGACCGGACCGCTCGTGCCCGGCCCGGGAGACCGCCGGAACCGGCCGCCGGGCCATCACCGCACCTCCGGCGCACACCTCCTGGCATCGGCGTCACCCGAGCCGGCGAGGCCTCGCTCCGCAGCTCTTTGTGCAAACGATGAAAATGATCAGTCCTAGCTCACCAGGCCACCGGCACCGAGGTAGCACTGCTGCGGCCAATCGGCTGTTTCCGCTATGAAACCCGTTGACTTAACTTGCTGAAAATTGTAGGAAGATTCTCAGGACCGTGCTTCCCGGCATGGTCACGGGTCCCCACCAGCAAGATCGAGGTGCATGATGACAAAGACGTCCATGCTCACCCGCCGAACAGCCCAGGCGTTCGGCGCGGGACTTCTCGGCGCGGCCATGGCGCTCGCCGTTCCCGGCGGCACGGCGAGCGCGGCGGCAACGTTCGAAAGCTCTCCCGTTGGTTATGGCGCCGGCACGACCGGCGGCGCGGGCGGCGCGACGGTGACTGTGACCACCGCGGCGGCGTTCACCAGCGCGGTGGCCGATTCCACGGCCAGGACCGTGCGCGTGAGCGGCAAGATCACCCTGAGTTCCGGCACTCTGGTGAAGATCGGCTCGAACAAGACCGTGCTCGGCGTGGGTTCTGGGTCCGGCTTCACCGGGGGCGGGCTCGCCGTCGACAAGTCCAGCAACGTGATCATCCGTAACTTGTCGATCTCCAAGGCGGTCGGCACCGACGCCATCCAGCTCATCCGCGGTGCGAGCAAGATCTGGATCGACCACAACGACCTGTCCTCGGATTTGGACCACGGCAAGGACTACTACGACGGCCTGCTCGACATCACACACGCCGCCAACAACATCACCGTGTCGTGGAACAAGTTCCATAACCACTACAAGGTTTCGCTGGTCGGGCACAGTGACAGCAACGCTTCCGAGGACACCGGCAAGCTGCACGTCACCTACAGCCACAACTGGTTCGAGACCGTGAACTCGCGGATGCCGAGCCTGCGCTTCGGCACCGGCCACATCTACAACAACTACTACGACAACGTCAGCGACTCGGCCGTGCACTCCCGCATGAACGCGCAGATGCTGGTGCAGAACAACGTTTTCGAGAAGACGGACACCTGCATCGAGACGACGGGCGACAGCTCGGTCGACGGCTACGTGAACCAGTCGGGCAACTCCTTCGGCGGCTGCACCAACAACATCACGCGGACAGGCAGCTTCACCAAGGCGCCGTATTCGTACACTCTGGACGCGACCTCCTCGGTCAAGGCCACGGTGACCGCGGGCGCGGGCGTCGGCAAGATCTGACCGGCGAGCCGGGCGGCGCCGAGCGCCGCCCGGCTCCTCCGCAGCCGGCGCAGGACATGCGGTACGACTCAACCCGTGGTGGCCGCGGAAGCCGCTCCATCGGCCAGCATCCCGCGGCGGACCGCCTGCATCCCGGCTTGGAAGCGGGTGCGCGCACCGAGCCGGTCGAGCAGCTCGCTCGTGCGGCGGTGCACCGTCCGGAGGCTGACTCCGAGCTGCCGCGCGATCGCCTCGTCCTTCAAACCCGCCGCGAGCAAGCCCAGCAGCCGCTCGTCAAGCCCGCCCTCGACGGACCATTCGCCGTTACGCCGCGACACGGGTACCGACCTCTGCCAGAGCAGTTCGAACAGATGCACCAGCGCGACGAGCAGCGTCGAAGAACACACCACGAGCGCACTGTCGACGCCGGATCCTTCATCGGTGAACGGGAGCATCGCCACGGCTCGATCGGCGATCACGAGCTTGGCCGGCAGGTCCTCACAGATCCGCACTTGCTCGGCGCCGAAGGCGCGTTCAGAGGATTCTTCCCCCGCGTCCGGCTGTTCGATCGCCTCGGGTGCGTACACCCGCCTGGTGCGCACCCCGCGCCGCACCAGGCTCGACCAGTCGCCATTCGGGCCGGGCGCACATGCGAGGGGCGGCTGGTCCAGCACCAGCAGCTCGTCGGCCGCGGTGTCCACCAGCTGCCGGATCCTGCTGGCCACCGCCTGGCGGCCGGTCACGATCTCCAGCTGGTCCTCCCGGCGCCGCAGCCGTGCCGCCGGAATGGTCTCGAGCAGGGTCTGCGCCTCGGCGCGGGCGAGCGCGGCGGCCTGCTGCTGCCGGCCGAGCAACATCTCCACCGCGGTGTCCGGAGCCGCGGCGACATAGCGCGCCGGACGGCCCGCGAGCCTGCTAACCACGCCCAGCTCGGCGAACCCGGCCAGGGCGCGCTGGATGGCCCGGTAACTGAGCCCGGACCGCTCGGCGAGTTCGATCCTGGTCAGGCCCGGGTCCTCGAGGAGCACCAGATAGACCCGGTCGTCGTCGGCCGGGACACCGAGCCGTTCCAGCATGCCTGCCCCTTCCGTGCGACCGGCCGGCCCGTGCCGCGGACCCGGCAAGTCGAAGATCGGACCGGTCTTGCCTGGTACACGGCGCCAGGATCATTTCGGTTCGGCGGGCAGGCGGACGTCCGGCAGGTCGGCGTCCGCCGCCCCACCCCCAGTGCCGCGCACGGGCGGCGGACGCCGAGTGGGAACCGGTGACCGGCCGGGCGCGATAGATCAGCCGGTCACCGGCGCTGGGGTCAGTTCGCCCTGGTTCCGATGAAGTCGGAATAGGTGAAACCGAACCGGTCCGGCAAGCCGGCTCCGGTGATCCACTGCCGGGCTCCGCCCGCGTCGGCGAGCTTGACCTTGCCGTCGCCCGCCGGTGCCACGGCCAGGTTTTGCGTCGACCTCGACCGGATGACCCCGTCTGCGGCCCACACCCACTGCTGTGTCGCAGGCTTCGCACCGGTGCACGCAGAGGTGGTCAGTTGCCCGCCGGCGCTGACGGAATCGCCGCTGCTCAGGCAGTAGCCCAGGTCACGATAGTTGTGGAAGCGCCCCGAGATGTCGTCGTACCACCACTTCTGGTCATTCCCGCCGTCACAGGCGGCGATCTGGATCTTCGGGTTGGCACCCAAGTTCGGCTTGCTGCCAGGAAGATCGAGACACTGGCCGGTGCTCTTGTCCTTGATCTCGGTCAATTCCGTCGCCTGGGGCTGCCGGACGAACCTTCCGGCCGCCGCCGTCCCGCAGGGCTGCAAGGTGAGTGCTTGCCCCAGATACTTCTCCTCGCCGAAGGTCAAGCACAGCGCGGGATTGCCGGCCACCTTGACGAACTCACCGCTCACGGTGAACTTCTGTGCGGGCTGCCCGTTGCAGGCGAACAGCTGCACGGCCGTGCCCGCGGTCATGGTGCCGTTGGGAATGTCCATACAGCGGTCCTGGCTCAGTTCACTGTGGATGGTCGAGTCGGCGGAGTCGTACCAAAAGCCTTGATTCCCACCGCCTGTGCACGGGTAGCTCTGCAGCAAGGTGCCGTTTCGCGAGTTGTATCCGTTGGCGTCGACGCACAGCCCACTGCCGAGGTTGCGCAGCCGCTGCTGTTCCAGGAGGCCGGACCGCAGGGTGGGCTGGTTCGTGTGGTTCACGTCCACACAGGTGGCCGTAGCGCCGCTGGTCGCATAGAGCTGCGTCAGGCAGCCGGCGAACGCGGCGGCGCCCAAAGTGTTGGGATGGAAGGACATCTGCGTGTTGTGCCCATTGAGGTTCAGGATGTTGCCGTCCTCGAAGACCATGCCGTTGGCCCACGGGGTGATCGCGCAGGCCTCGTGCCCGGCGAACAGCCGGCTGTTGTCGAGGTACCGGACGCCGGGAGCCGCCAGAGCCGCCGCCCGCTCGGCCTGTTCGAACATCGGGACGGCTTTGTTCCGGCCGAACGCCGCATCCTTCAGGTAGAGCAGGCAGCCGCCGTCGTACCAGCCGGGGAACCGGGGATTATCCTCGACGTCGGGACTCACCGGACTCGGGTACGACATGACGACGAATTGGTAATCGGTGTCGAGGTACCCGGCGTCGCGCATGGTCCGGCGGATGCTGCCGATCGCCCTGGTCACGTTCGCCTGGGTGTGGGTGACCCGGTCGCGCCACCCGGTCGTGTAGTCGGGCCAGCAGTTGCCCTGGAACAGGATCCGGCGCTGGACGCAGTCGCTCATCACCGGGCCGAACTGGATGCCGTCGTCGTCGTTCGCCCCGTCGACCAGCAGCACCATCGCGACCCGGGTGGTGCGTGCCTGTACCGACAGGCTGTCCCCCTGGTTCGGGTCGTCGTACTGGTGCGCGCCGCCACCTTGCGCGGCCGGGACGAGGTGCTGGGTCTGCGCACCCGAGCAGGCCAGGTTGACCGGCACGTCGACGGCAAGCCCGGTCTTCAGGATCGCGCTGTCATGGGACCGGTGACAGTAATTGGCCGGGCCGTCCGTACCGGTGACGAAGTTGCCAAGGCCTTCACCGCTGATCTCGCTGTCCCCCATCGACACGATGCTGGTCTTACGCTCGGCGAGCGCCGGCGCCGTGGCCGTCCCGTAGAGCCGGCTCGCCTCGGCCGACCGGGCCGCTTCCAGCGCGGCGGACAGCACGGTCGGAGCCGGTCTCGTCACTCCGGAGTCGAAAGGAGCCAGCGCGACCACCCCGGTCGCCGCGTCCGCTGTCTCCGCCCGGACGACCGCCACCGCCGAAGCGGCGATGCCGAGCGCGCACAGGACCGCTCCCGTGGCCAGCCGAGCGCGACGGCTGCGGATGATCAGCCGGTGTCGTCCCATGGTCAGCGCCTTCCGCAAGATGCACGCAACATGAATGCGATGGACGCAGAATGCGTCCGCACGGCGGAGTGACCGCCCTCATGTTGATCATTGTACGAAAGCATTCCGGATTCGCGACGAATTGACAGAAACTCGCCATGGGTCATCCATGGCTGATTCTTGCCATGCCCCCCGGCGGTCCCTCCCCGCCGCGAGGGACGGACAGAATCAGCAGGTCAGCGCGGTCCGCCCCGCCCCGCCACCCGTCCGCCGCGAAGCGCTGGAGGAGAAATTCCTGACGAGACAGTGACGAGGAAAGATCACATCGGCCTTGATGTTCAGACCGACGAAACCCGCAGCTCGTTCCTCCTTCGACGGTTTCGAGGAAGGGCCAAGTCCTCCACGGGGAACATCCCTCGCACCAGACGCAAGCAAAGTCCCCTCACTCCACCGAAACCACCGAGAGCAAGGTCGTGAATGACGCGTTCAGGACACTCACCGTCCTGAACGCGTCATTCACGACCTTCGAAACCACGCCTGGAGCGGTCTCCGTCGCCCGAGGTGAGCAGTCATGTTCCGCTTTCGTTGAGATGGTGCGGTGTGGCGGTGTTCCACAGCGCTTCGGCTTCGTCCACAAAGGTTTGGTATCCGGGATTGCCGCCGGGTTGAAGGACGAACTTCGGTTCTCCGTGCGCCTGGTAGGTGTAGTACCCCGCAAAGACTGCGAAGAGCGGGCCTGCGTGGTCCGGCGCGCTGTCCGTGGCGATGATGCCGACCGCGATCGGGTGGGCAACCAGCCGGACGGTGAGATCGCCGTCCGTCGCGCTCCTCAGCTCGGCCAGCAGCCTCAGCGTGTCGTCGTTGCTCACCCGGATCAGTGCTCGCCTGATCCGCCCACGCTCATCCGCCACGAAGTCCCCACCGTCCCCGGCCTTCACCGTCCCGCGCACGCAGCGGGTCAGCGACTACATCCCCGCGGGACGCCGCAGCGCTACAACCTTCACCCAGTTGACGGCAGCGGCGACCGGGTGTCATGGCCTTACCAGGCGCCGAAAATCGGGTGAGGAGTGCACGGTCGCGGGCGTAGCGTCGGCGACCATGATCGGTGAGACGGACATGGGCGACGACCCGGCGGACGGCTGGTTTCCCGAGAGCGTGGCCACAGGCTATGACGCACCGGGCGGCGCGAACACGCCCGACGTGGTGAAGTCCGCTGTGGACGTCCTCGAAGACCTGGCCGACGGCCCGGTACTCGAGTTCGCCGTCGGGACCGGGCGGATCGCCGCACCGCTGGCCGCTCGCGGCGTGCCGGTGTGCGGGATCGAACTGAGCCGGGCGATGGCATCGCGGATCGCGGGCAAGCCGGGCGGCGACGCGGTGGAGGTCACGGTCGGCGATATGACGAGGACGCGGATAGCCGGTCAGTTCTCGCTGGTCTACCTGGTGTACAACACGATCAGCAACGTGACCACGCAGGACGGGCAGGTCGACGTCTTCCGCAATGCGGCCGCACATCTGCGGCCGGGCGGCCTGTTTCTCGTCGAGGTGGGCCTGCCCGACCTGCGCCGCCTGCCACCCGGACAGGGCATCGTCCCGTTCGCGGTGGCGCCCGGCACCGACGGAGGCGGCTACGTCGGGTTCGACCAGTACGACGTCGTCACGCAGGAGTTCACGTCGAACCACGTCACGGTGTCACCAGACGGAACGGGACGGTTCCGCCGCATTCCCTTCCGGTATGCCTGGCCGGCCGAGATGGACCTCATGGCACGCATCGCGGGGATGACCCTGAAACACCGCTGGGCGGACTGGGACCGCTCGGAACTCACATCCGAGAGCACCAAACACGTGTCGATCTGGGAGACGAACCCGAACACCTAGGAGAACCGGGCGGTCGACGAGCGCCCCATTTCACCGTCATCGCGGTGTCTACCTCCTCGACAGTCCGACCGCAGGGCAGAGGAGTACAGACATGGGAACGATCGTGGTCTTCGAGAACATCTCGCTCGACGGAGTCACCCAGGACCCGACCGCGGAGGAGGGCGTCAGCCGCGCCGACTGGCGCGCCGGGCTCACCCCGGCCGACCGCGAGGCGTGGAACAAGATGATCCTGGACGACGCGCTGGGCGCGCAGGCCCTGTTGCTGGGGCGTCGCAGCTACGAGTACTTCGCCGCACGGTACCCATTCCGCTCCGGCGCGTTGGCGGACCAGCTGAACAGCCTGCCCAAGTTCGTCGTCTCGGCCGCCCTCGCCGATCCCGGCTGGAACAACTCGACGGTGCTCACCGGTGATGTCGTGGACTCGGTCGCGGCGCTGAAGCGCACCGTGCCCGGCGAGATCCGCGTCTACGCCAGTACCCGGCTCATGCACACCCTGGTCGAGTACGACCTCGTCGATGAGCTGCGGCTGGCGGTGTTTCCGCTGGTGATGGGTGTGGGCGAGCGCCTGTTCGGCAGCACTGGCACTCACAAGCAGATGCGGCTTGTCGACGTACGCACCGTCGGCGACAGCCTCCCCCACCTCACCTACCAGCGCGTCCGAGACACCGAGCGACCGGCGGATTGAGCAGGGGCCCGGTGCGGATGGGTCAGCGGGCGGCTCCCTGCTGGATGGCGTTCAGCACCTGGTCCAGGCCGAAGTTCCAGGCCTGCTCGATGTCGCCGCCCAGCCGGAACGCTCCCGCGAGCTCCATCGTGATGAACCCGTTCGCCCAGGCCACGATCGTGCGCGCAGCCGGCAGCAGGTGCCGCGGGCCGGCCAGTTCGGTGACGAGGCGCAGCAGAGTGGCCGAGGATCGCTCGGACCGTGCGGTCGCGCCGGACACCGCCTGCGGAGCGTTCATGAGCGTGTACGCCATCGGGTTGGCGTGGGCGAATCGGCGGTAGGCGGCCACCAGCGCCCGCAGGTCCGCCGCGGGATCACCGGAGCCGGCTGCCGCGTCCGTGACCGCGGTCAGCTCGTCGGTCACGTCCTCCAGGATCAGCCGGAACAGGTCGGATCGACTACGCACCCGCTTGTACAGCGACGGCGTGCGCACCCCGACCGCGTCGGCCACGTCGCGCATGGTCAGCGCGTCCGTGCCGCGTTCTTCCAGCAGGCGCCGTCCGGCCGCCACGACGGCGGCGGTCGAAGTCTGCGCGTGGGCGGGCATCCGGCCTCCTGATCACCAGCGGCCGCAATCGTATCTTGCCGTCGGCACGAAGGCTAACTACAGTAGCCTTCGAAGGCTAATACTCGTAGCCTTGAGCTGGCTGAGGAGTTGCCACATGAAGATTGCCGAGGGTCTGTACCGGCTCGGCTCTGACATCGTCAACAGCTACCTGGTCGTTGACGGAGGTGGCGTGACGATCGTCGACGCCGGGCTCCCGCGCTACTGGATGCTGCTGGAAAGCGAGCTCGCGCGGATCGGACTGAGCCTGGACGACGTGCGGGCGCTGATTCTCACGCACGGGGACACCGACCACATCGGTTCGCTGCCAGGCTGTCCCGCGAGAAGGGCGTCCCGGCCTACCTGCACCCGGCCGACGCCGACCGTGCCCGGCTGGAAGTGAAGAAGCCCAACAGTGGCTGGGGTCCGATCAAGGCCGGGCCGATGGCCAGGTTCCTGTGGTACTCGGCCCGTCAGGGCGGGCTGCGCATCCGGCCGGCCGGCGAACTGCGCCCGATCGAGGACGGTCAGGTGCTCGACGTCCCCGGCTCGCCCCGGATCATCCATGTGCCGGGCCACACGCCCGGCAGCGTGGCGGTCCACGTCCCGGCGGTCGACGCGTTGTTTCTCGGCGACACGATGACGACCCGCAACGTACTCACCGGCGCGACCGGCCCCAGGCCCGCGCCGTTCACGCTGGAACCCCGGGAGGCCCTGGCGTCGCTCGGCCGGATCGAAGGGGTGGACGCGACCTGGGTACTGCCCGGTCACGGACCGGCCTGGGACGGCGGCGTAACCGAGGCGGTGCGGCTCATCCGGAACGCGGCGGACCGGTAATGCCAGGCCCGCAAGTGCTCTGCTCGGCTATGTACTGACCTCGGCCTGCTGGTCGGGTAGCCGCGCCCGACGCGGCTGCGATCAACGCACGCGCCATCACCGAGTTCCGCGCAGATCGCAGCGCGGTCACCTCGTCGCGCCGCGATCCGTCGGAGGACATCCGAAACAAACAGACAGTGCTGGAGGAGCGATGAGTCCACGACTGCCCAACCCGGTGGAGCTGGTTCCCGAGTTACGGGAGCTGACCGGGGCGTTGTTCAAGGTCACCGGCAACGACTCGGTGCCGAGGACCACGATCGCCCTGATACAGCTGCGTGCCGGCCAGATCGTCGGCAACACCTACCTGACCGTGCTGCACACCGGCGCTCTGCGCCGGGCCGGAGAGTCGGAGGAGCGGATCACCGCGGTGGCATCCTGGCAGGACGCGCCGTACTTCACCGGGCCCGAGCGTGCGGCGCTGGCGCTGGTGGAGGCCGTGCTTCAGCCGTCGGCGCAGGGTGAGAGAGTCTCCGACGAGCTGTACGCCCAGGCGGCCGAGCACTACGACGACAAGGCGCTGACCACGCTGGCGCTGGCGATCGGCCAGGTCACGTTCTATGTGCCTCTCGCGCTGATCGGCAAACCCCTGCCCGGCAAATCACCCGCCGAACAGTGGGCACCGGCGTCCGCCTGACCATCCTGACCAGCCCCGCGGGGCAGGGCACACGTGCCCTGCCCCGCGACCGGTGCCGGCGGCCCACGACCGGGGCGCACGTCACTCTTCCGCGCCAAGTTCCTCGAGCAGTTCGGCCGCGTCGAGGTCTCCCCACGACGCGGCTTGCGTCAGTACTTCCCGGGCTTCCTCATCGCGCCCGGTTTCGGACAGGAAGTACCCGAGTTCGTAACCCCAGCCAGGTTCGTCGTTGTCCTGAGCGAGCCGTAGCTCGGCCTCGGCTCCGGCTTCGTCGTCTCGTTCCTCCCAGAGGAATTCGGCGTAGTTGATGTGCGCTTTGGGGGCTTTGAGTTCGATGGCCTTGCGATGCAGCTCTTCTGCCTCGGTGAGCCTCTGCTGCAGCGCACAGACGTTCGCGAGTGCGGTGTAGGTGGACGGCTTGGTCTCGTCGAGGAACTGCCGGCCGAGCCGCTCGGCTATTTCGAGGTCCTCAAGGTCGTCGAAATACAGGGAGACCAGGTTGCCCGGTGCGAGACTGTCCCCCGCTGCGATGGCCTGATTCAGGACCGCGATGGCCTCGTCATAGCGCTCCTCGCCGCGGAGAAAGACCGCGAAGTCGTTCAACGCGTCGGGATCGCCCGCTTCGATGGCTTTCCGGTAAGACGCTTCCGCGAGCTCGCTGTCACCGAGGGCGTCGGCGACATCGCCGAGCAACCCCGCCAGCTCGACTCGCCCCCCGCCCACGGCCTCGACCAGGACATCGCGCCCCTGCTCATTGTCTCCGATCTCTATCAGCGTCAAGGCCAGCAGCCTCGGTGCGTCTGGTTCGCCCGCAGCGACCGCGTCACGCAGAACCGGCAATGCCTCGTCGTGACGATCCTCATCGCGCAACCGCGCGCCCCGCAGGGTCAGCGGGTGCTCGTCGTCAGTGCGAGCTGAGTCCATGTCTGCGTACTCCTTGATCGAATCGGTTATGGAGCGACGGCGCAGAGTAGTTTCCCGCCCATTGCTCACGAGCCCAATTCAGGACGCGGAGAGGGAGTAGTCGCGGTGAACTCGAACCCGCCGAGCGCACGGGACATCACACCTCTTCGCCCCGACATCGGGGAATCTCCGCGCACGGCCATCGAATTCGACGGCATCGTCTACTCTGCGTTCAGACACATCATATGTCTGTTAGGGTGCGTGGAGTCGATGTCCGAGGAGAACCATGGCCAGGTCCCTGACTGACGAAGCGATCGACCGGATCCGGGAGTTCGTCCGGTCCGGACGGTTCCCGGCCGGTTCCAAGCTGCCGCCCGAGCACGAACTCGCGACGGAACTGGGGATCTCGCGCAGTCCCATGCGTGAGGCGGTCAAGGCGCTCACCCTGGCCAGGGTCCTCGAAATCCGGCGCGGCGACGGCACGTACGTGACCAGCCTCGTTCCCAGTCTCCTCCTGGAGGGCCTGGGCAACGCGGTTTCGCTCATGCAAGGCCGCACGGTGCTCGAGCTGACCGAAGTGCGCCGCCTCCTCGAACCCGCCGCCACCGGGGTGGCCGCGACCAGGATCACCGACGCGCAACTCACCGAAGTGGGCCAGCTTCTCGACGCGATGCACGAAGCGATCGAGGACGTCGAACGGCTCACGGTGCTCGACGCCGCCTTCCATCGCGCGGTGGTCAGCGCGACCGGCAACGAAACCTTGACCGCGCTGCTGGACGGGATCTCGTCACGGACACTGCGGGCGAGGGTCTGGCGCGGCACCGTCGACCGCGGCGTGACGCACGTGACGCTGTCCCAGCACAAGGCGATCTACGACGCGCTGGCCGATCGCGACCCCGCCGTGGCCACCGCCGCGGCGCTGCTGCACGTGGACACCTCCGCACGCTGGATGCGCGCGCACCTGGCCGACCTCCAGAACCTCGACGCTTCGCACGCCTCGTGAGTGGTAAGTGTCGTTAGAACGACACTTACCACTCACGACAACCCAACCCCCGCTCAACGAGTCCCTCAAACCACGGAGAACTGCCAGCGCAGGTTGGCGCTTCCGTCGTCGGGCCACTGCTTGAGCGGCGACCCCGACGCGACGTTCCCGCCGCTGTCGAGGACCAGCCCGGTCGCCCGGTTGGCGATGGCGAAGACGTTGTTCCCGGTGCCGGTGATCGACCACTGCTGGCTCGCGGCCCCGATGTAGACCGACTGCACGGGGTTCGATCCCTCCGCGGTGGCACCCGCGCCGTCGATCACGAACCCGTTGGTGCGGTTGGTCAGTTTGAAGAAACCGTCGCCCGTCTCCGCCACTGCGAACTGGAGGTTGGAGCTGTCGTCGGGGGTCCAGATCTTGAGCTTGCTGCCCGGCGCGACGGCGCCGCCGCCGTCGATGGCGAGTCCGTTGGTGACGTTGACGACGCGGAACCACCGGCCGGGGTCGAACGTCACGCGCATTGACACGATGGTGTTGTCGAAGCCGGACGCGCGCAGGTCCGGTGTGGCCGTGAGGAACTTCGCCGGGCTTCCGGTCAGATTGTCGCCCGGGTAGCCGACCGCCGCGTAGCCGTCCCCGGGCCAGATCGCGGAAATGCTCTTCGTCGCGACGTTCTTCGCCTGCAGCTGGGACGCGGAGTAGCTGCCCACGCCGAGGGCCGCGCTCGCGCCGCGGTAGTTCCGGTCGGCGAACACGGTGGCGCCGCTCGCCGGTCCCAGTACCGGGATGGTGCCCGCGAACGTCAGCTTCAGCACGTAGGCCTGGGACTCGAACGGTTTCGACGGCAGCGTCACGTGCAGGGCCGACGCGTCCTGGGTGTGGGCCAGCGATCCCCGGGTGCCGAGCAGTTCGACCCGCTTCAAGGAGGTCAGGTCGATCCGCTTGCCGGACAACGTGGTGATGTCCGCCGTCGCGCCGGGCCACGCGAGCACCGTCGCATACAGCACCCGGCTGCTCTTGTCGCGGGTGAACCGGAAATCCTTGGCAGTCCCGACTTTGGGCGCCACGAACGAGCCGCCGCCCATCTTGGTCGGTCCCTCGCCGTAGACGTCCCAGACGCGGGTGGCGTAGATCGACTCCCCGACCCGGCCGAGGTAGGTGCCGAAGTCGGCCAGGACCGCGCGCTGCTCGGCCGGGATGGTGCCTTCCAGCGTCGGGGAGATGTTGAGCAGCATGTTGCCGCCCTTGCTGACCCGGTCGATCAGCGAGTGGATCATCTGGATGCTGGAGTAGTAGCCGATGCCCTGGGTGTAGCTCCAGCTGCTGCTGCTGATCGCGTCGTCGGTGAGCCAGTACGGCGTGACGATGTCGGCCGGGCCGCCGCGCTCGTAGTCCGCGACCTCACCGGCGGTGGTGAAACCGTGGTCGAAGTGCTTGAAGGTCGCGACGACGTCCTTGCCCCACTTCCCGGCCTGGTTGTAGTAGTACGCCAGGAACTCCAGGCGCTGCTGCTCCCCGACCGCGCACGGGCCGCTGTTGAGGCAGTAACCGGGCGAGTTCAGGGAGAAGTCCTGCCAGAGGATGTCCGGCTGAGCCCGGTCGATGACCTCCTTGAGCTTGGCCAGCCACAGCGCGTCCTGCTCGGCGCGCGGCAGCTGGCCGTACAGCTTCCGCAGGCTGGGGTCGGTCTGCGGTGGGGCGAAGTCGTAGAAGCCGTTGTAGTTGAAGGCATGGTGCATCGCCACCAGCAGCTTGAGCCCTTGCCCGCGAACGGCCTTGGCGAACAGGTTCATCAGGTTCAGATGCGGGCCCTTCGCCACCGAGTTCCACTCGTTGACCTTGCTGTCCCACATCGAGTATCCGTCGTGGTGCTCGGCGACCGGGCCGGCGAACTTCGCGCCGGACGCCTTCACGATCCTGGCCCATTCCTCCGGGTCGAACTGCCCGCCTTGGGACACCAGCTTCGGCGCGAACTGCACGCGGTTCCCGGCCACGTCCGTGCCACCGTTGATGAACCTGTCGTAGCCCCAGACCGTGGGGTCGCCGTAGGTCGCCTTGTGATGGTTGTTCTCGTTGCTGCCCGGGCTGTACATGTTCCGGCCGTACCACTCGCTGCCGAACTCCGGCGTGGTGAACGCACCCCAGTGCCAGTAGATGCCGAACTTGGCGTCCTGGAACCATTCCGGCGCGGGCGGGTGCCCGTCGACGGAAGGCCACGTGGGCTCGTAGCGCTCACAGCGGGCCGAAGCGGTGGCCGAGCCGGGCAGTACCGACGGCAACGCCGTGGCGGCGAGGCCGGCGGCTGCGAGGGCACCGAACCGCCTGCGGGACAACGGGTTTTCAGCAGAAGGCGTCATTGCAGTCTCCTGGGGAGGGGGAAGGACCTGTCGGAAGGAATCGAAGCCGGCGCGGCTAGTTCTGCCGTTTGCCGCTGGTGATGCGGGACATCACCAGTGCGACCAGGATGATCGTGCCGTTGAGCGCGCCGATCCACTGCGCGGGCACGCCGGCCAGCGTCAGCACGTTCTGGATCATGTACAGCAGCAGGATCCCGGTGAAGGCACCGAACAGCGTGCCGCGGCCGCCGTTGAGGCTGACGCCGCCGATCACCGCCGCGGCGAACACGGTGAAGATGTAGCCGTTGCCCTGCCCCGCGGCGACGGAGGCGAGCCTGCCCGAAAGCAGCAGCCCGCCGAGCGCGGCCAGCACGGAGGCTCCGATGAGGACGATCCACACGATCCGGTCGGTGCGGATGCCCGCTGCCTTCGCCGCGTCCGCGTTGCCGCCGATCGCGTAGAGGCTGCGGCCGAAGCGGGTGTAGCCGAGCAGGACGATGCCGCCGGCGAACAGGAGCACGCAGATCCAGATCGAGGCCGGGACGCCCGCCCACAGGGTGGTGCCGAGGTAGAGCATCGAGTCGGGGAGCCCGAAGAACGTCTGGCCGCCGGAGATCCCGGTGAGCAGGCCGCGCAGCACGATCAGCATGCCGAGGGTGACCACGAACCCGCTCAGCCCGAACCGGACGATCAGCAGCGCGTTGAGCGCGCCGACCAGGACCCCGACGACCAGCACCACGGGAAGCGCGGTCCACGCCGGAAGCAGGCCGAGGGAGTGACCGCCTTCGATGGTCAGCCAGGCCGCCACCCCGGGCGCGAGGCCGAAGGTGGACTCGAGCGAAAGATCCATCTTGCCGACGACCAGCACCATCGTCTGGGCGAGCACCAGCAGGGCGATCTCGGACATGGTCTGCAGGATGTTGATCACGTTGTCGTACTGGAGGAACACCGGGTTCACCAGCTGCCCGACGACGGCGATCGCGATGATCCCCGGCACCAGGGCGAAGTCGCGCAGGCGAGCCAGGGCGATACGCCGCTGTGGCTGCGCGGTACCGGGCTCGGTCCGCGGCTCGGCGCGCACCGCGGCGGGGCTTTCAGGCATCGAGGTCGACTCCTTCCATGGCGGCCACGACATCGCGGTCCTGCCAGCCTGCGGGCATCTCGGTGGCGAGCCGTCCGTGCACCATGACCAGCAGCCGGTCGGCCAGGCGCAGGTCGTCCAGCTCGTCGGAGGCGATCAGCACCGCGGTGCCCGCGGCCGCGGCCTCGGCGACCTTGCCGAGGAGGAACTCCTTCGACCGGACGTCGACGCCGGCGGTCGGCGTGATCAGCACGAGCAGGCGGGGATCGCCGGCCAGGGCTCTCGCCATGACGACCTTCTGCTGGTTCCCGCCGGACAGCGCCGAAACCGGCAGCTCCGGGCCCGGCGTCTTCACCGCCAGCCGGTCGATCATCGTCCCGGCGAGGCGGTCGCGAAGGCGAGACCGGACGAAGATGCCCGGGCCGAGCCGGTCCATGACGCTCATGGTGGCGTTGTCCGCGATGGACATCTCCGGCACGAAACCCTGGTGGTGACGGTCTTCCGGGACGAACCCGATTCCGGCGGCGAGCGCCGCCGGGACGTCCCCGGGCCGCGGCCGGTGCTCCCCGACCAGCACGGTTCCGGAGCCGGGCTTGCGAAGCCCGGCAAGGGTTTCGGCGACCTCGGTCTTGCCGCTGCCACCCGATCCGGCCAGCCCGACGATCTCACCCGGCGCGACTTCGAAGGAGACGTCCTCGTAGTGCGGGGCCAAGGTCAGCTCCCTCACCTGGAGCACCGGTGACGCACCTCCCCGGGCCGACGAGGTCCGTTCTTCCACCGAGCCGGCGTTCTCCCCCGTCATCGCCGCGACGAGATCGGCCTTCGGCAGCTCGGCGACCGGTGCGGTCAGGACGTGCCGGGCGTCGCGGTAGACCGTGACCGTGTCGCAGATTTCGTAGACCTCCTGCAGGTGATGGCTGATGAACAGGAAGGTCACGCCCTGGCGCTGCAGTTCGGCGACGTGCCCGAACAGCCGGGTGATGGCGGCGCCGTCGAGCTGGGCGGTCGGCTCGTCGAGGATGACGAACCGCGCGCCGAACGACAGCGAACGCGCGATCTCGACGAACTGCCGCTGTTCCACGCTCAGCTCCCCCGCCGGACGGCGGACGTCGACGTCCACCGACCAGCGTTCGAGCAGCTCGCTCGCCGCGCGGCGCACCGCGGGCCAGCGGACGAGCCCGCCGCGGGTTTCCTGCCGGTTCAGGAACAGGTTCTCCGCCACCGAGAGCTCGGGGATGATGGTCGAGCGCTGGTACACGCACGCGACTCGCGAGCGCCAGGCGTCCCGATCGGCCGGTCGCGGTGCCGGGTCCCCGTTCAGGCGCACGGTTCCGGAGTCGGGCTCGGTCAGTCCGGTGAGGACGGACACCAGCGTCGACTTGCCCGCGCCGTTGCGGCCGACGAGTGCGTGCGTCTGTCCCGGCAGGACGGTCAGGTCCGCGTGGTCCAGTGCGATCGTGGCGCCGTAGCGCTTGACCACCTGGCGTGCCTCGACGACCGGCACGGTGCTCATGTTCGCTTCCTCTCTGAAGCGTCGTCAGCTCTTGCTGTTGCCCCACAACGACTTGTCGTCGACCTTCACGCTGGTGACCGGACCGAAGGTGCCGCCGTCCGCGGTGACCAGCGGCGCGGCCAGCTGGTCCTCCATCAGGCCGTCGCGGACCTGCACGATGGTGCTGTCGTGGTCGGTCTTGCCCGCCACCGGTGTCTTGCCCGCGATCGCGTCCTTGACGTACTGCAGGGCGTACTTGGCGAACAGGTCGGCGGGCTGGGAAACGGTGGCATCCATTTCACCGGCCCGGATCTTGTCCAGCTCCTCGGCGATGCCGTCGTTGGACACGATGAAGACATGCTTCGGGTCCGCGGCGGGGACGAGCAGGCCGCGTTGCTTCAGCAGCTGCAGCGTCCCGGCGAGGGCGAAGCTGGACTCCATGTAGACGCCCTTGATGTCCGGGTTCGCGGTCAGCCGGGTCTGGAGCTTCTGCGCCGCGGTGTTGGCATCCCAGTTGGTGGCTTCGCCGAAGACGGTGATGCCGGGGAAGTTCTTCGCCACGCACTCGTTGAACGCGTCGGTGCGATCGCGCCCGTTGATCGAGTCGAGGCCACCTTCGAGCATCACGACCTTGCCCTTGCCGGCGAGCTTCGCGCCGAGGAACTGGCACGCCTTCTCCCCGTAGGCACGGTTGTCCGCGCGCACGACCATGTAGACGCTGCCCTGGTCCGGCCGGGTGTCGACGGACACGACCGGGATCTTCTTGGTCGCGAGCTGCTGCAGGGTCGGGATGATCGCCGCGGTGTCCTGCGGCGCCATGACCACGCCCTTGACGCCCTGGCTGATCATCGTCTGCACGTTGGCCGTCAGGGTGGCGACGTCGTTCTGCGAGTTCGTGGTCTTGAGGTCGAGGCCGAACTGCCCGGCGAACTGGGGCACGTACTTGATGTAGGCGTTCCAGAAGTCGGTGTCGGAGCGGGGATAGTCGACGCCGACGACGCTCGCGCCCGGCGCGGCGGTGGAGCCACCACCGCCGCATCCGGCGAGCGCGGCAGCGGTCAGCACGCCGGCGACGGCGGCGGCACACAGGTGCGGGAACTTCATGGCCTCTCCTCGTTGAGTGGTTTCGGGCGGAGCCGAAGGCCGGACATGCCGCCTTTCGTGGCGCTGTGGAGCGCGCGCTGCGGCACCCCGGCCGTCGCCGCGATGGAGCAGGTGTTCACGATCGCCGCCGCGGCGAGCCCGATGCCGGACGCCCCGGCTCCTCACGCGACCACCGCGTCCGCCCGCCAGACCGGTCCGTCGGGAAACCGGTACTGCGCCACGGATTCCTCGTGCATCCTGGCGCCGAGCCCCGGGGTTTCGGGAGCGAGGTACCGGCCGTTCTCGATCCGCACCGGGTCGACGAAGTGCTCGTGCAGGTGGTCGACGTACTCGATGACCCGGTCCTGCCGGCTGCCGCTCACCGCGACGAAGTCGAACATCGACAGGTGCTGCACCATCTCGCAGAGGCCGACGCCGCCGGCGTGCGGGCACACCGGCACGCCGAACTTCGCGGCCAGCAACAGGATCGCGATGTTCTCGGTGACACCGGCGACCCGGCTGGCGTCCAGCTGGAGGATGTCGATCGCGCCGGCCTGCAGGAGCTGCTTGAACATCACCGCGTTGTGCGTGTGCTCGCCGGTGGCGACCTTGATCGGCGCCACCGCCCGGCGGATCGCGGCGTGCCCGAGCACGTCGTCCGGCGACGTCGGCTCCTCGATCCAGTACGGGTCGAACTCCGCCAGCGGCCGGAGCCAGTCGATGGCCTGGCCGACGCCCCAGGCCTGGTTGGCGTCGATGGCGATCCGGACGTCCGGGCCGACGACCTCGCGTGCCAGCCGCAGCCGGCGGATGTCCTCGCCGAGATCGGCGCCGACCTTGAGCTTGATCTGGGTGAACCCGTCCGCGACCGCCTTCGACGCCAGGGCCGCCAGCTTCTCCGGCGAGTAGCCGAGCCAGCCGGGAGTCGTGGTGTAGGCGGGATAACCCGACGCCAGCAGGTCGGCCTGGCGAGCCGCCCGGCCCGGCTCGGCGCGCCGGAGGATGTCCAGCGCCTCGTCGCGGGTAAGCGCTTCCTTCAGGTATCTGAAGTCGACCAGGTCGACCAGGTCCTCGGGCGGCATCTCGGCGAGCAGCCGCCAGACCGGCTTGCCTTCGCGGCGCGCGCGGAGGTCCCACACGGCGTTGACGATCGCGGCCGCCGCCATGTGGATCGCGCCCTTGTCCGGGCCCAGCCACCGAAGCTGGCTGTCCCCGGTCAGCCGGCGGGAGAACGACCCGAGATCGGACAGCGCGTCCTCTACAGGCATGCCCACGACCAGGGGCACCAGCGCGCGCACCGCCGCGACCTCCAGGTCGTTGCCGCGGCCGACCGTGAACGCGAGACCGTATCCCTCGTCGCCCGCGCTCGTCCGGATGGTCACGTAGGCCGCGGAATAGTCGGGCTCCGGGTTCATCGCGTCCGAGCCGTCCAGGCTCAGCGAAGTCGGGAAGCGAACGTCCACGGCTTCGATGGCGCTGATCACTTCGGCCACCGCGGCCACCTCTCACTCGGTGCCCGCCGACCGGGCAGACAACATATGTATGGCTACGCGCTGGCCGATCGATTGTCCAGAGGCGACCCGTAACACGCCGATAACGTGGACTACAGGTCACAATCGATTACGTCTCGTAGTCAGTCGTATGACAACCACTGGATCCGCCGCCTGAGACATCATATGTCTGCTACGGTCTGCGCCAGCCCGGACGCCTACCCGAAGGACCCGACGATGCGCTTTCCACGCCTCGGCGACCCCGACGGGCAGCCGCGCCAGGACGGCCGGGCATGACGATCGTCGACGCGCACCACCATCTGTGGCGCACCTCCGTCCGGCGCCACGACTGGCTCGACGGCGAGGACACCGCGGCGATCAGGCACGACTTCACCGTGGCCGACCTCCGAGCGCTGGCCGCCACCTCGAAGATCGACGCCACCGTGCTCGTGCAGGTACTGCCCGATCTTGAGGAGTCGATGGACTTCCTCGCCACGGCGGCCGAGGAACCCCTGATCGCCGGCGTGGTCGGCTGGGTGCACCCCACCACCTCCCCCGCCCGGGACATCGAACGGCTGCGTGCGGCGCCGGGTGGCGAGCTCCTGGCCGGCATCCGGCACCTGGCCCAGGGCGAACCCGATCCGCGATGGCTGGAGCGCGAGGACGTCCTGGCGGGCCTGGCCGCGGTGAGGGACGCCGGGCTGGTCTACGACCTGCTCGTGCTGCCCCACCAGCTCCCGGCCGCCATCACCGCGGCGCGGGCGCTGCCGGACCTCACGTTCGTGCTCGACCATCTCGGCAAACCCCCGATCGCCACGGGAGAACGGGAACCGTGGGCGGCGCGGTTGGCCACGCTGGCCCGCGAGCCCCACGTCGTCGCCAAGATCTCCGGCCTGGTCACCGAAGCCGACCCGCGGCACTGGAAGATCGACGATCTGCGGCCCTACGTGGAAACCGCGCTCGCGGCCTTCGGCCCCGACCGGCTGATGCTCGGTTCCGACTGGCCGGTGTGCCTGCTCGGCGGCGCGTATGCGGAGGTGATGGACGCCGCGAACACCCTGATCGACGAGCTGAGTCCCGCCGAGCGCGACGCCATCCGCGGAGGCACCGCAACTCGCGTCTACGGGCTGGCGACGCGATGACCGGCGAGACCCGCCATTACGCGAATCTCTTCCCGAAACCCGCTAGCGACGGTCACCACGGCGGCGGGCCGGTGCTCCCCCGGACGACCAGCGTGACCGGCACGGCGGTGGGCGCCTCGACGCTTGTTCCCGAGCCGATCTCGTCCAGCAACGCCCGCACCACCCGGTGGCCCACTTGGGGAAACGACTGCCGGACCGTGGTGAGCGGCGGCCAGAAGCTCGCCGCCTCGGCCATATCGTCGAAACCGACCACGCTGACTTCGCCCGGTACCGAACGGCCCGCTTCGTGGAGCGCGCGCAGCAAACCCAGTGCCATCTGGTCGTTCGCGGCGAACACCGCCGTCACCGCCGGATCGCGGCACAGCATCTGCCCGAGCGTGTAGCCGGAGTCGGCCGACCAGTCCCCGACCACCGACAGCGGAACGCGGCGATCGAACCGGGCCAGTGTCCGGCGCCAGGACAGTTCCCGGCGCTGTGCGGCGAACGAGTCCATCGGGCCCGCGATGTGCCAGACAGTCTCGTGTCCCAGGCCGAGGAGGTGCTCCGTCGCCAGCGCGGCCCCCTGCGCCTGATCGCTGTCGACGGTCGGGTAATCCGCCCGGGGATTGGAATCCACCACCACCACGGGCATGCCCTGCGGCAGCGCGATCTCCGGCCAGTTGAGGTCGTACTCCTCGATGAGCACGACCACGCCGTCGACCGCGTGTTTCTCGAGCCTGCGGAACGCGTCGGTCACCGCCGGCTGGGAAGGCCTGCCCACCGGCAGCAGCGTGATGGAGTAGCCCTCGTCCGCGGCCGCCAGCGCGATCGCGTCCAGCGTCCGGCTGTTGCCGAGCGTGGTGAGCGTCGACATGATCACGGCGATCGAGCGGGCCCGCTCCTCCGGCCGCACGAGCGTCGTGCCGCGTGTTTCCAGGTGGTCCGCGGACCACGTTGTCCGTTCCCGCACCCCTACCCCCTCAAGTCGCCACCCTCGCGATACCTGTTCGCCGCGCGGACGTCGTCCCACCGTCACCCATCGTTCATGTTCACGTCAACATCTGACGCCAAGACAACGCCCGTCAAATATGCGCGACAAGAGCCCGGAATCGGTATTCGACCAGCGGTTCACCGGCGCGGGCCGTACTCACCCAGCTCGTCGTACTCATGAGTAACATCACGGAACGGACCGGACATCACACCCCCACGATGTGACGTACGGCATCCCGGAAAACCGAGCCGTAATCCGGGATAATTCTGAAGATATGTGACGCCGGTTCACTGCGAAGCGCCGGAAACTCGCAGCCGATCAGGGAGGGCCCGGCGCCAATCGAGGACCGATGACGGCGGCTTCGTGACCGAGGCCATCCCCCGGCGTCGCCGGCTGCAGTGACACTTCCGGCAGCACCGGAGCGTCGCCGGCGCGATCGACGGAGTACACCGAAACGACCACGAAAACACTGAGCACCGCCAGCCCTCCCGCCGCCGCGAACAGCCAGTGTGCCGGGCTTCCCCGCGTCCACCTCCGCTCGGCGACGACGGCGGCCCGCACCCGCCGTTCGACACGGTCCACTTCGGACGCGCGTACCGGCTCGGCCGCCTGCACCCTGCGGACCAGCTCATCGACGGATATCTGCTCACGCCGCACACGCGTGACATAGGCCATGCGGCCACCTCCTGGTCCCCCGCGCGAAGAATTCACGCATCCCATTCCCAGGGGGAGACTAGGAGGCACCCCGCCGATTTGTAAATCTCATGATCGCCGCCCTCTTGTGATCATTTCGAAACAACCGGATCGGCCGTTCAGCCGTATCAGTGACCGGGTCGGATAGCGAATTCGTCGAATCGATGGCCCGACCCGAGCGCCACCAGAGCCGCCACGTTTGACCTACCGGCCGCAACGCTCACGAGCCCGTCAACGGCGGCTGTAGACGAGCCCGATCTTGTCGACCTCGTCACCGGAGCGGCCGTGGAACCCGGCGATCTGCCAGCCCGCCGGCGCCGTCCGCGTCACGCAGTCCGGCCCGGTCGTGCCGCCGGAAAGGGTCCGGCCCAGGTTGGTGGTGAACGCCGCGGAGTAGACGCGGGTGTGCCCCTTGTACTCGTCCCGGCACAGCGTCGCCACGGTCAGGTACTCCCCGCTGCCCAGGGCCAGGGACTGCGCCGACCCACCGGATCCACCATGCGCGAACGTCGTGCCGTTCTCCAGCGTCAGCCCGATCTGGTCGACGCGCTTCCCCGTGCGCAGCGAAAGCGCGCGCACCCGGGCGCCGGCCGGAACCGCGTCGATGTCGGTGAAGTAGTCCCCGTGCGGGCCGCCGAACTGATCCGACAACTGCAACGCCGGATTGCGCGTCCAGTCGAACTTCACGGTCACCGGGTCGTGGTCCGACAGCATCCGGCCCGCGTCGTCGAGGAACTTCGCGTGCTCGTTGTTGTAGAAGGACGCATTCAGCGACACCAGCTTGCTGCTCCGATAGAGCACCTTGTCCACGACCTCGCAGTCGTTGGTGACCTGCTGCTCATCGCACACCAGCGCGGGACTCCCCGGCGCCGGGGCGGAACCGCCGCGCACCAGCTTCACCCACGCATCGGTCAACCCGTTGTCCGAGGCGAACCCGGCGATCGTGTCGGCCGCGCGGGTGTAGCGCGTGTTGGTGTCGCCCATCACGATCACCGCGTTCCCGGCCGAATGCGACCGGATGAACCCCGTCAGCTGAGCCAGGTTCGACGCCCGCGACGCCTCGTCACCATCATTGGTCCCGGCATTGGTGTGCAGGTTGTAGGCATCGACGTAGACACCCTCCGCCAACCGCAACCGCATGAACGAGAAACCCTTCGGGGTCAGGCAGTCCCCCGAATCGAGCTGACAGGAATTCCAGTGCACCCGCTCGAAGTCGTCCTCGTCGAACGGCAGCGACGACAGCGTGTTCAGACCACTGCCGATCCCCGCCCCACCGCTCGTCGGCGTCCGGTACGGGTGACCGTCCGACGCGTAGAGCGCCGCGTGGTAGTTGAAGTCCTCCTCCGCGTGCACTACGTCGTACGCCCCCAGCCGCTGCCCGATCGCCTTCGTGGCGGGCTCCCGCGGCTTCGGGGCGCTGTTGACCGCCTCGGGCAAGCCCGCGACGTTGTAGCTCAGAACGGAAAAACTGCCGCCATCGGCGGCGTCGGCGTGGGCGATGGCAGGGACCACCGCGGACACCGCCGCCGCGAGGACGAGGACGGCAAAGCGTTTCTTCACGAAGACTCCCGCAGGATACGAAGGTGGCGAATGCCGGATCACCGCACGGAAAGTCGCGTGATCCGAGCGGAATGATCTGCGCCACACAGACGAGCGTCAAGCGTCACGAGGAGTAATTCGGCCGCAGGTAACCTGGCCGCCGCACACCCCTTCGCGAATTCGTCGAATTCGGTCACGGAAGCGTATCCGGGAACCCGCTTCTGACATTTTCGGACAAGCGCTCGCCCGCTTGACCCACTGCGGCCGGCGTACGGCGCAATGCGACGAAGGCCCGCCGGCACGCTCGGGGTACCGCGGCTCACCTGCGGTCAGAACTGAACGGCGCCATCCATTTCCCCCAGTTTGTCCGCGCACGAGGCGAAATCGTCGAATTCGCTTCGCTTCACCCGCTCGGCCGAATGAATTGAGCCGATTCGTCGAACCGCGGCGTCTCCGTGCCCGTGTCAGGAGATGATGATCACCGACGGGGAGAGGACACGGAATCGTGCACGAAGGGGCAGTGATCGCCGGCCGGTACCGGCTGCTCGGCCGAGTGGGCCACGGCGCGGGCGGCGCGGTGTGGCGGGCGAACGATCAGCGGCTCGACCGGACCGTCGCCGTCAAAGAGCTCTTCCACGATTCGACCGATCCGGCAGCGTCGATCCGGACCCGCACCCGGGCGGTCCGGGAAGCGCGGGTGGCCGCCCGGCTGCGCCATCCGCACGCGATCGTCGTGTACGACGTCCTGGAGGAGGACTCGACGCCCTACCTGGTGATGGAGTACCTGCCGTCGCGGACCCTGACCGACCTCATCCAGCAGCACGGCGCGCTCGCGCCCGGCTACGTCGCCGAGCTGGGCGGCCAGGTGGCCGGGGCGCTCGCGGCCGCGCACGACGAGGGCGTCCTGCATCGGGACATCAGCCCGAACAACGTGCTGATCACCTCGGACGGCACAGCCAGGATCGCCGACTTCGGCGTCGCCCATGCCCGCGGCGACGGCACCATGACCGGCCGCGGGCTCGTCGTCGGCACCCCGGCCTACCTGGCCCCGGAAGTCGCCGACGGCGCCATCGCGGACTTCCCGTCCGACGTGTTCGCCCTCGGCGCCACCCTCTACGCGGCACTCGAGGGACGCCCTCCGTTCGGCACCGACGAGAACCAGCTGGCCCTGCTCAAACGCGTCGCGCACGACGACATCACCCCGCCTCGCACCTGCGGCCCGGTGATCGACACCGTGCTGCGCCTGCTCCACCCCGATCCGGCGGCCCGGCCCACGATGGCCGAAGCGGCCCGCCTGCTCGCCGCCCCCGCCGGTCTCCCGGTGACGCCCGCTCCCGCCCAGCCGTCGGCACCCCCGCCCGAGCCCACCGTGGCGGTATCGGCACGCAGGTCCCGGGGCCGGCTGCTGGCCGGGACCACGATGCTGGTGCTCACCGCCGGCGCGGTCGCGGCAGGGACCGCGCTCGTCCATCGGCAGTCCGCCCAGGCCATCCCCGTCGAGCTCGCCGCCGCTCCCCCGTCGCCGGCCACCTCGACGACGGCGGCGGATTCGGCGGAACTGCCGGCCTGCGCGGCCCGCTTCCAGGTGGTCAAGTCGTGGAACGACGGCTTCCAGGCCTTGGTGACGGTCCGGAACAGCGGTCACTCCGGCCTCACCGGGTGGACGGTCCGCTGGACGAACCCGGCCGGCCTGAGCGTCAACGACCTGTGGGACGGCAGGCTCGTGGAGACCGGGCCTGCCTCGGCCATCGTGAACGCCGACTGGAACGCCACCCTCAAACCCGGGGAATCCACGACCTTCGGCTTCACCGCCCTGGTCCGCGGCGGCAATCGCGGGGCCCCGGTCACCGAGTGCCGTCCCGCCGGATAACAACCCGTCAACAGTGGCTTGACCAGCACCGTTGGACAACAGTACGGTCGGTCCCCGCCTTTCGTGTTAGCGCTAACTCCCCGCCGGACAACGGACCGGACAATGGGCGACGAGAAGGTCCAGACAATGACGAACTCTGCCGATGCGAAGAGCCGCGACACCGTGACGCTCCTCGACGTGGCGCACGCGGCCGGTGTCTCGCCCAGCACGGTGTCTTACGTCATCACCGGCAAGCGGCCGATCTCGCCGCGCACCCGGCGCAAGGTGATGGACAGCATCCGCGCGCTCGGGTACCAGCGCCCCGGGGAGCACACCGCACCGGCCGGCGGGCGGGTCGGCGTGCTCGCCGTCGCCCTGCCGCTGCACGGTGAGCCGGATCCCGGGACCGAGATGGAGTTCATCTCGGGGGCCACCGAAGCGGCGCGTGCGCGGCACTTCGACCTGCTCCTGCTCACGCACGACACCGGAAGCGCCGGACTGCATCGGGTGTCCTACTCGGCCCTGGCCGACGCGGCCGTCGTGATGGACGTGGAACGCGACGATCCCCGGGTACCGCCGCTGATGTCCTCGCACCTCCCGGCGGTGCTCGTGGGCGGGGACCCCGCCGAGTACCCCGGGCTGTCCCATGTCGGTTTCGACCACGCCGCCGCGGGCGCCGCCTGTGTCGCCCACCTCGCCGATCTCGGGCACCGCTCGATCGCCCACCTCGGACCGCCCGGGACCGGCACCCGTCCCACCGCTTTCCTCGAGGGCTTCAAAAGCGCCGCCGGCCGGCGGGGCGTCCGCGCTTCGTCTCGCTCCTGCGAACCGTCGGAGAGCGAGATCTCGCCGTCCGTGCGCACGATCCTGACCGAGGACGCCCCGACCGCGCTGGTCGTCGACAACGAAGCGGCACTGCCCTTCGTCCTGGCCTCGGTGGCCGCGCATGGGCTGCGGATCCCCCACGACCTGTCCGTGGTGGCACTCTGCTCGGAGACGGTGGCAAGGCAGCAGCGGACCTCGCTCACCACGGTGGTCGTCCCCGGGCACTCGCTGGGCACCCTGGCCGTCGAGCGCGCCGCGCGGCTGCTCGACGTCCGGACGACCTCTTCCGTCGAACTGCTCGCACCGAAGCTGACGATCGGCGGCAGCACCGCGTCCGCGTCCGCTTCCGCCTGAGCCGGACGAGGTCGTCTTCGTCGGGAAGTTCCGGAACGGCCGGGCTGAGCCTGGTGATCCACGATGCGACTTGACGCCGAAGGCATCGGAGATCAAGACTGAGCCGGTGAATGTGACCGGTCACATCGACCGTCGGCGGGTAAGCATCCGAGAGGTCGCGCGCGCCGCGGGCGTCTCCTACATGACCGTGTCCCGGGTCATCAACGGCAATCCCAGCGTCACCCCGGACACCCGCGAGCGGGTCGGCAAAGCCATCAAACAGCTGGGGTTCCGGCCCAACCCGGCGGCTCGGGCGCTGGCCAGCGGGCAGGCCAAGGCGATCACCGTGCTCGTGTCCGACACCTCGCTCTACGGCTACGGCGCCGCCCTCCAGGGCATCGAGGAGGCGGCTCGCGAGTCGGGATTCTCGGTGGGCGTCTGCGCACTCGCGTCGGTGGCACCGGACAAGCTCGAAGCGACCGTGACGCGGGTCGGGGATCCGTCCGCCGGCGCCCTCGTCGTGATCGCCTGGGACGAGATCGGGATTCGCGCGCTGGAGGCGGTCCCGGCCGGCGTCGCGATGGTCGCGCTGCTGGAGGCGTCCGCCGATCCGGCGGGCTCCTGCCCGTCGATCCGGCTGGACGACTGCGCCGCGGCGGCGAACGCGACGCGCTATCTGCTAGGACTGGGCCACCGGACCGTGCACCACGTGGCGATCCCGTCCACCAGCGGGCGAGGCGACCGGATCCAGGGGTGGCGCCACGCGCTGGCCGAGGCAGGCGCCGAGGTTCCCGATCCGGTCCAGGCCGGGTGGACCCCGCGTTCGGGCTACGAGGCCGGCCGGTCGCTCGCGGCCGATCCGGCCGTCACCGCGGTGCTGTGCGGCAACGACGATCTGGCCCTCGGAGTGCTGCGGGCGATGCACGAAGCCGGGCGCGCGGTACCCGGCGACGTCAGTGTGGTCGGCTTCGACGACGTGCCCCAGGCGGCCTTCTACACCCCCGCGCTGACCACCGTGCACCAGGACTTCGTCGGGCTCGGCCGGGATTGTTTCGCCCTGCTGCAAGGAGTTCTCGAGCCGGCCGCGCCCCGGCGGGCGCTGGCCGTCGGCAAGCCGGAACTGATCGTGCGGGAAAGCAGCGGAGCGCCGAAGCAGCCATGACAATGGGGATACGAGTGACGGAGCGTTCACCGGCGACCTCCCGCCTGTGCTGGGTAGCGGGCGGGATCGCCGTGGAGCTGGCGATCCATCCGGCCGGGCCGGTGCGGCTGCTCGGCATGGTTCCCGCAGAGGCCGAAACGCCCGGCGGGCCGGGCGTTTCGCTGGTCGAGGTCGACTGCCCCGGCGCCGGGAGGCTGGGCAACAGCACCTCGGCGCAGCACCGGCCGTATGCCGCGACCGCGGGCTTGCGCTACGTCGGGCACACCGAAGAGTCCACTTCGGACAGTGAGACGCTGTGGGTGGAGCAGTGCGACACCACGCGGGGGCTCCGGGTGCGCACCGCGCTGGAGCACGTGGCGGGCACCGAGGTCATCCGCGTCCGCTCCGAGGTCACCAACGCCGGTCCCGCGGCACTGACGCTGACCTATGTGTCGTCCTTGGCGCTGACCGGATTCGGGCCGACGAGAGCACTGCGCGTCCACGAGGCACGCAACGCCTGGAACACCGAACTTCGCTGGCAGCAGCTCACCGCCGCGCAGGCCGGGCTCGTCGACGTCGGCCCCTTCGACGAAGGGCAGGGCACGGCCAAGGGCAGGCACGCGGTCACCGCGATCGGAAGCTGGTCCAGCGGCGACTTCCTGCCAATGGGCGGCGTTGAAGACATCGAGCGGGGTATGAGCTGGGTGTGGCAGGTCGAACACTGCGGCGGCTGGCACTGGGAACTGGGCGATCACCACGGCGGCCTCTACCTGCAGGCCTCCGGCCCGACCGACCGCGAACACCGCTGGCGCGCCACGCTGGCGCCCGGGGAAACCTTCGCCACCGTGCCGGTCGCCATCGCGGCCACCACGGGGGGTCTGGCCGGCGGATTGCGCGCGTTGACGGGCTACCGACGCGCCATCCGCCGGCCGGCACCCGACCTCGACGAGCTGCCGGTCATCTTCAACGACTACATGAACTGCCTCATGGGTGACGCGAACGAGGCCGAGCTCGCGCCGCTGATCGACGCCGCCGCCGAAGCCGGCGCGGAGTACTTCGTGGTCGACGCCGGGTGGTACGCCGACGAAGGCAGCTGGTGGGACACCGTCGGCGAGTGGGAACCGTCCGCCGTCCGGTTTCCGCACGGCATCGAAGCCACCCTCCGCCGGATCACCGACGCCGGGATGACCCCGGGGCTCTGGCTGGAGCCGGAGGTCATCGGCGTACGCAGTCCCGTCGTGGACCAGCTCCCCGTCGACGCGTTCTTCACCGACAGCGGCGTCCGGGTACAGGAGAACGGACGCTTTCATCTCGACTACCGCTGTGCCGCCGTGCGCGAGCGGATGGACCGGGTGGTCGACCGGCTTGTCGGCGAACTCGGCGCGGGCTACCTGAAACTGGACTACAACATCAGCGTGTCCGGCACGGACGCCCACGGGGAGAGTCCCGGCGCCGGGCTGCTCGGACACGATCGGGCGTTCCTCGGCTGGCTCGACGGCGTGCTGGACCGGTATCCCAGGCTGGTACTGGAAAACTGCGCCTCCGGCGGGATGCGGATGGACTACGCCCTGCTCTCCCGGGTGGCCCTGCAATCCACGAGCGACCAGCGCGACCACCGCCACTACCCGCCGATCGCCGCGGCCGCGCCGTCGGCGGTGACCCCGGAACAGGGGGCGGTGTGGGCCTACCCGCAGCCCGAGCACCCCGCGGAGGAGGCGTCGTTCTGCCTGGTCAACGCGATGCTGGGCCGGTTGCACCTGAGCGGGCGGATCGACCGCATGGACCCGGGCCAGCGCAAGCGCGTCCACACCGCGCTCGAGGCCTACAAGGGCTATCGCGACCTGCTGGCGCGCGGGTTGCCACACTGGCCGCTCGGGCTGCCAGGCTGGCACGACCGCTGGATCGCGCTGGCCATCCACGACGACCGCGACTGCGTACTCGCCGTGTGGCACCGGGGCGCCACCGCCGAGTCGGTGACGCTGCGCCTGCCCTGGCCCGACGGCGACCCGGCCCACGCCAGGGTCCTTTTCCCGGCCGACCTCCCCACCGGCATCGACCTCACCGGGAGCACCGGCGCCCTGCGGATCTCCCTGCCCGCCGGCCCGTCGGCCCGGCTCATCCGGCTGCACCGACGCATCTGATGGAGCACCGATGCCCGAGGGAAAGCGGCGGTTTGCCCGGTGAAAGTTCAGGACTCGTGGGCGTTCCGGGCGGTTAGAACGGGGGTAGGGCAAACGTGGCGGCTCTGGTGGCGCTCGGGTCGGGTTCTCGTGAGTGGTAAGTAGGGTTATTGAGGGGTAGGTCAAAGGTGGCGTGGTGAAGCGAGGGGGACCTGCCGACGGGCTCGTGAGCGTTGCGGGCGGTTCTAACCGCCCGCAACGCTCACGAGTCCTCGATGCCGCAGCACGCCACGTTTGCCCTACCCCTCAATAGAACCCCACTTACCACTCACGAGGCCTTCACCGCAGCGACCACTTCTGGTTCGCTCCGCCGACGCAGGTCCACAGCACGATCTTGGCCCGGTTGCCGGTGGCGTTGTCGTAGGCGTCGAGGCACAGGCCGGAGACCGCGTTGGTGATCGTGCCGTCGGGGTTGACATTCCACTTCTGGTTGGTCCCACCGTGGCAGTCCCAGATCACCACGGCAGTGCCGTTGGTGCTGCCGCTGTCGTAGGCGTCCAGGCACTTGCCGCCGTTGACGACCAGTTGCCCGCGCGAGGACACCCAGGTCTGGTTGGGGCCACCCGCGCAGTCCCACAGCTGGGCCTGGATTCCGTTGGAGATGCCGTTGTCGTCGATGTCGAGGCACCGTCCGGACTGCCCGCCGACCACCTCCGCGCCCGCAGTACCCGGGAGCGGCGTAACGGTGACCGCGCTGGGGGTGTTCGTGAACGACAGGGTGTTCGCGCCCTTGGCCAGGGAGACGATCATCGACACCTTGCCCGGCTTCCGCCCGGTCGCCGGGAAGGCCACGGTGGTGGACTGCTGGTCGTTGACCTTCAGCGTCGCGTTCTGCGCGGTGGCGGCCGTGTAGGTCACGTCCGCGACGGCGAGCCCGGTGGCGTCGGCGGTGACTCCGGTGAAGGCCCCCTGGTAGGTCTTGGCGGCCGTGTCGGTGCCGTCCACGGTGATCAGGACGGAGTCACCGGCCGGCACGGTCACCGTGTAGTCCGAGGACCGGCTGGTCTGCCCCGTCCAGACATTGCGCACCCGCGCCTGCCCGGGCGTCAGGCCGAGGTCGGCCCAGCGGACGGTCATCGGCGCCGGCGCGGACGTCCGGTTGAGCAACACGACGGCCCGCCGGCCCGAGCCACAGAGCACCTTGCCGTAGACCTGCAGGCCCGCGCTGTCCTCGGAGATCTTCACGCCCTGCAAGCCACGCGGGTCCTGGTCGAGCGCGATGACGTCGCGGTTCGTCAGGATCGACTTCGTGGCCGCGCTCATCGTCGCGAGGTTGTTGCCCGCCAGCAACGGCGCGCCCGAGACCGCCCACAGGCCCATCTCGGTCTTGGCCTGCGCGTCGGTGAGGCCGGGCATGCCCACGGTGAGCATGTCCGGGTCGTTGACATACCCCGTGTGCTGCGAGACCGGGTGCTGCGCCTGGTCGAAGTTCGTCAGCACCTGCCCCAGGTTCGCCGTCTGCCCGTAGAGGATGATGTCGTTGCTGGTGCGCCACAACGCACCCGTGCCGGCACCCCAGTTCCACGGATTCTTCCTGCCCCAGTTGCAGATCGACAGCTTCAGCGTGCGGCCGGTCTGCGCGGTGGCCCGGGCGATCGAGTCGCTGATCGCGCGATAGGTCGTCGCCGGGTCCAGGCCTTCGACGTCACCACCGCACCAGTCGACCTTGACGTAGTCGAAGCCCCATCGCTGGAACTGCAGCATGTCCTGGTCGTAGTGACCTTCGCTGCCACTGCCCGGCGCCGCGGGACGGCCGGTCGGGTAGTAGTAACCGCACCCGTCCTTGCCCGCGTCGGTGTAGATCCCGGCCTTCAGCCCCTTGCTGTGCAGGTAGTCCGCGATCGCCTTCATCCCGCCGGGCCACTCGGTCTCGTCGACCACGAAGTTGCCCTGCGCGTCGCGGCCGCCCTGCCACCAGCCCTCGTCGATGTTGACGTAGGAATAGCCCGCCGCCTTCATCCCGGACGACACCAGCGCGTCCGCCTGGGCCTTGATCGTCTTGTAGTCGATCTTGGAGGCGAAGCTGTTCCACGACGCCCAGCCTATCGGCGGGGCGGGAACGGCGACCTCCGCGGCCTGCGGAGGGGCTTGCGGAGCGGCCTCGGCCGAACTGGCGATCGGCACGCTGGCCGCGGCGAGCAGCAACAGCACAGCTCCGCGCCGGAAGATCGATCTCATGTGCGCACCTCATTGTTAGCGCTAACATTCTGCGAGCTGACAGAGATGATCGACGGTGTCGCGCCGCACGTCAAGAGCCACTGGCCGGATACCGGTCGCCGTGGCGACTTCGCCCGCCTTCGCGAAATTTCGCGAACACGGAGACCTGCGCACGGAGAGGTTTAGTGACACTCGGGTTGGGTCTCGTGAGTGGTAAGTCGGGTTATTGAGCGGTAAGGCAAACGTGGCGTGCTGCGGCATCGAGGACTCGTGAGCGTTGCGGGCGGTTCTAACCGCCCGCAACGCTCACGAGCCCGTCGGCAGGTCCCCATCGCTTCACCACGCCACCTTTGACCTACCCCTCAATAGATCCCTACTTACCACTCACGAGTCAGTTGACCCGCCGCACGCTCCAGAACTGGTCCGAGGTGTCGATCTCCTTCCAGGAAACGGCCTTGGCCAGATCCCCCGTCGAACCGCCCGCGATGGTGACGAACCGCCCGCTGCCGACGTTCTTGATCAGCGTCTGGTCTCCGCTCGACACCAGGCTCCATACCTGCTGGGCGTTTCCGGTGTCGACAGCGGTCTGGGTGATCGCTTCACTTCCCGCCGGGTGAGTGTCCGTGAGCGCCAGCCCGGACTTCGCGTTGATGATCCGGTAGCCGCCCGAAGCGGCGACGAACCGCCAGAGGTGCCACGGCTGATTGGCGTACCACCACTGGTCGGCCTGGGTGCCCGGCGCCGTGGATCCCGCGGAGATCTCCAGGTACTTGCCCAGCTTGTTCTGGAGGGTGAAGTCGCCGGCCGTGACGTCCGGCAGCGCGGTCTGGCGCAGGATCCACCGCTGGTTGCGGCCATCGGTGTCCGCCCACTGCGCCATGGGCGCACCCGGTGAAGTCGACCAGGCTAGGTCTTCGAGCAGCTTGCCGCTCTTGCGGTTCACGAGCTCGAACGTCCCGTCGGTCTGCTGCGCGACCGCCCATTCCTGGGTCGCGGACCCCGGCGACGGCGCGCGCAGCTCCAGCCACGCACCGTCCAAAGTGGACCCGCCGACGACCGGAAAGGACCCGGCCGGAGTTCGCCAGGGTGAAGAAACCGTCGGCCTGCCGGGTGATCACCCACTGACGCCCCCGCGGTCCGCTGGACGACAGAAGTGCCCTGGGAACCGAGGTTGAGGCCGGAGTGGTCGTTCGTCAGGGTGTAGGTCGCACCCGTCGAGATCCCGGGAGCGACGTGGTCGTAGGCGAACTCGACGGTGTTGAGGTAGTTGCTGTCGTGGTACCCGCCAGTGATGGTCATGACCGTGTTGCCGTCGGGCATCATCATCAGGCCGCGGCTGTACCCACCGGCGCGTTGGACGCCTGGGAACGCCAGGCGGCGGGGTCGCCGCCCGCGGTGTTGACGGCGAGCGCGGTCTGCCCGCCGGAGCTGACGACGATCGTGCCCTGTGGCCCGCCTGCCGGGGTCCAGACGACGAAGGGCTGGCAGCACGGTTTGCTGCCGTCGTTGAGGATGATCTGGTGGTCGTCGGCCTGGAGGAATTTCTCGGGATCTGTGGCGATCCGGTAGTACACCGGGCAGCTGCCCTGCGGTGCACCGCAGTACTCGTACGTCATGATCCACCGGCCGCCCGCGATCTCGGCGACCGTTGTCATGCCGGGGCGAGCGGACTGTGCGGGATAGGCGACGTCTTCGACCACCGGCCCCCACGTCCGGCCGTCCGTGGTGACCTGGTGCACCAGTTTCTGGGAGTGCTTCGCGGTGTCGCGCTGGTCGGAGTAGTAGACGATGAGCTTGCCGTCGTGCATCAGCAGCTCCGGCTCCCACACCGGCGTGTTCGGGTCCGACTGTAGTAGGCCGCGCCGCCCTTGGCGACCGAACTGAGCAGCTTCCAGCTCTTCCCGAGATCGGTGCTGGCGTACAGCAGGATCTCGGTGGAGTGCATGTCGGCCGGGAACCGACAGCCCGGAGACGAGCAGGGTGCCCGCCGGGAGGGTGCCCAGCTGCGCCGGCAGCTCGTAGATCTCCGGATTCCAGCGCATCCCGTAGCCGTTGACCGTGTCGACGACCTGCGACACGTAGGCCCAGCTCTTCCCAGCGTCCCCGCTGCGGTACACCGGGAACACGGGTGCGCCCGCGTTCCGGTACACCTCGAACGTCGAGAAGAGCGTCCCGTTGGCCTCACCGTTGTGGTGCAAGGTGATCGCCCGCGCATACATGGCGCCGGGATTGACGTAGCCGTCGCCTGGCGTCGGCTTGAAGATCGTCATCGGGCTGCTCGTCTGCGCGTGTGCCGCCGGGCTCACGCAGAGGAGCGCCGCGACGGCCACGAGCAGCACCGCCCGGAAAGATCGTCTCGAAGGGAACATCGGTACCTACTTCCTTGCAGGGGGTCGGTCGACGAACACGCGGACGTCCCATGCGCCGAGGTCCAGGGCCATGCCGGTCGGCACGGTGGTGCCGTCGAGCAGGTCGGACAGCGGCGACGGGGGCCGTCGACGCGGGTGGGCTGCCAGCTCCAGTTGTGGACGATGTGCACGCGCCGTCCGTCCGGCGCCGTGCCGGTGGACGCGGTCACCGGCCGGGCAGGTTCGGCCACGGGTGCGCCGGAACGGGCGCCAGCCACTCGGCGAGTGCCCGGGCGAACCCCGCGTCCGGGACGGTGCCGACGCAGGTGACGCGGCCGGCGCCGTGCCGGCGGGTGGTGACCGCGGGCCAGCGGCCGAAGTGCGGGTGGTCGTATCCGGCGAGCACCTCGGCGTCGACGACCGTGAGGCCGTCGACCCAGCGGGTCGCCGCGGCGCCTTCCGGCAGCTCGAGCGAGCTGCCCGGGACGTGCTGAGCGGGACGATCGCCGGTCAGGTTGCTGAACTCGTCGTACCGGACGCCCGCGGCGTCGACGAGCCGCGCCGGAGCCGGTTCGTGCCGGGCCCGCGCCTCGTGGTCGGCGTAGCCGGTGCGCGGGCCGAGGACCAGGTGGCCGCCCGCGCGCGCGTAGGCGGCGAGCCAGTCGAGGGTGCTGTCGTCGGCGACGTAGAGCGCGGGGACGACCAGGACGGGATGGCGTCGCGCGGCGTCCTCGGGTGCGCAGCCTTCCCGCTCGCCGCTCGGGTCGTGGAGCTGTCGGGCGTGCACGATCCGCACCTGGCGGCCGGCGTCGAAGGCGCCGCGGTAGAAGGGGTCGAAGATACCGGTGGTAGGACGCCGGGTCCGGCCCGCCGTCCGGCGTGGCCAGCGGCGGGATACTTCTGCATCAGCCACTTGCTCGGCGTCGAGTACACCATCGTGATGTCGGCGTCCGGCTCGAGCCCGGCGACCAGCGGCCCGGCGGTGTCGAACTCGGCGCCGAGCCGGGCCAGCTCGGCGTAGGTGCGGCCGGGCTGGCCGCTGTGCGGCAGGATCCCGCCCCAGTAGGTCTCGGCGCCGAAGTGCAGGGTGTGCCAGTGCCAGTACTCGATCATCCGGGCGCCGCGCGCCACCAGCGCCCAGGCGGCCTGCCGCCACTGGCCGTCGTAGCGCGGGCCGGTTGTCCCAGGTCATGCCGATGGTGCTGGCGTTGGTCTCGGTGACCAGGAACGGCTCCTGGCGTGAGGAGAACATCCGGTCGGCGGTCTGGTACAGCGCCCACACGCCGGTGGTCTTCCACTTCTGCTCGTGGCCGTCCGGTGTCGGGTCGGGCAAGCGCGAGGCCGTCCTGCATGCCGTAGTACGGGTTGCCGGAGGCGATGTCGAGGCGGTCGGTGAGCTCGTCGTCCTCGACCGCCGGGCGGGTGTAGGAGATGCAGGTGGTGACGAACTGCTCGGGCCGCGCGTACTCGCGGACGATGTCGGCCTGCCAGCCGATGAACTCGGTGGTCTGGCGGGCCTGGAACCCCCGCCAGGCGACGTCGTACTGCGGCTGGGCGTTGCCGTCCGGGGTCCACAGGTCGGCCCAGGTGGACAGCCGGTGCGACCAGTAGACCAGGCCCCACTCGCGGTTGAGCGTCTCGACGTCGCCGTACTTGTCGCGCAGGTGGTCGACGAAGCGCTGGAAGACGCCGTGGTTGTGGAGCAGTTCGCAGCCGGGCTCGTTGTCCACCTGGAAGCCGATGACCGCCGGGTGGTCGGCGTAGCGGGCGAGCGATCTTGCGGATCACCCGCTCGGCGTGGAAGCGGAACGCGGGGTGGGTGAAGTCGACCTCCTGCCGGGCGCCCCAGCCGATGCGCTGCCCGGTGGCCCGCTCGCCGGTGATCTCCGGGTACTGCCGGGCCAGCCACGGCGGGACGGCGTAGGTCGGCGTGCCGAGGATCGACGGAGATGCCGCGTTCGTGGGCGCCGTCGAGCACCGGCTGCAGCCAGTCGAGGTCGAAGCGGCCGTTCTCCGGCTCCCAGGTGGACCAGACCGACTCGCCGACCCGGATGACGGTGAACTGCGCCTCGGCCATCAGGTCGAGGTCGGTCTTGAGCCGCGGGTAGGGCTGGTACTCGTGGTAGTAGGCGGCGCCGAACAGGACGCGGGCGGGCAGGACCGCCATGGGGGAACCTCCACAAAGGATCGAAGTCACTGCTTGACGGCGCCGGCGGCCAGGCCGCTCTGCCAGTACCGCTGCAGGAACAGGAAGGCCACGACGAGCGGGACGATCGAGAGCAGCGAGCCGGTCACGCACGAGCGGCGAGCATGTCGCTGCTCGCACCGGCGCCGCCGTTCTGCGCCTGCGCGGCCCAGGAGGCGAGCCCGACCGTGACGGGGTACAGGCGTTCGGGTCGTTGAGCATGATCAGCGGCAGGAAGTAGTTGTTCCAGGTCGCCACGAGCGTGAAGAGCACCACGGTGACCAGGCCGGGCGCCAGCAGCCGCAACGCGATGCGGAAGAAGATCCGGGCTTCGCCGGCGCCGTCGATCCGGGCGGCCTCGATGAGGCTGTCCGGGACGGCGTCCTGGGCGTAGATCCGCATGAGGTAGAGGCCGAAGGGGCTGACCAGCGACGGCAGGATGACCGCCCACGGCGTGTTGACCAGGCCCACCTTGCGCGAACAGCAGGTAGGTCGGGATCGCCAGCGCGGTGGTCGGGACCATGACCGCGCCGAGCACGAGGTTGAAGCCGGCGCCGTTGCCGCGGAACCGGTACTTGGCGAACCCGTACCCGGCGGCGGCCGCGAGCAGCGCGGCGCCGAGCGCGCTGACCACGGCGTAGACGACCGTGTTGAGCAGCCAGTGCACGAAGATCCCGTCGTCGTGGCGTGAGCGTGTCCCCGATGTTCGTGAACAGCTGCGGGACGTCGCGAGAACCACAGGCCGAAGGTGGTGAACAGGTCCTGGGTGCTCTTCGTCGAGGCGACGACCAGCCAGAACAGCGGCAGCAGGAAGTAGGCCAGCGACGGCCAGCATGGCGATGGTCAGCGGGGTGCTGCGGCGACGAGCCGGCGTGCGGCGCCGCGGGTCGGCGTGGCAGCGGCTCGGGCCGCGGGTCGAGGCGGCGGGGTCGCGGTGGTCATGAGGTCCTCCTGCGGTTGGCGGTGAGCAGGACGGCGTACGAGACGATCACGATGACCAGGCCCAGGAGGAAGGACACCGTGGCCGCGTAGTTGACCTGCTGGCCGGTGAAGGCGAGCGGAGTAGGCGTAGAGGTTCGCGGTGTAGCGCGCTGTCGATGACGTCGGGCGCGAGGCGCTGCAGCAGCTTGGGTTCGTTGAACAGCTGGAAGCTGCCGATCACGGAGAACAGCAGGGTGAGCATCAGCGCGGGCCGCAGCGCCGGGAGCTTGATCGGACCACGCGATCCGCCACGCGCCGGCGCCGTCGATCGCGGCCGCCTCGTACAGCTCCGTGCGGGATGGTCCGCAGGGCGGCGTACAGGATGATCATGTTGTAGCCGACGAACTCCCAGGTCACGATGTTCGCGAGGCTGCCGAGCATCCAGCTGTCGCTGAGGAAGCTGCGGGACCGGCAGGCCGAAGAGCTTGCTCAGCTGGGCGAACGGGCCGTAGTCCGGGCCGTAGAGGTAGCCCCACATGAGGGTGGCGACCACGCTCGGGCACGGCGTAGGGCACGAAGATGCCCAGCCGGACCACCCTGGCCAGCCGCAGCAGCCCGCTGTCGAGCGCGAGCGCGAACAGCAGCGCCAGCACCAGCATCACCGGGACCTGGATCACGAAGAACGTGGCGACCCGCAGGACACCCATCGCAGGAACTGCGGGTCCGTGACGGCGCGTTGACGTAGTTGTCCAGGCCGACGAAGACCGTGCCGCCGATCAGCTTGTGCTGGAACAGGCTGAGGTAGGCGGCGTAGCCGAGCGGAGCGAGGAAGAGCAGCAGGAACAGGACCAGGAACGGGGCGACGAACCAGGGCCCGGCGGAGCGGTACTTCCGGGTTTTCTCCGCCGGGCGCGCCTTCGCGGGTGTGGCGCTGAGGACCATCGTGCTCATCCGCCTTGCACCGTGAAGCCCTGGCTCTTGGCGAACGTCGTGATCCGCGACTGCCACTGGTCGAGCGCGGCGGCCGTGTCGGTCTTGTCGGCCAGCGACTTGCCGACGGTCTCGGTCCAGTCGGTCACCGCCTGGTCGAGGAACGGCGGCCACTGGAACGACGGGGTAGACGGTGGCGCTGATGTCGGCGAACACCTGGTTGACCTTCTGGCCGCCGTAGAAGGCGGGCGCGTCGCCGGCGAAGCTCGGGTCGGCGAGCAGCGCCTTGGTGGCCGGGAAGAAGAACTGCTTGGTGGCGAACATCTTCGTGCTCTCGGGGTCGGTGTTGAGGAACTGGGCGAACTTCGCCGCCGCGATCGGGTTCTTGGTGCGCTTGATGACCGCGGTCGTCGAGCCGCCCCAGTTGCCCGAGCTCGGCTTGGCCGCGTCCCACTGCGGCAGCGGCGCGGCCCGCCACTTGCCCGCGGTGGCCTTCGCCGAGCCGGAGAGGAAGGCCGGGCCCCAGGCCGCGGTGAGCCAGGTGGCGTACTTGCCCTTGTTCAGCGCGGCGTACCAGCCGTCGGTGAAGTCGGTCTCGGTCGCCGATCACGCCTTCCTTGGCCAGCCCGCCCCAGTAGCTCGCGAGCTTCTTGGAGGCGGCGTCGTTGACGCTGATCGAGATGTCGCTCTTGCCCGACGTCGCGTACGGCTTGGCCCCGGCCTGCCACAGCAGGCCGTGCCAGGCGGCGGCCTCGTTGGCGGCGAGGTTGGTCAGGTAGACGTCCGGGGCGGCGGCGTGCAGCTTGCGCGCCGCGGCGGCGAACTCGTCCCAGGTCTTCGGCACGTGCGATGCCGTGCTGGTCGAAGATGTCCTGCCGGTACAGCATGCCCATCGGGCCGGTGTCCTGCGGGATCGCCCAGACCTCGCCGTTGGCGCCGCTGACCTGCCCCCAGGTCCAGTCCACGAACGTGGACTTCAGCGCGGCGGCGCCGTACGGGCCGCAGGTCGAGCAAGGCTGTCGGTGACGTGAACGTCGGGATGTACTGGTACTCGATCTGCACCATGTCCGGCGCGCCGCTGCCGGCCTTCAGCGCGGTGCGCAGCTTGGTGTACTGCGGGGTGCCCTGGCCGGCGTTGACCACCTTGACCTTGATGGCCGGGTATTTCTTCTCGAAGAGCGCGACCTCCTGGTCGATGTTCCGGGACCCAGGTCCAGAACGTCAGCTCGGTGGGCGTCGACATCGCCTTGTCGATGTCGGCCTGGCCGACCTGCTGGGCCGCGGCCGGGGCGGCGGATCCCGCCGCCACCGCAGGCGGCCAGGGCCGCGCCGAGGGACACGACGCCCGCCGCGGTGAGGAAGCTCCGGCGGCTGAGCGGGAAGTTTTCGGGCATGACGAAACTCCAGTGGGTAAAGCAGTGCGGGGAACTGAATCGGCCGGTCAGCCCGGTCAGCTGCTTGCCGGGCGGGAGATCACTTTCCGCTCGGGCCCGGAGGTCTTCCGGGACCACGGCGGGGCGGTCGAGCCGCGGACGACAAGGTCGATCGGCGGCTGCCCGGGATCCAGGTCGTCCGCCTGCGGCTGTTCGATGGCGTGCACGAGCACCCGCAGCCCTTCGCCCGCCATCGCGTCGAACGGCTGCCGCACGGTCGTCAAAGGTGGTGTCACATAAGCGGAAATCGGCGTGTCGTCGAAGCCGACGACACTCACGTCCTCGGGGATTCGCCGGCCTGCCTCGATGAGCGCGCGGATCAGGCCGATCGCCATGTCGTCGTTGGCGGCGAACACCGCGGTGACGTCGTCGGCGGCCAGGATCCGGCCGGCCGCGTAGCCCGACCAGGCCGACCAGTCCCCGTCGACGACGGGTGGCTCCGCCGCACCGCGCGCCTGCAAGGCCTTGCGCCAGCCCGTGGTGCGATCCCTTGCGGCGTACCACCGTTGCGGGCCCGCGATGTGGTGGACCGTCTCGTGCCCGAGGTCGAGCAGGTGCTCCGTGGCGATCCGTGCCAGCTGCTCCGAGACCACGCCCGCGGTGATGAGCCGGGGCGCGGTGAACGACGGCGGCGCGCCGAGGGCGAGGACCGGGACGTCGACCTGCAGCGCGAGCGGTCCCTCGTCGATCGGCTCGGAAATGACGATGCCGTCCACACCTTGCTCGAGCAGCGATTCGACGGCACCGACGACGCCCGACGGATCGCCCTCCACCGTACTGACCACGCGGAGCGCGTAGCCCGCGCTCCGCACGGCGCGCTCGATCCCCATGAGCAGGGAGGCTGGGCCGTAGAGCCCGGTTCCGAGCGTCACGACGCCGATGGAGCGGGTGCGGCCGGACGCCAGCGCCCTCGCCGCGTTGTTGGGCCGGTAGCCGATCTTCTCCGCGGCGGCGAGCACGCGGCCGCGGACGCCTGCGGAGACGTACTGCTCGTCGTTGAAGACCCGCGACACGGTCTTCTGCGAGACGCCGGCGGCACGAGCCACGTCCATGCTGCTGGGTGCGGAGGAACTCCCACCCCTGCCGGGTCGCGTCATTGCTTCTCCTGCCGATCACTCACCCGCGTTCTGCCTGGTGAGTCGTGTGACTGCGCTGACATGTCTACGCAGTCATAGTCCGGCAGTCAAGCCCTCCGCAGGTCCGGGAAATAACGAATCGGCACGTTCGACGGATTCAACGCACCGACCGCGGGCGTCGATGTCCGTGGCGGCCTTCTCGGCGAGAACCGTCTGGGTCATGGACTCCGGCCCGGCCGTCGCCCGGCTTGTGAACTCCGGGCCGTGGAGGCGAGACACCTCTTTCCGAAAAGGCGAAAACAGGAAATTGTCGAATCGACGAATTCGTCGAATAACCGGGTCAGCAGCTCGTGAAGTTTCTCACCGAACGATTCCGGGCCGCCGTCCGTAGCCGGTGACAGGACGTCAACACCGCACTTGGTCATTTGCGTCCGGAAGTATTGCACCCGAAGGAAACCCTGACACGGAAACGAATCCGCCGCGCGAAGTGGACCGTCCGGCCAGGACGGCCCGGCCCGATCGACAGCGCCGAACGCGCGTTGACCGGCCTCGAAGGGCTCCTTACTGTCTGGGGCAGCTGCCCGAGTTCGCCCTGCCGGAAGGGAAAGCAGACCCCTTGGCCCAGATTTCTCCCCCGCGCAAGCGGGGCACCATCCGGCGACGCGTCCTGATGATCGCGCTGATCCCGAGTACCACACTGTTGCTCGTCGGCGTCGTCCTCGCCGGTTACGTGATCTCCAACGCGGTCAACATCCGTGACTACACCCGCAAGATCCAGAACTCCGAAGGTCCGTCGATTCCGTTCTTCGTGGCGATCCAGCAGGAACGCCAGCTGACGGTGAGCCTGATCGCGGGTGCCCAGACGGCGCGCCCGCTCCTGGCTGCCGCGAGGCCGAAGACCGACGCGGCCGCGAGCGCGGCGATCGGCAACCTCAAGGAGAACTTCGCCGGCGACGCCAGTGTCCCGGCGAGTGTGCAGCAGAACATCGTCACGTTCATCGGGCTCTACGGCCGGATCCCCGCGGTTCGCCAGCAGGCCGACACCGGCGGGATTCCGATCACCGAGGCGTTCTCCTTCTACAACCAGATCATCGATCAGTTCATCCAGGGTGTCGCCGGTCTCGCGCAGAACAGCAGCGACGCGCAGAACGCCTTCGATCGGCTGATCACCATTCCCCTGTTCACGGCCGCGGACGGGATGACCCGCGCCGACGCGCTGGCGACGGCGGGGCTGGCCGCGAAAGGCCTGGGCACCGAGGATTCCCGGCAGTTCCTCGGCCAGATCGGGGCCTATCACGCGCTGCTGGAATCCTCGACCGCGACGATGACCCCGGATGTCAGGGCGAAGTACGACCAGCTCGTCGCGAGCCAGGCCTGGCAGACCGTGATCCAGGTCGAAAACACCTTCCTGCGCGGTGATTTCTCCCGTCTCCCGGTGGCGCAGGACCAGTGGCGGGCGGCGGTTCGCGCGGTCAGCGGCGCCCTGATGGCGCTGTTCGTCCAGCAACACCTCGCGGCCAGCCAGCACGCCATCGACCAAGCCGAGCGCGAGTTCACGGAGTCGGTCTTCGCCGGTGTGGCGGCGGTTCTGTTCGCGATCTTCGTGGTGTTCATCGCGGTGCGGTTGTCGAACCGGTTGATCGGGCGGTTGCACCGGTTGCGTGAGGACACGCTCGACGCGGCCGAGGTCCGGTTGCCGGAGCTGGTGGCCAGGGTGCAGGCGGGTGAGCCGGTCGACCTGGAGGAGGGCGGGCACTTCCTCGACCACGGCAACGACGAGATCGGCCAGGTCGCCGACGCCTTCAACAAGGCGCAGCAGACCGCTATCGCGGCCGCTATCGACGAGGCGAAGACCAGGGAGGGCACCAAGACGGTGTTCCTCAACATCGCCCACCGCAGCCAGGTCATCGTGCACCGCCAGCTCAAGGTGCTCGACCAGGCCGAACGCAAGCAGGAGGACCCGGACCAGCTGGACACGCTGTTCCAGCTCGACCACCTCTCCACCCGCGCCCGCCGCAACGCCGAGAACCTGATCATTCTCGGTGGCGGCCAGCCGGGCCGGCAGTGGCGCAACCCGGTCGGGCTCGCCGAGCTGGTCCGCGGCGCGTCGGCCGAGACCGAGGATTTCGCGAGGGTCAAGACCGGGCAGCTGCCGCAGATCGCGGTCCGCGGCCAGGTCGTCGGTGACCTCGTGCACCTGCTCGCCGAGCTGATCGACAACGCGACGTCGTTCTCGCCGCCGCAGTCCCGGGTCGAGATCCGCGGCAACGTGGTCGGCAAGGGCGTCGTGATCGAGGTCGAGGACCAGGGCCTCGGGCTGGAGCCCGAGCAGACCGACGAAATCAACACCCTGCTCGCCGACCCGCCGGACTTCGGGATCATGGCCCTGTCCGAAGAACCACGCCTGGGCCTGTTCGTGGTCGGCCGGCTGGCCTCCCGCCACGGAATCCAGGTCCACCTGCGCGAGTCGGCCTACGGCGGCACCCGCGCCATCGTCCTCGTCCGCACCGACCTGCTCGCCCCGATCGCCGAAGCCGAAGCAAAGCCCGTCCGCCCGCCGAAATCGGAGACCCCGTCCCCGGCCGTCGACGAAAGGCCGGCGCCACCGCCGGCGGCCGTCCGTCAGCGGACCACCCGCCCGGCCACCGAGCCAGTGCCGAGCGCGGACGCCTGGCCGCAGTCGGATACGGAACTTCCGAGCGTCTCTCCGCCCCCGGCACCCCAGCGGACCGTGCTCGAACGTCCCCCGCGGGCGGCGGTGCGGCCCCAGGTCTGGCGGCCGGAGCAGCCGCGGCCGTCGACGCCGGAGCCTCCGCCTGCCGAGGAGCCCGGCCGCCCCGCCTTGCCACGGCGCCAACGGCAGCAGAACCTCGCGACCCAGTTGCGGGACCGCAAACCCGCACAGGAGCCGGAGAATGTCCGGCCGGATTCACCCGAGGCCGCCCGGCACCGTCTTTCGGCGTTCCAGCAGGGCACCCGGCGAGGTCGTGCGGAAGAGCGTGGCGACGATCCGAACCGGCTCGACACCGTCACCGGCCCGGCCGATCTGCGACCGTGAAACTCGATGCCGCGGCCGGTTGTCCGGTCGGTTATGGCGAGGTAAGGCAAAGGTGGCGTATTCGTCCTCTGTGGACTCGGGTTGCGTGAAGGACGGGCCTTCAGTGCATTGAGCCCGGATCCCCCGCTGATCTTGAGCGGGGAGGGGCATTGGCGTCCACAAAGGCTGAGACGACTGCCCGCCGTGGTGTCCGCCGGTCTTACGTGATCGCGGTGCCGGCCCGGCGACCGCCGGGGCTCACGGATTCCGGATCACCGGAATGGCCCGCTTGTCGTGGCAGAGCGGCAAAGCGTAGGGCTCGAGCCGCAGCCGAGCCGACACTTCGTGGCGTTCCACGACGTGCTCGGCGTCGGCTGCTCTCGGGCGTTCGGGTCACGTCAGCCGGTCGAGTGACCCAGGGGTTTCACTCGCGGATGCGGAGTTCGGTGTTGAGGCGCTGGGCCTCGTGGAGCTGGTCTTCGAGGATGACGATGCGGCACGCGGCATCGATGGCGGTGCCCTGATCGACCAATTCCCGCACCCGCGTGGCCAGGCGCAACTGGTACCGCGAGTAGCGGCGGTGCCCACCGGCGGAACGCTGCGGCGTGATCAGGCCGGCTTCGTCGAGGCTGCGCAGAAAACCTTGGGTGGTGCCGAGCATGTCGGCGGCCCGGCCCATCGTGTAGGCAGGGTACTGCTCGTCGTCGAACTTGTCGGCCCCGCTCGGCGTGGCCGGTCCTTCTTGGTCAGGAATCATTCCACCTCCACATCACGAAGGACCCCGGGTGCCGTCGACGGCACCCGGGGTCCTTGAGGGTAGGGATCTTCACCATTGTCAACCGGCGCGACCGCCGGCTTCCTGCACCCACGTCCGGCCTGAAATCGGCTGACGCGGGGATCGCTGACTCGTGACCGAGCACCACCTCCGAACTCGATGGGACTGCGGCACCCGCGCGGCGCTACTGCCTGGCCGCTGCGGGCGATCCAATGATGCTCCCGTTCCCTTCTTTCCGGTGTTTTCCACTTACTCGGTACTGCTACTCGACTTGCCGCGAACGTCACTGCCGGGACCCTTCCACTGATCGGTCCCAGCACGCTGACGCCGCTGGTCACTGTCCGGAGCCCCGTTCACTGATCGGCTCCGGCCACCTGACCGGTCCTGCCACTACACCTACAACTACTGGTACTGCCGAACTTCACGGGCCTACTGCTCTGCCCGTGTCCTGCACGTCCACTCCGGGCCGGTACTGCTCGATCAAACCTTCTTCACGACACGGCCCCGGAGCACTGCTCCCGGTCACCAGCCGAAACCTTGTTCCTTGATCGGCTCCGCGCTGCCTGACCGTCTTCGCGGGTAGTTACGTCCTCTCCCGCGCCTGCTTGACGTTGTCTCTCTCGCTACGAGCAGAACAGTACACACACCCGTCGCCGAATGTCTACTCCAGTCGGCATAGATTTTCTGCGGCACCCGAACGGGTGTCGTCGCGTACTCGTGGTTTCGAGCGAGCGCAAGACCCGTTCGCCGGCGCCGAAGGTTACTCAGAGTACTGACGTCAGGTGTTTGATCACGAAGACTCCGCGGACGATAAACCCCGGAAAATGTTAGCGAGAACATCCGACGAAAGTGGGGCGCACGGCGGACGGGAGCCATCGTGGTCCGGGAACCCCCAGGCCAGCCTGCCGCGATCGGAACCCAGAGCCAAATTCAGCTGATGTGTGTCTTGCGCAGAGCGATGCGATGCTCTCTAATGTGAACGTTCTCACGGGAGCCGGCCCGCTTCGACCACCACTTTCTGTGACTTCCGGTAGTCGAACTACCCCCGCTATCGGTAGCCGCCGCGGCGCGTTCGCTGACGCCTTCGTACGGCACACCCTTCGCTTCAAGGAGCACTGATGCGCACACGTTCATCGCCGAACGTCAGGCGTCTGATGGTCGCCGCCGTGACGGCCGCCGTGGGACTTGCGGCGCCCCTGCCGGCCGCCGCGGCTCCCGCGGCGGAGCTGTATGCCGCCCCGGCCGGTTCCGGGAACGCCTGTACGCAGGCGGCTCCGTGCAGTCTGACCGGCGTCCGGAACAAGGTGCGCGGACTGGTCGGCTCGATGACGACCGACATCAACGTGCGCCTGCGCGGCGGCACCTACCGGCTGGCGGAGCCGTTCACCCTCGGCCCGGCGGACTCGGGTGCCAACGGCCACCAGGTCGTGTACTCGGCTTACCGGACTGAGCGGCCCGTGTTCAGCGGCGCACGCCAAGTGCGCGGTTTCAGCCTCTACGACGGCTCTCGCCACATTTACCGGGCCGCCGTGCCGCCCGGCACGACCAGCCGCCAGCTGTTCGTCAACGGACAGCGGGCCCAGCGCGCCCGTGGGCCGCTCGACCCAGGCGGGTTCACCCTCAAGAACTCCAGTTTCCTCACCGCGGACACGTCGTATCGCTCCTTCACCAACGCCTCCGCGGTCGAGGTGGTCTACAACCGCGACTGGAAGCACCTGCGGTGCCCGCTGGCGGGCATCACCGAAGCCGCCGGCGGCGGGTCCAGCCTCAACGTGGCACCGGCCTGTTTCGCGAACAACAACACCTCGGTGCCGAACCTGGGCTTCCCGTTCAACGGCGCCGGGCTTCCGAAGCTCGAAGGCGTCAGCTGGGTGGAAAACGCTTACCAGCTGCTCAGCGAGCCGGGTCAGTTCTACCTCGACACCACCAAGAACTACCTCTATTACATACCGCGACCCGGCGAGGACCTCGCCACCGCTCAGGTGGACCTGCCGGTCCTGGACAAGGTCCTCGACCTCAGTGGAACACCGGGGCACCTGGCGCCTGTCAACGACACCGATGCACGCGCGACGTACTCGCCATCGTGGCGAACCGCCGGCGGGCGCCCGTACGGCGACTTCGACAACGACGTCCACTACACCACGGTCAACGGTGACTCGATGAGCTTCACCTTCACCGGTACGGGCGTGGACGTGCTCACCGAGGTCAACACCGACGCCGGTGCCATCGACGTCTACGTCGACGGCACCAAGACCAAGACCGTGTCGGCGAACGGGCCGGTCCGGCTCGCGCAGCAGCCGGTGGTGTCGGTGACCGATCTGTCTCCCGGCGGGCACACCGTCAAGCTGGTCAAGACCGGCGGCGACTACCTGGTGGTGGACGGGTTCGCGGTGATCCCCGACCGGATCGCCCCGGTGCACGACATCACCTTCCGCGGGATCACCTTCGCGCACACCACCTGGAACCTGCCCTCCACCGTCGGCTACCTCGACAACCAGGCCGGCGTGCTGTGGGACGCCCTCACCCGCCGCTCCATCCGCATCCCCGCGGCGGTGCAGGTGCATCGCGGGCGCGGCATCGTCTTCACCGACGTCGAGATCGCCCACACCGGAGGCACGGGCATCGACCTGGCCGACGGCACCCGTGCCTCGACGATCACCCAGAGCTGGATTCACGACACGTCGGGCGGCGGTGTGTCCCTCGGTGAGGTCGACGACTACTACGTCACCGACCCGAACCGGATGACCAGCGGCGACAGCATTTCGCGAAATGTCATCGAGTACGTCGGTCAGGACTACCAGGACGCGGTGGGCATCTGGGCGGGCTACACCCAAGGCGCCACCCTCGCGAACAACGAGATCGCGCACACCCCGTACTCCGGCATCTCGATGGGCTGGGGCTGGGGCTGGGCCGCGAGCTGCGAACTGCAGGCCAAGCAGAACAACTTCCCGGTCGGCTCCTGCCGGCGCGGCACCGACTACGCCGGTGCCAACAAGATCGTCGAGAACTACGTCTACGACGTCATGGGCGTGCTGCACGACGGCGGGCACATCTACACCAACGGCGGCCAGGGCGGCCACGACAACACGCTGACCTCGGAGTTCCGGGGCAACGTGCTGAGCGGGGGCACCCACACCAACAACATGATCTACCAGGACGAAGGCAGCTCGAACTGGGACACCCACCACAACGTCATCCACTTCGCCAACGGCTCGTGGACCGGCATGTGGACCCCCACCATCCACGACATCCGCATGCACGACAACTTCCACGCACCGGCCGGTAGCTACAACAACGGCACCAACGTCGTCCTGACCAACAACACGGAGGTCAAGAACGGCGACTGGCCGCCGGCGGCCCGGGAGATCATCAAGGCCGCCGGCCTGCCCCGCGAACTACGGGCGAACCGGAGCCGCCTCGACGACTTCGACCTGTCCATCGACTACCGCGGGTCGTGGATCGCCCCGGGGTTCCGAGGCCTCGGCGACTTCAACGAGACCGCACACGCCGCGTTCACCAACGGCGATTCGGCCACCATGACGTTCACCGGCGGCGGTGTCAGCGTGATCGGGGAGAAGAACTCCGACCAGGGCGACATCGAGGTCTTCATCGACGACGTGTCCAAGGGCGTGATCAGCACGTCGGCGACCACCAGGCAAGTCCAGCAGACGGTGTACACCATCGACGGCCTGGACCCCGCAACCCCGCACACCGTCCGGGTGGTCAAGCGCAGCGGCCAATACGCCACACTCGACGGGTTCCTCCTCCGCGCCACGTTCTGCGAGGACAAGAAGGTCACCTGACCGCCGCTCCGAACCGCCGAGCCCCGGCGAGACGGAGTGAAGGACGCCTTCGGTGCGCTCACTGCACCGAAGGCGTCCTTCACCCCACCTCCGTCCACACAGGACGCTATGCGGCAGCCCGGCGGGCCACCACCCGATACGCGTTGGACCACCCGCGCTTCCGGCCGAACGGTGCGCTGACCCGGTCCGCCACCGAGGCCAGCACGAACAACGGCACGCACACGATGAACGTGGCCTTGCGCAGGATCCGCCGCCACCGCGCCGGCGGGGCGTCCCGCCACGGAAGATCCTCCCCGGCGATGGTCAGGGCGTTGACCGCCATGATCGAGGCGGCCAGCGCGTCGATCGCGGCATGCGGTTCGGCACGTTGCTCGGCGACCACCGTGAATCCGCGGCTCGCCAGCTCCGCACGGAGGTTGCCGATCGGCATCAGGTTCAGATGCTGGGGTTGCAGCCAGGGCATCCACCACCGGCCGAGAATCTTCGCCCAGCGGCATTCCGGATCGGGCAGCTCGATCGCCAGCAGCCCGCCAGGCCGCAGCACCGTCATCGCCGCCGCCAGCTCTCGCTGGGGTTCCGCGGTGTGTTCCAGGTAGTGGTACATGCTGACCACGTCGTAGCGCCCGGCGAGATCCTCGGCGAAGTCCACGAACATGCCCCGATAGCCGGTACGGATCCAGCCCTGCCGACGCGCCAGCTCCACCCCGTCGCCGAGATCGAGACCGTCGAACTTGACGCCGGGCAGCACCGCGGCGGCTTCCTTGCAGAAATGCCCGTGTCCCATGCCGACGTCGAGCCACTCCCCCGATGCGCCGATGTCCCGGACCAACTCGGCTCGGGAGCGATAGCCCGCCCGGTTGCCCTCGAACATCCCGGTCATGTTCTTTTCGCCGAGCCCGTCGTAGCAGTCCCGGTAGTAGAACTCGAGCCCGGCCGGGTTCAGCCGGGGGTTCTGGAAGACGTGCCCGCAGTCCCGGCATTCGTCGAGCAGGAACCGGCCCGGCTTGTGCTGCAGCAGGTCGGTCGTGCGCAACCGGCCACGAAGGGCGTCGGAGTCACACCACGGGCAGCTGGTGCGGCGAGGCTCGAAGAACTGATCCACACCGCCGGCCAGGTCCTTCAGGTAGGCCGGGCGACGCGAGGCGACCGGATCGGCTGGTGTGTCGTCCTCGATCATGGAAGCGGATCTTAATGGGCGGAGTACCCGGACGTGCACCGTCGAACGGACGCAGTTGCGTGCCGGCCTCGCGAGCTCCGTCAGGCCGATTGCATGTTCGAGTACTACAAGGGACTTCTCCTCGCCTTGCGCCTTCACCGGCTCAGGACTCGGGTTCGAGCAAAGCGGGAAGCCGGGTCACCGCCGCGAAATGGCCTTCGTCGGGCGCGAGACCCGGTCAACGCCACCACGCCGGCAGGACCTCTCCGAGCGGCGTCAGGGCAGGTAGGTCGCGTCGATGTAGGCCGGGACGGCGGCCGTCGGCCGGGCGGACCCGGGCCGTCCATCGGCGGCCAGTCGTCGGTGTGCCACACGTTCTGCATGAAGCCCGGCTTGCTCGGAATCCGCGACGACGGGCCGGCGTAATCCCACGGCACGTTCTTCGCGCCGCCGTTGGCATAGCCCCAGAAGGTGATCCGGTTCGACACGGTACATACGGCTGCGCGCACTCGGCAGGAGTTCCTGCCGGTTGCCGCCCGCGGCTACTCGGGCGTACTCGGGAAGGTCGCCATCGCCACCGACGGAACCACGAGCATCACCGACATCAGCATCGGCACGAGCGTCGGGGAACGGGCGGTACTACCTCGACCGCCCCCGCGCCACCAACGACTTCCACGGGCTCGGCGCGTACCTGCTGATGAACGAACAGCTCGTCGGTGACAGCTCATGAGCGTAGCGCGTTCGGCTGGGGCCAGGCTCTCCCGGAGCGCCACTTATGTCCTTTGTGGACTTAGTGGAGCGAAGGGTCCCTTCGCTCCATCTCACCACACCCAAATCGCGCCCGAAAGCTCCCGACATGTCCGTACTTTCTGTCATGAGCTGAGCAGTGAGCGACGCCGGCCTCCACGGGTTACGAATGTCACCGGTGTCATCCGGGGCGGCGCTCAACCGGCTGGGTAGCAGACCATCCGGTCGCCCACGAACCCAGTGAACTCCACCGGCTCGCGGACATGTCCCACTGCAGGATGTTGCCGGTGCCGGTGCTCACCAGGATCTCGTGGATGAGCCTCGACATCGGCCCAGGGTGCTCGTGCCAGTCGTCCCGGTCGTTGTAGGCGACCCGCCAGGTGTCCGGGTCGGCCGAATCGGTGATCCACCAGAACGTGCCGCCCGCGCCGGTGCCTCCCCAGGGGTACAAGCCACCGGGTTCGGGAAACAACACGTAGGACGTGCCCGTGAGGTAGCCGGTGTCCTGATCCGCGAAGGTCTCCAGCAGCTCTTCGTTGTGCCGCTTGACGTTCGCGAGTTCGTCGGCGCTTTGCCCCGGGTTCTCCACCTCGACGCTGCTCCGGAAGGCGCCGGAGGGGAACCGGGTCAGCAACTCCTTGTAGTCGGCGGGGAGGCGGGTACCCAGCTCACGTTCGACGGCCGCCCAGTCAAGCTCCGCCCGGAAATCCCCTGGCCGCCAGCCGACGAGGCCAGCCACTTCGTCCACATAGGTCATGCTTGGCTCCTGGTCGCGCTCAGGCAGTCCGCGAAGTCGCCCACCACGTTCTCGCCATCCTTCACGTCCGACAGGTTGCCAGAGAGACTGTCGGCATGAAATCTCGTACTGGCGGAATGTGGTGGGGCACCGCGATCGAAGCCCCTGACCCCGGTCTACTGGCAAGGTTCTACGCCGAACTCCTCGACTGGCAGGTCGTACACGAGGAGCCGGGCACCGCGGTCGTCGCCGCGTCTGAGCAAGGACCGTTCTTCGTGTGCCAGGAGGCGGCCGGCTATCAGGCTCCGACCTGGCCCCCGGTCGAGGGCGAGCAACGGCCGATGACGCACTTCGACTTCCAGGTCGGTGACCTCGCCGAGGCCGTCGACGAGGCGGTCGCGCTGGGCGCCACCGTGGCGGAGTTCCAGCCGCAGGAGAACGTCCGGGTGCTGTTCGACCCGGCAGGCCACCCCTTTTGCCTGGTCTTCGACGCGGGATGACCCGCCCGGTCGGTGGCGCGCACCCCGGTATCCGTCGTGCGGAGTGGTCAGGTGAAAGGTTCCCTACTCCCGTAGGTGACCGGATGGCGGCCCGAGAGCCTACCCTTCGTGCTCAGTTCGTCACTCGAGGAGGCACGATGCGGACGTCCCGCGCGGTCATCACCATCGCCGCCGCCATGCTCATCGCGGCGCTGGTCCCGGCCACGAACACCAGCGCCCAGCCCACCGCCCCGCAAGGTCCCGTGGAGTACCACGTCCACGACGCGCTCGCCCGGGCAGGGACGCTGGACACCCTCGGGCTCGACATCGTCAAGCGGCAGGGAACCGACCTGTTCGTGGTCGGCGACGAGACCACCGGCGCGGAGCTGTCCCAGCTCGGGTTCCGGACCGAGGTGAGCAAGCGGTTTCCCCCGGCCACCTGGGCGGCACCCCGGCTCGCACCCGGCGCGGCACCACAGGACGAGACGTACTTCGGCGGTTATCACACGGTCAACGCGCACTACGCGAACATGACCGCGGCCGCGGCCGCGCACCCGGATCTCGCGACCGTCGTGAACTACGGCCAGTCCTGGCGCAAGCAGCAGGGCAGCGGCGGCTACGACCTCAAGGCCGTCTGCATCACGAAGAAGGCCTCCGGCGACTGCGCCCTCACCCCGAACTCGACGAAGCCCCGATTCCTGCTGCAGGCCCAGATCCACGCGCGCGAGATCGCGACCGGCGAACTCGCCTACAAGTACATCAACTACCTCGTCAGCGGGTACGGCACCGACACCACGGTGACGAACCTGCTGAACACCACCGAAATCTGGGTCGTCCCGATCGTCAACCCCGACGGTGTCAACATCGTCCAGCAGGGCGGCAACCGCCCGGTGCTGCACCGCAAGAACGCCGACTACACCAGCGCCGACCTCAGCCGCTGCGGCGACACCGCGGGCAGCCAGCCCGGCGTCGACAACAACCGCAACTTCGGCTACCACTGGCTGAGTAACACCAGCAAGTGCGACCAGACGACGTCGACGTCCAACGGCACCGCCGACTCCGAACCGGAGAACAAGGCGCTCGAACAGCTCTGGACCCAGCTCTTCGGTGACCACCGCGCCGACGGCGCCTCCGACAAGCCCGACGCGACCGCCCGCGGCACCGCGCTGATGCTGCACAGCTACGCGGGCATCATCATCCTGCCCTGGGAGTACTCGAACACCGTCCACACCCCGAGCGACACCCAGTTCCGCGCGATGGGCAAGGCGATGTCGGCGTTCTCCGGCTACTCCTACGGCCAAGCCGGGGATCTGCTCTACAACGCGGCCGGCGGCTCCGACGACTACGCCTACGGCAAACTCGGCATCGCCTCGTTCACGATCGAAATCGACGGCCCCGGCGCATGCGACGGCTTCACGCCGAGCTACTCGTGTGTGAACGGCACCTACTGGCCGTACATGGTCAAGACGTTCAACTACCTCGCGAGCAAGGCTCCGTCTCCCTACAAGTAAGGGTTCACCTGTCACGTCCGCTGACCCTGGATTGTCCACAGTGGATCCGCAGCAGACCTGGGCGTGAGCCGAATCGTCGGGGACGCCATCCGCGGATGTGTCCAATCCGGCGTGAAGGGCCTCTTCACTCCATCACCGAGTCCACAAAGGACACAGGCTGTGGCCGGGTTTCAGCCAACTCGCGCCTGGAAAGCACGCCACCCGATGGGTGATCGCCATCCGCGCCGGACGGCGAGGCAGTCCCGGCGCTGTTCGTCCAGCGCCAGTACGACGGCCAGGGTGTTCACGAGCCGATCATGCGGGAAATAGACCCGGCCGCCCCAGGAACCGTCGGCGTGCTTGGGGGGCCAGGAGCCAATCGGTGGGCGCCGGGAAGGCCGGAATTCCGCCGCGCCGGAGCCGGGCGAACTGAGCTGTACCGTAGCGGCACGGCCCCAGAGATCCCTTCCCCAGCCTGGTGAACGCGATACGGGCCAGCTCTTCAGCGGATTCGGCCAACGGTTCCCCGACTCCCGGCGCGGAGGGAATTCCGGTCGGCCCCAGTCTGCCGATCAGGCGGCTTTTCCGGCAAGATGACCGGTTAGACCCTGATATCCGAACTTCCCCGGTTGTCGCAGCTGACGTCCGCCAAGGCCACCGCGCGTCGCAGGGGACGCTCCCCATACCGGACCGTGCCCCGTAGAGTGCCCGGTCATGAGGGACGTATTCGCCACGGTACTGCGCGCCCGGATCGCCGACGCCGCACGCGCGGCGAAAGACGCTTACGCGTCCGGACGCCCTGCCGAAGCGGAGAGCCACACCACCCGCCTTGCCGACCTGCTCGCCCTCGCGGCCCAGCACGACGTCACCCTCACCCCCACCGAGACCAGCGCAGACAACGACACCGTCCAGAAGCACAGACCCCGCTAGGCCTCGAGGCAAACTCGCCAGGCGTGGCGCAGTGCGTCGCGGCGATGACTGTCCCCGCCGGTCCGGAACGATCGCGCAAGTGGTCGGGAACGCCCGCGCGGCACTGTCGGCAGACCTCGAAACCGCCCGGTCACCGCGGAACTCGCCACCCGGGATCGGATACGCCCCCCCCGGCACCGTCTCCTACCACCTCGGCGCACTGCACCGCGCGGGCCTCGTCACCAAGATCCGAGATCGGCGCTACGTGTTGTATCAGCGGACCGCCCACGCGGCGGGCCTCCTGGAACAAGCCCGCGACCGGCCCTCGCCCCACGATCCACCGGGCCGGCGCCGAGGTACCGGCCGGCTGCCAGGTCAGCGCGACAGGTTGATCGGGCACACTGGCCAAGCGCCTCACTGGCCTCGGGCTTTCCCGGAACTCGGCCTGGCCACGACGCCCGCCAACGCCTGGTTACTACGGATCCGGATTCCGCCAGGTCGGCACCGTCGAAGCCGACTGAGCTGACCGGACCGGGCTGAGGCAGCAAATATGGCCCAGCGCAACCTTCCCGATGAGCCAAGGTCGCTCCTGGGATGCACAACGACCGCTTGGTGCCCCAGGCCGGCCCGGGTCACCAAGCGGTTCGATTGCCACGTTATTCGATAACCATCATTCAAAAACCAACGAAATATTCCATTTCTGCTCGGGCCCCACGCCGCACGGCCACTGAATGGCAGCCGCGCCTCTCGTTTTACTGCCGCCACCAATGGCAAGACATTGACGTGAATTATAATTCACCAGCTGTATCGCACCGTCACCCCAGCCGGTTACCGACCATAATTGTTCGCGTTTTCCGTTACAGGGAAACTGTATCGCCTTCGCCCCTGGAGTGTTGCTGGCATTGCCAATAGCCAGACACTGCGCGCTATTAAAGTTCCGAATCGGAGACCAATCCAAGGTTATGTCAAAGTACCAGTTCTCATAGGCGCAGAGGCGTGGGCAGCCGGCGCCTGCGTGATCGCGATAATCACGGCAAGGAATACCGCCGCGACAACTCTGATGGATTTCATTCGTCCCTCCGGATCGAACTGACACCAAGCCAACCGATGAGCGGCCCCGACTTCCTACATCGTGATGCAGTCCCGACCAAGATTCCTTCCGGCGGTGTCCAACCACTCTCCGCAGACCAGCGTGCCCGGAGAAACCTGGGGCCGGACAGTGAAATACCTCGTGCGAGACTCACCCGCAGCCGTCTTGAGAGGCGAACGTTCCGTCCAATCCAGAGTCGAACCGGCAAACACATGCATCCTCGCCAGGCCGATCGTCCGACTGCACTTATTGGTGATCGTCACCGACCTCAGCAAGCCAGGGTTCAGCTCTTCCCGGACGATGGACGTGCGCGCACAATCAACCGCAAGCGTCGCCGCATTCCCGACTCCAGAACAGATCGTCGCCAAAGACATTGCCGAAACAAACACCATGGCACCAAGCTTAGCGAGCACTTTCATTGCGACTCCCTTTTGATTCCCGCGATCTCATTCGAGCTACCCGCAGGAGCAGTTCAGGTTCCCTCACACGTAGGCAGGCTCAAGAGGAAGAACCCCTCGATGTAGTAGCCGTCGAAGGTGCTGAACATGTCTTCGATTCTGGCACCCGCGCGAAAGCAGTCATTCAGCGGCTGAGCACCCCTGCCGTAACGGAACAGAACCGCATGGCTCGTCCTGTTCCACATGCTGCCCACGTGATGATTGAGCAGGCCGAGGTTCGACTGATTCCGCGCATAAGCGCCGTAGACCCCGAGATGGCCGGTTTCCGACCAGAGACACAGATGCACCGTTGCGCCACACTGCGACTGCGATTCCGTGCTTGCAGGCTGGAACGGAGCTGCCTGCGCCGGGGTCGTCATCGCGGCAAACCCGGACAATGAAAGAAGCAGCGCGGTCAGGAACTTCGCCGCTTTTCTCGAAGCTGTTGTCTTCCGTGGTATCACCAGGACTCCTTCGGTAGAGCGCGCACGGGCCGGCGTCGGCGCGACGACGTCGAAACGGTCAGGAGGCGCAGCGGATCGTGCCGTGCGGTCCTCCGAGTCGGATGGTGCCCACAGGTCCGTCAGGAAACCTGCACGGAACCTTGAACTCCCTGGTCAGAGGCGAGGACCAGGGCTTACAGTCCCGCTCCCCTGCCGCCCGGGTGCCCGGCTGGGCGGCGTCCCCAGGCCGAGATCAGCGGCGCGAGGGTCAGGTCGAGTTCGCCGGCGTGGATCGCGGCCAGGTGCGCGTCGATCTCGGCGTCGTCGGCCAGTCCGGCCGCGAGCAGCTCGCCGCGCACGTGCCGGATGGTCGCCGCCTCCAGCCGGTCGCAGGCCGGCCCGCCGACCGGGAAAGTGCCCCTCGCGGCGACATCGACCAAGCCGGCCGCACGCAATGCCCGAGGCAGCGTCCGGCCGTAGCGCAGGTCCGCACCGCGGCGCGTCAGCAACTCCCGGACCGCGTCGCGCAGCCGGTTGGCCCGCCGCTGCGCGAGGCCGCTGTCGTCCAGGCATGCCAGTGGCTGCAGAGCGGTATCGGCGTCCTCGACCAGCAGCCAGCCGCCGGGCCGGAGCGCTGCCGCCATCGTGGCCAACGCCCCGGCCCGGTCGGGGAGATGGACAAGCACGAGGCGGGCGTGCACCAGATCGAACGTCCCCGGCTCCGGGGGCGGGTCGGCGGCGACGTCGTGCCGGCGCACCTCGTACCCGTCGCCCGACTTCAGCCACGACGGGTCGATGTCCGTGGCCAGCACGTGCCCGGTCGGACCGACGGCCGCCGCGAGCGCCTCCGGAATACCGGGGCCACCGGCCCCCACTTCCCAGCAGCGCGAGCCCGCCCCGACCCCCAGCCGATCGAAGTGCCCGCGCGTCACACCGTCGAACAGCTCGGCCAGCCAGACGAATCGCTCGCCCGCCTCGGCGCGCGCGTTGTCCAGCAGGTACCCAGCGTCGTGTGGCGGGCGCGGCGAGGAGGTCATCACTCCATGGTCAACCTCCTCAGCCCACCTCACAAGCCGGCGAACGCCGCCGCCTTCGATCACGACATGAGGATCCGCCGTACCGACCAGCTGGTATGTTGGCCGGATGATCGAAGCGGCCCGGCAGACCTGGCGATCCCTTGAGCCCTACCACGGAATGATCTACTTCGCCCCGGAAGCCACTGCCGCATACGAGAAACTCGGCCTCACCGGCCGCGCCGGCTACTTCGCGTCGAGGTCGGCGGCGCTCGGCGCGGTCCCGGCACCGGTCGTGGTCGCGACCTTCTACAACTTCAACCCGGCCCTGGTCCAGGACTCGATCACCACCGCCTGGTCCACCACCGACCCGGCCGCCGTCCTCGCCGCCCGGCACACCGCGGCCGATCAAGCCTTGCGCCGCATCCTGGGCGACGCGATCACCTCACCCGAGATGCTCCGAGCCGCCGAACTCCTGCGCCGGGCCGCCGAAACGATCGCCGACGACGTCACCGGCCGCCCGCTCTTCGCCGCTCACGCCGCCCTGCCGTGGCCCACCGAGCCCCACCTGGTTCTGTGGCACGCGCAGACCCTGCTCCGCGAATACCGCGGCGACGCGCACATCGCGGCCCTGCTCACGGCGGGCCTGCGCGGCATCGAAGCCCTCATCACCCACGCCGCCTCCGGCGCCGTCCCCGCCGAAACCCTGCGCACTTCCCGATCCTGGTCCGAAACCGACTGGAATCGCGCGATCGCCGACCTCCGCGAGCGGGACTGGCTCACCGACGACGCCACCCTCACGTTCACCCCGACCGGCGCGGCCCGCCGAGCGGAAATCGAGAAGGCGACCGACGAGAACAGCCTGATTCCCTATGCCCACATCGGCGAGCTCGCCTGCGCCGAACTCCAAGCCCTGGCGCGCCCGTTCGCCCGAACCCTCGCCGAGGAGCTCATGCCCTGGGCGCTCACCAGGCGATAGGCCAGCGACTCACCCGGGACAGCGGTCCGCAAGGTCGACTATGTCGTTCCCTTGACCATCGTCATGGGTGGTGCATAATGGCGGCTGAGCCGGACGGAAGGAAAGTCGTCATGCCGCTGTCATCCTCCGCTCACGTCGACACCTTCTGCCGGGACAACCTGCCACCCGAGGCGGACTGGCCGGAGTTCCGCTTCGAGTTGCCCGAGTTGCACTACCCCGAACGCCTCAACTGCGCGGTCGAGCTTCTCGACGTCATGGCCGATCGCCGGGGACCGGACCGGCCGTGCCTGGTGGCCCCGGGTGCCGAACTGTGGACCTACGGTGACCTCCGGCGGGTGTCGAATCAGATCGCCGCCGTGCTCGTCGAAGACCACGGGATCGTTGCGGGAAACCGGGTCCTGTTGCGTGGCCCCAACAATCCATGGCTGGTGGCGTGCTGGTTCGGCGTCCTCAAGGCGGGTGCGGTCGCGGTGAGCACGATGCCGCTGCTGAGAGCCGGCGAGCTGTCCACGATCGCCGGGATCGCGGCGATCGACTTCGCACTCTGCGACTCCCGTTTCACCGCGGAGTTGCGCGAATCCGGTCTACCGAGCGCGCGCATCGTCGAGTACGGCGGAGCCGACGGACTCACCGCCGCCGTGGCACGCAAGTCCGGCGCGTTCATCCCGGTCGACACCGCGGCCGACGACGTGGCGCTGCTCGCCTTCACCTCCGGCACCACCGGCCGGCCGAAAGCCGCCATGCACTTCCACCGCGACGTGCTGGCCATCGCCGACACCTTCTCCGCGCACGTCCTGCGCCCGCGACCGGACGACGTCTTCACCGGCACCCCGCCGCTCGCCTTCACCTTCGGCCTGGGTGGCCTGGTGATCTTCCCGCTGCGGGCCGGCGCGTCGACATTGCTCGTCGAGAAGGCCACGCCGGACCAGCTCGCGGACCTCATCGCCGAGCACCGGGTGTCCATCTGTTTTACGGCGCCGACGGCGTATCGCGCGATGCTCGCCTCGGGGAAGGCCGAGCGGCTGACCTCGCTGCGGCGGGCCGTCTCGGCGGGCGAGCACCTCCCGGCCGCGACCTTCGACGCTTTCCGCGCAGCGACCGGCGTCCGCCTCATCAACGGCATCGGCGCCACGGAGATGCTGCACATCTTCATCGCCGCGGCCGACGACGACATCAGGCCCGGATCCACCGGCCGCGTGGTGCCCGGCTATGTCGCCGCGATCCTCGACGACGACGGGACACCCGTGCCACCGGGCACGTCCGGCACGCTGGCGGTCAAGGGGCCGACGGGCTGCCGCTATCTCGCGGACGCCCGGCAGTCCGTGTACGTGCGCGACGGCTGGAACCTCACCGGCGACACCTTCGTCCAGGATGCCGACGGCTACTTCTGGTACCACGCCCGCACCGACGACATGATCGTCTCCTCCGGCTACAACATCGCCGGGCCGGAGGTCGAAGAGGCCCTGCTCGCCCACGCCGACGTCGTCGAGTGTGCCGTGGTCGGCCTGCCGGACGAGGCACGCGGCCAGGTCGTCACCGCGTTCGCCGTACTCCGCGCGGGCGTCGCCACGGATGAGGACAAGGCCGCGGAACTACAGGACTTCGTCAAGCAGCACATCGCGCCGTACAAGTATCCGCGGCGCGTCCACTTCCTCGACCAGCTGCCCAAAACAGCGAGCGGGAAGATTCAGCGATTCCGCCTGCGGGACCGGTTCGCGTAACGCCCGTCGGCAGCCGCGCGACTGAGAATCGATGAAGCGCACCGAAGCCGTCAAAGACGAACCCGATCCGGCGAAGACCACGGGGTCGGCCAAACGACCGCGAACGTCGCTGGAGAAATGGCTGACACTGGTGACTGCCATCATGTCGTTGGCGACCGCCGGGCTCGGCGTGGCTGCCGCGCAGATCAACTTCGAGAAGAACAAAGCCCAGGCGTCGGCCGAGTCCCGGGGCGCGGACCTGTCGACGGCGCAGGACGAAAACGATCGCCTGAAGAAACAGAGCAACGAACTCGCGGCGGAGAACAGCTCGCTGCGGTCTCAGCCTCCGGCCTCCTCGCCGGGAGAACCGCCGCCGAACGCGCAGTCCAAGCTGTTGAGCGAAATGCAGCCACTGAACACGAACAGCGTGAACTCGCCGCGGCCGGTGACCATCGGAGCCCACACTTATCCCAACAGCTTCACTCTCGGCTGCAGCACGGCGGGAACATCCGTGACCTATGCCGTCGCCGGATACAGCGCTCTGAAGGCGCGCACGGGCTTGGACGACAATGAAGCCGGCACCGCGGCGAAGGCGAATTATTCGAGCATCATCCGGGTCACCGCCGACAACGGCCGGCAACTCGGAACCGAGGTCAAAATCTCGTTGTCCGCGCCCGCGGATCTTTCGGTTCCGCTCGAGGGCGCGGTGCAGGCCACGATCAAGTGCACCCTCATCGACCCGCGGGGCGGCACCACCGGGTACTACCGCGCGGCCTTCGGCGACGCGGTCATCACCAAGTGAACGAGTCCCCGGTCAGGAGAGTTTGAGGCTGGGTTTGGTGATGTCCAGCCAGCCGGCGACATCGAGGATCCGCTCGAAGGTATAGCGGGCCGCAGTGGATCAGACGGTATGGCCCCACCCCTAGCCATCTCGACAGGGGCGCCGGACGCCGCGAGCCGCTACGCATACCGCTCACCGCGTTTCAGCGCGTGAGCAAGACATTCGTTTTTCCGCAATCAACTGCTATCCTTCCCGAAAGGCGGCCGGAAAAGAGCCCGAATGAACGTCCCTCCGGGCGCACTTGCGGGCAAGGAGAGCGAATTCACTGACGTTCGATCCGGTTTCTGCTTGGCTTCACTTATGCGTTTCGAGCCGTTTCGTGCCAAAGTCGTCGAGCCCCTCTCCCTGACCACCCGGGCGCAGCGGGAGAAGGTGCTCGCGGAGGCCGGATACAACCTGTTCAAGCTCACTTCCGACGTGATCACCATCGACTTGCTGACCGATTCGGGCACCGGTGCCATGTCAGCCGCTCAATGGGCCGCACTGCACTCCGGTGACGAGACTTACGCCGGAGCCAGCTCCTTCACGCGGTTCGCCGACACCGTCCGGGAACTGACCGGCTTCCCGCACGTGCTTCCCACTCACCAGGGCCGGGCAGCCGAGCGGATCGTCATGACGAACCTGGTGACTCCCGGCCGGATCACGGTGTCGAACACGCACTTCGACACCACCCGCGCCAACGTCGAGATCCTCGGCGGCACCGCGCTCGACCTGCCGTGCGCGGCCAGTGCCGACATGCGCGACGACCTCCCGTTCAAAGGTGACATCGACCTCGACCGGCTCGCCGACCTGCTCGCCGAGCGGGCGGGCGAGGTCGCGGCCGTGATTCTCACGGTGACGAACAATGCCGGCGGCGGCCAGCCCGTCTCCCCGGACAATGTCGCCGCCACCCGCGCATTGTGCGACCGGCACGGGGTGCTGCTGCTCATCGACGGCGCCCGTTTCGCGGAAAACGCCTACTTGGTCACCCAACGGCATCCACGCTATGCACAGCACACCCCCAAACAGGTCGCGCAGGAGATTTTCCAGCAGGCCGACGGATGCTGGATCAGCCTCAAGAAAGACGGCCTCGGCAATATCGGTGGCGTACTGGCGCTGCGCGATGACGCTTTCGCCGAGCAATGCCGCAATCTGCTGATCGCCACCGAAGGCTTTCCCACCTACGGCGGTTTGGCCGGGCGCGACCTCGAGGCGTTGTCCCAGGGACTGGTCGAGGTGCTCGACCCCGCCTACCTGCGGCACCGGGCGGAGTCCGCGGCATGGCTGGCCACCGCGCTGGAAGACGCCGGCGTCCCGGTATTCCGCCCCTACGGCTGCCACGCCGTCTACGTGGACGGCCACGCCATGCTGCCGCACCTGCCCAGGACGCAGTTCCCGGCTCACGCGCTGGCCTGCGAGCTCTACCTGGAAGGCGGCGTGCGCAGCTGCGAGATCGGCACTCTCATGCTCGGCATCCCGGGGACGGCCGGTGCACCGGACACCCCCGCCCGCCACGAGCTGCTGCGGCTCGCACTACCCCGCCGGGTCTACACCCGCAGCCACCTGGAGCACGTCGCCGAGTCGTTCGCGGCGATCGTGGCCAGGGCCGATCGGGTGCCGGGATACCGGGTGGTTTCGGCCCCGCCGGTGCTGCGTCATTTCAGCGCAATCCTGGCGCCCAGCCCGCAGCTCACCCTGGCCTCCGAACGGCGGGAAGATGCCGTTCTCACGCCTGGGGGACGTTCTCTGGCTCCCCGGGCTTGACTGAAGGGCCGCCGTCGGGTGCCTGTATCGGCACCCGACGGCGGCCCTTCAGCCCCTGCCCGCTACGAGGAAGGCGAGGGAGTCGCCGCGGCCACGGCGATCCGCTGGACGATCGCCGGCTGGCCGTCGCTGCTCTTGGTGGTGGCGTTGACCGAGTAGGCGAGCTTGCGCTGCAGATCGCAGGTGGCGAAGACGCCGCTGGAGTAGCCGTAGCGGCTGCCGGTCTTGCCCCAGACGGTGATCTTGCCGAGCTGGATCTTCATCAGGCCCTGGCTGTAGTACGCGTCGCCGGTGCCGTCGAACATGCGGACCTTCGGCACGGTGAACAGCCTGGTCATCATGGCGGGGCCGAGGAGACGACCGCGGAACAGGCCGGTGATGAACCGGTCGAGATCGGCCGAAGTGGACACGAGACTGCCCGCGGACCACGGGATCGACTGGTTCATCTCGGTGACGTCGACCAGGTTGTTGACCGCGTTCTTGATGTAGCCGTTCGAATGAGGGTTCGGCAGCCGCGGATCGTCGCCGGGCTCGAAGGTCCGCGACATCCCGAGCGGCCGGGCGATGCGGTCGCGCACGGCCTGCCCGTACGAGCGGCCGGTGACCCTCTCGATGAGCATCCCGGCGAGGACGTAGCTGGTGTTGGTGTATTTCTGCGCGGTACCCGGCGGGTAGTCGATCGGGTGGGCGGTCGCCGTGCCCAGCACGCGGGCCGGGCTCCAGTGCTCGTAGCGGTGCTCGATCACCCGGTCCGGCTCCGACAGCCAGGGGATGTCGATGCTCGGCAAACCCGAGGTGTGGTCGAGCAGGGTGCGGACGGGGATCGGCGGGTAGCCGGAAGGCAGGACGCCGGGCAGATATTTCTGCACGGGCTGCTCGAGGTCGAGCCGGTGTTCCTGCGCGAGCTGAAGCACGACCACGGCGGTGAACGTCTTGGTGGTGCTGCCGATCCGGACGTAACCATCGGGGTTCACCGGCGCGTGGGTGAGACGATCGGACTCCCCCGCGGTTCCGCTCCAGTCGCCCGCCGAGCCGGTGACCCGGACCAGCGCACCGGTCGTGTCGTTGTCGGGTGCGCTGGATATCGAGGCGGCCAGCGCCGCGGCGTTGGGCTGGTTGAGCTGGGGAACGGGTTCCTGGCCGGCCGGGTCGGCGTAGGCACAGGCGTTCGCGGTGCGACCGACCGGCCCAGCGCTCGCCTCGGCGGAGGCGGGGAGGGCGGTGAATCCGAGGGCCGCGGTGGCGAGGACCGCGATGGCTGCTTTCTTCATGCCGGAAGCCTGTCGTCCCGCGCCGGTCCTGCCATCCAGGAAACGCCCGGACCATGGATCTCCGGGCTCGTCCCCCACCCGGGGGACGAGCCTCACCGGCCGCCCGGGTGGCGGTTACGGCGGACGTCAACAGGCCGGATGAAGCCCGCCGTCGTGACAAAGTCAGCCTGCGCCGTGTCCGATCGAACGCTGTGACGAGGACCGCGACTGCGTCACCCACCTGGACAGTCTCTGCCGGTGCTTCCACCGGCACCTCGGCGAGCTCGTCGAGTGGGACGAGTCCCTCAACCCCGTCGGCGACCTCGACGAACGCGTCGAACGGGACCAACTTGGTTACCCGCCCCCGTAGTTGTCGACCGGTGGCGAGATCGTCGGCCGGCACGGCCTGCACGACTGGCTGCGCCGTGGGCACGCGCGGGCCGCCATCATCCGGCCGGACGGCACCGTCCTCCGGAGGAGGGAACGACCTGACCGAGCTCTGCGCCGTCCTCCCCTCATGGTGCCGGAAAATGTGCTGAGGAAGTCCGCTGGGGTCAGCTGGAAGCGCGGGCCGTGAGCGCGACCGGGAGGATGTGCTGGCGCGGCTTGAGAGTCTTGTCGTCGAGCAGCCGGATCAGGGTTGCGACCATCACGTGAACCTGCTCGCGCGGGTCCTGGTGAACCGACGTCAGCGGTGGGTCCATCGCCGGGGCGAGGGTGGCGTTGTCGTCGAAACTGGCCACGGCGACGTCCTCGGGGATCCGGCGGCCGGCCGCGTGCAGGGTGCGCAGCGCGCCCACGGCCATCATGTCGCTGGCCACGAACACCGCGTCCACATCCGGGTGACGTTCCATGAGCCTGGACATCGCGTTCGCCCCGCCGGATAACGTGAAATCACCTTCCTCGGACAGGCCGTCGGGATCGTGGCCGGCGTCGAGCAGGGTCTTGCGCCACCCGGCGAGCCGGTCGATCGACGCGCTCTCGTCCTGCGGGCCGGCAATGGTCGCGATCCGCCTGCGTCCGGTGGCGATCAGGTGCTCGACCGCCAGCCGGGCGCCACCCTCGTTGTCGAAGTCGACGACGTGCACGCCGCGCCGTATCCCGGCCGCCTGTCCGCCGAACACCACCGGAATCCGTAGCAGCCGCAACGCTTTCGGCAGCGGGTCGGACCGGTGTGGCGCGAACACCAGCGCACCGTCGACGTGCCCACCCTCGAGGAACCGCACCGTGCGGCTGAGGTCCTCGCGGGTGTCGCTGAAGATCAGCACCATCTGGCGGCCCACGTCGGCGAGCTCGCGGTAACCGGCCCGCATCACTGCCGTCCGGTACGGGTCGTCGAGCAATCGGGCCTCCGGCTCCGACAGCACCACCGCGATCGCCCCGGTCCGCCGCGTGACCAGCGACCGAGCCGCCTGGTTCGGCGAATACCCCAGACCACGGGCCGCGGCGAGAACCTTCTCCCGCGACGCCGCGCTGACATAGGCGTCGTCGTTCAACGCGCGGGACGCCGTCGACCGTGACACCCCGGCGAACGCCGCGACGTCCTCCAACGTCGGCCGCTCGCCGTCTGCTGCTCGCAAGTCCACCGCACCGCCTTCTCTTCGGCAAAAACCACCCGATGCCACCAGCTTGATGTCGGATGGCAACGACCCTTCCGGGAGCGCTCCTGCACGAAACGCTCTGGTTACGTTCCCTTGACACCGGTCGGGCGCCACCACCAGACTTGCCCCACCTGGGAGCGCTCCCAGCCTAGCGCACGATCCCGGGGCGCTCATATCCCTCGACGAGGTGGTTGGACAGCATGAAAATGATCCGAAACGGTTTGGTGCTGACACTGGGCATCACGATGACGGCGCTGGGCGTCGCGGCTTGCGGGAGCGGGGGCGACAGTCCGCCGGCTGCGGCGAATTCGAATGAGCCGGTCGAGTTGACGTTGGCGACGTTCACCGAGTTCGGTTATGAGGCGTTGATCCCGGAGTATCAGAAGCTGCACCCGAACATCAAGATCAATCATCGGAAGACCGGGCAGGGCGGGCCCTATCACCAGGACCTGATCACCAAGCTGGCCGCGGGCTCCGGGCTGGCCGACGTGACCGCGGTCGAAGAAGGCCACCTGTCCGACATCATGGACAAGTCCTCCAAGTTCAACGACCTGACCAAGATCGGCCCCGCCGACGCCTCGCCGGACCGGTGGCTGAGCTGGAAGTACGACGCGGCCAAGGACAAGGACGGCAAGGTCATCGGCTACGGCACCGACATCGGGCCGCTGGCCATGTGCTACCGCAAGGACATGTTCGCCGCCGCCGGCCTGCCCACCGACCCCGACGCGGTCAAGCCACTGTTCGCGACCTGGGACAGCTACTTCGCCGCCGGCGCGGACTACGTCGCCAAGAGCAAGGGCAAGGCCTGGTTCGACTCGGCCGCGCAGAACTTCAACGCCATGGTCAACCAGCTCCCCAACGGCTACATCGGCACCGACGACAAACTCGCGGTGGAGTCCAACCAGGGCATCAAGGACGCCTGGACCAAGGTCACCGACGCCGTCACCAAGGGCGAATCAGCCAAACTGACCGCCTTCAGCAACGAATGGAACTCCGGGTTCAAACAGGGCGCCTTCGCCACCAAGGTCTGCCCGGCGTGGATGCTCGGTGTGATCAAGGAACAGGCCGGGCCCGAGAACGCCGGCAAATGGGCGGTCACCGCGGCCTTCCCCGGCGGCGGCGGCAACTGGGGCGGGTCCTACCTCACCGTCCCGACCCAGTCCAAGCACCCCAAGGAAGCCGCCGAGCTCGCCGCCTGGCTGACCGCACCCGAACAGCAGATCAAGGCCTTCCAGGCCAAGGGCACCTTCCCCAGCCAGGTCAAAGCCCTCGCAGACCCGGCACTGCTGAGCCAGACCGACGCCTACTTCGGCAACGCCAAGGTCGGTGAACTCTTCGCCGAACAAGCCAAGAAGGTCAACAAACCCCAGTACAAGGGCCCCGGCGACGGCCAGATCCAGGAAAACGCCACCCAACCGGCACTACAAGCCGTCGAACAAGGCAAATCCGCCGCCGACGCCTGGACCCAACTCGTCGACGCCGCCAAGAAGATCACCCGCTGACCGCTGGTGGCGGCCGGGACCGCGCACATCCCGGCCGCCACCAGTTTCCACCCAGTAAAGGACATCACCTGATGACTGTGGTCGAGCGGCCCTCCCCGCCCCGAGCCGCCGATCCGCCGCCACCGCCGCCGCATCGGCGGGCGTCGGTGCGGGATCGGCTGAGCCGGTGGGATGTCAAGGTTTCGCCCTACCTGTACGTCGCGCCGTTCTTCATCGTGTTCGGCATCGTCGGCCTCTTCCCCCTGCTCTACACCGCCTACGTGTCACTGTTCCATTGGAAAGCCGGGGATGACAATCCCGACTTCATCGGCCTGGACAACTACAAAGAACTCTTCGCCGACACCCAGTTCTGGAACGCCCTCGAAAACACCGTCTCCATCTTCCTGCTCTCCAGCATCCCCCAGCTCATCATCGCCGTCGCCCTGGCCGCGCTGCTGTCCAGCCGGCTGCGCGGCGCCACCGGCTGGCGCGTCGGCATCCTCCTGCCCTACGCCGCCAGCCTCGTCGCCCTCGGCATCATCTTCTCCAACCTCTTCGGCCCCAAATACGGCCTCATCAACGGCCTCCTGCAAACCATCGGACTCGACCCCATCGACTGGCAAGCCAACCGCCTCGCCAGCCACACCGCCATCGCCATCATGGTCAACTGGCGCTGGACCGGCTACAACGCCCTCATCGTCCTCGCCGCCATGCAAGCCATCCCCAAAGAACTCCACGAAGCCGCACTCATCGACGGCGCCAGCGCCACCCGCCGCTTCTTCAGCGTCACCCTGCCACTGCTGAAACCGACACTCGTCTTCGTGACCATCACCTCCACCATCGGCGGACTGCAGATCTTCACCGAACCCAAACTCTTCGACGCCATGCCCGGGTCGAACAACGGCGGATCCACCAACCAATTCCAGACCGTCACGCTGTACCTGTACCAATCAGCGTTCGAGAACTACAACCTCGGCTACGCCTCCGCCATCGCCTGGATCCTGTTCGTCGTCATCGTCCTCATCGCACTCGTCAACTTCTTCCTCACCGGCCGCCTCACCCGCATCCCAGGGGCCAAAAAATGACCACACTCCACAACGGACTCCGCGCAAGAGTCGCCACCCTGGGCAAACCCCGCAAAGCCACCTACTGGGTACTGGCCATCTTCGTCCTCGGCTCCCTCTTCCCCTTCTACTGGTCCTTCCTCGTCGCCAGCCGCGACAACGGCATGCTCACCGAACGCGTCCCACCCTTCCTACCCGGCGGCAACTTCCTCGCCAACGCCGCCCGCGTCTTCGACACCGTCCCCTTCTGGAAAGCACTCGCCAACAGCGTCATCGTCTCCGGCACCGTCACCCTCACCACGGTACTGTTCTCCTCACTCGCCGGATTCGCCTTCGCCAAACTCCGCTTCCGCGGCCAAAACGGCCTCTTCGTCTTCATCGTCCTCACCCTGGCCGTCCCCACCCAACTCGGAATCATTCCGCTGTTCATCGCCATGTCCAAACTCGGCTGGGCCGGCGGACTGCAATCAGTCATCGTCCCCAACCTCGTCACCGCATTCGGCGTGTTCTGGATGCGCCAATACACCATCGACGCCCTACCCTACGAACTCATCGAAGCCGCCCGAGTCGACGGCTGCAGCATGATCCGGATCTTCTGGAACGTCTGCCTCCCCGCCGTCCGCCCCGCCGCCGCCATCCTCGCCATGTTCACCTTCATGACCTCCTGGAACGACTTCCTCTGGCCCCTGGTCGTCCTCGACGCCGGCAACCCCACCGTCCAACTAGCACTGGAAAAACTCCAAAGCGGCTACTACATCGACTACTCCCTCGTACTCGCCGGAACAACCCTCGCGACCATCCCCATCCTCATCGTCTTCCTCCTCCTCGGCCGCCAGATCGTGGCCGGAATCATGCAAGGCGCCGTGAAAGGGTGACCATGACCGTCGATCCCGACCCCGTCCGCGCAGAAACCGCGCCGACATTCCCACCCGGCTTCGTCTGGGGCGCCGCCACCGCGGCGTTCCAGGTCGAAGGCGCCACCACGGCCGACGGACGCACCGACTCCGTATGGGACACCTTCGCCCGCCAACCCGGCGCCGTCGTCGGCGGCGACACCGGCGAACCGGGGGCCGACCACTACCGCCGCTACGCCGAAGACGTCGACCTCATGCGACAGCTCGGCCTCGGCGCCTACCGGTTCTCCCTGGCATGGCCCCGCATCCGGCCCGACGGCGGCGCACCCAACACAGCCGGACTCGCCTTCTACGACCGGCTCGTCGACCGGCTCCTCGAAGCCGGAATCCAGCCGTGGGCCACGCTCTACCACTGGGACCTCCCCCAAACACTCGAAGACCAGGGCGGCTGGACCTCACGCGACACCGCATTCCGGTTCGCCGACTACGCCGAAACCGTCCTCGCCCGGCTCGGCGACCGCGTCGCCAGCTGGTCCACACTGAACGAACCCTGGTGCGCCGCCATGCTCGGCTACGCCTCCGGCATCCACGCACCCGGCCGCACCGAACCCACCGCCGCCATCGCCGCCACCCACCACCTCCTACTCGGACACGGCCTGGCCATGGACATCATCCGGCAACACACCCAGGTCCCCGCCGGAATCACCCTGAACCTCTACCCCGTCGCGCCGCGCGATCCCGGGTCCGACGCCGACGTCGAGGCCTGCAGGAGGATCGACGGCCTGCAGAACCGGCTCTTCCTCGACCCCGTGCTGGCGGGCGGCTACCCCGCGGACCTGGTCGCCGATCTGGCACCGTTCGGATTCACCGACCTCGTGCGGGACGGCGACGCCGCTGTGATCGCCGCGCCCATCGACTGGCTGGGCGTCAACTACTACCGCGACTACACGGTGGCCGGAACGGCCGTGCCGGGCAGCCAGCCCGCGGGCCGGGAATGGGTCGGCGCGTCCGATGTCCACTTCGTCCCGGACGAGGCCGCGCCGCGAACGGCTTCCGGCTGGGAGGTGCAGCCGGCGGGCCTCACGGCGTCACTGCTGCAGGTCCATCGCGACTACCGGCCCGTGCCGCTCTACATCACCGAGAACGGTGCCGCCTACCCCGACGTGGTCCGCGACGGCGACATCGCCGACACCGACCGGATCGCCTTCCTCGACTCCCACCTGCGAGCCGCCCACGACGCCCTGGCGGCGGGCGTCGACCTGCGCGGATATTTCTACTGGTCGCTGCTGGACAACTTCGAATGGGCCGAGGGATACGCGAAACGGTTCGGGCTGGTACACGTCGACTACGACACCCAGCGGCGGACGCCGAAGCAGAGCGCCCTCTGGTACTCGCGGGTGATCGGACTCAACGGCATGGCATGAGCATGACTCCCCGGTAGCCGGTCGGACACCCCGCGTTTCCCTTCTTGACACCCACGCAACCCAGGCGGAAACTCTGGGAGCGCTCCCAATGAATGTGAGCGCTGGTCGTGGGGGGATGCGATGGCGAAGATCCGAAGACGGATGGCGTGGACCGTGGCGGCCGCGCTGCTGGTGCTCACCGGCGGCTGCGGCCCCACCACACCTCCGGTGATCACGCTGACCATCGCCACGTTCGGCCAGTTCGGGTACGAGGACCTGATCACCGGCTACGAATTCACCCATCCCGGGATCAAGATCCGTCAGGAACGCGCCGCACAGGGCGGGCCGTACCACCAGGATCTACTGAAGAAGCTGCAGACCGGCGAGGGACTCGCCGACATCCAGGCTGTCGAGGAAGGACACCTCGCCGACGTCCTGGCCCAGTCCTCGAAGTTCAACGACCTCATCCGGATCGGGCCGCCCGAGGTGCGGGCCCAGCGGTGGCTCGCCTGGAAGTACGACGCCGGACGCGCCAAGGACGGCAAGCTGGTCGGGTACGGCACGGATATCGGCCCGCTCGCCATGTGCTACCGCAAGGATCTGCTCGAGGCGGCCGGCCTGCCCACGGACGCGGATTCGGTCAAGGCGATGTTCGCGACCTGGGAAAGTTATTTCACCGCAGGGGAAAAATACGTCCGGCGCTCGCACGGAAAACCGTGGTTCGACTCGGCAGCGCAGACCTTCAACGCCATGGTCAACCAGCTCGCCGTCGGCTATCTCGGCCCCGACGACCATTCGACACTCGAGACGAACAGTCCGCTCAGGACGGCGTGGGACCGGATCACCACCGCCGTCACGCAGGGGCAGTCCGCGGGACTGACCGCGTTCGCCGACGACGGCAACAACGGCCTGCGGCTCGGCGGTTTCGCCACGAAAGTCTGTCCCTCGTGGATGCTCGGCGTGATCGAAAAAGAGGCGGGCCTGGACAACGCGGGCAAGTGGGCGATCGCGGAAGCGTTCCCGGACGGCGGCGGCAACTGGGGCGGCTCGTACCTCACCGTCCCGATGACGAGCCCCCACTCGAAGGAGGCCGCCGAACTCGCCGCCTGGCTGACCGAGCCCGAGCAGCAGCTCTACGCGTTCCGCGTGAGCGGGAACTTCCCCAGCCAGGTCGCGGCGCTCGATTCGCCCGATCTGCTCAGTGAGCAGAACAAGTACTTCGGTGGCGCACTGGTGGGGCGGATCTTCGTGGCGCAGGCCCGCAAGGTCGGCAAGCCGCAGTACAAAGGCCCCGGCGACGGCGAGATCCAGGAGACGGTGATCGCGCCCGCGCTCAAGGCTGTCGAGGGGGGTGCGGACCCTGGCGTCGTCTGGCAGCACGTGCTGACCGGGGTGCACCAGGTGGTCCCCTGAACCTGGGCCGGCACCGGACCACCCACACCGGGGCACCGGCAGGGTCTCGTGAGTGGTAAGTGTCGTTCTAACGACACTTACCACTCACGAGACCCCATCCCCGCCCAACCCAAAGCCGCCACGTTTTCCTTACCGCTCAAGGTGGCCTTCACGGACCGCGCAGGATCAGGCGTCGAACACCGAGAGATCGATCGACTCGCCCAGCCGGCGGTCGCCTTCGGCGTTCGGGTGGTAGCAGTCGGTCCGCCAGGCCGCGGTGATCACCGTCGGATCGGCCGGATCGCGCAGCACGGCGTCGAAATCGAGCACCGAGTCGAAGGTCCCGGACGTCCGGATCCACTGGTTGACGGCGAGCCTCGCCTGTTCTTTCGCGCTTCCCGCGGTGTTGCACATCGGCAGCAGGGTGGCCCCGACGATCTCGCGCCCGGCGGCGTGCACCCGGGCCGCGATGCCGCGCATCGCCTCGATCACCTGGGACGCGGGCGCGGGCGGGGCGTAGGTGCCGCCACCGAGGTCGTTGGTGCCCTCCAGGAGCAGTACGTACCGGACACCGGGCAGCGACAGCACGTCCCGCTGGAGCCGTTGCGGGGCGGGCGGTCCGCAGCACTGGTTGGTCGGGTCGTAGGGATTCGGCTGGACGCTGACGGTGTTGCCGCTGATGCCGGCGTTGGCCACGGACAGCCGCTGCCAGAGCGGCCGCTGCGCGAGGCGACCGGCGAGGACGTCGGTCCAGCGCCGGCCGCCGCCGAAGGCGTTGTAGCCGTCGGTGATGGAATCGCCGAGGGCGACGATGGTGCCGCGCGCGGGCGACACGGCGCTCACCGCGTCCACCCACCACAACACACCGGGCACGAAGGCACCGTAGGCCGCGCCGCGGGTATCCGCGCCGGCGTCACCGGCGCCCGAGACGAACGACCCCGGGGTGTCGGTCTCCGGCGGCGGGAACGTGTGGTCGTCGACCGGTGATCCCGGCGCGTACACGCTCACCGCGACATGGTCGCCGCGCCGCACGATCAGCGGGAGCGGGTCACTCCACACCGTGCCACCCGGCGGCACGGTCACCGTCGCCCGGAAGCCGAAGGTGGCACGCCGGTTCGAGCCGGGCACCAGCGCGGCCGAACCCGGTGCCGCCTGCACCCCGACCCACACCGATCGCGCGACGAGCGCGCTGCCACCGAACGGGTTGCCCAGTCGCACTCTCAGCGCCGCGCCGTCCGCGGTCACGGTGAGGACGTTGCGAACCGTGGCGTCGGGCGCGGTGCCGTGGACTCCCTCCAACGCCGATTCCGTGAGCGTCACCGAATGCGGCGGGAAACCCTCCGGTGACGCGGCCCGCGCCGGAGCCGGAACGGAAACCAACGCGGAAACGGCCAGCACAACCGCTGTTCGACGTAGTCGCATGAGCGCACTCCTCGGCCTCGACACCGACGTCGCCGATCATGACATCAGAGGTCCGCCCGCCGGCGCAACCGCCGTGAGTTCCCATCGAATCCGTCGAACGGGAGCGAATTCGATGAATTCGCCTCGGATCGCCGCTCACCCGCCGCAAACCCCGGATCAACGGCCGTGATATACGAATACGACAAAACCGGGCGAGCGGTGGGATGGGGTGAGTCAGGCATGTTCAGGGAAATCACGATGCGCGCACAGCGCCGTGTCGTGCGGAAAATCCTCTGCGTTCTCGGCGCGGTCGTTGTCATGGGATTGGCTTCAGCCGGCCCCGCGGCCGCGGGGTCCAACTCGTCGGCCGCCCGGTGTGACGGGACCCAGAACGCCGTTCTCACGGTCACCCTCACCGGCTTTCCCCCGTCGACGTCCTCGCCGAACTGGATCAAGGTCGACGACAACGCGGCCCATCTCGAGGACGCCGGGTTCGGGCAGAGCTTCCGCAAGACCTACCGGGCGACCCCGGCCGCCGACCATGTCTTCCACCTGTGGGTGTGGTCCAACGACGACCCGAAGTGGCAGTACGGCCGGTCGTTCTACGCGGAATACCGCGTGGCGGTGTGCGCGGCCGCCGCTCCACCTCCGGCTCCGGCGCCGGCCGTCACCAGCACTTCGCCGACCCCGGCCACGACGACCTCGCGAACCGCGGCTACGAAAAGCACGGCACACTCCCCCAGCCAAACCGCGGTGACCATGAGCGGCACCGGCTCCATGGTGCCCATCAGCGCCCCCGGTAACCCCGGCGCGTACCCGGTCGCGAACGCGGCCGACGTCGAGGGCACGGACAACTGGATCCTGCTCCTGGTCATCGGGATGGTGCTGCTCGCCGGCGGGTTGACCGTGCTGCTCCTCATCCGACGGCGCTCCTCACGGGCGCCGGACGGCTCCCGCCACCGTTCAGACTGATGCCCGGGGGCGTCGTGCGGGCATCCGCCGCGCATGCGCCAGAATTCCTTTTCCTCGAACCCGTCGAATTGCCACCGGGCTCCTTTACAGGGCCGATCCCCGCAGGCTAACGTCAAATTGGGAGCGCTCCCAGAACGTTTTGCACGACGCTGTGCGGAGGATCGTTCGATGAAGAAGAGACTGCTCGCCCTCACTTTCGCCCTGCTGCTGCCCCCGGTGGCCTTGGTGTCGCTCGGCACCACGCCCTCACCCGCGGCCCCGGCGGCCTACACGTGGCGCAACGCCGAGATCGACGGTGGCGGCTTCGTCCCCGGAATCATCTTCAACCAGTCCGAGCCCGGGCTCGCCTACGCGCGCACCGACATCGGCGGCGCGTACCGGTGGAACCCCGCCACCAGCCGCTGGATCCCGCTGCTCGACTCGGTCGGCTGGACCGACTGGGGACACAACGGCGTAGTCAGCCTCGCCACCGACCCGGTCGACCCGAACCGCGTCTACGTCGCCGCCGGGATGTACACCAACGCCTGGGACCCCAACCCGGGCGCGATCCTGCGTTCGGCCGACCGGGGCTCGACGTGGCAGTCCAGCACCTTGCCGTTCAAGCTCGGCGGCAACATGCCCGGCCGCGGCATGGGCGAGCGGCTCGCCATCGACCCGAACCGCGACAGCGTGCTCTACCTCGGCGCGCCGAGCGGCAACGGGCTCTGGCGCAGCACCGACTCCGGCGTCACCTGGGCCAAGGTGACCGCCTTCCCCAACGCGGGCACCTACGCCCCCGACCCGACCGACACGACCGGGTACTCCAGTGACATCGAAGGCGTCACCTGGGTGACGTTCGACCCCGCGACCGGCACCCGTGGCACCACGACACAAACCATCTATGCCGGCGTCGCGGACAAGGACAACACCGTCTACCGCAGCACCGACGGCGGCACCACCTGGTCACGGATTCCCGGTCAGCCCACGGGTTTCCTGGCACACAAGGGAGTCGTCGACGCCGCCGGCGTGCTGTACATCGCGACCAGCGACACCGGCGGCCCCTACGACGGCGCGAAGGGCGACGTCTGGAAGTTCGATCCGAAGACCTCGGCCTGGACCCGGATCAGCCCGATCCCCTCCACCGACTCCGGCGACACCTTCGGCTACAGCGGGCTGACCCTGGACCGCAAGCATCCCGGCACGCTGATGGTGGCGACGCAGATCGCGTGGTGGCCGGACGTGACCTTCTTCCGCAGCACGGATTCCGGGGCCACCTGGACCCGGATCTGGGACTTCACCAGCTACCCCGACCGTTCGCTGCGCTACACCCAGGACATTTCGTCCGTGCCGTGGCTGACCTTCGGCGCCCAGCCCGCACCACCGGAACTCTCGCCGAAGCTGGGCTGGATGACCGAGTCGATGGAGATCGACCCGTTCGATTCGGATCACCTGCTCTACGGCACCGGCGCGACCATCTACGGCACGAACGATCTGACCAAGTGGGACAGTGGCGGCAAGATCACGCTCAAGCCGGTCGTCGGCGGGCTCGAGGAAACCGCGGTGCAGGACCTGATCAGCCCGCCCTCGGGCGCGCCACTGCTCTCCGCGCTCGGTGACATCGGCGGGTTCCGGCACGACAGCCTCGACGCCGTACCGTCCACGATGTACACGTCACCGGTGTTCACCTCCACGACCAGCCTCGACTTCGCCGAACTGAACCCGTCGGTGATCGTCCGGGCCGGCACGCTCGACCGGAGCGCCCGGCCGAACGACAACCGGATCGCCTTCTCCACCGACGGTGGCAAGAACTGGTTCCAGGGCACGGAACCGGGTGGCAGCTCCGGTGGCGGCACGGCCGCCGCGGCCGCCGACGGTAGCCGGTTCGTCTGGAGCTCCGGCGGCGCCGCGGTCAGCTACTCCGCCGGTTTCGGTACGTCGTGGACGGCGTCGTCGGGCATCCCCACCGGCGCGACGGTGGCGGCCGACCGCGTCGACCCGAAACGCTTCTACGGCTTCGCGGCGGGCAAGTTCTACACGAGCACCGACGGCGGCGCGACGTTCACGGCGTCCGCCGCGACCGGGCTGCCCAGCGGCACGGCGCACGTCAAAGCCGTGGCAGGACACCAGGGTGACGTCTGGGTGGCGGGCGGGTCCGGCAGCGCGTACGGGCTGTGGCACTCCACCGATTCCGGGGCCACGTTCACGAAACTCGGGAACGTCGCCGAAGCCGACAACATCGGCTTCGGCAAAGCCGCCACCGGCCGCACCTACCCGGCGCTGTACACGGTCGCGAACATCGGCGGTGTGCGCGGGATCTTCCGCTCCGACGACGCCGGCGCGTCCTGGATCCGGATCAACGACGACCGGCACCAGTACGGCAACATCGGTGCCGCGATCACCGGCGATCCGCGGGTGTACGGACGCGTCTACGTCGGCACCAACGGCCGCGGCGTGATCATCGGCGACAACGGCGGCGACCAGCCGCCGCCGACGACCACCACGACCACCACCACGACGACGCCGACAACTCCGACCGACGCCGACGACACCCCACCACCACGACCACTCCGCCGTCCTCGACCTGCACCGCCACGTACACCATCTCCGGCCAGTGGCAGGGCGGGTTCCAGGGGAACCTGAAATTCAAGAACACCGGCACCACCGCGATCTCGCACTGGACGGCGGGCTGGACGTTCGCCAACGGCCAGCGCGTCACGCAGGCCTGGAACGCCCAGGTGACGCAGAGCGGCGCCACCGTGACGGCCACCGACGCGGGGTGGAACGCCTCGATCCCCGCCGGGGGCACGGCCGAGTTCGGCTTCCTGGCCAGCGTGCCCGGTAGTGCGAACGACCGTCCGGCCACGATCACGCTGAACGGCCGGACCTGCGCCGGCGGGTGACGGAATGGGTAAGTCCGTGAATGGCACATTGAGAGCCTTTAAGGGGGCTCTCAATGTGCCATTCACGGACTTCCGAGGCGTCCTTCAGCGGCCCGGGTAGGCCATGACACCGCGCTGCTGCAGAGCCACGCGCAGGGCGCGGAGCCCGTAGTGCAGGCGGGAGCGGACGGTGCCCGGCGGGATGCCGAGCTCCCCGGCCAGTTCGGCGACCGACCGGCCAAGGTAGTAGGCGCGGGTGATCACCGTCCGGTGCTCCGGGGTCAGCTGCGTCAGCGCGTCCTCGACGATCCAGGCGTCCAGCGCCGCGTCGGTCGGGTCCGCGCGCTGGGGCTCCGGGACGATCCCGACGGCCGTCCGGCGCGCCCGCGCGCTGCGGCGGTCGTCGATCACCATGTTGCGGGCCACCGTGTACAGCCAGGCCCGCGCGGCCATCCCGTCCTGCTCGAGGATGCCGGGGTTCTGCCACGCGCGCAGCAGCGTTTCCTGAACCACGTCGTAGGCGAACTCGCCGTCGCCGGTGAGCTGGCGGACATAGCGCCGCAGCGGTGCCGCGTGCTCGTCGTGCAGGCTGCAGAGCAGCACAGCGTGGTTCTCGCTGATGGCACACCTCCCGTGCTAGTCCAGGTCGAACGCGGGCGTGCGCTTGGCCAGGAACGCCGCCGTGCCCTCGCGCATGTCCGGGGTGGTGAACGCCCGCCGGAACGCTCCCAGCTCGGCCTCCAGCCCCGCCCGCACGTCCTGCCCGCGTGCCGCGTTGATCGTGGCCTTGCACAGCGCGACGGCCGAAGGCGAGTTCCGCGCGATCGACGCCAGCGTCTGCCGGGCGCCGGCGAGCAAGCCGTCGCGGTCGGCGAAAAGCCGGTTGACCAGGCCGATCCGCTGCGCCTCTGCGGCTTCGACTTGCCGTCCGGAGTAGATCAGCTCGCGGGCCAGCGCCGGACCGACCTGCTGCTGCAGGCGGACGCACCCGCCGAAGCCCGGAATCAGCCCGAGTGACACCTCGGGCTGCCCGAACACCGATTTTTCCGTCGCGTAGACGAAGTCGCACGCCAGCGCGAGTTCGCAGCCGCCGCCGAGCGCGTACCCGTCGACGCACGCGATCACCGGCACCGGTACCGACTCCAGCGCGGTGGTGACCGACTGCCCCAGCCGTCCGAAGGCCTCGCCTTCGCCGGGTGTCATGGCCGCCATCTCCCGGATGTCCGCGCCGGCGACGAACGCCGGGCCGGGCGCGCCGGTGAGGATCAACGGCGTGTGCAGGCCGCCGAGCAGGTGGCGCAGCTCGGCAAGGGTCCGGCCCGACAGCGCATTGCGCGCTTCGGGCCGGGTCATGGTCACGGTGGTGATGCCGTCGCACACGTCGACGACGAGGGTCCGATAGTCCACAGTGGTCACCTCACGAGTCCCAAATCGCGCCGAACGCCGGAATCCCCCGGGTCTCCAGCTCTTCGACGATCTGCCAGGTGGTCTTGCGGTTGGAGATGCAGATGACAGCCTCGGCCCCGGATTCCCGGTGGACCTGGCGCGCCAGCGCGACCAGGTCGGGCTTGCCGTGCCGGTCGGTGTCCCAGACGAGCGCGTCCGGCTGCACCGCGAGGATCTCGTCGACCAGCGCGTCGCCGTAGGTGCCGCGCGGATTCCGCGTCGACCACACCAGCCGCGCCGGGGTGTCCCCGGAGAGCAGATGCGGCAGGCACGGCCCGATCCCGCTGCCCGTGGCGACCCACACGACCGACGTGAACAGCTTGTCGATGTTGCCGACCCCCGCGGTCGGGATTCCCTTCACCCACACCCTGGCGGGCGCGTCGTCGATGAAGGAACCGGTCCAGTCCCCCGCACGCGAGATCGTCAGCCGGAACCCGCTGCGCCGCGGCGCCGGGACGTTGGCGAAGGAATGCCATTCCAGCAACGGGTTCCGGCTCACCGCGGTGGACGACCCGGCGAACGGCGTGACACCGTGGTCGAAGTGGACGATCGCCACGTGCGACGATGGCCGCTCGATCCGCACCGGCACGCGGCGCAGCCGCAGCCAGGGCAGCGCCACGCTCGCGACGACGACCGGCAGCAGCCAGCGTGCCGCGCCGCCGCCGTACACCGCGGTGTGGACGGCGAACAGGACGAGCACCGTCCACCCGCCGAACCGGTGCGTCCGCTCGAACCGGTCGTGACGGCGTGCGCGCAACGGCGGCAGCGCGAACACCGTGATCGTGACCAGCAGCGCCACGATCACCCAGGTCAGGATCCGCGGTGGCGACGTCACCGCGAGCACGAGAAACCAGGCCGTCGCGCACGCCGCGCCACCGACGTGCAGGCCGCCGAAGTGGTAGACCTTGCCCAGCGTCCAGCGCACCCGCAGCGGCCAGTGCTTCGGAACGCCGGTGGCGAGCCGGAACAGCAGGTTGATCACGTACTGCTGGCGGATCAGCACGGCCAGCGTGAAGTTGGCGACCACCATCGTCGGGGCGTCGAGGGACCAGCACGCGAGATTCACCAGCACGACCGCGGCCGCGAGCAGGTTGTGGTGGGTGAAGGGGCGGCGGCGCAGGCTCGGCTTCCCGGCCCGTCGTGGCGAGACCTGCCGGACCGACATCTCCGTCACGCGACGGTCTCCAGTCGCGCGCGAGTGTCCAAGCCGGACAGCAGCGCCCGGCGGTCCACCTTGCCGCGGTCGGTGACCGGAAGCCGTTCGACGGGCACGATCAGGGCGGGCACGCAGTAGTACGGCAGCCGCTCCTCGACCGCGTTCCGGGCGGCCTCGGACGTCACGGACAACGGGCTGACGAACCCGATCAGCCTTCCCTCGTGCAGGACGGTGACCGCCCGCACGCAGCCCGGGGCCCGTTCCAGCGCGGAGGTGACCGCGTCCAGTTCGACGCGGAAGCCCCGCACCTTCACCTGGTCGTCGGTCCGGCCGTGATGCTGCAGCTGCCCCTCCGGCGTCCAGCGCCCGAGATCGCGGGTCCGGAACATCCGGTGCGTGCCACCGAGAAAGGGGTCGGGCCGGTAGCGCTCGGCGGTCAAGGCGTCGTCGCCGAGGTAGCCCGCGGTCACGCAGGCGCCACCGGCCCACATCTCCCCGACCGCACCGATCGGGCACGGCCGGAGGTGCTCGTCCAGGACGTACACCGTGGTGTTGGGGACCGGGCGGCCGATCGTCGGCAGGCCGCGTTCGTAGCGCTGGACCGTGTTGACGATCGTGACCTCGGTCGGGCCGCAGCAGTTGTGGAAAGCCGCGCGGCGGGACCAGGTTTCGGCCAGTTCCCGTGGACAGCGTTCGCCGGCCACCGCGACCGTGCGGACGGCGCGGCACGCGGAGGGGTCCAATCCGGACAGCACACTCGGCGTCGCGATCAGGACGTGCGCGCCGCTCGCGCCCGAGTGCGGATCGCGGCCGCGGACCACGAGGGTGCCGCCGTTGGCCAGGGTGCCGAGGATTTCCCACGCGGCCATGTCGAACGCGATGTTCAGCAGCTGCGCGACCCGCGTGCCCGGGCCGATCCCCAGGTTTCCCGGCTCGGTGAGCAGGACGTTGCACAGGTTGGCGTGCGTGACCTGGACACCGTTGGGCGCTCCGGTGGTCCCCGACGTGAAGATCACCGCCGCGACCTCGCCGCCGGCCGAGTCCACCGGCCGGGCCGGCGTGCCTGAGACGGTGTCGATCGCGATGGTCGTCGCCAGGCCGGACAGCGTGGGCTCGTGTTCGGCGGTGGTGAGCACGACGCCGATGCCCGCGACGTCCACAATGTGCCGGAGATGGTGAGCCGGCGTGATCCGCACGTCCTGCGGCACGTAGGCCGCACCGGCTTTGAGCACGGCGAGGATGCCGACGACCATCGGGATCGAGCGGGTCAGGAACAGCCCGACCCGGTCTCCTGGCCGAACACCCGCCTCGGCGAGGAGACCGGCCAGCCGGTCGGATCGGCGATCGAGCTCGCCGTAGGTGATCCCGTCGCCGAGGTGCTCCACCGCGCTCGCGAGCGGACGCCGGCGGGCGTGGGCCCGCACGGCATGATGGATCCGGGTGAACGGCGGCCGGAGCGCCGGGCCGGCGCCGAAGCGCTGGAACGCGATCCGGTCGGCAGGCGGGAGATTCTGCAACGCGGGGAGCTGGAACGGTGTCACGACGAAGCCGCCCTTCACCGAGATTGTGGAGGTCAAGGGTTCTCAACGAGAAACCCCGTCCCGGTGTTCACCGCTCGCGAATCTTCGTGACTAAATCCTCCGGCCGGACCAATTGGCGGGGCCAACTCCTGGTAGCGCTCCCAGGCAAGTGCAGTATCAAGCTCCCGATCTTGTAAGTTGCACGCCCTCGATGTGTCCACAATGGCCGGGGTCCGTCTGCCGGTGGGGCCGGGTCAGTTGCTCCCCTCGGTGTTCCGGCCGAGGCGCAGCGCGGAGACGAGGAAGAAGATGCCACCGAGCAGGGCATAACCGGCCAGGTTGCGCAGCGAACTGCCGGCGGCGGCGGCCTGCAGGAAGAACGAGACCCCGGCGAGCGTGGAGATGGCGCCACTGGCGATCATCGCCCACTGGCCTCCGAGTTCGCGTCGCCGCAGAGCGACGACGAGCTGGATGAGGCCCGCGACAACGGCCCAGGCTCCCCACACCCGCAGGACCGCCGGAATGCCGGAGGCGACCGCGAAGACCAGTCCGGCGGCGGCGATCGTGCTGAGCGCGATGTTGACGTAGAGGCCCGGGGCGGACCGGCTCGCCCGGGAGGAGCGGGCGTCGACGATGGCAGCGCCGACGTCGAACAGCGGGTAGATCACGAGCAAGGTCGCGCTCATCGCTCCGATGCTCGACGCGGTGAGGAAAAGCGCGACCGCCCAGAGCAGAGCGAACCCGAACCGGACGAAGTAGAGCCGACGGAGCGCCGTGCGCGGCGGGGGCAGTGGTCGTGGTCATGACAGTTCCCTTCGGGGACGGCACGATGCCGTCAGGTAGAAAGACCGTTCTCTCTTGTAGCAGTGCCGAGCTTGGCACACGCGGCCGACGAGTGCAAGACCGATCGTTCTTTCTGCTATGCTCGGCGCATGGCGACACCGACCCGTTCCACGCCCGGCACCCCGAACAGCAGCTCGGCGGGGCCGGGGCGGTCGCAGGCCAGGGAACGGCTGGTGTCCACGGCCAGCGAGCTGTTCTATCGCGAGGGAATCCGGGCGGTCGGGGTCGAGCGGATCCTCTCCGAGGCACCCGCGACGCGAGCGACGTTCTACCGGCACTTCCCCTCGAAGGAAGACCTCGTGCTCGCGTACTTGCGCGGCGTCGACGCCCACACCCGCGCCGGTGTGCAAGCGGCCGTCGAGACCGCGCCGTCCCCGGCGGACGCGCTGCGCGCGATCGGCACCGCCGTCGCCGACGATCTGGCCAGGCCGGAGTTCCGCGGGTGCGCCTTCCTCAAGGCCGCCGCCGAATACCCCGACCCCGACGACCCCGTGCGCCAGGTGATCCTCGATCACCGAGCCTGGTACCTGAGCACGCTCGCCGAGCTGTTCACCCAGGTCTTCGGGACCTCACCGCGGCGCGGCAAACCGGAGCACGCCGCCCGGCACTTCGTCATGATGCGCGACGGCGCCATGAGCGGCGCCCACCTCGACGGCGTCGACAGCGTCGGCGCCGCGTTCCACCGAGGCGTCGAGGGCCTGCTCACCGTCCTGCACTGAGCAGCCGCTCGACGCCGAAATCCTCTTGTCCAGCACCAGAAAGCGTAGACTCCGGGACGACTTCACCGGGATCTCCCGCGATTTCCCGAAATCCACTCGAATGGCAGCACGCCCACCCGACGCGGCGCGCCATCGAGACGATGGGTCACCACCGGCACTCCCTCCGTTCTGCCGTTCAGGACCGTTCAGGATCGTTCAGTGGCCTGGGGTTCCCGGCACCGCGACGGTGGCGACCCGAGGCAGTGTCGCGCTGCCGTAGCTGCTTTACAGGGGTTCTAAGGTGCCGCTACCGTCCCGACTGGAAGCGCTCCCACACCTTGTCGCCCCCAGTGTCCACACCGGAGTACCCGGACGCGACGGCTTGTCGGATCACGAAGCAAACCCAACGGAGGGATTGTCGTGAACAGAAAAAGAAGTTCGATCCTGGCGGCCGTCACGATAGTGCTGGCGAGCCTGCTCGCCGTGGTGCTGAACACCGGCACCGCGTCCGCGCACGGCGCGTTGATGAAACCCGGCAGCCGCACTTTCCTGTGCTGGCAGGACGGTCTGTCCTCGACCGGCCAGATCATCCCGCAGAATCCGGCCTGCTCGGCCGCGGTCAACATCAGCAGCGCCAACTCGCTGTACAACTGGTTCGCCGTGCTGCGCTCCGACGGCGCCGGGCGGACCCGCGGCTTCATTCCCGACGGCAAGCTGTGTTCCGGCGGCAATCCCGGCTACGCCGGCTTCGACGGGGTCGGCGACTGGCCGCTCACCCACCTCACCGCGGGCTCCACGTTCGACTTCTCCTACAACGCATGGGCCGCGCACCCGGGCTGGTTCTACACCTACGTCACCAAGGACGGCTGGGACCCGAATCAGCCGCTGCGCTGGGACGAGCTCGAGGACCAGCCCTTCCTCACCGTGGACCACCCGCCGGTCACCGGTCAGGTCGGCACCGTCGACGGCCAGTACAAGTGGACCGGCGCGCTCCCGGCGAACAAGACCGGACGGCACATCATCTACTCGGTGTGGAAGCGCTCGGACAGCGCCGAAACCTTCTACGGCTGCTCGGACGTCACCTTCGACGGCGGGCATGGCGAAGTCACCGGCATTCACACGCCGGGTACCCCGCCCACCACGCCGAGCACACCCACCTCTCCCCCGCCGGGCGGCGGAACCTGCATGGCGATGTTCGAGGTGACCAACTCCTGGTCCGGCGGCTACCAGGCGACGGTGACCGTGATGAACCACGGCACCACGGCGTTCACCGGCTGGCAGGCGGGCTGGACGCTGCCCACCGGCCAGACGATCGCCAGCGTCTGGAACGGAACCGTCGGCCAGTCCGGCTCGGTGGTGACGGTCCGGAACGCGAACTGGAACGGCACGATCCCGCCCGACGGCACGACCACCTTCGGCCTGGTCGTCAACGCCCCGGGCACGAATCCGGTCCAGCCGTCCCCGACCTGCCAGGGAACCTGACCGGCGCCTGAGTCCTTTGTGGACTCGGGTGAGACAGAAGGTCGTGAGTGGTAAGTGTCGTTCTAACGACACTTACCACTCACGAGCCCTAAACCCGGGGCGGCCCAGTACTGGCACGCAAAACAAGCCTGGGCGCGGACGTCGAAACATCGCCCCCGCGCTCCCCCGCCAGCACCCGCCGCAGCACGGACACGGCCAGCGCGCCGGACTCCACGACCGGGCGCCGGACCGCGGCCAGCGCCGGCCGGGTGAGCCGGCAGAGCGGGGAATCCTCCCCCGCGACCAGGGAGAGATCCGCCGGCACGGCGAGGCCGATCCGGCGGGCCATGGCCAGGCCCGCGACCGCCATCACGTCGTTGTCGAACACCAGCGCGGTCGGCCGGTGCCCCGTGGACAGGACCTGCTCGACCGTCTCGTACACGCGCCTACCCGAGTAGTCGGTGTGGACGGTGGGCACTTCGCCGAAGCCTGCCTTCGCGGCCGCGGCGGCGAAGGCGGCGGACCGCACGCGGGTGAGCGCGAATTCCGCGGGGCCGGCGATCCGGGTCACTCGCTCGTGCCCGAGCGCGGCCAGGTGCCCGAGCACCTTGCCGATCGCCGGTGCGTCGTCGATCCAGACCGAGGGCACGTCGGGGTGGCCGAGCGGGCCGCCGAGCACGACCGCGGGCAGCCCGATGCGGACCACTTCGGACACCCGGGTGTCCCGGACGCGCAGGTCGGCGATCAGGACGCCGTCCACCCGCCGCTCACCGTGCCAGCGCCGGTAGACGTGCAGCTCGGTTTCGCGGTCCGGGACGGATTGGAACAGCAAGGAGCTCCGGCCGGACCCGATCTCTCGCTGGATCCCGGCCAGCAGGGCCATGAAGAACGGCTCCTTCACCAGGGCGTCCGCCGGGCGGCCGAGCACCATGCCGAACGCTCCGGCGAGCCTGTCCGGCCGTGGCGGGGCGGGCGTCCAGCCCAGCTGGCGGGCGATCTCCTGGACCCGGTCCCGCGTCGCCGCGGAGACGCCGGGGCGGCCGTTGAGCGCGTAGGAGACCGCGCCGCGGGAAACACCGGCGCGCTGGGCGATGTCGGTGACCGTGGGACGTTTCATCGCAACCTCCCCCAGAACTCGTGAGCGTTCCGGGCGGTTCTAACCGCCCGGAACGCTCACGAGTCCTTACTGCACCGGCGGATACGCGTTCTGCACCAGCTGCTCGAACTGGGCCTCGAACCACTTGCCCGCCAGCGGGGAATCCGGCAGGGCCCCGGTGAGGTTGCCGCCGTTGGCCTGCTGGCTGCCGTGGAACGTCGGGTCGCACATCGGGTCGAAACCCTTGCCTTCGTCGTTGGGGATCTGCTTGCTCGCCCCGTCGGACTCACCCGGCGGCTTGACCCACACGTAGGCGTCGAAGTGCGGCGCCGGGGCCACCGTCGGCCGCATGCCGAGCCCCGCCCCGCTCTGGTTGCACCAGTTGCCGCGGTGCAGCCGCCGGTCGACCCGGCCGGAGTTGACGTAGGCGTCCACTGTGGACCCGGACGCTCCGGTCGGCCGCGCCGCACCGCCCCAGCCGTTGCGGGAGGTGTCGACCAGCATGCCGATACTGCTCGGCAGGCCGGCCGCGACGAACGCGTTGTACATCGCGGTGCCGTAGGACTGCTCGCTGTTGTAGGGGTTCCACTGATAGAACGTCGCCGACTTGAGCGGCTGGCCGCCCACCGTGAGGTTCGGGTCCGGCAGGTACGGCTCGGTCAGCGGGGTGTAGTTCGCGGTGGAGCTGATGAAGCCGTCGATGCTGTTCACCCCGGCGCTCGTGCCGCGCAGCATCTGCGTGACCAGGTTGACGAACGGGCCGAAGTTGCTGTCCCAGCCCAGCCACGCCGAGTGGGCGATGTCCAGGTAGGTGTACACGTTGCCGATCGCGTGCAGCTTGTTCAGCGCGTACTGGATGCCCTGGACGTAGGCGCCGCTGGACTGTGCCTCCGCGCACGTCGGCATCGACGTGTTGGTGACCAGGTTCGGCAGCGAGTCCGGCTCGACCACCGTGACGATGCGCAGCGACGCGTACTTCGGGTCGGCCATGATCGTCGCGAGCGGGTCGATGTACTGCGCCTTGTACTTGGCCAGGCCGTCCTGGCTCACCTGCAGCTCGCCGTTGGACGCCAGCGCCGCGCAGTCCCGGTTGGGCAGGTCGTAGACCACGATCTGGATCGTCACCGGGGTCCCGCCGCTCTGCTGGGCGAGCGCGGCGTCGAGGTGCCCGCGCAGGCCGCGCGAGCTCGCGGTGCCCGCGATGGCGGCGATCCGGTCGAGCCACACCGCCGTCGACGTCCCGGCGACCTTGGCCATCTGCGCGCCGAGGGTGCCGCCCTTGGCCGCGGCCGCGGTGCTCACCTGGCCCGACCAGTCCGGGTTCACGTAGCCCTTGGCCCCGGCGTACGGATTGTCCACATGGGTACCCGGATTCGTCGGGGTGGTGGTCGTGGGCGGAGTGGTGGGCGTGGTCGGGGTGGTCGGCGTCGTGGGTGTGGTGGGCGTGGTCGGTGTCGTCGGCGTGGTCGTCGGACCGCCGGTCGTGCCGTCACAGTGGACGCCGTTGAGCGAGAACGACGACGGGATGTCGTTCGTCCCGGCGTAGGAACCGTTGAAGCCGAAGTTCGCGCTCGCATTGGTGGCGAGCGAGGCCGACCAGCTCGGGTTCTTCGCGCTGACGTGCTTGGCGGTCTGGCTGAAGACCGCGCTCCAGCCCTGCTGTACCTGCTGGTTACCGCCGAAGTTCCATTCGACGTTCCAGCCGTTCGAGATCGGGTCGCCGAGGTTGGTGACCGTGACATTCGCGGTGAACCCGGTGTCCCACTGGTTGACGGTGTAGGTGACCTTGCAGCCGGTGGCGGCACCGGCCGGGCCGCCGGCCAGGACCAGCCCGGCCACGACCGCCGCGGACGTCGCCGCGGACGCGGCGGCGAGCCGTACCTTCCGCCGTGGCGACCAGAATGCACTCCTCATCGAGTGTTCTCCTTCGGATAGATGGCGATTCACGCTGGTGCACAGGCGGTGGCACCGACGGCGAACCCGGTCGGCGTGCCCGCCGGGCCGGTCGCCTGGAAGCCGATCGACGCCGAGGCGCCGGCGGCCAGGTCAGGTGCCCACGAAGGCGCTTTCGCGCTCACCTGCCGGCCGGTCTGGGTCACGGTCGCGTTCCAGCCGCCGCTGATCTGCGTGCCGGCGGGCATGGTCCAGCCCAGCACCCAGCCACTCAGTGGCTCGGTGCCGCTGTTGCGCAGGGTCACCGTCGCGGTGAAACCGCCCTGCCACGCGTTGTCGAGGTGATAGCCCGCGCTGCACGACACCGGTGCCGGCGGAGGCCCTGAGCCACCGGCCGGCGGGATCAGGTACGGCTGGAGGATCGCCTGCTTGGCCTGGTTGACCGTGGTCCAGTCGTCGTTGAGGATGCCGCCGGTATCGCCCGAGTTCGGATTCCACGACCAGTAGGTGAAGCTCATCCCGCCGGTCCCGGTTCCCGAGTACTTCATCAGTTCCTGCAGCCACACCTTGTCGCGCGGGTCGGCGAGCGTGGTGCCGAACTCGCCGAGCAGCACCGGCGCGATGTTCTCCTTCTTCAGGTAGCCGAAGAAGTGGTCCCACAGCGCCGGCAGGTTCGCCGGGAACGCGGGATCGTCGAACCACGGCCTGGTGGAAGACGGACATCGCGTACTCGTGCGCCGAGTAGACGAGCTTGTCCGGTTTGGCCAGCCGCACCGGGAACTGGCGTGCCCCGGAGAGATTCCCGCCCCACCAGCCGCACCTTGCGGGTCACCGGTGCCGCTCACGCAGTCGATGCCCTCGACGAAGATCAGCCAGTCCGGATTGGCCGCGAGGATCGCGTTGCCACCGCGTTCGGCCGCGAGCCGCCAGTCGGTGGCCGGATCGCCACAACCCCAGCACGCTCCGCCCGCCACCCTGGATCGACGTGCGGCTCGTTGTGCAGGTCCGCGCCGATCACCGTCGGGTTGCCGGCGTAGCGCCGGGCCAGCATCGTCCAGTCGGCGATCCACCGGCTCTCCGGATACCCGCTGGTGTACCAGAGCGGGGACTGCGCGCCGGAGTCCGGCCGGTGCTGGTCCAGCAGCACGCGCATGCCCTTCACCCCGGCGTAGGCGATGATCTTGTCGAGCACCTGCAGCCCGCTCAGCCCCCGCAGGTCGGGATTCTTGGCGTAGTCGATGCTGTTCGGCGCCGAACCGGCGTCGAACAGCTGGTTGGAATACGGCATCCGCAACGTGTTGTAGCCCAGGCCCGCCATCTGGTCGAGCATCTCGCGGTAGCCCCGGCTCCACAGCCCGTGCGGGGAGTAGTTGCCGGTCTCGGCACCGAACCAGTTGATCCCGGTCATCCGCACCGGGGCCCCGGTCGCGTCGACGAGCTGCGCGCCGGCCGCGTGCCAGTAGCCGGTGCCCGTGCCGCTCGCGGTGGGAGCCGCGGCGGCCGGGGATGCCGTCAGGACGGCACCCCCGGCCAGGACGGCGACCACCCAGGAAAGGAGTCGCTTCATCTCGTCCTCTCAGCCGAACAGGTCCACATGCGCGGCGAACGCCGTGGCGATTTCGGACTGTGCCCAGAACCGGTGGTAGGTGAACGTCGGCGCCGCCCCACCGTCCAGATAGGACTGCACCTTCGGCCACTGCGGGTCACTCTTGTAGAAGGACCGGATCGAGCCGAACGTCGATGACGAGTTGATCGGGTCGCCGTTCGGCATGGTCCCGGTCCAGCCGCTGGGCACGTACAGCCCCTGGCCGGTGGTGGTGTTGTAGGGGTCGTCGAACCGGTTGTAGTCCGTCCGGGTCTCCGGCACCGCGATGCCCTTCGCGTCCGCGTTCGCCGACAGCGCGTTCAGCAACTGCTCGCCCGTCGTCTTGGCCTGGGCGTTGCCCGAGCCGGACGCGTAGTACAGCAGCGTCTTGGCCAGCGAGGCCGCCACACCGACGTCCTGGCTGTAGTTCTTGACCGTGACGTGCAGGCTCGCGTTGCCACCGGGACTCGTGGCGTTCCAGGTGTCCGGCGCCCCGCTCCAGCCGAGGTCGGCCGGAATCTGGAAGGCTCCGCCGGTCCCGACCGTGGTGCTCGAGATCGCCCACGGGACCCACTTGTCGAGGATCTTCTTCGCGCGGGCGTCCTTGGTGGCCTGGTAGTACTCGGCGATGCGCTCCATGCCCCAGGTCTGGAACCCGAACCACTGGTTGCTCGGCGGGTCGTGCCAGACCGGCTGCTGGTCGTAGAACATCCCGTAGAACGTCGACGAGCCGGCGGGCGGCGTGCCGTACTGACCGTCCCAGCTGTTCGTCGCGCCCCCGGCGAGCGCGCCTTCACTGGACTGCAGCCACTGCAGGAACTCCAGCTGACGCCCGAGGCTGGTCGCCCAGTCGGACGCACCGGTCGCCGAAGTCACCTTCAGGCCGGGGTCGGCCGAGAGCGCGAACGCGGCCAGCGGGTTCTGGTAGCCCTGGTGCGCGGCGCCGTCGCCGATCCGCCACGCCCAGGCGCCGCCGGTGTCGAGCGAGCCACCCCAGGCGTAATACCAGGAGATGAGGTAGTGCTCGCTGTCCTTGCCGGTCCCGGCCGGGCAGGTGCTCGGGCCGACACAGTTGCCGATCTTCTTGAAGTACTTGTCGAACAGCGAGTACCTCAGGTAGTCGCCCATCTTCGACGCCTTCTTGACCACCGCGGCGATGTCGGTGCTCTTGCCCTGTGCCTTCGCCCAGGTCTCGGCCTGGAAGGCGACCTGCACCACGCGGGCGTCCGCGTCCGGCGCGTCGGTGTACTTCCACTGCTTGGCGTAGGACGAATCCCCGGTGAACAGGTCGAGGTAGCCGTTCTTGCCACCGAACTTCATCGTGTCGCACGAGGGCTGGGTGACGGTCTCCCATACCGACTCCTGCGAACCGCGCTGGAAGGTGTTGATGAACGCGGGCGCGGTGTTCGTGCCGTCCTCGCAGTGCCCGAACTTGTAGATGTTGTCGACGTCGAGCAGCCAGTGCATGCCGTAGACGTCCGGGGAACCGTACGCCGCCTTCAGCTCGGCCGCGATCGGGTCACTCCCCACCGATACGCCGCTCTGCAGCTGCGACGGATACTGGCTGGGGCTGGGGTATTCCGCCGCGTACGTCGCGGGCTTCGCCGCGTTGTAGCCGCTGTTCGAAGGCTGGTCCGCGGCCGACGGAATCGCGTAGGTCTCGATCGAGGTCCAGGCCGCGTTGAACGGCGCCCAGTCCCCGGTGACCCGCCCGTACGAGGCTTCCAGCCACAGGTAGTAGCTGAACGCCTCCGACGTCGTCTCGTGCCCGTGATCCGGCGCCTCGACGATCAACGTCTCGACCGAGTGATACGGCACCAGGATGCTGCCGAACTTGCGGAAGTAGCCGTTCGCCGGATCCTTGATCTTGTTGTACTGCTTGAGGAACTCGACCTGGTAGTCCGAAGTGGACGACGAGATCTCGGTGGCCGTCACGCTCGCCGACGCGTATCCGGTGCCGCTGGCGGTGAAGGTCGCGGTGCCGAACGCTCCGCCGTTGTCGGCGCTGGTGACCGTCACGTTCTGCGGCACGTTCCAGTTGGCGGCGGTGAACGTGAGCGAAGCCGGAGCCGCGGTCAGATCCGTGCTGCCGGACGCCCTTGCGACGGCGACCGTCACCGGCGCACTCGGCGCGCCGGCGAGGGTGACCCCGAAGGTCGTGGTCCCGCCCTGCTTGACCTGCACGGTCGCCGGGCTCGCCACGATCGTCGGCCCGGACAGGACCTTGACGCTCACCGGACTCGAGGTCGTGCTCGCGCCCTTGTTGTCGTACGCCTTCGCGGTGATCGCGTACGTCCCGGCGGGGACGTTGCCCCAGCTGCCCGCGTACGGCGCGGTCGTGTCCGTGGCCAGCAACGTGTCCCCGGCGTAGAACTCGACCTTGCTCACGGTGCCGTCCGCGTCGGCGGCGGTCGCCGCCAGCGGAAGAGTGGCCGGGGCATAGTAGGTGGTGGTGGGCGACGGCGCGGTCAGCGTCACCGTCGGTGCTTTATTGGCGCCGGTGCACGCGGTGCCGTTGACGGAGAAGTCCGCCGGCGGCCGGTTCGCCGCGCCCTTGGTGCCGTTGAAGCCGAACGACGTGCTCGCACCGGTGTCGAGATGGCCGTTGTACGACAGGTTCGTCGCCGTGACGGCCGCGCCGGTTTGAGCGAACGTCGCGCTCCAACCCTGCGAGACCTGCTGCCCGTCGAGGAACGTCCAGCCCACCTTCCAGGTGTCGAAAGGCGCGCCGTCGTTGCGGAGGCTCACGTTGGCGGTGAAGCCGGTGGACCAGTCGTTGGTGGTGTAGGTGACCGAACAGGCGATGTCGGCGCCGAGCGCCGGGGTCGGTGCGACCAGGGCCGCGGCCAGTGTCACGGCCGCGACGGTGAATGCGGCCGCCTTGCCGGGCAGTACCCGGCGGCGCCTTCGGGGAGAGGAACGCATGGCTGCGGAACTCCTTTGTTCGTGGGAGCCAGCGGTCTGGGAGCGCTTCCAGGCCCAGACCGTAGCCAGCGGGAAACATCCCTGTAAAGCACCGATCGCACCAAGCCCGAGGCACGCGGTGAAAGCCGATCTCAGCTCGCCGAACGCCTGTTCACTGAACGCTCCTGAACAGCCGCACGCATTTCCCGCGCCTCATCCGTTCGGCGCAGTGTGCTGTCACCCGAAGTAGCGGGCCACCCCGATAATGCTCCGGGCGAGTGAATCTGACCGCGTCGGCAGATTTTCATCACCGCGCCGTCACGATTTCGGATCACGAAGGTTCACTCCGGTCGTTAACCGGCACCTTCACTGGAAGCGCTCCCAGCACAAAACCCGTGAAGGCCACCTCGGGGGACTGGGATTCCCTCGAGGTGGCCTTCACGGACTCACCGATCCAGAAAGGACAGCCGTCCGGCCTAACGCCGGGTGTAGACGAAACCGAGCTTGTCGACCTCGGCACCGGAGCGCCCATGGAATCCGGCGATCTGCCAGCCGTCCGGCGCGGTCCGGGTCACGCAGTCCGACGTCGCCGACCCGCCCGCGAGCACGCGGCCGAGGTTGGTCACGAACCTCGCGGAGAAGATCCGCGTTTGGTTGCTGTAGCTGCCCTGGCACAGGGTTGCCGTGGTGACGTACTCGCCGCTGCCCAGCGTCAACACCGCCGGTGTCCCGCCCGTCCCGCCGTGCTGCAGCGTCGTGCCGTTCTCCAACGTCGCCCCGACCTGGTCCACGCGCGACCCGCTGCGCAGCGACAACGTCCGGACCCTTGCTCCGGGCGCGATGGCATCGACGTCGGTGAAGTAGTCGCCGTGCGGGCCGCCGTACTGGTCGCTCAGCCGCAGGGCCGGATTGCGCACCCAGCCGAACCGCACGGTGATCGGGTCGTGATCCGACAGCATCTTGCCCGAGCCGTCGAGGAACTTCGCGTGTTCGTTGTTGTAGACCTCCGCGTTCAACGACACGAGGGGGCTGCTGCGGTAGAGGACCTTGTCGACGATTTCGCAGTCGTTGGTGACCTCTCCCTCGCACAGCAGCGCGGGGCTGCCCGGCGCGGGCGCGACACCGCCGCGGATCAGCTTCACCCACGCGTCGGTCAGGCCGTTGTCCGCGGCGAACCCGGCGATCGTGTCCGCGGCCCGGGTGTAGCGCGTGTTGGTGTCACCCATGACGACCACGGCGTTGCCCGCCGAGTGCGACCGGATGAAAGCGGTCAGCTGGGCCAGGTTCGACGCGCGGGAAGCCTCGTCCCCGTCGTTGGTACCCGCGTTGGTGTGCAGGTTGTAGAAGTCGGTGTACACCCCCTCCGCGAGCCGGACCCGCATGAACGTGAACCCCTTCGGGGTGAGGCAGTCGCCCGAGTCCACCTGGCAGGACGTCCAGTGGACGCGCTCGAAATCGTCGCCGTCGTAAGGGATCGACGACAGGCTGTTCAGCCCGCTGCCGACCCCCGCGCCGCCACTGGTCGGCGTCCGGTAGGGGTGATTGTCGGCGGCGTAGAGCGCGGCGTGGTAGTTGAAGTCCTCCTCGACGTGCACCAGGTCGTAGGCGCCGAGACGCTGGCCGATCGCGGTGGTGGCGCTCGGCCGCGGCGTCGGCGCGCTCGAAACGCCCTCGGGCAGGCCCGCGACGTTGTAGCTCAGCACCGAGAAGCTGCCGCTGTCGGCTCCGTCGGCGTGGGCGGTGGCGGGGACCGCCATGGCCGCCACGGCGGCGAAAGCCAGGGCCGCTAAGCACCTCTTCACGAAAACTCCCGCAGGATCCGGAGGGACAGGCCGGTCGGGGTGTAGCGCGGGACCACCCGGAAACCGGGGCGGTCGACCTTCGTCGCGGCGAACCGGCCGCGCAGCCGGCGTGCGCTCACCACCGGGATCTCGGTGGCCGAGCAGCCGGGTTCCAGGTGGACTTCCAGCACACTGCCCGCCTCCAGCGTGACCACGCCGGAGACCGCCAGCGAAGGACTGAACCCGGAACGCACGGACAACGTCCCGCCGAACTGCCGGTAGCCGCCCACGCGGAGGCCGCGGTCGGACACGCGCAGGACTCCCCCGGCGAGCTCGACGTCCCCGGTGCCGAGCGCGCACGGGCCCGCCGCGAGCAGCATGCCCGCCTCCACCCGGGTGCGGCCGCGATAGCTGTTGGCCCCGGTGAGCGTGAGCATCCCGCTCCCCGTCTTCACCAGGCCACCGGCGCCGCCGATGTCGTTGCGCCAGCTGTCGTTCGCGTGGAATCCGCCGCGCGCCGCGTCCAGGTCGACGCGCACGTCGGCGTCGAACGCGCCATAGCCGTCGGCGGCGGCGAACAGGTTCAGCCGTCCCCAGAGCTCCGGGCCGTCCAGGAGCGGGTTCCCGGCGGGGAACGCCGTCGTGCGCAGGACTTCGCGCCGCTGGGACGCGCTGAGGTAGGGCAACCGCGTCTCCAGCAGCACCTCGGCGCCCTTCGGCACCTGCATCGCGCTCCGCGAAGCGTGGCCGGGCAGCCCGTAAGCCGATCGGCGGGCGACCATGGCGGCGTTCGCGCGGCGATCGGCGTACTCGTCGGCGCCGATGTGCGCGCGGGCGTACAGCGTGTCGGCGGTCGTGCCCGTTTTCGCCGTGAGGTAAGCCAGAGCCTGCGCTCGGGCACTCGTCTTCAGTGCGGCGTTCGCCGGGTCGGCCAGCGTGGCGGCAGCGAGTGCGGTGGCGAGGATCCGGCCGCCGATCACGTCCACCGGCGAGTGCATCCCGGCGACGATCCGCGTGTCGGCCAGGTCGTAGGCCCGCGCGACCAGTTCCTGGAACCGTTCGGGAACCGCGTACGCCAGGGCCAGGCACGCGAGGTGGAAGGCGTTGGTGTGCCCGCTCGGATAGCCGGCGTCGTCGGCCGGGTTGGTGGAGCGTTGCCGCAACAGCTGCGGAGCGACGACCACGTCGGACTCGTAGACGGGGAACCCGAGTGCGTCCAGCTTGCCGGTGTCGCGGACCCGGCCGTCCGCGGTGAGCCGCCACGGACGCGGGTACTGGTAGGCGGTCTTGCTGGGGTTACCCGACGCGTACGGGCCCCGCACGGTGTCGACCAGCCGGGCCACCAGGCCCAGTTCGGAGTCGTACGAACCCGCGCCGAGCGCCGATCCCGCGGGCGCGTCCACCGGAACGGCATCGTCGATCTTCGCCGGCGGCGTGCCGTCCGGCGCGGTGATGATGCTCGTGACGGCTTTCGCGCCCGTGCGGTAGAGGCCTGCGAGCGGCCCGAGGCCGCCGATCGCGGCGTAGGACTGGTGCTGGCGGTCGTAGACGAACGCGCGCTTGGCCTCGGCGTCGGTCCGTGCCCGCGTGACGCCGACGACGTGGCGCACGTTGGCGCGCAGCACGGCCGCGTCCAGGACGCGGCCGGTGTCCCACGTGACACCGGTGTGCCAGAGGCGTTGCATCCCGGACAGGATCCGGACCGCGGCGTTGGTCTCCGGCGTCTGGTTGACCGCAACGTTGGTGCGATAGGCGTCGACGAACGCGAATGCCCTCGTCTGCTCCGCTCCGGCGGGCAAGCCCAGCAGCGCGGGAGCGGCGACCCCGGCCGAAACGAGCGCGGACAAGCTGAGGAAGCTCCGCCGGTCCATGGTCTCTGTTATCAACAAGCTCTCCTCTAAGACGCGTCAAAGCGACTCGGCGGAAATCGGTGGCGAATGCCAGGTCGGCGTAGACGATCACCGGGACCCGACGGGGAATGATCAGCGGTGTGGCCAGGCACGTCAAGGGTCGATCGGAGGAATTCAACCTCGGGCAACCCGCTGTCCGCATGGGCCGGGTGAATTCGTCGAATTCGACGGAAAAGAATGGCGTACGCCATTTTCTCATAGGCCGAATGGCCGCAACGGTCTTTCCTGGTCCGCGTTGACAACCAGCCTGCCTCACGGGACGCTGGGAGCGCTTCCAGAAGTCGTCATCGCTGCCGGCTCGACAAGGAGAAGCCCATGGGATCCGCCTCTCGCCGGAGGGCCCCGGCCCTCGCCGCCGTCGCCACACTCGCGCTGAGCCTTTCCGCCCTCTGGTCGCTGCCGTCGACAGCGGCGACCCCGACAACGGGCAACGCCACCCATTTCGACGCTTTGGGCGCGCCCTACGGCGGCTGCGGCCTGCCCCAGGACATGCTCGATTCGCCGGATTTCGTCGCACTGAACGTCTACAAGACACCGGGTGACTACAGCTTCTATCCGCGGCCGCTGCCACCGTCGGAGGCGGACAAGATCGGCCTGTGGGACAACGGCCGCAACTGCGGGCGGTTCGTCCAGGTCACGATCGGCGACTTCTGCACCGGGGTCAACGACGGCGCCCCGGGCCAGCCGTTCTGCCGCAACGGTTCCTGGGTCGCGGACGGGTACGACGGTGCGCAGCTGACCATGGTCGTGGCCGACAGCTGCGGGGACGCCAACGCCTGGTGCCGCGACGACCCCGGCCACCTCGACCTGAAGACCGGGTCGCTCAACCGGTTCGTGAAGAACGGCGCGCCGGTCGGCGACATGGACCCGGCGCACTGGAACAACCGCCGGATCTCGTGGTCGTTCGTCCCCGCCCCGGCCTACACCGGGGACCTGAAGATCGGCTTCCTGCAGGGCGCGCAGCGATACTGGACCGCGATCGCCCTTTCGCACCTGCCCAACGGCATTCACGGCGTGGAGTACCTCGGCCCGGACGGCGTCTGGCAGCAGGCCCGGCCGGACAGCGACATGGGACAGGCCTTCGTGATCGCCCCGACCACCACGGCCGGGACGTCGTACGCGATCCGCGTCCGCGATGTCGGCGACGCGCTGGTGAACGCCGGGCGCGTGTACCGTTTCACCTTGCCGGATCAGTGCCTTTCGGGCTGCGGACCCGCCTACACGCCGGCGAGCTACACGACCGGGGACGACACTCCGCCGACGACGACCACTACCACTACCACCCCTTCGGTGCCCGCCGGTGCTTCGTGCGCGGCCACGTCCGCGGTCACCGGCTCGTGGAACGGCGGCCACCAGCTGGAAATCACCGTGCGCAACACCGGCTCCCTCCCGCTTTCCGGGTGGACGACGTCGTTCTCGTTCGCGGGCACCCAGCGGGTGACCAGCTCGTGGAACGCCGTGCCGACCCAGACCGGCCAGCAGGTCCGGGCCACCAACCAGACCTACAACGGCACCCTCGCCGCCGGGGCGACGGTCACCTGGGGTGCGGTGGTGGACGGTGCGGCCCAGCCGTTGAGCGGGATGGCTTGCACGGCCAGGTGAAAGGGGTCGTGAATGACGCGCTCAGGACAGTCATCGTCCTGAACGCGTCATTCGCGTCCCGCTGCCGAGAGCTCGCCGTTTGCTTTACGGATCAGGAACGCTCACGAGTCCGGGCCGGCCTCAAGCCGAGGACGGCACCCGCTCCTGCGCGGGACGGCGCCGCAGCACCTGCTCCAGGGCGAACCGGCCGGAGCCGGTGAACGCGATGACCAGCAGCCCCCAGCAGAACATGGCCGCCGCCTCGCCACCGTTCTGGATCGGGAGCAGCCCGGTCGGCAGGTGCACGGTGAAATACGCGTACGCCATCGAACCGGCCCCGAGGACGGCCGCAGGCCGGGTGAAGACGCCCACGCAGACCAGCGCACCGCAGACCAGCTGGATCGCAGCGGCCCACCAGCCGGGCCAGGTTCCGACGTGCGCCGCGGCCTTGGCGCCGAAGATGCCGAACACGGTTTTCAAGCCATGACAGGCGAACAGGAATCCCACGACGATGCGGTAGAGCCCGATGACGTGTTCCCGGGCAACGTCCAGACGGTGCACCGAAACCTCCAGAGGGGATTGCGGGACGGCACCGCCGCCCGGAGAAGGAAAAGGAGAAAGACAACCGGCAATCGGCAGGTTTGTTTCCGCCGCGGTGCGATCAGGTATACCGGTCACCGGTTCGCCGGTGCACCGCCGAAAGGCGTACGGCGGCGCACCGCCGGGACGAAAAGGCGTACGGCGGAGACGTCTGGGGTAGGCATAGGGGTTCCGGAATGGGCCGAAGGACGCCTTCGCGCATTGAATCATCGAAGGCGCCTTCAACCCTACTGTCCACAATGGACATCCTCAATGGACTCAGCGACCCCAGAGCCGCCAAGTCTGGTTGAGCTGGCTGTTCTGGCTGACCGACTTGCAGCTCCACTGGATGACGGCGGCGTGCGCCGCGGTGGACACCCCGTTGACGTCCACGCACTTGCCGCTGTGCCGCGCGACCAGCTGGAAGTCGTGCGGATCGTTGCCCCCGTAGGTGACCTTCCGCAGCGTGAACTGCTGGCTCTGCGAGCCGTCGGCGCAGGAAGACTGGTCGACGGCCGCGCCGTCGGCGGTGGCGGCACCGGCGACGTCGAGGCACTTGCCGGACTGCTGGTTGACCACGGTGAACGTGTCGGCGACGCCGGCCACCGGCCGGAAGTTCCAGAGCTGCTGGTCACCACCCTCGCAGGTGAACTGCTGCTGCCGGTTGCCGTCGGCGGTGCCCAGGTCGGTGTTGTCCAGGCATTGCTGGGAATGCTGGGCCACCGCGACCGTCTGGAAGCCGGTTTCCGCCGGAGGAAGCAACGTGATGGTGAAAGTTTCATCGGCATTGGTGTGCGGCACGCTTACCGTGGCGGCGTTTCCGGACACCGGCACCACGGAGTTGGACACCGTGACCGGGCCCTGCACCGCACCACCCGAGTTGTACGGCACGCGCTGGACGAGCACCCGGACCTGGTTGTTCGCAACGATGCCACTCGTGGCGTCGAGGCGGCGCAGGGCGACCGAGACCGCGCCGGTCGTGCTGCCGCCGCCGAGGAGGATCTTGGCGCTTCCCGCGGCCTTCGTGGCGAACAGGTCGTAAGCCTGGCTGGGCGTGGTCGAGACGATCTGGCCGGTCTGCGAGCCGTAGAAGCGGTAGGCCCACCACTCGCCCTTCGGCTGGTGCTGCCCGGCGGAGTTGCGGACGAGCAGGTTGGCGAGGTCGTTGTGCAGATTCCCGCTGCTCGCCCAGTTCGCGCGCAGGCCGTCGGCACCGGCCCGTTCCAGCCGCGCGATGTACCAGGCGCCGTCGCCGGGATTCTGTTCGTTGCTCGCACCGTATTCGTTGATCTGGTACGGCCGCGGATGCGGGATGCCGCGCGCGCCGAGGCTCGCGTCGGCCGCCGCGACGTTCGCCACCGGGTCGCCGGGCAGCGAGTGCCAGCTGACGATGTCCGGAACCACGTTGTTGGCCCGGACGTAGTCGAGATACTGGGTCCACCAGCCCGGCGACGTCGACGGCACGCCGGCCAGGCTGGGGCCGACGATCACCTGGTTCGGGAACGCCGCGCGGACCCGCTGATAAGCGCGCCGCCACATCTCGAAGTACTGCGCCTGCGGGCGATTCCAGAACAGCGAGATGTTGGGCTCGTTCCACAGATCCCACTCGACCGGCGCGCCGGTCGCCCGCACGTCGTCGATCAGGCGGGTGAGGAAGTTGTCATAGTCGGTCCAGTTGCCGTTGTCGCCCGGGAACCGGGAGATCGGGTAGCCGTCCGCGCCCCACAGGTCGTGCACGAGCAGGACGAACTCGCCACCCAGAGAGCGGGTGCGCAGCAGCTGCGCGCGCGTGGCGTTCCAGCGGCGGTCGTAGCGGCCGGACACCCAGCCGCCCGGGCTGTCGAGCTGGGCACCCCCGGCACGCATGGCCCGGAATTTCACGTCCCGGTAGAAGTGGTCCGCGGGTGCCGAGGCGTCCTCGGTCATCCCGTAGATCCATCCCGAGGCCCGGTAGGTCGGGGAGCCACCGGCGACGGAGAAGTCGACGCCGACGGACTCGTCCGCGGCCGGTGCCGGGGTGGCGAAGGTGACCGACGCGGCAACAGCGGAGACGGCGGCCAGGAGCATGACGATGCAGCGACGATGCTGAACCATGGGGACTCCGAACAGGTCGGGGAGAAGGAGGTCGAACCGGTTCGATCAGCGACCGAAGGTACGCGTGGTAGCGGCGTCAGGCAACCCGCCGGATGGAGCGAAACGGGAAGCTAAGCCGGGCGGGCCCCGGTGCTCGACCGCAGCGAGATCGCCGGGCTCAGCAGGGCGTGGCGGGGCGTCGCCGCCGGGTCGGCGAGCTGTTCCAGCAGCAGGTCGACGGCCAGCCGCGCCATTTCCCCGGCCGGGACGTCCGCGGCGGTCAGCGGCGGGTGGAAGTCCTCCGCGAGCCGGTCGGCGATCACGCCGGTGAGCGAGAAGTCGCGTGGCACGTCGAGGCCGGCCCGGTGCAAGGCCCGCTGCAGCCCGGGCAGTGCGGCCTCGTTGATCGTCACCACCGCGGTCACCTCCGGCCACCGCGTGCGGATCCGTTCGAAGCACGCCAGCCCGGCGGCGGGGTCGTCGGCGCAGCAGACGTCGTACGCCGTGATGCCGCTTTGCCTTGCCGCCTCGAGGAATCCGGCCGTCGAGCGCACGGCGGGCCCGTAGCCCGAGGCGACCAGCTCGTCCGAGCGATTGATCAGCACGGCATGCCGGTGCCCCAGATCGGCCAGGTGCCGCACGCACCGGCTGATCAACCCGGCGTAGTCGACATCGACCCACCAGGACGCGCCGGGATCCTCGACGTGCCCGATCGTGACGAACGGGAGCCCGGATCGGCCGAGCCGGTCGAACCGGGGGTCCGCCAGCAGGACCTCCATCAGGATGACCCCGTCGACCCGGCGGCCGGTGACGATCCGCTCGAAGGAGCGGTCGTGGTCGCCGCCGCTCGGCGACAGCAGCACGTCGTGGTCGTGGGCCGCGGCGGCCTCCACCACGCTGGCCACGAACCCCAGCTGGACGTCGGTCAACCGGGCGCTCGCGGGCGGTATCACCAGGCCGAACGTCCGGGTGCGCCCCTCCGCGAGCGCGCGGGCGCTGGCGTTGGGCCGGAAGCCCAGCTCGGCGATGACGTCGTTGATCCGGCGCGCCGTCGCCGCCGAAACCGGCCGTTTCCCGCTCAGCGCGTAGGACACCGTGCTGCGCGACACCCCGGCCCGCTTGGCGATCTCGCCGATGTTCATCCGCCCTCCGACCGGTTCGACAACCGCCGATGATACGACATCGGGAGTATTGCGCGGTCCTTGCCGCCCGGCTAGGTTGACGCGATCCGACATAGTCGAACCGGTTCGATCTACTGACCGGAAGGATGGCGATGAAGCGCTCCCCTCTCGTCACAGCGCTCGTCACGACGGGCCTGATCCTGTCCGCCTGTTCGTCGTCTCCCGCCGGCGATGGCGGCGCCGGCCCGTTGTCCCTGTGGGACCCGTACCCGCAGTTCGACGCGGGATCCGCGTGGGCCAAGGTGATCGACAAGTGCGGCGCGGAGGCAGGGGTCAAGGTCGAGCGCCAGGCCTACGACACCACCGATCTGACCGGCAAGGTCCTGCTCGCCGCCCAGCAGCACACCGCGCCGGACGTCCTCGTCCTGGACAACCCCGTGGTCTCGACGCTCGCCGAGGCCGGGGCGCTCGAGGCGAATTCCGACGTCGGGCTCGACGCCTCCCCGGCGGCACCGAACCTGGTGGCCGCGGGAACCCAGGGCGACCGGACCTACGGCGTGCCGATCGGGGCCAACACCCTGGCGCTCTACTACAACAAGTCCGTGCTCACCGCCGCCGGTGTCGACCCGGCTTCAGTCAAGGACTGGGCCTCCCTCGACGCGGCCCTGGCCAAGGTGAAGGCCGCGGGCAAGAAGGGCATCACGTTCTCCGCGATCGGCACCGAGGAGGGCAGTTTCCAGTTCCTGCCCTGGTTCTGGGGCGCCGGGGCGGCACTGACCGACCTGTCCTCCGCGCCGGCCGGCGCCGCCCTGACGCTGTGGAAGTCCTGGCTGGACAAGGGATACGCGCCGAACTCAGTGATCAACAACACGCAAACCACCAGCTGGCAGGAGTTCGCCACCGGCGAGTACGCCTTCGCCGAGAACGGCACCTGGCAGCTGCAGAACGCCGGGAAGGCCGGGTTCGGCTACGGCGTCGTCCCGATCCCCGGCCGGACCGGCGGCACCGCACCGGCGCCCACGGGCGGCGAGTTCGTCACCGTCCCCACGCAGGACGACAAGGACACCGCGGCCAAGGCGGGCCGCCTGGCCTCCTGCTTGACCAGCCCCGCCAAGGTGCTCGACACCGACACCGCGCTGACCTACGTCTCGGCCATCGCCTCCGTGCAACAGCAGCAGGTGGCCGCCAAACCGGAACTCGCCGTATGGGTCGAAGCGGTGAAGAACGCGAAGAGCCGCACCGGCGACAACCTCGGCACCCGGTACCCGCGGATCTCGCAGCCGCTGTGGAACGCCGTGCAGGCGGCACTCACCGGCGCCAAGGCACCGGAGGCCGCGCTCAAGGACGCCCAGGCCGCGGCGGCGAAGTAGGGTGCGCAGGCACTTCACCGCCTGGGCGTTCCTGCTGCCGCTGGTCGCCTACCTACTGGTGTGCTACGCCTACCCGCTGGCCACCACCGTCGATCTGAGCATCCGCGGTTACACCGTCCGCTCGTTCATCCACGGCGGCGCGCCGCTGATCGGGTTCGCCAACTACGCCAAGGTGTTCACCGACCCGACCTTCGTCACGGCGCTGACGAACACGCTCGTCTTCACCGCCGCCTCGTTGGTGTTCCAGTACGGGATCGGTCTCGCGATGGCCGTGTTCTTCGCCCGCGCGTTCCGGCTGTCCGCGACCCTGCGCGCGCTGTTCCTGGTGCCGTGGCTGCTGCCGCTGATCGTGTCGGCGTCCACGTGGGCCTGGCTGCTCAACAGCGAGTCCGGCCTGGCCAATGCCGCGCTGGGCCTGCTCGGGGTGCCCCCGGTCGAACTGGCTGACCTCGCCGTCCTGGTCGCTGGTGTCGGTCATCATGGCCAACATCTGGATCGGCATCCCGTTCAACCTGGCCCTGCTCTACAGCGGGCTGCAGAACATCCCCCGCGAGGTCTACGAGGCGTCCGCGCTCGACGGCGCGAACGCCTGGCAGGCCTTCCGCCACATCACCTTCCCCCTGCTGCGCCCCGTTTCGGCGATCACGCTGCTGCTCGGGCTCGTCTACACGCTCAAGGTGTTCGACATCATCTGGATCATGACCAGAGGCGGCCCGAGCGGCTCGTCCACCACGCTGGCCACCTGGTCCTACGAGCTCGGGTTCGCCACCCTGGTGCCCCGGTTCGGGCCGAGCGCCGCGGTGGGCAACGTCCTCATCCTCCTCGCTGTCCTGGCGGGGCTGGTGTACATCCGCGCGCAGCGCAGGCAGGAACCGGCATGAGGCGGCACGCGCGGGCCGCCGTGGGCGTGCTGCTCACCGCGCTGATGCTGTTCCCGGTCTACTGGATGGTCAACGTCTCGCTCACCCCCGCGAAGGACATGCGCAGGTCCCCGCCGAGCCTGTTCCCGGCGACGCCGACCTTCGAGGGATACCAACGGGTGCTGCGGGAACAGCTGCCGTTCTTCGGCACGAGCCTGCTCGTCGCGCTGGGCACGGCCGCGCTCACCCTGGCGGTGGCCGCGCCCGCCGCGTACGCGCTGGCCAAGCTGCGTCCCCCAGGGCGCCGCACGCTCGGGTTTCTCCTGCTGGTCGCGCAGATGATCCCCGGGATCATCATGGCGCTCGGGCTTCTACGGCGTCTACGTCGGCCTCGGCATCACCAATACGGTGTGGGGCCTGATCTTCGCCGACTCGACCATCGCGGTGCCGTTCGCCGTGCTGATCCTCGCGTCCTTCATGGCGTCCGTGCCCGACGAGCTGCTGCAGGCCGCCCGGATCGACGGTGCCGGGCCGTGGCGCTCGTTCTTCTCGATCGTGCTGCCGGCCAGCCGCAACGGCACGATCACCGCGGGGTTGTTCTCGTTCCTGTGGGCGTGGTCCGACTTCGTCTTCGCGTCCACTTTGGACGCCGGCGGCCGGATGCAGCCGCTCACCCTGGGGATCTACCGCTACATCGGCAACAACAACCAGGAGTGGAACGCCATCATGGCCACGGCGGTGGTCGCGTCCGTGCCCGCGGCGGTGCTGCTCGTCCTCGCCCAGCGCTACGTCGCCGCCGGCATCACGACCGGAGCCGTCAAGGACTGAAAGGAAGCCATTGTGGCGCCCGAATTCTCCGTCCGGGAGATCCCGTTCAGCCGCTCCGGTGCCTGGTTCGGCCTCTCCCCCGTGATCGGCGTGGCGACCTACGCCGACGACGTCCACATCGTGTCGCACCGCAACGGCATGCACCCGGTGCTGTCCCTCGTCCCGGTGGCGGGCGGCGCCCGGGTCGCCACCGAGATCACCACCGATCCGGCGACGATCACGTGGCAGGCGCCGCGGCGGCCGGATCACCGCGGTGTTCTCCTCCCCCGACACGCTCCGGATCTCCGGCACCGGCGTCGGGATGCGGATCAGCGCGACCGTGCCGGCGTTGACCCCGTTCACCGGCACCTACTTCTTCGCCTCGCCGGCAGGCGGGGCTGTGTTCACCTCCTACGAGACCGGCGACCGGTTCCGCCTGAGAGTCCTTTCCGGACAGTCGCGCCACGCCGGTGACCAGGCACTCGGCACCGCCGAGCGGATGGTCGTCGCGGGCGAGGACGGCGGCGCCTGGGAGCTGGCGATCGAGGAACTCGCCGCCGCCGGGCGACCCGCGCTGCCCGCCGGGGACTTTCCCCGCGCGGTCGCCGCGGTGCGGGAGGACTTCGCCCGGTTCACCGACGCGGTCGCGCCGTGGCGCGGCGAGCGGGTCCCGGCCGCCGAACTGGCCTGCTACGTCCTGTGGTCGGCCACCGTGGCGCCCGCCGGGTTCCTCAAGCGGCCGGCGGTGCTGATGTCGAAGCACTGGATGGACAAGGTGTGGAGCTGGGATCACTGCTTCACCGCGCTCGCCCTGGCCGAGGGCGCGCCCGGCCTGGCCTGGGACCAGTTCCAGACGGTGTTCGACCACCAGGACGTCCAGGGCGCGCTCCCGGACTCGGTCACCCACGCCGAAGTGCTCCGCAACTTCGTCAAGCCGCCCATTCACGGCTGGGCGCTGTCCCGCCTGCGCGAACGCCTCCCCGGCGGGATACCCGGCACCGAGACCACCTACCGCAGGCTCGCGGCGTGGACGTCCTTCTGGCTCGACCACCGGATCCCACCCGGCCACCGGCTCCCGTACTACGAGCACGGCAACGACAGCGGCTGGGACAACGCCTCGGTGTTCGCCGAGGAACGCCTCGTCCAGTCGGCCGACCTCGCGGCTTTCCTCGTGCTGCAGATGAAGGAACTCGCCACACTGGCCGCCGAGGTGGGTGCGGAGCCCGCGCACTGGGCCGAGCGGGCCGAGGACATGCTGGCCGAGCTGGTGGCGCGGCTGTGGGACGGCACCCGGTTCGTCAGCCGCGCGGTCGCCACGGGAGCCGTCCGGCACAGCGCCAGCCTCCTCGACCTCATGCCCGTCGTGCTGGGCGAACACCTGCCGCGCGAGGTCTTCGACCGGCTGTGTACCGGCATCGAGGACCATCTGACCTCGGTCGGGCTGGCCACCGAGCTGCCCACGTCGCCGTACTACGAGGCGGACGGATACTGGCGCGGGCCCGTCTGGGCGCCGGCCACCGTGCTCATCGAGGACGGGCTACGCCGCGGCGGCGCTGTCGAGCTCGCGGACCGGGTGAGCGCCCGATTCCGGGCCACCTGCGAGAAGTCGGGTTTCGCCGAGAACTTCGACGCGCTCACCGGCGAAGGGCTGCGCGACCGCGCGTACACGTGGACGGCCGGGGCCTACCTGCTGCTCGGCGGCGACGCCGAGCGCCGGCGCGAAAGACCCGCGCAAGGCCGGGACCTCGGTGAACGGTGAGCTTCGTTTATGATCACCCACGGCGCAGCCACCGTCCAACCAGCCCAGCCGGACCCACGGAAACGAGACCCTCGATCGGATGAACTCCCTGTTTCTCGCGATCGTCGCCGCGCTCATGGTCCGGTCGCTGGCGGCCGCCCGCCTCGACCGGTGGAACCTCGGCGCCCCGGTGGTCCTGGTGCTGGTGGGCGCCGTGGTCGGCCTCTTCAACGAGACCTCGATCGACACCGTCCTGAACACCCATGCGGTGCAGCAGGCTGCGGAGATCATCCTCGCCGTGCTGCTGTTCACCGATGCCACCGAGGTACGCGGCGGGCGGCTCTTCGGCAGCTCGCCGGGTTCGGTCGCGCGGGTGCTGCTGATCGCGCTCCCGCTGAGCCTCGCGCTGGCCATGGCGCTCGGCTGGCTGCTGTTCCCCGGCCTGTCCTGGGCGGCGCTGCTGCTGCTCGCGGGCGTCGTCATGCCGATCGACTTCGCCCCCGCCGAGCGTCTGGTCCGCGACCGCGGGGTGCCCGTGCACGTGCGCAGCGTGCTCAATGTGGAGAGCGGCTACAACGACGGCATCGTTTCCCCGATCTTCCTCTTCGCCCTGATCCTGGCGGGCGACACCGACCAGCAACGCACCCCGCTGGGCGCGCTGGGCACCGTGGTGCCGTTCGCGCTCAAGGCCCTGGTCGTCGGCGTCGTGCTCGGGACCGTCCTGGCCGTGCTCATGGACCAGGCGCACCGTCTCGGCTGGATCACCGACCAGGCCTCGCGCATCGTGATTCTGTTGGCGCCCTTGCTCACCTACACGGTCACCGTCGGCATCGACGGCAACGGGTTCGTCGCGTCGTTCATCTGCGGAGTGGCCTTCCGCTACGTCCACCGGCAAGCCAAGGCGCACCGGCTCCGCCACGCGCTGGCAGGCCGGAAAGTGGACAGCAGCCGCGCCTTGATCCAGGACTTCCAGCTGCTGGAGGACTTCACCTCGGTGCTGACCATGACCATGTGGTTCATGGTCGGGGTCGCGGCCGTGCTCATCGTCACGACCGGGATTTCCTGGCAGGTGGTCCTGTTCTGCGCGGCGGCACTTACCGCGCTGCGCGTGGCGCCGGTGTTCCTTTCCCTGATCGGGTCGAAGTTCCCGCGCCGTGAGCGTTTGCTCATCGGCGCGCTCGGGCCGCGGGGGACGACGTCGATCGTGTTCGGGCTGCTGGCGTTCAACCGGCTGCCGGAGGGCACCGTCGCCGACACGATCCTGACCATCACCGTGGTGTGCGTCCTCGGGAGCGTGCTCGTGCACGGTGTCGGCGCGATGCCGGTGACCCAGCTTCTGCTCCGGCGGCGTAAGGCCGTCCCGGCGTAAACCCCTTTGCCCGGAATTCGTCGAATTCGATTGCCCTCGGCAGGAAAACCCGGTCCTCAATTCCCGGTACGCCGAAACCTTGACGCGCCTTCCGGCGGGGGCGGATAGTAATGGACGTCCCCCGGTTCAGGCACTCAAACTCGAGGCCCGCACTTCGTCTGCGCCGAAATGTTAACGCTAACAGTGGGCCTTCGTGTGACCATGGACAAAGGAGTTCACAATGGTCTCTCGACCTCCATCACATGCCAGGCGGACGCTCCTGGCGAGTGCGGCGGCAGCACTCGCGGTCGGCTTCATCGCCGGAACGGCGCCCCCCTCTCAGGCCGCGACACAGGGGCCTTGCGACATCTATGCCGCCGGCGGCACGCCGTGCGTGGCGGCGCACAGCACCACCCGGGCGTTGTACGGCGCGTACAGCGGTTCCCTTTACCAGGTAAGGCGTTCGTCGGACAACACGACCAGGAACATCGGCGTGCTGACCGCCGGCGGTGTCGCCGATTCCGCGGCGCAGGATTCCTTCTGCGCCGGCACGACCTGCCTCATCACGGTCATCTACGACCAGTCCCCGCGGGGCAACCACCTCACCCAGGCGCCACCCGGCGGGTTCCCGGGACCGGCTTCGGGCGGGTACGACAATCTCGCGAACGCGGCCGCCGCGCCGATCACGATGGCCGGGCACAAGGCGTACGGCGTCTTCGTCGCACCCGGCACCGGTTATCGCAACAACAACACCAATGGCGTCGCGACCGGTGATCAGCCGGAAGGAATGTACGCGATCTTCGACGGCACGCACTACAACGGCGGCTGCTGTTTCGACTACGGCAACGCCGAGCGCAACAGCCGGGACAACGGCAACGGCACCATGGAGGCCATCTACTTCGGCAACATCAAGGTCTGGGGCTACGGCACCGGACCCGGCCCGTGGGTGATGTCCGACCTCGAGAACGGCCTCTACTCGGGGGTGAACGCCGGGTACAACGCCAACGACCCGACCGTGAACCACCGGTACCTGACCGCGATCATCAAGGGCGAGCCCAACCACTGGGCGATCCGGGCCGGGAACGCCCAGTCCGGTGGCCTGTCGACCTACTACGACGGCGCACGGCCGAACGTCGCGGGCTACAACCCGATGCGCAAGGAAGGTGCCATCATCCTCGGCACCGGCGGTGACAACAGCATCGGGTCCGCGGGCACGTTCTACGAGGGCGTGATGACCTCCGGCTACCCCTCGGACGCCACGGAGAACGCGGTGCAGGCCAACATCACGGCGGCCGGTTACGGCGTCGGTGGCGGCAACGACACCACCGGGCCGCTGCACGCGGTGGGCGCGGGCAAGTGCCTGACCGCACCGAATTCCACCCAGGGCACCCAGCTCCAAATCGCCGCGTGCACCGGCCAGGCGAACCAGAACTGGACACGCACGTCGTCCAATCAGCTCACGGCCACGATCGGCGGCACGACGCTGTGCATGGACGCGTTCGGCCGCGGGACGACCGCGGGCACGAAGGTGGCGACGTGGCCGTGCAACGGTGGTGACAACCAGCAGTGGATCGTCAGCTCCCCCGGCGCGGTCACCGGTGTCCAATCCGGACTGTGCCTGGACGTGACCGGCGCGTCCACCGCCGATGGTGCCCCGGTCGAGCTGTGGACCTGCCACGGCGGCAGCAACCAGCAATGGCAGCTCGGCTAGCTGGCCGGGCCGGGTTGGTGGACTCGTTGGCCGTGAATGCCACATTGAGGGCCTAAGACGCCGTGAATGTGGCATTCACGGACTTGGGCTCGGTGGAGACTCGTGAGTGTTGCGGCCGGTTAGAACCGGCCGCAACACTCACGAGTCCTTTGCGGGCTCAGCGGTAGCCGGCGGCCACGATGTTGGCCTGCACCGCGTTCTCGGTCGCGTCGGAGGGATAGCCGGAGGTCATCGCGCCTTCGTAGAAGGTCCCCGCGCTGAGGTTCGCACCGCCGCCGGGTTTGCAGCAGTCACCACCGCTTCCCAGCACGATCGCCCCCTGCTTCTTCATCGGGCTGTATCCGCCGGGCAGCCCGCCGTTCCACATCGTGGTGAGGCCGCCCGACTGCGCGTTGCTTCCCCGCAGCGCGAACTGCGAGACCCCGTTGTTCTTCAGCATCGCCGTGACGTACCGGCTGGGCAGGGCTCGCTGGCCGGGGTTCCAGGTCTGGCTCCCGCCGGAATACAGCCCCCACTCGAGATCCGCCTGGACCCACGGTCCGCTCCCGGCGCAGCCGCCGAACCAGCATTCCGTGCCGAAGTTGATCGCGTCCATCGCCCCGGCCGCGTCGGCCTTCCGGGTGGTCTCGCTGTTGCCGTAGTCGAAGCAGCAGCCGCTGTTGACGTGCGTTCCGCTGGTCACCATGTACATGCCCTCGGGAGCGCTGCCGGTCGGCACGCCGGTCAGGTGACCGTCCCGCCAGTAACTGTTGCCGGGATTGATGTAGAGGGAGTACGCCTTGGCGCCGCCGACCGTGAGCGACTCCGAGGTCGCTTTGGCCGGGCTGCTCTGGTTCGAGCCGGGGACCGCGCTCGATCCTTGGTACCACAAGTCGTTTCCCCGCCCGGACTGGTCGTAGACCACCGTGATGACGCAGGAAGTACCGGTGCAGAACGAGTCCTGGGCCGCAGCGTCCGCGACGCCGCCGGCGGTCAGGAGGCCGACGTTCCTCGTCGTGTTGTCGGACGCGCGCCGGACCTGGTACAGGCTGCCGTTGTAGGAACCGTACAGAGCCCGGACCGTGCTGTGCGCCGCGACGCAGGGTGTGCCGCCCGAAGCGTAGATGTCGCACGGGGCCGTCCCCGACGGTGGCGGTGGCGGCGGGGTTCCGGTGCTCCACTGCTGATTGCTCTGGCCGTGGCAGGTCCACAGGATGACCGCGGTGCCGTTGGCCGTGCCTGCCCCGTTGACGTCCAGGCACAGCCCCGACTGGACGCCGGTGATCGTCCCGTCGGCGTTCTGCCGCCACTGCTGGTTCGCCTGGCCGTTGCACGACCAGATGATCACCGCTGTCCCGGGCGAGGTCCGGCCACCGTAGGCGTCCACACACCGCGTGCCGCTCATCGTCCGCACCTCCCCCGCGGCGGTGAACTCGAACGCCTGGCCCGCCTGATCGGCACAGTCCCGGATCTCCAACGCCGTTCCCGTCGTGTCGACGCCGCCCCGCACGGTCAGGCACCGCCCCGACGCCACGCCCACCAGGGACGTCGGCGCCGCCGACGCCACACCGGTCAGGGCTGTCGCCGCCAAGACGGCCAGCAGCACGATCACGCGCGATAGCGCTCGAATGGTCAAGGGTCCTCCTTCAGCAGTGTTAACGTGAACATTCGACCGCGGAACGACGAACTCGTCGCCCGCGTCAGGCCGATTTCCGCAGCACCAGCTGGGTGTCCAGGACCGTGCGGCGGGCCGGCGCGGCACCGCTGATCATCGCCAGCAGTTCGCCCGTCATCCGCGCCCCCATCTCCTCCACCGGCTGGCGGACGGTGGTGAGCGGCGGATCCGTCCAGCGGCTGATCGGCAGGTCGTCGAACCCGATGACGGCGACGTCGCCGGGAACTTTCCGGCCCGCGCGGTGCAGCGCGCGCAACGCTCCGACCGCCATCATGTCGGAGGCGGCGAAGATGGCGTCGACATCCGGCCTGCGGTCCAGCAGCCGGGCCGTGGCGTGCTCACCGGAGGTCTGGCCGAAGTCGCCGAACACCACCAGGCCGCGGTCGAGGCAGCCGGTCCGCACCACCGCCTGCCGGTAACCGAGCAGCCGGTCCTGGCCCGCGGTCATGTCCTGCGGCCCGGCGATGGTCGCGACGGCCCGCCTGCCGCCATCGATCAGGCGCTGGGTCGCCAGCCGGGCGCCACCCTGGTTGTCCACGTCGACGTAGGCGTGCCGGCCGGATTCCGCTTCGTGGACCGGCCGTCCGCCGAACACCACCGGGATGCCGAGCCAATCCAGATCCAGCGGGCGGTGGCCGTGCATGCCGACGACCACCGCGCCGTCGACGTGCCCGCCCTCGAGGTAGCGCAGGACCGGGGCCTGGTAGTTCTCCGTCGCCGGAACGGTGAGCAGCACGAGTTGCAGGCCCACCGCGGCCAGTTCCTTGCCGACCCCGGCGGCGACCCGCGGAAAGTACGGATCGGCGAACAACCGCAGTACTTCCTCGCACACCACCAGCGCGATCGACCCGGTACTCCGCCCGCTCGACGCCCGCGCCGCTCGCTGCCGGGCGTACCCCAGTTGCACGATCGCCGACTCGACCTGCTTGCGGGTTCCCGGACTCACCCGCGGGAAACCGTTCAGCACGCGGGACGCGGTGGCAGTCGACACCCCGGCCGCCCGCGCGACATCGGCCAAAGTGGGGCGGAGATCAGGTGACTCGACGGCGGGCACGTTCCCTCTTCCAAGACGACGCTGTCCTGTGGGTTGGATAAGAATAACTCGTGAGCGTTCCGGGCGGTTCGAAAAGGCCCGGAACGCTCACGAGTCCCCAGCACGTCAGGCGCGCTGGAGCTGGAATCGCTGGTTCGCATTGCCGGTCAACGTCCACTGTGAAATCCGTGCGCCGTCGGCGGTCGAGACTCCCCAGACGTCCATCGCCAGGCTGCTCAGCCGGTTCACGAGACTCACGACGCCGCCGCCCTGGTCGACCACCCGCCACTGCTGGCTGGTGGCGTTGGCATCCGCCTGCTGGCTGATGTCCGCGCCGCTGCCCGAACCCGCGACCTGGAGCACCAGTCCACTGTGGCGTGCCCTGATCCGGTAGTAGCCCTCACCTGAGTCGATGAAGTCGAACTGCTGGTTGAGCCCGCCGGTGGCCGTCCACTGCTGGAGCAGGGCACCGGCCGCCGTGGAAGCACCGCTGATGTCCATGTCCTTGCCGCTGTGCTGCGCCACCAGCTTGTAGTTCACCCCGATCTCCACCGGCGCGGGCGGCGGTGGCGGCGGGGTCGAGGAGTCGAACTGGGTGAAGAACTTCCAGACCTCTCCCGACGTCCAGGTCTGCCAGCCGTCGCAGGTGCACCCGTCCCTAGGGCCGGGGTCGTGCCCCGCGCCGTCGAATGCCGCCCACACCACCGGATATCCGGCCTTGCAGCCGGAGTAGGCGGTGACGATGTGGGTCAGGCTGCCGTTCGCCGGCTCGGGCGGATTCTGTGGCGTACAGCCGTTGTTCCGGACGAACTTGTCGCGCAGCGCCCGTCCGTTCGCGATGGGCAGGACGTTGTCCCGCAAGCCGTGCAAGCCCATGTACGCGATGGGCTGGGTCCCGCCGTTGCAGCCGCTGAGGGTCGCCCCGGAATAGACGGCGACCGCGCGGAAGACCGTCGCCCTAGCACAGGCGAGCGCGTAGCTCATCCCGCCGCCGTAGCTGAACCCGCCGGCGAAGATCTGCGACGTGTCGACACACAGGGCCGCCTCGACCTGCCGCAGCATGTCGTCGACGAAGGTGACATCATTGCCGCCGGGGTTGGCCCAGCCGTTGCCGTTGCCTTGGGGCGCAACGAAGATCGTGCCGTTGTTCGCGTTGTCCGCCAGCCGCCTGAGCCCGTAGTAGGACCAGTTGTAGCCATCGGTCCCGCCCGAGTCGACGTCGTTGGCGGTACCACCGTTCCAGTGGAACCCGAAGAACAGCCGGTACTGGCGGTTGTTGTCGTAGTTGTTCGGAACTCGCAGGATGTAGCTGCGGTTCTGGCCGCTGCTGGAGATCGTGTGACTCCCGCTCGCCAGCCCCGGGGCTTTCCCGCATCCCGCGGTCGCCGCCACCGGGGCGGTCGCCGTAGCCGGTGTGGCGGCGTAACCGCTGCCGCCGCCGGCCAGCACGAGTACGGCTCCGATCGCGACGGACCCGAACAGCGATCTGTACCTCACCATACGTGGCTCCTCTGGTGCTCGAACATCGGTGAAACCTCGGTCAGTTCCGGGTCCAGCGCTGGTTGGCTCCGCCGTTGCAGGTCCACAGGATCACCTTGGTGCCGTTGGCCGTCCCGGCTCCGGAGGCGTCCAGGCACAGTCCGGTTTGGACACTGGTGATCGTGCCGTCGGCGTTGACGTTCCACTGCTGGCCCGCACAGTCCCCGATCACCGCGCTCGCTCCGGACGAGCCGCTCACCGGCGACGAGGCACTTGGTGCCGTACACCTGCAGCTGCTTGCCCGAGCGTGATCGTCCACAGCTGGTTGGCGCCGCTGTTGCAGTCCCACAGCGCCACCTGCGTGCCGTCGGCCTGGGCCAGGCCCGGCACGTCCAGGCAGCGGCCCGCATTGGCGTTGACCAGCCGCGAGGTGTCGGGGGGAGGCGGTGGCGTGCTGCCGGGCGCGAGCGGGCAGCTCGCCTGGTACTTCGAGATCCCGCTCATGTTCGACAGCGTCGGGCACAGGAACGACGGGTAGCGGGTGTCCGAATCGATGAACACTTTCAGCCAGACCATCATGACCCGGGCGAAGGCCCCCGAGTTCCCGCCACCGCCACCGGCCGCGAACCCGTGTCCCTCACCGGCGATCTCGGGATACGCGCGCAGAGTGGTGGCGGGAATCGTGGCGTAGGCTTTCGCCAGGTACGACGGCGTGACCGTGGTGTCGACCTGGCCGCCGAACAGTACCGTCGGAATCTTGATGCCCGGCAACGTGCCGTCGGGGACGTACGGCGCCATGCCGACCGCGGTCTTCAGCGCCGGGCGCCGATTGCCCGCGATCAGCGCCCCGCCGCCGCCCATGGAGTGGCCGCCCACCGCCAGTCGGTTCCGGTCGACCCGGTCCCGCACCGGGCTGCTCGTGACCAGCCAGTCCAGTGCGGCGAGCAGCTGGTCGGCGCGGGCGTCGGCGTAGTCACTGAGACTGTTCGTCTCGATCCCGACCACCACGAACCCGAAGGACGCCAGCCGCGGCCCCAGCCACCCGTACCACCGCCACTCGGTGTTGTATCCGGGCGCGATCGCGATGGCGCCGAAGGTCCCCTGGCTCGTGTCCGTCGGGTAGTACACGACACCGCCGCCGAGCCCGTTGCCCTTGGGGATGCTCAGCTGCGCGGTCGCGAACGTCCCGTGGTCCGCCGCGATGCTCGCCGGGGTCGGATCGGGCCCACGCTGGTACGGGTTGTCGGCGGCCGACGCCGCCGGGACGGTGATCAGTCCGAGCACGGCCGCCACAACCGTTGTGACCAGCCGGAAATATCGCCGCATCCTGGTCTCGTTTCAGCAGGTGGAGTTGGTCTGGGTCAGCAGGCCGAGGCGCCAGGGCAGGCTGTTGTAGTCGCCACCGCTGTTCGGATCACGACCCTGGTACAGGTACCGCATCCCGCACGGGCTGATCGTGAGGTTCTGGTCGTATCCCGACCGGAGTGCTTCCCCGTGGCTGATGTCCTTGGTCCACGTACCGGCGGGGAAGGTGGCGTCCGCCACTCCGGCGAACGGGTTGCTCTCGGTGTCGGCCAGCGGCGCCCAGCTGCCGGCGAGGCTGCTCGACGTCCAGGACCGGAAGTACCGTCCCTGCGAGCCGATCGCCTCCACGATCAGCAGATACTGGTCCGAGCCGTCCACTTTGTACACATTGCTCGCTTCGAACAGCGCGTACTTGTTGGCATCCTGCGCGGCGATCACCGTGTCGGTCATGCCGTTCGGGAAATTCGCGAGCGAGGTGCGCGAGCGGTACAGATGGCCGTTGTCGTCGGAGGAGAACAGGTAGCAGTTCGCCGTGTCGCAGACGACCCACATGTCGACCCAGTAGCCGCTGCCGATGTTCTGCTGGACGATCGGCGGCACCGACGAGTAGAAGTTCTTCGGCGCGCTCCACCCGGCGGGATTGGAGATGTCGGGATTGGTCGAGTACGAGGCGTTCCCGGTCTGGTAGACGAGATACCAGAGGTGCTGCGGCTCGAAGTAGAAGACCTCCGGCGCCGCGCGGTAGCCGGTGCCGATCGCGGACCGGTCGAGGTAATAGTGCGTCGCCGAGCCCGCCTGGGCCCAGTCGGTGAAGCTCAGGTACACGAGGTTGTACCCGGCGGCGTTGGCCACGCTGGCGAAGACGTGCCATTTCCCGTTGTAGTACACCACCGAGGGGTCCTTGATGCCCGCGATGGTATGCGTGGCATCGGACTTCGGAGCGATCAGCTGGCCGCTGGAGCTCCAGCGGAAGCTCGACGGCAGCGGCCCGCCCGTGGGCGGCGGAGTGGCGGTGGGACCGGTCCACTTCTGGCCGGCGCCACCGCTGCACGTGCCCAGCTGCACGGCGGTGCCGTTGCCGGTACCACCGCCAGCGACCTCCAGGCACAGCCCGGACTGCGTCGCGGTGATGGTGCCGTCGGCGTTGATCCGCCACTTCTGGTTGGCGCCGCCGTGGCACGCCCAGATGATCGTCGCCGTGCCCGCGCTGGTGCCGCCGCCCTCGGCGTCCAGGCAGCGCAGCGAATCGCCGGAGTACACGGTCAGCTCACCGGCGGCGGTGGACATCCACGTCTGGTTCGTGCCGCCGTTGCAATCCCAGATCGCGAGCCGCGTGCCCTGCGTCGTCGTCCGGCCCGGGACGTCGAGGCACCGGCCCGCGGTCACCGCGCGGACCGGACCGGCACCGGCCGGAACGCTGGTGCCGCCGGCGTCCAGGCCCAGGAAGGAAATCGCGTACGCGAGCATCCCGGCCTGCGGCAGGGTGTGGCCGGTGCCCGCGATGGTGATGCCTTCGACGGTTGCCTGGGTACCGGTGTCGCCGTAGCGGTTCCGCGTCCAGGAGGACTGCGGGTGATCGGTGAAGGACGGCGTCTGGTTCAGCCCGCGCAGGGCGGTCCACTGCTTGATCTCTTCGCCGTAGTTGGGATAGGCCAGGGTGGTGTCCTGGTTCCCGTGCCACAGCTGCATCCGCGGGTAGGCACCGGAGTATCCGGGATACATGGCGTGTGCCTGATCGGCCCACTGCTGCGCGGACTTGATCACGTTCCCGCCGGCACACTGGCTGTTCCACAACGACCCGTCGGTGGTCGCGAAGCATCCGGCCGGCACGCCGGAGAACGCGGCACCGGCGGAGAACACGTCCGGGTATTCGGCGGCCAGGACGTTCGTCATCATGGCCCCCGACGAGAAGCCGCTGACCACGATGCGGCCCGGATCCACGTTGTAGCGCTGCCGTGCCCAGCCGACCATCGACATGATGCCGGTGGTGTCACTACCACCGCCCCGCGTGAGGCCCGCTTTCGTGGAGACGTCGAAGCAGTGCCCGTCGCGGGTCGCCTCGGGCACGACGATGACGTATCCGTACCGGTCGGCAGCCGTCGCGTAGTCGTGTCCGTTGCCGTTGAAGACCGCGCCCGCCGAACCGCCGCAGTAGTGCACCAGCACGAGCAGCGCGGGTTTGGGCGCCACCTTGTCCGGCACGTACACGTACATGCCGAGGTTGGTGGGATTGGCGCCGAAGTCGGTGACCTTCGTCAACGCCGCCGCGGCGGCCGGGCCGGCCGTCAGCGACATCGTGAGCGGCACCATGAGGACCATTGCCAGCAGGACGCGGAACAGGCGTTTCATCGGGGGCTCCTTGCTCATCGCAGGGTCCACTGCTGGTTGGCCCGGCCGCCGCAGGCCCACAGGATGATCTTCGTGCCGTTCGCGGTGCCCTGGCCGTTGGCGTCCATGCACAGGTTCGACTGCACACCGACGATCGAGCCGCTGGTGTTCACGGTCCACTGCTGGTTCGGCTGGTTGTTGCAGTCCCAGATGATCACCTGGGTGCCGTTGGTCGTGCCACGGCCGTTGGCGTCCAGGCACTTGTTCCCGTAGACCATCAGCTGCTTGCCCGCCGTGTACGTCCACGACTGGTTGGCCTGGCTGCCGCAGTCCTGCAACTGCACCTGCGTACCGTTCGTCGTGGACGAGTTCGGCACCTCGACACAGCGGCTCGACTGCGTCCCCACGATCTGCTTCCCGGTCGGCGGCGGTGTGGTGCCCGGATGCCCGACGCCGGCGCCGACGAAGTCGATCCAGTTGGCGTTGAACAGGTAGGCGGCTCCGCTCTGGCCGGCGGGGTTGCGGGCGACGAAGTAGAGCGACCCCGTCCCCGCGGGCGGATTGGCCAGGGTGACCGTGAAGTCCTGCCAGGTCTGCCAGCCGCCGGTTCCCGTGATCGGGACCGAGGCGACCAGCGCCCCACCCGGGGAGTTGCGGTGCACCTCGAGCGTGCCGCCGGAACCGCCCGAGGCGGCCCGGACCCGCAGGCCGGTGATGTTGTTGAGCGCGAGCGGGTCGACCGACCACCAGTCGCCGTCCTGGATGAACGCCGCGCTCTCGCCGCCGCCCATCGGGATCCGTCGCGGCTTCGACCGTGACGCCCGCGGTGTCGGTGCCCTTCCCGTCGGCGGTGCGGCCGGTGGCGCTGAAGAACTCCGCCTGCTTGCGCTTGGGCTGCAGGATGACCTGGGACCGGCTGGTGATCGGGCTGGCCCCGCCCGCCCCGCCCTTGTCCTTATAGGACGCTTCGAGGACGTAGAAGATGTTGTCGTTCTCGCTGTGTCCCGAGGAAAGCGTGGTCTGTACCTCGGCGGTGCACCCCTGGTACTGGTCGAGCGGGTGCCCGTGCTCGTCGTGGCCGAGGATGGCCTGGACGGTCACCTGCGAGCAGTCGATCGTGCCGTCCTCGGGATCGCTGACCGTGACGGCGAAGTTCACTTTGTCGCCCCAGTCGAACAACCCGCCGCCCGGTGGTGCGGTGATGGTCAGGGTCGGCGCGGTGTTGCCCGAGGTGATGGTGACGCTCGCGGTTCCGGTGGCACCTGCCGAGTTCGTCACGGTGAGCACCGCGGTGTAGTTGCCGGCGGCGTAGGTGTGGCTGGGGTTCGCCGCGGTGGAGGTGCTGCCGTCCCCGAAGGCCCAGGAGTACCGCAGAGCGGATCCACCGGGATCGTTCGAGCCCGCGCTGGAGAAGTTCACCGTGAGCGGGGCGGGTCCGCTGGTGCGGTCCGCCGCGGCCTTCGCGACCGGCGCGGCCGAACCGCCGCCGAGGTAGTCGACCCGGTCGATGGCCGCGTCGGCGTTACCGCCGCCGTAGCCGCTGCCCCACTCGATGACGTAGAGCGCGCCGTCCGGGCCGAACTTGAAGTCCATCGGGCGGTTGAACTTGACCGACGGGAGCAGCTTGTCGATCGAGGTGACGTTCGTGCCGCCCGCGTCCAGTTGGAAGGTGTACATCGTGCTGGTGTTCCACTCGGCGAACACCGCGCGGCCGTCGAAGTCGACCGGCCACTTGCGGGCCGAGGCGAGGTTCGGGTCGTACCGGTAGACCGGCCCGGCCATCGGCGCCCCACCGGACGAGCTGCGGGAAATGCGCCGGGTCCGCCTGGTAGTGGTAGTAGACCTGGGCCGGGATGGCCGGTGGGAGCTTGGTCAGGCCGGTGTTGTTCGGCGAGCTGTTGTCCGGCCGCCTGCGCAGTCGAACTGCGGGCCGGAGGCACCGGTGGCGAAGTTGTACTGGTTGTACGGCACGTTCGGTCCGATGCAGAACGGCCAGCCCGCGTTGCCCGGCCTGCTGACGACGTCCCATTCCACGGTGTTCTGCGGGCCGCGGTTCGGGTTGGCGTTGCCCGCGTCCGGACCGTAGTTGGCCACGAGCGGATATCCGGTCTTCGGGTCGAGCCCCATCCGGAACGGGTTGCGCTCGCCCATCATGTAAATCTCCGGGCGGGTGTTGGCCGTCCCAGGCGCGAAGAGGTTGCCCTGCGGGATCGTGTAGGTCCCGCCGGGCTCGGGGTGGATGCGCAGGACCTTGCCGGACAGGCTGTTGGTGTTGCCCGCGGTCCGCTCGGAATCCCAGAAGGCGCGGCCGGATCGCTGGTCGAGCGGGCTGTACCCGTCCGAGGCGAACGGATTGGTGTTGTCCCCCACCGACAACCACAGGTTCCCGTTCGCCTTGTCGAAGACCATTCCCGCGCCGTGGTGGCAGCATTCGGCACGCTGCACCGGCACGTTCAGGACCTGCTTCTCGGTCGACTGGTCGATCGTGTCGCCGTTGACGGTGAACCGGCTCAGCCGGTCGACGTCGGCGCCGTTGGGCGACCAGTAGACGTACACCCATTGATTCGTCGCGAAGCCCGGATCGACCGCGATATTGAGCCCGCCGGACTCGTTGGCGGTGAACACGTTCAGGTGGGTCGAGAGGACCGTGGCGCCGTTGGGCTTGACGACCTTTACGTCACCGAGCCGGTCGATGTAGAACACCCGGCCGTCCGGTGCGACGTCCAGCGCCATCGGGTTGGAGGTCTCGGTGTGCAGCGTCACCTTCTGGAACTTCGAGTCCGGCGGCAACGCCGCCGCGGCGGCCGGGCTCGCGTGCGGCGCGAGCACCGGGACCATCGCGGCGAGCAGGAACCCGGTCACCGCAAGCGCGCCGCGACGCAGCGCGGAAAATCCGGACATGACGAACTCTCCTCGGGACGGAAGGATGTGCTGGTTCAGCGCAGCGTCCATCGCTGGTTGGACTGCCCGCCGCAGGCCCACAGGATGATCTTCGTGCCGTTCGCGGTGCCCTGGCCGTTCGCGTCCATGCACAGGTTCGACTGCACACCGACGATCGAGCCGCTGGTGTTCACGGTCCACTGCTGGTTCGGCTGGTTGTTGCAGTCCCAGATGATCACCTGGGTGCCGTTGGTCGTGCCACGGCCGTTGGCGTCCAGGCACTTGTTCCCGTAGACCATCAGCTGCTTACCCGCCGTGTACGTCCAGAGCTGGTTCGGCTGGGTGGCGCAATCCCGCAAGTCCGCCTGGGTACCGTTCGCCGTCGAGGAATTCGGGATCTCGACGCACCGGCCCGACTGGGTGCCGACGATCTGCTTGCCGGTCGGCGGCGGTGGCGTGGTGACCGAGCAGTCGGCGGGCACCGCGCCCGCCGCGGTCTGGATCCCGCCCAGCAGCAGATGCAGGAAGTTCGCTTCACTGAAGCTTTCGATGGTGTGGCCCAGGCCCGTGTACCAGGCGCGGCCGCCGTCGAAGTTGTGGCACCAGGTGGTCGGGTGATCGGCGCCCATCGTGCCGCCCGAGTAGCTGGACTCGTCCAGAGTGGTCAGGACGTGCACCGACGGGCGCGGGTTGGTGCGGAAGTCGTACCACTCGTCGTACCGGGTGAACTGGGCCGGCAGGCCCTGGGTGGACGGGTGAGTGCGGTCCTCGACCTTCACCAGCGCGTTCTGCTGTGCCGGGTGCTGCTTGAAGTACGCGCCGACCAGCTGGCCGTACCAGGCCCAGTCGTACTCGCTGTCGGACGCGGCGTGGATGCCGACGAACCCGCCGCCGTGCTGGATATACCGCTGGAACGCGTCCTTCTCGGCCTGGGTGCCGACCGGGTCGCCGGTGGAGGACAGGAAGATCACGGCCGCGTACTGGGCCAGGTTGGCGTCGGTGAACTTCGTGTCGTCTTCGGTGGCGTCCACCGCGAAGTCGTTCTGCTGCCCCAGTTGCCGGATCGCGGCGATGCCGGCGGGGATGGAGTCGTGCCGGAAGCCGGTGGTCTTGGAGAACACCAGAACCTTGAAGGTCGCGGCAGGCGAAGCCGTCGCGGGTATCGCGAGCGCCAGGATCAGCGCGGCGAACAGGACGGTCGCGCGCAGAGTACGAGACAGCATTGTCACGGGTACTCCTCTTCAGGAGTGCGGGGGACGCGCCGGGGGGTGCGCCGTGAATTTGTTCGAGAATCGAACTAAATACCACCCTCAAGATAGGAGCCAGAGGCGCCAAGGTCAATGAGGAGGTCCACCTCAGTCAGGCGGCCGTCGCTCACGAAGGAGCTGATCACCTTGGGAATACAGGGAAAATGCCCGGCCAACAGGGAGGAATACGCGGCGACCGAGAGGAAGCGTCGATGAAACTTACTCAGCGGCAACGAATCTTGGCACCGCAAAGTCCACAGAGGAACACGCGCGCTTCGATTCCCGGAGCCCCGCTCCGGGAATTCGCGGCCGTCACTGGCCGAAGATGCGGCGTTGAATCTCCCTGCGGTAGTCCTCCAGGGTGTTGTCGAGGTGGACGGCGGCCGCTTGGGCCGCCGCATCCGGGTCACCGTCGCGGATCGCCTGGTAGATCGCGGCGTGCTCGTCGATCGCGGCCGCGGCGTGCCCGCCCATCGTGCCCTGCATCCCGATGATGCTGGACTGGCGCTGCAACCGGCGGGCTTCCCGCACCGACGCGACGAGGAACTGGTTGTGCGACGCGGCCGCGATCCCGAGGTGGAACTCGTCGTCGCCACGGTCGAACAGCCCGGTCTGGTCGTTCACGTGGGCCAGCCGGCAGGTCTCGGCGGCGGCCTCGATCGTGCGCAGCTCCCCGGGGGTGGCGTTGGCCGCCGCCAGCCTGCTGGCGGCGGTCTCCTGCACCCGGCGGAACTCGAAGAGCATGTAGACGTGGTCGAGATCGGTCGGCAGGAAGAACCCGCCCCACCGCGAGGAACCGAGCATGCCTTCATCGTCGGCCACATACAATCCACGCCCCTTGTGTGCGCGCACCCGCCCGATCGCGGAGAGGATCTTGACTGCCTCCCGCACCACGGTCCGGCTGGTGCCCATTCGTGCCGCCAGCGCGTTCTCGGTCGGCATCCGGTCGCCGGGCCGGAGTGCCAGCTCGGCGATCAGCTGCAGGATCCGCTCGGCCGCCAGCTCGTATCCGGGCCGGTACGGAGCGAGCGGCGCGGCTTCCTCATCACGGGTCACGTAATGAGTATGACCAATATCCGCCGACTGAGCACCCTACCGCGCTCCCCCGTCGACCGGTCAACACTTGCCGGGACAGCGTGAAACTTACATCCCCTGGGTGGTGAAGGCGTCGAATGACGCGCAATAGGCCTACACATCCCTTGACGCTGCGGAGGCCCGCTGCTCTCATTGATCGCGGTCACCCGGTGCCGGTCAACGACAACAGCGCGTCGAATCGCGCGAAACCCGGCGCGTCCCGCCAAGTCTCATGAGTCAGACACATCCTGCCCAGGTTCGCCTGCGCGGCCACAACGAAGTGGAGTAGCGGATGAGAGCTGTTCTCGCCGGAGTACTCGCCACGGTGATCGTCGCGGGATGCGCGAGCGGTGGCGGTGAAACACCGGGGCAGAACGGTTTCACGCCACCACCGCAGACCGGTGGCACGCTGACCGTGTGGGTGGATTCGACCCGGACGGCGGCCGCCCAGCTGTACCAGAAGCAGCATCCCGAGACGAAGCTCGACATCGTCGGCTACGACGGGGACGCCAACGGCTCGAACTACCTGCAGACCAAGGTCGGCCTGTTCAACCGGACCCGCGAGGGCTGGCCGGACGTCGTGTTCAGCTCGCAGAACAACGAGGTGACCTGGGCCAAGCAGGCCGGGTTCACCGCGCCGCTGAACAAGGGGCAGATCCCGCAGTCCACTTTGGACGGCTGGGCACCCGGCGCCAACGATCCCGTGCACCGTCGACGGTAAGGTCTACTGCCTGCGCAACGACCTTGCCCAGGCCGTGCTCTGGTACAACAAGGCGCTGCTGGACCAGTTCGGCTACCAGGTCCCGGCGACCTGGCAGGAGTACCAGGCGCTGGGCGAGAAGGTCGCCCGCGGAACACCCCGGCTACATCGTCGGCACGGCGGGTGACGCCTGGACCCCGGAGGTCTACTTCTGGGGCGAGCAAGTGCCAGGCGCAACGAGATCACCGGGCCCAAGGCGGTCACGGTGAACACCACCGACCCCGAGTGCCAGCGGGCGGCGGCCATGCTGGACACGCTGATCAAGAACGGCACCACGCCCAACATCAGCGTGTTCAGCTCCGAGTTCGTCAAGAAGTACTGCCGGCAAGGTCCTCATGATGCCCGGACCGGCCTGGTACGCGGGCGCCATCTTCAACAACGGACCCTCAAGATCCCGGCCGGTCAGCTCGGCGGTGGCGCCGCCGCCGCGGTGGCAGGGCGAGGCGAGTCCGACGTCGGGCAACGTCGGCGGTGGCACCTGGTTCGTCAGCAGCCACTCGAAGAACCTCAAGGCCGCCGAGGAGCTTCCTCCCGGTTCGCCACGACCGCCGACGAATACCAGGTGCGGGTCCGCGCCCGGCTATCCGGCGTACGCGCGCGCCGCCGAGAAGTGGGTGAAGAAGCAGGAGTCGAGCGGCTACTACGCCAGCGACCTGCAGGGCCGGTGGTCAAGGCCGCGGCCGGTCGATCTGGACCGGCTGGGGCTCGGCCATCTTCAGCCAGGAGGCCATCTGGGCCAAGACGATCACCCCGGGCCATCGACCGACGGCAAGAGCCTGGTCCTCGCTGCTCCCGGAGTGGCAGACAGCGATCAAGAATCAGGCGCAGGTCGACGGATACACCGTCAAATGACGGCTGTCAGGCCGCCGCCGCGGTGGCCGGGAGGAGCGGCGCTGGCTGACGCCCGCTCCGCGCGCCGCGATGGTACGTCGTGCTCGCTGTACGCGTTCGCGTGCTTCGGATCCCGCCCGTCTACGCGGTGTATCTCGCGTTGACCGACGCGGGCGGTGGCTTCGCCGGGCTGTCGAACTTCGCCAAGGTGGCCGGCGGACTTCCGGTTCTGGCCGCGTCGGTCGGCCACGTCGCGCTGTACCTGGCATCTGGCTGGTCGCCCTGGTGGTGCTGGTGATCCTGCTGGCGGTCATGGTCCACGCGACCGGGTGCGCGGACCGCGGGCCGGGCCCTGCGGTTCGTCTTCTACCTGCCGGGCGCGCTGGCCGGTGCGTCGAGCGTGCTGCTGTGGTTGTTCGTGCTCGACCCCGCGGTCCAGCCCGGTCGAGTCGTCCTGCTGCGGTTCCTGGGCTTCGAGACGCTTCGTGCAGGTCATCGCGCCCGGGCAACCTGCCGGTGATGTTCGCGATGATCGCGTTCTGGACCGGCGCCGGCGGCTGGATCGTCATCATGTACGGTGCGCTGAACAACATCAGCGCCGACGTCATCGAGGCCGCCCGGATCGACGGCGCCAACGCCGTGCCAGATCGCGCTGGCGGATCCAGATGCCGATGCTGCGCAAGTGGATCTCGTACATGGTGATCATGGCGCTTCGCCGCCGGCACCCAGCTGTTCGTCGAGCCGCAGCTGCTGTCGCAGGCCAGCGACGGCGTGGCGTGCCGGAGACTACTCGCTCAACCAGCTCGCCTACCAGTACGCGTTCCAGCAGAACGATTTCGGCACCGCGGCGGCCATCTCGGTGGAACTGCTGGTGGTCAGCGTGGTCGTCGCGGCCGTGTTCGTGACCCGGTCGAGGTTCTTCGATGCCGACTGACCTCGAGCAGGCGCCCCTGCCGGTCCACCCGCTCCTGCCGCCGGGGATCCGCACCCGCCGGAAGCCCCCGAACCCGCTGCCCGCGATCGTGCTGACGCTGTTCGTGCTGTTCTTCGTGCTGCCGCTGCTCTGGCTCGTGCTGGCCGCCACCAAGACCGACGACCAGCTCGTACACGGCAACCCCCTTGCCTTCGGTTCCTGGCGGGCACTGCACGCCAACTAGCGATATGCGTTCGA